>JAJFKY010000022.1 GCA_021772975.1 Gammaproteobacteria bacterium
GCCGGTAAACGGCATGCCGAAGTAGTCCGCCTCAAAACGGCTTACAATCCAGCGTCCGCCCACCAGTTCCTTTTCCGCTATGCCGGTGATCTCTACCGGATCAGCATCTTCTGATACCTTGATCACCGCCTTGATGTCCCAGGTACCAACATACTTGTCCAGGTCTTCTTCTCCAGCAGCCTGCTGATCGCCCGCCAGCGCGGAACCCGTCAGCAGCATACCCAGCGCCATAGCTAAAATCCTTGCCGGATAACCGGTCTTTAGCATGATGTTATTCATTTTGCTTACCTCTTGACTGTTTTGTTCGGAAAGATAACGTGTCTGCCATCGGCTAGTAACCTGCCCTGCATAACCGTGCAACGCCATCAGGGAGTAATAATCCGTATTGAGCCGACCGCTTCAACGCAGGTGTCGTTGCTGGCAAAGCCCGCCAGATCGACTTCCAACCATTCCACTTCAGGCGCGCTGTCGCCAAAAAATTCCGCGATCTGTGGCCGAATCGACTCTACCGTCAAGCCACTGGTTGCCACATAGCTGACTTTCAGCTTTTCAATGTCTTTACGGGTCGCGCCGATATCACGCAACACGATGTCCAGATTACTCAGGGCTGCCTTCGGCTGGTCTTCAGTCGCCACTGAAAAACCCAGATCCTGAGACATCAGACCACCGATTAAAAACGTGGCATGGCCATCCTTGCGGGCCGGACTGGCCTTCAGATCACTCAGCCGTTCGGAAGTAGTGGTCTCCGGATCAAGTATGGTAGGCACCAGCACCAGACCACTGTCTGCGGCATCTCTGCCATACTGCTCACGCAGGCTTTTAACGCCGAAAATATTGCGTACAGGCATATCCACCAAGGTTTCAGGATTGGTTTTATAACTGGTCCGGGAAGCAAAGAATCCCTCCAGGATTTCAGAAATTGCCATAACGTCATCAAATTTTGAACCCTCAAAATAAACATCCAGCCCGATAATATGCCGGTTGGGTATAGCATTCTTTTTCAGCATCTGTTGCAGTCTTTTCAGGGCCGAGTGGGTCTGCTTCTGCATCCCGCCGTCACGACCTTCGGAAAATACCGGCGGCAGCTTTTTAAAGCCGGTCCAGTTATTCACCACCACCGCATTGGAATAACCAAAGCGTGCCAGTTCAGGCGGGTTCACGTAAACCGAACTGGCCCGCATCCGCTGGAAGATGGCGGCAGGTTTTTCGGTATGCGAATCGGCCACCGCATCAGCCACCAACAGACCCAGAATGCTCTCTGCCGCATCAATGGCGGACGTGTCCTTGACCACACTGTAGCCCGCCACTGCACCCAGCAGCGCGGCTATACTTATAATGCTTAATTTATTCATTATCCAACTCCTGTTGTATGTCCCACTGATTTGGGATCTTTTGTATTCAACATCTTTATCCACCGATATTCATAGTATCGGCCTGTAAACCAGCGTCAGCGGCTGACGCCGCGGTAACACACTGTCATGACACTGATGGTTGCGCCGATGTCGGTGGCGCAAAAAACTTTTGTGGAGAGCTACACTGTTGCCTGAGCAGCACACTCAAGATGAATTTCACGGTGCGGTTCAGTATATGGTGATCAGAATATCTCGCCATGAGATAACCTATGGAGCACAAGCATCGGAATAAATCGCCCCCGCTAAGAATGGATTGTATATTGAACGCAAAAGCGGGGCTTTGACATCCGTGTAGATGACGAAAATATGTCAATAAGACTGCCCTACAGGCCATTGCCGTTCCCTCACGCTTATAGCTATTGCTTGAATTAACGCGCGTAATATATCGGGATATATACCTTCATCATAAACCTACTGGATAAGCCGTGCAACTGCACCACAAAGTATTCCGTAACGGCTTAATTAATTATGTATGGTTAATCTTTGACCCATGTCATAAGCCTATGGCAGAATCAATCACGTTTAGCTAAAACCTGATCTGCTTGCCAGGATCGGCCAAGCCGCCCTAATCCGGAGATGATTAACATGCTCGATAAGCCCATTTTATTTCTCGCCACCACCGATACATCCAGAGCCAGAGATTTTTTTGAAAACACCCTGCAGTTGACCTGCCTGGGTGATGAGCCCTGGGCACTCAGTTTTCAGGTCGGCGATAACGTGCTGCGTATCCAGAAGGTCGATAAAGTAGAACCCCCTCCCTATACCGCTCTGGGCTGGCAGGTTGATGATATAGAACGAGTGGTATCAGAACTGGCGGGACGCAATGTGGCGTTCGAGCATTATGACCAGCTACCGCAGGATGAACACGGCATTATGACCATTCCTAATCAGGCCAGAATTGCCTGGTTCAAAGACCCGGATGGCCATACCCTCTCGTTGACGGAAAGCTGATCAGGCCGAAGAGACGTGGGGCGGTTTGATAAAAGCCGCCAGCACCAGCGCAGCCACCACCCAGCAGCTTAAATCATAGGCTGCCTGCACCAGATGCCACCCCCAGCCTTGAGTAAACCAGATGGGATCACCCAGATTGGCGAGCACAGTGGCTGCAATACCGATCACGCTGATCAGCATGACGCGTTTGAAATAGCTCGACGGCAGCACCGGTATCAAGCGTATCGCCACTGCCAGACAGCCCGCGGCGATAATCATAAAGATCAGCCCCTGCCACAACATGCTAGCATAACCGTTGCTGCGCTGCAGAAAAACGGTGGCAACGATAGGGGTCTCCTGCTCTGAGAGATAACTGACGTGGGTACTGGGAATATCGTAACGCTGTTCCATAAAGCTGATTAACTGGCGATCATTCTGAGAAAGCTTGTAAGCATACTGATCGGACGGCAGCATCACCCAGAAAATGAAACCCCAGATAAATATAGCGACACCACCCAGCAGGGCTGACAGGATAAGGTTTTTCATCGACTGGTCCTTTACATTGTTATCCAGTCAGGCGATGGTCGCCGGACACTCGATCTGATACGCAGGCGTTGCAGCACACGGTAATTTTAAGTCCACCGTTTGAATAAAATTCCCGATGGCCCTGACATTACTTGATGGTGATGACCGCAACCCGCCCCACATCAACAGCGCGATGGTCATGCTCGCCGCTGTCAATCCAGAAAACATCGCCGGCAGCGTAGGTCACCTGAGACTGCTCACCGTCCTTGAGATATTCCATGGTAAATGGTTCCAGCACCACTACCAGCTGATTACCTTCATGCGAGTGCAGGCCTGTCCAGGTGGTTACCGTCGGCATACCCTGAACAATAACCTTGTCGTTATCCAGTAAAACCGGCGGAGGCGGAAGATTGGGATAGTGCTGAGGTTCAGTCCCGAAAACACAGTTCGATATGACAGCCAGCGAGACGATGCAAAACAGCTTGTGATACATTAGACTAAACCTCCATAGTTCTGGTATGCGTCCGTTAACTCACCATAGTTAAACGCTATTTAACAAACAAACCATGGTAGTGCATATGTCCAACAAAACTGATACTAGCAAAATTCTTCCTAGAGTCAATGCAATGCGTGGACCGGCGCTTAACGGCACGCTGCCGATCTGTCAGCTACTGGCCTGGCTCAGCATTCTGGTACTGTCTCCCATGCTTGGCGCCGACCAGCAGGATGTGGCTACTACCCTGCAGCGTTACGCCGGGACCTGGGATACCACCATTGAATGGAGCAATCCGGATATCGCAGAACCCATCAAATGGGATGGGCATTCCACCACCGACCTGATTGGCTCTAACTGGACAGCCAGCCGGCATCTGGGCAACTATCTGGGTATGGCTTACGATGCCAGTGAGTCCATGGGTTTTGATCAAAAGAAAAATACCTGGACTTCAATCTGGGTGGATCGGATGCAGGATTACATTCAGGTGATGGAAGGGACCCGCATAGATGCTGACAGCCTGGAATTTACCGGTAAAGTCTTTGACGACGATTCCCAGCAATGGCTGGCGGTAACCAGAACCGATCACTGGCTCAGCGACGATAAATATACCAGCAGCTTCGTCAAAAAAAACCCCGCTGACGAAGTGGTGGAAACCTTGACTGTCACCCATGTTAAACGCAGCGGAGACAGCTGAGCCGCCAACTCCCCGCCAGCCGGCCAGCAGCCATGTCCGGTGTTGTTTTATTGGCCTGCTGTTAAGCCTGACCGCGGCGCTCTGCCCCGCACAACAGCCTGAGCTGCCGGAGCCGGCACAACAGTGCCCGGCCATCACTGAAGGAGTCGTAAGCTTTCTGGGGGTAGACGTTATGATTGTGGTCGCCGGGTCGGCCGACCTGCAAGGTCCGCTGATTTTATACTGGCACGGCACTGGCACTGATCCGCTGGACGAACTGAAAACCGCTTTCGACGCCCAGGCACAACAACAGCTGCGGGCCATGGGCGGGCTGCTGGTGGCTTTTCTGGATAGCACCGGCAATGGTCAAACCACCAGTGGCAATGGCATCTGGAGCAGCGGTGACATGCTGCTTGCCGACGAAGTCATCGGTTGTGCAAACGCCGCGGGCGGCATTGACCCTGACCGCGTTCACCTGATGGGCATGAGTGCCGGCGGTCTGCACGCCACCGCGATGAGCTATCAACGTGCCCACTATGTGGCCAGTATCGCCGTGCTGTCCGGCGGACATTTACTGTTCCAGGGCCAGGACAGCACCGAGACCACCGCGTCAAACCCTGATAACCCATTCGCGGCCCTGATCATCCATGGTGGTGAACGGGACCGTTACATTCTGGATTTCCAGCTAACCAGCCGTGAATTTGCCGCCACCCTGCAGTCACGCGGGCACCCGGTGGTGCTGTGTAACCATCGCCAGGGGCATAGCATACCGATGGCGGTCAGCGCGGCGGCGTGGGGCTTTTTCCGGGCGCATCCATTTGCCAGCCCGGCGGACGAAAAAATTCAGTCCGGTCCGGAGTTGACTGCTCTGTGCCAGCCGGAATAAACGCCTTAATAAACTTTCGGTTGCGGCCTTGGCAAAGGCCTATTCAGGCGTCTGTTGTTGATTCCAGGGCGCTACCTTGAACAGCAGCAGCATGCCGGGAATCGCCAGCGCAAAGCACAATAGATAAAAATTAAAATAACCGATCGCTTCGATAATAAAACCAGTGCTGGCATTGGCGAAGGTACGCGGCACCGCCGTCAGGCTGGTCAGCAGCGCAAACTGGGTGGCCGCAAACTTCAGGCTGGTCTGCTGAGCAATAAAAGCGGTCAGCGCCACGGTACCCAGGCCGACCCCGAAATATTCAAAACTGACCGCGGCAAACAGCATCAGCAGAGAGTACCCCACCCACGCCAGCAAAGCATAGCCGAGAATTGACATGATCTGCACAACCCCGAACAGCCATAAGGCTCGGTTGATGCTGACCTTAAGCATCACCACCCCGCCGACGATCGAACCGGCAATGGATGACCACAGTGCCGACAGTTTCTTGACCGAGCCAATTTCCGTCAAACTGAAGCCCTGATCCAGAAAGAACGGCGTTTCCAGCGCTACCGCCATGTTGTCGCCCAGCTTATACAGCAGCATAAACAGCAGCACCAATAAGGCCCGGTGCCAGCCGTTACGCATGACAAATTCACGAAACGGCTCGATCACCGCGGCGTGTAAACTGCGTGGCGCAATGGCCGAGTCACTGACTTCACGGATACACAGCGTCATCACGATACCGACCAGCATAAATGCGCCGGTCACCCAGAATGCCACTTGCCAGGCAAAGTGATCAGCCAGGATCAAGGCCAGCGAACCGGGCACCAGTGAAGACAGACGATAAGCATTAACGTGTATCGCATTGCCGGTACCCAGTTCATCATCCGCCAGCAATTCACGCCGATAAGCGTCGATGGCAATATCCTGGCTGGCGCTGGCGATGGTGATAGCCAGCACCAGGTAAATGATCATCTGCATCGACTGGTCTGGCTGATAACTGCCGATCCAGGCAATGCTGACCAGCAGCACCAGCTGGGTCAGCAGCATCCAGCCACGCCGCCGGCCCAAACCGGGAACCGCAAACCGGTCCAGCAGCGGTGACCACAGAAACTTCCAGGTATAAGGCAGCGAAATCAGGCTGAACAACCCGATGGTACCGAGATCAACGCCTTCAGTACGCAACCAGGCGGGCAGCAGCTGGATCAGCACGTACAGTGGCAGACCCGAGGTAAATCCAAGGAATATGCAGATCAACATCCGCCGGTTGAGCAGAATGTCCTGCCAGGAGCGTGTCACCCGGGCAGTGTCAGTCGGCTCCTGACTCAAGCTGATTCAGGCCAGCTTGAAGTCATAGTCAATGGTCAGCGGGGCATGATCAGAAAATCGCTCATCCCGGTAAACCGCCGCGCTGCTGACCTTATCACTCAGACCCGGACTGATAACATGATAATCAATCCGCCAGCCGGTATTGTTGGCCCAGGCCTGGCCCCGGTTCGACCACCAGGTATATTGTTCAGCGCGGTCATCCACCACCCGGAAAGCATCCACCATACCCAATTCGCCGAAAACCCGATCCAGCCAGGCACGTTCTTGCGGCAAACAACCGGAATTTTTCTGATTACTTTTCCAGTTCTTGATATCTTTTTCGGTATGCACGATGTTCCAGTCGCCGCAGATAATCCACTCACGCTTATCGCGTGACATCCGCAATAACCGCGGCGTCAGATAATCCATCACCTGGTACTTAACGTCCTGGCGCTGATCCCCGGAAGTGCCTGACGGCAGGTACAGTGACACGATTGAAATATTATCGAAATCATACTGCAGCCAGCGTCCCTCCATGTCGATGTCCGGCCAATCCAGCCCCGCCTGCACAGCTCGCGGCTTCACCCGGCTGTAAATCGCGGTGCCGCTGTAACCCTTCTTGACGGCATCCGCGTACTCGCAGTGATAGCCGGCCGGGCTGAACATCGGATCACTCAGCTGCTCCACCTGCGCTTTGGTTTCCTGAATACACACCACATCGGCCTGCTGCGCCGCCAGCCATTCATAAAAACCTTTACGCGCCGCGGCCCGGATACCATTTGCATTTAATGTTATAACTCGCATGGCGGCCAGCATAACGGCAAGATTATGGAAAAGCCACGCACCCGACCGCAAATCAGTATCGAAATCTGCCTGCCAAAGTGAGTAACGTATGCATCAACACACCCAGGATTTTTTGCAACTGGCCGTCAGGGTTCAAGCCTTGCGGTTTGGAACCTTTACCCTTAAATCCGGCCGCCAGAGTCCCTACTTCTTTAATGCCGGGCAATTCTCCAGCGGCTCAGCCCTGCAACAGCTGTGCGCTTGTTACCGGGCGGCCCTGGAACAGTCCGGGCTGCGGTTTGATATGTTGTTTGGACCAGCCTATAAAGGCATCCCGCTGGCAGCGGCGCTGGCAGCGGAATTTGCCCAGCCCCGGCCTGACAGCCCGGCGCGTGACCTGCCCTGGGCATATAACCGCAAAGAGATCAAAGACCACGGCGAGGGCGGACAACTGGTCGGGGCACCCTTGCAGGGTGGAGTCGTGATCATTGATGATGTGGTTTCGGCGGGCACCTCCGCACGCGAATCAATTGAGTTGATCAAAGCTGCCGGCGCTCAACCGGCGGCGCTGCTGATTGCCCTGGACCGGGAGGAACGCGGCCAGCGGGAAATGTCCGCCAGCCAGGAACTCACTGCCACGGGCATACCGGTCATCGCGATCGCCCGATTGCAGGATTTGATCGCTTATCTGGCTGGCTCTGAAACCCTTCAGCAACATCGTCAGGCTATGCTAAACTATCAATCGCTATGGAGTGCACATTGAATCAATGCCGTTTAATACTACGGCTGGCGCTGCTCTTCACGCTGGCCACCATCCCTTGTGCTTTCGCGCAATCCATTTATAAGTGGGTGGACGAGAACGGTGAAATTCATTTCGGCCATCATGTTCCTCCCGAAATGGTGCGCGCCGAACATCAGCGGCTGAGCAATCAGGGGGTGGTGCTGGAGCATATTGAAGACGCCAATGTGCCCGATATTCTGATAGAAACCGAATTGAGCCAAAATCAGCGCGCTGCACGGGTACAGAAGCGCCTGCTGCTGGCCACTTACCGTAGCGTTGACGATATCGCCAGTGTGCGCGACCGCTCGCTGAACATCATCAGCAAGGAACGCGAAGTTACACAACGCCAGATTGCGCAACTGCGCGAACATCTGGCCGATGCCGAATCCATGCAGCGGCAGATTTCAGATCAAAAGGGGCTGGTCTACTCCACTTTGCACGATACCGCTCAATCGCTGCGTGAATCACTCAGCCGGCAGCGCACCCGGCTGGGAGATTTGACCAACAAACAGCAACTGGTACGTGAGCAGTATCAAATTGAAGTGCAGCGTTACAATGAGGCTCTATCATTGAGCGCCACCGACGAGCTAAGCCTGGAGCCTGTCAACGGCAGCCAGTAGTTACCGGCTCAACAAGAGCAGTCGAAGGGGGCTTATTGCAACAGTGATATGCCAATAAGATTAGAATGTTAATTAAGGGTTCTATCCGAGCGCCTTGGAACAGAAGATAACAAAATCATGCCAAATAACCGCTGCAACTCGTGTCTATCCGGCCATACTTATGAGATCACCCAACAGTTTCTGTCAGATATCGGGCATGCTGAGTGCACTGGTATCTATCAGCGCATCATTGATGAAACCGAGATCGGCATGCTGCAGGCAGTGATGGAGCACACTCAGGGCAACCAATCCAAAGCCGCGCAACTGCTGGGCATTACCCGCGCCACCCTGCGTCAGCGCCTGGACCGTCATCAATTGCGCGGATAAAAGTCCTTGCTCAGAGTCGGTTAATTGAATGGGCCGCGTGGTAAACTTACCCGCTGTTCTCAAACACTCAGCGATATGCCCGATACCTGTGGTGAGCTTACCATCCAAACCGCTTTATTAAGCGTTTCTGACAAAACCGGAATAGTCGAACTGGCCCAGGCACTGGCAGCCAGTGGCGTACGCCTGCTCAGCACCGGCGGGACGGCCAGGACCTTGCAGCAGGCAGGCATTGCAGTCACCGAGGTCAGCACCGTCACCGGCCAGCCGGAGATTATGGATGGCCGGGTCAAAACCCTGCACCCGGTTATTCACGGCGGCCTGCTGGGGCGCCGGGACCAGGATGCCCAGGTGATGGATTCCAATGGCATCACCGCCATTGATCTACTGGTGGTTAACCTGTATCCCTTTGCGGATACCATTGCCCGACCAGACTGCAGTCTGGTCGAGGCGATCGAACAAATCGACATCGGTGGTCCCGCCATGCTGCGCGCCGCCAGCAAGAATCATGCCTGGGTCACGGTGCTCACCGATCCGGCCGATTACGCCACTCTCAGTCAACAATTGCCGTCCGCACCTGAACTGAGCATACGCCGGCAACTGGCGCTGAAAGGCTTTCAGATGACGGCCGCTTATGATGCCATGGTCAGCCACTATCTTGCCGGACAGTTTGGCCCTGCTGATGCTGAGCTGAGCGGGCAATTAAATCTGAACCTGACCCGGCAACAGGCTCTGCGCTATGGCGAAAATCCGCAGCAGGCAGCTGCTTTTTACCGTCCGTCCGGACAATCGCCGCAGGGTTTTGCCGCAGCCCGACTGCACCAGGGCAAGCCGCTGTCATATAACAACATGATGGATGCCGACGGTGCCTGGAGTTGTCTGCAGGCCGTCACCACCCAGGCCAGCAGCGCCAATCCGGCCGCCTGTGTGATCGTCAAACACGCCAACCCTTGCGGCGCTGCCTGCGGGGAGAATATCAGCGCCGCTTATCAGCGCGCCTTTGACTGTGATTCAACCTCGGCATTCGGCGGCATTATTGCGCTGAACCAGCGCCTGGATGAAGCTTTCGCCCGGCATTTGATCGGCAATCAGTTTTTGGAAGTTCTGCTGGCGCCGGAGATTGAGCCGGCCGCGCTGAAGGTCCTGTCCGATAAGCCCAATGTCCGGGTGCTGACCCTGCCGCTGAACCCGCTGCAGCGAAATGACGCGCTTGATTACCGCCGCATAGCCGGCGGTTACCTGGTGCAGCAACCCGATCTGGATACGGTCGCGCGGGAAGTCATGCAGGTGGTCAGCCAGCGCCCCCCGAGCGAACAGGAATGGCGCGATATGCTATTTGCCTGGCAACTGGTGCGGTTCGTCAAATCCAACGCCGTGGTATATGCCAAAAACCAGCAGAGCGTGGGCATCGGCGCCGGTCAGATGAGCCGCATCGACAGCGCCAGGATTGCGCTGGAAAAAGCCGCCCAGGCAAAGCTCACGGTAGCCGGATGCGCGATGGCCTCAGAAGCTTTTTTTCCATTCCGGGACAGCATTGATCAAGCTCATGCAGCCGCTGTCAGCAGTATCATTCAACCCGGCGGCTCGCGGCGTGACCAGGAAGTGATTGACGCCGCTAACGAACATGACATGGCCATGGTGTTCACCACCCGGCGGCACTTCCGGCATTAACCTGATCGCCGCACGGCCTCAGCGCTAAGCTACAATTTCAATACGATGAATAACGGGTATCTATGAAGCTATTAATTGTCGGCTCAGGTGGCCGCGAACACGCCCTGGCATGGAAGCTGGCGCAATCACCATCAGTGACGGAAATCCTGCTGGCGCCGGGCAATGGCGGCACCGCCGGGCTGAGCAAAACACGCAATGTAGCCGTGTCCGCCGAGGACATCTCCGCGCTGCTGTCGCTGGCACAAAGCGAAGCCATCGAGTTAACGATCGTGGGTCCGGAAGCACCGTTGGTGGATGGCATTGTCGATCGCTTCCAGGCGGCCGGTCTGCGTTGCTTCGGACCGACCGCCAGCGCCGCCCGGCTGGAAGGCTCCAAGGCTTTCGCCAAGGATTTTATGCGGCGTCACCATATTCCCACCGCCAGTTATGCCAGTTTCCAGCAACTGCAGCCGGCGCTCGACTATCTGCGTTCACAGTCAATGCCGGTGGTGATTAAAGCCAGCGGTCTGGCGGCCGGCAAAGGCGTGATCATCGCAGCGACCCCGACGGAAGCTGAACAGGCGGTACGCGATATGCTGGAACATCAGCAATTTGGCAGCGCCGGTCAGCAGGTCGTGATTGAAGAATTCCTGACCGGCGAGGAAGCCAGCTTTATTGTGCTGGCGGCAGGCACTGACTACCTCGCTTTTCCCAGTTCCCAGGATCACAAACGCGCGTTCGATGACGACCGCGGACCGAACACCGGCGGCATGGGTGCGTATTCACCCGCACCGGTGCTGAACGATGAGCTTCAGGCGCTGGTCGAAAGCCGGATCATTCAGGCCACCCTGCGGGGACTGGCCGATGATGGTCTGCCGTTTACCGGATTTTTATATGCCGGCCTGATGATTGACGAGCAGGGTCAGCCGCGGGTACTGGAATACAACTGCCGCATGGGTGACCCGGAAACCCAGCCGTTAATGATGCGCCTGAACAGTGATCTGGTGGAATTAATTGAGGCCGCGCTGGATAACCGTCTGGCCGGCGTGACCGCGGACTGGGACCCGCGTCCCGCGCTGGGTGTGGTACTGGCCGCCGAGGGCTATCCGGGCGCCTATGCAAAACACCTGCCGCTGGCTGATCTGCCCGCCGCCAGTGATGATCTGGTTGCCTTCCATGCGGGCACCACGGTAAATGAAGCGGGTCAGCTGGTCAGTTCCGGCGGGCGTATTTTATGCGTCACCGCGCTGGGCGATGATTTCGATACCGCCCGTCAGCGGGCTTATGCCGCGCTGCAGCAGATTTCCGCGAATAACTGTTTCTATCGCACCGATATCGGACACCGGGCGATCAACCGCTAAAGCGTATGGATGTCTCACACCTGCTGGATCCGCTTAACGACGCACAGCGCGAAGCCGTTAGCGCGCCGCCCGGCCATCTACTGATTCTGGCCGGCGCCGGCAGCGGCAAAACCCGGGTGCTGGTCTACCGGCTGGCATGGCTGATTCAGGTCGAGCATGTCTCGCCACTGAATGTCATGGCGGTGACGTTCACCAATAAAGCCGCCAGTGAGATGCGCCACCGGGTCCAGGATTTACTGCAGGTGCCGACGCGTGGCATGTGGGTGGGCACATTTCACGGTCTGGCGCATCGCCTGTTGCGCAGTCATCATGAACTGGCCGGGTTGCCGCAGACTTTTCAGATCCTCGACAGCGACGATCAATACCGTTTAATCCGCCGCCTGATCCGTGAGCAGGGTCTGGATGAAAATCAATGGCCCGCACGGCAGGCGCAGTGGTATATCAACGCCCGCAAGGATGAAGGTCTGCGGCCGGATGAAATCGAGCATTACGACAATGCCATGATCAATGGCTGGGTGCAGATTTATCAGGCCTATGAGCAGCAGTGCAAGCAAAGCGGGCTGGTGGACTTTGCCGAGCTGCTGCTGCGCGCGCATGAGCTGTGGCTGGAAAACCCGCAGTTGCTGGCCCAGTACCAGCAGCGCTTCCCGCATTTACTGATCGACGAGTTTCAGGATACCAATACCATCCAATACGCCTGGATCAGAATGCTGGCCGGCCAGAGCGGTTGCGTATTTGCGGTTGGTGATGACGACCAGTCGATTTACGGCTGGCGCGGCGCGCGGGTCGAGAACGTACAGTTTTTTGTGCAGGACTTTAAACCCAAGACGGTGCGTCTGGAACAGAATTACCGCTCCACCGGCAATATCCTCGCCGCCGCTAACGCTGTGATTGCCCGCAATGAAGCCCGGCTGGGCAAAAACCTGTGGACTGAATCCGCCGCCGGCAGTCCAGTGCGGATTTACAGCGCCTATAACGAACAGGACGAAGCCGAGTTTGTGATCGGCCAGGTCCAGCAATGGATAGCCAATCAGCGGCGTGCTGAGGAAAGCGCGATTTTGTATCGCTCCAACGCACAGTCCAGACTGTTCGAGCAGGTGCTGCTGCGCGAAGGCCTGCCCTATAGGGTCTACGGCGGCCTGCGCTTTTTCGAACGGGCTGAAATCAAGGATGCGCTGGGCTATCTGCGCCTGATCGCCAACCCTGATGATGACGCCGCCTTCGAGCGGGTGGTCAACACCCCCAACCGTGCCATCGGCGAACGCAGCGTCAGTCAGTTGCGCGCCCTGGCGGCTGATGCCGGGGTATCGCTATGGCAGGCGGCGCAGCAACTGTGCGCCGCGGACAAGGCGAGCAGATTACGCACCGCGCTGCGGAACTTTATGCAACTGATTACCGATCTCGGCGAGCCTGACACCGAACTGACGCTGGGACACCAGATACGCGCCGTGTTGCATGCCACCGAATTGCCGGCTCACTATGATAAGGAAGGTCCGGAAAAAGCCGAATCACGGCGCGAAAACCTGGACGAACTGATCCGTGCCGGGGACACATTTGATCTGTCCTACGAAGACGAGCAGGCCGGCATGACGCCATTGACCTCGTTTCTGGCCCAGGCGGCTTTGGAAGCCGGTGAAGCCCAGGGCGAGGACTGGGATGACTGCGTACAGCTGATGACCCTGCATTCGGCCAAAGGTCTGGAATTCCCACTGGTGTTTATGGTGGGTATGGAAGAAGGCCTGTTCCCGCATCAGCGCTCAGTTGAGGAGGCCGGCAATCTGGAGGAAGAGCGCCGTCTGTGCTACGTCGGCATGACCCGGGCCCGGGAAGAATTATTTTTATGCCACGCCGAAATCCGCCGTCTGCATGGCAATCAGAATCTGTGCCGGCCATCGCGCTTTATGCGTGAAATCCCGCAGGAATTGCTGGAAATGGTGCGTCCGCGGATCGGCCTTGGCAGTGACTTTTCCAGCGAGAATGCCAGCGCTGCCGGCGATCTCGGAAGTGCTGGTGGTTTCTATCTGGGACAGTCTGTCAATCATCATAAGTTTGGCGATGGCATGATCGTGCAGCTGGAAGGCAATGGCGCGCATGCCCGGGTACAGGTTAATTTTGAAGACGCCGGCAGCAAATGGCTGGTGCTGGCTTATGCCAACCTGACGTCGCTGGAATCCAACCCGTGAATACTGCTGAGCCACTTGAACTGAAACTGCCCAGTGACGTCACTCTGCGCGGCCTGCGCTGGAATCGCGGCGCATCGGTACAAGTACTGGCGCTGCACGGCTGGCTGGACAATGCCCATTCATTTTTACCCATGGCGCCATTTTTACCGGACAGCATTGATCTGGTGGCCATCGATCAGGCCGGCCATGGCTGGTCCGAACACCGTCCGGACGGCGGCTGGTACAGCATGATGGACTTCGCCCGTGATGCCGAACTGGTCGCGGATGCCCTGGGCTGGCAGGCATTTTCCCTGCTCGGTCATTCGCTGGGCGGCGCCATCAGTTGCCTGATCGCCGCGGGTCTGCCCCAGCGGGTCCGCTGCCTGACCATTGTCGAAGGCCTTGGTCCACTGCCGGGCGAACCGCAACAGGCCGCCACCCGGATGCGCGAAGCATTGGCCGGGCTAAAACAGGCCTCACTCACTCAATTGCGCCGGCATGTCACTCCGGAAGCCGCGGCCCAGGCCCGTTTGAAAACCAATCGCATGTTGCCGGACAGCGCTGCGCAGCTGGTCGAACGCGGCCTGCGCCAGACATCGGAGGGCTGGGTATGGCGCACTGATCCGCGCTTGCGCATTGCCAGCCCGATGCGTTTTACCGAGTCAGAAATCCTGTACCTGCTAGCAGGTATCCGTTGCCCGGTATTCCAGATCATGCCTGACCCGCCTTCGAAATTTATGTCAATGCCACATATGCAGCGGCGTAAAGCCATGCTGGACGATTATCAGCAACTCGACGTTGCCGGTCATCACCATGTGCATATGGATGCACCGGAAACCTGCGCCAGCGCGCTGTTTGATTTTTTGCTCCACCACCAGGATTTACCCGCATGAGCCACTATCCACCGAAAAACATTCCCGCCAATGAGCGCCTGATCTTTGCGCTGGATGTCCCGGATGCCGAGACCGCGCTGAGCCTGATCGACCAGCTGGGCGATTCGGTACAGTTCTACAAACTGGGCCTGGAACTGTTCCTGTCTGGCGCTTACTTCGAACTGGTCACCGAGCTGAAACAGCGCGGCAAGAAAATTTTTGCTGATCTCAAACTGTTTGATGTACCCGCCACGGTAGCTGCCGCGGTACGGCAACTGGATAAGCATCAGGTGGATTTCTGTACCGTACACGGTCAGGACGCCATGCTTAAAGCCGCCGCCGATGCCGCCCGGCATACTCAGGTGCTGGCGGTAACCGCGTTGACCAGCCTTGATCAGGGCGATCTGGATGATCTGGGTTTTCAATGCGATGCCCGCACGCTGGTGCTATCGCGCGCCAGACGCGCGCTGCAACTGGGCTGCGCCGGGGTCATCTCCTCCGGTCTGGAAGCTGAGGCACTGCGCCAGCATATCGATCATCAACTGCTGGTCATCTGCCCCGGTATCCGTCCGGTAGCCAACGATGATGATCAGAAGCGCACGGTTTCGGTAGCGCAGGCCTTTGCCCTGGGCGCCGACCACATCGTCGTCGGCCGCCCCATCCGTGATGCCACCAATCCAGCCGCCGCCGCGAATACGATGCAACAGCAGATTCAATCAATTTTTCAATAAAAACAATGAGTTATAAGTTTTTAATAAAGTATTGCATTATAAATGCAATATAAGCTACTATATACGCATGAATTCCGATGTGCCCTAAACACAGAATTCCTTCCCGGCTTGACCGGAAACTTTAAACCGGATCAGACACTGATCCGGTTTTTTTATGCCAATTAGCATTGTATTCCCCAGTCATGCCTCCCAGTTTCAGATAAAACCTTGCCTACTGCTGTAGTGACAAAGATTTCAGCATCGATTATATCGAGTCAGACAAGCTCTCTATAATGCAACATAGCTGACAAACTCAACAATTATGGTGCCTCTGTGTTACTGGCTTCCAAGTCGCTTCTGCTCCCGATATGCTGGTCCAGAAAAGCTTCCAGTTTCCGGTAAAACTCAATGCGATTATCCACATTGGCATAACCATGACCTTCGCGCTGAAACACCAGCCATTCAGGAGGGTTCCCGGCCTGCTGCAATGCCTCACGCATTTTTTCCGCGTGAACAATAGGTACTTGCGTGTCTTCACCGCCGTGTACCAGCAGGACCTTGGCTTTGATTTTATCCGCGTTCTGGGCCGGTGAACGTGCTTGCAATAACTCAGGGTCATGGCCTACGGCTTTTTCCAGATAGCCTTTGCCGGTGCGCAGTTTGGGAATATTGCCGACTTTCAGAAAAGTTTTAAGATCATATACACCGACGCTGCCCACCGCGCAGCGGTATAATTCCGGCTCTTTTGCGACCCCCATCAGGGCAGCATAACCGCCATAGCTGGCGCCATAAATACAAACTCTCTGTGCATCAGCGTGCCCCTGCTCGATCGCCCAGCGGGTTGCATCGGTCAGATCATCCTGCATCTTGCCACCCCACTCGCCATAACCGGCCTGGATAAAATCGGGTCCAAAACCGCCACTGCCACGGTAATTGACCTGCAGCACGGCATAGCCACGATTAGCCAAAAACTGAGTATCGCTATCGTAGGACCACCAGTCGCGCGGCCCATGCGGACCGCCATGCACCATCACCACCAGCGGCGCCGGTTCACCGCTGTCATCCGGCAAGGTCAGATAACTCAGTAGCTTCAATCCGTCACGGGCCGGGATCATGACCGCTTGCTTGGGCCGCATCTTGCGCGGGTCCACCCAGGAACTCTGCGCAAATAAGAATTCGGCTTTGTTGGTTTTGGTGTTAAACAGATAAAACTCACCAGGATTGACACTGCTGGAAACTCGAATAATGATTTCCTCCGCATCATCGGTATGGCTGGTAATATCAACATCCTGCCCTTTAAAAGCGGCCATCAGACTTTTATGTAAATGAACCGTGGTATTGCTGTCAGATTGCAGGTACTCGTATTCAGGTTGTCCGGTATCCGCAAACAGGCCGACGATCGTCCGGTCCTGAATATCACGTACAAAACCACTGATATTCGCAACTTTGTTCTGATAGATCAGATCTTTTTCACCGGCAGCCAGGTGCAACTTATAAATCGCCCGGGTCCCGCCCTCATCCGGCTGGCCGGAAATAAACACCGCCTGGTTATCCTGTGAAAAACTGAACGGCACGGCGGAGCTGATGCCAAGCCCGGTGACATCAAATTTCTGCCAGTCAGCATCCTCATCAGGCTTCCACTGCACCGCCAGGCTGGAGTCTTCATTGCTGCCGATAGCAAAGCGCACAGCGTTATTGTTATCCACCAGTGCTCTGGCACCGGGTATCGGCAGCACATCCAGTTTACGTTGACGTCCTGAATATACATTCAGGCGGGTCACGGTCACCAAGGCACGGCTGTCAGTCCTCCATAGCCGACCAACCTGCCGGAAAGGATATTCAGCAATAATGATTCGCTTATCGTCATCCGGCATGGTGCTGACCACCTCATAGCTGGAATAGCTACTCTCCTTTTGATTGAGCAAAGAGCTGGTGTCATTCTGGTTGCCGGCATCAATGCCGTAGATCAAATCATGCTTGCTGCCATTGCGATTGACCGCGAACAGATTGCCGTTACCAACCGGGGTATCCAGATAGCTGTCCCGAACCGATGCCTCATATAACACCCGTTCGTCATTGACCCAGTTAAACCAGATAACCGAACCGTCCCGCAGTGCACCGACACTGCCGGACATTTTCATTTTGGCCCGCTCGATAAAGACCATAACAATTCTGTCATCCTGCTCAAAGCGGATGCCATAGTGCTTGCCATCCGGGGAGATTTTGACATCGTGATAGTCGGTCGATTTGGCAAAATATTCATACGGCAGTCGTTCAGCGGCACTGGCGTCAGGCGCACCACCGGCCAACATCGCTAAAATCAAAGTCAGAACCATTAAGGTTTTCGGATAAATCTGCATGCTTAGCCTCCCAAACTATTCATTGCTAACCCCAACCCTAATGCTTACCATCGTTTCAGGCAAGCCAGTTGCCCTATCTGGCCGCTGGGCAAGCTTTACCCGTTGTGGCTGGCATGCGATCATGCAGCCCCGGCCTGACAGGCTGATAGTAAGTGATTGCATGGTTGAGGTTTCTAACTTCTGGACTGGGTTGCACCATTGGTGGCTGCATCTGCTGCGCAAGATTCTGCATCTGTGGGTACGCGCCCGCAGCCTGCCCCAACCGCTGGCTGAGCTGGACATCAATCCACAGCAACCCGTCTGCTATATTCTGGAAAGTTACGCGTTATCCTCACTGCTGATTCTGGAGCAGGCCTGTCGCGATCACCAACTGCCCACTCCACTGGCTGCGTTGCACGTTGGTAATGCACACTTATCCCGCAGTTACGGTGCATTGGAGCGCTTTCAGGGGCTTTTTTTGCGCCATAAGCAACCGCGGCGAAGTTCCGCGGTCTTGCAGCAACTGCTGACATCCGGCTCTATACCTGATGACCAGGAATTACAGATTGTGCCGGTCACGGTACTGGTCGGCCGGGCGCCGGACCAGGAAGTCAGCCTGACCAAAATCCTGTTCAGTGAAAACTGGGAAGTCGCCGGGCGCATCCGGCGACTGCTCAGCCTGCTGATCAACGGGCGCGGTACACTGGTTCAGTTTGGCCAGACCCAGCGCTTATCGGAACTGCGCGCCGAGGGGCTGGACGAGCAACGCACGCTGCGCAAGCTCAACCGCGTACTGCGTACTCACTTCCGCCGGGTCCGAACCGCCGCCATCGGTCCGGATCGCTCTCATCGCCGTACCCTGCTGGACAATATTATCAAGCGCGATGTGGTCCAGGACGCCATTGAGGCGCATGCCCGCAAGACGAACATACCGCACGCCGAGGCACAGCAGGAAGCACACCGTTACGCGCATGAAATAGCCGCCAATTATTCATTTACCTTTATCCGCAGCTCTGAGATTCTGCTGAGCTGGTTCTGGAGCCGTATTTACCGGGGAGTGGAAGTCCATCACTTCAAGCAGTTTCAAAAGATCGCGCCCGGACATGAAGTGGTGTATGTGCCTTGCCACCGCAGTCATATCGATTATCTGCTGGTGTCTTTCATCCTGTTTCAGCGCGGCTTCGTGCCGCCGCACGTGGCCGCCGGAGTGAATCTGAATCTGCCGGTGCTGGGTTCTTTCATTCGCCGCGGCGGTGGTTTTTTTCTACGCCGCAGTTTCCGCAGCCAGGCGCTGTATGCCACGGTGTTTAATGAATACCTGAGCACCCTGCTGAATCGCGGCGTGCATATTGAATACTTTATTGAAGGCACCCGCAGCCGTACCGGCCGGCTGCTGCCACCGCGCGCCGGCATGCTGGCGATGACCGTCAAGGCATTTTTGCAGGCGCCCAAACGGCCGGTGCTGTTTCAACCGATTTATGTCGGTTATGAGGCCCTGGTCGAAGGTCGCTCTTATCAGAAGGAGCTAAGCGGTTCGGCCAAACGCAAGGAATCCTGGTGGGATTTGATTACCAGCGTATTCAGCATATTGCGGCGCAATTACGGACAGGTCAATGTCAGTTTTGGTCAGCCGATCCTGCTGTCCGAGCTGCTGGATCAGCATCATCCTGACTGGCAGCAATTGCCTGCCGATGAACCGCCTAAAGCCAGTATGCTGAATCCGGTGGTGGATGACGTGGCGCAGCGCATCATGGTCAATATCAACCGCTGTGCGCATGTCAATCCGGTTAATCTGCTGTCCATCAGTCTATTGGCGACCAGGCAGCGGGCACTGGATGAGCAGGACCTCAGCGACCTGCTGAACCTGTACCTCGAGCTGTTACCTGAAGTGCCTTATTCAGAATCCATCACGATTACCGAAAAAGACCCTGCCGGGATCATCCAATACGGTATGGAACTGGGTATTCTGACCCGCCAGGAACACGAGCTGGGCAACATTATTCATGCTGAACCCAAACAGGCGGTACTGCTGTCTTATTATCGCAATAATATTGCCCACCTGATCGCGGTCCCCTCATTGATAGCCAGCTGCTTTCTGCATACCCAGGTGGTCAAGCGCCAGCGGTTGATCGATATCTGCCGCTCGGTCTATCCATTATTGCGCAACGAACTGTTTCTGCCCTGGGCTGATGCCGCGCTGGAAGATGTGGTCGATGCCCACCTGGGAATATTTGAACAGCTTGGTCTGATTCAGGAAATCGATGCCGGTCAACGTTATCAAAGAGCCACCGGCGGCAGCCGTGAAGCTTATCTGCTGCGGCTGATTGCACACAGCCTGCTGCAAACCCTGGAGCGCATCTACATTACCGTAGCGGTATTGGAAAAAAATGGTTCCGGCAACCTGGGCCGGCTGGACCTGGAGAAACTGTGTCAGCAAAGTGCTGAACGGCTCAGCATTCTGCACCAGTTCGAAGCACCGGAATTCGCCGACCGTTCACTGTTCAAACAGCTGATCGAACAGATGCTGATGATGGGCCTGCTGCAGCGCGATGACGACAGCCGGTTCGTGTTTGACCAGGCTCTGGCGCAGTTGAATATTGACGCCAAATTGATTTTGAGCAAGGAAATCCGGCACAGCATTCTGCAGATCGCCCCCCGCAAAATCAGCCCGCCAGCGACCGATGAAAAGCCGCCTCAACCAGCCTGACGGTGGCGGATAAACTGCACCCGCTCAGGCATTTAAGTCGGGGATCATCCTGGATTGCCAATAGATCATCTGGTCCTTAAGCATTAATTTGCGTTTCTTCAGGCGACTGAGACGCAGCTGGTCCGCACCCGCTTGAGCTGCCAGCGCGGCAATCGCCTGATCCAGGTCACGGTGCTGCTGGCGCAACTCCATCAGATGTGCGGCTATACTATCCTGATCGGCTTCCATATTGTGCACTCTTCGTTGTCCATGCTACTGACCAGTCCAAATCGAAATGCCGTATTGCACAAGCCGTATCCTGGAAAACTTAATTAATGATGATTACGATAACGCTGCCATGAATTTAGCACAAGCACGCAAACAGCAATACGCCGGCAACAAATTATCCAAACGCCTGCGCCGCCAGGTCGGCCAGGCCATCGAAGACTATCGTATGATCGAACACGGTGATCGCGTCATGGTGTGCCTGTCCGGTGGCAAGGATTCTTACGTCATGCTGGATATGCTGTTGAGTCTGCAACGCAAGGCACCGGTGGAGTTTGAACTGGTGGCGGTCAACCTGGATCAGAAACAACCGGGCTTTCCTGAGCATGTACTGCCCACATACCTGCAGCGACTCGGTGTGCCTTACCACGTCATCGAACAGGATACCTATAGCGTGGTGAAGCGGGTTATTCCGGAAGGCAAGACGACCTGCGGATTATGTTCCCGGATGCGCCGGGGTGCGCTGTATCACTACGCGCATGAACATGGCTTCACCAAGCTAGCGCTGGGTCATCATATGGATGACATCGTGGAAACCCTGTTTCTGAATCTGTTTCATGGCGCCCGTCTGAAAGCCATGCCGCCTAAACTACGCAGCGATGACGGGCGGCATGTGGTTATCCGTCCACTGGCATACTGCCGGGAAAAAGACCTGGCTCGCCAGGCGCAGCAAGCGGAATATCCGATCATTCCGTGTAACTTATGTGGCAGTCAGATCAATCTGCAACGGCAGATGATCAAAGCCATGCTGGCCGACTGGGAACGCCAGCAGCCAGGCCGGGTGGAAAATATCTTTACCGCACTGCGTAATGTTTCACCTTCACAACTGGCGGATACCCGTTTATTCGATTTTCATAATCTGATCAGCAACTCCGGGCAGGACGCTGCCAGCCATCCGCAGGCCAGCGCCAGCAGCTGGCTTAAACCCGTCACCGCAGGAGCCTCGACATGAGCATTTCAGATCACGGCCGGCGTCGCTTTATTGGCCAGAGCGGAGCTGCCGCCAGCACTCTGCTGTTGGCCGCCTGTGGTCAGAATGCCAGCGCACCGGCGTCGGTTGATTCCAGTGCGCAACAACAGACCTTTCGCTGGAAAATGGCTACCACCTGGCCACGTGATCTACCCGGCGCGGGTACCGGTGCACAGCGACTGGCCGATACCATCCGCGCGATGAGCAACGGACGACTGGATATCAGTCTGTATGGCGCTGGCGAGTTGGTGCCGGCTTTTGAAGTATTTGACAGCGCCTCGTCGGGCACGGTTGAGATGGGGCACGGTGCGGCTTATTACTGGAAAGGCAAAGCGCCCGCCAGCCAGTTTTACGGCAGCGTGCCGTTTGGCATGAATGCGCTGGAGAACAATGCCTGGCTGTACTATGGCGGCGGGCTGGAATTATGGAATGAGGTCTATGCGCCATTCGGTTTGCAGGCCTTTCCGGCCGGCAATACCGGGGTACAGATGGGCGGCTGGTATAACCGGGAGATCCATTCGCTGGCTGATCTGCAGGGGCTGAAAATCCGTATGCCGGGGCTGGGCGGAGAGGTCATGCGCCGCGCCGGAGCGACGGTCCAGAATATTCCCGGAGCGGAAATTTTCACCGCGTTATCCACCGGCACCATCGACGCTACCGAATGGATTGGTCCGTGGAACGACCTGGCCTTCGGTCTTTATCAGGCCGCCCGGTATTATTATTACCCCGGCTGGCAGGAACCCGGTTCCATCCTGGAATGCATCGTTAACCAGGCCGCCTTTGATGCCCTGCCCAATGACCTGCAGCAGATCGTGCGGATCGCCTGTCAGGCAGTCAATATGGATGTGCACTGTGAATACACTGCCCGTAATCAACAGGCGCTGGATACTCTGGTGAATCAGCACGGCACACAGCTGCGCCAGTTTCCGGATGAAGTCCTGGCCCGCCTGAAGACCATCAGCCAGTCAGTGCTGCAGGAGATTGCCGAAGGCGATCCCATGTCGCGGCGCGTATATGATTCATATTTCAGTTTTCTGTCCCAGGTGCGACAGTGGACCGCTAAATCTGAGCAGGTTTTTTTGCAGATCCGGTAAATCAGCCTGCTGCTGTTCCGAATTCAGCGAGGAATGTCAGCTAATGGGCAAAATTGTCAACTTTGCTTGAGACAATAAACAACTAGTTCGGACGGTAACGCGTTCATGGCAGATTAAATCAGAGGCTGCCTAACTTAATAAGCCCGGCAGCCAGGTCACCAGCCCCGGAAACAACGCCAGCAGTACCAGCAGCAATAACTGAATGCCGATAAACGGCATTACGCCACGATATAACTGCCGCGTGGTAATCCGGTCCCCGGCAACGCCGCGCAGATAAAACAGCGCAAATCCAAACGGCGGTGTCAGAAATGAGGTTTGCAGATTAACCGCGATCATAATACCCAGCCACAGCGGGGAAATACCCATGCTGAATAATACCGGCGCGACAATCGGCACCACCACATAGGTGATCTCGATAAAATCGAGCAGAAAACCCAGCACGAAAATGACCGCCATCACCACCAGCATGGCAGTGATCACACCACCAGGCAGGTTTTCCAGCGCGTGGCTGACTACCCGGTCTCCGGCAAAGCCCCGGAATACCAGCGCGAACAGTGCCGCGGCGATCAGAATCATGAAGACCATACTGGTTATTTGCGCGGTACGCAGCACCACCGCGCGCAACACCCGCCAATTTAATTTGCCGCGCACAGCGGCCATCATTGTGGCGCCTGCCGCACCGACCGCGGCGGCCTCCGTCGGTGAGGCAACGCCGAATAATATCGAGCCCAGCACCAGCACAATCAGCAATAACGGCGCAGCCAGCAGTTTTAACACCTGCACGGCACCAGGTCTGGTCAGCTTGCCTGCCTCGGTTTGCTTCGGCCTGGCGAAGATCATGACATACAGGCAATACAGCGCCACCAGCAACACCCCCGGCAGTAATGCGCCTGCAAACAGATCGCCTACCGAGACCGTATCAGGGCTGAATATGCCCTGACTGATCTGAGCCTGCTGGTAAGCATTGGCCAGCACGTCGCCGAGCAACACCAGAGCGATCGAGGGTGGAATAATCTGTCCCAGCGTGCCGGCCGCACAAATGCTGCCGGAGGCCAGGGCCGGAGAATAACCGCGCTGCAGCATGCTGGGCAGCGCCAGTAAACCCATGGTCACCACGGTAGCACCGACAATACCGGTACTGGCGGCCAGCAGCGCGCCCACCAGCATGACCGCCAGCGCCAGACCACTACGGACATTTCCCAGCACCTGTTCCATAGTCAGCAACAGTTCTTCAGCCAGTTTGGAACGCTCCAGCATACTGCCCATAAACACAAATGCCGGCACCGCGACCAGTGTCTGGTTGAGCATCAGGCCAAAAACCCGGTTGGGAAAAGCGTTCAGAAAAGCGCTGTCGAATACCCCCAGCAGACTACCCAGACCGGCTGCCAGCAGCGATACTCCGGCCAGCGTAAAGGCCACCGGATAGCCCGCCAGCAGCACCACCAGCAATGCCACGAACAGTAACAGCGGCGGTACGAACTCCGGCATCAACCGTGCTGATTCAAACGCTGATGCATTCAGACCTCATCGGTATTACCGAGATATTTGTCCTTCAGGCGGGCATAATGCTGGGCTGAATAATCCAGCATTTCCAACTCTTTGTCGGTCAGATCCCGAATCGGCCTGGCCGGCCGGCCAAACCATAGTTGTTTACCGGTTATCTGTTCGCCGGGACTGACCAGACTGCCTGCGCCAAGCATGGCCTGATCACCGATCACCGCACCATCCAGCACAATTGAACCCATCCCGATCAGGCAACGATCACCGACCGTGCAGGCATGCAGAATGACACCATGTCCGATCGTCACGTACTCCCCCACCCGTAACGGGAAGCCACCCGGTGAATACGGACCATCATGGGTAACATGCAGCGTGGAATTATCCTGGATGTTGGTATAGGCGCCCACTGAAATATGTTCCAGGTCTCCGCGCAATACGGTGCCGGGCCATACAGACACATCATTGGCCAGCTTGACTTTACCAATCACCGTGGCGCTGGGGTCGACATAGACGCGTTCACCCAGCGATGGCTGATGCTCCAGAAAGTTACGAACAGAATAGTACTTAGACATAATGACAGCTTCTCATCTATTCACAGCACATCGGTTCTGTAACAAAACAGCTAGTTATTGGCATTTTGTCAAAAACAGTTCCAGAAAAATGCTTTAAGTTATTGATTTATATTAAATATTACAATGATCTTTTTTTAACCAAATCGTAAAGAAGCCAGCATTTACAATACTTTAAGAAGCTATCGCAAATCTTATCGACAGAGTTATCCACAGCCGGTGTGTATAAGCAAGTGTGTCAGACGGGTTATGTCAGGGCCTCCAGACCGCTACAATAACTGACCTTTTTCAGACTGACTAGTCTAACCCATCGCCTGCAACAGGAAGGTACCTTGAAAGAAGTCATTCATGAGTTGATCAGCCAAGCCCTGCACCGTCTGCGACGCATGGAATTGCTACCGGCTGATATTGATCCGGTTATCAAAATTGAGCACTCGCGCGTGCCCGAGCACGGTGACTATGCCTGCAATGTGGCCATGATGCTGGCTAAACAGGCCGGTATGCCGCCGATGCAGCTGGCCGAAGCGATCGTCAAGAAGATCCCGCAATCACGTCATATCGAAGAAATCAATGTTGCCAAACCTGGATTTATCAATGTCCGCCTGAGTAAATCCTGTCTGCTGAGCCTGATCAATGACGTGCTTGAGGCAGGTGAGTCGTATGGCTGTCAGCAGCCGGACCAACGTCAGCCGGTGACGGTTGAATTTGTCTCCGCCAACCCGACCGGCCCGTTGCATGTCGGCCATGGCCGTGGCGCTGCCTACGGAGCCAGCCTTTCAGCGCTGCTGGATGCGGCCGGATATGATGTGCACCGCGAATATTATGTCAATGATAATGGCCGGCAAATGGACATTCTGGCGGTCAGTGTGTGGCTGCGCTACCTGGAGTTGTGTGGAGAAAAAATCGGTTTTCCCGACAACGGCTATCGCGGTGATTATATTTATGACATCGCGCGTGCGGTGCGCAGTGATCACGGTGACCGATTACGCCACACTCAGGTCGAAGTCTATGACGGTCTACCGCCTGATGAAGCCCATGGCGGTGATCGTGAAGCCTTTATTGATGCCTTGATCGCACGCGCCAGAGAGGTACTGGGCAAAGACGGCTTTGCGATCTGTTTTAACGCCGCGCTGGAGAGCATCCAACAGGATATCAAGGCAGACCTGGAGGATTTCGGGGTCTATTTTGATCGTTGGTTCTCTGAACGGGAACTGGAACAAAGCGGGGCGGTCACCGCGGCTATCGAGCAATTAAAACAAACCACCCAGGTCTACACTCAGGATGGCGCACTGTGGTTTCGCGCCACGCATTTCGGTGACGAAAAAGACCGGGTAGTGGTGCGGGAAAACAGCCGCACCACCTATTTCGCTTCGGATATTGCTTATCTGCGCGACAAACTGGAACGCGGCTTCAAACCGGCTATTTACGTGCTCGGCGCCGATCACCATGGCTATGTTTCACGCCTGCGGGCAGCCGCTGAAGGCATGGGTTACAACCCGGATGACCTGGAGATTCTACTGGTCCAGTTTGCCATTCTGTATCGCGGCGGGCAGCGGGTTCAGATGGGTACCCGCAGTGGTGAATTTGTCACGCTGCGTCAGCTGCGTGAAGAAATCGGCAATGACGCCGCCAGGTTCTTCTATGTGCTGCGCTCTCATGAACAGCACATGGACTTTGATCTGGACAAGGCCAAATTACAAAGCAATGACAATCCGATTTATTATATTCAATATGCCCATGCCCGGATCGCCAGTGTGTTCCGTAACCTGGAACAAAGTGGTGACCGGCACAACCAGGCCATCGGCAGCGCGGCGCATAAATTACTGACCAATGACCACGAGCAGAAACTGTTGCGCACGCTGAGCCGCTATAAGGAATGCATCATGAATGCCGCCAACAGTCGCTGTCCTCACCAACTGGCGCATTATCTGCATGAGCTGGCAGGTGATTTCCATACTTACTACAACGCTGAGAAAGCTTTGGTGGATGACGAAAACCTGCGCAACGCACGCTTGAATCTGATGGCGGTCACGGCTCAGATTATTCGTAATGGACTGAGCCTGCTGGGTTGCAGTGCTCCCGAGGAAATGTAGGAGATCATTGGCATGACCAGACGTCGTCAGGTACGCACCACTAAAACCGGCTACGGATCGGCCTGGTTATGGTTCTTCTGCGGGTTGGTCAGCGGACTGCTGCTGGCGACCATTGCCTTGCAGTCGGGTTGGATCCGGACGCCGGAATCGCTGCAGATTCCCGAACAGCCGATCGATGATGATGATCCGGCAGGCATTGCCGGCGGACAGGGTGAGCTGCCCGAGCGCCAGTATGATTTCTTCCGGGTACTGCCGGAACAGGACCATATTGTGCCGCCGGAACAAATCGAACAAGACAGCCGCAACAATAATGACGGCTTGGCCGATACGGCCAGCAGTTATCAGTTGCAGGTCGGGTCTTTTCGTTCTGAAACTGATGCCGATGCGCTCAAGGCGAACCTGCTGCTGCTGGGTGTGGATGTACGGGTTATTCCGGTCAACGTCGATGGCGTTACCTGGCACCGGGTAAGGGTGGGACCTTTAAACAGCGCCAGAGAAGCGAACGCCATTCGGCAGCGGCTGGAAAACAACGGCTATCAGACGCTGGTGCTGCGCGAACAATAGGGGTAGGGATAGCGGTCCGGCCAGCTGGCCGGACCGGTCGTGGCTGCGCGCTAAATCTCCGGGTCTTCGAACCCATCCACCAGAATAAATACTTCGTCTCCGGCAAACCGCAGCAGGCCCTCGTTGCGGGTCACAATATACACATTGCCCTGCTGATCTTCACCAAAGGCAGTCAGGCTTGAGTTCATCAGATTAAAAACCACTTCGCTGGTCCAGCTGCCGGGGGATCCTTCCTGCCCCAGCCACACCTCACCGGTGCAAAAGTCACCATAGCTGTACAGGCCGTTCAACGAAGTCACCGGACCACGGTAACGGTAGCCCCCTTCAATTGAACATCGCCCACCGGTGTGCAGATATTCCAGTACCGGCAACACGCCCGTCGTGCAGTCATTATTTTGTGACCCCTGCAGGAAGCTGCCTTCGCATATGCTCCAGCCGTAATCCAGCCCGCCCGGTGTTTCCAGCGGTTCAAAATCGACTTCTTCCCAGGTGCCCTGACCGACATCAGCGATCAGCATGTCACCAAGCACCCGGTCAAAGCTGAACCGGAACGGGTTGCGCAGACCAAATGCCCAGACTTCATCGCAGGCGCTGTCCGGGTCGGCGCCATTAAACGGATTGTCGGCCGGAATGCCATACGGAGCCGAACCATCTGCTGCCGCGCCGCATAACTCATTGCTGCCCGCCGGGGTGGTGGTATCCACATCTATGCGCAGCATTTTGCCCAGCAGGGCGACCGTAATGTCATCCAGACAGGCGCCGGCGGTCAAGCGGTCGTCCGGGTCCAGTGTCCGTGAGCGATTACAGGGATCGCCGCCGGAACCGCCATCACCCATACCAATATAAAGATAGCCGTCCGGCCCGAAATGAATATCACCACCATTGTGGTTGGAAAAGTCCTGACGCACCGTCAGCAACACCCGTTCGCTGGTTGCATCGGCAATATTCGGATCGGCGCTGACCTGAAATTCTGAAACGACGGTGGTACCGTCCGGAAAGGGCGAAGCGTTGCCCGCGCTGTAATTAACATAGAACAGGCCGTTATTGGCATAATCGGGATGAAAATCCAGCCCCAGCAAACCGCGTTCTCCACCCGAGACCAGCCGGCCGGATAAATTAATGAACGGAGTAGCCAGCAGTGTGCCGGTATTATCGAGAATGCGGATCGCGCCGCCCTGCTCGACTACAAACAGACGGCCGGAATCATCACCGGCGTGCCGGGCCGCCAGCGGTGCGGATAACTGCCCGGCCGGGATAACGGTTTCCAGGCTCACATCCGCTGGCAGAATACCGCCAGCCTGCACCAGCACCGGGCAAGCCAGGCCCACTGCCAGCGTGAGCATCGCTCGGGTCATCTTATTCATGCATACTCCTATTCATTGATCTGTCTATTTTAAGCTGAAAGGCGTGATAGACGCGTTAATATCCCGGTTATCTCCGCGGTGCTGCTTGACAATATCGTCGAATATTGTACGATAGGTTTCGTAATAAGATATTACGCCACCGGAGAGTTTCTATGAATACTAAAGTAATGGTTTCCACACTGGTTATTTCGTTGGTTATGCTGGCTGGTTGCAGTACTGTGCCCAATACCTCCCAAGTGGCCGACAGCCACGTTGAATCAGACTTCAATCACGACAAGATTCAAAAAATTGATCGCACCAATCGCTCTCGCGGCATTGATACCGTGTGGATAAATCCACCGCGTAAAAATGATAAAGATTCGGACGGCAGTCACTGATCGAGCGTAGCACTGAAATAGTCAAATCAGTCCACCGATACCCTGGTAACGCCAGGGTATCGGCAGCCAGTGTCGCCGGCCAACCACACCGTGGCGCTGACGGCTCACAAAGCCACCGGATCCACATCAATATGCCAGCGCACACCGCCCGCCTGGCGAATATCCTGCAGCGCATCAACCCAACCCGGCAATGCTTGTTGCAGCTGTTCACGTCGCTCAGCCTGCCACCACAGCTGATAGCGGTAACGGCCTGCCCGCTTCTCCAGCAGCGCCGGGATCGGACCCAGCAACTCACCCGGTAATTCCAGTCTTAATCCAGCCTGCCTGGCACGGCGCAAAAACTGTTCTACCGCGCTGGCCTGAACGGCTTCGGCACGCAGTATGACCTGCGCGGCGTACGGCGGGAAACCAGCCTGTTGGCGCAAACTCAGCAGCCTGGCGGCCACCTGGGCGTAGTCAGCGCTGATCAACAGACGCAACAGCGGATCTTCCGGCTGCCGGGTCTGCAGCAGTATGCGACCTGCCTGTCTGCCACGCCCCGCCCGGCCGGCGACCTGCACCAGCTGCTGGGCCAAACGTTCGGTAGCCCGGAAATCGGCACTGAACAGCGCCTGATCCACGTCCACCGTGATCACCAGGGTAATGTTGGGAAAATGATGCCCTTTGGTCAGCATCTGGGTACCCACCAGAATACACGGCTGACCGTTTAAGACCTCACGACGTAAGCGCTGCATGGCTTGACGGTTACGCATGCTGTCACTGTCAACCCGATGCACCGGGAAGTTGCTGAAGTTCTCAGCCAGCAGTTGTTCAAGCTGCTCGGTGCCACTGCCAAAGTGCTCCAGTTCAGGCGCCGCACAGGCCGGGCAATGGCGCGGCTGGCGCTGTTGCCATTCACAATGATGACAGTGCAGCCTGCCAGCCCCCCGGTGCCAGGTCATGTGTGCGCTGCAGCGCGGACAATCCGCCTGCCAGCCACAGGCCGGGCATTGCAGTAACGGCGCATACCCTCGCCGGTTCTGAAATACCAGTACCTGCTGACCCGCATCGAGCTGAGCATGCATCGCCGCGATACTGTCCGGATGCAGCAGACCATAGCTGCTGCCGCTGGCATGTGTCTGGCGGCTGGCAGCGGTACTCCGGCAGTCGACCAGCTGCCATTCAGGCAGCGCTCCCTGAGCATGCCGCTGGGTCAGCCGCAGCAGCGCATAGCGCTGTCGCTGAACATTCTCCAGTGATTCCAGCGAAGGTGTGGCAGACCCCAGTAACACCGGCACATCCAGCATCCGGGCACGTTTGATCGCAACATCACGCGCGGAATAATGAAAACCCTCAAACTGCTTGTAGCCGGGATCGTGCTCTTCATCAACAATCAGCATGCCGAGCGCGGCAAACGGCAGAAACACCGCGGAGCGGGTACCAACCACCAGTTCCGCCTGGCCGTTTTGCGCGGCCAGCCAGGTGCGGGCCCGCTGAGCATCGCTCATACCGGAATGAAAGGTATTGACCGGCGTCCCCAGTTGCTGCTGCAGACGCTGCACCAATTGCGTGACCAGGCCGATCTCCGGAACCAGCACCAGAGCCTGTCGCTGGGCTGACAGCAATTCACGTATCAGCTCAATATATACCTCGGTTTTGCCACTGCCGGTGACCCCATCCAGCAAACAGCACTGATAGTGCCGCAGGTGCCCGCGTAGTTGCTTAACGGCGGCCTGCTGCTCCTGATTCAACTGGACTGGCCGCGCTTCGGCCACGCCTGACTGTTCACGGATGGTGATTTCACGCGCCGCCGCCCAGCCCTTGTGCTGTAATCGTTTGAAGGCCGCCGGCCAACCGTTGAGCAGACTGTGCAGATGCTCTCTGCGCTGGGGGGATTGGCTCAACAGTTGCCATAACGCCAGCTGACTGGGCGCACGCGCAAAGCTCTGCTCACTCTGCCGGCGACCGCTGGCGGTGAGGTAATACTCCAATTCCGGGTTGGGTTGATAGGGTTGATCAGATCGCAGCAGGCTGGGAATAGCCGCTGCCAGCACTTCGCCAGGCGGATGCTGGTAGTAACGCCAGCACCATTTCAGTAACAGCAATTGATGTAGCGCAACGCGCCCTGGCTGAATGATGCGCAGCACTGACTTAAGCCTGCTGACCGCGGCAACGCTAACCCGCTCGATCACAATCGCCTGGCTGTTGCGCCGGCCGAATGGCACCTCGATAAGATCGCCGGGTGCGGCGGCACCGCTGCTATCCTGATAATCGAATAACTGTCTGAGCGGGCCGAACACAGCCACCCGGACGATGGCTTCACCATCCGGGGCTGGTACAGCAGCGTTACTTAAGATAGTAGCCGCAGGGGCAACCCCTAGCCCTCGGGGCGTTCAGATAACGCCTGTTCCGGACGGATAATATCCGCAGTGGTGTGGCTGGTCTCAAGCTGCGGCACCGCCACCAGGGTACGGTTTTCGCGCTGTAGCAGAATAATGTCTGCCAGAACCCGTGCCGACTCTTCCAGATAAACATCGGGTTGATCATCAGCCTGGTCTGTATCCGCCTGCTCATCGTCATCGTCAGCATCAGCGCCATCGTCATTCGTCACCAGCGCTTCCTCGGGCGGGTTCAGGGGAGTGCGCACCACCGAGGACAATAAACGGTCCCGCATTTCACGGCGTTCCAGCCGGCGCTGTTCAGCCGCATCCATTTCTTCCCGGCGGCTGGTCTCCAGCAACGACACCGATTTACGCTCTATATTGCGCTCATATTCGGCAATATCATCAAACAGATACTTGAACTCCTGGTCACTGTGCATACGCTGTTCAGCATTGCTCAGGGCACGCGCCAGCAATTGCTGCAGATGATTACTGGCCTGGTAGTCGGCCGGCTCAATCCGGGTCCAGGGCAGTGCGTTATCCAGCGAGCTTTCACCGAAATCCTGTGGATCACCGGCGGACGGCAAGCGGATATCCGGAATCACGCCGCGGTTCTGAGTAGAGCCTCCATCGATCCGGAAAAACTGCGCCATGGTCAGTTTTAACTGGCCGTGGCGTTGCTCCCGGTCGGGATTACGCGCATCCAGATCGAGCAGATTCTGGACCGTGCCTTTACCAAAGGTCGGCTCACCGACAATCAATGCCCGGCCATAGTCCTGCATGGCAGCCGCGAAAATTTCGGACGCAGACGCGCTGTAACGATTCACCAATACCACCAGCGGTCCATCCCAGGCCATGCCCGGTATGTTGTCTTCCTGCACATCGACGCGCTTCTGGCTGTCACGCACCTGCACCACCGGCCCCTGATCGATAAACAGGCCGCTCATGGTGGTGGCTTCCAGCAGTGACCCACCACCATTATTGCGCAGATCAATCACCAGGCCGGTAATGCCTTCCTGCTTCAGCCGGTTGATTAATTTACGTACATCACGGGTGCTGCTACGGTAATTGGGCTTGTTGCTGGCGTAGGCGTCAAAATCAATGTAGAAAGTCGGCAGGTCAATCATTCCGATACGAATCTTGCGCTCATTACCCGCTGCGTCAAAATCCGGAACATCAATCACCTCGGCACGCGCGGCCTGCTCTTCGAGCTGAATTTCGTTGCGCACCAGATCAATCATTTCAGTCGGGCCCTGCAGTCCGGAGTCCTCCGGCAGAGTATCCAGCACCACTACGCTATCTTTTTCACCACGGATCAGATCGACCACATCGTCAACCCGCCAACCGACCACATCGACAATTTCGCCGTCCGGCCCCTGTCCGACTCCGACAATTCGATCGCCCGGCTGCAAGCGCTTGTCCATTTCCGCCGGACCACCCGGCACAATGCTGCGGATAATGGTGTATTCGCCTTCGGTGCCCAGCAGTGCGCCAATACCTTCAAAGGAAAGGCTCATGGCAATTTCAAAATTATCCGAAGAGCGTGGCGACAGGTAAGAAGTATGCGGCTCGACCGCGGACAGATAAGAGTTCAGATACAGCTGAAAAATATCATTGCCGTCTAACTCGTCGATGCGACGCTGCAATTCCTCATAGCGAGTGGTCAGTGTGGTACGGATGTCTTCCGGCTCTTTATCAGCCAGACGTAAACGCAGCCAGTCATTCTTAATGCGTTTGCGCCAGTAATCGTTTAATTCCTGTTCATTGACGGACCAATGCGCATCCTCACGATCAATGACCAGTGATTCATCAACATCGAAACTGAATTCACCCTGCAGCAGCTCCTGCACATGCGCCATACGCTGTTTGACCCGCTGCCGGTAGACATTGAAAATATCAAATGCAGGGCTGGCATCATCGCGCCGCAGGAAGTCATCCAGTTGTAATTCATTGCGCCGGAAGTATTCAATATCAGAGGCCAGGAAATAAGCCTTGGAGGGGTCAAGGTTTTCCAGATAATCAGAAAACATCTGCCGGGATAATTCATCATCAATGGCGCGAGGCTGATAATGATAGCGGCCCAGATGACGGCGGGTCAGGGCACTGACTCTGCCATGCACTTTACTGGGATGCAGCAGGCTTTCATCCTGCTCACTGGAACCGACACCGGAATATCCGTAGCTGGTGATCAGTAATAGCCCGGCAATCAGGCTACTGGTCAGAACCCAGCGTGCGGGCGTCCGGGCCCATCGAATATTATCCGCTAATCTTCTCTGCTGCTTCATTTGGAATTCCTTTAGCTACTCGCCGTTGTCTGCGTTATACCAGTTACTGACCACTAATCTAGCAGTTCGGTTGCGTCAGCGGAACAGTTTTATCGTGTGCCAACAACTGATGGGCGCTGCCATACCGGTCAGGCGACCGCATCAGGCTACCTGGGCAGCATGCGCCTGTTGATCAGCATGATAGGAAGAGCGCACCAGCGGCCCGCTGGCCACATGCCGGAAACCCATGGCTTCACCAATCTGCTGCAACTGCGCAAATTCTTCCGGCGTCCAATAGCGCACCACCGGATGATGATGCGGCGTTGGCTGCAGGTACTGACCGATGGTCACCATATCCACGGCGTGCGTGCGCAAATCCTGCAGCAACGCTGTGACCTGCTCCAGTGTTTCGCCCAGCCCCAGCATAATCCCGGACTTGGTCGGGATATCCGGATGCTGCTGCTTGAACTTCTGCAGCAGTGTCAACGACCATTGATAATCAGCCCCCGGACGCACATTGCGGTACAGCGGCTGGACCGTTTCAAGATTGTGGTTAAACACATCCGGGGGATGAGTAGCCAGTACTTCCAGCGCACGTTCCATGCGGCCTTTGCCGCGAAAATCAGGCACCAGAATTTCCAGCTTGATAGCCGGGCTTAACTCCCGGGTAGCCTGCATACAGGCGACAAAATGTGCGGCTCCGCCATCGCGCAGATCGTCCCGGTCAACCGAGGTAATCACCACATAACGCAAACCCATATCGCGAATGGTGCGCGCCAGATTGACGGGCTCCAGCGGATCGGGTGGTTTCGGCCGCCCGTGCGCGACATCGCAGAATGAACAACGGCGGGTGCAGATATCACCCAGGATCATAAAGGTTGCGGTGCCCTTGCTGAAGCATTCATGAATATTCGGACAGGAGGCTTCTTCGCACACCGTCACCAGGCTGCTGTCACGCAACCGTGATTTGAGTTGTTCGACCGCATTGCCGCTGGGCAGCCTTACCCTGATCCAGGGTGGCTTGCGCAGATTTTTAACGGTTTGATCAAACTGGGCGGTGTTGCGCGCCATTTTGTCGGCGCCGAGTTCTTTTTCAGCGGCATCGTGAAGCTGGATGGGAATGGTTTGGCTGCGTTGAGTCATAAACAATCGTGCGTTGGTTTATTCATGCGCCAGACCATCCGGCGCGCAATAGCTATGAATATGGTTAGTGTAACCCAGTAATACAAGCAGCTCGCTGATTAAGCGCTGTTGCACACTGAGCAGTTTGACGCCTGGCTGCAGACGTTCAATGTCAACCACCTCCAGCCCGGCATAACCACACGGATTAATGCGCGCAAACGGCTCCAGGTCCATAGCGACATTAAAGGCCAGCCCATGAAATGATTTACCCCGCCGCACCCGCAGACCCAGTGATGCTATTTTGGCGTCCTGCACATACACACCCGGCATGCCCTCGCGACGCCGGGCAGTAATATCAAATGCCGACAGCGTATTGATAACCGCCTGCTCCAGGCGACACACCAGTTGTTTGACGCCGAGCTTGCGACGGGTCAGATCCAGCAATGGGTAGGCGACAATCTGGCCGGGGCCATGGTAGGTGACCTGGCCACCTCGATCCACCGGCAATACCGGAATATTTCCCGGCAGCAAAACATGTTCAGGTTTACCCGCCTGCCCCTGGGTGAAAATGGGTGGGTGCTGCAGGACCCATAATTCATCCGCGGCAGCGGCATCCCGTTGATCGGTATACGCCTGCATCGCCCGCCACACCGGCGCATAGTCGCGCAGGCCCAGTTCACGCACCACCAGTTGAGCGTCTTCTGTGCGCGGATTGCCGTGGTCGGCGGCTACGCTGCTCATAAAGCCATAACGACCCGCTCATCATCAGTCAGTGCCTGATAGATTGCATCCAGTTGAGCGCGCGAGGTCGCTGTCAGAACAACGGTCACCGAAATAAAGCGAGCTGCTTTGCTGGCCTGTATCCGCACCTCTACGGCGGCCGCGTCAGTATCCACATGCGTGCTGACCAGTTTTTCCACATGGCTGGCAAAATCCGGCGCATTCAGGCCCATGGCCTTGATCGGAAACCGGCATGGAAACTGGATGATTTCCTGGTTGTTTTCAGGCATACAAAACCTGCTCAGTCGCTGTCATCGGCCTGGTCATCATCGGCAAAACGCAGCCGCATGCCATGCCACCAGCGTTTGACCCAGTTGCCCGCCGCCACCGCGTTGACCGCTACCAGCGGCTGACGCAACAGGGTCTGCTGATCCAGACTGACCACGATCTCACCCAGTAACTGACCGGCCTGAACCGGCGCAAGCAAAGGTTCCTGCAGTTCCATATGAGCATTCAGGTCTCCATATCGGCCACGTGGGATGGTCAGGTATACATCCTCGGGGATCTGCAGCGGCACGCTGCCGTCAGCCCCCTTCCAGACCCGCATATTACCGGGTTGTTCACCCTGCTGGTAAAGCCGTATGGTCTCAAAAAAGCGATGTCCGTAATTGAGCAGTGCCTGGGTCTGCTCGGCCCGGCTGGACTCGCTGTCAGTACCCATGACCGCGCTGATCAGCCGCATGCCATCAGCCAGCGAGGAAGCGGCCAGGCAGTAACCGGCGGCATTGGTGTGACCGGTTTTGATACCGTCCACTCGATCATCGCGATACAGCAGCAGATTACGATTCGGCTGACGAACGTTATTGAAAGTAAACTCGCGTTCCGAGTAATACTGGTACTGTTCGGGAAAATCCCGGATCAGGGCACGCGACAGCTGCGCGACATCCGCCGCGTTAGTGTAATGCTCAGGATCGGGCAGACCGGTGGCATTGACGTAATGGGTACCGGTTAAGCCGAGGCGCTCGGCATAACGGTTCATCAGATTCGCAAAAGTGCTTTCGGTACCGGCAATATGCTCGGCCAGCGCCACGCTGGCATCATTACCTGATTGCACCACCAGACCACGGATCAGATCTTCCACGCTGACCTGCTTACCCACTTCGATAAACATTCGTGAGCCTTCCATACGCCAGGCTTTTTCACTGACCGTGACCATTTCGTCCAGCTTCAGATTGCCGGCATGCAACTCTTGAAAGACCACATAAGAGGTCATGATCTTGGTGATACTGGCCGGTTCCACGCGCTGGTCGGAGTTATGCTCCGATAAAATCGTCCCACTGTGAAAGTCCAATAGAATATGACTGCGCGCGGCAATCTCGGGGGCCTGTGGGCGGACCACCGCCGGTTCCGCCACGGGCGGGCTGATCCGGGCCGTCTGCGGCACTGTCTGAGCCAGCAGACCGCTGACTGGGGCACTCGCCAGCAAAGCCACCCCGCAAACGGTGCGGGCAATCCAATTGACCGATCTGCCTGACATCAACCTGCTGCTCCTACTCTTGTTGAGCTACCCAGGCCCAGCCGCTCGACCTGCGCACCTGCCTGGCGAATATCAGCTTCATCCACATACGGCCCAATGCGCACCCGCCACAGCACCTGCCGGCCACGACGCACCCGGGTAATGGTCACCGGCCCAAGCTTGCCGGCCCTGAGCCGACGCTTGATATCGTCCGCGGTCTGGCGATCCTGATAAGCTCCGACCTGCAGCCACACCTTGCCGGTGGTTTGTTCCGCCGCTAATACACCGATGGCACGCACCTCTACCCGGGCAGTGCCGGTCACCAGCATGTCCAGTTTCTCGGCTGCCGCGTAGGATAAATCAATCAGGCGGTTGCCATGAAACGGACCACGATCATTAACCCGTACCACCACGCTGCGGCCATTATCCAGATTGGTCACTTCCACATAGCTTGGCAGCGGCAGTTCGCGGTGCGCCGCCGAAAACTGGAACATGTCGTAAATTTCGCCGCTGGAGGTTTTGTGACCGTGGAACTTGCGCCCATACCAGGACGCTACCCCGCTATCACGGTAACCCTGACTGGAAGAACGCACATAGTAAGTCTGGCCGTTGACGGTATACGGGGAATGATTGCCGTAGCGGCTTAATGGTTCGGGCCTGGGCACAGGTTCGCTCGCCCGCTGACTGGGCCGCTCGCGGGGCGGACCATCCTGGGACTCCGGATAGCGGCTGCCGTTCTGGGTCGGCGGGGTGGCACAGCCGACCAACAGGCAACTCAGCCCCCAGGCCATTAACAGATAGGCCGGCCAGGGACGCTGGCGGCATCGCTCAATCACGTGCATAGGCGGCCCGTAATGCCTGGCTCAACTGGGTCACTGCCATGGCGTACAGCGGGCTGCGATTATAGCGGGTAATGACATAAAAATTCTGCAGCCCCAGCCAGTATTCCGGACCATCCACACCCTCCAGGCGAATCACGCTGGCTTTGATATCATCCGCCAGCGCCTCGTCACTGCTGATTCCCAGCGCACGTAACTCGGCGATGCTGTGAGTGGGCTTCAAATTGCCATCCAGCAGCTCGGCAAGCGCTGCATCCGTGCTCGTGCTGACCCTGGCCGGCACGGCTATGGCTGCGCCTGGCTGCCAGCGATGCGACTTCAGATAATTGGCCACACTGGCCAGTGCATCAGCGCGTGAGCCCCATAGGTCGCGCTTACCATCATCATCAAAATCAACCGCGTATGCACGGTAGCTGGAAGGAATAAACTGCCCCAGCCCCATCGCTCCGGCATATGAACCGGTCACTTCCGCCAACGGCACCTCCTCCTCGGAGGCCAGATATAATAACTCTTCCAGCTCGCCGCGGAAAAAAGCCCCGCGCCGCTCATAGTAAAAGCCCAGGGTGACCAAAGCATCCAATACGCGGTAACTGCCGGTAATCCGTCCATAACTGGTTTCCACCCCGACAATGGCCAGAATCACTTCCGGGGGAATGGCATACTCAGCAGCGATCTGCTGCACCAGGTCAGCATGTTCACGCCAGAACTTTCTGCCGTCACCGATCCGTCGGCCGGTCAAAAAAATCTGCCGATACTCATGCCAGGGTTTGCCTTCCGCCGGGCGGCTGATCGCATCAATAATGCTTTGCCGGTATTCAGCTCCGGCCAGCAAGCTGCGCAAAGCCTGCTCGTCCAGTTGCCCGCTCTGTGTCAACTCGGCAATAAATGCTTCGCTGCCCGGATGGGACTCACCGGGCTGCTCAGTGGCAGCACTCGATACGCCACCCAGGGCCAGGATCAATCCGAAAAAAATTGCTTTACTCATAAATACTCAACTGTTCCACATCCGTTAGCACGTCAGTCAGCGCGCAAGCATGCCTCATCCAGGTCGGATTATTGTGATTTTTACCACACTTTTCGATGTCCATGGACGGACAATATAATTCCAAAACCAGCCGCCAGCGTAACCGCTGAAGTCCCGCCGTAGCTTATCATCGGCAGCGGCACGCCGACTACCGGCAGCAATCCGGATACCATTGCGCTATTGACCACGACATACACCAAAAAGGTCAATATCAGGCTACCCGCCAGCAGCCGCGCATAACTATCGCGCGCCTGGCTGGCAATATACAGACCCCGGGCGATGATCGCCGCATACAGGGTCAGCAGACCAGCGATACCGAGCCAGCCAAACTCCTCCGCAAATACCGCCAGTACAAAATCTGTATGTGGTTCCGGCAGAAACTCCAGATGCGACTGGGTGCCTTCCAGCCAGCCCTTGCCGGCAAAGCCCCCGGAACCTACCGCGGTCATCGATTGAATCACATTCCAGCCGTTGCCCAGCGGATCGCTTTCCGGGTCTAAAAAAGTGCGGATGCGATTGCGCTGATATTCATGCAAAAACTGCCACACCAGCGGCACGCTGGCACCGGCGATTACAACAGCCAGGCCAATGATGCGCCAGCTCAGCCCACTCAGGATGATCACAAACACCCCGCTGGCCAGCACCAGGATAGCGGTACCCAGGTCTGGTTGCAGTACCACCAGCGTCACCGGGATCATGGTCAGAAGCGTTAACACGATCAACATACCGAAACTCAACGGCAGACGCCGGCCGTGCATGGCCCAGGCCAGGGTCATGGGAATGGCCAGCTTCATAATTTCTGATGGCTGGAACCGGACCACACCAAGATCCAGCCAACGCTGGGCGCCACGCCCCTCGCCCAACACCAACACCAACATCAATAAACCCACTCCCAGCAGGTAAATCCAGGGTGTCCATAAGCGATATAGCGCAGGCGGAAATTGACTGATCACCAGCATCAACAGCAAGGCCAACACATAACGCACCGCTTGCCGATAAACCAGCTCGATATGCATTTCGCCCGCACTGTAAATGGTGATCAATCCAATTACCATCAGCAATAAGATGCCCAGCACCAGCCAGCCGTCCAGACGTAACTGTCGGGTGATTGAGTCTATGTCTGGTAACCATTTACGCATCATGCTGACTCAATTGCGCTGCAACCAGTCGTCAATCACCGCAACCGCAACCGGGGCGGCCGCACGCGAACCGGAACCACCATGCTCGACCACACTGACCACTACAATCTGCGGTGCATCCACTGGCGCAAAAGCAATAAACAGCGCATGGTTTTGTAACTCCATGGCCAGGTTCTCAGTATCGATTTCTTCGCCCTCCTTACGGCTGAATACCTGGGCTGTGCCGGTTTTGCCTGCCATCAGATAGTCAGTCGGAGCAATCGCAGAGGCGGTGCCGCGGCTACCATGAATCACATCCTGCATACCCTGCAGCACCAGATCCCAATGCGGCGGCGCAAACTCCAGCGGCGGCAGCGGTTCGGCACTGGCTTCACTCCACAAATGCGGTGTCACGCCCTGGCCTCGCGTCGCCAGTCGTGCAGTGGCAACGGCCAACTGCAGCGGCGTGCTGACATTCGAACCCTGTCCAATGCCGGCAATGACTGTTTCACCTGGATACCAGGGCTCTCCGAAGCGTGCCTGTTTCCAGGCCCGGGAAGGTAAAATACCGGTGCGCTCGCCTTCCAGGTCAATCCCGGTGGCGCGCCCGAAACCAAACTGCTGCAGACCGTCATGCATGCGATCTATTCCCAACTCCAGCGCGAGTTGGTAGAACACGGTGTTAACCGATTGCTCCAGACCCTGTTGCAGATTGACCCAGCCATGCCCGCCCCGGCGCCAATCCCGGTAGGCACGCGTGCTGCCTTCCAGAAAGTACTCGCCGGTGGAGAAAAACTGCTTGTCGGAATTGACCACCCCGACATCCAGCGCCACCATCGCCACAAACGGTTTGAGCGTCGAACCGGGGACATACTCACCGCGCAGCGCCCGGTTCACAAACGGTGCCGAAGGCGAGTTCAACAGCGCATTGTATTCGGTCTGACTGATGCCATTGATAAAGGCATTGGGATCAAATGCCGGGTTGCTGACCAGCGCTAAGACCTCACCCGTTTGCGGCGCCAGCGCCACCACCGCGCCCGGCAACTGGCCCAGCGCCAGACTGGCATGCCGCTGTAACTGCACATCGATGGTCAGGCGCAGATTTTCACCGGCCACCGGCGGTTGGCGCTCCAGTATGTCGACCAGCCGTCCGACTACATTGGTTTCGACCTTCTCATACCCGCTGGTACCGTGTAGACGCGATTCGTAATACCGTTCCAGTCCGGATTTACCAACGTGAGTGGTGGCACGGTAGTTTTCTTCCGCTAGCTGCCGCAGGTCATTTTCATCAACGCGGCCGACGTAACCCACCACATGTGCCAGTAAAGTGGTAAACGGGTAATAGCGGGTCAAATAGGGACGCACTTCCACCCCCGGCAGCGCATGCCGGTCGACCGCAATACGCGCAACTTCCTGCTCGGTCAGGTTGTAACGCAGCACGATCGGGGCAAACGCCCGGTGTTCGTCATTGATGCGGCGATTAAAAGCATCCAACACACTGTCGGACAGCTCAATATTGCCGGCCAGTTTTTCCAGTACTTCTGTCAGTTCAGCATCCAGACGTTCGCGCACGATTTCCACCCGATAGGCTGGCCGGTTATCGGCCACCACAATGCCATTACGGTCAAAGATCAGGCCCCGGCTGGGAGGCAGCGCACGCAACCGAATCCGGTTGCTGTCCGAGCGCGCGGCAAAATCCTCATACTGGGGTATCTGCAGATACCAATACCGGGCCAGCACCGCCAGCAGCAATAGCGCCGCGATAATTCCGGCGATCAGCAGACGACCGTTGATTAAGGCACGCAGCTCATTCTGATTGGACAGCATGCCCTGCTCGGCGGTTTTACGGCCCGGCGCCAGACCAGCCAGGTTGAGGGTATCGGGATAGCGCTGTCGGCGATTGCTCATGGCCTTATACAGCAAACGGATATAACTGACACCGGCTTAACTCTGGCGCTGACGCTGACGGCTGCGCAGGCGATCCAGCAACAGAAAAAACCACGGCCAGATCGCCGCGCCGAGCAACGGCGAGAGCCAGTATTCCCAGGTCGGTATCTGACCCGCCAGCCACAATACCCACAGTTGCAGAATTCGATCATTAAGCAGCAGCGCAAATACCACCAGGGTCATCTGCCAGGGTGGATAAAAACGGATGCGCTGCCGGAACAGCAATAACAGATAAGTCATAATCAACAGACTTAGAGCATGTTGACCGAGCAGTGTTCCAGTCAGCAGGTCCATTACCAGACCCAGCCCGAAGACCACTTCCAGGCGCCGGAAATAACCCGACTCAAGCACCCAGTAAATCAGCACCAGAGCGACCCAGTAAGGCTTCAGCAAAGACATCGGAAGGGGCAGCATGGTCAACGCCAGCGCCGCGACCATACTCAATCTGAGCAGTGTTTTTTCATTGCTTAGGATAGCCATATGCTCAGACTCTAGCGGACAATCAATACCTGCCGGGCCTGATCCATGGCTGCCAGCGGGCGGGCGCGAACCCGGGCGAACCGGTCGGCATCCTGAACTTCGATGGCGATCACTTCGGCCACCGGCAAACCGGTCGGGAAGCGGCTGCCCAGGCCTGAGGTAACCAGCAGATCGCCAGGCGTCAGATCAGTATTGCGCGGCAGATCAGTGATCGCCAGCACATGTAGATCACCCGTGCCATAAGCAATCGTACGCACGCCGTTGCGCAGATTGCGCACCGGCAGGGCATGGTTGGCATCGGTGATCAGGGTGACGCTGGCGCCGCTGAGGGTGGACTCGGTAACCTGCCCCAGCAGACCAGCCTGATCAACCACCGCCATGCCTACTTCAACACCGGATGATAAACCCCGGTTGATCACCACCCGGTGTGAAAAAGGATCCATGGAAACCTGGACCAGATCCGCCAGAATCAATTCCGATGAGCTGACGTCGACGCCTTCCAGCAATTCGCGTAGTTCGCGGTTTTCCTGCAGGACCGTCGCCAGTTGCAGCAGCTCACCACGCAGACGGGTTTGTTCGGCCTGCAATTCAGTAATCCGTGCCAGCAGTTCACCCTGCCGTGTCAGGTAGCTCAGGCCGTCGCTGAGCGCGCGCTGTGGCCAGTCCAAAGCGCGATACAATGGAATGGTCAGGTGGGCGGCCTGGTTGCGCAAGGCCTGCAGATAGTGACCGCGATGATCCATTGACATCAGAAAAATCGCCACTATGCCCAGCACCAGCAGGCGGGTGGTGTAACCGCTAAGCTCGCGGGTTTGTTGGGTGGCTGTCATGGACATACAGGATAGCGCGTTGTGCGCACTGCTGTTGAGCTTGCTCCAGCAGTCTCTGACTGCCGATAATTAACGCTAAGCCTGCGAGAAAAATTCGCCGCGGTGCTGGTCCATCATTTCCAGCGCCATGCCCCCGCCCCGCGCCACGCAGGTCAGTGGGTCATCCGCGATGATCACCGGCAAACCGGTTTCCTGCATCAGCAGCCGGTCCAGACCGCGCAGCAGCGCGCCACCACCGGTCAGCACAATGCCGGTTTCCGCCACATCCGCGCACAATTCCGGCGGGGTCTGCTCCAGAGCGGTTTTAACCGCATCGGTGATGCCACTCAAAGCTTCACTTAATGCTTCCAGTACTTCATTGGAATTCAGCGTAACCATGCGCGGCACGCCTTCGGCCAGATTACGGCCGGAAATTTCCATCTCACGCACTTCCCGGTCTTCAAACGCACAGCCGATTTCTATCTTGATACGCTCGGCGGTACTTTCTCCGATCAGCGTGCCGTAGGTACGGCGCACATAATTAATCAGTGATTCATCAAAGTGATCGCCACCCAGACGTACGGAATTGGAATATACGATGCCGTTCAAGGACAGCACCGCCACTTCCGAAGTCCCGCCGCCCACATCCAGCACCATCGAGCCACGCGCTTCATGGATGGGGATCCCGGCGCCAATAGCCGCCGCCATGGGTTCTTCAATCAAAAACACATCACGCGCTCCGGCGCCCTCGGCCGACTCTTTGATAGCGCGCCGCTCCACCTGGGTGGAACTGCACGGCACGCACACCAGCACCCTCGGACTGGGCCGCAGCATGCGTGAACTGTGCGCTTTCTTGATAAAGTGCTGCAACATCGCTTCGGTCATGGTGAAATCCGCGATTACACCATCTTTCAACGGCCGCACGGTCCGAATATTGCCCGGGGTACGTCCCAGCATCTGCTTGGCTTCCATGCCTACCGCCGCTACCACCTGTGGTCCACCCGGACCACGATCCATACGCACCGCCACGACCGAAGGCTCGTTTAGAACGATACCCTCGCCACGCACAAAAATCAGCGTATTGGCAGTACCAAGATCAATGGATAAATCGTTGGAAAACAGGCCACGGAGCCATTTGAATGCCATATTCTAAAACCTCTGGAAAATCATTTAATGTATCGTTTGACGCAGCCAATAAGCAAGCATACGTTACCTTTGTTAATAAGTAATCAAGTCCTGATAAAGTTCCGGGCGGCGATCCCTGAACAGGCCCCAGCCCGCGCGCAGCTCACGCAACTGTGCCAGATCGAAGGTCGAAATCGCAATACCTTCCGCATCGCGCGATAATCCGGCGGTTAGTTGCCCGTCCCAGCCGGCGATAAATGAACTGCCGTAAAAATTCAATTGCACACCGGCATCCTGCTCACGGCCGATCCGGTTAGCCGCAATCAGCGGGGTCATATTGGCGCCGGCGTGCCCCTGCATCACCGTCTGCCAGTGAGCCTTGGAATCAATATCAGGTTCTTCGGGTTCCGAACCAATAGCGGTGGGGTAAAATAATAACTCGGCGCCCTGCAGACACATACTGCGCGCCGCTTCCGGAAACCATTGATCCCAGCAGATACCCGCGCCGATGCTGGCGTAACGTGTCCGCCACACCTGGAAGCCGCTATCACCCGGTGAAAAATAAAACTTTTCCTGATAACCCGGCCCGTCCGGGATATGCGCTTTTCGATAGCGCCCCAGGATGCCGCCGTCGGCATCAATCACCGCCAGTGAATTGAAATAACTCTGCCCGGCGCGTTCAAAAAAACTGACCGGTAAAACTACCTGCAACTCACTCGCCAGAGATTGCATCCGCGTCAGCATGGAATGCCCGGCGTAGGGCTCGGCCAGCTGAAAATATTCCGGCTGCTGAGTTTTACAAAAATACGGCCCGCTGAATAACTCCGGCAGTAAAATGATCTGCGCGCCCTGTCCGGCGGCGTTGCGCACCCACTCCATCGCACGCTGGATATTATCCTGGCTATCATCACTGCAGGCCATCTGTATGGCGGCGACACAAACCTGTTGCATAGTTAATGTATCTCGTTAATGGGCTAGGCCGGTAACCCGTCCACCAGCAGGTTTAAGCGGTAAACCAGACTGAGCTGATCCTGTCCTGGTCCGGCACCAGCGCGGATCAGCGCCTGCGCTCAGGCCGCCGCGTTCGCTGATCATGCTGATAACCTTGCCTGGTCGTCGGCGCAGCATCACTGACTTACCCGGCCAGCCCAATGGGCTGCTGCTGGGTGAGGCAATGAATGCCACCGCCACCAGCCACAATCGGCAACGCCGGTATCTGACGAATGCTGCGGCCGGGAAACTGCTCCGCCACAATAGCCCGGGCCGAGGCGTCATAACGACGCTGTGCAAAGCCCGGCATTATCACGGCATCATTGGCCAGATAAAAATTAATATACGACAGGGTAAGACGCTCACCGCCGCGCGCCTGGCGTTTTTCCGGTTGCGGCAGCGCAATGATATCGAGCGCATAACCGCCCGCCTCAGCCGCTGCCCGCAGGCGGCGCCCGGCATCCAGGATAACACCATGGTTAGCGTCATCAGGATCATCACAGCCACATAGCAGCAGCACGCCGGGCCGCGTAAAACAGGCCAGTTCATCGATATGACCGTCGGTATGGTCATCTTCCAGCCCCTGCCCCAACCAGATGATCTCATTCACGCCGGTCAGCCGGCGCAGTTCCCACTCGATCTCTGCCCTGGTTTTATCCGGGTTACGGTTGGGATTGAGCAGACACTGCTCGGTGGTTAACAGGCTGCCGGCACCTTCACTGGCCAGACCGTCAGTGTGTAGCGCGCCGCCCTCGGCGATAATATCGGCTGGCAGATAATCCAGTTGCAGCTCCCGCGCCAGGCGCCGGGCCAGGCTGCGATCATTATCCCAGGGCCGGAATTTATTCCCCCAGCCATTGAAGTTCCAGCCGGTAATACTTAAGTGCTGGTGCTGGTCAAGCACGAATAACGGTCCGCTATCCCGCATCCAGACATCGTCATAGACAAATGGCCAGCAATCAATCTGAGTTGAGAGGCTTTGCCGGGCGCGCTCCAGACAGGCCGGATCACACAACATGATCACCGGCTCAAACTCACTGATGCTGTTGGCTACCCGCGCGCTGGCTTGCTCGGCGGCCTGCCAGCCATCACCCCAGGTCTGAGCCCTGGGCCACGCCATCCAGGTTCGTGCATGCGGCTGCCATTCGGCTGGCAGGTGATAACTGCTGATCAAATCAACTGGTAGCCAGGGCTTGCTCAGGCGCTACGTACTGGTAATTCAAATCCTGCGCCACTTCTTCGCAGGTCACCATACCGCGATGCACATTCAGGCCGTTTAACAGGTGTGAATCTCGCAGCAATGCGTCGCGACCATGTTCCGCCAGCCGTACCGTAAACGGCAAAGTGGCGTGATTCAACGCAAATGTGGACGTGCGGGCAACCGCTCCCGGCATGTTGGCCACGCAATAGTGCACAACGCTTTCTTCAATATAAGTGGGTTCATCATGCGTGGTGGCATGTGAGGTTTCAAAACACCCGCCCTGATCAATAGCGACGTCCACCACCACCGAACCCGGCCGCATGGCGCGCAGATGTTCACGCGTTACCAGTTTGGGCGCGGCCGCACCGCGCACCAGCACGCCGCCGATCACCAGATCGGCGGTGGGAATGTGCTGCGCCAGCGCATCGGTATTGGAGTGCGCTGTTTCAATCTGGCTGCCGAACAGCGCATCCAGATGCCTTAATACATCCAGATTACGATCCAGCACCACCACCCGCGCACCCAGTCCGACCGCCATGCGGGTGGCGTTATAACCCACCACGCCACCGCCAATCACCGCAACCTTGGCGGGTGACACGCCCGGCACACCGCCCAGCAGCATGCCACAGCCTCCCGAAGCCTTTTCCAGGCAGTGCGCACCGGCCTGAATCGACAAACGCCCGGCCACTTCCGACATGGGTGCCAGCAACGGCAGACGGCCAGCCGCATCCGTCACTGTTTCGTAAGCGACACAGGTAGCCCCGGACTCCACCAGTTCCCTGGTCTGCTCAGGGTCCGGCGCAAGATGCAGATAGGTGAACAGAATGTGCCGTTCCTCAAGCATCGCCCGCTCCACTGCCTGTGGCTCCTTAACCTTGACGATCATGTCTGAATTGGCAAACACTTTTTCAGCGCTGCTGGCTATGGTCGCTCCGGCATCCGTATAGTGCTCGTTACTGATACTGATGCCCTCACCAGCGCCCGATTCAATAAATACCTGATGTCCACGCCGGGTTAATTCGAGCACCGCTGCTGGAATCAGCCCAACGCGATATTCATGATTCTTGATTTCTTTAGGCACGCCAATGCGCATCGCTTTTCTCCTCAACTGTGTGGTGGCGTGGTTGCCGCAGGCAGCAAATAATGCTCCTGCTCCCCGATTGGTCTATTCTACGCGTTTGCCAGCCAATCGTTAGCCAAACTTTTCTGCATGCCAGTTAAACCAACCATCGAAAAATCCGACGCACGGACTGTCCCCGCTGATAAATGGTCCAGCTATTGGGCCGGTAACCGGGTGGCCGCCTGTATGCAAGCCGCTGACGGCAATTATGATCAGGTTATCGGCCGCCATTGGCGCGACTATTTTGCCCGACTGCCGGCTGACAGTCGAATCCTGGACCTGGCTACCGGTAATGGCGCGGTATTGCACTTTGCGCTCGACAGTGCGCAGCGGCACGACACAGGCTGGCAAATGTATGGCGTCGATCTGGCGTCGATTGACCCCTGGTCACATCTGGACCGGACACAGCTGCCGCAACTGACGCTGCGCTTTCTGCCCAATATCAATATTGAAACATTGCCATTTGCTGCCCGGATGTTCGACGCGGTGGTCAGCCAGTACGGGGTGGAATATGCCGACTGGCGGCGCAGTATTCCGGAAGCCCTGCGGGTGCTGCGGCGCGGCGGCAACCTGAACTGGATCTGCCACTGCGATACCAGCAGCGTGTATGCCAACACGGTGCGGGAAATCAGTGATGCCAGGTATCTGTTAGAACAGGCGGCCGTGACCCAGCACCTGCGGCAACTGATCAATGTTCAGACTGACGGCGATCAGTTTATCCCTGACTCACATCAGGCCACTCTGCGCACGCCCCAGCGTCAGGCCATGGTGCAGGCCCTACAGGGGTGTTTTATGCGCCTGCGGGAAGCGCCCCGCCACTCGGAAATTCTGGATGTCGCGTTACAGAATCTGGCTTATATCTATCAGCACCGGGAAGCCCACACACCCGCTCTGGTAAACGCCAAGATTGATGAGATTTATGCTGAACTGAAGTTTTTTATCGAACGGCTGGAAGCATTGGTCGAAAGTGCGGTCACTGCAGCGGACCTGGACCTGATCACCGCATTGCTGACCGCCAACGGTATGCTCGATATTCAATCAACCCAGGTGCGAAAACCCGACGGCGTCATTGTCGGACTACAAATTACCGCCCGCAAACCCACCGACTAGCCTGCAGCTGCGCAGCAACCAAAACCAGCGGCCTGCATTTAGAGACCGCTGTTTAAAGACCGGCACCTAGATACCTGCACCTACAGACCGGTATACAGCAACGCATCGAACAACAGCCCTCCGGCATGCACAAATGCCAGCAGGACCAGTCCGGCTTCCACCACCACGCCCAGCACATACCAGCCACCGGCAAACCGCCCATCGGCATCCAGATACGGCGCACTCTGAGCGTAAAGCCAATGCCACAAATCATCTTCCGCGTAGCGCCGGGCACGCAGACTCTCACCGTGTCCCAGCAGGAATAAAAAAAATATCAGGTCGATCACCAGATACAGCAGGAAGAAGAAATCCAATACCGGAAAACCCCGGCTCGGCCACCAGCCAGGGCTGCTGAAATCGGTGTGATGCAGGCAATACAGACCTGCCAGAACAATGACTAAGCGCATAATTAACGGCGCCCGCGGGGTCGCTATCCGTCCCTGTCAGAAACGTTGATCAGCCTTTGTCAGGCAGTGCATGAGATGTCCCTGTCAGGCTTCTACCGCGGCCACCACCAGCAACGGCCCCGCTGAAACCACCACGCCACCGGGCTGCTCACGGGTAATTGCAAATGCCGCCGGTGAAATGATCGGCAATTTGCTGTCTATCGGAACAATCACCTCACCGCTTTCGGTGACATCGAACACCCCGCCATCCACCGGGTGCTGATCGCGCTCAGGATCAACGATCCAGAGCTGATACTGTGATTTAGCCGGGTCATTGACCGGCAGATTGACCAGCCGCATGAAACCCTGCTGGGTGGCGTTGTCCCAGACCACATCACCGCTTACCTGCTGATAACCCGATACCGTCGGCGGCGCCCACGCAATGGGCTCTACGTCCGCCTGCTGTAACAGGCTGGCCCGCTGTTCGGCCACACTGGGAAGGCTATCGGTAGGCACTCTTTCCATGCCCAGGTAAATGACGGCTACCAGGGCCGCCGCGGCGGCATACCAACCCAGCCATTGAGCTCGATTGCGTTGCCCGGACTGGCTGCGCCTGAGCTGCTGCGCGCTCAGCTCCACTACTTCACCAGCCGGTTCAGCAGCATTATCCATAGCCTGCAGCACAGCTGCATCCAAACCCGCCGGCAGCGGCTCGGCCGGCTCCGTCGGGTAAGCCCGATCGACCGCGGCGGCGGCCAATGCAATCGAGTCGGCTTCGGTCTGCCAGTCAAACTCCGGGCTTTCCTCGGTCAGGCTGCGCTGCAGTTTAATAAGTTCCAGCTGAGCGGCGGCATCCAGACCAACCGTGCATTGATCAACCAGCAACTCGCGGTAACGTGCCAGCAAGGTATCGTTCATGCCTCACCTCGCGATGCGCTTGCACCGGCAGCACTCAGCTGATCACGCACTCGCATCAGACCACGCCGGATGTGCGTTTTGACGGTACCAATGGGAATACCGGTTTTAGCGGCAATTTCGCCATGCGAATAACCCTGCACCACTGACAGGCGGATCACTTTCTGCTGATCCGGAGTCAATATCGATAAGGCCCGCGATACATTGACCAACTCGGCGTTATCCTCACCCTCAGGCCGATGATCCAGTCCCAGGTCAACCACTTCATCAATATCCGTCAGGGCTGGCTGGCGCTGAAATTTACGCAGCCGGTCAATCATCCGGCGGCGCGCTATCATGGTGATAAAAGTACCTTCACTGGCAATATTCGACTGATAACGGCGTGCGCTACGCCAGATTTCCAGGAAAATTTCCTGCACCGCGTCTTCACGATCGCCGGGCTGTGGACAAAATCGGTAGACCACCGACCAGACCAGCTTGCCGTAACGGTCGAAGCATTCCTTTACGGCGCCGCGGTCACCCTCAGCCATGCGCTGCAAGATAGGCTTTTCCGTAGCTGTTTCCTGAGTGGCATCAGTCATGATTAAATCATCATCTCTCGCTTGATCAACTTGCCTGTTCTTAACCCGCGAAGCTTTTGCAGCGCAGGCAAACCTTGCCCAGCGCGCATTAAACGGCGCTGATTCAGCAGGCATAAAGAACGAATTCAGCAGCATTTTAGACTAATTCCGATTATAACTCAGTAAACAGTTGTGATTGCTAGCCCCACTAGCGGCAAACACCGTGGAGCTGGGTATCTTTTACCAATTGATATTGCTGAACTTCGCCATCGCCGGTTGGCTAGTTTCAGTAGCAGCGCCCCGGCAGTCCTACCCGGCAGCTTATTTAGGCTAAAATCAAGTATGGCCATACCGTTCAACGCGTCCGGAGGCTGTTTACAATAATGTTAATTAAAACCAGATCAGTGGCTCTAACCGGCGTGGCTGTAAACAATGCTGCCATTGATAGACAAGGGAACTAGACATGTCAGAAGCACCCGGTTCCAGCCCCCTGGCCAGCACCATCTTCATATTGCTTAAGCGCGCTGCGCTGGTATGCGGCAGCTACCTGCTGCTTGCGCCGGTCTGCGCGCAGGACATCCGATTTGAGAATTACACCTCCGAGGATGGCCTGCCCTCCAACGAACTCAATGTCTTGTCAGAATCGTCCTCGGGCTATCTGTGGCTCGGCAGCAAAGCGGGACTGACCCGTTTTGACGGCATGAATTTTAAATCCATCCTGCATGAGCGTAACGATGATCTGGCGCTGCCTGGCCGCAGCGTCCAATACCTGCTGAACGACTCCAAGGGCCGCCTATGGGCCGGCCTGGAAGCGGGCGGTCTGGTGGAAGTGGATAATCAGTTGAATATCCTTCGTCACCTTACCGTCAGCACTACTCCGGCCTTGCTGGATGACAATATCTGGAGTATGGCCGAGGATTGCTCCGGCAAAATATGGCTGGGCTTTGCCGGTGCCGGAGGGGTGGCTTTATATGATCCTGAGGCCAGTACACTGCAACCGGTAGAGATGCACACCACCGATACACTGACTGAAACCAAGCTGGTAACCAGCCTGCACGTGGATGCCAACTGCCAGGTCTGGGCCGGCATCTTCAGTGGTGGCCTGATGGCTTGGGATGAAGCCGGCGAGCATTTTGTGCGGGTCGCCAGTGAAGCCTGGCCAATCGCTGACAAAAGTATTCTGGCCATCACCAGCCATGGTGACAACGTGTATGCCGCTGATAATGACGAAATCGGCGTATTCAACAGCCTGACCCGCGAATATCTTGACAAAATCAACATCAAACAGCTGGCTGATATCGACCGGGTAGCGATACGCTCATTGAGCATAGCCGGCGACACCCTATGGGCCGCGACCGGCTCGGGCCTGTACAGCATTCTGCTCAGCCAGCCAGGCTCCACACCGGCTGCCGAGCTGGATCAGTTGCTGGCCGCCGGCACCTTTGTCTCGGATTATTATGTGCAACGCTATCAACGCCAGGAGACCTTAAGCGGATCACTGGCCAGTAACCAGTTGTTTTTTGTCACCAGCGACAACAACGGCAATGTCTGGATCGCCAGCCAGGACGCGGGGCTGGTCTACAAACCGCCCGGCTGGGATAACTTTGACTTACTGCGGCGCAATCTGCTGGCTGACGAGTATTTGCCCAGTAATAATATCAACAGCGTGGTCGTTAACGGCGATAAGCTGTGGATTGGCACTTATGATGCCGGGCCTGCCAGCTATAACTACCGGGAGCGGCGGCTGGATACGCCAGCCACCCTCAAACCACCTCCTTTCCGGCGAATCTGGGCAACCCATGTCGACCGTTCCGACAACATCTGGATCGCCGGGGTTCGCCGAATCGTCAGGTATCAACCCGATCAGCGCCTGGTCGAGCTTGAACTGCCGGACACGATTGCGGTGAAATTACGTGCCATCCGGCCATTGGGTATTGTCGAGTTGCGCGACTCACTGTGGCTGGTGGCCAAGCACCGCTATTTGCTGCGCCATGAGCTGGGCACCGGAGAATGGGACTTACGCGAAACAGATAACGCTGAGAGCGGCCAGACTTTTATGCATTACCTGCCGGTTGATGACCAGCAGTTTCTGTTTGCCAGTGAATCCAGGCTGTACCGTTACCATGCCGACACGGACGGCTTCGAGGTTCTGCTGGACGCCAGGCAGGATCATATTCAGCAAATGGCGTTTGCTCGGGACGGCCAGTTATGGCTGGCGCAACGTAGCGGCATCGTTGTGTATAACATCGCGGATCGCCAACTGAAACCTTTATTGAAGCTGCGTTACAACAATGCCCTGCGCAACACCGTAATCAACAACATGTCGTTCGATCAGGACGGCCAACTGTGGCTGGGCACACTCAATGGCCTGTTCAAAATGCTGACCAACCGCGCGGCGCTGACCGAAAATATGCAACCGGTGTTTTTGCATCTTACGCGCGGTGACGGATTGCCCTCCAGTGAAATGAGTGAGAACACCCTGGTGCGCCTGCTGGACGGGCGCATGGCTATCGGCACCAATCAGGGTATGGCCTTGTTCGACCCACGCAGCGTGAAACCGCAGCACGCCCAGCCGCGGGTGGACATCAATGGTCTGAGTTCACTGGACCGTGATCTGACCGAAGAGCTGTTGAAATCCCAGTCGCTGGTTTTTGGGCATGACGATAACACCGTCTCGATCCGCTTCAATGCGGTGGCCTTCAACAACCGTGATGAGCTGATTTATCAGTACCGGCTGGATGGCTGGGATGAAGACTGGATCAATACCCGACAGGTGCCCCAGGTGACTTACAGCCGGTTGGAGCACGGCAGTTATCAGTTTAATGCCCGAGCCCGCGTCGGCAGTGGTGAATGGGGTGCAATCAACCGCTCGCTAAGCTTTTCTATCCAACGCCCGCCCTGGATGACCTGGTGGGCCTATGCCATCTACGGCATTGTGCTGTTGTTATCCCTGGCCCTTCTGCAACAACGTCGCCAGCGCGCCAGAGCCCGCCGGATAGCCTTGAACCAGGCCCAGGAGCGGCAGGAATTTGCCGAGACCCAGACCAGAATCGCAACTGATTTCGCGCGCGCCATCCATTACGAGGAAATTGCCTCGACCATGTCCGCGACGTTGAAAGAAGCTTTGCCGGTAGCCCGCATGCTGGTGCATTTCCGCCAGGAGCAAACCACCCTGCATGAATATATTTATCTGCCCGAACTATCCCGGATGCAGCTGGCGCCCAGTGATTTTAAAGCGCTGTATGAAAGTTTTGACAGCAACCCGGACATGCGAACCCGGCTTGAGCAATTCCCCATCCCCGACCAGCCGGACGGCAGTCAGCTGAGCCTGCCGCTGGGTGCCAAACGGCCGGTGCAGGCGATTGCCTGCCTGCAGTTCACGGCTGACAAGCCTCCCTCTGAAAACGATATTGCGCTGGCTTCACTGGTCGCTCAAACCGCCGAAACTTCAGTACACAACACCATGCTGCTGGAACAGGTCAGCCAGTTGGCGGTATTGAAGCAGCGCGCCAATGATGCCAAGAGCGAATTTATCTCGACCGTCAGCCACGAAATCCGTACCCCCCTGCATGGTTTGATGGGCATGCTGGATCTGATGAATAACTGCCCTTCCGATACTGAGCGGCAAGTCCTTCAGCAACGCTTAACCGATTCCAGCAAGCAGTTGCTGACCGTGGTTGATGATGTGCTGGATATCTCCAAAATCGAGGCGCACAAAGTTGAGTTGAGCGTGGACACCTTTGAACTGACGGAAGTCTGCGGACATGTCATCCGCTTGTTCGAAGATCAGGCGCACGCCAAGGAACTGTGTCTGCAGGCACTGATTGCCGCCGGCACCTGCAGTTGGTGGCTGGGCGATAAAACCCGCCTGATTCAGATTCTGACCAACCTGGTTAACAATGCCATCAAATTCACCAGCCACGGCGGTGTTTTTGTGACCGCCAGGGAAACCCGGCAGGCGCCTTTCGGGCTTGAACTGAAGGTCATTGACAGCGGCCTGGGGATGTCCGGAGAAGTGCTTGAGCGCTTATTTGATGAATATCAGCAGGCCGACGACTGGACCTGGAAAAAATATGGCGGCTCCGGGCTCGGCCTGTCGATCACCAAGCGCCTGGTCGAACTGATGGGTGGTACGATTGCCGTCAGTTCCAAGCCGGGTGCCGGCACTCAGTTCAGTATTTTTCTACCGCTGGACAAACCCGCCATCCTGAACCTGATCAAACCGGTGCAATGGTCCAGCGACTTTGAACTGCTGCTGGCCTGCGACCAGCTTAATCAGGTCCTGGCGCCACTGTTTGATTGTCATCAGCAACGGCTGGACAACGCCTCGCAAGCCGACTTAAGACCAGCAGCCACGGCTGAGCGAACGCAGGTTTTGCTGACCACACTGCCTGAGTTGGCGAACCGCAGCCCCTACCCGACCGCATTGGTTTATTGCGGCGCTGAGCAGCCGGTCAGTTCCGCCAATCCGCTGGCGCAGCAGTTCAAATTGCCCGAGCAATGGTCTCAGTTGCTCGCCTGGTTGCTGGCCCGCTCGATTAAATCCGGCCGGTCATGATGATCCGGCAGCCGGTCAGGCTGCCGGATCATACTCAGACTCGCCCGGGGCGAGTCCTGCGGGGGGGCCATGCTGCTAGTTAGTGGTCGCTGATACGCCCGGCGGTATCCTTACTGGCCCAGAATCAAATGCACCACTTCAAAGCCGGTTAATACATAATCCGGCAGGCCATCCAGATTGACGTCACCGGCGGAAAATGCGTCCACCCCCAGAAAGGCGTTCGGCAGCGTGCCTGTCATGGTGCGTAACAATGCGCCATCCGCACCGGAATGCAGATAAGCTTTGCCTTCTGAATTGGCGCCGAATGTAAACGCCGCCAGGTAGATATCCGCTTGCCCATCGCCATCCGCGTCCGGGACAATACGGCCCGGGCCAATGCCATCGCCATTGTTCTCGGCATTAAACAAATGCAGTTTTTTACCGTTGGTGCCGGAATAAACATACGCGCGGCCGGTGGCGGAGTTAGGTGGGCCCCTGCGGGCAGCGAAATCACCAATAAAAATATCGCCGATGCCATCGCCATTCACGTCACCGCCGCCGGCGCCATGAAAAGTAGCATAGGTGCTGACTGGCGTGGCAGGCAGTCCAACCGGGCGCATAGTATAAATAATAGAACCATCCACACCGGATAAGGCAAACGCGGTGCCGCGGTCTTTTTTACCACCCGAACGCACGCCGGCCACCACATCCAGAACACCATCGCCGTTCACATCATCCAGGCGGCCTACCGAACTGCCCATCCTGTCAAATGCCTCGGCGCCATCCTGACGCCATAAAATCGAACCGTCAGCTCCGGACAATAAGTAAGCCGCTCCGCTGGCCTGGCCATTGGTTGCGGTCGCACTGGCGCCAACAATCACCTCACTCAGACCATCGCCGTTGATATCTCCGGCAGTATCCAGATCAAAACCAAAATTCTCACCGCCGCGTGGTACTTCCCACAACACCTGATGATCGGCACCCGACCAGGCGATCACCCGGAATAAAGTGCCCGAGGCATAATCGTTGACGCCATCGTTGTTCAGATCACCCGCGTTGCTGGCGCTGAAGCCCATAAATTCACCGGTATTGCCGGTGTGACTGATAATCAGGCTGCCATCGGCGCCGGAATAGACATAGGTACGGCCAATATTGTTGCCATTGGCATCGGTCAGAAACGGCGCTGTCACGACAAAATCGCTGGCGCCATCTCCATCTATATCACCCAGGTTTTCACCCACCCAGCCAAAACTGGAACCAGGCTGTTCAGTCACCAGGGTGTACTGGACATCAACGTCAGGTTCGACAAAATTTGGATCAGCCGCGAGGGCTCCACCCGCCAGCAAAGACAAGACGCCGGTCCATCTGATTGTTCGCATTGCATGCATGCTTTTCTCCTTGGTTGTGATCGACTTAATCGCTATCTGAGAATAAGCGGCAAAACACTGCGTGACTGTCAAAATCTTGCTCGTTAGCTAACTTTTGGAAGCTGTAGTCAGTTATTTAAACCGGTGATCGGCTTGACTGTGAAAGCATCACAATGCGGCCAGCAAGGCAGCTTGAAAATAACCGGGAACGGGCGAACAGCCGGCATTCTGCCGTGTTGCATCAGTTTCGAATGGCGGCTTTCACCCGTCCCTCAGTTAAGCTGCTGGCATTGCGAGCGCTGGCCGGGCGGCCAGCCGCTGTCCCGCGATGGCTGACAAACTGTCCCGGCGGCATGCCAAAACTGCTCCGAAAAGCATCGGTAAAGTGGCTGGGGGTGGCAAAACCGCAGTCCAGAGCCAGATCCGTCAAGCGTTGTTGCGGTCGGTCCAGCAAGCCATCCAGGGCCCGCCGCAGACGCAGCTGCCGTTGATACTGATGAATGCTCTGTCCGGTCCGCGCTTTGAAAATGCGGGCCAGATGAAACGGGGTACTACCGACCCTGGTGGCTAAATCCGACAGCAACAGACGCTGATTCCAGTGCCGGGTCAGCAACGCCTGACACTGGATCACCAGGTCACGGTGCCGCCGGGCGGTCGCTTGGCGAAGCTGACGGTTATGCGCAGGCGGATCAGTGATCGAGAGCAGCTGATCAAGCAATTGCAATGCTGTTTCCTCAATCAGCAGTGGTTCGGAGCTGGCGCAGTTCAGCAGATAGCGGTGCAGCCAGCGTTCCTGAATAAACGCGCGACTGCTGATCAACTGATGGGTGCTGGCAAACGGCTGGTTATCCATGTTGCGGTGTCCCAGGCCGGCAGCCTGCATGGCTGAGACCAGCACCGCGCGCGGGAAATGCAGCCAGACTGAATAATCGCCATATTCAGCCAGCGCTGTGCGCCGATAAGTCTGCCCCTTGTTGTACAGCGTGATCACCTGATGATTGGCCAGGACTTCGCGCCGGCCGGAATGTCTGATGTAAACCGCATGCCGCGGAAACACCATAATGTCATTGCCGATGGGTCCGGAATCCCCAAAGCAAGGGTGCTGACGCGGACAGTTGAAGACCCCGATCGCCAACGTATTGCTGCGATAAAGAACTTGACCGATGGCCGTCCTGAGATGCTGATGCATGCCCGCCTGATAATTACATCTAATTACGTACTAATATAATCGTACATAGTGCTTTACTGCAACTGACAGGGATTATTTGTTACTGCAAGGCCTGTCCAGCCAGACCGAATCAGATAGTCTGGCTCAGGATCGCTTAACGATGGCCAATATCAGTGTCAAATACCGTCGGCGTCGAATACCCTTATTGCCGTGCACTCAGGGCATGTACGGTATCCAGCAGGCAACTGACATTATCGGGTGGCACCTGCGGCATAATTCCATGGCCCAGATTAAAGATAAAACCCGGCTGGCTGACAGCCGCGGCAAACTGCTCGGTGGCAATCTGACGGATGGCAGCCGGTTCAGCCAGTAATGCCGTCGGGTCCAGATTGCCCTGTACCGCCACGCGCCCCCCGGCCTGCCGCAAGGCGGCATCAATGCTGATCCGCCAGTCCACTCCGAGCCCGGCACAGCCGGATTTCAGCATCTCGTCAATCTGTGTGTGACAGCCTTTACTGAACAGGATGACCGGCAAACTGCAGCCATGCCGGCTTTTCAGCTGCGCGATGATATTGGCCATCGGCTGCAATGAAAACTTACGGTAATGCGCTTCGCTCAATAAACCGCCCCAGGTATCAAACAGCATCAACACATCCACCCCCGCTTCGGCCTGGGCGGCCAGGTAGTCGGTGACCGTGATCACCAGCTTATCCAGTAGTTGCTGCAACGCCTGTGGTGCACGCCATAACCACGAACGCGCGGTGGCGAAATCCCGGGTACCCTGGCCTTCCAGCATGTAACAGGCCAGTGTCCAGGGGCTGCCGCTAAAACCGATAATCGGTAAATCCTGACCAATTTTGACCCGCATTGCGCGCACCACATCCATCACATAACCCAGTTCATCGTGGACATCCGGTGACGGCAGTTTTTCAATATCCCGGAGGGTTTTAACAGGCCGCTCAAATACCGGCCCTTCACCACTGACGAATTGCAGACCAAGCCCCATCGCATCAGGGATGGTCAGAATATCGGAGAACAGTATCGAGGCATCCAGCGGATAACGGCGCAGCGGCTGCATGGCCACTTCGCTGGCCAGCTCGGCATTGCGGCATAAATCCATAAAACTGCCAGCTTCGGCACGCACCTGCAGATATTCCGGCAGATAACGCCCGGCCTGCCGCATCAACCATACCGGCGGACGGTCTACCGGCTCCAACCGCAGCGCTTTAAGCAACCGGTCATTGATAATTGTCATGCTGATCCTTGAATAATAACTGGGTGGGAAACGATTGCCGCAGTTCAGCCGACTGATGGCCACTGCTGATCGTGGCCTGGCCGATCTTCTGCAATAAAATCAAATTCAGGCCGGCACTGCTGGCTTTCTTATCGATGCGCATCGCCGCGACAATGTCATCCGCACGCAATCCGGCGGGAACGCTCAGGTCGAACTGCATACCCGCCAACAGCCGCGCTAACCTTGCTGCCGTTCCAGCCGGGGTGATGCCGGTCCGTTCCCCGTAGGCGCAGGCCATTAACATTCCGATAGCCACCGCCTCGCCATGCAGCCAGTGGGAGTATTCAGTCAGGGTTTCCAGCGCGTGACCGAAGGTATGTCCGAAATTCAGCAATGCTCGCTGACCCTGTTCACGATCATCCGCGCTGACCACCGCCGCCTTATGCCGCACGCTGGTCGCGACCATGTATTGAACTGTCTCACGCTGCTGTGCCAGCACCGCGCCCTGGTTAGCTTCCAGCCAGGCGAAAAAATCAGCGTCCATGATCAGGCCGTATTTGATCACCTCGGCGATCCCCGCCCGGTATTCGCGCTTACCAAGGGTCCGCAAGGTGTCGATATCAGCCAGCACCAGAGCCGGTTGATGAAAGGCGCCCAACAGGTTTTTACCGGCCGGCAGATTGACACCCGTTTTGCCACCCACCGAGGCATCCACCTGTGCCAGCAGGGTGGTGGGTACCTGAATAACCCTGATCCCGCGCATATAGCAGGCGGCCGCAAAACCGGCCATATCACCGATCACGCCACCACCCAGGGCAATCACCGCGCTGTTTCGATTAGCCGGCAGTTTCAACAGCTGGGTGATGATCTGTTGCCAGGTTGCCGGGGTCTTGTATTGCTCGCCATCCGGCAGCACACACTCAGCATAGGGAATGCGCAACTGCTCCAGCAACTCGGTTAAGCGCTGCAGATACAGTGGCGCGACCGTGTTATTGCTGACCAGCAGCACGCCATTGGCATCCAGATGCCGCCGCCAGTAGTCCGGGTTGGCCAGCACATTACTGCCGATCAGCACCTCATAACTGGCGGCTCCCAGTTCGACCGTGACGGTTTCTACAGCGTGCATTCGGATGACTCGCAGTAATGCTGCAATGCCTGCAGGGTGATTTTGGCCATCTGTTCAACCGGCAGATTGCGGGCGGTGACCACCACATCCGCCAATGCTGAATAGATCGGATTACGCTGCTGCGCCAGCAATTGCAGGCGCTGTTCTCGATCCGGGCGTTGCAGCAGCGGACGGGCTTTGTCCCGTTCCAGGCGATCCAGTTGCTGACTGACTGAGGTCTGCAGATAAATCACCGTGCCAAAAGCACGCAGCAACTGGCGGTTATCCGCCTGCAGCACACTGCCGCCGCCGGTCGCCAGCACGGTGTTCTTCTGCTGACACAGCTGTTGTAACAGCAACTGTTCGCGACGCCGAAAACCGGCCTCCCCCTCAAGCTCAAAAATCAGTGCTATTTTAACGCCCAGCCGTTGTTCCAGAACTTCATCACAATCGATGAACTGCTTGTCCAGCAGCGCGGCCAGACGCCGTCCGATAGTGGTTTTACCGCTACCCATTGGCCCGATCAGCACAATGTTATCCGGAATATTGCTGGCTTCAGATTGCATAGGTCGCAATGCTAGCACGAAGCAGCCGCCGGGCTGGTAGCAGTTTATCGGATTCAGGCGGCTGGCTGCCGCTGCAACCGATGGGTGCTTGTAGCGGCGGATTTGGCTACCATATAAGCAGTTGATCACGATGGACGCCCCTCCCCAGGCGCCGCTAAGGATTTCTTGATGATACGTTTTTTTGTCCTGTTTCTGGTCTTGCTGATCGGACTGTTTACGCTGGAAGTACTGGAACCGGTCCAGCAGCATGTTATTTTCCCTTTCACGGCCGGTATTGCCAAGGTCTGCAGTTGGCTGGTGCAGATGTTTGACAGTGATGTTATATCCAGCGGCAAAATACTGCGCAGTTTAAGTAATGGTTTTGCGGTGGAAATTCAGCCCGGCTGTAACGGCGTGGAGGCATTGATCATCCTGTTTGCCGCGATGTTCGCCTTCCCGGCGCCACTGAAAAGCAAACTGATCGGTTTTGGGATTGGCTTTATCGCGATTCAGGCCTTGAATCTGGTGCGCATCATCAGCCTGTTTTACCTGGGTCAGTGGGATATGACCTGGTTTGAATGGTTCCATCTGTATCTCTGGCAAGCCTTGATTATTCTGGATGCACTGGTGGTCTGGCTGATCTGGCTGCGCATGCTGCCGCCGCCGGCCTCCAGCGGTGGTACCGATGACAACCCTGACGATTCGGCCGGCCCTGATTCAGCAGTTTCCGGCGATACCGACGTGCCGGCTTAAGCAAACCGTGGCTTGATCTGTCATGCATAACCAACCGCGGGTATTACTGGCCGGCTGCGGACGGCTCGGCCAGTTGCTGGCGCAACGCCTGGCAGCCGACGGTTTTCATGTAACCGCCTTGCGCCGGCGCAAGCTAAGTGGTCCAGGTATTCATCGCAGCGTTGCCGCTGATCTGACCAACCCCGCCAGTCTGCACGAACTGGATAAAGGCTACACAGCGGTTATCTACAGCCCAACTCCTGATAAACGTGAAGCCGAAGCTTATCGAAAGACTTTCTGCAGCGGCCTGAAGAACCTGCTGAGACGGCCCATTCTGGCCGCCGGCGGCCGGCTGATATTTGTTTCTTCAACCGCGGTTTATGGCCAGAACCATGGCGAAATCGTGACTGAAGACAGCCCGACCGAACCAACCCGCTTCAACGGCAGAATTCTGTTGGAAGCCGAACAACTGGCACTGGCCAGTGGCCACGCAGGCACGGTGCTCAGACTGGGTGGACTGTACGGTAATAAGACCAGTTATGTGGTGCAAAAACTGCTCCAGGGCGAGCTGGACAGTGACACCCTGCATCACTGGACCAACCGCATTCATCTGGAAGATGCAGCCGGATTAATCGCACATTTGTTAACCCTGCCGCAAACACCCGCACGACTCAATGGTGTCGATGACCATCCATGCCTGCGCTTTGAACTGTTTAACTGGCTGGCGCTTGAAGCTGCCCGCCGATTGCCGGCACTTGACCTCGATAAAAAGCTGGCGCAGTTAAAGCAATTGTCCTTAGCCGATCACTCCGGTACGCCACCACATGGCAAGCGCATCAGCAATGCACTGTCACGCAGCCTGGGTTACGACTATCAATACCCTGATTTTCGCACCGGCTATATAGCGGTGCTTGACTCCCTGAAACTCGGCCAGCGATAAGCCTATGTCTGATAGGCCATACCAGCCAACGGCGTTCATCAGGATAATGCCGCAGGTTTGATCACACACTGGCTGCACAACAGACCCGAAGGTCCAGCCGTCAACGCCGTCGATAACAGCCCACCGCTACGAGTAGAACTGCTTACATGGCTGGCCGGTATTGCGTAAGATTCGCCCTGACGGCAAGCTGGGTGCCTTGCTGAAGCGACTGAATGAACACCAGATTCGCGAGGACGAGCACACCGGCAAACGTGTCCGTAGCGATGCGGCATAAGACTCCGGTTATACTTTCCAATATCCCGACTACCGCGGTGGATACATGGAAATTATCCAAAAAAACACACTGATAATCATTCCTGCGAAGGCACGAAGCCCTCTTTGAAACACATCCATCGCTTACGCAGATTCTACAATCACTGGTCCGATCAGCCCACCGCCAGCCAACAACCATGCCGTCATTCCCGCGCAGGCGGGAATCCATGCCGCAACGCACTTCCACTGCCGGAATAATTACCACCAGGCAGTAGCACTTATCATCTTTGAATTTAATTATCTTACTGATTAGCCGGTGGTGTTTTTATTATCAAAGGCTTGAGTTTCAAGCAAATTGCCAGGCAAATCGCCAAATAAGTTGTCAAGTAAACTGCCAGGCATATTGAGTCAGTATTCACTCAATTTGTCGATGCGGGTCTGCAATCACTGAACCGATCAGCCCACCGCCAGCCAACAACCATGCCGTCATTCCCGCGCAGGCGGGAATGACGATAAACTGAAGTCTTTGAGTTATTGCTGCAGCTTTGAAGGATATCCTCAAGGCATTGGTGGCCTTCAACAACGTTGGATTTCACACCACCAAACCGGGAAGTTTGCAGTACGATCTGCCACTGCTAATATATCCAGCATGCCCAACCAGCCACCACCGCTGTCCGCCGAGGTTGTTGACCAATTCAACACCGGCCTGCAAGCCGCCCAAGACGCCGGCATCGTCGAACCCACCGCCATGACCGTCGCCACCCGCGAAGCCGACAAGGTATCCGCGCGAATTGTGCTGTTAAAGGATTTCGATGCCAACGGCTTTGTTTTCTACACCCACCTGAACAGTAATAAAGGCCGGCAACTGCAACAGCATCCGGTGGCCGCACTGACCTTCTTATGGCGGGAAATTAATCAGCAGGTGCTGGTGGAAGGTGTGGTTGAACAGATTTCCGACCAGCAGGCCGATACCTATTTCGCCAGCCGTCCCCGCGCCAGCCAGATCGGCGCCTGGGCCTCGGACCAATCCCAGCCACTGGACAGCCGCCGGACATTCGAAAACAGAATTGCCGAATATGAGCAGAAGTTTGAGCAACAATCGGTGCCACGGCCGGCAGGCTGGTCAGGCTTTCGAGTAAGACCGGTGATGGTGGAGTTCTGGTTTGGTAGGGAGTTTAGGCTGCATGATCGATTTCGGTGGGGTTTAAACGAGCACAACCGCTGGCAAAGCCAACGGCTGTATCCTTAATCGGGTTGAGCTTTATACTCAACCCATATTATTGATGATTAAATTTCTACGCTTTAGCTCGCCTCCGGATTAAACATCCGCGCCTCACCCTCCGGCGCTTCTTCCAGCGTACCCGCCTTGTACTTAGCCCAGTACTTGTTCAACTCGCGATTAACCACCGGCAACAGGAAGTACAAACCAATAATATTCGGGAACGCCATCGCCAGAATCATCGCGTCGGAGAAATCCACCACGGCGCCCAACTGCATGGTCGAGCCGATAATGATAAAGACCAGGAAGATGGACTTGTAAACCAGATCCGTGATGCGTGATTCACCGAACAGGTAGGTCCAGGCCTTCAAACCGTAGTAGGACCAGGAAATCATGGTTGAGAAAGCAAACAGCAGTACCGCCAGCGTCAATACCCATGGGAACCATGCAATAGATGAAGCAAACGCGCTGGAGGTCAGTTCCACACCACTGATGTTGCCGGTCGGGTCATAGCTGCCGGTGATGATGATCACCAGCGCGGTAATGGTACACACCACCACGGTATCGACAAACGGCTCATACAAGGCCACCAGGCCTTCGGTTACCGGCTCGCGGGTTTTAACCGCTGAATGCGCGATCGCTGCCGAACCCACGCCGGCTTCGTTAGAAAACGCCGCCCGGCGGAAACCCTGAATCAGCACGCCGACAATACCACCGGCCACACCTTCCGGATTAAACGCTCCGGAAACAATCGAGCCAAACGCAGCCGGAACCTCGGAAAAGTTGACCAGAATAATGGTCAAACCGGCGGTCACATAAATAATCGCCATAAAAGGCACGATTTTGGAGGTCACCCGGGCAATGCCCTTGATACCACCGATAATCACCATGCCCACCAATATGGCCACTACGATGCCGTACAACCAGCCTTTGTCCGCCAGCCAGCTGGCATCGCCACCGGTGATGTTCACCAGCTGGGTAAACGACTGATTGGCCTGGAAGATATTACCGCCACCCATCGAACCGCCAATACACAAAATGGCGAACATGATGGCCAGAATTTTGCCCAGAAGCGCCAAACCTGGTCCGCGTTCGGCCAAACCTTTTGACAGGTAATACATCGGCCCACCGGAAATGCTGCCATCCGCATTCACATTACGGTATTTGACCCCCAGGGTACATTCGACAAATTTAGACGACATACCCAAAAAGCCCGCCAGAATCATCCAGAAGGTGGCACCGGGACCACCGATGCTGACTGCAACCGCCACCCCGGCAATATTGCCCAACCCCACCGTCCCGGATAAGGCGGTTGCCAGGGCCTGGAAGTGGGTCACTTCACCGGGCGCATCAGGATCAAAAAACTTGCCGCGCACCAATTGCATGCCGTGCTTTATGCCACGGATGTTGATAAACCGGAAAAACAGGGTAAACAGCAAAGCGGCAAAGATTAACCACACGACGATAAATGGAATGGCATCCCTGCCTTGCCGTGCACAGCGATTGGCATAAGGGTCATCGGCGGCGGCGGCGAGGGCTACCGGATTCACTGACCCGTAGCAGGCTATCGGGGTAAAAACCAGGCCGGAAACGACTTTGGCGGAGGGTTCCACCATCTCATTGATACGTTCATCAATCGAGGCTTCCTGTGCGCTTGAATTCTGCGCGTAACCGATGCCTCCCATCAGTAGCAGCAGTAATAAAAGTAGCCTGGTCATCATTATAATTCTCCAAAGTAAACCGTATTCGGCGCGCCTATCTTACCTGTTATGGGTTTTGATGCCACTTGATGGAGCAGCCCATGGAAGGCGTTTGCTGCACCGGACCTTCACCAGTGGTGGCAATTTGCTGCATCGCATTGAACAGTTCCCGAGGATGTTCGACCTCGCTGTCCCGCATCCCGCTGGCATCCAGACGACCACGATAGCGCAATTGCAACTGACTGTTATAACCGAAGAAATCCGGCGTGCAGACCGCGCCGTAGGCTTTGGCTACCGCCTGGTCCGCGTCATACAGATAAGCAAACCGATAACCGTCCTGCTGTGCCTGGCGGCGCATATTGTCCGGGGAATCGGCCGGATAGGCCTGACTGTCGTTGGGATTGATGGCGACCACGCCGACCCCCATATCTATTAACTGATGCGCATCCCGCACCAGTTTGCCGCGGATAGCCTGCACATAGGGACAATGATTGCAGATAAACATCACCAGCAGACCGGCCTTACCCCGGCAATCATCCCGGCTCCATAGCCTGCCGTCGGGATCGGGGAGAGAGAAATCCGGTGCGGTTTCGTCACTGTTAGTATGCGGCTGGTAAACGGGTGTGTAAGTTAATGTCATCGGCTTCGGTCTGTTATTAAGAGTCGGTTAATTTTGCTGTCAACGGGTCCATCCCGGAGAGTCTGCAGGCAGCGTAGCAAATTGTTCCCGTGCCTGCTCAGTCAGATACCGGTTCAGATAAGCTAAATAACTGGAATTGTTGCAGAACTTCTGGCAGCATCTAGGTTCAGAGCAGTGCGAGTTTAGGTTAGAAAACATGCCATGATCAGAATTAGTGCCTTAACGTTACCGAGTCAGCCCTTGCGCCTGACTGCTGGTTCGTTGTGTGCATTGATTGTGCTGCTGGGCGCTCCCCTGTTCAGCATTCCAAATGCGCTGGCCCAGGTCATAAACTCTGATAATGATGCTATCGGTGCTCCTTTCGTGCTGGACTGGATGCCGGAGGTCAGCATTTCCGGCTCACGCGCGGAGCAGGACAATCCGGACGATGAGACTCAATTCAAGATTCTGGGCGTGGGTGAATTGCCCCTCCAGCCACTCACCCTGACCATCACACCCACTGCGCCTGTGGCGCTTAATAATCCTCAGGATCTGGAAGCGCTGGCGGCGGGTTTCTGGCAGCCGGGCGGCAACAACAGTTTCTTCCAGAACACCGGGCTGCAGTTGGGCTGGCAACTGGAGCTTCGGCAGCAGAATCCCAGCGCGCTGCTGACTGGACTGCCCACTCAATCGAGCACGCCACTGGCCACCATACAATGCGCCAGCGGACAATTAACCAGTGATTCGGTAACCGCCAGCGGCTGCCGCATAACCAGTATTGAGCAGCAGCGTGTTTCCGCGGTAGCTGACTGGTCACCGGTAGCCGGCCTGCATACCCGGGTCGGCATGTTCCGGGAAGACCAGAATGTCAGCAGCGTACCATGGCTGCTGGACACCGCGGCGATCAACAGCGCTTTCCCCAGTCTGGCTGGTGGACGTGCTCTGAACAGTTATAACAGCACCGGCATTCAGGTCGGCGTCAGCGTGCAGGTATCGGCCGGTAACCTTGGCGAACTTGAACTTAACGCCGATCTTGCGCGGATACTCGACTACCAGCTGTCCACCCCGCTAAGCCAGGTTACTTTTGGCCAGCCGGGACTGTCGCTGGCGAATTTGACCGGCACCAATCTGAACAGCAGCAACGATCTGGATATCGCCAAACTGCAACTGGACTGGAGCCGCGGCTCATTCAGCGGCGGGCTGGAAAGCATCTACCAGGAAACGCCTCAACTGCCCGGCATCAGCAATGGCAACGACCTGACCACTTTCAACGTGCACTTCACCTGGCAGACACCCTGGCAGGGCTTTTTAAGCGTCGGCGCTACCAATTTGCTGGACAGCCATCTGACCGACAACGACCCGGCGATTGGTGGCGATCTGGATTCAATCTACGGGCGTATTCCCTACGTACGTTATAAACAGGACCTGTAAACCCCGCGGACGCTGAAGGGTATGCGGCGAATACTGTTTCACCGCCTGCCGCGATAACCCGCTGAAACTTCCACCTGCATCGATGTTCTCAACTAGCGGTATTTTTGCACTCGTTATGCTAGCTTATGCAACAAATTTCTACACTGACAGGTAAATTCGTGATTCCAATAAAATCGTCTGTATTGATTCTGGCACTCGCGCTGGTGGCTTCACAAAGCATCGCGCAAACGCCGTTTTCCTCGCTTGAGGAACGCATGACTTACGAAGAATTCCGTGACACAGGTCTGGAAAAGCTGTCACCCACCGAGCTGGAACAACTAAACAACTGGATACGCTCGCACTCGCTGGGCGCTGAAGAAGCAGTGCTGCTGACTGCCGCACAGCAACAGCAGTTGCCGCAGGGCTTCAATCCGGAACGGATCGGCTTCCAGGACTACCGGGGTGAAGCAGTGCCGATCGTGGCCCGCTTGAAAGGCACCTTTAACGGCTGGACTGGAAAAACAGTGTTCGAATTTGAAAATGGCATGGTATGGCGTCAGATCGAGTCCGACAAGCTGGGTGTGCGCGCCCGTGAAAACCCGGAAATGACCATTGAACCCGGGCTGTTTGGCTCCTGGTACCTGACCATCGAAGGCGTCAACAAACGCGTTCAGGTCAAGCGTATCGAGTAAGCAGCCTGGTGGCTCCAGAGCTTTTCGCGTCAACCCGGTGAGTCACCGGGTTACAGTTTTTTGAGCCGACTGGAAAGCATAAACAGCCACACCCGTGCCGCCAGATAACCCACCACGCCGACCCCGATCAACAGTTGGGATACCTGCCCCGGTAAACCGTTAAAACCAGTCTGCTGAAACCACCACACCAGAAAACCGCACAGCGTGATCAGCATGCCCAGATAAGTGAGCATCCGCGCCCGGTAACGCAACTTGCGCAACTGACGTGCTTGCAGCACTTCGGGTTCAATGCTGACGCCGGTTTTACTGAAACCGCAATGTGGACAGGTATCGGCCAGGCTGGATATACGCTGGCTGCAGCTCGGACAACTGACAATAGACATCTTCTCTAGCTACTCTCTCCATCGACCAGACTACAGTCTGCCATGCATCTTCTATGGAAGGAAACCGGGCTGCCGTGGGCCACTGGATGACTGTCTGAAATGCACTCTGGCAGAACCCATCGGTGCAGCCATCAGCGGTTAAGAAGCTGTTCTGTCAGGATGATTCAGTTTCACCGTAAAACCATATCTCCGCCCGTAAACCACCTTCCGTGGCGTTCTGGAAACGCACCTGCCAGCCATACAGCTCGCACAACCGCTTAACGATGGCCAGCCCCAGACCGGCGCCTTTGCTGCCGCTTTCCTTGCCACGATAGTGACGATCAAAGATGCGTGGCAGATCCTGCTCGTCAATACCCGGGCCTTGATCCTGAATCACGATCGCACCGGGTCGCACCGTTACCTGGATGACGCCGGAGGGTGTGTAACGAATGGCATTGCCCAGCAGGTTACCGACCGTGACCGCAATCACTGATTCAGGCGCAATCACATTGACCTGGCTTTCCAGATCACTTTTGATACGCAGATCCTTATCACCGATCAGTGGTTGATACAGTTCAATCACGTTGGCCACCACCACCGATAAGTCACGCGCATTGCTGTCTTCGGTGACACCCCGTTCAGCTCTGGCCAGATGCAGCAGCGCGGTGGTGATATCGGTTGACTGCCGGGCGGCACGCGCGATGCGCAGTAATCTTTCATACACCTTGTCGGGCAGCTCAGGCATATTGAGCAGCAATTCGGTGGCTCCGGTGATCACCGCCAGTGGCGTGCGTAATTCATGTGAAACATCGGCGTTAAAGGCATTGTCGCGCTCAGCGCGCTCGCGCAGCTGGACGGCGTAGGTATCCAGCGCCGCGGCCAGTTGGCCAACCTCATCATCGGCAAAATTGCTGGCCAGACGCTGCGGTTTGCTGCTGGCCGCCAATTGCCGGACCCGATTGGCCAGATCACGCACCGGTTTCATCACCCGCCCCGCCGACCACAGACCCAGCGCCAGCGACAACACGGAAAATGCCAGCACGGTACCGATCAGGGCAGTCACCAGACGCCGCGTAATGGAGCGATTGGAAGAAACATCGTAGGTTAGAAATACCCAGTAGTCGTCGTCTTTGCGAATCGCCGCACGGTACAGACCGGTCGAGCTGGCGACTTTGTGCACTCCAGCCGGCAGTTCACGAAAGGCTTCCGGCACAATTTCCGCCTGATGGGGGCGGGTTACGTAGCCCTGAATGCGTGAATAAAAAGGTTCTACCTGGGTCGGGTTGGCGCGCAACTGCACCACATACTGATTCAATTCATCCCGCAACGTCCGGGATATCAGCTGATCGGTGATGTATTCCTGCAAAGCCAGCGCGCTGGCGGCAAACAGCACACTGAGCAGTGTGCCGAACAGCATAAACGAGAAAACGATACGGCTGCGCAGCCGGCGCCGGTAATGCATTCAGTCAATTCGCAAGGCGTCAGCTGGCTTTGCGGTGTTCGTCCGCTACCGCCTGAGTATCAACCATCCGATAGCCAATCCCATGCCGGGTCTGGATCAAGGCATTGTTGTAGGGTTTATCAATCGCGGCACGCAGACTGTGAATATGCACCCGCAGGCTGTCACTGTCGGGCAGTTCATCACCCCATACGTGTGCTTCAATTTCAGCCCGGGTGACTACCCGCGGCGACGCCCGCATCAGGCATTCGAGAATTTTCAACCCGATCGGGTTCAAGTCGATGTGATCATTGGCGCGGGTCACCACCAGGGTATCCAGGTCGTAGTGCAGATCGCCGATATTCAATTGCCGGGTCTGCAGGCTGGGGTTGCCACGCCGGGTAATCACCTCTAATCGCGCTTCCACTTCCTGCAATTCAAACGGCTTGACCAGATAGTCATCCGCGCCACGCCGGAAACCCTCCAGTTTGTCTTCCAACTGGTCACGGGCGGTTAGCATCAATACCGGAATGTGTTTGTGCGCCTGCTCACGCAATCGGCTGCAGACTTCCAGCCCGTCCAGGCCAGGCAGAGATAAATCCAGCACCAATGCATCGTAATCGTGCTTCAGCGCCAGATTCAGACCTGAGGTGCCATCCCCGGCAAAATCCACGGTGTGGCCACGATCATCCAGAAAATCGCCCAGATTGGCCGCAATATCCGGATTGTCTTCAATGATTAATACTCGCATTGGTTATTCTCACACTTGTCTGGACTGGACGATCACTGGCCAGTCTTATCTATCAGATCGTAACGGAGTCGCCCATCCTGTCGAAAAAAAGCCCAAGCCGATACATTATCGTGCTTGGGCCTAATTATGCTCAGTTAACCGTAATCATCGCAGTGCTTTGGACGGGCTATGACCCAAAGTACGCAATGATAATAGTCCCTATCACGTTAAACGGCAGTTAATAGCAAATTGCTATTATCAACAACATTCTGGCCAGCCTGGCTGGATCTATCAGCAGCGCTATCACAGGCTCGCTCAACGATCTTCATTTTCAACCAGACCAACCTTGCTCAGGCCACCGGCCAGGCTGCGCATATCGCCACCCTGAGCCAGCTTGATCGCCAGCCGCACCTCATTGGCGGAGTCGGCATGCCGTAGCGCCTGCTCAAGTTCAATCTTGTCGTTCAGGTATAACTGCACCAGCGACTGATCGAAAGTCATCATGCCGTGATGGTTCGAATCACGCATGATGGTTTTCAGTTCCGGAATCTGTCCGTTGCGAATCTTTTCCTGCACCAGCGGCGTATTCAGCATGATTTCCAGCGTGACATGGCGGCGCTCGCGGTCTTTAGCGGGCAATAACTGCTGGGCGATCATGGCGCGCAGGTTAAATGACAAATCCAGCAGGACCTGCTCGCGCTGCGCTTCGGGAAAGAAGTGCATTATGCGATCCAGTGCCTGATTGGCATTATTGGCATGCAGGGTGCTGAATACCAGATGCCCGGTTTCAGCAAACGTCAGCGCATGCTCCATGGCTTCCCGGGTCCGGATTTCACCGATCATGATCACGTCCGGCGCCTGCCGCAGCGTATTGCGCAAAGCGACCTCAAACGATTCGGTATCCACCCCCACCTCACGCTGAGTCACAATGCTCTGCGCGTGCCGGTGCACGTATTCAATCGGGTCTTCAATGGTAATGATATGACCGGCCATGGTCTGGTTACGGTGTCCGACCAGAGCCGCCAGAGTGGTTGATTTGCCGGTGCCGGTCGCACCCACCAGAATCACAATGCCGCGCTTGGCTACCGCCAGAGTTAACAGCGATTCCGGCAGATCCAGATCCTGCACGGTCGGAATTCGCGTCTCAATCCGCCGGCAGACCATGCCCGCATCGGACTGCTGGATAAACGCACTGACACGAAAACGTGCGACATCATCCAGCGGCACCGCGAACTGGCACTCGTTGGTGCGCAGAAATTCTTCCTGCTGGCTTTCATTCATAATACTGAGCACCAGCTCCCGAGACTGTTCGGCAGTCAGCGCCTCAGGCTCCAGCGAGTGATACTTGGCGTTAACTTTTATGGTGGGCGGCGCATCGGCGGTTACAAACAGATCCGAGCCTTCTTTGCTATGTAACGTGTGCAGCCATTTGCGAACGTCATGCATCATTCATTCTCCTGCTTACAGGTTTCCGGTCGGTCAGCCGGTCATTCAAAATTCCGCTTATTATGCGCTTTGCGCGCAGCCTCTTTCTTGTGCACTATACCGCGGTTGACCAGTGCCTCCAGGGCCGAATCCATGGTCTGCATACCGATGTTCTGACCGGTCTGAATCGCTGAGTACATCTGGGCGACTTTATCTTCGCGGATCAGGTTACGGATCGCGGCATTGGCAATCATGATCTCATGCGCGGCCACGCGGCCACCGGACTTGCGCTGCAGCAGAGTCTGGGTCACCACCGCACGCAGCGACTCGGACAGCATCGAGCGGATCATGGGCTTTTCACCGGCCGGGAACACATCGATGATCCGATCCACCGTTTTAGGCGCCGAGCTGGTATGCACCGTAGCAAATACCACGTGGCCGGTTTCGGCCGCCGTCATGGCCAGCCGAATGGTTTCCTGATCGCGCAGCTCGCCCACCAGAATGACGTCCGGATCTTCACGCAGCGCGGCACGCAGGGCGGAATTAAAGCTGCGCGCATCGCGGCCCACTTCACGTTGATTGATCAGGCAATTCTTGCTTTGATGAACAAATTCGATGGGATCTTCGATGGTCAGGATATGCCCGGAAGTCGTTTTATTAAGGTGATCCACCATCGCGGCCAGGGTGGTGGATTTACCCGAACCGGTCGGACCGGTGACCAGAAACAGACCACGCGGCACCATAATCATATCGCGGAAAATCGGTGGCGCCTCGAGATCATCCAGCGTCAGAATTTCTTCCGGAATCACACGGAATGCACACCCGGTGCCACGGTCATGATGAAAGGCGTTGACCCGGAAACGCGCCAGGCCGGAGATGTTATAAGAATAATCGACATTCAGATCAGCTTCGAAATCACGCCGCTGATGATCAGTCATGGTGCTGTAAATCAGCTCCGCGGTTTCTTTCCGGTCCAGCACATCGATGTCGAGGCGGCGGATTTCACCATCCACGCGGATCATCGGCGGCAGACCAACCGATAAATGCAGGTCAGAGGCTTTGTGACGAACTGTGAATGCCAGCAACTCGGCGATATCCATACGCACTTCCTAAAATATTCATGCTCAAGCAGTTTAGAATAACATCCATGTCATCCGAAACTGTATCAGCTTAAAGTGACTGATGTCATCCTGAAACACAACTCGAACTGCTGCTGGAAAAACCAACTGTCATGCCGACGCTTGCACAACGCTACGAGGACTTGACCTCGCAACTGCACCAGACCGCTCCGAAAGCTCAACTGCTGGCGGTCAGCAAAGGCCAGCCGGTCAGTAAAATACGTGACCTGTATGCTTTGGGCCAGCGCGCATTCGGTGAAAACTATCTGGACGAAGCCACCCGGAAAATCGCTGCCTGTCAGGACTTGCCGGAACTACAATGGCACTTCATCGGGCCTTTGCAGCGCAATAAAACCCGCCCGATCGCCGCTCAGTTTGACTGGGTGCACAGTGTTGACAGAGCGTTGCTGATCAAGCGCCTGGCGAGCCAGCGGCCGGATCATCTGCCGCCGTTACAAATTCTGCTGCAGATCAATGTTGATGATGAAAGCCAGAAAGCCGGCGCGCCAGCCAGCCAGATTCCAGCCCTGCTGCAAACCATCGGCACATGTCCCACACTCCAGCTGCGTGGCATTATGGGCATCCCTGAAAACAACCAGAATGAGCAAGGGCTACGTGCCAGTTTCCGCGCGCTGGCGGCAGCGCACCAGCAGTGTCAAACCATCAATCGCAGCAGCCAGGATACGATTGATACCTTATCGATGGGCATGTCGGGGGACTGGCGGATTGCGGTTCAGGAGGGTGCTACCATGGTGCGTATCGGTACCGCCCTGTTCGGCCCCCGGGATTGACCGCCACGGCCACCGGCAGCACCACGGCGCAGCAATGAGAACAGCGATTTTATGAACGATTTACGGATAGGCATTATCGGTGCCGGCAACATGGCCCAGGCCTTAATCAGCGGCCTGGTCAAGCAGGGTTTTCAGCACGGGCTGATCGCCGCCGATCCGAGCGCGGAAGCGCGCAACGCAGTCACCGCCCACTACCAGATCAAGACAACCGCGGACAACAGCGCCGCGGTCAGCGATGTCGATGCCATTATCCTGGCGGTCAAACCGCAAATCATGGCCGCCGCCCTGGCCAGCATCAAAGCCAGCGTGGATCAACGGCAGCTGGTTATTTCCATTGCCGCGGGCATCCCCAGCACAGCTATCAGCGCGGGGCTGACCGCGCACCAGCCGGTGGTACGCGCGATGCCGAACACCCCGGCCCTGATTGGCGCGGGCATCAGCGGCATGGTCGCCAACCAGTATGTCAATGCTTCCCAGCGCCAGCTGGCAAAACGGATTCTGGAGGCCACCGGCGAAGCGGTCTGGCTTCCGGATGAAACTCAGATGGATGCGGTAACCGCCGTCTCCGGCAGTGGGCCAGCCTATTTTTTCCTATTACTCGAGGCACTCACCCAGGCAGGCGAAAAGATTGGCCTGGAACCGGCTACCGCGGCCCGGCTGGCGCTGGCCACCGGTGCTGGAGCATGCCGCTTAGCCAGTCAATCTGAACTCAGCCCGGGCGAGTTGCGGGCTCGCGTGACTTCGCCCGGCGGCACCACCGCGGCGGCACTGGATGTGCTGCAGGGCGGCGGTTTCAATGAGTTACTGGAGCAAGCCGTCAGCGCCGCCAGGCAACGTGGTGCCGAACTGGCTGCCGGGACTGATTGAACATGCAACCGATTGCTGCATTCCTGTATCTGGCCGACACCATCATCCAGATATTTTCACTGCTGCTGTTGCTGCGCGTGCTGCTGCAACTGGTGCGCGCGGATTATTACAACACCCTGGTACAAATTATCGTGCAGATCACCGATCCGGTGCTCAAGCCCGCCCGCAAACTGATCCCTTCCGTGGGCCGGGTCGATATGGCGGGCGTGGTCTGCTTTTTCAGCTTGCAACTGCTGGCTCTGCTGCTGCGTTATCTGGCCAATGATGCCCCGATCCATTGGGGCAACCTGTTGTTCCATGCGCTGCAACGCAGCATTCAGTCAGTGTTAATCACCTATCTGGTATTAATTATTGCCAATGTGCTGATCAGTTGGTTCGGCCAGCGGGCGCGGCATCCGATTATTCCGCTGATTTATCAGCTGACCGAACCGCTGCTGGGGCGTATTCGTAAAGTCCTGCCGGGCTTCGGCGGACTGGATTTATCGCCCCTGGTTGCCATCATCGGCATCAACTTTTTGATGATTCTGATAGGATTGAGCTAACCACGGACTGAACCACAGGGTATCGGCTGTGGCCTTACTGACTCAGGCATGTACTAATTTTAGAGGACTATCACCATGCGCAAACTTGCTGTAATCGTTTTAATGCTCGGCCTGTTGCTGTCATTCAGCGCCAATGCCCAGCGCTCCCAGGATTTTGGCGACTATGTGGTGCATTTCAATGCCGTTAACACCAACCTGATTCCGCCCGCTGCCGCGCAGCAGTATGGTATTCAGCGCTCCAGCACCCGTGCCCTGCTGAATATCAGCGTGCTGCGCAAAGTACTCGACAATCCCGGCACCCCGGTGCACGCCAAGGTCAACGCTACCGGCCGGAATCTAAGCGGCCAGTTACGTGATATCAGCCTCAAGGAAGTTGATGATCAGGGCGCCATTTATTATCTGGGACAATTGCGGGTGCGCAATGAAGAAACATTTGACTTTTCCGTCAATATCACCCCGGATGGCGAAGACGAACCGCTGGTGTTGAAATTTCGCCAGCAGTTCTTTACCGAATAGATAAATCGTCCTGGCCAGCCTGCCTGGCCGCGGCCTGCTTGGCCTGTAGATATTCCGCATGCACCAGGCCCAACTGATCGGCCACTTGCCGCAAGTGGCTTTCCTCGTAGCGGTCAATCCGGCCATCCGCAAACACCACCGCCCACAACCAGGTCAGCAATTTAATTCTTCGTTCTATCGGCCAGGCCTCACGCAACCGGCGGGTAAAAACATAGACGCCATCACTGCTGCTCAGCAATTCCCCGGCCTGCTGCAGCAAGCTGTCAACCGCTTCCGCGCTGAGTTGAAAAGTACCGCGCAAGGCAGCCTGTAAGGCAGTCCGCTCAGCGGTTTCGACAGCACCATCCGCATGCGCGGTTTCCAGCAATAGCATCGCTGTGGCCAGTTCCAGTGACGGCGCTTCAGATGGCTGCGTTTGTCCCGCTTTAAATTGCTCACGTAAAAATTTCAGCATCTCCGCCATCTTAGCATTTGCTCGGTCATTCAGCTCACCCCGGCCTGAATGACTATTGCGCTTTGGCGCAAATCGAATATGCTGCCAGTTGTTATCTTGTCAAAACCAGCGTTATGTGCGGAATATTCGTTATTTTCAACCTCACCCAGCCCGCCGAAAGCCTGCGTCCGATGGCCTTGCGCCAATCACGCAAGCAGCGTCACCGCGGCCCCGACTGGAGCGGTATCCGCATCCGGGAAGATGTGGTGATGGCGCATGAACGCCTGGCTATCGTCGACCTGGAACACGGCGCTCAACCACTGATCAGTGAAGATCAGCAGCTACTGCTGGCGGTCAATGGAGAAATCTACAACCATCAGGAACTGCGCCGACAACTGGGCGACAACTACACCTGGCAGACTCAGTCGGATTGTGAAGTTATTCTGCCACTGTATCGGCAGCATGGCGCAGACCTGGTTGAGCATTTGCGTGGCATGTATGCATTTGCGCTGCATGACGCCGCCAGCGGTGAGTTTCTGATTGCGCGCGACCCGATTGGCATCATCCCGCTGTACTACGGCCGTGATGAGCATGGCCAACTGCTGGTCGCTTCGGAAATGAAGGCCTTGATCGATGTCTGCACCACGGTCACCGAATTTCCACCTGGACATGTGTGGAGCAGCGCGCACAACGAACCACAATGCTGGTATCAACCCGACTGGCAGGAATACAACCAGGTTGCCAATGCCTCCAGCGATGGCGGGGTGCTGCGTGCGGCACTGGAGCAATCGGTCATCAGCCATTTGATGACCGATGTACCGTATGGGGTATTGCTGTCAGGCGGCCTGGATTCTTCCATTATTGCCGCCCTGGCGCAAAAGCACGCGGCCCGGCGGATAGAGGACAATGAAACCAGCCCGGCCTGGTGGCCACAACTGCACTCGTTTGCGATCGGCCTGCACGGCTCACCGGATCTGGCGGCTGCCCAGCAGGCCGCCCAGCACATCGGCACCATCCATCATGGCTTTGAATACACTATCCAGGAAGGCCTGGATGCACTTGAGGAAGTGATTTATCACCTGGAAACCTACGATGTAACCACCATCCGCGCCGCCACCCCGATGTTTCTGCTGGCGCGCAAGATCCGTGCCATGGGCATCAAAATGGTACTGTCCGGAGAAGGCGCTGATGAAATTTTTGGCGGCTACCTGTACTTTCACAAAGCGCCGGACGCGCGCAGCTTCCATGCCGAAACAGTACGCAAACTCCAGCGCCTGCACAGCTATGACTGTCTGCGTGCCAACAAAGCGATGGCCGCCTGGGGCGTCGAGGCGCGGGTGCCATTTCTGGATAGAGATTTTCTGGATACCGCCATGCGACTCAATCCGCAGGTCAAAATGGCCGGGCCTGAGCGCATGGAGAAATATGTCTTGCGCGAATGCTTCGCTGACCTGTTACCGGACAGTATCGCCTGGCGTCAAAAAGAGCAATTCTCTGATGGCGTGGGCTACGGCTGGATTGACGGCCTGCGTGATTTCAGCGAGCAGCGCGTCACCGACCAGCAAATGCTGACCGCCCACGACCGCTTTCCCTATCATCCGCCGGTGACCAAGGAAGCCTATCTTTACCGCAGTATCTTTCAACGCCATTTCCCCTTGCGCGCCGCCGCTGAAACGGTTCCATCCGGACCCACCGTGGCCTGCAGCACACCCGAAGCCATTGCCTGGGATGCCAGCCTGCAACGCATCAACGACCCCTCAGGCCGGGCAGCGTTCGGGATACATGCAGCGGCGTATAAAGACACCGATTAGGGGGTGACTTTTAGCAGCTCTTTGCGCTGCGTCTGCATAGTTTCGCCACTTACCGCGCAAGCGGCGAAACCTTAACTGCACTGAATGACGCAAATAGCATCAGGAGATTCCTCGTCGCTACGCTCTGTCGGAATGACAAAATTGTGAGGAGACTTAAAAATAGCGTGTGGCGATTCTTCACCGCGTCCAGAATGACAGATTAGAGTGCAGAAAAACTCTCTGCCACCCACCCAGCTTGCTACCATTATCACCATCGGCGACAATTACCGGCTGGAAAATCACACCACCGGATACACCATCATGACCGAAAGACGGACACTGGCCAACGCTATTCGCGCGCTCAGTATGGACGCAGTGCAGCAGGCCAACAGCGGCCATCCCGGCATGCCCATGGGCATGGCCGACATCGCTGAAGTGTTGTGGAACGATTATTACCAGCACAACCCGGCCAATCCGGGCTGGTGGGACCGCGACCGGTTTATCCTATCCAACGGACACGGCTCAATGCTGCACTATTCGCTGCTGCATCTGAGCGGCTACAACCTGAGCATCGATGATCTGAAAAGTTTCCGGCAGTTGCACAGCAAAACCGCCGGACATCCCGAATATGGTGAAACGCCGGGTATCGAAACCACCACTGGCCCGCTTGGTCAGGGGCTGGCCAACGCAGTTGGCATGGCGCTGGCCGAAAAGCTGCTGGCAGCGCGCTATAACCGGGATGACATCAATCTGATTGATCACTACACCTGGGTGTTGCTGGGTGACGGCTGTCTGATGGAGGGTATCTCGCATGAAGTCTGCTCACTGGCAGGCACCCTCAAGCTGGATAAACTGATCTGCTTTTATGATGACAACAATATTTCCATTGACGGTGAAGTCGACGGCTGGTTCAGTGATGACACACCGGCGCGCTTCCGGGCTTACAACTGGCAGGTAATCGAAGCCGTTGACGGACATGATCCAGCCGCCATAACCGCAGCCATCGATCAGGCCCGCAGCAACACTCATCAGCCTACCCTGATCTGCTGCAAAACCATCATTGGCTATGGTTCACCCAACAAACAGGGCACCGCCGCTACCCACGGCGCCGCGCTGGGTGCTGACGAAGTTCAGGCTACCCGCGAGCAACTGGGCTGGCCGCACCCCGCCTTTGTGGTACCCGATGACATTTATGCTGCCTGGGACGCCAGCGAGCGCGGTAATCAGGCCGAACATCAATGGCAGCAACGCTGGCAGAATTATCAGAACCTTTATCCGCAGGAAGCGCTTGAACTGCAACGCCGGATGCAGCATGAACTGCCAGCCGACTGGTCTGGCAGCGTGCTGCGGAATATGCAACAGCTGCAGTCCGAAGCCCCCCGGATAGCAACCCGCAAAGCTTCTGAACTGGCCCTGGAGGCTCTCGCGCCTATGCTGCCCGAACTGGTCGGCGGTTCAGCCGATCTGGCCGGCTCCAATAACACCATCTGGTCCGGCAGCGTAGACGTCAATCAGGACGCTGCGCGTGGCAATTACATCTATTTCGGCGTCCGCGAGTTCGGTATGACCGCGCTGGCCAATGGTTTGGCTCTGCACGGCGGCTTTCTGCCCTATGTCGCCACCTTTCTGGTGTTCTCGGACTATGCCCGCAACGCGGTGCGCATGTCGGCATTACTACCTGCGCAGGTGGTGCATGTGTATACCCATGATTCCATCGGTCTGGGTGAAGATGGTCCTACCCATCAGCCGGTCGAGCAGCTGGCCAGTCTGCGTTTGATTCCGGGGCTGATGGTATGGCGCCCCTGCGATGCGGTCGAGACCCTGGCAGCCTGGGCGGATGCAGTGGAAAACCATCTGCAACCCAGTGCCCTTATTCTGTCCCGTCAAAATCTCGCCCCGCAGGCACGCAACGAACAGCAGTTGGCCAATATCAAACGGGGTGGTTATATCCTGCATGACCCTGATGGAGACGCACAGGCGGTAATCCTGGCGACCGGTTCCGAGGTGGAACTGGCGATTGCCGCCGCCAGCCAACTGGCGGATGAGAATGTTGCGGTACGGGTGGTCTCACTACCTAACCCGGAACGTTTCATGGCCCAGACTGAAGCTTATCGCGAGCAGGTGCTGCCCGCCGGGCTGACTGCGCGGATAGCCGTAGAGGCAGGCGTCACCTGCTACTGGCGCGGCTGGGTAGGCACTGCCGGCGAGGTGATCGGCGTGGACCAGTTTGGCGCCTCGGCGCCGGGTGATGTGTTATTCAAACATTTTGGTTTAACGGTCGACAAAGTGGTTGCCGCCGTTAAGGCCAGCCTCAATAAACAATAGCAAACAAGCACTTTGGAGAAACAGTTATGACCATTAAAGTTGCCATCAACGGGTATGGGCGCATAGGCCGCAACGTACTGCGGGCGGTATTTGAAAGCGGCCGCGATCAGGAACTGAAAATCGTCGCGATCAATGATCTGGGTGACGCCGAAACTAATGCGCACCTGACCCGCTTTGACACCGCGCATGGTCCATTCCCGGGCGAAGTCAGTGTGACCAATGGCGATCTGGTGGTGAATGGTCAACACATCCGGGTACTGGCCGAGCGCAACCCGGCCGCCCTGCCCTGGGACGAGTTGGGTGTCGATGTGGTGCTGGAATGCACCGGCCTGTTCAACAGCAAGGAAAAAGCCAGTGCCCACATCCAGGCTGGCGCTAAGAAAGTGGTCCTTTCCGCGCCGGGCGGCAGTGATGTGGATGCCACCATTGTGTATGGCGTTAACCATACTGTCCTGAAAGCCAGCCATACGGTTATTTCCAATGCCTCCTGCACCACCAATTGTCTGGCGCCACTGGTCAAGCCACTGCATGAGGCACTGGGGCTGGAAAGCGGCCTGATGACCACTATTCATGCCTATACCAATGATCAGGTTCTGACCGACGTTTATCACAAAGATCTGCGCCGGGCGCGCTCTGCCACCAGCAGCCAGATACCCACCAAGACCGGCGCCGCTTCAGCGGTTGGCCTGGTGCTGCCGGAACTTAACGGCAAACTGGATGGTTTTGCGATGCGGGTCCCGACCATTAATGTATCGGTGGTCGATCTGACCTTTAATGCCGGCCGGGATACTACGGTTGAAGAAGTCAACAGCATCCTGAAAAACGCCAGCGAGAATGAATTAAATGGCATCCTGGCCTATAACGAGTTGCCGCTGGTATCGATTGATTTCAATCACAATCCGGCCTCCAGCATTGTTGATTCCGGTCTGACCAAGGTAATGCAGGGCCGCCTGGTCAAGGTTTTATCCTGGTACGACAACGAGTGGGGTTTCTCCAATCGCATGCTCGATACCACCGTTGCATTGATGAACGCCGCTTAATCTGATCATTCATGCGTACTCTGCACGACATCGATATCGGCGCCAAGCGCGTTTTGATCCGCGAGGACCTGAACGTGCCGATCAGCGATGGTCAGGTCAGCTCGGATGTCCGCATCCGGGCCGCTCTGCCGACGCTGCAATATGCCCTGCAACAGGGTGCGGCCGTGCTGGTCATGTCACACCTGGGCCGGCCCGCCGAAGGACAGCCGGAACCTCAGTTTTCATTGGCGCCGGTGGCACAACGCCTGTCCGAACTGCTCGGTCAGAACGTACGTCTGGTCAGTGACTGGCTGGATGGTGTGAGTGTCAGTGCCGGGGAAATCGTACTGTGTGAGAACGTGCGTTTCTGTACCGGCGAAAAAGTTAACGATCCGGAACTGGCGGCCCGCATGGCGGCCCTGTGCGATGTCTTCGTGATGGATGCATTCGGCACTGCGCACCGGGCTCAGGCCAGCACCGAAGGCGTTATCCACGCCGCGCCGATAGCGGTGGCGGGACCATTGCTACAGGCCGAACTGGATGCCCTGGGCAAGGTGCTGCATGAACCCCGGCGCCCATTGGTGGCCATTATCGGTGGTTCTAAAGTCTCCACCAAACTCGGGGTAATGCACAATATTCTGCCCCAGGTCGATCATTTGATCGTGGGCGGCGGCATCGCCAATACTCTGCTGGCTGCGGCTGGCCAACCGGTCGGGCAATCTCTGCACGAACCGGATTTACTCACTGCCGCCCGCTCGCTGCTGGACAGCGGCAAAATACCACTGCCCACCGACGTGGTGGTTGGCGACAGCTTCAGCGCTACTGCTCAGGCGAGCACTAAACTGGTTGCTGAACTCAGCAGTGAGGATATGATTCTGGATATCGGCCCGGACACTGTGCGTGCTTACGCCGATATTATCGCCACTGCCGGTACGATTTTATGGAACGGTCCGGTCGGTGTATTCGAGTTTCCGGCGTTTGCGGCCGGCACTCGGGCGCTGGCGGAAATGATCGCCGCATCGGATGCTTTCTCAGTCGCTGGTGGTGGCGATACCCTGGCGGCCATTGAGCAGTTTGGCGTAGCCAAAAAAATAAGCTATCAATCTACCGGTGGCGGTGCATTCCTGGAATATGTCGAGGGCAAGCCGCTGCCTGCCGTGACTGCCCTGCAGGCACGCCAGCACTGATTCGAACTGAAGCATGTCCTCCGCTGCACTGACTAACCGCCGCCGCACCAAAATCGTGGCCACCCTGGGACCCGCCACTGACGACCCCAAAGTATTGCAGGAGCTGTTCAGGGCCGGGGTCGATGTGGTGCGGATCAATTTTTCACATGGTGGCCATGCCGGGGTGCGCGAGCGCGTCTCGCTGGTGCGCGACGCTGCGGCCCAAGTCCAGCGAGAGATCGCCATCCTGGCGGATTTGCGTGGTCCCAAGATTCGCATCGAGCGTTTTGCCGAAGGCCCTATTGAACTGCAGCCCGGCCAGAGTTTTAATCTGAATGGCGACCCGGATGCACCGCCGGGTGACCAGCGTCAGGTTGGGATTACCTATAGCGGGCTGGCCAATGACGTCAACCCGGGTGATCGAATTCTGCTGGATGATGGCATGCTGGTGCTGGAAGTCACCGCTGTGGACGGCTTGCTGATCAAATGCCGGGTGATCACCGGTGGCAGACTGTCGGACCGCAAAGGACTGAACAAACAGGGGGGTGGCCTGTCGATTCCCGGGCTGGCCGAACATGATCACGCTGATATCAGGCTGGTGGCTGAATTGGAGCTGGATTTCCTGGCGGTATCCTTCCCCCGTCATGCCGAAGACATGCACGCCGCACGTAAAGCTTTGCACGCACATGGCAGCCATGCGCAGTTAATCGCCAAAATTGAGCGCACCGAAGCCATCGAGAACCTGGCCGAAATCACCGAAGCCAGTGATGCGTTACTGGTTGCGCGGGGTGACCTGGGGGTGGAAATCGGCGATGCCGAACTGCCCGCCATCCAGAAACGGATTATTCAAACCGCCCTGGCCCACAACCGGGCCGTGATTACCGCCACCCAGATGATGCAGTCCATGATTGACAGCCCGTTGCCCACCCGCGCTGAAGTGCTGGACGTGGCCAATGCGGTGCTGGATGGCACCGATGCGGTGATGCTGTCGGCGGAAACCGCGGTCGGGCGGCATCCGGTTAAAGTGGTGGAGGCCATGCACCGGGTTTGCCTGGGTGCGGAACGACACCAGGACAATGCACCGCCCCCCGATGCCTCGCACCTTAACTTTGAGCGTATCGATCAGGCGATCGCCATGGCGGCCATGTTCACCGCCGCGCATCTGCCGGTGGCCGCGATCGTCGCCTTGACCGAATCAGGAGCCACCGCTAAATGGATGTCCCGGTTTCGTTCCAATGTACCGATCTACGCGGCTTCACCGGTGGCCGGCAGCCGGCGTAGAATTGCGCTGTATCGGAACGTGTTCGCGGTTGCCAATACCGAGCTGGGCGAGGATATGGACAGCATTGTGCAACAGGCTCTGGACACCCTGGTCAGCAAAGGCTGTTTACGCAGCGATGACCGTGTACTGGTTACCATGGGCGACCGTCCCGGTCTGCGTGGCGGCACCAATTGTATGAAGATAATCCAACTGAGCAGTGTCGGCATGGCTGAGGCTCAGACAGAATTATCGTATCAATAAAGATTCTGCGAGGAGATACTGGATGCGTAATAGTCAGTTGATATTGCTAATACTGTGCCTCAGCTGGTTAACCCCCGGCCAAGCTGACGAATCATTGCAAACCCCACAGGCTGAAGACAACACGACACCCGGGTTGTTCGGCGATACCCAGTTTCCGCCCTTCAGCGGCATGTTATTTGCCGGGACAGCGGGTAACTCGGCCAATCCCAATGACACCTTTAACGGCATTTCACTGATCGACCCGGCCACCGGTACGGTGATCTTTAATGCGCCGAATATCCAGACCTGGGGGGCTGCCGCCGACCCTCTGTCCCGGCGCGTATTCTTCAGTGTTTCCAGCAACAGCATCGGCTCACTGGGTGGTGACGAACTGTTTGTGCTGTCGTATGACGGCGGCACGCCCGAATCACTGGGCGTTATTCTCGACCCTCTGGGTGAGCCGCTGCGCATGGATGGTCTGGCAGTGGTTGCCGGTCAACTTTATGCGGCCCTGGATGGCGCGCCCGGTGGCGGTGATCCGGATGGACTCTATCGCATCAATCTGGACAGCAAGGTGTCTGAGCTGGTGGTCAGCTTTACCGGCATCGGCGGGCTGGATGCTGACCCGGTCAGTGGTCGTTTGTTTGGCACCAATGATGATGAACTGGTACTGGTGGAAATTGATATCGCGGCAGGCACTGTCACCGATTTGATCGCCTATCCAGAGGGCATCAGCGATATTGATGGCCTGGCCGGGGCCGCTGATCTGCTCTACCTGGTAAGCGATGAAGACCAGCCGATTCAGCGCTTTGATCTAACCAGCAATGATTTCAGCATCACCCTGCCCTCACCGTTTATCACCGCCGATACCTTCTCCGGCGCAGCCCTGGCAGCCGAGGCGCCGGTGGTTAAAGAGTTTGTGCCGCCTTCGGTACCCGCACTGAATGGCTGGGGTATGCTGCTGCTGAGCACCAGTTTGCTGCTGATCGCAATCGCGGCACGCAGATTCTTCCAAGCCTGAATCAAGTCTGCCGTCTCAGGCAGCTTTTCAAACGACCTGGAAGCATGGCCGGGCTTACCCCGGCCAGTCGGATCATGTGGTCTATCAGCGCAGCTATGCAAACCATCCGGACCCACCTGGAGTATTCATACTGGAGTGCCATTACCAGCCCAACCCGTTACAATAGTTGACCGGCAAAAAACAGTATTTTCAGGAGACCGCAAGGCATGGATATTTCAGAACTGGTTACCACCGCACAAGCTCTCGTCGCACCGGGCAAAGGCATCCTCGCGATTGACGAAAGCACCGGCACAATCGCCAAGCGGTTTGCCACAGTCAATGTGGAACCCACCGAACAGTCTCGCTGCCATTACCGCAGCACACTGCTGACCACACCAGGCCTGGGCGAGCATATCTCCGGCGCCATTTTGTTTGACGAAACCCTGCGGCAAGCCACTCCGGACGGTCAGCCACTGGTGCGGGTGATGCAGGAACAGGGCATTCTGCCCGGTATTAAAGTGGATAAAGGCGCGCATGAGCTGGCCGGGCATGGCGGTGAAAAGGTCACCGAGGGTCTGGACGGTCTGCGCGAGCGGCTGCAGGAATATTATGCGCTGGGCGCACGCTTCGCCAAATGGCGGGCAGTGATTACTATCGGTGATGGCATTCCAAGTTCTGCCTGCATCGAAGCCAATGCACATGCGCTGGCTCGCTACGCCGCGTTATGTCAGGAAACCGGTCTGGTGCCGATCGTGGAACCGGAAGTACTGATGGACGGCAACCATGATCTGGATGATTGTTTCGACGTGACCGAGGCCACCCTGCGCAGTCTGTTTGCGCAACTGTATGATCAGGATGTCATCCTGGAAGGCGTGGTACTGAAGGCTTCGATGGTGATTTCCGGTAGTGACTGTGACGAGCGCGCGGATGTCGAAGAAGTAGCCCAGGCAACGCTGACCTGTCTGCTGAATGCGGTGCCGGCAGCGGTGGCGGGGATTGTGTTTTTGTCCGGTGGACAGGGTGATCAGGAAGCCACTGCTCATCTGGACGCCATGAACCGCATGGGCGAGTTTGCCTGGCCACTGAGCTTTTCCTATGGACGTGCATTGCAGCAACAGGCGCTGAAAACCTGGGCAGCCCATCAGGACAATCCTGAGCCGGCCCAGCAGGCACTGGCTCACCGGGCGAAAATGAATGGTTTGGCAGCGCTGGGGGAATATGATCCGGCACTGGAAAAATAGACTCAATCAGACCGGACATTAGTTATGGACGAGAAACTTCGACGCGACGCGCTTGAATATCACCGCTGGCCGGTGCCGGGCAAAATCCGGATATCCCCTACCAAGGCACTGACCACGCAAAAAGATCTGGCGATGGCCTATTCGCCCGGGGTCGCGGCAGCGTCCGAACTGATCCATGAAAATCCGGCCGAGGCCGCCAACCTGACCGCACGCGGCAATCTGGTGGCGGTTATCAGCAATGGCACCGCGGTGCTGGGGCTGGGCGCCATCGGTCCGCTGGCCGCCAAGCCGGTAATGGAAGGCAAAGGCGTGCTGTTCCGGAAGTTCGCCGGCATCGATGTATTTGATATCGAAATTGACGAGCGCGATCCGGGCAAACTGGTGGATATTATCGCCAGTCTGGAACCCACTTTTGGCGGTATCAATCTGGAAGACATCAAGGCCCCGGAGTGCTTCGAAGTTGAGGAAAAACTCAAGCAGAGAATGGGCATACCGGTGTTTCATGATGATCAACACGGCACCGCGGTCATCACCGCTGCCGCTGTGATCAATGCGCTGCACGTGGTGGATAAAAAAATTGAGGATGTGCAGCTGACGGCTTCCGGCGCCGGGGCTGCCGGCATGGCCTGCCTGGATTTACTGGTCAGCCTGGGAATGACGCGTGAACATATTATTGTGTGTGACCGCAATGGTGTGGTCCATGTCGGCCGCACCGAGGATATGGACGAGCGCAAGGCCGGCTACGCACGCGATATCCCGGCTCGCACCCTAGCCGAGGCGATTCAAGGCGCGGATATCTTTCTCGGTGTCTCCGCGCCCGGGGTATTAAAGCCCGAGATGGTGCAGGACATGGCAGAGCAGCCGATTATTCTGGCGCTGGCCAATCCGGTGCCGGAAATCATGCCGGACGTGGCCCGCAAGGCGCGCCCGGATGCCATTATCGCCACTGGCCGTTCGGACTTCCCGAACCAGGTCAATAATGTGCTGTGCTTTCCTTATCTGTTCCGCGGCGCCCTGGACGTCGGAGCGCGTACCATTAATGAAGCCATGAAGCTGGCCTGCGCACATGCCCTGGCAGAGCTGACCCGGCTGGAGTCCAGCGATGTCAGCGCCGCTGCTTACGGCGGCAAAACCCCTCAGTTCGGACCGGAATATCTGATTCCGCAGCCTTTTGACCCGCGCCTGCTCGGACATCTGGCGCCGGCGGTGGCACAGGCTGCCATGGATACCGGTATTGCCGAGCGTCCGATCGCAGACATGGATGCCTACCGGGAACAGCTGAATCAATTCGTATTCCGTACCGGCCTGCTGATGAAACCGGTATTTGATGCGGCCCGGGCCAACCCGCGGCGGGTGATCTTCGCCGAGGGCGAACATGAAACCGTGCTGCGGGCAGTCCAGACGATTATCGATGATGGCCTGGCGATACCCATTCTGATCGGTCGCCCGGAAGTGGTCAAAATGCGGGTGGAGCGGATGGGCCTGCGTTTGGAAGCCGGCCGGGATTTTGAACTGATCAACCCACATTCGGACCCCCGCTATAAGGATTACTGGAAGACCTATCACGAACTGATGCAACGCCGGGGCGTATCACCGGAAGGCGCTAAATCCATCGTGCGCACCCGGGAAAGCGTGATTGCCGCACTGGCCGTCAAGCTGGGCGATGCGGATGCCATGATCACCGGCCTGGTCGGCCGTTATCAAAGCAAATTGCACTATGTGCTGAATGTGCTGGGCGTCCGTGACGGCGTTGATACAGTCGGCGCGTTAAGCGTGCTGACCGGCGACAGCGGTACCTATTTTGTCTGTGATACCCACGTCAACGCCAACCCCACTGCCGAGCAGATCGCCGAGTTGACCGAGATGGCTGCTGAGAAAGTGCGCCTGTTCGGGCTGCAACCCAAAGTCGCTCTGTTGTCACATTCTGCTTTTGGCAGTCACCATGACCGGGATGCGCAAAAAATGCAACGCGCCCTGCAGCTGTTGCGCAACCGCTGTCCGGAACTGGAGGTCGAAGGCGAGATGACCGCTGACGCCGCTTTATCAGAAGATTTTCGTGAGACCCTATTCCCGCGTTCGGTACTCACCGGAAGCGCCAATCTGCTGGTGATGCCGGATCAGGACGCGGCGCATATTGCGTTTAATTTCGCCCGCCTGCTGACCAAAGGGGTCAGTGTTGGTCCGATCCTGATGGGCGCCGGTATGCCGGCACATATCCTGACACCCTCGGCGACCGTGCGCCGGGTAATAAATATGACCGCTATCGCCTGCGTAGACGCACAGCGTTTTGAATATGACCGGCAGGCACATTTATTCGATGGCTTCCGTGAAATTGATGACGCGGAAGACTGGACTTAATCTGGAGCATGCATGGCAACTGACCCGCAACAAAGCAAGGATATCGATCCGCAGGAAACCCGCGAATGGGAGGATGCGCTGGAATCGGTACTGGATGCCGATGGCGCTGAACGCGCCCATTTTCTATTGCAGGAGCTGCTTGAACAAACCCGCAGCCAGGGCATGGATCTGCCGTTTGACCTGACCACCAGTTACATCAACACCATCCCTGTCTCCAAACAGGCGCAGATGCCGGGTGACCCGGAACTGGAGCACCGTATTCGCTCCATTATCCGCTGGAATGCGATGGCCATGGTGGTGCGCGCCAGTCGCCGGGGCGGCGAGTTGGGCGGGCATATCGCCAGTTTTGCCTCGGCCGCCACTTTATATGACGTGGGTTTTAACCACTTCTTTAAAGGCCCGCAGTCAGAGGATGGCGCCGACCTGCTGTATATCCAGGGCCACAGCTCACCGGGCATCTATTCCCGCGCATTTCTGGAAGGCCGGCTGAGCGAACAACAGCTGGATCACTTTCGTCAGGAAGTCGGCGGCGACGGCCTGTCTTCCTACCCGCATCCGTGGCTGATGCCGGACTTCTGGCAACTGCCAACCGTGTCCATGGGTCTGGGCCCGCTGTTTGCCATCTATCAGGCACGCTTCCTGAAATATCTACATAACCGCGGATTGGCTGATACCAGCGAGCGCAAAGTGTGGTGCTTTATGGGCGACGGCGAGTCCGACGAACCTGAATCACTGGGTGCGATCGCACTGGCCGGGCGCGAGCGGCTGGATAATCTGATCTTTGTGGTCAACTGCAACCTGCAGCGCCTGGATGGACCGGTACGCGGCAACGGCAAGATCATCCAGGAACTGGAAGGCGTGTTCCGTGGCGCCGGCTGGAATGTACTTAAGGTGCTGTGGGGTTCTTATTGGGATCCTTTACTGGACAAAGACAATGCCGGCCTGCTGAAGGATCGCATGGGCGAAGCGGTGGATGGTGATTACCAGAAGTACAAAGCCATGAATGGCGCTTATGTGCGTGAACATTTTTTCGGTGCCAACCCGGATTTGAAAAAAATGGTCGCGGACATGAGCGACGAAGAAATCTGGCGTCTGAATCGCGGCGGCCATGATCCGCACAAGGTTTATACCGCGTATGATCGAGCCGTCAAACACACCGGCCAACCAACCGTGATTCTGGCCAAAACCATTAAAGGCTATGGCTTGGGGCAATCCGGTGAAGGTCAGAACATCAGCCATCAGCAAAAGAAACTGGATAATGATGGCGTGCGCTATTTCCGCGACCGCTTCAAAGTCCCGGTCAAGGACGAACAGATTGAAGACGTGCCTTATTACCATCCTGGCAACGACAGCGAGGAAATACGCTATCTGCAGGAACGGCGTGCCGCGCTGGGCGGCTATCTGCCCCAACGGGTGGTCAATTCCGAGGCCCTGCCCACTCCTGAGCTGGAAGCTTTTGAAAGCATTTTGAAAGGCTCGGATGAGCGCGAGATTTCCACCACCATGGCTTTTGTGCGCTGCCTGGCGGTGCTACTGCGCGACAAACAGCTTAAAGACCGAATCGTGCCTATTGTGTGTGATGAAGCCCGGACTTTCGGCATGGAAGGCATGTTCCGCCAACTGGGTATCTATTCGTCGCTGGGCCAGGTCTATGACCCGGTCGATTCCGATCAGTTTATGTTTTATAAGGAAGAGAAAAAAGGCCAGATACTGCAGGAGGGTATTACCGAGGCCGGCGCTATTTCTTCCTGGATCGCGGCAGCCACCTCATACGCCAACAACGGATTGGCGATGATTCCGTTTTATATCTTCTATTCCATGTTCGGTTTTCAGCGGGTCGGCGATCAGGCCTGGGCCGCTGGTGATATGCGGGCGCGGGGCTTTCTGATCGGCGGAACCGCCGGACGCACGACCCTGAATGGCGAAGGTCTGCAGCATGAAGATGGCCACAGTCACCTGCTGGCAGGTGCTATTCCTAACTGTATAGCCTACGATCCGGCCTTCGGTTACGAAGTTGCGGTGATTGTCAGAGATGGCCTGCGACGCATGGTGACCGAACAGCAGGATGTTTTTTATTACCTCACGGTAATGAACGAAAACTACCGCCAACCGGCCATGCCCGACAGCACCGAAGAAGGCATTATTCGGGGCATGTATCTGTTCAGCGAAGCCCGCCCGGCGGAACACAAGGTGCAATTACTCGGTTCGGGCACCATTCTGCGTGAAGCGATCGCCGCCGCGGATATTCTGACCGGTTTATTCAAGGTCGGCGCCAACGTCTGGAGTGTCACCAGTTTTACCGAACTGCGGCGTGACGGCCAGGATTGCGAGCGCTTTAATCGCCTTAATATCGATGCTGATCCCCGCCAGGCTTTTGTGCATCAATGCCTGAACAATCACAGTGGGCCGATTATCGCAGCCACCGATTACGTGCGCGCCCAGGCGGAGCAGATTCGCCCCTATTTGCCGCATAATGATTATCTGGTGCTGGGCACTGATGGTTTCGGCCGCAGTGATACCCGCGAGAACCTGCGCCAGTTCTTTGAAGTTGACCGCCGTCACATTGCCTATGCGGCGCTCTACCGGTTGTTTCTGAAAGGGAAATTCTCCCGTGCTGAATTGCTGGACGCACGTCAGAAACTCAATATCGACCCCGCCAAGCCCAACCCGGTCAGCGTATGACCGGCCAACCAAGAGACGCGCAACATGGCCAATAGCATAGACATCAAAGTCCCTGATATCGGTGATTTCGATAAAGTCCCTGTCATCGAAGTTCTGGTCGCCGAAGGCGATGAGGTCGCGGTGGATGACTCCCTGATTACGCTGGAAAGCGATAAAGCCACCATGGAAGTCCCGGCTTCGCACGCCGGCAAGATTACCTCGATGAAAGTGGCCGTTGGCGATGAGGTGGCCGAAGGCGATGTGATCGCAGTGGTCGAAGCCAGTGACAGTGAATCCGATGAGCAAACATCCGAATCAGCTGAGCAAACCGGCGATGATGAGTCTGAGCAGCAGTCAGCCGATCAGAACGAAGCCGGCAGCCAACCCGACGATGCTGAGCAAGAGACTCAACCAAACCAGCAGCCTGCTGAGCAGCATTCAGAAGACGATGACGGTAAGGATGAAGCTAAAGACGATGGCGACCGGCAAAAGACCACCGGGACCGGCTCCGCCGTGGCATCCGGTGCAACTTCGCCGTCCGGCGATAGCCACGCCAGCCCCAGCGTACGCAAACTGGCGCGTAAGCTGGAGATCGATTTAAGCACGGTAAAAGCCAGCGGACGCAAGGGCCGGATCACTGAAGATGATCTGCATGCCCATCTAAAAGGACGCATGTCCGACAGCAATGGACAGTCGGCTGGAATATCGATCGCGCCGGCACGCAATATCGATTTCAGTAAATTCGGTGACGTGGAAGAGCAGCCATTGTCACGTATCAAGAAAATCTCCGGTGCCCATCTGCACCGCAACTGGGTCACCATTCCGCACGTCACCCAGCATGATCACGCCGATATTACCCAGTTGGAAGCGTTCCGCAAGGAACACGATGCCGAGCTGCGCGAACAGGGCACTCGCCTCACCATGATTGTGTTTCTGATCAAAGCCTGTGTGGCGGGGTTGAAGCGTTTTCCACAGTTCAACGCCTCGCTGAGCAGTGATGGTGAAGCACTGATCTTAAAGAAATATTTTCACATCGGCATCGCCGTGGATACCGAGGATGGGCTGGTGGTTCCGGTTATCCGTAATTGCGAGCAGAAAGGTCTACTGGAACTGGCACATGAATTAACCGACCTGAGCAGCCGGGCCCGGGAAGGCAAGCTCAAACCAGCCGAGATGCAGGGCGGATGTTTATCTATTTCCAGCCTGGGCGGGATTGGTGGCACTGCATTTACCCCGATTGTGAATGGACCTGAAGTTGCCATCCTGGGTGTATCACGCGCTGCCATGCAGCCGGTCTGGGATGGCGAAGCTTTTCAGCCCAAATTGATGCTGCCGTTGTCTCTATCCTATGATCACCGTGTCATCGATGGCGCGGATGCAGCCAGGTTTGCGCGCTTCCTGGTCTCCCGCCTGGAAGACTTCCGCCGCGTGGTGTTGTAAGCAAACGATAGCATTTGGCACAGATGCAACACGATCCTAATGCCCGCCTTGGGCGGGGCATGATCTGGCTCAGTGCGATAGCCATACTGGCGGGTATAACCTGGTTTTTTTCAGGCCAGATAGAACAACGCTATAACCCCAATCAGAATGTCACCGGCGTGGTGCGTGACAACCTGGTGGAAATCAGCCTGCAACGCAATCGCGCCGGGCATTATGTAGCCAGCGGTGCTATCAATGGCCAACCGGTGGATTTTTTAATCGATACCGGTGCGACTGACGTAGTTTTACCCGGCAGCCTGGCCAGACAACTGCAATTGGATAACCTCGGTAGCATCAGCATGCAGACCGCCAACGGCAACAGCCAGGGCTACCTGACACGCTTAAGCGAATTGCGGCTGGGTCCGATTGTATTACGCGACGTGCGCGCCAGCGTTGCCCCCAACCTGGAATTTGAGGTGTTGCTCGGCATGAGCGTATTGCGGCAGATGGACTGGCAGCAACGCGGTGATCAACTGATTCTGCAGCACTCCAACAACGACTAACATCAGCCTGGATAAGCCATGAATAAAGTACCCATTAAGGTTCCTGATATCGGTGACTTCGACGATATCCCGGTCATTGAAGTACTGGTTACCGAAGGTGATCAGGTCGAACAGGATCAATCGCTGATCACCCTGGAAAGCGATAAAGCCACCATGGAGGTCCCTGCCCCACAGGCAGGCACCATCAGCAGCCTGAAGGTCAGCGTTGGCGATACGGTTTCCGAGGGTATGGTGATTGCTGAACTGGAAATCAGTGACGCTGAGCACAGTGAGGATGCGTCACAGGATACTGCCGATGTCGGTGCCGAGGCTGAAGCTGAACAAACGGCTGCCAGCGATCATCCGGCCGCTAAGACCGATCAGCCCGATCGATCAGCCGGGCCTGAGCCTGCTGAGCGCGAACAAGATCAGGGATCAGCAGACTCTGAGCATGACTATGACTGCGACGTACTGGTGCTGGGCGCGGGCCCAGGGGGTTATTCAGCAGCTTTCCGGGCAGCCGATCTGGGTCTTGACGTGGTACTGGTAGAACGCGAACCGGTGTTGGGCGGTGTCTGCCTGAATGTCGGCTGTATTCCTTCCAAGGCGCTGCTGCACACCGCCAGGATTCTGGATGAAACCCGGCATATGGCTAACAACGGCATCAGCTTTGGTGAACCGGATATTCAGCTGGACAAACTACGCAGCTGGAAGGATTCGGTGGTCAAGCGGCTTACCAATGGATTAACCGGGCTGGCCAAACAGCGCAAGGTTCGCGTGATCACCGGCACCGGCAAATTTACCGGCTCGCATGAACTGGATATTGATGGGCGCGACGGCAATCAGACCATCTCTTTTGCGCATGCCATTATCGCCGCCGGTTCCGAGCCGGTGCAGCTACAGGGTCTGCCCTGGGATGACGAACGGCTGATGGATTCCACCGGCGCTCTCGAACTGGCGGACATCCCGGGTAAACTGCTGGTCATTGGCGGTGGAATTATCGGTCTGGAAATGGCTTGCGTGTATGCGGCGCTGGGCAGTGAGGTGACGATTGTTGAGTTGCTGGAACAACTCATGCCGGGCACCGATAAGGACCTGGTCAAGCCTTTGCAGAAACTGCTCACCCAGCGCTGTAAAGAAATTTGTCTGGCAACCAAGGTTGACAGCATCACCGCAACGGATGATGCTCTGCAAGTCAGTTTCAGCGGCAAACAGATTCCCGCTACCGAGCACTTTGACCGCGTTCTGGTAGCGGTAGGGCGAGTACCTAATGGGCGTGCTCTTGGCGCGGACCAGGCTGGCGTGAAGGTAACTGAACGCGGGTTCATCGAAGCCGATCAACAGCAGCGCACCAACGTCAAACACATCTTTGCCATAGGCGATGTTATCGGACAACCCATGCTGGCCCACAAGGCCACCCATGAAGGCAAGGTGGCCGCCGAAGTGATTGCTGGAGAAGCGAGTTATTTCGATGCCAAAGTGATTCCTTCAGTCGCCTATACTGACCCTGAAGTAGCCTGGGCCGGTGTTACTGAAACGCAGGCTCGAGAAGATGGCCTGTCCATAGAGACAGCCAAATTCCCATGGGCCGCCAGCGGCAGAGCATTGGGCATGGACCGTGACGAAGGCTTTACCAAACTGATTTTTGATGCTGACTCCAAACGCATAGTCGGCGCCGGCATTGTAGGCCCACACGCAGGTGACCTGATCGCCGAATGCTGCCTGGCGATTGAGATGGGCTGTGATGCCGAGGATATCGGTCTGACCATCCATCCACACCCCACCCTTTCAGAAACCGTGGGTATGGCAGCGGAGGCATTTGCCGGCACGCTGACGGATCTGTACATGCCAAAGCCAAAATAAACAGCTGCGTACTGCACTTTTTTTGCGTTACTGAGTAATCACTCAGCACGCCGCACAAGCCAAGCGTTGATGCTGCAACGAACTTCATGCACAGACCTGATTTATGTTGTGCGCTGCAATAACTCTTTGACGCACATAACAAATTGTTATGTGCGCTTGCTTTCAAATTAATTATATATTGACAAAACCGTCTGTATATTGAATTTGAGCATGATGCTCATTTTTACCTCATTAAAAGGAATTTACATGAAATATTTACTTAGCTTGTTTTTATTACTCTTTATTTCCATCAGTGCCAATGCGGGCGTTGAGCTGAACTGTGAGTCTGTAGTGGGTGGAGAATCGTATATCTGCGATATTATTCCTACCGGCTCAACGCAAATTCAAAGTAGCGCCTGGTCCGCGACTTTTCCACTAGTCGTGCAAAGCGCTACGACCTTCACCGCCACTTTCCGCTGTGCAAGCCATAATATGGATGGTGCGGCCGCGGTCAGCTACGTCACCAACGATGGCAGCGGATCTGCATCGCATGTCACATCATGTACTGCAGGCGGGCCCTTTTAACTGATCAGCTCAGGAGCAGATAATTTCTGCTCCTGGTTCTGCTGTGGCAGTTGTTGCCGGGTAGTAATACAATACACAACCGCGCACCTAACTACTGCTGCATACTTCAGCCTTTTTAAAGCCTATACCAGCAGCTGGCTTTATCCTCAGCACGGTTTGACAAACCCAGGATTGACGCGCAATATTCGAGCCTGACTCGCCTGCACAGACCATTGCGTATGCCAACAGCTCAAGAACTTGTTGTTAGTGAAAACTATCTTGCTTACCGCATTGACCTGCATCAAGAGATTATAGAATTCATGTCCATCAGGCGCGACGAAATGCGCCTGGTAAGTTGCCTGAAGCGTGAGTATATCGAACCACAGCGCCAGCTACACGCATTGCCTATCGCCGAAGTTCAGCAGCTGCTAAGTTCAACGGACCAGCAGAATGTCCACCCAGCACCGCACTTTATCTTTCATACCGCGTTTTGCGCGTCGACTTACTTATCACGCTGCCTGGATATTAAAGGTAAAACAGTTTCCCTCAGAGAACCGCAAATTCTTTTGGACGCAGCCAATGCAAAACGGCTCAGATGGCGCTCTCGATCCGGCCTGCTTGATCATCGCATATTGCCAGAGCTGGCATTAAAGCTGTTAGTAAAACATGCTAAAGCAGGCGAAACGCTCATCATCAAGCCTATCAATTCAATCAATAACATTATGACTGAATTATTACGCCTGCACGCTGACAGCAAAGCACTGCTGCTGTACACGGATGCGCGCCGCTTTCTGCTTTCGACACTCAAGAAGGGTGAAGGCGGGAAGCGCATGATCAGGACCATGTTTGATTTGATTCGCTGTGATTTTCCTCATTTATCCAATCTTCGCTTAACCGATGTCGTCAGAATGACGGACATCACGGTTATTCTGACCTTATGGCGCCTGCATATTGAGCAGGCTGAACAAGCATTGCAACAGCACTCCGCGAATGGCAATCTCGCGTCTTTGTATGGCGAAACTGTGATAGAAAAGCCTTTAGAATCATTACAGGCGATCAATCAGTATTTAGAGCTGGGACTGTTGCCAGAAACTCTTGCAGAAATAACCGCCGGCAAGGTGCGAACGGAAGATGCCAAGCATACAGGCCAATCGTTCAGCTTATCCGAGCGCGATAAAATCCATCATCGTATTGAGACATTTTATGCCGGGGAACTGAATCAATGCCTGCAATGGCTAACCAAAAACAATCCGGAAACACGATTAATACCCAGGCTTGGCAGCCCGCTGTCAGTCTAAAACTCAAGCTGCTTATTCAATACAGCAGGCTTATTATCACCGAGCGTAATAAAATTCTGCCGCACCGCAATAGCAGCTGGCAGCCTCGCTGCCGTGAGACTTTATAAGTAATGCCGTAAAGTCTATTGCAGTATAGAATTTGCCCGCATACGCTCGAGAGCACCAGGTGGCAGCAAACCCATGGCCAGACTTTCAGTCGCCGCTATATTCTGCTGTTCTGCTGTTATATCAAGTTCCGAATTCATCGACGGGCTGTTGTTCTGCTGTTTCGAGTCTTTATTCATCACCGACGAAACAGACGTAAAGTCGCGCTTATCGCGGATACCAAAAAACCTATCACAAGCGCTCACCACCTGCTCCGGGTGATTGACAATATCATCTTTGCTGAGCGTCACCGCAGACAGTGTTTGCTGTTGTAGAAAGCCTGAAAACAGCCGGATCTGAGCAGCCCAGAGATAAGCGATGTCCCGCCAGAAATCATTGCCTGGCTGGTATTCGTGCCGCCATTCAATGTCTTTGCAGAGACTGCGCAGAAACACCGGCAATGTCTTAACCGCTTCCTGGCGATTCTTTAGCATCGAACGAACAAAAGAACCGATCCCCCCCCAGACAATCACTACCCGGCTCTGTTGATCAATGTTCTGCAACTGCATCAATAAGGCATTCATATAATTCGACGTTTTCAGAATCACTTGTTGATGGGGATGAAAGGGCTTGCATAACTGCAGGCTTATCTTTTCCAGCAGTGCTGTGTAGCCTGAAGCATTGCCCGGCTGCTGCCGATACGCATCCGCCAGCTGGTTAAATACCAATGGCTCCTTTATAGCCAGCACGTCATCTGGCCGCTGTAACAGCCTTGCCAGCAATGTTGAGCAACAAAAGCTGGTGTGAAATATCCAGCGACTGTTACGCAAAGGTACATGCTGATGCGCGAGCAGACTCGATATTGGCACAGCGAATAGTGCTTCGTTGCTGCTGAAGGTTATGCGTTGATCCACAAATGGCGCATCGTAAAGCGCCTGTTCTGACAATTGCCTGAACAGCACCCGAGAGTTGACACCGTCGATATGCCAAGGAATGGCGCCTGGCAGCTGCAGCAGTTCTGCAGCAGCGGTTTGGGAGAGTTTATGTATTTGCATAAAAAAGCCGCGGCAGTGCCGCGGCTTTGATATCAGTTATCTAAGTAAACTTAGAAACGATGGGTAACGCGCGCGAACCAGGAACGACCCAGCAGACGATAGGTGTCCACGTCGGTGTTCGCATTAAAGCCGCGAGTGATGAACGGAGGATCCGAATCAAAGATATTCGTAATACCACCGGAGATCTCGGTACCCCAAGCGAAGTTGTAGCGAGCGGTTAAATCAACATACCATTCCGCAGGAATGTTGTTGATCGGACCACCTGGCGCCTGGCCAATACCCTGGTTCAAATCTTCAGTGACAGAATCCAGATATTCAACATTCACAGATGCACCAAAGTCACCCAGTGACCAGTCCAGAGTGAACAGGCCTTTCCATTCAGGATAGATAGCTTCAGTCAAACCGTTACGGTCATCAAACTGACCGGATACGTTGATCGTATCGTCAGGCAGTCCCTGGCTGGCCAGAGAGTCACCAAATACGAATGAAGTACGTTCGTCAAGCCAGGTAACCAACAGACGTGCATCGAATAAACCGAAGCCGGTGTTGAAGTTATAGTTGAAGCCAAAGTCGATACCGCTGGCGCTTTCACCACCGATATTGGTTGCCAGCGATTCAATCTGTGCAACTTCACCGACATTACCGAAGCTTTGACGGGTGATATCGTTACAGAATGCATCCTGACCACCCTGTACACACAGGGCAATAACGGTCTGGGCAGCAATACCGCCACCGGCAATGGCGTTATCCAGGCTCACATCCCAGTAGTCAGCGGTGAAGCTGAAGCCAGGCAGGAAGTCTGGAGAGAACGCGATACCGACGGTGTAGGTTTCACCACTTTCAGGACCTACATTTGGATTACCGCCGACACGTGAACGTGGCTGGGCGTTGGTCTGATCAAATGTAAATGGCTGTCCGTTGGCGTCCATACCCGTTACGATTGCGCCGGTCTGAACACACCGTGCCTGTTCAGCAGCGCTCAGAGCGGCGAAGCTGTTGGTCGGGTTAGAAGCAACCGAAGCGCTGGAACGACAGATGTCCAGGAAGCTTGGGAAGCTGTCGCCCTGTGGCGAGAACAGGTTACCGATGGTTGGCTCACGGAATACTTCCGCGAAACTACCACGAACCAGGAAACCACGGAAAGGCTGCCAGCGCAGTGAGCCCTGGAAGTTGCCGGTATCACCAATGGTGGAGTAGTCGTCGTAGCGGAAACCACCACCGATTTCCAGCAGTTCTGCGCCTGGTACACCAGACAGCAGGGGAATGTTGACTTCGATGAACAATGAATCCACATCGAATTCACCAGTGGTACGGCCAAACACGTTACCAGTTACTGAATTGGTTGCTTTACCTGAATCAGGGATAGCATCCAGTTCCTGTTTACGGAACTCGTAACCGAACGCGGTAGACAGTGGGCCAGCTGGCAGTTCAAATACGTCACCTTTGATGGTGGCGTTGAATACCTGCAATTGGGTTTCAATGCTGTCATTCAGTTCAAACTCGATGAAGTCCAGCTGTTCCTGGGTGATGCTGCCGAAACCACCGAACAGATTCAGTGGTACACAGCCTGCAATTGCGGCGCCTGGGGTACCACAAGTTGCAACACCGTTTTCATCAAAGAAAGATGGGCCGATGGCCTGCAGGAAGTTAGCGCCAACCAGCTGACCGAAATCGGTGTTAGCTTCGCGCTCACGACCCCAGTTCCAGGAAACGTCCCAGCTCCAGGTCGGTGCGAAATCGCCGAAGTCACCACGCAGACCACTGTTGATCTGGATGATGTTTTCTTCCTGCTCAAACCGGCGGCGGCTTTCAGCTACACGACGGCGAAGGTCGGTAACCGGCAAACCGAATGGGTTAAAGGCATTGTTGGAAGGAATACCAAACTGACCAGCCAATGGCAACGCTGGATCATTGTCCAGAGGCACTGTGGGATCGAAGATGTTCTGAATAAGGAACAGTGGGTTAGGAGCCAGTTCCTGTTCAGACTGACGGTTGTTGTAACGAGCTTCTACATAAGCTTCTAAACCATCAAACAATTCATAGTCACCCTGGAAGAACACACTGGTGCGTTCAAACGGGGTCTGGATGAAGTTAACCGGTGCGAAGTTGTACAGATCGCCGCCTGCTGCGTTGAACGGACGTATTTCACCGGTCTGCAGATCACGGGTAAATGCACCAGCGTTAGGATCATCAACCGGGTTGAAGAAACCACCCAGGGAAGCACTGCTGCCGCCGTTGGCATTACAGCTGCCGGTTGACAGACAGCCCGGGAAGCCATCATTGATGAAACCAGCCTGATCAGCAACGTTAATAACGTTCTGAAACTGTGGTCCGATGTCGCCGCCGATCTGACCCTGATAAACCGGGCTCTGTTCGTTGAATTCAATACCAGCAACGAAGTTACCGCGCTCGGTGTTACCGCCGAAAGTGAAAGCAACACGCTTAACCGTTCCATCAGTACCGGTAAACGCCGGATTAAGATTGGTAGCGGAAGCAATGTTGTCATCCAATTCGAAAGATGCGCCATACTGCGCCTGCAGCTCAGCACCTTCAAAATCACGACGGGTGATGATGTTAATTACACCAGCAACCGCATCAGCACCATAAATAGCCGCCGCACCTTCTTTCAGTACGTCAATGCGTTCTACCAGTGCGATTGGAATATTAGAAAAGTCGCCGCCGGTGATGTCACGCTTGCCATTGATCAGTACCAGAGTACGAACTGATCCAAGACCGCGGATATCAACCAGAGTAGCACCACTGCCGCCGTTGTTGGTGCTGGTTGACAAAGGCGAACCGCCGATAGACGGCAACTGACGGATAACGTCAGCAAGGTCAGTCAAACCGATACGCTCAATGTCTTCACGATCAATTGAGGTTACCGGTGACGCGCCTTCGATATCTACTTGGCTCAGACGGGAGCCAGTTGTTTCGATGCGTTCCAGTTCAGCAGCATCATCGTCCTGGGCAAAAGCCTGACCTGACAATGCCAGACCAGCAATCGCACCAGTGCCGAGCGCAAAGCGCACTGACTGGTAGAGGGGATTACGGTTAAATTGCATTTGGTGTCTCCAAATATAAATCTAATAAAAAAAACAATAACTTAGCCACGTGGCTCAAGCACTGACTTTGTAATAATGCAACACGGCGCATACAAGACGTCGCTTGAACTTGGTTGATACTACACGTTTGAGCGCCAAATGAAAAGAGTTTGTTAAATTGGCCACCTTAGACTTGTGCGGTAACAATAGGATTAGTAAGAATATCACCCTTGGATAAAGGACTGTGAAGGTATTTTCTCACGATGCAAGCAACGCTTAAAGAACAACTCCGGCTGGCTGCTGAGCTGACCGCCCAGGGCCAGCTTGACCGGGCAGCCGGATACTATCAGCAACTGCTGCAGGCTAACCCTGAGCTGGCTGAAGCCTTGCTTGGTTTTGGCACTTTGAACCTGCACAGCGGCCAGCCGGAGCAGGCGCTGGGCCTGTTGCAGCGGGCTTCCGCGCAATTACCCCGGCATCCCGGTGTATGGTTGAATCTGGCCCGTACCTATCGGCAACTGGCTCACACTGAAGACGCCCGGGCAGCCCTTGACCGGGCGCTGCAATTCAGCCCGGAGGATCCGCTGGCGCATCTTGAGTCCGGCCATTTGTACACTGACCAGGCTGACCATCAGGCTGCCGTGCAGGCCTATCAGCGAGCGCTGAGCCTGGATCGGAACTGCATGGAAGGTTATTACAGCCTGTCCCTGCTCCACCAGAGCGGCGATTACCAGTTTTCCGAAGCACAGCTGCTGCAATTGCAGCACTGGGCCGAGCAGCCAGACTCGTTCAGCACCGACCAGCTCAGCCTGCTGTATTTTACTCTGGGACGCATTCAGCACCGGGCGAGCGAATACGCTGCGGCATTCCATAGCTTTACCCGGGCCAACCAAGCTAAAAAAAATGCCCAGCAGGGCTGGGAACGGTATGATCTGGCAGCCAAACAGGCGTTGCTGGAAGCCAGCCGGCGGGCTTTTACCGAGCCGGCACAGCGCCTCACTGCCGGACCACAGCGTCAGCCTGAACCCATTTTTATCATCGGCATGCCGCGTACCGGCTCTACCCTGCTGGAAACCTGCCTGGCGCGTCATCCGCGGATCGCTGCGGCCGGTGAGCTGGCGGTCATCAAGACCATCGCCAGACAGCAGTTGCCCCAGGCCACCGGGTTGGCTTATCCGGACTTGATGGGTCAACTGCCTGACGAACTGGCGCATCTGACAGCCCGTCATGTCAGACAGCAGCTGGCACGTCGCGCCAGGCAGCCGGATCAGACCGAGCCGCCCCGCTACATCAGCGACAAAATGCCCACCAATTTTGAATACCTGGGACTGATTAACCGGCTGTTCCCAGGAGCTCGCGTCATTCACCTGATGCGCGACCCGATGGATACTCTGTGGAGCTGTTATCAGCAGAACCTGGCGGCACGCTACAGCAATGACTTTGCTGATCTGGAGGGCCAGTACCGCTGTTACCGGGAATTTATGCGCTTATGGCGCACCAACGGCATCCCGATGCTGGAATTGCACTATGAAGCCCTGGTGACCAGTTTTGAAGCCAGCCTGCGGCAGGTGATTGACTATCTGGGCCTCAGCTGGGACAAGCGTTGCCTGGACAGCAGTGCTGATACCATCGCCGTGACCACCGCCAGCCGCATGCAGGTGCGCAAACCAATCCATACCGGTGCTATCAGCGCCTGGCAAAAATATGCCACCCAGTTGGGCCCGCTGCGACAACGCCTGGATGATTTTTATTCGGATAACTGATCGATGGTTCATTCAGTCCCGGCCGCTGACCGACCGCTGCACCGGCGCGGCGGCACGCCTAAGTATTAATTCAGATCGGCGGCAATACGCTGCTGCTGGTCCATTAACCCGGCGGGCAAACGTTCGCCAAACTGCTCCAGATGGACTTTGATCTGGGCCAGCTCAGCAGCCCAGCTCTGCCGGTCAACACTCAATAGCTGCGTCAGTGCCGACGGCTCAATATCCACCCCTTCCAGATTGATATCCTCCGGCCTGGGAAGGTGGCCGATCGGACTGTGCAGGGATTCGCTGTGTCCGTGGCAACGCTGGATGATCCATTCCAGCACCCGCATGTTTTCGCCGAAGCCGGGCCACATGAACTGACCCTGCTCGTCCTTGCGGAACCAGTTAACATGAAAAACCTTGGGCAAGTGTTCCAGCCGGTCGGCAAAACCCAGCCAGTGCGCCCAGTAATCGGCGAAGTTATAGCCGCAAAAAGGCTGCATTGCCATGGGATCACGTCGCACTATGCCGGTGGCTCCGGTGGCGGCGGCGGTGGTTTCCGATGCCATCGCCGCGCCGACCAGTACGCCATGCTGCCAGTCAAAACTTTCAAACACCAATGGCACCAGTGACGCGCGCCTGCCTCCGAAAATGAGCGCGGAAATCGGCACCCCGGACGGCGCCTCGGCTTGTGGAGAGTAACTGGGACAATGTTTGATCGACACGGTAAAGCGTGAGTTGGGATGCGCCGCCGGACCATTGGCGGGATCATAATCACGCCCCTGCCAGTCCTTGACCGGCAACTCGTCGGATTTGCCTTCCCACCAGGGTTCATTGTTGGCGGTAACCGCCACATTGGTAAAAATAGCGTCTTTGTTCAACATCGCCAAAGCGTTCGGATTGGTGGCTTCACTGGTGCCCGGCGCGACGCCAAAAAAGCCAGCCTCGGGGTTGATCGCCCATAACCTGCCATCCTCACCCGGATGCAGCCAGCAGATGTCGTCCCCTACCGTCCAGACTTTCCAGCCGGGATAACTGGCCGGCGGAATCAGCATGGCCAGATTGGTTTTACCGCAGGCCGAGGGAAAGGCCGCCGCCACATAGGTTTTTTCACCTTGCGGGTTCTCAATACCGACAATCAGCATGTGCTCGGCCAGCCAGCCTTCCTGGCGGGCCTGATAGCTGGCGATGCGCAGGGCGTGGCACTTTTTACCCAACAGAGCATTGCCGCCATAGCCAGAGCCGTAACTCTGAATTTGCAGCTCTTGCGGGAAATGCATGATAAAACGCCTGGCCGGATCCAGCTCGCCGATGGAATGCAGACCTTTCACGAATACGCCGTCACGCTCGATCCGCCGCAGTGCTGCGCTGCCCATCCGGGTCATCAGGCGCATATTGGCGGCTACGTATGCACTGTCGGTAATTTCCACTCCGCAACGCGACAGCGGCGAATCGATCGGCCCCATGCAGTAAGGTACAACATACATGGTCCGCCCCTGCATGCAGCCGGCAAACAGCTCATCCATTCTGCGATGCGCATCGGCCGGTGCCAGCCAGTTGTTATTGGGTCCGGCATCCTGCTCCTCTGTTGTACAGATGAAAGTCAGATGCTCAACCCGGGCGACATCCTGCGGATCAGAGCGGTGCAGATAACAACCGGGATGGGTGGTTTGATTCAACTCCAGCAGATCACCGCAGTCCAGCATCAGCCGGATCAGCTGATCATATTCAGCCTGTGAGCCGTCACACCAGTGCACCTGCGCCGGGCTGGTCAAAGCCGCGACTTCATTGACCCATTGATTGAGCTGATCGTGTTTGCTTTGCATTGTCTAGTATTCCAATTGCAGGCAAAAATCTTGACCGGATCGCACCACTGACAACCGGCAAAACCTGAGCCTAAGGTAATGAAGCGCGCAAGGTTACCTTTGCCGCCGCTATCTTGCAAACCAGACCGGCATTTCAGCCTGCCTGAAAAAACCGCGCCCTGACTGTTGGATGCAGTCCGCACCAGCCATGCTCAGCCGCTATCATTGCTCGAGACGGGCAGTTAAGATATTCAGCACCTGCTTTACAGCTAATCTATCCGCACTAAATCCAGCGAGTCAGTATGCAGCCCAAGAAATCACAGACGCACACATTATTTCCGGCGGTGGTGCGTGAATATCAATATGGCGACCTGCCGATCAACACCGAGCTTTATCAGCGTGTTAAAGCATTTCAACAGGATCATCGGGTCGACAATGCCATAGCCAAACGCAATCTTGCGACCATTAATGGCTACCAACCCGACGTGGTATTGCATGAACACTGGGAACAGGACCCGGTCTGGGATCAGTTCCTCAATACCTGCGTGCACCCTGGTATCCAGGCCTACCTGGCCGAGCATGCCCAGCTGGCCGGTTGGCCCACGCCCGGCTTCAGTTACACCTTTGCCGCCAGTTGGGCGGTACTGTATCCGGCCGGTGCTTATCAGATTGCGCATTTTCATCGCAATATCTTCTGCGTGATGGCGTATTACGCCAGAGTCCCGATACGGCCCAGACCCGAAGGCGCCATCAGTTTTATCAACCCCCACGTGGAAGCGACCTTTCCGCCCGAATACGGCTGGGATTATCACCGTAATTTCTATCCGGTCAATGGCACCGCGATTGTATTCCCCGGCTGGCTGCAGCATTACTCACACCCGCATAACAGCCAGGATGAACGTTTGCTGCTGACCTTTGATGTCAAGCTGTTGCCGCCGGATTGACCTTTGCCGCGCTCAGCGCAGCACTAACCCACCAGGGTGCTGATCAGATAATCCAGGTATTCAACCTCGTATTCACCCGCGCCGGTCGATGGCACCGCACCACGGCTTTGCATCTGCAGAAAACCAACATAGGCATAGTACGCCAGCCGGGCCCGAAACTCCGCTGTTTCAGCATCCAATTCCAGGTAGGCGCGGATTAAATAATCGATTCGACGTCGATCGACCTGATTCAGCAAATCGGCTATCCAGGATTGTTCTGCCTTACGACCTGCCGCCGAGATCAGCGCGGCATAAACCTGATGCGTCCGATGCTGACGGCTGTTGGCGCGGAAAAAAGCGGCCAGTTTTTCCGCCGCAGGCAGATCGACATTCAGCAACGTTTCCAGATTATGCTGATCGGTCAGCTCCCAGCGCCGCAAGGCGGCATGCAACAGTTCGCCACGATCATTGAAGTGCCAGTAAAAACTGCCTTTGGTCACTCCCAGGCGACGCGCCAGGGGCTCAATGGCCAGACCTGCCATGCCCAGTTCCGCCAACATCTGCAAGGCCGCCTGCTCCCAGTCCTCGCGGGCCAATTGCTGCCGTTCACGTTGTGCGCCAGTTTGATTCAAATGCTGATCCCGATTGTCTGCCCGCGGTGTCCAGTCGACACTCTAGCCGAATCGTGCCGGTTGACGCCAGCCCGGTGGCCAGTTGCCGACGCTGACGGTCCGCGGCAAAGCTGCCACTCAGGATAGCAGCCCGAGTAGCAACAAATGGCTGAAAACAGGCTCACTTGACGCTCTCTCAAATCTACCATACCCTAGCGTATGGAAGCCGTCGAGCAACATTGGTAACGGCTGTATTCAACTTATTCAGGAGATTTCGACACTATGCTGTGGTTAATCTTGTCATTATCAGTTGCGACGATACTGAGCGCTTATGCGGGCGTCAAACTGCGTACCTGGTCTATTATCAGTGCCTCTATATTGCTGGCATTTACGTTGTTCAGCCCGATCCACTGGGCGCTGCTGGCCTTGAGCTGGCTGCTGCTGCTCGGCATTATCATCCCCCTTAACACCCCGGCACTGCGACAGCAGTATCTGACCCGGTATCTGCTGGATGCGTATCTGCAGATGATTCCACGCCTCAGCCCGACCGAACAGATCGCCCTGGATGCCGGCACGGTCGGCTGGGAAGGAGAACTGTTCAGCGGCAAACCTAAATGGAAGCAGTTACTGAAGCGGCGCACGCCGGAATTAACCCTGGAAGAACGAGCCTTTCTGGACAACCAGTGTGAACAACTGTGCAGCATGCTGGATGAGTGGCAGATCTGTCACGTCGATGCGGACATGACGCCGGAAACCTGGGATTACATGAAGCGGGAACGGTTTTTCGGCATGATCATACCCAAGCAATATGGCGGACTCGGTTTTTCCGCCCTGGCACACCGGGCGGTGCTGCAGAAAGTGGGTGGCATGAGCGCGGTAGCCGGTTCCACCATTGCCGTGCCCAACTCATTGGGTCCGGCGGAACTGCTGTTGCACTACGGCACTGAAGAACAGAAAAATCACTATCTGCCCAGACTGGCGGTGGGCGATGAAATCCCCTGCTTTGGTTTAACCGGACCGACTGCAGGTTCGGATGCCACCTCGATCCCTGATCGCGGCATCGTCTGCATGGGCGAGTGGCAGGGCCAGCGGGTCCTGGGCATGCGCCTGACTTTTGATAAACGCTACATCACCCTGGCGCCGATCGCCACCGTGGTCGGACTGGCCTTTCGCCTGTATGACCCGGAAGGCCTGCTGGGTGAGGTGGAAGACATCGGCATCACCCTGGCGCTGATCCCGCGCGATGTGAAAGGCATTGAAATCGGCCGCCGCCATCTGCCGCTCAACAGCCCGTTCATGAATGGCCCCATTCGCGGCCAGGATATCTTTGTCCCGATTGACACCCTGATTGGCGGCCCGCCAATGGCTGGCCAGGGCTGGCGCATGCTGGTTGAATGTTTATCGGTCGGGCGAGCCATTTCTCTGCCTTCCAATAATACCGGTGCGGCCAAACTGGCCAGCCTGTCAACCGGTGCTTATGCCCGCATCCGGCATCAGTTCAATATGCCGATCGGCCGCTTTGAAGGGGTCGAGGAAGCCATGGCCAGAATCGCTGGCCGGACCTATGCCGCCAGCGCGCTGAGCAAGATGACGGCTATCGCGGTTGATCAGGGCGAAAAGCCTTCGGTGCCGTCGGCCATCGCCAAATATCATGCCACCGAGAAAGCCCGTCAGGTGATCAGTGACGCGATGGATATCCACGCCGGCAAGGCCGTCATTCTGGGTCCACGCAACTATCTGGGCCGGGCCTGGCAGGTAGCGCCGATGTCGATTACCGTGGAAGGAGCCAATATTCTGACACGCAGCATGATGATTTTTGGCCAGGGCGCGATTCGCTGCCACCCGTATGTTTTAAAAGAGCTGCAGGCTGCCCAGTTACCCGATCAACGCGAACGGCTGGAAAAATTCGACCGGCTGCTGTTTCAGCACCTGGGACATAGCATTGGCAATGCCTGCCGGGCACTGTTCATGGGCATGGGCAGCGGCCACTTCTCGGCAGTTCCAAGTGATCGTAAAACCGGCCGTTATTACCGTAAACTAAGCCGTTATGCCGCGGCCTTCGGACTGGTCGCTGATGTCACCATGCTGACCTTTGGCGGCAAACTGAAGCAGAAAGAACGTATCTCCGGTCGTCTGGGTGACGTGCTCAGTCAATTGTATATTGGTTCGGCCATGCTCAAACGGTTTGAAGACCAGGGCCGGCCGGCCGCTGACCAGCCGATCCTGGCCTGGGCTTTCCATGCCTGTGTGTATGACATCCAGGAAGCTCTGCGCGGGGTCTTGAATAACTTTCCCAACCGGTGGATGGCAGCGATGTTGAAGCTGATCGTATTTCCGCTGGGCGCGCGTGAGCGGCGGCCGAATGACCGGCTGGGACATAAGGTTGCGAGCCTGCTGATGGCGCCTTCTGAAACCCGCGACCGGTTAACCGACGGGGTCTACAAAACCGCCAGCCCGGGACATGTGATTGGGGCCATGGAAGCTCTATTACCGGAAGTCATTGCGGCCGAACCACTGGCCCGTAAAGTTGACAAGGCGGTCCGGCAGGGCGAACTGACCGGCGAAACCTATGCGCTGCGGATTCAGCAGGCCCAGCAGACCAATCTGCTCAGTAAGAAAGAGGCTGAGCTGCTGTTGGACGTGCATGCCCGCAGCATGGAAATCATTGCCGTGGATGATTTCGATGATGATGAACTGCGTGCCGCGACCAGCACCCGGCTGAGCAAACAGACCGGTCGCAAGAAAGCTGCCTGAACCCGGCCATTGAGGAAAGCCCTGCCCCGAGTCATTGCGGGGCAGGCCGATATGTCATAATTCATTCAGCCAACTGCTGTTGAGGCCACATGACGGGCATGATTGAACAACATTTATTATTGATCCGGCATGCCAAAACCCTTCCCGCCGCTGCGCATCAGTCCGATAGCGAGCGTGCTCTGGCGGAGCGGGGACATCATCAGACCGAACAGATGCGCAGCTATCTGCGGTCGCTGACGATGCCCATCGACGCTACGGTATTGTGCTCTCCAGCGCAGCGTACCCGGCAGACCCTGGACGGCTGCCTGCCGGACCACGCGGACCAATCGATCCACTTTCTGGATGATATCTATATGGCTTATACCGGGGATCTGCTGGCATTATTAAACCAGCGGCTGATCAGCGAGCCTGGCTGGCTGATTGTGATCGGCCACAACCCGAGCCTGGACAGTCTGCTGCGCTGGCTGGGCCAATCCAGTTCCCAGGCGGCGGCTGGAATGGCCACTGGCTGCATTGCCTATCTGCGTGGCACCGCGCCCCTGTTACCCGACAACTGGCGGGTGCATGACTGGTTTAAGCCGGCCAAGTAAAACGCTGAACAAACCGCCCTGTTAGCTGCCCGCAGTTAGCGCTAACTGCGGAACAGCCCGGGATAGCTCAAGCTTTGTGCACATCACTGTTATCGAGCCAGCAGGCCGCCAGTTGCTCGAACATCGACTGATCATCCGCATTAAAACGTTGTTGCCTTGGGCTGTCGATATCCAGCACGCCCAACAGGGTCTGTGCTTTGATCAACGGCACCACCAATTCGGATTCCGAGGCACTGTCGCAGGCAATATGACCGGCAAAATCATGCACATTATCGATGCGCAGAGTTTCCCGGCGCTGCGCCGCGGTCCCGCACACCCCCTGTCCCAAAGGAATACGGGTGCATGCCAGATTGCCCTGAAAGGGACCTAAAACCAATGAATCGCCATCCACAAAATAAAACCCGGCCCAGTTGAGATCGGGCACCTGGGCAAAAATCAACGCACTCAGGTTGGCCGCGTTGGCGATCGCATTGGATTCGCTCTCCAGCAATGCCCGCGCCTGCTCCAATAGTAATTCACGTGCTTTGGTCTGCATGCTTTATCCGCTCATCAGGAAGACTTAATGAATACCAATATCCGGTTGTTCGCCGGCATATCAATATCCGCCTCGGGCAATAATCCCACTTGAGCGGCTGCCTGAAATACATCCTGGTCATTGCGGATACCCTGATGAGTGCCATCCGGATTGTCGGGCGAACGCAGGCTGGCATCAAAGGCGGCATTACCTGCTGAGGTCGGCTGGCCGGCACGGTGAAAAGGGCCATACAACAGCAGTTGGCCATCCGCGGCTAACAGCGCAGCCGAGTTCCGCAGCATCATCAGGACTGCCTGCCAGGACATGATGTGCGCTACGTTGGCGGCATAAACTGCTACCGGGTTGATCGCCGGCCAATGTTTACTCTGCACATCCAGCACCAGCGGCGGGCGTAGATTACCCAACCCGGCCGCCTCCAACCGCGCCCGCAATCCGGGTAAATTCCGTTCACGCTCACTGGCCTGCCATTGCAGCCCGGGTAATGCCGCGGCGAAGTGCACAATATGCTGTCCCGTACCCGAACCGATTTCCAGCACCAGCCCATGCTCAGGCAGACGTGCCTGCAGCACTTCCAGAATGGGTTGTTTGTTGCGTTCCGCCGCGGGTGCAAACGGCAACGCCCCGTGCGCTGACACGCTGAACCGGCCTAGCTGCCCAGCCAACTCATCAGTTTGCGTTTCCAGGCACTGTAGGGCGGTCGGAACAGTCGCGAACCGGACAACCGCGATTGCCGGTAAACCGGCTGCGCCTTGGAAAAGCGTTCAAACCCGAACCAGCCATGATACTGGCCCATGCCACTGTCCCCGACCCCGCCAAACGGCAGTTGCAGTTGCGTCATATGGAACAGCGTGTCATCAATACAGACCCCGCCGGCGCTGATATTGGCCAGCACCTGCTCACGCTGCTGATGATTGGCACCGAACAGGTATAGCGATAGCGGCCGTGAGCGCTGGTTGATAAAGGCCATCGCAGCGTCAAGATCAGCCACCTCAATCACCGGCAGCAGCGGACCAAAAATCTCCTCCTGCATCAAACGCAGTTCACAATCCGGGTTCAACACCAGCGTGGGAGTAATCCGCCGCTGCTGAGCATTATGGGGCGTATCAAACAGCGGAATGATCCGCGCGCCCCGGCGTGCGGTTTCCGCCAGCATATCCAGCAGCCTTTCATAATGACCCTGATGAATAATGCTGGTGTATTGGTCGTTGCTGTTGAAGTCCGGAAAAGCTTTGGCTGCCGCCTGTTTGGCCAGTTCGGCAAACGCCTGGCCCTGTCCGCTCGGCACCAGCACATAATCCGGTGCAATGCAGGTCTGCCCGGCATTGAAAAGCTTGCCGGTCACGATTGCCGTCACGGCGCTGCTGAAGTGTTTATCGCCGGCAATGATGGCCGGCGACTTACCGCCCAGCTCCAGAGTGACAGGCGTGAGGTTTTGCGCCGCCGCGGCCATCACTTTTTTGCCGACGCCGGTAGAACCGGTAAACAGCAGATGATCAAACGGCAATTGGGTAAACGCCGCCGACACCTCCGGCCCACCGGTAACCACCGCGACTTGCTCCGGCCGGAAAGCCTCGGTCAGCATCGCCTGCAATACCTGGTTGGTCACCGGGGTGTATTCGGATGGCTTGAGCATCACGTGATTGCCGGCCGCCAGCGCGGAAGCCAATGGCATCAAGGTCAGAGTCAACGGATAATTCCAGGGGCTGACGATACCGATCACACCCAACGGCCGGTATTGCAGCCAGGCCTGACTGGGCCAGTATTTCCAGTTAACCGCCTGATGCTGACGGCGGCACCACACTTTAAGATTGGCGCGGGTGTAGCTGATCTCCGCCTGCACCTGAATAATATCCCCCAGCATGGATTCGGCAAACGGTCGATGTCCGAAATCTTCCGAAATAGCGGTCATCAGCCGGTCGGTATATTGATTCAGCAGCTTGCTCAACCGGCGCAGATCCGCGCGGCGCTGTGCGATATCAGGCCGCTCAGCCTGCCAGGCGGCACGACAGGCATCCAGTCTGGCCTGCAGGTCAGTGTTCATCGATTGTTGTGTGCCGCCACCGGCAACAACGGATGCGGATGCACTCATAGCCTTTCCATAGATTAAAGATAGCCTGCTATTTTGCCTGCTGACCGGACCGTTGCCAAATACCTGACGCGAATGGGGCTCTGAATACCGGCCGACCTGACTGGCCGGTCCGACGGGCAGCTTGTATGCAGTCGGTTTGCGGCCGAAGCATAAAAAAAGCGCATCCAAAGATGCGCTTTTAAGTGATTGTCTGTGAAGTTTACGGACTGACGCCGATACCACCACCGCCGGGGGCATTAATGCCCACGCCATCACCCACAAACTGACCATCTACCGTAGCGGTGAAGGTACATGAGCCCGTCACGTCATCAGCCTCAACAAAGATTTCAAACGGCAGCGTGCCCGAGCCATCGGTGATGCCCATGCTGACCACCGCACCCATGCCGTCTTCCAGACGGATATCCGCGGTGCAGGTGCCATTAACCACTACACCGCCGGCAGCGCTGCCGTCGGCGCCGGAAACCGCCACCGTCACCATGCCCGAATCACCGGACATCGGCAACGCCAGCGCACTGGGCGATACGGTCAGTTCTGCCAGCATCGGATCGGTCAGCAACAAGTCAGCCGAACTGCCGGCCGCCATAAAGGTTACCGTGGTGTCATCATCAAAATCCATAATGCCGGAACTGGTAACCGTGGTGTCCACACACCCATCCGGGCCGCTGGATAATGGCGCGCCGGATACCGTGAAGTTAAAGCTGCCGTTGACCACAAAGTCGATATCAGCATTCCTGATCGCCGAACCATTGGCGTCGGTCACGCAGATTTCCAGAGCCGCCGAGCCATTGCCCTGCACGCTGCTCGGACTTAAGGCAATCAGCGCCGGGCCCTGACCCGGGAAAGCCAGCGCCTCAACATCCGCCACCGTCTGGGTAACGCCGCCATCCGGACGGGTACCCTGAGCCCACAGCACCAGCGGTTGTCCGAGCACGGTGCTGGGATAGGTCAGCATTACGGTCGCGGACCCGTCCGCGCCGGTGACCGCGGTGCCGCCGATATTGCCGATCCGCGAGCGCCCAACCACATACGGAATCACTGAGCCATCATTGACTACATTGCCGGATGGATCATTTTCATTAAACGCATCAGTAACGCGCAGCGAGGTATCGGTCAGAACATCCGCTACTATCCGGGAGGATTCCAACTCCGCGTTGCCTGGTATCTCAGCTCCAAAAGTCACCACCGTATCACCAATTTCCACCGCTTCATCAATGATCGCGGGATTTTCCAGGAAACCGTCACCCGGGCTGACCGCTACGCTGAAGAAGGTCCCGCCTTCGACTGGATTGCCGTCAAAACCCGAGAAGACAAAATTATTCGGGAACGATTCGGTGATTGGTGCATCGACCTTGCCAAAAGCAATCGGCGTACCCGGCAGCACCGGTGCGCCAAAGCGGTCATTGGCGATCGCGCCAATCGGCACCATCAGGGTACCTGGCGCGGTGCCGGCCATCACCGCATCGGAAACTTCAGCGACGCCGGACAGGAAATCAGCCACCAGTTGTACGCTGAACAGTTCACCGTCACCCACCAGGATAGTCCCGGTATTGCTGACCGGGCTCTGAATCCCGTTGTCGACATTGTTATCAAAGCTGTCGCCGGTCACCGTGATCACATGCGGACCCGGTGAATTACCGCTGGTAAAAGTAAAGGTCCCGACGCTGTTGGTGGTATCGATCGAAATCGTACTGCCGCTGACCGGGTTACCGGCTGCATTGGTGCCACTGATGGTTGAACCGTTCGGATCAGGACGTGACAGTGCAATGCGCAGATTATTAAACACACCGGTATCCGATGGGTCATCGGCCGGCAGGCCGCCGCCGTCCAGCAAAGTGGCATTAACGGTCAACACGGTATTACCGCCTATGCCCTGCACAAATACCGGATTCAGCGGAATAGGTACATTCACGGCAGCTGGTACGCCATTGGCAGCGCCCTCGGTCACCGTCACGGAGACGCTGTTGCTGAAATTTTCACCGGTGATCGGATCAGTCGCGGAAACCGTCAGTGTGGCAACACCCGGATTATTGCTGGAATTGATAAATACTGACGTGGCGCCACCGGCGGCATCCGCCGGCGCGTTGACAAAAAACTGGGTAAATTCGTTGACATCCTGGGTATCACCATCATCCGGGGTGGAGAAAGTAGCCACACTGGCCGGCGCAATGCTGACGCCAAACGCATCGCCATCGGGGTTAACCAACTGGCCGTCCGCACCGACGAACTGGATACCCACTTCAGCCAGGAACGGAGAACCCCGGAACGGCTCCACCAGAAACGCATTGAGTGGCAAGGTGTCATCGGTCAAAGTCAACCTGACACGATCACCCGGATCGACCGCCGCGGTCACGGTAATCGTAATAAAAGCGGTCAGGTTGGTGCCGGTGGCCGGATCGCTGCTGGAAGCCGTCAATACCGTTGAGCCCGTCAACGCACCACTGGTTAAGAAGAAAGTGGCATTCCCGCCACTGGTCCCGGTGCCGATACTGGCAAATTGGCCGATAAATTCATTCACCGTTGGCGTAGCCGGATCATCACCTACCGAAAGCGTGCCGACGGCAGCGTTATTGGTGGTCATGTTGACGATGGTACCGTCCGGCACGGCGGTATTGGCTTCGGTGCGTACAATCACATTGACCTGTATCGTGGTCGGCAAATCCAGGTTAGGCAACAGGCCGCCTGGATTGGATGGCAGACTGGTGCTGGCCGTGGTAATCCGGATAGTCGGCGGGTTGGGCGCCTGGGTGCCGCCGCCGGTGCCGGACGAACCGCCGCTGCTGCAGCCTGCCAACAGCCCCAGCAGCATAATCAATGTGAAGTAACGTAAATTACGCGGCAAGATATAAACAGCCTTCATGAAGTTTGATCCTTTGTTCATTTGCTATGGCCCGAAGCTTGTATTGGATGGGTGGCGGAACAGTGCCAGTCATAGTGGTGCTTGAATATGACGCTGTTAATACCGCTCGGCAACTCTTTCATCCAGGATTGTAGGAGTAATGAAAATCAGTAACTCGTTCTTGTCGTTGGTGGTGCCACGACGTCGGAACAGCGCACCCAGTATCGGCACATCGCCCAGCAGCGGAACTTTCTCGTTGGTGTACATGCTTTCCTCCTGGAAAATGCCGCCCAGCACCAGTGTTTCACCATTCTCCACCAGCACCCGGGTGCTCAATTCGGTGGTATCAATAGATGGCACCGAACCGCCCTGAGCAGTGGGGAAAATTTCACCCACGGTATCCTGCTTGACCGACAGCGCCAACTGGATGCGGTTATCGGGCGTAATCAGCGGGGTCGCCCGCAATTCCAGCACGGCTTCCCGGAACTGAATGCTGGTGGCGCCCGAGGAGGTAGCCTGTTCAAACGGAATTTCCACACCCTGCTGAATAAATGCCTCGGCCTGGTTGGCGGTGACTACCCGGGGGGTTGATACCACTTCGCCACGCCCTTCAGTTTCCAGCGCCGATAATTCCAGATCCAGCAGATAATCGGCTGCCAGCACACTCAGACCCAGGCTGCCGGCTGCATTGGTAACCGGCAGGTTCACATTCAGACGATTATCCAGTGACGGTGCAATGATGCCATTGCCATTGATCGGATCGTCAATGAAATTGGGCAGACTGGAGCCGCTGGTGCCTCTGGCCAGACGATTACGCAAGGCCAGATTGTTCTGTTGATCGGTAGCGGTAATCGTTCCGGAGGTGGTAAATACGCTGCCGTTGTTGGCTTCGCCGGTAGCGGTCACCCCGAAACGCACACCCAACTGGTGAGAAAAGTCATCGTTGGCGATCACAATACGTGACTCAATCAGTACCTGACGCACCGGCCGGTCCAGCTCGGCGACCAGCGCGCGAACCTCTTCCAGGCGGCTGCTGGAATCAGTCACCAGCAAGGTATTGGTCCGCTCATCCACACTCACCGAACCGCGTGAAGACAGCAACCCCTGATCGTCTTCGGACTCGGAGGCAGATTCAATCAATTCGGCCAGTTCCGATGCCTGGGCATAACTGACGCTGATGATGGCGGTGCGTAATGGTTCCAGTTCGATCTTATCCTGCTGTGCCTGCAGCAGTTGCTGTTCGCGGGCGGAAATTTCGCCCGCCGGTGCTACCCAGATCACATTGCCGTTTTTACGCTTGTCGAGATTTTTGGTATCCAGCACCAGATCCAGGGCCTGATCCCAGGGCACATTGGTCAGGCGCAGGGTGACATTACCGGTGACTGAATCGGATACCACGATATTCAATTCGGACACATCCGCAATCAACTGCAACACTGAGCGTACCGGAATATCCTGAAAGTTAAAGGTCACCTGATCACCGGTGTAATCCCGGTTTTCGAACAACTGATCAATGGCATCGGCGTCTTCTTCCGGCAATTTCACCACCGGCTTGACTTCCACGATAAATGCGTCCCCATCGCTATACGCTTCATGGGTGTATTCGCCCCGCACCGTCAGGGTGGAGCGTACCGAACCGGCCACTTCCTCGGTGGTAATACGCATCACCGGGGTGGCGAAATCCATCACATCCAGGGTTTTTTGCAGATTGAGCGGCGCATCGGTATTAAACAGATCAACCAGTAAGCGGTTACCCCGCTCGTTGACCGCGGAACTGACGTTATCACCTGACAAATCCAGAATCAGACGCCCGCCACCGTCAGCGGTACGGCGAAAATCAATGTCCTGTAACCGGGTGCCATCAGTTCTGACAGGCGAACGCGCCGGTTCATTGCTGACAGTCGCAGCAGGTGCATCATTGACCGCGACCACGGCGGCCGGCGCAAGCACGGCGCCGCTGCTATCCGAAAGATGCAGTACCACCTGGTTGCCGGCGGTATCAATCTCGTAAGTCGAGGGCTCGGTCAGATCAACGATGATGCGGGTCCGCTCACCATCGGAAATGGTGGTGTAAGAGCGCACCGGATCGCTGGCCAATACAATCGGGCTGGCCGGCAGCTCGGTATGCGTGCCGCTCAGTTCAATCACAGCCCGGGGCGGATCATCGGTCATAAAGACCACCGGCTGGCTGGCCGATTCGGCCAGAGTGAAGACAAAATCCCCACCGTCGACTACGTTTTGATAGCGCACTTCCAACAATTCATTGGCAACCGACGAACTGGCCGCAACGCCCAATACCATTGGCAAAATGATGGAGGCACCATAGCGGACCAACCGGCTTGGCCAGTGATTCCGTTTAATTTGGGATGCTGATTGAGTCAAAGTAAACATGCTACACCTCAGTTTTGCCCAGTGTTTATGACGGTTGTCACTATCACTGCCTAACTCTGTTCTTGAATGTTGAGACTGGCTTCGCGCTCTAGCCAACCGCCATTACCGTCCGGTAACAGTTCGATCAGGATCACGCGATCAGGAAGCACAGCACTAACGCGGCCATGGTTTTGACCCAGGTAATTATTTTCCGCTACGCGATGCACCACGCCATCGGTATCTTGAATCAATGCCCAGTTATTGCTTGCCGAGCGGGCCAATGTACCCACCATCTTCAATGTATCCAGTGGAAAGCGTTCCAGGTATTCCTTACGCCGGTCCGGGTCCGGGCGTGGACCGCCATCGCCGGCGCCACTGATCAGCTCCTCACGCGTTTCCGGCAGAAACGGATCGCGTAGATCCGTAGGGTCGTAAATAAAACTGTCACTGACCATGATCGGCGGAATCGGCTCAATCGGCTCAGCAGGCCTTTGCAGCACTGAGTTGACGTACTGATTCAAATCTTTTTCATTACCGTCGCAACCGTTCAACAACACGGCAGACAGCAGCAGCCAGGCGACACGGTTAATCTGCTGACAGCCACTGCTCATTGCGAAACCTCAGTACTTTGCTGTGCCAGCAATTCTTCTTCATCCAGATAACGATAAGTTTTAATGGTGCCTTCCAGCTTGAGGTTGCGCCCGGGCGGGCCACCTTCTACCGGCTCCAGCTCAATATCATTCATGGTTAAAATCACGACCCGTGGCAATGACGCTACGCCACTGATGAACTGACCGAACTGATGATAATTACCGAGCATGCGGATACTGATCGGACGCTCCGCATAAAAACCCTGCAGAATTTCATTCCGTGGCTCAAACAACTGATTCTCGATGCCAGTGGCCAGCGCAGTCTGTGAAATATCTATCAACAGTTCCGGCATTTCCGTCTTGCCGGGCAATTGGCGCAGCATGGTCTGCAGCAGATCCTGCATTTCAGCCAGCTGGATTTTGTAATCTTCCAGATTGGCGGCTTTCTGCTGTTTGTTCTCGAACTCTGCGCGCAGACGCAGTTCAGTCTGCTCAGCAGACTGCAGCGTGGCGCGCTGATCTTTAATCTGCAGCATGTAACCCAGCACCACGATGACCAGCACCACCAGGCTGAGCACAAATACGCGTCCTCCCAGTGGCGCGTTGCCCAGGTCGGAAAAATTCAGATCACGGATTTGATTGAGGTTCATCGCGCGGCCTCCGCGTCGGTATCCAGCGATAAATCAGCCGCTTCCTGTTCCAGTGCTATCTGCTGCGGGGATGCCAGTTTGGCGCTGACCCGGAAAGAATAGGGTTGATCCGGCGTGCCATCGTCGGCATCGGCTTCAATAATGATCAATTCTGGGTTATGCAGCCAACCTGAACTTTCCAGATTACGTAAATAAGTGGATACCCGTGCATTGGACTGGGTAAACCCTTCCAGCGTCAGGGTTTGCCCCTGCTGGCCTACTTTGGTCAGGCGCAGACCTTCCGGCACGGTGCGTGATAACTGATCAAACAGGTGCACCATCAGGGTGCGACTGACCTGCAGTTCTTCGATCACACTTTTGCGCGATAGCAACCGGGCGCGTTCTTGCTCCAGGTTTTCTATTTCCGCGATCTGCACATCCAGCTTGCGTATTTCCGTCTGCAGGCGCTGATTACGGCTTTCCTGCCCACTGATTTTGGACCCCATCAGCCAACTGGCCAACAGCACCAGCAGAAAAGCAGCGACCGCCGTTAAACCAAGAATGGCGACAAACCGTCTCTGGCGCTCGCGACGACGCTGCCGCCGCCAAGGTAATAGATTCAGGGTATACATCAGTCATGCCCCCGTAATGCCAGCCCCATGGCCATCATCAAAGCCGGACCCTGTTCTTTCGCCAGCCGGTTGGAGACCCTGTTACTCAGCCGCATATCGCCCGGGACATCAGCCACCTGACAGGTCAGACCCTGATCTTTCTGCAGCGCCGGGGCCAGGCGAGGCAAACGTGCACCGCCACCGGTCAATACTATGCTGTCTACCGGCTGATACTGACTGGCCGAAGCAAAAAACTGCAATGCCCGGCCAACCTGCTGAATCAACTGCTGACGGAACGGCTCAAGCAGATTGTGCTCGGCGTCCTCACCAGCATCGCCGCTGAGCAGATCGGAAATGCCGGCGTCTTCACCCAGCTGCCGGCGGATTTCCTCTTCAAACTGGCGCATGCCGAAAGTCAGATCACGGGTATACAGCACCCGTTTGTTGTGCATCACCACCATCAGCATGCTGCCGGCGCCAATATCAATCACCGCCACGGTCTGGCTGCGCAGGGTGTTGGTTTCCACCAGTTCGCTGAAAGCATTGCCCAGCGCAAAGGTTTGCACATCGATAATACCGGTGCTTAAACCAGCCTCATCAATGACCGACTCCAGGACATGGATATTTTCTGAACGTGACGCGGCTAACAGCACTTCTACCTGATTGCGGTCACTGACCGACTCACCAATCACCTGAAAATCGATGCTGACTTCATCCAGCGCATAAGGCACGTGCTGGGCGGCCTCGATTTCTATCTGACTCTCCATTTCCTGCTCGGACATATCTCTGGGAAAGAACAGATGGCGGGTAATCACTGAGGCACCTGGCACCGCCAGTACACAATCCTTGCTTTTAGCGCCACTGTGATACCAGGCCCGGCGAATAGCCTCAGCCACTTGACCGGCATCTTTAATCGAATCGTTGTATACCGCGCCTTCCGGGAGTGATTCAACCGCCAGATGACTGATTCGGTAACTGCCGCCCGCAGCCTCGAGGCCAACCAGCTTAACTGAGTTGGAACCAATATCGATGCCAAGCTGGTGGCGATGTTTGCTGGTGAAGAAGCTCAAATGCCTCCCTGCCCTGGTCAGTGTACGTGTATGTATAAGTTATCTAGCAAAGTTTAACTAGCTTTTAAGTATTATGGCCAAGCCACTGGAAATAAACAACTGTTTGCTTTCACATCCATGTGTTTCTCAGGCTTTATACACCACAAATGTGAAAGTTTTGTAAATAGAAAACCGCGCCGTTAAGTCTTTGTTAGCTCTGCCAAAAACAGGCTTTTCATTCCCGAAACCTTCTGGATAAAGGCCTGACAGGGGTTTATTCCGACCGCAGATATTAACCTATGTTATACGTAAGTCTTAAGCAATATCGCCTTCGCACGGCGGATTCGCTGCGCAGCATGGTATTGGTGAATACACATTGTTATGCTAGCGCGATAGAACAGCAGCAATAGCTTGTTGTCCATAGCTGGCAATCATGTCCGAGGCAGTCACAACACCGATGAAACGATCAAAACTGCTGTTTATGCTGCGCTGGTTCGCGCGCCTGACTATCCTGGGTTTGGTGCTGGCGGTGCTGGTCATTGCCGGTGTCTGGCTGCGTTATGGCCCGGAACTGCCGGATACCGAAGTGCTGCGTGACGTCCAATTGCAAAGCCCGCTTACTATTTATTCGGCCACCGGCCAGGTCATTTCCGTATTCGGAGAAAAGCGCCGCATACCCACCGCCATTGAGGATATCCCGGAACCCCTCAAGCAGGCCTTTATTTCCAGTGAGGACGATCGCTTCTACAGCCACCCGGGTATTGACTGGCAGGGTATAACCCGAGCGGGACTGGAATTAATCCGAACCGGCCAGAAAGGTCAGGGTGGCAGTACGATCACCCAGCAACTGGCACGCAATTTCTTCCTTTCATCAGAAAAAACCTATGTCCGAAAAATCAAGGAAATCATGCTGGCGCTGCGCATTGAGCGTGAAATCAGCAAAGCCGAAATACTTGAGTTATATCTGAATAAAATCTTCCTTGGTCATCGTGCCTATGGGGTTACCGCAGCTGCACAGGTTTACTATGGCAAAAAACCAGCGGAGTTGAGCATTGCGCAGATGGCTATGATTGCCGGCACCGTACAGCGCCCGTCACGGGTCAACCCCATTACCAACCCCGCGATTGCCAAAAGCCGCAGAAATTACGTCCTCAACCGGATGCTGACGCTTGGTCATATCAGTGACCAACAGTATCAGCAGGCCGTGGCCGAACCCGTCAGTGCCTTCAATCACGGTACCGCTATCCAGGTCGGTGCACCGTATCTGGCTGAAATGGCCCGCCGCTGGGCGCTGGACACTTACGGCGAAGGCATTTATGAATCCGGACTTAAGCTGATTACAACGATCCAGGCCGACAAGCAACAGGCGGCCCAGGAGAGCCTGCGCACCGGGCTGCTTGATTATGATCGCCGGCATGGCTGGCGGGGGCCTGAGGACAAAGTGGTGTTAAGCGAAGATGCCACGGCCACAATCTGGCTGGAGGCGCTGCAAAATAAGTTGCCGGTGGCCAACCTGATGCCTGCCCTGGTGGTGGATGTTGATCCCGAACTGGCGCTGTTATATCTCAAAGATGGGCAAACCATTCCACTGACACTGGAAAACATGGCCTGGGCTCAGCCCCAGTTAAGCCGCGACAGCCGCGGACCAAAGCCGGAGCAGGTTGATACGGTATTGCAACGCGGCGATATCGTGCGTATCAGACGTGACGATGAGGGTATCTGGCAACTCGCACAAATTCCCGAAGCACAAGCGGCGCTGGTATCGCTGGAGGTCAACAGTGGCGCCATACTGGCATTGGTGGGTGGCCTGGATTTTGACTACAGCAAATTTAACCGCGTCACCCAGGCGCTGCGTCAACCGGGTTCAAGTTTCAAGCCATTCGTTTATGCCGCCGCGATTGACGCCGGTTATCACCCCGCCACCGTGGTCAATGATGCTCCAGTGGTATTTCGCGGGGGTGGTGATATCGAAGCCTGGAAACCACAGAACTTCAGCCGGACCTTCTATGGTCCAACCCGCCTGCGCGAAGCGATGGTGCACTCCCGCAACCTCATTTCAGTGCGTATTCTGGAAGATATCGGGATTCGTGCAGCACGTGATTACATCAGCCGCTTCGGCTTTGATCAGGAGTCTTTACCCGAGAACCTGTCGATGGCACTCGGCAGCGCCAATCTGACCCCACTGGATATGGTGCAGGGATACGCCGTACTTGCCAACGGTGGTTATGCCGTCGAAGCCTATTGGTTGACCGAAGTCCGTGATCAGGATGACCGGGTTGTGTTCGCGCCCGCGCCGGTGCAACACTGTGACCCCTGCCCTGTTATCAGCCAGCGCGCAGCGGATGAGGGTGAGCCGCTGGGTAATAGCGATGCACAGCAACGTGAACCCCTGGTGCTGCAGACCGATGCCCCAGATACGGCAGAGCCCATCAACGATGCCGCACCGTCGTTAACGGCCCTACCCGTCAGCGATCAGCAGCAATACGGCCCGCCGCTACCTGCCTACCGCCCCAGAGTGATTGAGGCGCCGACCGCATTTTTGGTGCGCTCGATGATGGCTGACGTGGTCAGACGCGGCACGGGTGTCAAAGCCATGCAGCTGGGCCGGCAGGATCTGGCTGGCAAGACCGGCACCACCAATGATCAGCGCGATGCCTGGTTCTCTGGCTATAACAGCGAAATCGCCACCTCGGTATGGGTAGGCTTTGATAATTTCCAGCCCCTGGGCAGGACCGAATTGGGCGGACAGGCCGCCCTGCCTATCTGGATTGATTACATGCGGATCGCCCTCAATGACTCACCTGACCCATTGCCGTTGATGCCGGTTGGCGTAGCACAGATATGGGTTGACCAGGAAACCGGTGAATTGACTGAACCGGGAGCACCAGGCGCCATTCGCGAGCAGGTTGCCGCCAACCTGCTGGACCAGCTACGCCGCCGGGAAAAACTCTATGATGACGAGGATATCCAGGTAAATCCGTATGAAATCTTCTAGACAAAATTTAATTTAGACTTATCATCTGTTAAGCACATAACCGCAGGAGCAACCCAACCAGCATCCAACTGTCTGATAATTGATCGCACTTCCGGAATCCGCGCCAAGCATCTGCGCCAAGAATGTCCGCCCGGTTCCGCACTGTCATGCGCAGGAGTCACGGCCATGCATAGCAAAAAATCCGCCAAAAAATCTATCCATCAGCGGCAGTTCATCGCCCAGGAAGCCGCCCGCATCATAGCCACCGAAGGCCAGCGCAATTATGGCACTGCCAAGCGCAAAGCCGCTGATCGCCTGGGCATGAAATGCTCCCGGCAACAATTGCCCAGCAATCTTGAGATAGAGCGCGAATTGCGTACTTATCAGGCGCTTTACGGCGGTAACCAGCACACTCAAATACAACAGCAGCTGCGCAGTTCCGCGTTGGACGCCATGAACTATTTTGCTGCTTTTCATCCCCGTCTGGTGGGACCGGTGCTGGAGGGCACCGCCGATCAGCATACCCGCATCACCCTGCATGTATTCAGCGATGACCCGGACGCAGTGCCGCGGTTTTTATACGATCAGAGCATCGCTTTCGAACAGGAATCCCGGCGTATCCGCTGGCACGATAACGGCTTTCGCAGCTTGGACATCGTGTGCCTGCAATGGTCTGAACAGCAGATTGAATTATGTCTTTTCGGTACGCTCGATCAGCGTCAGGCACCGCCCTGCCCGGTAGCCGGGCGGCCGCAACGCCGGGCCGGCGCAGTGGAGGTTGAATATCTGCTGACCGAACCGGTGATGAGTTCCGGCGGCCTGGCAGATGAATCGTTTATGCACTAGCGGGCCGCAGCGCAGCCGCCGGCAGCCATAGCCTACCGGGAACGCTCAATGGTTAGTCAGTGGATAGTCAGTTCAGTCCGCCGGACGACAATCAGGTTATCCGGAGACTGAGGTACCCGGGAATATCCCAGGTAGGCAATATTTACGCCCCCGGTGCTCAGCTGCGCTGGTCGATGGCCAGATAATCTCGTTCGGCCGCACCCGTATAGACTTGTCGCGGCCGTCCGATCCGGCCGGGATTAGCGCTTTGCTCAAGCCATTGAGCCACCCAGCCCACGGTCCGACCGATGGCGAACATCACGGTAAACATACTGGTTGGAACACCCAGCGCCTTGTAGATAAGGCCGGAGTAAAAATCCACGTTCGGGTAAAGCTTGCGGGTCACGAAATAATCATCTTCCAGGGCGATTTTTTCCAGCTTCATGGCCAGATCCAGTAACGGGTCAGTCACCCCCAGATCAGCCAGCACGTCGTGACAGGCCTTACGGATAATCTCGGCACGCGGGTCATAGTTTTTGTAAACCCGATGGCCAAAGCCCATCAGCCGGAATGGATCATTTTTATCCTTGGCTTTTTCAATGTACTTGCCTACCTGGCTGACATCACCAATATCATTGAGCATTTTCAGAACCGCCTCATTGGCACCGCCATGCGCCGGGCCCCACAATGCCGAAATACCGGCTGATACGCAGGCGTAGGGATTTGCACCGGTGCTGCCAACCAGGCGTACAGTGGAAGTACTGGCATTTTGTTCGTGGTCAGCATGCAGAATGAACAGCAGATCCAGCGCCCGCGCGGCGACCGGATTTACCTTATACGGCTCAGCCGGCACCGAAAACATCAGATCCAGAAAACGTTCGCAGTAGTTCAGGCTGTTGCGTGGATAGCTGATCGGCCAGCCGACGTGATGGCGGTAAGCGGCCGCCGCAATGGTCGGCATTTTGGCAATCAAACGTTTGGCGGCCAGATCGCGCTGCGCGGGATCTTCAATATCCATCTGGTCATGATAAAAACCCGCCAGCGATGAGGTCACGCCGGCCAGTATGGCCATCGGATGAGCATCGTAACGGAACCCCTTGATAAAGGTATTTAACTGCTCATGCATCATGGTGTGATAAGTGATGTCACGCTCGAAATCACAAAACTCACCGGCCGAGGGCAACTCACCATACAGCAGCAGATAAGCTACCTCGACAAAATTGCTGCGTTCGGCCAACTGCTCAATCGGATAACCGCGATAACGCAGGATGCCCTGATCGCCATCAATAAAGGTGATGTCACTGGAGCAACTGGCGGTAACCGAATAACCCGGATCGTAAGTAAAATAACCCAACTGTTTGTACAGACCGGCAATATCAACTGTCGGGTCGCCTGCAGTGCCTTCAACAACCGGTGCTTCCAGCACTTTGCCTGCGGCTTCATCACTAATACGTATGGTCCGTTCACTCACAATCACATCTCCAAATTGTCTGTATAAAACACGCCGTCGGAGGACTTGATCCTGCCACACGCCGCGCTAACATGGCTTACTTCCCCTGCTTACATTATGCCCGTTTTGTATGACCGGAATGATCGCATACTTCCTGTCAACACGCATATCCTGATAATTCATGCCACAACCTGTGATCAGGTCGTCAAGCAGCAAAAAGCCCGCAACGGAGGCGGGCTTCTTGTCAGGTTTGGTACCAGTCCGTCAGCCGCCGTAGCGCTGCTTGAACTTGTCCACGCGGCCACCGGAATCCATGATTTTATGTTTCCCGGTGTAAAACGGGTGCGACTGACTGGAAATTTCCACTTTCACCAGCGGATATTCCTCACCGTCTTCCCATTTTATGGTTTCTTTGGTGTTAATGGTTGAGCGTGTCAGGATAGCGAAATCGCTGGAAATGTCCTGAAAAACAACCGCACGGTAATTTGGATGTATGTCTGCTTTCATGGCTGCAATCAATCGTTTACTTTATTCGGGCAAAGACTAATAAGTATAACGGCTTTTTTAATGCCATGCCAGTGGTTTGATTGATTTTGCGGGAACACTGCAGACCCGGCCGGCAGACTGTACCGGCAGCGCCGCGAAGCGACCGTGGGCACCAGCCAGTCAGTCCCGGCGCAGGTGCTCCAGAATGCCTTCCAACTCGTCCAGACTATTATATCGAATCCGCAATTCACCCCGACCTTTGCCACTTTGAGCAATACTGACCGGAGCCCCGATCTGGTCGCTGAGCTGCTGCTCCAGACGCACGATATTGGGATCAGATTTGGGTTTGGAACGGGCGGCTTTATCCGAACCACCCGCTGCCAGCAGATTACGCACCATGTTTTCGGTGGCGCGCACACTCAGTCCCAGTTGCACAACTTTCTTTGCCGCAGCCAGTTGCCCGGCCGCCGGCAACGCCAGCAGCGCACGGGCATGTCCCATGTCCAGTTGACGCGTTTCCAGCAGCTGTTGTACTGAACCAGGCAAATCGCGTAACCGCAGTAAATTACTGACCGCCGCACGTGACCTGCCCACCGCTTCGGCAGCCGCCTGATGGGTCATGGAAAACTCATCAATCAGACGCTGCAGAGCACTGGCCTCTTCCAGTGGATTCAGGTCTTCACGCTGGATATTTTCAATCAGCGCCATGGCGATGGTCATTTCATCAGACACTTGCCGGATAACCGCCGGAATGGCACGCAATCCCGCCAGCTGCGCTGCCCGCCAGCGGCGCTCGCCAGCAATCAATTCATAACCTGCATCAGCATCGGTGTTGTTCAACGGACGCACTATCACCGGTTGCACCACGCCCTGGGAACGAATTGAATCGGCCAGTTCCTTTAATTTATCCGGGTCCATCACCGAGCGGGGCTGATAGCGGCCCGGTTGGATTCGGTCCAGCGACAGTTCGCGCAGGCTGGCGATGTCCTCGGAAGCCTGCTGCTCGGTACGCGCCAGCATGGCGCCCAGACCACGACCCAACGCCTGGCGTTTAGGCCGGCGCTTGCTGGCAGTGGCCGGCTGGCTGTTTTCTGGCGAGACTTTTTTACTGCTGTTTTTACTCATGAATCACTTCAGACCGGATATTGATTAAAAATTAGGCTGGCTTGCCACGGGCTTCCCGCCGACGTAAAAACTCACCGGCCAAACCCAGATAGGCCAGCGCGCCACGTGATTGCGGATCGTATTCGAGTACGCTCTGGCCGAAACTGGGGGCTTCAGCCAGGCGCACATTGCGGGGTATCAGCGTACGGTAAAGCCTGGACCCGAAATGTTCGCTCAATTGACGGGATACCTCATTGGACAGGTTATTGCGGACATCAAACATGGTCCGCACGATACCCTCTATCCGCAGCTCGGGATTGACCGAAGCCTTGATCTGACCAATGGTATCCAGCAGCGCGGTCAACCCTTCCATCGCATAGTATTCGCACTGCATCGGAATCAGCACACAATCGGCCGAGGTCAAAGCATTCAGATTCAGTAGATTCAGGGCCGGTGGACAATCCAGAATGATAAAATCATAACGGTTATCAAGACTGCGTAAAATTTCCCGCAAACGCACTTCACTGCCCTCGCGCCGGGTCAGCTCGATTTCCGCCGCGGTCAGGTCACCGTTGGCCGGCAATAAATCCAGACGATATTTGGATTCCCGGCCGGGCACGCTGACCACCGCCTCCGCCAGCCCACGCTCGCCCAGCAATACCTCACAGGCGGTAACATCCAATTGTGCGGCATCAATCCCGAAACCCACCGTAGTGTTGCCTTGCGGATCCAGGTCGCAGAGCAATACATTATGCCGCATCGCAACCAGACCGGCGGTCAGATTAATGGCCGTCGTGGTTTTGCCCACGCCGCCTTTCTGATTGGCAATGGCGATGATTTCCGTCATGCGGTTGACCCGGGTATCGCAATGATAAAGTGGCTAATATCGTGCAAGATTGTCAGTATCCAAAGCAGCATTAAATTCTGGCCATTGTAGCGGTACTCAGCCAGCACGGCCGGGCAGCCCCATCGAGGCAACCTGGCGGGCACCATATTCACTTCATGCTGGCAGCGGTTTACGCCCTGACTATTTCCAATAAGTGCCGTTCGCCGCTGGCGCCGGGTACTGCAAGTTTATGCGCACCGCGCAGCGTATACTCTGCGTCCCAATTGCGCAATTGCTCCGCATGGTTTTTGCCGGTCATGGCCAGCAACCGTGCACCACCTTCCAGCACCGCCGCACACCACTGCAATTGTCTGTCCAGGGGCGCGAAAGCGCGAGTCACCACCTGCACCACCAGCTCGGGCGGCTGCCACTGCTCCACCCTGGCAGTCACCAGTTCGACCCTGGTTAACTGCAGCTGGCGTTGAATGTGCGCCAGAAAACGCATCCGTTTGCCATTGCTGTCAAGCAACACAAATGGCTGCTCCGGCAAGGCCAGAGCCAGCGGTATGCCCGGCAGCCCGGCGCCGGTACCAACATCCAGTGTCAATCCCGGCCTGAGCCAGGGCAAGATGCTTAAACTGTCCAGCAAATGACGCTTGATCACTTCGTCCACACTGCTTACAGCCGTTAAATTGTAAGCCTTATTCCAACGCAGCATTTCCGCGCCATAGTAGAGCAGTTGCTGAACTGCGTCGGCCGGCAGCACCAGTTGCAAATCGTCCAGACCCGCCGTCAGTAAACTGGCGGCGGCACGCCAGTCCGGGGGCAGCTTTAGGTTATGATGTTCAGTGAAGCGCGTCACAGAGCCATTCGATCAGCATGAATTCCAGGCCAAAGCATATACGTAAATGGATTATCGCGCTGGTAATTGTGGCCGCTCTGCTGGTGCTGTTGCCGGGCGTGATTGGACAATTGGTGAACTCTCAGCTTAATCAGCAGCTGGCTGCACAGGCTGATACCCATCAGTCACCGCAATGGCAGCGTGGCTGGTGGCAAAGCAGTGTGCGCAGCAAACTGTCAACCACCAGCAGGGTGCAATTGCAGTTTGAGCACGGCCCGCTGTGGCTGACACCGCTGGGGGCGGGGCTGGTGCGCTGGCAGGGTGAACTGGCTTATCACAATGCGCCGCGGCTGCCACTTGGTGGTGAGTTGAATCTGCGCGGTCAGCATCAGACCCGCATAACGGTACCGATCGCTTTTTATCTGCAGGATACCGGCAGCTGGCACAGCAGCCAGGTTAACAGCAATGCCTATCTGGCCTGGCATGGTTCCCTGACCAGCGATCAGGCCGAACTCAAGGCGGTCCATCCGCAAGGTTTATTACGCAGTCCGGCCTGGCAACTCAGCTGGCAGGATGCAACCGGACAGCTGCTGCTGACTGACCCGGCCAACCCTCTGCAGGGAGGGAATTTGTCCATCAATATGAACGCGCTGTGCTGGCAACCGGAACTGGCTCTCAGCGCGCAGGATATTGTGCACAATCTGGCGTTTGGCCTGGATTGGCCCACCGATCAGGACATTACATTGCAGCTCACTGCCGGGCAGATCAGTTTCCGAGGTCAGTCAGAACCCGCCGGCGCGCTGCGCCTGCAGGCCCGGGCACGCTCAATTGACCGTATCGGGCTGCTGCAGTGGCTGCAGACCCGGCAACAGCCGGAGCAGCGTACCGCCAGCGTACTCGCTATTGCCAGCATGCTGGCGGCGCAGCCGGAGCTTGATATAGAACAATTTCAATTCATTACGCCGGCAGGTACGATTGAACTGGATGCGGCACTAAAATTCCGGCCCAATCAAAGCCAGGCTCGTTTGCGGGGGCACCTGCCACAGACCGCCGCCTACTGGCTGGCACAGGCGCTAATGGGAGATGCTCAGGCGGCCCGGCAGCAGGTGCAGGCGTTGCTCCAGGATGGCTGGCTACAACGCGACGGCGAGCAGTTCAAGGTGGACGTAGTGGTCAACCTGTAAGCTGCTGACTTAGAGTGCTTCCACCACCACTGGCTTGATCACCTCGTCATCCGCCAGATCATCCGCCAGACGCTGTGCTTCACGCGCCAGATCCTGCAGGCGCCCACGCGGATTGACCGGCCGTGACCAGTTACTCCACAGCAATTCCCCGGATTTGGCATCAAACACCCGACTTTCCACCAAACCCTCATTACCCGGCACCCGCTGCAGCGGTGTAATGGCCTGGATATATTCATCCAGATTTCCAGCTGAGCGGTCCCTTGCATCCACACCGACCATGGTATTGATAATAATGGTGTCAGCGTTTGCCGATGCCGCAGCGATCTGCAGCGTGGCAGAGGTAATGCCCTGGCTCAGGTCCGGTAAACCGGTTGCGACCAGACAAACCACATCGGCTTCGGTACGCAATTCATTGGCGTAGATATTTTCAAAAGCACTCAATTGAATAGCGTCGATGGTCATGCCGGCAACGATGGCGCGGGCCACTTCGCGCTGGGTTTCGGTGATGTTGTTGCGCTTACCGCAGCCGTTCAACAGCAACACCGTCAGACAGGCAATCCATATGCTGCGATTGATTGATAATTTGATCATGAATGAGTTTGCCCGGTTAAAATTGGATTCGGCAGTATTATAACGGGTCCGGATTATAAAGGGTCCGGGCCGTCATGCCGCCGGATCAGTCTGGCTCGCCCCCTGCTGCAACTCCGCGGCTCGATGACAGCTGATCAAGCGTCCGGCAAAAGCCCGTAGCAGCGGTTTTTCCTGATGACAGCGCTCGACCGCATAAGGGCAACGGGTACTGAAAGGACAACCGGATGGCGGGTGCAGCGGTGACGGCGGTTCGCCGCGCAGGCCGCGCTCAGTGTGGGCCTGTTCCAGATCAGGATCGGGCAGTGGCACCGACTGAATCAGCGCGCGGGTATAAGGATGCATCGGTTCAGCGTACAGCTCATCACAGCTGGCCAGCTCCATCACCTGCCCCAGATACATGACCAGAATCCGGTCACTGATATAGCGCACCACACTTAAATCATGCGCGATAAAGATCATGGATAACTGCAGCTTACGCTGTAAATCCTGCAACAGATGGATGATCTGTGCCTGAATGGATACATCCAGCGCCGAGACCGGCTCATCACAGACCAACAAGCGGGGATTCAGAATCAATGCTCTGGCGATGCCGATGCGTTGACATTGCCCGCCGGAAAACTCATGCGCGTAGCGGTTTACCTGATTGGGCAGAATGCCAACCATTTTCAACATGCCGCGCACTCTTTCCCGCACCTGCATGGCAGCCATCTGCGGAAAAAAAGTGTGCAACGGCTCGGCCAGGATTTCGCCAATGGTCATGCGGGGATTCAGCGCTGCCTGTGGATCCTGAAAGACCAGTTGCAGCTCCTTGCGCTTGGCTCGCAGCTGCTCAGGTTCCAGTTCATGCAGCACCTCACCGCGCCAGGTCACCGCACCGTGCTCGGGGCGCAACAGCCCCAGCACGATCCGCGCCAGGGTAGATTTACCGGATCCCGATTCGCCCACCACACCCAGCGTTTCCGACCGCCGCAGATCAAAACTGACCCTGTCCAGGGCTTGCAAAGCCCTGTGTTTACGATGCAGCCAATCGCCACTGCTGACCTGATAACTGTAGCTGACCTGATCAACCCTCAGTACCGGCTGAGTGGCAGCCCCGCCCGTTTGCTGACTGGCAATGCTACGACTCATTCTGGCAGGCTGTCCAGATGGCAGCGCACCAGTGAGTTGGCACGGCTGTGACGCATTAACGGATAAGCGGTGCAGTCACTGAAAGCAAATTCGCAGCGGTCGCGGAACGGACAACCTGATGGCATATCCAGTAAATTCGGTGGATTCCCGGGAATCGCGCGCAGCACCTGATCGGCCCGCTGATCCAGACGCGGCACGGAACGCACCAGGCCTCGGCTGTAGGGATGGCAGGGCCGATAATACAAGTCACGCACCGGCGCGTACTCCATCATCTGTCCGGCATACACTACCGTCACGGTATCCGCCAGACCCGCGACCACGCCCAGATCATGGGTGATCAATAAAATGGCGGTGTCATACTGCCGGCGCAAATCCATCATCAACTGATTGATATCAGCCTGCACGGTAACATCCAGTGCGGTGGTTGGTTCATCGGCGATCAACAGCCGCGGCCGGCACAATAAACCCATGGCAATCATAATGCGCTGCTGCATCCCACCGGATAATTCATACGGGTATTGCCGCATGCGATCCTCCGCATCGGTCAAGCGCACCTGATGCAGCATCTCACAGGCCCGCGCATTGGCTTCCGACTGAGACATACGGCGGTGCCGGACCAGCACTTCCGTCATCTGCCGGCCGATGGTGAGATAGGGATTCAATGAAGCTCCCGGGTCCTGGAATATCATCGCGATATCGCTGCCCCGGATACTGTTGAGCTGGCGGCGGTCCATCTCCAGCAGGTTGCTGCCTTGGTAAACAACCCTGCCGCTGGCCCTGCCATTTTCCGCCAGCAGTCCCATAATCGCCAGCGCGGTCTGGGTTTTGCCCGAACCGGACTCGCCCACGATCGCCATCACCTCGCCCGGCGCGATGCTGAAATTCATGCCGTTCACCGCATGCACCTCACCCTCCGGGGTATTGAAACGAACGTGCAGGTCCTGAATATCCAGCAGTGGTTGCGTGCTGTCATGCACGAGCGGCGCGGCGCTGTCCGGCTGATTCATTTACAGATGGTCCTTGGGATCCAGCGCATCGCGCAAACCATCACCGAGAAAATTGAAGCAGAACAGGGTCAAAGCCAGCAGACTGGCGGGAAATAACAATGACCAGGGCGCGGTTTCCATTTCCTGCGCACCATCATTGACCAGCGCTCCCCAGCTGGCGGCCGGTTCCTGCACCCCCAGCCCCAGAAAGCTCATAAATGATTCCACCAGAATCACCTGCGGAATGGTCAAAGTAACGTACACCACCACCACGCCCAGCAGATTCGGAATGATATGCCGCCTGATGATGGCCGCCGGTCGCACGCCAATGGTTTCCGCCGCCAGCACAAAATCCTTATTGCGCAGACTCAACGTCTGGCCCCGCACAATACGGGCCATATCCAGCCAGTTGACCGCTCCGATAGCAATAAATATCAGGAAGAAATTACGCCCGAAAAACACCATCAGCAAAATCACAAAAAACATAAATGGCATGGCATACAGAATATCCACCAGCCGCATCATCAGGCTATCCAGACGGCCGCCATAATAGCCGGCGATGGCGCCGTAGGTAACCCCGATGATCAGGCTCACGAAAGTGGCCAGAATGCCCAGTGCCAACGACACCCGGCCACCCTTCAGCGTACGCACAAACAAATCCCGCCCAATCGCATCCGTGCCGAACCAGTGCGAGCCTTCCAGACTGGGCGGATAATAACCATAATCCCAGTCCGGCTGCTCGCCGTCCCAGGGACTGAACAGCGGTCCGAATATCACCAGCAATGCCAATATCATCAGGATGGCGCCGGATACCACCGCGGCACGATTGCGTAACAGCCGCCGCCAGGCATCGGCCCACAGCGAGCGGCTGCGTGTTTTTCGGCCGCCTATCGCGCTGGCCGCCAGGCTGCTCATACCTGCCCGCCGTGTTGCTGGGCACGAATGCGTGGATCAAGCAGCGCATAAATAATATCCACCACAAAATTAAACACGATGATCAACATCCCGTAGACGATCACCACTCCCATCACCAGAGTGTAATCACGATTCAAAGCACCCTGCACAAAGTGGTTGCCCAATCCGGGAATAGTAAAAATTCGCTCTACCACCACCGAACCGGTGATCACCGCGGCGCCGGCTGGCCCCAGATAGGAAATCACCGGCAGGATCGCCGGCTTTAAGGCATGCCGGAATATAATCAGACGCTGCGGTAAACCCTTGGCTTGAGCGGTACGAATGAACGGCGTGCGCAGCACTTCTATCATGCTGGCGCGGGTCAAACGCGCGATATATGCAACCAGCGGCATGGCCAGGGTGATAATCGGCAATATCATATTGGCCGGCTGCCAGGCCCAGCCACCGGCCGGCAACCAGCGCAGCCATACCGCGAAAAATAAAATCAACAACGGCGCCAGAACAAACGTCGGAATGGAAATGCCGGTCATCGCCACCGCCATGGTGGCGTAGTCATCGGGTTTGTTCTGCCGCACCGCGGCGTGTATGCCCAGGCTGCCGCCGATCACAATAGCGATCAGCATCGCCAGCACCCCCAGCGTGAACGACACCGGAAAACCGCTGGCGATCAGATCATTCACACTCCAGTCCCGGTATTGAAAAGAAGGCCCGAAATCCATTCGGATAATCTGTGCCAGATAGCGCATGTATTGCAGCGGCAGTGATTCGTCCAGATGGTAAAGATGATTGAGATTGGCTTCGATCTCCGGCGGCAGCGCGCGTTCGCTGTCAAACGGGCCGCCCGGCGCCAGCCGGATCATAAAAAACGCCAGGGTGATCAACAACAGCAGAGTCGGAATCGCCGCCAGAAAACGATCAAGAGCGTAGCGTGCCATTATTGCCGTTGTTGATAGTGCATGCTGCAAGCCTAGACTGCTGGGCGCAAAATGCAAGTACTGAAAATCCCCGTGTGCGGCATTGCAACTGGGTTGCTACGCCCGACGAAGGCATACTTGAGAATCTTTTCAGCAACTGATTGATTAGCCATGCTTAGAGCTCTGCCATGAACCCACTGCGTCAACCTCATTCCATCGCCGCCAGGCTTGGCTATACCGGGGTATTACCGTTTCTGTTCAGCGCCGTTAATCTGCATACCGGCTGGCCCTTGTTCAACGGTTTTGCACTGCAGATATTTGTCCTTTACAGTGCGATCATTCTGTCTTTTCTAGGTGGCATTCGCTGGGGACTTGGAATCCTGCAGCAACCGCTCAGGACGGTCTCAATGCTGCTGGCGGTGCTGCCCAGCCTGATTGCGCTCGCCTGCCTGCTGCTTAGTCAGCCGTTCTGGCAGATTGCCGCATTGCTGCTGGCATTCTCCCTGCAGGGCCTGCTTGACTGGCGTTATCCACCCGCCGGCATGCCGGCCTGGATGGCAGGCCTGCGGCTCCGATTAACCGGGCTGGTGGTGCTGTGCCACGGCATTGCCCTGCTGGCGGTAGTTCAGTGGACATGATTGATGATTCCATCAGCCAGCGCGTGGTCTGGGTAAGCCAGCAGCAGTTATCCCGACAACAGCTACCTACTGCTACTGACCAGGCTGGAACCGGTCGACCCGTCACTGGTCAGCCGGTCACCGGTCGTTATGTTCTCTGCTGGCTGCACCATGCTCTGCGTGTGCGGCACAATGCCACGCTGGAGGCGGCCAACGCCTATGCCCGGCAATTGAATATTCCGTTATTGATCTACGCCGGACTGGGCGGCGCGCACCGCTACAACTCAGACCGATCACATCGGTTTATTCTGGAATCTGCTCAAGACCTGCACCGACAACTGACCGCTGCACGGCAACGACTATGGTTTAACCTGCCGCAGCAACCAGCTTCCCAGGGACCACTGGCGGAATTGGCCGCCAGCGCGGCTTTAATCGTCAGTGAGCTGTTCCCGGCCGCCCCCTTCCCGGGCTGGTACCGGCAGTTAAACCGGCGTGTCCCCGGCATGCCATTTGTGCTGGTGGATGATCGTTGCCTGATACCGATGACCACACTGACGGCGGCGCCCACCCGCGCCTTCCGGTTTCGCACCAGCATCCGGAAACTGCTCGATAACAGGCTGAATACTGACCCGGATCAAGCTGATCCAATTGAATTTGCGCCACCACCCCGCTTATCCGATCTGCCAGGTGAGTGGCAGCCTCTGGACTGGGAAACCGTCGACATTGCTGACTGCATCGCCGCCTGTGATATCGAACATGGCATAGCGCCGGTCGCGCATACCCCGGGCGGCAGTACTGCCGCTCAGCAGCGCTGGCAGGCTTTTCGGGATAACGGCGGCCTGCGTCACTATGCCCGCCGGCGCAATGATGCCGCCCTGGATGGCGTCAGCCGGCTATCGCCTTATCTGCACTTCGGCTGCCTGTCGGCCCTGCAGGTTGCCCGCGAAGCCCATCAGTTACGCTGCGTGCAAGGCATGCGCGGCGGGGTGGATAAATTCCTGGATGAGCTGATTATCTGGCGAGAACTGGCGCATCATTTTTGCTACCACCGTCAGGATGATCTGGACAGTCTCGCGGCGCTACCTGGCTGGGCCCGGGATACGCTGCAGGAGCACCAGAGCGAAACTGGCGAATTGACCACCCTCAGCAAGCTGGATCTGGAACAGGCCAACAGCCCTCATGCGTTATGGAACGCCGCGCAGCAATCCCTGCTGAGCCAGGGTGAACTGCACAACAATGTGCGTATGTCCTGGGGCAAAGGCATTGTCCAGTGGTCGCCGGATCCAGCCAAAGCCCTGCAGCGATTGCTGGACCTGAATCATCGCTATGCGCTGGATGGTTGTGATCCCAATTCCTACGGCGGTCTGTTGTGGTGCCTGGGACAGTTTGATCGGCCATTTCCACCGCCGCGGCCGAGACTGGGCAGCATTCGCCCACGCTCACTGGACCGGCACATGCAGCGTCTGGATATGGCCGCCTATCAGGCTCAGGTGCGACGACCGGCTGATGGTCAAATCCGGCATACCGTCGTGATTGGCGCCGGCTTGTCGGGCCTGGTAGCAGCCTGGCACCTGCAGCAGCAGGGGCAGGGGCAGCGCGTAACCGTGCTGGAAAAAGCCCGTGGCGCGGGCGGCCGGATGAGCACCCGGCGCACCGACCAGGGACATTTTGATCATGGCGCACAGTATTTCACCGCCCGTGACCCACGTTTTCGCCGCTGGGTGGATTTATTTGCTGAACACGGGCTGGTGCGGGAATGGTCGTCACCCATTGGCGTTTTTGATGATCACTGGCAGGCCGCCAGACCCGGCACCAGCCGTTACGTCGCCCGGCCCGGCATGAACGCTATCTGCAAACACTATGCCCGGCAACTGGATGTGCACTATCAGCAGCGGGTCACCGCCATCCATCGGACTGAAGCCGGTTGGTACCTTACCACCGATGCGGATACTCACTTTGACGCGGACCAGTTGGTGTTATCCGTTCCACCTGAACAGGCGCTTGAGCTGCTGCCGGAAAGTCTGAGTAAATGGCGACAGGTTCTGGCCGACATCAGGATGCAACCCTGCTGGGCGGTGATGTTGTCCGGCCAGCTTGAATTACCCGATAGTTATCAGGCTGCCTTCATCAATACCGGACCACTCAGCTGGATCGCCAACAATCACAACAAACCCGGTCGCGATCAGGATCATACCGTGATCCTGCATGCCAACCCCGAGTGGTCAAACCGGCATCTGGAAGACGCTCCGGAATCAGTCGCCGAACAATTGCTGCAAGCCTGTCTGGCGCTACCCGAATGCCAGCTGCGTGCCCCCGAGATCATCAGCGCCCATCGCTGGCGCTACGCGCTGGCACAACAGCCGCTCCAGCACGGCGCGCTGTGGGATGCAGCCCATCAAATCGGCCTGTGCGGTGACTGGTGTAACGGCTCACGGGTGGAAGGGGCTTTTCTTAGTGGCCAAAAACTGGTCGCTTTGTCTCGTTGTGGTCAAGATTTAACAACTGCACGGAGCCACACGCTAAACTGAAAAATACCGTTTAAATGGAGATAAACATGTTCAAACAACTATCCATCGGGGTATTGCTCACAGCGATACTCTGTTGCCCGTCACAGGCCAGTGACGCGCCGTTACTACTTGACTACCAGCGCGAGTTCAGCATGCTGGAAGAAGCCGATAATTCGGTCGACATCAAAATTTTTTCTGATGGAACAGTGCAGGTGCATTATCCGCTGTTTATGCGCCGTGCTGGCGATTACCGTTATCAGCTGAACAGCGATGAACTGGATAATATCCTGCAAAGCCTGCGCCAGTTAGGTGTGGATGAGTTTAATGCAGCAGCCACCAGACAGGCACTGGCACAACAACAGGCCCTGGCGCTAGAGGCCGCCCAGACTGGCGGCGGAAGTATGCGGATCGTCACCGATCCGGAAACGACCCGCGTGCGCATTGCTACTTCGCTGATCGCCTCGGTGGATGTGAGTGAACATGCCTTCAGTTTTAGCGGCGTACGTCATCAGGCTGAAATTTACCCGCAGATAACCGCACTCGGCGAGCTTGCCTCAGCACTGAATATCCTGGACATACTCGCGACCGATCAACGCATGCAGCGTATTGAGGTGACACCATGAACACCCTAGCTGCACGCTTAGTTCTGTTTTCATTGTGCACCGTAGCCAGCCAGATGGTCAGCGCGGGGGCTTACGTGTTTTCCAGTGGCGCCAATCCGCTGATCATTACCCATCCGAACAGCTACACCGGCACCGGCGGTGAAATCACGGTAACTTTTTGCGTCAACCCCGCCAGCGAAAGTATCGCGGACCTGGATATTTCGGCACGGAACGTAACCACCGTCTGGAACACCCTGTCACCTGCGGTAGGCAATGTCCTGCTGGGAGGCGATAACGATATTCAGCCCGACGAAGTGGATTTTGAATCCACCCTGCTGCACGAACTGGGACACTGTATCGGACTGGCGCATCCCAATCTGGCGACTGAATCGGGCGTGCCCGCCGCTGATCGTGATTACACCCAGTCCGGACAGGGACCGAATGGCAGTTTTGATCTGGACCCTGGTATCGACGGGCTACTGGGTTCAAGCGACGATATCCGCGGTGATGACGTGAATCGTCACTGGTTTCGGATCGCTGATAATAATCCTTTCACTATCGGCAGCATCATCGATCTTTCAACCTACTCGGTTGACCTGGCCGACCTGCCCGCCGGGGACAACTTCGCGGCCAATGCCGACCGGGACGTCAGCGGTCTGTTCGGCATACCCACCACCGAAGCAGTGATGCAGCAAGGGGCTTCTTTCGATGAAGACCAGCGCCGGCTCGGCCATGACGACGTCGCTACCATAAGACTTGGCATGTCAGGTGTCGACGAGACTCAGGGCACCGCGGATGACTATACGATTAATATTGAATATATTGGTGTTGCGAACAATTGCGATGTGCAGCTAAATGTTACTGGCGCCAGCTTCGCTTTCTGTTCAATCAGTTCCGCACCCGTTTCCCCCCCCAACCATCTGCGCATCAATTCCGCCAATATTCAACTGGGCTCAGCCGCTAACTTCAATTGGTTCTTTAACCCGAATCTGATCGTTGAGCTGGCCGAAGAGTTCTTTGAGGATGGCTTCGAAGCAGTGGACCCCTGAGCTTCACAAAACGGCTGCTGTCTTTGCCGGGGTCAAAAAAAACAGCTGCATGCCATTGGCATGCAGCTGTTGCCTGATCGAACTCTCAATCTTCGCCTAATTCGGTGATCAAACCTGGAATGTCCTTATCCGTCAGCAAGGCGTTAAAACCGGCGACCTGTTGGTTCATAAACTCATCCAGCACCTGCATCGCGGCCTGATAATCCTGGCTGATTTCACCCAGGTATTTTTGCTGCGCCGCGCTGGGTGCACGGAACTGGCCGTTGACGGTGCCGTTCAGGTTTTGCAGGCGTTCAACCAGTTGCTGGGATTGACTCCAGATGGGCTTGCCTTCGGCACGGGCAATGTTGGTGATTTGGGTGTCCAGAGCTTCCGAGAAAGTTTTCCAGGCTTGTCTGGTGTCATCGGATAGCTCTCGCTTGACCGCCTTCAATTCTTTTTCACGCTCCGCCAACTGTGCCTTGATGGCATCCAGCAAACGCAGGCGATCGTTGATATTCGACAGCATTTCATTCACCTGCCGGCCAGCCTCGAACTCCGCCTGCAAACCAGCGCTGGTGATCTCCAGGTCAGGGTCGATAATCACGTTAATGGCTTGCGTATAAGTCTGATCGTTAACCGTCAGACGGGCAGTGTATTCACCCGGCAGCACACCGGGACCGGCAGGCGGACCACCAAACAGGCCGCCGCCGGTATTATCGGTGCGGGCACGGGGTGGATCGATGGCCAGATTCCAGGCAATGCGGTTTATGCCTTTGGCTTTGGGGGCGTCTTTGATGGTGCGTATAACCTCGCCGTTGCTATCCAGAATTTCTAAACTCAACCAATCATCTTCGGGCTTGTTTTGCGCGTCCTTTTGTTCGCCTTCTTCAGGCGGTTCCGGCACTTCATTGAGCACATAGGTCAACAGTGCGCCGTAGGCCGGATTGGGCGTAACCCAGCGATGATCGCCTTCACCGTAACGGGTAAAGCTGCGGGCATGACGATAACTGTCGCGCACCGGGAATAAATGCGCAGCCGCCTCGCTCACGTCTTCATTCCACTGCTGCACCGGGGTTACATCATCCAGCATCCAGATCGCCCGGCCATGCGTGCCGAGCAACAGATCATTGCGACGTGGGTGCAGCACAATGTCGTGCACTGCCACGGTAGGCAGGTTTTTCATATCCAGTTCCTGCCAGTCGCCACCGCGATTGTGACTGACAAATAAACCAAACTCGGTGCCGGCATACAGCACATCCGGATTACGCAAGTCTTCGCGCACCACCCATACCCAGGCGTCTTCCGGCAGGCCATCGGTAATCCGGGTCCAGCTGCCGCCAAAATTGCTGGTGCGGAAAATATGCGGACGATAATCATCGAACATATGACGGTCATAGCTGATATATGCCACCCCGGCAGCGGTGCTGGATGGCTCGACGTGCGAGACCGGCGAAAACTCGGCGACTCCCGATGGGCGCTTCAACTTGCTCCAGTTATCACCGGCATCGCGGCTGAGTTGCAGATTGCCATCGTCGGTGCCGACCCACAGAATGCCTGCGGTATGCGGTGATTCGGCCAGACTGATAATGGTGGTATGCCATTCGGCCACCGTATTTTCATACCAGGCCGGGCCGCCGGCGACGCCCTGTTTGTCCGGGTCATCAGTGGTCAGGTCGGGACTGATCTGTTCCCAGCTATCGCCAAAATCGGTGGTTTTAAAGACCACATTGCCACCGAAATAAACCGTCAGGGGATCATGTGGTGAAGCCACGATCGGACTGTTCCAGTTAAAACGGTATTCCAGATCTTCCACCGGCCCGCCATCATTGCGGCGGGTCTGGGGATTGATATCCAGTTGCTGACGGCTGTCCAGATTGGTTCGAAAAATAGCCCCGCCCTGCGCCTCACTGATAAACACATCCTCATCGCTGGGATGCGGCACCACCCAATAGGCATCGCCAAAGCTGAACATATGCCAGTCATCGGTATACACGCCGGCCAGCTCGCGGCTGCGCGAGGGTCCGATCCAGGTGCCGTTATCCTGCAGACCGCCGCCCAGACGATAAAACGGACCGGTGCCGTTTTCGGCGAAAATCTGATAAAACTGACCGATCGGCAAGGTGCGTACCGGAGTCCAGTTATCACCGTGATTCAATGAGAAGGCCACTCCGCCATCCTGACCCACCCACATCCGATCGGGATTGACGGGATCAATCCACATGGAGTGAAAGTCAATATGAATACTCGGTGCAATACGCTCCCAGGTTTTACCGCCGTCGATGCTGCGCTGCAGTAAACTGGAGACCGCATATAAACGGTTTTCATCGGCAGGATCAATGCGCATATCGGTGTAGTAAAGACCACGTGAGACGATACCGACTTCATCGGTCACTTTCTTGAAGGTTTCACCACGGTCGTCGGAGCGAAACAGGGTGCCTTCATCCGATTCGGCAATCACGTACACCACATCCGGATTGCTGGGGGATATCTTGACGCCGATACGGCCGATCAGTTTGGGCAGACCCTGCTCGATTTTTTTCCAGCTCACGCCACCGTCGATGGATTTGAACACCCCGCCTTCCTCACTGCCGGTACGATGTGTCCAGGGTTTACGCTCAAACCGCCACATGCCTGCAAATACGATATTCGGATTGCTGACATCGATGTCCATATCGGAAACGCCGTGGTATTCATCAATATATAGCGTCTTATCCCAGTTCTGGCCACCGTCGGTGGAACGGAATACACCACGAGTTTCATTGGGTGCGTAGATATTTCCCAACGCCCCCACCAGCACCGTGTCCTGACTCTGGCTGGAGACCAGCACGCGCGAGATATGCCGGGTTTCTTCCAGCCCGACAAACGACCAGCTGGCGCCTCCGTCAGTGCTGCGATATACGCCCTTGCCGATGGAGACCGAATTGCGCACATTGGATTCGCCGGTGCCGGCGTAGATCACCTCAGGATTGTTTGGCGCCACACCCAGGTCACCGATGGAGGCCACTTCCTGATCATCAAAAATCGGCTCGAAGGTCATACCGGCATTCACCGATTTCCAGATACCACCCGAAGCTGTGCCCACATAGACAATATTCGGGTCATCCGCCACCCCCTCCACATCGGCCACGCGGCCGCTCATATTGACCGGGCCAATGGCCCGCCATTCCAGATTGGCGAACGGATCGTTGTCATTCTCATTTTGCGCCACACCGGCAACAGACAGGCTTAAAAGGGTGATAACAAATGCTGGGACTTTCAGGCTGAATCGCCCGATGCTCAAAAGCTTATACATTGATCGCTCCCGATTGATGTTTTTTGCAAATGGCAATTTAACACAGGCTCACCCGCCTTCAGGCGGGTGAGCCGTGGTTTAGGCCTGCAAGGTGTTTTAGATGCGACGAATCAGCGGTGTTTTTTTCACAGACATCTCGATGCTCAGCATGGCAGCCTGTCAGGATTCTTCACACTGTTCAGAATAACGGCCTTTATTTTGCTTTAAATGGTTGCAATGGATTGAGCAAACGCCGAAAGCGCTCATGCCGTCACCCTGAGCCACAGGCGAAGGATCTCACCACAGTTCTTCAATCCTCTCGTGGCACAACCATTGCTTACCACTCGGCAATTTATAGCAGTGCGACACCAGGACTTTGCGTAGTCAGCAATCTACAGCGATCTGGTTTTACTGCTTGGCGGCAAACCACACCCGCATCAGATTGCCACCCAGAATTTTCTCTACGTCGGCTTCGCTGTGTCCGCTCTCCAATAAAGCCGCAATCAGATTGGGATATTGTGAAACGTCTTTCAGACCCTCGGGCAGCGAATCACCCACCCCGTCGAAATCCGACCCCAGACCCACATGCTCCACCCCAGCCAGTTTGATCACGTGCTCAATATGCGCGACCACGTCGGAAAGTTTGGCGAATGGAAACGAATGCTGCTCCAGATACCCGGCGCTGAAGCTTTCAACTTCGGCGCTGTCCTGCTCCAGGTCCTGCTGCTGCATAAATTCATCCCGCGCAGCGGCGAAACTGTCGTACCAGCCATTGGCCTCGGCGGTCAGAAAACTGGATCCGAAGTTGATCTGCACCACACCGCCATTTTTGGCAATGCCCTTGATCAGAGCATCACTGAGGTTACGCTCCCAATCCGGAGTGAAATGCCGTGCGGATGAATGCGTGGCAACCACCGGGTCTGTGGTGACAGCCAACACATCTTCAATGGCCTTGTCACTCAGATGGGAAACATCCACCAGCATGCCCAACCGGTTCATCTCCGCCACCACTTCGCGGCCAAAATCGCTCAGGCCGTTGTTGGGGCGGGCTTCATCGTAGGAGGAGTCAGCAATGGCATTGCTTAAACTATGCGCCAGAGTGACATAGCGGATACCGCGAGCATGGAAAAAGCGCACGTCTTCCAGAGTTCGGATCGGTGAACCATTTTCCATCCCCAACGCCAGCGCGACCTTGCCCGCTGCTTTAGCGGCAGCTACCTGATCAGGCTCGGCCACCAGTGCGAACTTATCCGGCGCCCTTGACGTCAGGGCCTCAACACCGTCAATCAAAAGATTGGCCAATTGCCAATGCCCGCCGACCCCTTCGTAAACGGCAGGTGTATAAATAGACATAAACACCAGATCCAGGCCGCCCGCCCGGGCGCGCGGAAAGTCAAAATCCCCTCCCTCGGTGGCCTGGGTGACATCCTGCCATTGATCCTGCAGCCGGTAGGGAACATCAATATGGGTATCGGCAATCAGATACTGCCGGGCCAGCGCATCAGCTTTGGCAGCCAACTGTCCTGCCTGCTCTGAATGATGCTCGGCAAGCACTGCGACAGTTGACAACAGTCCGCACAACAGCGCGGCGCAGCGGCTGATACGCGCTGCTTTAGAGTTCCCGGATGAAGCAACTGGTTTGACCATGGCATAGACCTGACGTAACAAAGCCCACAGTTTAACCCGTTCAGCGCTGCTGCGCGGAGCGTTGCCGCGGATCAGTACCGGCTCATCGCTAAAATCTCCGCGTTTGCAGCCGGCCGGATTCCCGCCCGTGCGGCGGCCGACACAATATCCGCTACAATAGCGGCACTCAATGCGTTTCGAGGCCAACCATGACCATCGCTTACTGGTGTGTGTTTGTTGCGGCGATGATGCCGTTTGTATTTACCGGCATCGCCAAACTGGGCACCGGGAAACCCTACGATAATGAGCAACCCAGGGCATTTCTGGAAAACGTGAGCGGTTACCACCGGCGCGCGCACTGGGCACAGCTGAACTCATTCGAGGCGTTTCCGGCGTTTGCGGCAGCGGTTATCATTGCCCAGCAACTGGCCATTGCACAATCCACCATCGATATCTATGCCATCAGCTTTATCGCGGCGCGGGTTTTGTATGGCATTTGTTACCTAAAGAACTGGGCCAGCTTGCGCTCGTTATTCTGGATGCTGGCAATAGCCTGTGTCATCGGACTGTTTGTCACCAGCGGAGTGCGCGCCTGATCACTGGGTATTCTGGCATTTGACGGCTTCCCTGCCTGACGCTAACTTACACCAATAATAACCACGGACCATTAATCATGAGCATGCGAATTACTTTTGACCTGACTGACTCAGATTTGAAACACTTCAAGCAAGTGATGACCAAGGCCAGTGGCGCGATGAAGTCGTTGTCACCGGAGGCCGTTTTATCCCAGGCAAAAGGCGTGCTGAAGGAAGTCGGCGAAGCCGAGACACCGGATTTCATCAGTCAGCGAATTGAAAAATTACGCACTTTGATCGCGATGCTGGAAGATGAGGGCTGGGCTCTGGAGCAGCCGGAGCGTGGCCGGGTACTCAGTGCCCTGGCTTATTTTGCTGATCCTGAAGACCTGATACCCGACCACATCCCGGGCCTGGGTTATCTGGATGACGCGATCATGATTGAACTGATCTGCCGCGAACTTAAGCCGGAAATTGAAGCTTACCATGATTTTTGCGTTTACCGGCAGGCCGAATCAACCCGTAGAGGCGAAAAGGTGGGCGAGATGGCCAAGGCGGAATGGATGGACAGCCGTCGCAAGGAATTGCATTCCAGAATGCGCCGGCGCCGCCGGGGACGCGGTTCGCGTGGCAGTTCCGGCGGCGGTGGCTCGTCCTTCTCACTGTTTAAATAGCCTGTCTGTGATCCTCTGCCATGCAGCAGAGGATCAAATTCAAACGCTGGCGGCGGTGTGGCAGCCCGTCAGCCCGGCCTGCGCTGCTCAAGCAGCATTTCCACATGCTCGATCCCATCTTCATCGTAGGGCTGACCGACGGTGTTAAAACCACAGGCACGATATAAGGACTGCAGATGCGCCTGTGCGCCAATCCGGATGGACGCGTGCGGATAAAGGCTGTTAGTGCAGTTGACTGATTGGGTGATCAACCAGCGCCCGTAGCCCTTATTCCTGAAGGCCTCGGCGGTCAATATCCGACCGATGGCAGCCTCTGCGTAAACAGTCCCGGGGGGCAATATGCGGGCATAGGCGCACAGCTGATCCGCCCCATCACTGACCAGCAGATGCACAGCCTGCTGATCCAGGTCATCCATATCCTGATAAATACACTGCTGCTCCAGCACAAATACCGCCGAACGCAATTGCAGCAGTGCATATAGCTGTGTGACGGAAAGCTCAGTAAAACGGTACAGTTTCAGCCGCACATTGTCAGGCGTTGTGAGCATGGGTTTTTCAGATTGAGTAGATTGCCGTTAAGATAGCGTGTTGTGCACAATTGTCTACCCCCGATGGCCAAGAAAAAATCCCGTAAGAAACCTGTCAATTACGATAACAACCCGCATGCCTATGTCGGTGAGTCACCGATTCACGGGCGCGGCCTGTTTGCCCGGGACACCATCCGCAAAGGCGCGTACATCGGCACTTATGAAGGTACAGACACCCAGCAGGATGGCATGCACGTGCTGTGGCTACTGGACGAACAGGCCGACGAATGGGAAGGCATTGACGGTCAGAATGAGATGCGTTTTTTGAATCATTCCGACACACCCAATGCAGATTTCTGGGATGCCGATCTGTATGCACTGCGCAAAATCCGCAAAGATGAAGAAATCACTTTCAACTACAAATGGGATGAAGAAGAATGACTCTCGGCACTATCACTGATGGCATGGCCATCGCCAGCTGGAACGTGAATTCGTTGAATGTGCGCCTGCCGCATGTGCTGCAGTGGCTGGAAAACAATCCGGTGGATGTGCTGGGCTTACAGGAAACCAAATTAGTCGATGCTAAATTCCCCGCCCGCGATATTCAGGCCGCCGGCTATCAGGTTGCCTTCAGTGGCCAGCCTACCTATAACGGCGTCGCATTGTTGAGCAAAACACCGGCACAGGACATCATCACCGATCCGCCCAACGTCAGCGACGAGCATCGCCGGATTATTGCTGGAACCGTCAATGGCGTCCGCATCATTAATTTATATGTGGTCAACGGCAAGGCCGTGGACGATGAAAAGTATGTTTACAAACTGGACTGGCTGAAGCGCGTCAGTGACTGGATCGAAACGGAACTCGAACACCACCCGCAGGTGGTGGTGATGGGTGATTTTAACATCGCCCCGGCGGACGATGATATCCATGACCCGGATGCCTGGCGTGACAAAATTCTATGCAGTGCCCCGGAACGCAGCGCGCTGCAGCGTCTGCTGGATATGGGCCTGGTTGATACCTTCCGTCAATTTGAGCAGGAACCGGCAACCTTCAGCTGGTGGGATTACCGCCAGGCCGCCTTCCGACGCAATATGGGCCTGCGTATCGATCTGGTGCTGGCGTCCGCGGCGCTGGCCGCCAAGTGTCAGGCCAGCTGCGTGGACAAAGAACCACGCAAATGGGAGCGGCCCTCCGATCATGCCCCGGTAGTGGCCAGCTTCAAGCTCAGCTGACGGTCACAATATCGGTTTGCTAACCCGTGGTTTCGGGCGCACGCCTACCGTGAGGCTTATCAGTCCAGCGCGGAATAATCCCGCATCCCGCCTTCCAGGTTAAACACCTCGGTAAAACCCAGTTTGCGGAAATGCTCGGCCGCGCCTCGGCTGCTGTTGCCTACGTTGCAGACAAACACGATGGGCGTATCTTTAGCCCGTGACTGTAATTCCGTCAGCGTATCCCGATCCAACACCAGCGCAGCATCGATGGCTGGAAGCTCGGCGCGATCCTGGGCATTGCGCACATCCACGATCAATGGTGCCGTGCCGTTTACCAGCGCATCACGCAACTCCGCCGGCTGCATTGGTTTGACCGGCGCCGGCGCGCCCGGCAAGGTCACATCCAGGCCACTGCCGTTCAATGTCTCAACCCAGTCAATCACCGCTCCCCGGGCGCGCTGCGCCGAGGCCAGATCAAATAGCAGCGTAATACCGTTGGAAGTGGCGCTGATTTCGTTGCCCTGAGCCGGCTGCAGGCCGAATTGCGGCTGCCAGTCGGCATCAATGCTCATATGCAGTTGCAGCCCGGCGTGATCCTGCATACCGGCCCGAATTTTCTCCGCCGCCTGATCGCTGATGGTAATCTCCGGCGGACTGCGGTCTGGAGTCGCAAGCCCCAGCACGGTGTGCAACTCACCGCTGTTGTACATATCCGTGACAATGTCACAGCCACCGACCAGTTCGCCATCAACATATAACTGCGGGATGGTGGGCCAGTCGCTGTAGGCTTTAATGCCCTGCCGGACATCTTCATCAGCCAGCACATTAAAGCTGGCGTAAGTGGGCAGCAGGCTGTCGAGAATGCCGACGGTCTTGGCCGAGAAACCGCATTGCGGTTGCGTCGGCGTGCCCTTCATATACAGCACCACACGATCGCTGCTGATCTGCTGTTCAATTTTGCTGCGGGTTTGTTCGGACAGGCTCATGCAGGCTCCAGATAGGTTGTCTTGTGATAATTAAATGCGGCTCAATAGCGCGCCTATCAAGCAGCCGGACGGTTAATTTTTGACCCAGTCGACCAGCGGATACCATTCACTCCAGTCCTGCCGGCATTTGTAATATGGCAGTTCCGCTACTCCCAGACCGGCTTCCGCGGCCCGGATATAGTTAATGGATTCGCGCAGATGCGCGACGTAAGGTGCTTTGAACTGATCGATAAAGCCGGTCAGTTCACGGTAAATGATGGTCCAGGTTTTGGCCCGATTGGCGACCAGGCCGATCTGGCAACGGGATTTGGACGCTTTGCGCAGCTTGAACAACTCATCCAGAAAACGCCAGCCGGCGCGCATATCAATCGGGGACGGCAATAACGGCACCAGTATCTTATCGCTGTGCGTCAATAACTCGAGCAGCTTTTTTTCGCTGATCCCGGCGGGCGCATCAATGATCAGATAATCAACATCGCGGGGCGGTTTGGGCGGCCATTTACCAACCCGCGCGGAATGGATGACCGGGTTATCCGGCAGCCTCAGGGCCAGCCAGTCACTGGCCGAACGCTGCAAGTCCAGATCAGCCAGGGCGACGCTGTGCTCATAAGCCAGCCAGGCCGCCAGACTGGTGGCGATGGTTGTTTTGCCACAGCCGCCTTTGGAATTAACGACTGCAATGGTGTTAGCTGCTTTGGCCATCGGTTCCGTTCAGTCCGTCTACAGTGCCTGGGTGACCTTGGGCAAGCCGGCATGCAACCGCCAGCCGCCCGGCGAAGAATGCCAGCGCCATTCCTCGGTGTACAGCACCCGGCGCTCTGCCGCGGTGCGGATATTATAAAGCCGCAACTCGATCACCTGGGTCAGGGTATCGCCGTCTTCACTGGCAATCACATTGCGTACTTTGTAGCCCGACACTTTGAACTGTTTAAGGCGATTGATTTCCAGACGGGTGATCGGGTTTTCTTCCAGATACTCGGGATCGATAAAGCCCAGCAGCCCTTCATATTCACTGAAACGCAGCGTCTGGCGGAACAGGTCCAGGGTTTCCTGCTGTTTGCGCTCTTTGGGCAAAGTGCCGCAGCCTGCTGCCAGCAGACTGATCAGCAGCAGCAACCAACATCCAATCCGATTCGTCATAGGCATGATTATTTTATGTCTTCCTGTAGTGCTGCAACATACTCGGCCACCATGCGGGATGCAACTGAACCATCTGCATTCAGCAGCACCGGCTGCAAACGCAGGCGCGCCCGTGAGAAACGGCGATAAGCCCGCACATAGCATTGCCAGTCGCGCTCAGCCGGCGCCGGACAGACCACCGATAAAGCACCATAACAGGGCCTCTGGCACAGGCCCTGGTTGCGCTGGATCACCACGTGCTGGCTGATCCCGGTAGACTGATTGGCCAGTTGCAGCCAGCCCCAGCCTGCCAGCGCCAGCATGCTGCCGATGGCGCCGCCGAAAGCGCTGCCTTTGTCATTCACATTGGGCGCCAGCGGCGCGCTCAGATGCAGGCCGCCGGCACGGTCAATTCGACTCACCTGTAACTGCATCGCACGCGCCAGCGGGATGCTGTCCAGAATAGTGGTCTGTAACCACCGGCACTGACTGAGTCCGCCATCGCTGCCAATCACAATGCCAGCCAGTTCACCGCTCTGATGCTTGCTCATAATCTACGGATATCCTTATCTTTACCCTCAATAACAAGTCTAATCTGACCCAATAGCTCCGACATAGTTTACTCTTGTCGCATGCATGATTCGCGCGCTTCCCGCAGTCCGGCCGCGATGCACCATCTGCCATTGATGGTGCGCGCCCTGGTGCCCAGGGAAATGCTCAGCTGGGCGCTGATTTCCGTCACCCTGGGTGCGTTGGAAGGCGGACTGCTGGGCGTGTTGGTCAAGAACCTGTATGCCAGCGTGGCGAATGATACCGCGGTTAACCTGGCTGTCGCCGCGGTCTCGGGAGCGCCTGCCTTTGCCAACCTGATCAGTTTTGCCTTCGCCAACTGGGCGCGCGGCCGTGACAAGGTGCAATTACTGTCGTGGTTGATGCTGGCCTGCGGTCTGTGTGTATTTTGTATCGCCCTGGCGCCACGCACCCTGGCCGGTCTGGTGGTATTAACCCTGGCAACCGTCGCGGCCCGGATGTTTTGGTCGGGCGCCATCACCTTGCGCGCCACCGTCTGGCGGACCAATTTTCCGCGCCATGTGCGCGCCCGTATTACCGGTCAGATGACAACGTTGTCTTCCTTGCTGATCGCCGTTTTTTCGGCTCTGCTGGGCTGGCTGCTGGATGTCAACGAGCCGCTGGCACGCTGGCTGTGGGGTTTCGCGGGCATTTCCGGGCTGGCCGCCGCGCTCGTTTACCGGCGCGCCCGGGTTCGCCATCACGGCCGGATTCTGAAACAGGAACTCAGCGATGCGCGCAGCGAACCCTGGCAGCGCCTGATTCAGCGGTTCTTCAGACTGCTTGCCGATGACCACGGTTTTCGCCGCTATATGCAAGCCATGTTTGTGTTTGGCAGCGGCAACCTGATGGTCACCGCGCCGCTGATCATTCTGCTGAATGATCAGTTCGGACTCAGCCGTACCGCCCAGGTGCTGATAACCGCCTCGCTGCCATTGCTGCTGCTGGCTGTGTTTGTCCCATGGTGGGCCAGATTCCTGGATGACAGCCATATTATTTTCTATCGGGCCCGGCAAAGCTGGGGGTTTGTGATCGCTATCAGCTGCTTTTGTCTGGCCTGCATTTTCCACTGGCAGTGGTTGTTATGGGTGGGCAGCGTGATCTATGGGATAGCTTTTGCCGGCGGCGTACTGGGATGGAATCTGGGTCACAACGATTTTTCCAGTGATCACAGCTCCGCATTGTATATGGGGGTGCATGTGACCCTGACCGGTATCCGGGGGTTGTTTACCCCGGTGATCGGGGTATTGATCTATGAACTACTGGAGGCTTATGCGCCGGGTGCCGGCCGCTACAGTCTGGTGTTGCCGCTGGCATTGTCCGCCAGCGGCGCCATCTGGTTCGTACTGATGGCACGCAGGCTGCGTGCCATCCAGACCGGTTAGCCGATCTATCCGCAGGTTATTTTTTGCTGATCGTGATGTTACCGCTGAAGGTTTCCGCATCAATGCTGATATCGCTATTGCTGTCGGAACCGAACTCATTATCCACATCGCCGCTGAAAGTATCGCTATCCAGATCAAAACGAGTGTCCGCGGGCAGATTCAGCTCGATCTCACCGCTGTGAGTTTCCAGTCTGACACGGGCCCGATTGGCCAGGCTGGTGTCAATGATGACATCACCGGACACGGTACCGGCCTGCAGATTCTCCAAATCAACGGCCTGCAAACGCAGATCACCGGATACTGATTCAATGTCAGCATGCTGCTGAATTCCACTGGCGCGGATATCGCCACTGACGGTTTCCAGTTCCAGCCGGCTGTTGTTGCCACGCACTTCGGCATCACCGCTGACGCTTTCCAGCTCAATGTGAGCGACCGCAACATCCAGGTCCATATCGCCGCTGACCGTTTCAATCCCCAGATGTGCGCCATCCAACCCGGCAACATCGATATCGGCACTCACCGACTCCAGATCAACCCGTGCGGCGTGCGGCACCTTCAGGGTCAGCCTGGTGTTGCCGGAGCTGCTGCCTTTCCAGTTCCAGCCCCAACTGCCTTCATGTCGGATTTCAATGTCCCAGTCATCCTCGTCGCCGGTGACCGTCACCTTGTGTTTGTCAGTGCCCAGCTCTCCGGTCAGTTCAAAGCTGTCGTTATCCCAGCCGCGCACATCCAGATCGCCATCCACCATGCTTAGACTGATATGGCCGTCAGCCTGCATGGCACGGGTTTCATCGACACTGGGTCCGGCCATCGCCGGCGTCGCACTGATCACCAGACTGGCGATAAATACGCTGAGTAAATATTGGTTACGCATGTTTTTCTCCAAAATCATTCGTGGTGTTCGTTAATAGGATGCCAGTCTGACCGGATCGGTTGAAATCGGCCCATTGACGCAGCAGGCGATGCTGGCGGCGCTCGGCGTTGGCAAGCTGCCGCAATAAGCTGATGTGCTCCGGCTGCTGTGACAGCGCGGTCCGCAAAGAAATAATGGCCTTCTGGTTCTCCTGCAAGCCAGCAATCAATTGTGGCCGCCACACCGGCGCAGCCTCGCCGAGTAGCACCGCTGACATGCCATAGCGTCCGCTTTGACCCAGACCGTCCAGCCATTCTTCCGGCGTGCCGCGCAGTTGCATCAGCACCTGATCCAGAGCCTGCAGTTCCTGCGCCGCACTGACTGCCAGCAGGCTCTGTCCGGCCGCTGCCGGATCACTCTGAGTCTGGCTCGGCAGGAATACCCGCCCGATAGCAACCAGCAGCAACACGCTGGCCGCCAGTGCGAACCAGCGAGGGTAACGGGCAGCACCGCCGCCGCCGGCCGTTGACTGCCCTGCTCCGGCATCAATACGCTGTTCAATACCCGGCCACAAGTCTCTGCCGGGAGCGACTTCACGCTGCAGCCCCGCCAGCCGTTGATCTAATTGATGTTCATTCATCGTGTGTCGTTCCTGAGGTTGATAACACCCGTTCGCTTATTCATTTAACCACTGCCGCAGCAGTTGCCGGGCGCGATGCAATTGCGCTTTGGAACTGCCTTCCGCCATACCGGTTGCCGCGCTGATCTCAGCATGGCTGTAACCTTCAATAGCATTCAAAATCAATACCGCCCTGGCTCGCTCCGGAAGCCGCGCGATGGCACGCTCCAGATCCTGATCACCGCCCTGCCAGTCCTGCGCGCCCTGCGTGGCTTCACTGATCTGGTCCGCGTCACTGACGGTCTGCAGACGGCGGGATTGCCGGCGCTTATCACCCAGCACAACATTGACCGCCAGCCGGTGTAACCAGGTCCCGAACGCGGACTCGCCGCGGAAACTGGCCAGTTTACGCCAGGCCTGCACAAAAGCTTCCTGGGTCAAATCTTCCGCCAGCGCGCGATTACCCGCACACATTCGCCAGCACAAGGCGTAAATACGATCACGATGCTGGCGGTAGAGCACCGCAAAAGAGTTGCAGTCGCCCTGCAGACTGGCCGCTATCAGGCTGTCCTGATCTTGTTTGGCATCGGCTACCGCCGCTGTAGCTTGAACGGTAACAGCCGCGGCTGAGTGGTGCTTCGACCAGCTTGCAGGCATTGGCATCATGGTGGCAATGGAATCCATACTGTAATACAAGATGCCGGCTGTGAGGGGTTGGTTTAAACCGGCGGGCAGTTGTTGCGCTGTATTTTTACCGCGCCGGCAGAACTTATGGCGCGTCGTTAGTAGCGCCTCACGACGCTTGACCCATTCTACCCTTGCGCATTAACACGGTGGGGTTAGACTGCCTCGGTATGTATCTCGACACTCTGCTTGCCATCAGTATGCAATTCCAAGCGTTGCCGGCTGCCGTTGATCCGGAACCCCGACTGGATCTGCCGCCCTTGGCTGTCAGCGCCCGCGCGCTTGACAACGCTGACCTCGGCAGCAGCATGCTATCTGCTGAAGCGATCGAATCGCGCCGGCCACAGCATCCGCAGGAACTGTTCGCCCCCCTGCCGGGCGTATGGATCAGCCGTGGCAGCGGCCAGGAGCATTTGACCGCCATCCGTTCACCGGTGTTGACCGGCGCAGGCGCCTGTGGCGCGTTTTTGATGCTGGAAAATCAGGTACCGATCCGGCCGGCGGGGTTTTGCAACGTCAACCAGTTATTTGAAGTTGATCTGGCCAATGCCCGGCAGATTGATGTGCTGGCCGGCCCCGGCCTGCCCCAGCATGGCGCCAATGCCCTGTACGGGGTCATCGATGTGCAGCAGGCGCCGCTGGCTTTACGGCCTGCGGCACAGGCCAGTCTGGAACTGGGTGAACAGGACTTTTATCGGCTGCAGGCAGGTGCGGCCGGGGAACATTTTGGCTGGCGTATAGGCTATACCGACAGTGGCAGTTTTCGTGATCAGGAAAGCTATCAGCAGCTGTTCCTGAATGCCCGGCATGAAGCTACAGTTGGTAACGCGCAAGTCTCCACCAGCCTGAACGGTGCCTACCTTGATCAGGAAACCGCCGGTTTTATTGTCGGGTTTGAAGCTTATCTTGATCCGCGGTTACGACGCGGCAACCTTAATCCCGAAGCTTTCCGGCAAGGTGATGCGATCCGTCTGATCAATCACTGGCAGTGGCCGGCGGACGCGCAATCGCAATGGAATGTCAGCGCTTTTGCCCGTCGCAGCAGGCTGGAATTTCTGCAGCATTTTCTGCCGGGGCAACCATTGGAACGCAATGGCCAAGTCAGCGCCGGCATTAATGCCGACTGGAATCGCTGGTGGAACCGCGGTGCCTTGAGCATCGGGCTGGATGTGGAATGGTTCGATGGCTTTCTGGAGGAATTCCAGGCCGGTCCGGTGGACAGCCCCTCGGCGTTTCTGGTCGCAACCCGGCCGGCCGGCGCGCATTATGATTATGACGTCACCGGCTACAGTGTCAGCCAATGGCTGCGCCTGGAACACCGCCTGGTCGGTGATATCCGGCTGGCGGCCGGTGCCCGGCTGCAATGGCTGAGTTATAGCTACCGGAACAATCTGCTGGACGGCAACACCCGCGAGGATGGCAGCGAGTGTGGTTTTGGCGGCTGTCTGTTTACCCGTCCAGCCGACCGCGGCGATGATTTCTTTGATGTCGCGCCATCGTTGTCGCTGACAGGTCCGATCAGCGCTAGCCATCGCTGGCATACCCGTCTGGCACGCGGCTTCCGACCACCCCAGGCCACCGAGTTATATCGCCTGCAAAACGGTCAGCGGGTAGCCGATCTGGGCAGCGAAGAACTGGACAGCATCAGTGCCGGCCTGAGTGGTGAGGCGAGTCAGCAAACGGGGGAGCAGGCACGCTGGCATTACTCGCTGACCGCTTTCTATCAGCGCGCCCGTGATCAGATTTTTCGCAATGCCGACGGTTTTAACGTGACCGATGCCGCGACCCGCGCGATCGGAATTGAATGGCAGGCCGGCTGGGCCATTGATACCAATCTGCAGGCCCGGATCAGCGGCAGTTATGCGGATCATGAATACGCTTCAGACAGTGCCGCCGGAGCCGGCGAAGCCATCGTCGCCGGCAATCAGGTCGATACTGCGCCGTTATGGCAGGGCTATCTGCAACTGGACTGGCAACCACGTACACCGCTCAACCTGGGGGTGGATTTTGAATGGCTGGATGGCTATTTTCTGGACGCGGCCAATAGCGCTGAATATCCTGGTCACGCTTTGTTGCACCTGCGTGCCAGCTGGCAGCTGCAGCCGCAGTGGCGGCTGCATGCGCGTATCCGTAACGTGCTGAATAACCGCTATGCGGAACGGGCGGACTTTGCGTTTGGAAACTTTCGCTATTTCCCCGGCCAGGGAGCCACGGTATTTGTGGGCATTGACTGGCGGCGTTGATGGCCTCTCCAGCCTATTGCTGTTTAGGCAGGGTGCCGCCAAGGCTGGCCCTGCCGTTTAAGCCAGGGTGAGCTTCCGCTAAGGCCCGGCGCCAGCCATCCTGATGCCCGGATCAGGAAAAAAAGTTGATGCCCATGCCACCATCCACGCTCAGGCACTGGCCGGTCACATAGCTGGCCGCCGGCATGCAGAAAAAGGCTGTGGCGGTAGCCATTTCTTCCGGGGTCGCCACCCGGCCCAGCGGGGTGCGGGCCAATACCGACTCCAGATATTGCTCATCCGCCAGGACCTGACGGGCCAGAGGGGTATCGGTATACCAGGGCGCTATGGCATTCACCCGGATGCCATCCGCTGCCCATTCAACCGCCAGGTTACGGGTCATCTGCAGCATCGCTGCCTTGGTCATGCCATAAATGACACCGGTGCGCATATGCGCAATCCCGGCCACCGAAGCGATATTCACCACCGACGCATTGGCGCTGTTGCACAACCAGCGATGACAGGCCTGGGTCAGAAAAAAAGCGCTGTCCAGATTGGTCGCGAATAAATGCTGGTAAATCCTGGCGGAATACTCCATGGCCGGCAAACGGATATTACTGCCGACGTTATTGATCAGACAGTCCAGGCGCCCCCAACTCGCTTCGAGCTCGTTGAGCAGGCCTTCACGCTGGTCGGCGTCAGTAATATCCAGCGCTGAACACAGCACCCGATGCTCACCATGCTGTTCGGCCAATAACCGGGCATATTGCCGCAGCGCCCGCTGTTCACGCGCTACCAGCCAGACGCTGGCGCCCCGCTCCAGAAAAACCTCGGCAATCTCAGCACCAATGCCTTTGCTGGCGCCGGTTACCAGGACGTGATAGCCATCCATTCTCCAGTTCATCGCTCAATACCTTATCGTGGCGTGACACACAGGCAGTGTGCCAGAATCCCGGGCCGCTCATACTGTCGCAGTAACGGCTCCAGCTGTTGCCGCAGACGTGCTTCCAGTTGCCGAGGCAGGCGCAGATGGCCGGGCGGAATTAACTTGTCCGGATCAATGTCCAGACTGCTCAGCAGGCGTGCCGACCAGCCGATGATCAGACTCTCCCAGACCGTCAGAGCAGGCTCGACCCACTGCACCTGATAATCATCCCCCAGATCAGCACGAATGGCGGCGGCGGCAATCACCGCCTGCAGGCTACCCTGCTGATCAACCAGGCTGCGATCCAGCGCCTGCTGACCGCTCCACACCCGGCCACGCGCCAGCTGATCAACCTGCGCGGTGCTCATGTCACGCTGTTCTGCCACCAGACTGAGAAAATCGCTGTATCCGGCTTCCACCAATGCCTGGATAATCTGTCTGACCGGCGCGGATAATTCTCGATCCAGACGCAGTCCGCCGGCCACTTCAGTGGTGCCTACGCCATCGGTATAGATACCCAGTTTCGCCAGTGATTCCTGAAAGGTCGGCAGCACACCGAAAATGCCTATCGAGCCGGTGATGGTCGCTGGATTGGTCCAGATCTCATCAGCACCCATGGCAATCCAATACCCGCCCGACGCCGCCAGATCCCCCATACTGACCAGCACCGGCTTACCGGACTCCTGCAGGTTCAGCAATTCCTGACGGATCACCTCGGAGGCAAACGCATCGCCACCCGGGCTGTCAATTCGCAGCACCACAGCCTTGATGTCTTTGTCAGTAGCGGCCTGCCGTAACAGGGCGGAAACATTGGCCGAGCCGGCCGTGCCCGGTGGCCCGCTGCCGCTGATGATTTCACCCTCGACCACCACGATACCGATTTTAGACCGACCGGACTGCTGGCCGGCATGTCGTTGTACATAGGCCTGGAAATGAATCTGCCGGAAACTGTCACTGCCATCGCTGGTGCCGGACTGAATCAGTTCAGCACGCAGTTCCGGACGTGATTTGATCCCGTCAACCAGGCTCATGGCCAGCGCCACCTGAGCAGCATCACCCTGCTGCTGCTGAATCTGTTCAGCATAATTGCTGATGCTGCGTTCCAGTACATCCACCGGCAGGCCGCGGTTTTGCGCAATGGTTTCCAGATACTGCTGCCACAACCCGTCCAGCAGATACAGATTGGCTTCGCGATCCTGCGGCGACATATCGTTGCGAATATACGGCTCGGCCGCCGATTTATATTCGCCTACCCGGAACAGATTGATATCCACCGCCAGCTTGTCCAGCCCCTCGCGATAGTAATTGCGATAAACCGCAAAGCCATCCAGCCAGACCAGACCATCGCGCTCCAGCCAGACCTCATCAGCCAGACTGGCTAGATAGTATTGGTATTGGTCCATAAACGCACCGATGGCATACACCGGCTTGCCGCTGGTTTTGAACTCAACCAGCGCGGTTTGCAACTCCTGCAGACTGGCCATGCCAATCGACCATAATTGCCGCACATCGATCAATACCTGGGTGATTTGCGGATCAGTCCGAGCCAGTTCCAGCGCTCTGAGCAGATCACGCAACCGGGTCTCCGGTTGCGAGTTGCTGGTTAGCTCATCCAGCGCACGTTCGAGTGGAGTGCCGCTGTATTGCTCCACCACATTGCCCTGTGGCTGCACCAGCAGCGTGGTTCCGGATTTGAGCGGTTCTATATTGTCACCACCCAGCCACACGCTCAGGATAATGACAACCAGCAGCAGGAACAGCAGGTTAAGCACCACCCGCCGGAACCAGTCAATGCCGTCCCAGAAGCCAAACCAGAGGCGCGCCAGAAAACCGCGCTGCGTGTGTTCCGTCATATTTTTCTCATGCTGCATCAGTGCAAAGTTGCTCAACTTGACGATTCTAGGTTAGCGCCCCGAGCTTAACAATCCGTCTGATGGCCTATAGCAGGCAAACCGGTGGAAAAAGTGACTGGTTATTGGGTTTATCCGATCGCGCCGGTTAACCGGCCAGCTCAGCCAGCCGCCGGCTGGTACGCATAAAACGCGCGCCTAACAGCACCGCCGCGATACTCAGGCCGGCGATCATCCCGGTCCACATACCGGCCGCGCCCCATTCCATCCGAAACGTCAGCCACCAGCCTAACGGCATACCGGCGCACCAATACGCAATCACGGTATACAACATCGGAATACGGGTGTCTTTGTAGCCGCGCAAAGCGCCGCCCGCAGCAGCCTGGATACCATCGGGAAACTGAAACAATGCCGCAATCATCAACAGACTGATGGCCAGTGGAATCACCTCGGCATCGTGGGTATACCAACCCACAATCCAGCCCGGCAATAACAGCATCATGGCCGCCGCCACACTCTGAGTAATCAGGGTCAGACCGATACCGACCTGACCTGCCAGGCGCGCTGCCTTGGGTTCCCCCCGACCCAGCGCATTGCCTACCCGCACCGTTATCGCACCCGCCAGGCCCAGCGGCACCATGAAGCACAAGGCGGAAAAGTTGATGGCAATCTGATGCGCGGCGATCGGCACATGCCCCAATGACCCGATCAGCAGAGCTGCACCGACAAATAAACTGCCTTCCACAAAAATCATCCCGCCGACCGGCAGACCGACCTGCAGCAGTTCCCGCAGCGCCTGCCAGCGCGGCCATTCGAAACGCTCCAGTACCGCATAACGGAAATAATCTTTGCGCCATGCAATCCAGCCCAGCAACGCCAGCAACTGCAACCAGTAAATCAGCGCGGTCGCCCAGCCGCAGCCTACCGCTCCCAGCGCGGGGAAACCGAGCTTGCCGTACATCAGAATATAATTGGCCGGAACATTCAGCGCGACGCCCATAAAACCCAGCCACATGGTGGGCGCGGTACGCCCAACACCCTCACTGAAATAACGCAATGCCAGCAACAGACAGACACCTGGCGCGCCCCAGGACAGCGCGCGCAGATACTGCAGTGCTATCGGGGTGATATGCGCATCCACCTCCAGCATGGCCAGCAGTGGCGCGCAATGCCGTATCGATACCCAGATCAGCAGCGCCAGTGACAATGCCAGCCAGCCGCCCTGCCGGGTTACCGCACCGGCTTCACGATAGCGTGCGGCGCCGTCCAGATGAGACACCGCTGGCGGTACCGCCATCATCACGCCCAGAGCAAACAGAAACACCGCCGACCAGACCGCTCCACCGATCGCAATCGCGCCCAGACTCACCGCGCCCAGACGCCCGGCCATCACGGTATCAACAAAATTCATGCCCATGCCGGCCAGATTGCCAATGATAATGGGCAGCGCCAGCCATACCGTGCGCTTGATATCAAACCAGACACCCATGTGAGGCGGCTTACCGGCGGCTATACTGGCTTTCGAATCAGCTGTTGGTGGAGTTTGTGATGTCACGTCATGCATGGGTTAGTGGCGCATCCGGGTTTGTCGGCGTTAATGTGGTGCGGGAACTGGTCAGCCAGGGCTGGCAGGTCACGATTTTCTGCCGGCCCACCGCCGACCTGCGGGATTTGCAGGATATTCCGGTGGAGGTCCGGCATGGCGATCTGATTAGTGCTGATGATGTCCTCGCTTCGATGCCCGAAAACACCGATACCGTATTTCATATCGCGGCTGACACCAGTGTCTGGTCGCGGCATAACGACCGGCAGACCAGAGTCAATGTGGCCGGTACCCGGCATGTGCTGGCAGCCGCCGCCCAGCGTGGCGTGCGCCGCATGGTGCATACCTCCAGTTTTGCCACCTGGGGCATCCAATCCGGTATTATCAATGAAAACACCCCGCCAAGCACAACCCATCACTGGATCAATTACATCAAGAGCAAATGCCTGGCGCGTGATCTGGTACTGGAGGCGGTAGCCGGCGGTCTGGCAGCGGTGATTATTTGCCCCGGTCATATTCTGGGGCCTTATGACCGGCAAAATTGGGCGCGCCTGTTCATATTGCTGTCGCAGGGCGCACTACCCGGCATTCCGCCCGGCTCCGGCGCGTTTTCGGATGTGCGGCAAATCGCCAAAGCACAGATTGCAGCGGCCGATGCCGGTCAACCCGGCGAACAATTTCTGCTGGGCGGACCATCGGTCAGTTACCTGGCCTTGCTGCAACAGGCCGCGGCGCATTTACAGCTGCCTCAGCCGCAGCGCACCACCCCGGCCTGGCTGCTGAAATGCGCCGCCCGGGTCATGCAGGCCGGCAGTGTGATCACCGGCAGAGAACCGCGCATCACCCCGGAAGCGGCCGCCATGATCACCAATCACATGCACTGTGACAGCAGTAAGGCCGAACAGGCGCTGGGCTATCAGCAAACACCGATTTCCGAACTGCTGCAAGTCACATTAGAATGGCTGGATCAGCACAGCTTGCTCGCTAAAACCTTGCCGGGCAAAAGGTAACGGTATATGCAACAGGAACTCACCAACCAGTCTGAGCCGCGGGGAGGCAGTCTTAAGATAGAGCACTGCGCCAACTGTGGCGCGGATATGCAGGGTGCGTATTGCTATCGCTGTGGGCAGGCCAGCCGGCATTTCATCAGATTTTTCCCGGCCATCGTGCGTGAGATTATTGAGGACACCCTGGACATTGACGGACGCTTTGGCCGCACCATCTGGACCATCATGTTCCGGCCCGGCCGCGCCACCCGGGATTTTCTCAGTGGCAAACGGGTGCACTACACCCCGCCCTTCCGGCTATATCTGTTCACCAGTCTGTTGGCGTTTCTGATGTTCAGCATTGAAGCCGACTACCTCAGCAAAAGCTTCGAAGTCTCAGGCTCATTCACACCGGGAACCGTCAGTGAGGATAGCAATACCGAAGCTCCAGACGATATCAGCAGTGTTGCCGATAATCCTGACATTACTCCCAAGCCACCCGCAGCAAGCGACGAAGCGCAAACTGATGACGAAAATGATTTTGTAATCATGTTCGGCTCTGACGGCGAGTGGGACCCGGTCAACAACCCGATAGACATCAACTGGCTGCCGGCAAGCATCAACCGGCTGTTCAACAGCGCACTCAGCAATATTGAAAACAATTTTCCACGGATCAAGGAAAACCCGGGTTTACTGATCGAAAAAGTTATCCAGCTTTTACCGCAGACGCTGTTTTTATTACTGCCGATTTTCGCCGTGATTCTTAAGTTCTTTTATCTATTCGCGAAACGCTATTACATGGAGCATCTGATTTTCAGCGTGCATGTGCATACCTTTGTACTGATGGTTATGATAGTCGTCACCGGCCTGGATATGCTCACTGACTGGCTCGGCGGTGGTGTGCAGACCGTTTCCGATATTCTGCAGGGCCTGTTGCTGCTCTGGATCATAGTCTATTTATTTATCGCCCAGAAACGCGTCTATCGGCAAAACTGGTTTTTTACCTTCGTTAAATACAACGCCGTTTATTTTACTTATAGCATTCTGCAGGTTATTGCCATTTGCGTAGTGATTGTTATCGGAGCAGCGACGCTGTGACTTCCCAGGCTGAGACTTCCCAGGCTGTGGCTTACCAGATTATTTATGAGGTTAATCTCAGCGTCGATAGCGAACTGCAACAGGCCTACTCAGAATGGCTGCAACAGCATATCCGTCAGATGCTGGCGCTGCCCGGCTTTATTGACGCCCGCTGTTATCGGGTCATTGATCCATTGCCGGCAGGCAAAGTCTGCTGGACCGTTCAATATGTGCTGACCAATCAGGCATCACTTGATCAATACCTGAAAGAACATGCGGCCAGAATGCGGGAGGATGGCGTGAACCACTTTGGAAACCGCTTCAGCGCTACGCGCAGAATTTATCAGCCCGTGTGACCGCAGAGGAAAACTTAACGCCTGATGCATCGAACACCTGCAGGAAAATAAATGCCCCGCCAGTTGACAGAGCTACAACATGCGGCTGAGATTATTTATCAGACCATGCCCGCCACGCCACAGTACTGCTGGCCATTGCTGTGTCAGGATTTAGCTACCGAGGTCTGGCTAAAACACGAAAACCATACCCCGGTCGGAGCCTTCAAAATTCGTGGTGGAATTTATCATTTCCAGCGGCTAATGCAGCGCCAGCCATCGCTCAATGGCATCATCTGCGCGACCCGCGGCAACCATGGACAGTCCGTCGCATTTGGCGCCGCCCGCCACAATATCCCGGTCACTATCGTGGTGCCGCACGGCAACAGCCTGGAAAAAAATGCCGCCATGCAGGCACTGGGCGCGCGCTTGATTGAACACGGTGATGATTTTCAGGCAGCACTGGAATATGCCGGACGACTGCAGCAGGAGCAGGGTCTGCAGATGGTCAAATCCTTTCATCCCGAGCTGGTCACCGGAGTCGGCACTTACAGCCTGGAGCTGTTCCAGGCTGTGGCTGACATCGATATCTGCTATGTTCCCATCGGACTGGGCTCCGGCATCTGCGGCATGCTCAAGGCGCGTGATGCACTGGGTTTGAAAACGGCCATCGTCGGCGTGGTCAGCAGTCATGCGCCCGCCTACGCGGAATCTTTCCGCCAGCACCAGGCTGTGACCGCCCCTGCCCTGACCAGGATTGCCGACGGCATGGCCTGCAGCACACCGGTCCCCGCGGCACTGGAGATGATCTACGCCGGTGTTGATCACATGGTGCAGGTCAGTGATGCCGAAGTCCTGAGCGCCATGCGCGTCCTCTACACCACCACCCATAATGTTGCCGAAGGCGCCGGCGCGGCCGCCTATGCCGCGGCCTGTCAGGAGCGGGATTTAATTAAAGGCAAAAAAGTCGGCGTGGTACTGAGCGGTGGCAATGTCGATAAAGAAATGTTTGCGGCAGCGCTTAACCCATAATATCTTTGTGCCTGGCTATTTAAGGGAATACTTTTAATGCATCAACGCTCACGGCAGTCCGGTCAGGCTGACTATCTCATGCTGCTGCTGCGCATCAGACAGGCACGCACCAATAGCCGCACCGGCAAATCATTATCTAAAACCTGCGAGGAATGGCGAGCAACCGTACAACGTTACGATAGCTTCACCTCACAACAGGAAATGCGCAAAGCCTGTGAACGTTACGAAAGATTTCTGGAGACCGGGATAGCTCCGCCGGGGACCTTGCAATAGCTCTCTCAGTTCCATTAGCTACAATTGCACTTTCACATTTCATCAGTAGGGACATGTTGTCGCTCCTGACAAACTCATGATCTTTAGCCCAATCATACTGTTAGTATTTCGGATTGTTAATTGGCATTATATTTTATCCGATCATATAAGAACTGTTATGGTATCCGAGCTTTCGAAGGACCATGTGGTCAGGCAAAGTTGTATTCATTCAGCCATTGATTGATCACTAGCCGGGCTTCATTCAGGCTTTGGAATAGCCAATGATTCAAACAGCTCTCCGAAAGATCGAGTTGAAATTCTCATTGTAGGCATTGTGCCAAGAGCTATCTGTTTCAATATAGTGCGTGTTTATGGGCGGCACTTTGAGCCATTGCTGTATCTTCATATTGAGGTCTACGCTGTGAATTGCGGGCAGGCACAAGTCAGTTACAATAGACTCAGGGATTACCGCTGAGCCGCCGTAGTTGTGAATTGCGGGCAGGCACAAGTCAGTTACAATGCCCAGGGTGTAACAGCGCCATCAGGGCTGGTTGTGAATTGCGGGCAGGCACAAGTCAGTTACAATGTAATCAGTGACCGCCTTTGATGGCAGGCAGTTGTGAATTGCGGGCAGGCACAAGTCAGTTACAATACGTACCGTGATCGTTGATGGTCTGTCTGTGTTGTGAATTGCGGGCAGGCACAAGTCAGTTACAATGACTGCCCCCCATTCGTCCGGGCTTTTGATGTTGTGAATTGCGGGCAGGCACAAGTCAGTTACAATTCCAAACGTCCAGCGGATACTGGCATGAATGTTGTGAATTGCGGGCAGGCACAAGTCAGTTACAATAAAAGGTTACGCAACACCGATGTATCGAAGTTGTGAATTGCGGGCAGGCACAAGTCAGTTACAATGAGGCTTTAGTATCGCACTGCCCGATTGTAGTTGTGAATTGCGGGCAGGCACAAGTCAGTTACAATTCAACACGGCACCCATACGCATCCACGCTAGTTGTGAATTGCGGGCAGGCACAAGTCAGTTACAATCCAGTCGTTGACGGCCAGTAAATCCTGCAAGTTGTGAATTGCGGGCAGGCACAAGTCAGTTACAATAATGGTATTAGCCATCGGATGCAGGAAGATGTTGTGAATTGCGGGCAGGCACAAGTCAGTTACAATACTGACTAAGGAAACTCTAATGAGTAATGAGTTGTGAATTGCGGGCAGGCACAAGTCAGTTACAATAATAAATTTTCAGCATACCGGGTTTACTACGTTGTGAATTGCGGGCAGGCACAAGTCAGTTACAATGTGCTCAGTGGACGTACAATAATGACCCTGGTTGTGAATTGCGGGCAGGCACAAGTCAGTTACAATGTATGGGGTGTTTGTTCCGTTAAGCCGCAAGTTGTGAATTGCGGGCAGGCACAAGTCAGTTACAATCCGATATCGGTGGCTGGCGCGTTGGTCTTAGTTGTGAATTGCGGGCAGGCACAAGTCAGTTACAATCTGGGTACTGATTTCACAATCAAACTGAGGGTTGTGAATTGCGGGCAGGCACAAGTCAGTTACAATGAAGCGCGGGAGCACAACAATGGCTAAGAAGTTGTGAATTGCGGGCAGGCACAAGTCAGTTACAATCCAACCCACGATCAATGCACCAGCTGAAAGGTTGTGAATTGCGGGCAGGCACAAGTCAGTTACAATAGTCCACGGGTGATGTCTGTACTACAGGTGTTGTGAATTGCGGGCAGGCACAAGTCAGTTACAATCCACACGAATATATCACTTTAACCGAAGTTGTTGTGAATTGCGGGCAGGCACAAGTCAGTTACAATCAGAACTGGCTCAATACTTGCAATGTTTACGTTGTGAATTGCGGGCAGGCACAAGTCAGTTACAATGCTGATAAATGATATCGCTTCAGTAAGATCGTTGTGAATTGCGGGCAGGCACAAGTCAGTTACAATCACAATAGTGCGGCTCATCATTAATCAAGCGTTGTGAATTGCGGGCAGGCACAAGTCAGTTACAATTCAATAAAGATGAATCGCTAAACATGATGCGTTGTGAATTGCGGGCAGGCACAAGTCAGTTACAATAAGACAATTGACTTGCTATGAATATTGTGTGTTGTGAATTGCGGGCAGGCACAAGTCAGTTACAATATAAGGAAAATGCTCTCCCGGTAGAAACATGTTGTGAATTGCGGGCAGGCACAAGTCAGTTACAATAACATCGTGCAACGATCGTATGCCCACCAGGTTGTGAATTGCGGGCAGGCACAAGTCAGTTACAATAATGGTCTATGAACATGCAGGTGCTGCTCAGTTGTGAATTGCGGGCAGGCACAAGTCAGTTACAATAGGAAGACTTTTGCAATGGCTTAGAATATTGTTGTGAATTGCGGGCAGGCACAAGTCAGTTACAATAGCGGCGCGGAAGAGAAACCGATGAACGCTGTTGTGAATTGCGGGCAGGCACAAGTCAGTTACAATTTGAATCGTGACGGCCCTTTTGTGACATGCGTTGTGAATTGCGGGCAGGCACAAGTCAGTTACAATTGGATTCCGCGCTACCAATGAGGGGTTCCTGTTGTGAATTGCGGGCAGGCACAAGTCAGTTACAATTACCTCAGAGAGTTCATCACAGATGAGATCGTTGTGAATTGCGGGCAGGCACAAGTCAGTTACAATTGCGGGCACGCACGAGCGGCGGCAACGTAAGTTGTGAATTGCGGGCAGGCACAAGTCAGTTACAATCCGTGGCGTTATTAGCCAGCAGGAATATGCGTTGTGAATTGCGGGCAGGCACAAGTCAGTTACAATACAACTACGGCGCGATATTAAAAGGCTACGGTTGTGAATTGCGGGCAGGCACAAGTCAGTTACAATAGAGCAGTTCGGTGACATTGAGGAGGCGCTGTTGTGAATTGCGGGCAGGCACAAGTCAGTTACAATATGGTTTCATCCTTGTCCATGATTCGGTTGGTTGTGAATTGCGGGCAGGCACAAGTCAGTTACAATCGGATTAAGAGCCTTGGCGGCAGCGGACCAGTTGTGAATTGCGGGCAGGCACAAGTCAGTTACAATTGAACACCTAAAGAACCGAGCAATCCCGTAGTTGTGAATTGCGGGCAGGCACAAGTCAGTTACAATGAATAGGCATACAAAAGGACTATGAGCGGTGTTGTGAATTGCGGGCAGGCACAAGTCAGTTACAATGTGTTTCATTGAGCCAGTACACAGTTGACAGTTGTGAATTGCGGGCAGGCACAAGTCAGTTACAATCATTTCCAGTCCCATGATAGATACCGCTCAGTTGTGAATTGCGGGCAGGCACAAGTCAGTTACAATATCCGATTCGCCGCAGGTTATTCTCCTGCAGTTGTGAATTGCGGGCAGGCACAAGTCAGTTACAATGATACATTCTTTGCTGAGTGCAAGGCAGATGTTGTGAATTGCGGGCAGGCACAAGTCAGTTACAATTCTGCCTCCGGTATCTGCAGCCGCTCACGCGTTGTGAATTGCGGGCAGGCACAAGTCAGTTACAATTGAGAACGTAGCCAACCCGGAGCAACGTTAGTTGTGAATTGCGGGCAGGCACAAGTCAGTTACAATAAGGATGTTGATCAGGTAGCCTCGTTATTAGTTGTGAATTGCGGGCAGGCACAAGTCAGTTACAATAGTAATACGCTAACCCGTTGATTTTTCAGAAATAAAAGCCAGCTTTACAGTAACTCGTACTGTAAAGCTGGCGATTCTGGTTGTTTTTGTTCTTTACCAAAGAACACTTCCATTCGGCCAAATTGCTTATCTGTCATGCGCAGTAAAAGTACTTCACCTTCTGCGGGCAACACTGAACGGACACGCTGCCGGTGCACATCTGCGTGTTCTTCACTCGCACAATGACGCGCGTATACCGAATATTGCAACATGGTAAAACCATCTTTTAACAGTGACGTACGAAATCGTGCGTAAGCTTTGCGTTGTTTTGGAGTCTCAGTTGGCAAATCAAATAAAGCAACCACCCACACGGTTCTATATCCCCCAAAAATGACTGTCATGAAGAGGGAATTTTCAACAAGCCCCCGTTATCCAGTAACATCCTTCGCAAACTAGCACAATATTCTTCCAAAGCAACCATCAGCGGTATATTCTTGCGCCTTCCAATTCTTACGGTCTGACTCAAGATAGCAACCAGATCGGCTTTGGTATTTTTATCCAATATAATATCATCGGACTCACATAAATGCTGGTATACCTGAACATCAACAATTGGGCGCAGAGGCTCTATGATATCGTCGGCTAAACAAAAGCTGTCATATTGGTTACGATGATGTATGCCCAAAGTCGGATGCAAACCTGCGCCAACCAAAGCCCGGGCACATGCAGAACGGATAATGGTATAACCATAGTTCAATAAGCTATTCAGCCCCTCCTGGTTGCGGTCACGCCGAAAACTCTTGCCAAATAGTGCAGGAAAGTAATACCTGGCAGCTTGTGCCTCGCAATTATCCAAATCATCAGGTTTTACCTGTGAGGCCAATCGTTCGAATATCGGATAGGCTTTGCTAGTACAATATTTCAGTGCATGATGCTGCGCTTGGATTTTAGCCTGGATTATCTGCTGCCATGCCTTATATTTTACCTGTCTATCAGCATCGGCTTGTCGCTGCATAGTTTTTGATTGCAACGTATGGCCAGTCAAGGGCATTAATAAACCGGCAGGCAAATGTTTATTATCGCAAATCAAAACCGCTACGTTCTGTGACAAACATTCAGCCAATAGATGCTGGCTATGGGTAATCTGTGTATTGTCAAGAATCAGAAAGCCAATATCCTCAATAGGCACCTGGTGATCTTTACCTTCTTTTGACACAATCACCAATTGATTTAATTTACACTTCAAATGTGCAGCACTAGCTATATGAATAATTCGTTTAATCATCACTTGTGAATATTTTTGGTCTATCAGGCGTCCAACCTAGATTTCCTAGATGAACCTTTTTACAATTTAGAGCATTAGGCGCACTCCTGATAACCCCCCAGTTATCGGTATCCTTAGAAGATGTCACACTATAGTGCCTGAATACAATTTTTCCTTCGGTTATTTTTTGTACTCGAAATACTGGTTGCTCCAAATGACTGTCATCAAAACGGTCTTTCTCATGAATCTTGCCTAACCAGTAAACTAGGTCATTAGTTGCTAAATCCATCTCGAATTGCCAGTCATCTTGCCAGCCTGGACCAGGCTCGCGTTGCACTATGGGCTTTTTCTGGGCTGCACGTAAAGCTGCCTCTAACATAGTAACCATACGCCCACAACGCTCGCTTTCTCCCTCTGCCTTACCGTTCCAAAATATTTCAACATGATGATTACTACCCAGCGCAAAAGTTTTATTGTTTTTCAGATGCACAATGGATTTTGCACTAAAATTCTTAGCAATTGTAAGCCTTCTTATAACCTGACCTGGCTTTCCTTTTTTATCTAGTAAGCGTGGCGGTGCTTTCTCAAGATCACGGGCAGTATGATTTTTTAACCAGATCCTTAACGACTCATGTGTCTGCTCATCAGCAACCCATGTTTTCTTACCCGGTTTCCATTCTTTATAAAAATAAGGCTTTAATTTTAACTTATTATTTTTGTCTGCAAGCTCTTTTAAAGCCTTTCGAACTGTATAACAGCGATGATTTAAAGTAATTTTTTTTAAAGGCAGGCCGTCAATATAAGTTGGGAGTCGACGATCTTTTACTTTCAATGGCTCATTTTCCTGTAACCAATCAAGTAATAAATCTCGGATAACCTCACTTTCGACCCAAGCAACCTGTCCCTCAGCATTTGGGTCTGCTGACAAATACTTCCGGATATTACGCAATGTAGCATTACCGACATTATCAATACTGTATTGACTTGCATAAGTGCGCTTACCATAAGCTGTCTCTTCATGTAATGCTCCGGTTATTTTATGCTGGCTCATATGAGATACCACAGCAGGTAACAATTTCTCCTCAAGCAATGCATGTAAGTTTGGACTGTCTTCCCAACTCTCAGGCAATGGCAACTTCTCTTTAGGCCATCTTTTATTTTGCATATAATATTGATAGCGTTTGGTAAGCCGGTGCAGCATGTATTGATCTGTCATCGCGACGATAAAAGCGTCTATCGCATGATGTCTATGATCGCGGCGGTTTTTTACCTCTTTCGCACGCTTTTCATCGTACTCACCAGAATCAGCATAGATGGTCTCTTCTGTGTGACGCGGCAACACATTGTTCACTCCCCATTGATTGCGCAATTGCCCTACAGCTCCACCACTTGACACACCGACTGCACAGCCTGTTTCCAACAGCATATTTTTTGCAGCGACCGCTATATAGCGAGTTTCATTTAACTGCCGCTCTACAAATTCTGACGCTTCCTCCGGCTGCCAGCTCTGCAACCTTATGCGCTTCTTTTTTGCATCCGGTAAATTGCTCATTTTTGCTATTGTATTTTCTATTAGCTGCCACCGATCAGTGTCACCCCAAGTTTCAAAGGGAGTTCGCATACCTTTTTGCTGATTGCAATGTGTATGCGCTACCACGGTGTTCATATAATTTTGCCGGAAACCAACTTGTGGCAAAATATGTTCAATCTCGGCGCCACCTCCAAACAATTCATTATTGCAAATACACTTACCACAATAAGGACAAATTTTATTCTGCTCGTATTGCCACATTTTATATTTGTTGCGATCAGCACTGCTAACACGCCTCTGACCGCTGCGAGATATAACAAACTCTAAACCTGGTGTGTCACCGGTTGAGAGTGTGTCACGTATTGCTTTTTCTGCTCCCGCGTTTTGTTCACGGTTTACAGCCTGCTGTGATTCAATTTGCTGGCGATGCTTTTTTGATACCTTCATATCCCTAGCCAGCTCAATACGAATTTCTTCAGGGAAGCCATGCCGCTTGATGATGGCATTGACTACACGCCGAATTTCCCACAACGCTTTCTGCACAATAGGATTGGCAATATCTTTTACGTCATCTGGTTTTAGTAATCGATGCTGCTTGGATGGTAGCTGATCAACCCTTAAGTAACCTGCTTTTTTTACCGCGATATTGTAGAGATCACCATTTCGCAAGTATGGTAGCAACCTGTTCAGCACTTTCAGACAATGCTTTCCATACCCCTCCTCCAACTCGCATGTAGTCAATGCATAGGCTTGTCCGTTATAACCCGGTGTCAACTTCCATTTATTAACCAATGTTTTATATAACGCCAACTTATCATGGGTGGTTAAAATGATTTCAACCAGCCGTTGATGCTGATCTGGTGTCCACGCATACCATAGTGAACCACCTACAGCATTACATAAAGTCTGTACAGTACGGTTTCCTACCAAACCGGTTTTAGTATCTTCGCCTTCATTGCTTGAAAAATTAATCTGATTTTTTTTCACACCAAATAGCCTGGCTACTTTATCCTTGCTCAGACGACCAGCTTGATTTAGGCTTTTTGGATTATTAATCTCTCGGTGCAAAACCTCTCGTTCAGCCTCTGATAATGCTTGGTTATTAACTTTCAAATGATTGACCATTTGATGCATCCGGACTTCCTGAAATGCTAAAGTTGCTATGGCCGCACGCTTTTTATTCGGCTCTAAATTGCAATTTGCAACTTTACCTTTTTGACTTTGCAAGGGCCGCTGGTAAAACAGTAAGTATTCTATCTTTCTATACAGTTTGCCAATAACTAACCCATCAGCCTGCTTTTGCCAGATACGGTCAAACTCATTTTGGTACATTTCCCGACGTGCAAAAAAACTGACGGTCTCCGTTCCCTCACCTCGCGCCTTTTGGCTTTCCACCGCATATTGAGTTATCCGACGCGGCAACTGGCCCGTACATTGGGCCTCATCCCAGATATATTGGCCCAACGTCCGCTCACCCAGCGCCTCAGCAAGTTTTCCAATGCCTTTTAATACTTTTCCTGCTTCCTTTTCCCCCTCCTTATCCAGCCCTTCAGTTTCTTTATCCAGATCCAGCTCCTGTTTAATTTCCGAACCTAAATAACGCAATAAATCTACATACTTTGCCCCCCTGTTACTAAAGTATCCCCGGCGACGTTGCAAATGAAGCAATAAACGGCCAAATTCGTAACGCTCAAGTGGCTTTGTCAGTGCTAACGCACGGATTGCATACGGTGAAACATAGCTACGATCTACAGATGACCATCTCTTTGACCAGCGTTTGCCAAGCATACGCTCGGCAAACTGGCGGTCGATACAGTTTAATTGTGTTTCAGGGCACTGCGTAAAATCTGATGGCAATAAGTCATTGGCTAGCAATAACTTGATCAACTCTTTTCTTCTTTGCTTATAGTAAGCTAGTCTATTGCGCACAGAACGTGCCTGTCGACGTTTTTGATTCTTGGGCACTCTTGTATTGGCATCGACCATTTCCTGAAAAATGCGGGCATTAAGCGAATGCAAAGCAGTGGGCCGCAACCTACTTTTGGTCTCACCTTTTTCTTTATTAACCCCCTTTTCAACACTGCAACACACAACTGCCCAACCAATTGAGTTTGAACCAACATCAAGACCGAGGATATAAGGTGAAGCATTTTGTACTTTTATCATGGTACCCTTCTGTGTTATAGTATATGTGTCAAATGTAACTGACTTGTGCCTGTTCGACTTTTCACAAAAAAGTTATGCAGGATATGCCAAGTGGCTAATCTCTTAGCGCCTTCACTCTCCGAGCGGGGGCGTTTTTGTTAATTAGCGCCTACACTCGACTCGTTTCGATTGCTAAGTTTCCCTAAGCTTTTTGGAACCTCCCTTAGAACTAAGCATTACTCATAATCAGTGATTGATTGAATCGCTATCAAGTGAACCGCTGTTTATGCTCCTTTTTTAGCTTATTTCGAGCAATTAATCAAGTGTTTACACAATCAGTCTAAAACTTACGATTTTAGAATTACAACCGTTGATTTTTCTCGTAAAAAACACATAACAAATGAGCGCATGATAACAATGCGCTGAAATTTGACTTCAACTTTCTAAAGTTAAACCCTCCAGCCATAATTGACAACACTCGAACCATAGTTATGCTTACCGTCTTTACAGAGTAACTGCCTGATTCTGAAGACCTGGACGAATATCCCTTGGCGCTTAAACTGCCATAAGGTCGCTAAAAGGCGCTAGTAAAAAAAGCATAAACGCCACCCCGCTGGCCAGGCTGCGCAGACCATGCAGTTGCGCCCAGCGTTTCAGCAGCCTGGTAGTTTCTTCAATATGCGGGTCTGGGCTTTTCTGAAGGCTTATGAGAGTGTCGTTAATCGGTTTGATCACCAGCAAAGTGAACGGGATGACCAGCAGCAGGCAGATCGCTCCGATCAGCCATAACAGGCTTCCGCCCAGCAACCATTGTCCGAGTCCGGCCATGCCACCCAGCATCGCCAGCACGATCTGAATCGGCGCGGCGCGATAGTACATGGGCGGGAAAAATTTTTCGGCAAACTCAATGCCGGTGGCCTCGGCCGCCGGTTGCTGCACCAGGGTGATATACAGTGCCACACCGAAAAAAGTGCCACAGCAAAATTGTGCAATTACTTGAAACATCGGTTCCATAACTAATTTCCTTGTGCTTTGACGCCCCGGTAATACTGTCGCTGGCCCTGTGTCATACCGGCAAACTGATGGTCTTCAACCTGTTGTATCAGGCGATTGTACACTTGTTGGTTTTTAGCTTGGCTGTGTTTTTGGTGGTTACGGATTTGCTGGCAGGTTTTCTCAGCCAACAATACCGAATCACCACAGATTTCACAGGCCAGACGATATTTGTTTTTGAATGGAAACAAGCGGATGAAGAACAAGGAAACCCACTCAGTTTCCTGACGGATATTCCATTTCGACCGGTTATGACAGCGATGGCAATCGGTGGTCAGTAATGATTCCAGGGGTTTGGTGGTTTTTTTCCAACCGAAAATAATAAACATGGCTACACTTCCAGACGCTGTGGTAATTTTACACCGTATCGATAGGCTATTCGCAATGCTTTGATAAATACCATGTTCTTTCCCTGGCAGCACGCTTCGCCCTCCGCCTGACAACCTGCTGCTAATTCTAATCATCAGCGGAGCGTTTACGCCCCATCAGCGCGCCATCAATCATTTGCCCGGTCATCAGCTCCACCTGACAGCGAGCGTACTCAACAAATCCATGACTGGCGTAAAAGTCTATAGCGTTTAATGATGACTCAAGCATCAACTGATCGATACCGTTTTGTGCCGCAAGGGTGAACAAATGCTGCAACATTCGGCTGCCAATGCCCTGGCCCGCCATTTCCGGATGCACAAACACGGCCTCCACCATGCGCCTCTTCAGCCCGATTGCACAGAAACCGCATAACCGCTCCCCCATCATACAAGCATAATAAGAAGCGCCCTTTTGACAGCCGCGCATGTAACGTTCAGGCTTGGGTTTGCCGACCCATGCCTCGATCAATTCCTGAGAGTAAACACTGGCGCACAATGCCCTGACAGAAACGGTTTGTAGTTGGTCCATCGCTACGTAGTCCTGCTCCGTGGCAGGCCGTATCGTGGGCTCGCACTGCTTCATAAACGCTCCCTGTATCTGCCTTCATCATACAATGATACGCATAATCTGCTATCTTTATTAAAAACATATAAGTGCGATCTAGGGAGTCAGCATGGAAGTTACGCGTATTGGTTATCATTCTGCGAACCACACCTATCCTCATTGTTTCAAAAGACCACCGCTTTTCTTGATTCAGATACTCTGCCTACCAGCACTGCTGTGCCTGGCCTTGTCCGCATCAGCGGTGGATTTGCTGCCACCCGACCCGGCCGATTGGGTCTGCCCGAGCAGCGAGATAGAACCCAGCCAGGCCGAGATTGAGAGTTTGTGCGGTCAAATGCCGTGGGACGAGGACCACCCCAAACCGTATTTCGGCGAACCGGCCAATCTATCTGTGCCGCCGGCCAGTCTCAACGATCTAAGCGCTAAGAACCAGTACGATGAAGCGCTGGTAAAATTTATCAACGAGCGTCAGTACATCAGCAAAAAATGGAAGTCAGACAAGAACTGGCGTATGACCGGTCCCTATGTCGGCAAGCTCGGCGAGGGCAAGTCCTTCGGCGTGCATCCGGCTGTCAAGATCTATTACTCACCGAAAGTGACCGAATGGCTGTGTCGCAACCGCAGCGGCGAGATTCCTGACAACGCCATGATCGTTAAGGAAATGCGCAACATTGATAGCGATCTGGGCATCCAGCTGAACGCGGAAGGCTGCATGGAAATTCCTGATCCGACGCTGCCCGCGCAATCCTGGGCCATCATGGTCAAACACAGTAGTTTCAGCCACGACGGCTGGTACTGGGCTGGTTTTTCCGACAGTGTGGATGAACACGGCAAAGTGCAGCTGATCGGTAACCCGCCGATCAACGACCGCAGCGCGGTAACCACCGCGGCCGCGGATTTTTTCGGGCCGCCACCAGTAAAACGCAACCCCTTGTGGTATCCCACCGGCGTGCTGTTCGAGCCACTGCCCCAGGGTACGCAAATGCCCAATGCCGTATTTCCCTACAACGAATTCGGCAATTATTGTGTTAACTGCCATGCTTCAGCGCAGAGTGAGTCCACCTACTCATCCCTGGATAATCTGCTTACCCCGGGCCTGGAGTACAAAGGCTACAATCTGGATGGCCTGATGAAACGCCTGATCGATCCACGCGAACTGCGCAATATCGATAACTCGCTGCTGGCCGATAAACATGCCCGTGATGCAGTCGCGCTGACCGCACTGTCAGCCGCACCAGCCAAAACCTATCAGACCCCGTTTGCGGCGCCCCTGGAACAGGCCGATAGTGATTTTCTGAAGTTCTATGATCAACTCTCAAACATCTCATTCGGTAATGCACTGAATCTGCGTCTGCCAGCGGAAACCTTCGATCACCGCTTCTCCAGCCCGAACGGTCCCGCCGAGTTCCTGACCTCCGACCAGTGCACCGGCTGTCATGACGGCACCTACTCCAACTCAGCCACACCCAATATGGTGATCGAAGACCCGGACACCAAACAACTGGTCAACCTCTCGCCCTACGGCGAATGGCGGGCCTCGCCGATGGGATTGGCCGGCCGCGACCCGATTTTCTTTTCTCAGCTGCAAAGTGAGACCAACCATTTACCGGCTATGACGCAGTGCATCCAGAACACCTGCCTGCACTGTCATGGCGTGATGGGCCAACGGCAGCAGGCAATTGACACTCAGGGCCAGGGGGGCGAGACCTGCGAAGATATTTTCGCCATCCCGCCGCCGGAAGGCGTACCGTTCGGAAAACCATTTGCGCTGGAGCAGGTTACCCAGTGGCAGGATGCCCCCGGCGTGGATTCCAAATATGGCGCGCTGGCGCGGGATGGGATTTCCTGTGCGGTCTGCCATCACGTCACTGACGATGAATTTGGCCAGGAGGCCTCGTTTACCGGTAATTTTGTCACCGGTCCGGCGGACCAAGTGTATGGGCCGTTCAGCGATGACAGCATCGTCACCAAACCGATGGAACATGCCCTGGGGGTAACCCCCAAGCACGGCCAACAAATCCAGAGTTCGGATCTGTGCGGTACCTGCCACAATATTCTGCTGCCGATCTTTAACAATGACGGCACCCCGCACAAATTTGAGCACGACGGCCAGACGCTGTCCGCCACCTACGAGCAGACCACCCATCTGGAATGGGTAAACAGCGATTTTGCCAAACCTGGCACATTCCAGTCCTGCCAGGATTGTCACATGGGTGACAAGTACAAGGGCAAACCATTGCAGCAGGAAAATCTGGCCGGTAAGGTTGAACCGTTCCGCATTGCCAACATTGAGGACAGCAGCTTTGCGCCGACCACTCATCGCCTGCCCGATGCCGATATCACGCTGACGCCGCGACCCGAATACCGCCGCCATCAACTGCATGGCCTGAATGTTTTCCTGAATGAATTCTTCCAGCAGTTCCCGGTGATTCTGGGCGCCCGGCAGATTGATTACATGACCGGCAGCGGCGTTACCCCGCCGCTGATCACCGGCCGCGAATCCATGCTGGAAATGGCGGCCGACGAAACAGCAAAAGTGACCGTTGAGTCATTCAAAAAAATCAGCCCCACGCAGTTAACCGCCGAGATACTGGTGACCAACAAGGTCGGTCACTATCTGCCATCAGGCGTCGGCTTCCGGCGCGTATTTCTGGAAGTCCTGATCCAGGATAAGCACAATGAAACCCTGTGGGCGTCGGGCCGCACCAATCAACTGGGCGCTATTTTAAATGGTATTACCAACGAGGTATTGCCCAGCGAACAACCGGTAAAAAATCCGAATGCCCCGTTCCAGCCTCATTATCAGACCATCACCAGCGGTGATCAGGTACAGATTTACCAGGAATTGATTAAAGACTCGGAGGGCCAGTTGACTACCAGCTTCCTGCGCCGGATCAGCCATGTCAAAGACAACCGCCTGCGGCCGCGGGGTTTTGATCCAAAAGTGTTCCTCAACAACCCTTCACCGTATATACAAATCGTCGGTGAACTGGATGGTGAGGCCAAAAATGATCCTTATTATTCTGACCCCAACCTGACCGGTGCGGATAAAATCACCTACCAGATCAACCTGGACCCGACCGCTTTAGCACGCGCCGACCATATCAGCGTCACGCTTTACAGCCAGTCAATTCCGCCGTTTTATCTGCAGCAACGCTTCCGTGACGCTAATGTCGGCCCGCAAAACAAAAACGAAATTCAGCGCCTGTTCTATCTCACCAGTCACCTGAATACTGATGCCAGGGCCAACAGCGGCAAGCCTTATATCAAAGATTGGAAACTGGTCATAGCCAATAGCTGTCAGTCACTCAGCGGTGTTTGTGAATAGGGTCTAATCCTTGCTGCAGCGCAGACGAGACGGTATGGTTTTGATATTACTTAATCGTGATGGCGGCGGTGCCCGCAGCCTGGCGGCAGAGTTGTGGATGATGAGCTTACCCATCAACCGCAAAAAATCTTGATCATCTTCTGCCGGGTAAAATCATGAGCACGGCCGCGCGCGCCGGCGCCGCTTATTTTGCACTGGTGTTCCTGGTTGGCTTTGTACTCGGCATCCTGCGCGTAATGATCGCCATTCCCCGTTGGGGTGAGTTGATCGGCACGCTGATCGAACTGCCGGTTATTCTGACGGCATGCTGGCTGATCTGCGGCTGGGTGCTGAGCCGCTTCAAGGTCGCTGAGCGCTGGCCTGCCCGCGTGCTGATGGGCGCAGTGGCGTTTGCACTGCTGATGCTGGCCGAGCTATTACTCTCGCTCACCTTGTTGGGGCAATCAATCGACGTGCATTTTGCTGGTTACCTTACTTTGCTGGGTATGCTCGGGCTGACGGGACAAGTGCTGTTTGCATTATTTCCACTGTTCAAGTTGCATCACACCAGCGCTGTTGATGGATAGCGACGCCGGCTTTGAAGTATTCACTGACCCTCCAGCATCTTGCCAGCCGATCACAAAATGACAAATTCGCACATCCGAATAACGGCTATTAAAAAAAACCAGTAGGAAGCCTTGCATGAACTCAACCACACGCGCTTCCGGCTCAGCAATGAACCGGGAAATTATCGATAGTCAGGATGACCGCCTGAGTATTCACACACATAGTATTCGACTGACTCAGGCACATCTGCCTTATCAAGCAGTCACGGGCAAACGGTTGTCATCGGAAAAGCATTTTTCAGTATACGCTGATCAGATTATATTGGCCGGAACACTTCAAAACCCGGGCCGCGACATCGAATTGAACGCGCGCGAAATCATCATCGAAAAACCGGCCATACTGGATGCCGCTGGCGCATACGCTGATCAAGACTTCGCTCCCGGTGAGCTGCCTGTTCAGCAGGATGTCAAACCCGGTGCAGCAGGTACCGATGGTGCCAATGGAAGCACTGGCGGCAACAGCGGCAATATAACCATCTGCGTACAGCGGCTACTGGATCACATCGGCGCCAGCCAACCACTCTTGGTGATGGAGATCGCCAGCCTCGGCGGCCAGATCTTTTCTCAGCAATCACCCAAAGTGAACGATGTCATTAAATTGTCCAGATTTGAAATCGCCAAAAACAAGATGTTTGGTGTTATTAACCTCGAGAATGGGCATGTCGAAGGGCTGAGCAATCTACAATTTGAATCCTCTGGGTATGACAGCAGCAGCCAACAAATCAGTATGCAGCTTAATCTACCCAGGCTCACCATCTCCGGCACCACCAATATTTCAGGTAATACAAGAATGAGCAGCAATGCTTTTGCCTGCGGAATCAAGCTATCGGCGCTGGTCACCGCGGGTGGCAAATTAGACTCGCTGCATGCTGAGTTATCGTTAATCTCTGACGCGCCTATCGGCTTGCCCGTACTGCTTGATATCAAATTCCCGGCTAAGTTCTTAGCCAGCATCAAACAACACATTATCAGTCATCTGCGGACCAGTGCTGTTGAGCCATTGCTGAGTCAATTCAGCAAACAGCTGCAGGCAGCATCACTAATCCTGCTCGCCAGCGGAGGCCGCGGTGGACGTGGCCAGGATGGCCATCCAGGTATACAGGGTGAACCGGGCGCGGATGGCGTCAAATCTTCACAGTCGGGCGTGCGGACTCCCGGGGGCAATGGATTTCCCGAAGAAGCGATGGGTAAAGATGGGCGCCAGGGCGGCCGCGCTGGCTCTCCGGGATTGTCCGGTGATGGCGGTCAAGGCGGCCGGATAGCATTAAACGTGATCGATGCGCTTGAGTTAGGCGTGATGTACAGCACTGCTGGTGGCAGGGGTGGAGTACATGCCAATCCCGGTGGCCGTGGACCGGGCGGCCGTGGTGGCAGGGGTGCCATGACAAAAATGTATGACGGCAAAACTGGTAGACCACTGGATGATATGCGGGCCACTGATGGCAACCAGGGGCCGTTGGGACCTGAGGCAAAAAAAACCGGCATCAATGGTCAACAGGGCGATGCTGGCATCGAGTTGCAGTTTAACGGTAAGCCTTTTGCCAATGCCAGTTCAGCATACTATTCCTTCATCGAACTGGCGCAGGCCATCAGTCTCAGCCAGTTGCTGATCACCCAAAACACAACTGATCTTGATTTCCTTAACGCCAGAAACGCAGACGACCTGCGCGCCGTGGCCAACGGTTATGGCTGGCTGATCAACATCAATCAGGCTTTTACCGATCCCAAGGCAGTGATTGATCCTAAACGGATATCCCAACCGGAACAGTCCGTCCGTGCCGGCATGCACAACAGCACGGTGGTGTCATTGATGCGTATTCAGCAGGGCCTGGATTTCTACGGCCATAGCTACAACTGGACACCGGTGCTTAACCTGCAAAACCTGATCACGCGAACCGGACAAATTATCAGCCTGGGTAAGGTGGTTGAAGACCAGTATCACCGCTACCTGGACAAATCGGACAATGACAAACAGCGTATGCAGGCATTCCGCCAGGCGAAACAGGAGATTGATCGCAAACTGGACGATTTTCTGGTGGAGATGGATAAGCTGAAGCCGCAAATCGAGAGTTTTGAGTCCGAGGTCAGGGATTATACCGAGGACATGCGGCACCAGCGCGGTGTGCTGCTTGAGGGTCAGCTGGAATTCAGGGATGAACTGATTAAATATTTACGCGAAGAAAACGGTCTGGGGTTCGAAAATTTCCTCGACATGCTCGGCACCGTGATTGGCTGCGCGGGTGGCGTGGTGGGTGCGGTGGGTGGCATCAAAACCGCCATTGACGCCGTCAAGAAAGCGGAGGAATTCAGCAAGAAAGTCAAAAATGTGGTGGAAGTTTTCAAAAAAGCCAAAGCCACTATCGACGGTATCAGCAAAGCCTATAGCTCGATTAAAGATTATATTGATGAAGCCAACCCGAATGCCGCCAAAATTCTGGTTGATGCCGGTGACTTTGATGAGATGCTGAAAAAATACCTGGGTAAGTTCGATGCTGCCGGCGAATTACGTCAGGCCATGGATTATTATCTCGAACTCGTTCAGGCCCGCAATATGGCGGCTTATAACTACAGCACCCTGGTGGCACAACTGCTAAATTTACAGGTACAGCACGATCAGCTCTATCACAGCATTCAACACATCAATGCCGAGATCGCCAGCCATCAGGACAATGTTTTACCGATCTACACGGCCTACCTGAGTGATGCCTATGAAGATGTGCAGCGGAATCTGCTCAGAAATATCTATCTGGAAAATCGCGCCTACCAGTACTGGTCGCTGCAGCACCGGCAATTGGAAACCAGCAACCTGAATATTGCCACCCAGGCAGCAGCCCACGAGCGTTTAATCGCCGACATTGATAGCTTTAGAGAAAACAATGAATCGTTTTCCGACTTCAAGCAAACCCTGATCATATCCGCCGAGCGCTATCCCAATGAGTTCGCCGCCATGCTGCAATCACGCTCACTGGCTTTTAGCCTGGATATCCGCGACGAACTGGGCTTCCTGAATATGCGTTTTGTGATTGCGCGCAAATTCAAACTGGAATTCCCGGATATCGACAGCGACAAAAATGTTCTGTATCTCAATTTAATTCACAGCGGCAGGGCAGTGCTGAACAACAACACTGACCTGGATAAGCCGAATGCCATACACGTATTCAGTCACCGCCCCCGGGTTAAGTTATATAAAATTGATTACTCCAATCGCGATAATACCGCCGGCGGCAACTTCGGCGAGGGTGGTCAGGGCTACATCGGCCTGAGTCCATTCAGTAACTGGCGGATAGACTTTGATCTGAAGGGCAATGAGTGGCTGGATCTGAAAACGATTAAAACGGTGGAGTTGACTTTTTCAGGCCGGATGTTGGGGCCGGGGCGGCGGTTTAGCTAAGCAACCTCTGATTGAAGCCTGTCTATTGCCCGGAATATACCGGGCAATGATTATCATCGCTGCCGGGCATTTCTTCCTGATGCATCTGCAACCTGACTCGGTATTCGGTAAACTCACAGACATAACAATCATGGATTGCCAGCATGAGTGATTCCGCCGGGGATGTAACCCGGCTTTTGCAGCAATGGACTCAGGGAGATACCCACGCTAAGGAACAGCTGATCGAGCGCGTTTATAACGAGCTGCGTCAGCTTGCCCGGTCACAACTCGCCAGAGAACGCAGCGGGCACACCCTGCAGCCAACCGCACTGGTACACGAAGCCTACCTGAAACTCGGTAACAACCAGCAGATGGAATGGCAGAACAGGATACATTTTATCGCGGTGGCCGCACGGGTGATGCGCCAGATACTGGTGGATAATGGACGTCGCCGGCAGTCGCTGAAGCGCTCTGCCGGACAACGCGTGACACTGTTGACCGGCATGGTAAAAGAACCTGCCGCCAGTGTTGACGTGCTGGCCCTGGATCAGGCCATGCAACAGCTGGAAACAATGAACGCAGAGCAGGCACGCATTATTGAATTGCGCTACTTCGGGGGGCTGACCATCGAGGAAACCGCTGATGTCATGCAGCTATCGGTGGCTAGCGTAAACCGTGGCTGGCGCGCCGCCCGCGCCTGGCTGTATCAGCAGCTGGAAACATTCTGATGAGCAATGACAAACAAGCAAAAACCCTGCAAACCCGTGCACTGGCGCTGTTCACCCACAGCCTTGAGCAACCGCAGGCACAGCGCGACCAATGGCTGCAACAGCAATGTATTGACGAACCCGAACTACTACAGACAGTCAGGCGTCTGGCGGCGGCTGATCGTGCCAGCCAGGGGTTTCTGGAAAGTGGCCCAGTCCACGTCGCCGACACTGACCGCAGTGGTGAGCGAGTGGGCGCTTTTGAACTCACCGCCGAGTTGGCGCGTGGCGGCATGGGCACCGTTTATCGAGGCCGCCGTGCCGACGGCGCATTTACTCAGGATGTGGCAATTAAATTGTTCCGCAGCGAACTGCTGGATGATTCCGCGATGGCTCGCTTCAACACCGAACGCCAGATATTGGCCCGCCTGGAACACCCCGGCATTGCCCGCTTGATTGATGGCGGCACCGCCACTGACGGCACACCTTATGTGGTAATGGAATTGGTTGATGGTGAGCATATCCTGCGGTATTGCAATCAGCACTCACTGGATCTGGCAGCCCGACTGCAGCTGTTTCAAAGTGTCTGTGAAGCCATGGGGCAAGCCCACAGGCACGGTATCGTGCATCGCGATATCAAACCCGGCAATATCCTGATCAACGCCGATGGCCAGCCCAAATTACTGGACTTCGGCATTGCCAAGGTGCTTGATCCGGACCAGCAGGACATCAGTCTGCCCGTCACGCGGCTGGGCAACATGGCCTTGACGCCCGAATACGCCAGCCCGGAACAGGTCCGCGGTGATAGGGTAAGCGTCAGCAGTGACATCTATTCACTGGGCGTGTTGCTGTATGAGCTGGTTACCGGCAAGCGGCCCTATGCAGTCGAAACCCTGAGCCCTGCCATGATCGAGCGAACGGTGTGTGACACTATCCCGGTCGATCCCAGCAAATCATTGAAACAATTGCGCACCGAGCCACCCTCAGGCCTGGCCGATGCCCGTCAATTACGGCGCAAACTGCGTGGTGATGTTGATCGAATTATCATGACGGCACTGCGCAAGCAGCCCGGGCAACGCTACGCCTCAGCGGCCGCATTCGCCAACGATATTGAGCGCTATCTGACGGGACAGCCGGTCAAGGCGCGTGGCGCTTCACGCTGGTATCGTGCTGGCAAGTTTGTCAGTCGGCACCGGGCCGGCGTGGCCGCTACTGCGTTTGCGTTTGTCATTCTGCTGATGTCGTTACTGGTGGTCACTATGCAGGCACGCGAAGCTGAACGACAGCGCGATACAGCCCGGCAACAAGCTGTCAGAGCAGAATCCGCCAAACAATTTCTGGTGGATATGATTGGCCAGTCCAATCCTTTCACTGCCTCGGGATCCATCAGCCTGGCCAACGCCTTGAAACAAGCCATACCAACCATTGGCGAGCATTTCAGCAATCAGCCGGAGCTGGAGGCAGAAATGCGTTACGTTATAGGCTTTGCACTGTTGGGACAGGCCAATTTTGCGGCGGCGCGTGAGCAATTGGAAAAGTCGCTGCGACTCTACCAGATTCATGGCAGCCCGAAAGATCGCGCAGAGGTTCTCAATTCAATCGCCACGCTGAATTGGGATGAATCAGATTACAGTACAGCCGAACGCTATTTTCAACAAGCCATGGATTGGGTGGCTGACGATCATTCTATTGAAGGCCGCCAGACCTATTACGGTATTCTCGTTGACTATGGCGGTCTGCTGCCAAAAATCAATCAACCACAACGCAGTATTGAGCTGTTACAACAGGCGCAAACCTTGCTGACAGCAGAACCGACAATCGATGTCAGCTTGTTTGATCAAGCCGTGATGTGGAATAACCTTGCCACCGCCTACGACCTGCTGGAAGACTACCCACAATCGATTGCCGCGTATGAAAAAAGCATTGAGCTGCATCGGCGGCACAAACCGGATGGCGGTGCGGATTTGGCTATTACACTGGGAAATCTGGGCATGACCTATGAGTACCTGGAGCAGATGGACAAGGCCATCGAATATGTCCGCCAATCCGCCGAGTTGCAGCAACAAATGCTGGGCCCGGAACATCCCCAGACACTGCTGTCTCGTTACAACCTGGGTAGTCTGCTACTAAATGCGGGTGACATCGATAATGCGATAGCCACTATGCGAAACGTGGTCGAAATGTCCGCCACCGCCTATCCCGAAGGCCACTTGTACCCTGGTCGCTTCAATCATCGTTTGGCCATGGCTTACGCAGCCAACCAGCAATTCGAACTCGCCAGACAGCACGCCACGCAAGCACTGCAAACCTATGCCCAAATCGACGATGTCAGCGCAGCCTGGGTGAATGAGTTACAGGCATTGCTTGATACGCTCTAAAGCAGCCTGGTAGATTTGATCCCGCAGATTGGTCCCAACCCCGCATGTATTGATAAGCCGGTGTTTAGAACAAGTCTGCGCGGAGCGCGTTTTCAGCCCTCGATACCGATCACACCTCCCGCCGTTTGTATTTGAAGTTCAACATCAGCTTTACCGTTGAAGATTGCACCGAAATCCGGATCAATCGACAGCGGGCCACCTTTACGGACACGCTCGAGCGATTCCGATGTCACAATTTCTACCTGGTCACCCCCGCTTACACCCGCTCGCCCGCCGATATAAAATTGGATTACGGCCTGGGTGTCCGGGTCGGTTTGAAGTTGATCACCCAGAAAGACACTTTGTCCCATGCACGCCTGGAAGCGCCTGCGGGTGCCGTCGCTGCCCTTGCGCGACACCCATACCCTGGGTCCATCGACATCGATAATTTTTCCAACCAATGTAAGTGGTGGCGGACCCGAGCTCGGGTTCAGGCCATTGACGTCAATACGATTCAGCGGGTCTGATTTCACGTATGCATATAGATTCGTGCTGCCACCCTCGAACAGAATCGGGTCTTTTGCGGTCCAGCGGCCGGTCACGGCGTCATAGTCCCGGGCATCAAAGCGCACCAGACCCGTGTCGGCATCGTAGAGACCGCCGGCAAAACCGAAAGGCTGGAACCCGGGATTGGTATCCACCAGCACGCGCCCGAAGGCATCGTAGTCCAGGCGCTGGGCAATGCTGCCGTCCTGGGCATTGACCACCAGCCGAACGCTGCCGATGTGGTCAGTGAGGATCCGATAGGTCATGCCATCCCGAACCATGTAGTCGGGTATGTGCTCGCGACTGGCATACACGAACCGCGATACCAGAGCCCCATTACCGCCCAATTCAGCCACTGGAAAATACTGATCCCGGTAGAGCCACGCCTGTACCGGTGTGCCATCAATGCGCTTCCCGATACGCCGCTCAGCACCGTCGATGACATAATCGATAACGGTGCCGCCGGGCAACGTGACGGCCATCAGGTTCCCGGTTTCATCGTAATCGTAGGATGTCGTTCCCGCTGTATTGGTGCGCGATTGCAGTTCACCACTCTGGCGATGGATATAAGTGGACGCGCCATAGGACTCGACCCGATCCTGCACATCATAGGTGCCGTTTTCCGTTACTGAACCATCGAAGCGGGTCAGCCGGTTGCCGTTGGCGTCATAGGTGTAACTGGCTTGCAGGGCAGCATCGCGATCTTCCTGCTGCAAGCGTCCATAGTCATCATAGTCGTAGGCATAAGTGGTATTGGTCCCGAGAACGGTCTCGGATTTCGTGATCACTCTGCCAATACCGTCCCGGGTCAGGCTGTAGGCAAACAATGGGGTACCGTCAACCGTGACTGCATAGTCCACGAGCTCACCAAAACTGTTGTAGCTATAGGTGTCGTCGATCATATCCAGACTGGCAGCCGCGAGCCGACCGCTGTCGGTCTCACGCGTCAGCGCCAGATCACCCGCGGCAGTGACCTGCCCGTCGGCATCGTACTGGTAGTTGACGATACTACCGCCGTTAACCGACTCACCGTCCAGGCGCAGCTCCGGGCCGATGCTTCGCGACACGGTTCCGGCAACACTGCCCGACCAGGTCTGGCTGACCGGCAGCGCGCCCAGATAACCAAAGCTCAGCAGTTCGCCGCCGGGGGCGGTGATGCTGGACAACACGCCGGTGTCACCGGCGTAGGTAAACGTGGTTGTGCCGCGCTCAAGCTGTCGGCTGACCAGACGCGCGCCATCATCGTAGGTGTTGACAACACTGCGACCATCGGGCAGATCGATCCGGGTCAGCAGCCGGGCAGGTGAGTAGGTGAACAAAATGTCCTCATTACCAGGAATGTCCGGAGGCCGGTAGGCGGCGACCAGACCGGCGGCGGTAAAATCGAATCCATGGGTCATGCTGCCCGGCGGGGTGATCGATACCGGGTGACCCGCGGGGTCATAGTCAATGCTGACCACGTTGCCATCCGGGCGTGTATTACTCACAACCCGGCCGGCCGAATCATAGGCAAACATCGCGCTGCGAACCTCGGCATCAGTAAGCGTTGTGATGCGGCCCGCTGCGTTACGCTGAATCGTGGTCTGGCGCTGATTGCCACCAGTGCCTTCACTGACCATGCTGACAAGCCCGTTGACGTCGTAGGTCAATTCCATTGCAGGTCCTGACCTCGGTATCCAGCTCGATAGCTGTCCTTCCGGCGTGTAGGTAAATGCGTCGCTGCGCCCTTCCGCACTGGCTACCGACAACAGATTGCCCTGCGCATCATAGCTGTACACGACACGGTCGCCGGAGTCATCGGTTATCGTTACGGGCAGATTGAGTTCCGGGTCGAACTCGGTTGTGATGGTGCCGCCCAATAACATATCGGTCACTGATACACGGTTACCGCCAGCGTCATAGCCGGCATTGAAACTGGCGCCACTGGGCAATGTCGTGGTAAGCGGATTGCCATTTTGATCACGCTCGATGCTAGTGACCAGACCATCAAGCCCTGATACATCGACCGGCTCACCAAATGGACCTGTTTCTGCAGCTACTATGCGACCTTCTGGATCAATAAGCCCACTGACCGCCGCATCTGGCCGGGTCACGGGTGCAGGATTGGCTGCGGTGCCCATACCCCCGCTGATATCGACTATGCCAATGGCCTGCGCTGCGGTGGATTGTCGGATCGAGCCATCCGGTTGCATGCTCTGGGTGAAAAATCCGAGACCATCGTACTGATAATTCGTTGTCAAACCGCGGGGGCTCGTCTGCGATGTCATCAGGTGGCGTGTGTCGTAGCCGAACCCGCGTGTCGAGCCGTCCGGAAAGGTCACGCCAGTGAGATTACCCGCAGCGTCAACGCTGAAATTCGTAGTCCGGTTTGCCGGGTCGGTGACGGTCTCGAGTTTGCCGTTGCCGTCGTAGGCAAAGGTGGTGACGCGGCCGACGGGGTCAGTGATGGTGTTGACTCGTTCTTGGGTATCATAGCTATACATCGTCGCATTGCCATTGCGGTCCATGACCGCGATCAGCAAGCCGTTGCCATCGAACAGCTGTTGAGACCCATTGGTCAACAAACGTGTATAAATGTCGGCATCTGGATCGTAAATAATACCGGCATAGTCGCCGTCAACCCCGGCAAACTGGTTTTCACCAAAGAAGCCGGAACTGATTGAAGGGCTGTCGAGCAGCCAGTCGATGGTGTTACGGAATACGATCTCGATATCTGGTCGGTTGGCAACAGGCTCGCTGGCTATCAGGGTGTGGTTTTGCACCGCGGTGCGCCCGCCAGCTGCCGATTCAGCCACCAACACAATGTCGGCGGTGGCGCTACTTGCCAGCACTGTCTCACCGGTGTTGGAACCACGGGTGACATCCGAATCGTTGTCTAGTGTGTACTGGCTCAGCAATCCTGCTGGTCCATCAAAGATCGGGTGGTTGGTGTCCAGTACATTGACCACTCCCTGGCCGCCGTTGGTGTTAGAGGCCAGCTCGAGGTGCACCAGATCCAGCCACTTGTCGATGAACTCGAATCCCTCGTCGGTGTTGCCGAAGTTGCGGAAGTTGGCCGGTTCGGAGCCGAGGAAGTACAGCGGCATGCCGTTGGCACGGGCCTCCAGCAGCAGATCGGGCATGTGCTGATTGTCCGGATTGCTGGCAATAATCACGAACGAGGCATCAAAAAACAGGATCATGCGGCTTTGATCGACGACCTCCTGGGTAAGCTCCTGACGAAACACCACCTGCGAAGCATGGCCCATATCGGTCAGCACATTCTGAATGGCAGCAATTTCCTGAGCCTGAACCGGCTGCGTGGGATCGTTGTGCGAAAGTAAGGTAATAATGCCATCCGGGTTCACACCGGTGAGCTGCTCATTGTATTGAATGGAGCCGCCATTACCCTGTTCCAGCAACAGCTGCTCGCGAATGGTGCCCGGTTCGCCCAGAATCAGGCGGTCCAGACCCGCCAGACTCCAACCGGCACCAAACGGGCTGTCCTGACCGTTGATGACCGACAGCGCTCTGGGGTTGGGTCGCGATATGCGTGAGCGATCATAAATACTGGTGACCAACACGTCGGTCGCGTAAATCCCCGATGCCCGGCCGGTGTTATCGAATGGCACCGCCACGCGGAATGGCTCATCGATGCCGTCAACCAGGCTGCTGGTAGCGATAAAGACTTCATCCTGCACCAGCTCGTCTTCGACAAAGCCACGGTACGAGATCATGTTCGGAATTGCGGCCCGACTGACGATGCCGGTATTGACCGGCACTACTTGCACCGGATAGGCGCGTTTTGAACGGTACACGAACTCCGGTGCATTGAGCTGACCCATCGAGATCACGCCGGGTAACACCAGCTGTTCGGTAAGCTGGCCGTTAAAAAGATCCACCTCGGAACCGACCGAACCGCTGCAACCGGGGCAGCAGCCAAGGCAACTAGGTGGCCCGTCACTATCACCGTCGCCTTCCTCCGGTGGTGGCGGTGGTGGCGCGTGCCAGTCGGCGGCGATAATCCCGCCGGTAACCGTTTCAATGCGCTGACCGTCGGCGCTGACCTCACCGGCGCCCACCACGATAAATTGCCCGGATTCGGGATCCAGCGACCATAAATCGGTACCGCTGCCCGGCGGCAGGTTGTCAAAGTTGGGAAAGGTGATCGGCGCCGGTGTGGTAAAGGTCACGCCCACCGGCTGAATGGTAATCAACAAACCCGGTTCAAGAAAGCTCGGCAGCGCAGCAGGTGCCAGCGCATTCGGCACCTCGGAAATCGACAACTGACCATCGAACAGGCTGCCGTCTTCAGCCATCGCCGTCCCCGCGAATACCGTCATGGAAATGTTCAAATTCGGATTGGTAACGGTAGTATCCTGATTCGGATCAATGGTGGTCAGACTACTGGAATCAATACGAGGTAGATAAAATGGCCGCACAACCGCAATGAAGCCCGCATCAATCAGTATCCGCTCGCGGAAACCGGCATATTGATCGCCGTTGGGCGCGTTATCAGCGGTGGCACTGTCAATATCCAGGATCTGCTCGCCGCTGGTAATATTCAGCAATACAAATTCACCCTGCGCATTGGTTACATCAGCCTGACTGCCTTCCAGCAGGCTGACCGTGGCACCAACAATGGGTATCTCCAACCCCTGGTTCACAAACGCGTTGGTATCCAGCAAGCGTCCGGTCAGGGTACTACCCTGTTCATAGCTATCAACAAAAATAATATCCTGGGCAAACACCGGCAGCATTGATGTCATGCCAAGCATGAGCAGGCTCACACAGATGGACCATTTGGCGCTTTTCATTCCGGAAATCTCGCATGGCATTGATTGATATCTAGATAAGCGCAACCCACAGAAAAACGTGTCATTGAGTTGCATAGCTTGAATCGCGCCGGGTTTACCGGAGACTCCATTATTGAAGAGGATGGAGTAATGAACAGAGCGACAAGATATTCTCGGGAAGTGCGTGATCAGGGAACCCGGGCAGGCTCCAGTAGTGCCGAGCAAACGCAACTCCAGCAACTCAAACGGGTTAATGAGATTTTGCGCAAGGCCGCTGCTTTTTTCACCCAGGCGCAGCTTGAATCGTCTGTCGGCAGCACCGGAGATTCGTATGACAATGCCTTGGCGGAAACCATTATCGGCTTATACAAAACCGAGATGATCGACAAACGCGGACCATGGAAAAACCTTGAGGCCGTTGAATACGCTACCTTGGAATGGGCGGATTGGTTCAATCACCGGCGCACACTTGAACCTATTGATAACGTGCCACCAGCCGAACTCGAACAGGCATATTATAATCAATGTGAGACTCAAACTATTGCAGCTTGACTGACATAACCTGGTCTCCGGTAAACCCGGGGCGGTTCAATCCGATGTCACCTGGATCGTTACGGTAAAAGTATTGCTGACGCAGCCTGCCCAAGCAGGCTTTACAGGATCATGCCAACGAAATTTTATTAACCGGGCTAATACCCGTGATGAAAACGAACGCCTTTAACAGCTGTCCCACCCGCACCAACACGGCTAGCAATCAATCCAAGGTATCAACGATATCAATACTTTTGAACTCACAATATGGATCACTATCGTTTGGATCCGGATCATAAACACTGAAACCCAACCGGTGTCCGGTAAACATATAGGCTGTCATAATGATCTGTTTAAACTCATCATAGGCCGGCGTCGAAGGTGTCAGCTTGATGGTATTTACCACCTGCCCAAAGTGTACCGGTTGAGGTGAACAGATCGCGGTATCGATATTATCCAGCGCGCTATTACCTTGATCACTAAAGCGCACAAAAATAGCACCGCTGGCCGCGTCAACCCGAAACTGATCAACCTCCATACTCCAGCACCCAAGGCTGTTACAGGCACCTGCCAAAGCGCTTTGAGCAAATCCGGACGCTAATAGTGCTACCAGCACCAAACTCAGTAATTTAATTTTCATTACGATTCCTCTTAATCAGTCGTTACTTAGTATGTTTAACAAGAAAAATTCCTTTAGCTCCTGCTCCTGCAAAGGCCAGGAGCGGATACTGACTCTAGCGGTGTCAGCGGACAACACGTTATTGATATCTATCAGCCGGTATTCAAATTCCGTCACTCCTGAAAAACCACTGCTGGCGGTAAAGATGATGGCCTCACCAGTGACTTCTATAGAGCCGTCCGCCAATTCCGGTGGGCTGGTAATTGCATATAGAGCAGGACCTAAACCAGCATCGTTAACCAGCAAATCAGCAAGTGGAATCACCATCTGCGTAGCGCCGCGAGGATAATTGAACACATCGTTACTGGCAACCGGCGCAAACCCGGCACTCAGCACGTTGAAACTGACTGTTGCCGGTGGTGAAACGAAGACTTCATGTGGATCATCGGTTAAGTGATAGATCAGTTGCTGGCCGGTCTGCGCAGCAGGTGTAACCAGCAACGCATCCCCGATATCTTCGTAGACCACATTGGCGCTATCGATAACCAGACGAATCTGATCATCCATGATGGGTGCATCCCAGTCATCATTTTCCAGCAGTTGCGCTTTTTCAATCAGTGTGGAAGTACCCCAGACAATGGATACCTGATCATGATTAGCCCATAACGGGTGACGCGGAAGGTTAACCGTTACCACAGCGGGTTCGGAAACAACGTTGTTGGCGTTGATGACCCGGTACTTGAACTTAAGCGGTGAACCATCATGAAACTCAGGCGGCGTTAAGCGCCAGAACAAATGGAGACCGCCAGTGACTACCTGTAAGTGGGCATCGGTAACCAGTGCATCATTCAAGTCGTAAACAGGAATATTATCCGGATCAATATAGTAGCTGGTATCTAAATCGACATCCGGCGTGTCATTACCCAGCACGCCCTGGGGACCGTCACTGGCCACAATCACATAATCATCAGCGGCCAGCTCAAACAACAGCGTGTCGGGCAAAGCGATTACTGGACCAGACAGCGCCTGATCAACATTGACCGTGACTTTAGCCGGACCCACCACTGGCGCCTGCGGATCGCCGACATCACCATCACGGAAGGTGTAGTCAAAATCAAATGTTACCGCGGATGAGCCGCTGTTATCAGGCAGACTAAAGTCGACCCGCCATCCGCACAATGATGTTGACGGCGATAAATCGACCATAGTGATCGCTGCTGCCGGAATACCATTGACCGCGGTGATGCTCAGCCCATCCCAGTCATGGATCGCGTTATCGCCAGTTCGCAATGCACAGCCACTGATCTGATACTGGTTCAGTGAATCCCAGGGGAACTGCACCAGATCGTCATCGGCAGAACCGGTAGGCGCAGGTGGAATGTGCCGCAGGTTGATTCTGTTCAGGTTGTAGCCCCCCTGTTCAGTCGCCAACCGCAGTACATAGCTGCCAGAGCCCAGTGCGACTGCCGGCGCGGTGATCGGGCCATTAACGTCCTTGGGCACGGTGATTGAGATCGGTGTAGTGTGCAGCTGCCCGGCCGCATCCAGCACTTCCAGCCTGATTTGAGGATTGGGCGCATCCGGCTGACTGACCCAGATTTCGTTACCCAGCAATTGCAGGGTAAATTCAATCTGGCCACTCTGCTCCAGATCAAATGAGTAACTGACGTGCTCCCCCGGTGCCGCGTCGGTGATCACCGCCGAGCCGGCCCAGTCAACATACAGTAAGTCGACATCCTGATTTCTGCGGTCATCGGGATGCCCGGGAGGAAACTGAGTATTGTGGTTGATGCTGGAATCCCAGTAGGCGTTGCAACCGTCATCAAAATGTTCAGCCTCAACCGGCAACACCCCGGCAGATGGGACGATGGTGGTAGATCGCTGTGCATAAACCTGCCTCGCAACACGGCATTTGGCTCTCAGCACCAGATAATCCAGTTCGAAAGGAGCAAAACCACTGCTATTCTGCAGATGCTCAAAGCGCAGTGTGGTTTTGTTGCTGCCGGTATCCGGAATGGTGAGCGTTTGCTGAGTATAAAAAGCCGAATCAAAAGTGGGTGGCGCTACCGGTACATCCATTGATGACACCGCAGTGGCAGCATTAAGGTCATCGCCATCAAAGGCACTGATGCGCATGGTTCCGCCGCCGTTGCGCCAGCGTGCCGCCAGATAATATTCCTGGGTAGACTGGCCATAGTTACTGGCCGGTATGGAAACAGCATATTCCAGCCATTCGCCCGCTAGGACTTTGGCTATTTTCCAGCCATTGGAAGCGGATGCGTCCACTGCAAGCTCAACCCCACCTGGTTCGCGATAGGCATTGATGCCCGGAGTAGCCGGAGTGGTATCCAGATAAGCAACACCATCTCCACCCAGGTCGAAATTTTCCGCCTCCAGCCGGGTTGGAATAACCGGATGTACCAACAGCGCGGAACCATTGAAAGGCTCCTGGTCCGGTAATGTCGTCGTATCGACCCGCAAAGTCGCATGCTCGGAAGTGATACAGGCACTGGGTGTTCCACCGCAAACTTCCACATTAAAAACATGCATATCCTGAGCCAGCGTTACTTGAGCAATGTCGTAGCGGCTTTGATCAGCACCGGCAATCGGTAAGCCATTTTCTGACCACTGATAAGTGGCGGCATTTTCCGCAATCACATCAAAGTAAACAGCTTGTCCCGCCAGTGCGTTAACTGAAACGGGCTGTTGGATAATATTGACTGCGTCAGTTGTTGAGCCGGCAAGCAGCTGCAGATTGGCGCTGCCTGCGTTACCGCCGCCTAAATAAGCCACCTGATACTGCAGGCTGCAGTCGGCTGATATCTGTCCGGCTGCTACCGACAGCATGCTGCCATCCGGCAGGACATTCACGGCTGAGGAACAGGACCCGCTGGCATTACTGATGACTAATGGGATGCCGGAAGGATTATCGTCATTGGCCAGCACGTCAACCAGGGCATTGCCGGAACCAGGCAACTGAAAGACGTCATCACGCAATACCGGCATGGGCGTGGCAGGACACTGACCTGCGGGCGTCTCGCAGCTCCCGTTGATACATATCTGACCGTTGCTGCAATCAGCGTTGACTGAACACTGCCCGGGCGGGGGACAATTGATCGTCACAGGATAGTTGAGATTGGCCAGTATTACATTGCTGTTGGGTGGGTCATCAGGGTCAATCGGACCGATACCCTGATCTGTCATTACAGTCCAGTGAGTAAAAAACTGTTGTTGAGTCGAATCAATCTGTGGCGCTAGAAAAGTGACTGGGAACTGTTGTGATTGCCCGCACTGCAGACTATTCAGTGGTATACCGTCCATCCCACCAAAGGGCTCTGCGATCAAATTTTCGGGTGGATCAATAATCCGCAGATAAATCTCCTCACTGGCTGCTCCCCAGGTACTGCCACCACGATTGGTAATCGTTACCGAACCCTGGACCGGTGACTGTCCACATTGCAGCGCACCACTCGGACCGCTGATGTCAATGGCGGCCTCCAGCTCTGGAACATCAATGATTGCAGTATCCCAGTCACTCGGAGGGCTGTCTGAGCGAAACCAGCCCAGTGGTGTCAGCTCCTGCAGCATGCCCATATACAAAGTGTATTCACCGGGCTGGAGATTAGAAAACTGGTTTAGCTGCCAGCTAAAAGTATGTGTCTGGTTGCATGTTATGGGTGTATTGGCAGGTAAATTACTGGCCCTCGGCAGCGAACTGAATGGGTGAATGTCCGGCTGTGCCGAAAACGCATTGGCCTGTCCATGAATACCAAAGCGGAAATTGCCTGCCTGATTGTCATCAGTGTTCAGCCAGGTATTCTTGCCTGTATTTTTTACCTGAATACTGATCGAAACCGGATCACTGCCGCATTCGGCGGTATCAGGATGACCGATGTTGCTGCTGATAATTTCATAAGCATAGTCAGGTGTTGATGCCGCCGAGCAATCCACATCTCCGTCACCACCATTTCCACCGCTATCATCATCTACCCTGACGATTCCGTTGCTGTTCCAATACAGCTGATAGGCCACATCACCGCTAGGCGCGGGGATACAGCGAACTTTATTCGCCGCGGGATAGCTGGTATTGGGTCCTTGATGGTATGCGCATATTTCATTATTGGCTGTTTTATAAGACAGCCAGTTCTGCGCATTGGTGTTGAAATCCGGGGCCAGCACGGTGGCATCATCGTTATCGCGATTATAGGTATAGGCAAAAAACGGCCCTTTGTTGCCATTACACCTGGCTTGCGCCTGCCCCGCACCCACTCCGCCGAACCAGGAGCCCACCATATTACTGGTGCGCACGAATGTCATCGCACACCTAAGCTCATAGCCTGCCAGCATATTAAGTGCAGCGGGCAGCTTTTGATCAGTATTATTATTAACCAGCGCTGACAGGTCGTTGCGCTGCTGAGTAGTCAACCCCACCACGATGGGATCAAAATTGCTGGCAAAATTATTGATGGCGCCAGTCCCATCAAAACTCCAGTTGCTTTCCTGCGCGATAACCTGCGCCATCAACGCGAAGCCACCGTTAAAACCAATACCACAGGCACTGTTTTCACCCCAGCAGTTGGCGCCTTGCGGCGGATAGATTTTCCCGGCAAAACTACGATTCGGTATCGCCAGTGCCGCACTCAGCATCGGATGGATCAAGCTCACATGCCCGATATGCGGCCCGCGATCCACATCCGAGCCCCAACCTCGCTGCCGCGCACCTGCCGTGGCTGAGGTCAAACCTCGCATTAAACTATTATTATTGCCTGATTGGGTCAGCTCTACCGGGCGGGCGGGTTTATATAGATGGGTGGTGAGATCAGACTGATTACCGGGATAAGCCACCAAAGCCGTTGTGGCCCAGAATGCTTGCAACCATTGCGCCGCCTTATTGGCAATATCGTTGTCACCGCTGCGCCTGGCATGATCATAGGTCGAGAGCACCGCGCCCACATGGAAGGATCCATACAGCGGAGACAATATCTCATCGGTCATAAAGCCGACATTGGGCTTTAACTGCTCATCAAAAAAATCCCGCCACCAGCGTTTCCGGTTGGTCAGTGCGTTGGGATCACCACCGCCGGTCGGATTCACCCCCGCACGATAATAGGCTGCCATACATAACGGCATCTGATTCTTTGAACCCTGGCCTGTCAGCATAGCTGCCGCACCCGATACCGGGCACTGGGACTGCAGGAATTCAAAGTTGACTGCTCTGCCGGCAATAACATCATTGGCTGCTATTGAACATTCGACGATGCAGGCGTTAGCCTGTGCGGATAGAAATATCAGTAAAATATATATTTTTACTCGAAATAATTTTAAGAAGCTATTATTCATAACCATCCAGAATATTTTGAACCCATCAATACACAGGCAGCTATACGTGTTAAATGAGTATCAGTTTAGTCAATTAGGCACGATAACTCAGAATGAAAAAGCATTTATCCTGCAGGCAGGGCAAGGGTCTTTTGCCGTAACAGTTATCTCTTCGAAAAAAGCACCTGGACTTACACTGCCTTCCGGCAGGTCGTGTCGCTGCATAAGAGCCTCATGCGGATCAAGCGATGTGCTATCCGCAAAGGCTAATTCTCCAACCGCACCAACTAGCTTTTTCCCAATAGAGCTAATCGCTTTTCGAATCAAGCCCTGAGATGCTGTTCCACCAGCCCTGCGAACTGTTGCGACACCATCAAATCTTCGTCCTACGCCTGAGTCGTTATTACTGGGGGCACGAACCTCCGTCTCTACAGAAACAACTTCAGTCGTACCATTATTGACTATATTATTTAAACCATTGACAAGGCGCCCCGTTTCATCATCAACCATATTACCCAACTGCTGTGGGGTCACATCATCACCCGCACCAGTCAATAATTTCGCGAAACCTTCTTCCATGTATATATTTGTTTGGTTGGGGTTAGTTGCTCGCGCACCCTTTTCAAAATCTACAAAGCCATCATCACGAACTTTATTATCGAATTTTTTTTGCGTTCCTCTTACAGTATTTGGTCGTCTAAGCTCAGGATCAGTAGTTTGAACCTTGTTCTCAACAAGAACGGTAACGGTAGTTTCTTCATCCACCTTTCCATTCTTATCAATCCTGCTGATTGGCTTATTGCTGGCATAGGCGTATCTATTCCAGCTTTGGGAAGCACCAACACCACCAAGCACTGGGTCCGCAGTTAACATTCGACCATATGTGCTTGTATAGTAGCGTGCGTGCATGTAATCCAGGTCAGCGTCTCGATTGCTCTGCGACACTGCATCTCTTTCATGTCCCGTAAACTGGATGCTTTCTTCATCATTGGCTTCCAATACGTAACCTCCAAAAGGATAATAATCATTTTCCAATTGAAGTTGCGCGAGATTCTGATTATCCGCATATGAGATACGTCGAGTACTACCCAGGTGATCAAGATGAAAATGGTGAATCGAGCCATCAGATGTGACACTGGCAACCTGCTGAGAACCCATATAGACATAATCCTTGTCATGACTCCACTGGGTTAAAGCCAGGTTAGAGCTGTACTTACGCTGTACAGTTTTCAAACTGGAACGCGGTGACCACTCAATACGATCATCATGCAGGTGCAGTACTGCGATTCGCTCGCCTGACGTACTATATAAATAGCTATATTCCACCGAGCTATCGGCTTCATTCAGATGAATCATCCTGCCCAAGGCATCATAGCCATACTGAAACGTATCGTTGCTAAACAATAGCTGTGTCAGGTTACCCGCTTCATCATAGTTTGCGCCAGCAGAGGTCAACCGGTTGGTTTGAGAACTCACACTGATATTAGGCCCAGTCAGCTGCTCAACCGAAGCACTCACAGGACCATGTTTTAAACTGGTGATATTACCGAATACATCAAAACTGGCATGCTGCTGAAATTGCTGCCCGGTATATGCAGTCACCTCACCGTAACGAAGACGGCTCAAACCATCATAATGATAGTAGTCATTGTTTATAGCTGTAATATTACCGCTGCCGTCATAAGCAATAGGCCCATGTGACCAGTTAATGTCATCAGCTTGAATTTTATTGAGACGCCAGTTGAAATCATCTTTCAGATATTCATCTTTGACACCATTCGAATGCGTAATACTGGCGATGGAACCATCTGGATGGTAATCAATATCATTGACGTAGCCCGGCACTTCGGTCAGTAAACCATTGCGGTAATGATAATTTAAGGTAAATGGCTGGCTTGTGCATTGCCCTGAACAGGCGGCATGATCAATCGAAGTAATATTGGCCAGCTGATCATAGCTGTTGATGGAAGAATGAAAACGGCTGCCCAGACTGGTTTGTATGGTGTAATCGGTAAACAGGCCTTCCGGATCGTTATAGGCAAAAGTTTCAGTCACGGTGACCGGTTCCGGGATGCCACCGGCGGCAAGCGCAACCCAATGATGCTGTTTGGTCTGGTATAGACGGTAGCGAGATTTGCTGTTGCCAATATTCTGTGGCGCATAGGCAAATTCGCTGAGTGGGCGTTGAGCACCGCGCAGTTCCCTGATCTGAGTCAGACGGCCGGCCGGATCGTAACTATACTGAAGATCAAAATCATTACCCGGTACATCTTTACTGAGCATCCGTCCCGCACCATCGTAGGTGTAACGCACTGCGTCATTATTATCGCTGGTGCTGTAACCGTTGACATGGATTTCCGGATGCCATGCGCGGGTCAAAAATGATCGGCCGTCATATTGATTACGGCGCTGCTGGCCCATTGCGCAACTGGTGGCATCACTGTCCAGATCATTGTCATTCACACAGACATGGGTCAGGTTATCGAAATGATCATAACTGTAGGTACTGATCACCTGGGCAACATCGCCGGCACCGCCCTCCAGCGCTTCCGCGCTTTTAATGATGCGACCAAACGCATCATAAGATTGCAGGTGGATAACCTCTTCCGATCCCTGTGCCATTGCCACCATGCCGGAGGTCGCGGTCAGCCAATCACCTTCATCGGTATACAGCTTGATGATTATGGAACTATCGGGGTTGGTGGTGCTTATCAGGCGATCAAGATCATCATAGGCAAACTCAAAATAAGAGGCACTGTTCGAGTTGCTCAAGCCAGACGAGGTTGACTGTCTGATGCGCCGCCCGAACCGGTCATATTCACTGAACCGATAAGCAAACTGGCCATCGGTTTCACGCAGGCTCCGAGTCTGTACTTCCAGCCCCCTGGCATCAAACGTTACTTCGCTGAAGGACAGCGCACTGTTGACATTGCAGCCGGGACTCTGAGCGCAGATATAAGTCTGTAATTGTAGCGGCTGAATCAGTATGCCCCCATTCCAGCGCGGATGGCTGTAGCGGTATTCCGTGACCGCCTTGTTACCAACCCGACTGGTTTTTAAACGCCCCAGTGAATCGTAGCTGTAGTGAATCTCAACACCGATGGGATCTGCTGAGCGGTTAATCCAACCAGTATGATAATCAACAAATTGTTCCGCGGACTGGGTGATAACCTTGTCATCACAATCCACGGTCTCGCTGGATGCGGGTATGCCAAATTTATAGGCGAAGTTCTGCCTGCTGACGAAAGGTTCCGAGGGAACAGGACAGGCCTCGTTAACGGCCAATGCACCCTGGTCACCACCATAGACAGTGGTGCTGGCTATATTGCCGGTTCTGACCGAGCCATCTTCTTCCAGAAGGTTACGTGTGTAAAGATCATAGGGTCCGCGAGAGGTCCCGGCCCATTGTCTGGTGCCGGTAACCACTCCGGTAAGATCGTCATGACAGTACTCAGTGGTCGCCTGACCGGTGCCGGTTGAGCCGAGATCCGCGCGGATCTGGGCATCCAGTTGCCACCATTGGGTATTGTCATTAAATGTCGGCGGAGTACCCTGAAAAACCGGGCATCCGCTTTCACTGGTACAGTCAGCGGCATAAAATGTATAAAAATTCTGCTGTGGTGAAGTCAGCGCATAATCAGCAGTGGTCCAGCGCATAAAATTCGTCTGCGCGGGATTTCCATCACCCCAGTTTTGCCATTGCCCGTCCACATAGCGCTGGGCTTTGTTTTCGGTTCGGCCGAAGTGACCAAAGCCATCGTAATTCTTTTTAGCCGTCTGCTTCCAGGCAATCACCGGAAAGCAGTCATAACTGATCTTGTCAGAAAAGGTATCACTGGTCTCGAACTGACAGCCAGGATCATCTGGAGTGTGCCCGTGATAACGCGTCTCCTCCAGCAGTGTCACCGTGTGACTATCAGCGGGTGCCGCGGGATTGCCCAGGCTGGCAATACGCACCCATTCGCTGCGCAGTACTCGACCGTCAGCACTGCGTATCAGCTTGGAAAGAAACGGCCCTGAACCATCGGTCGAATAGCGATGTTGAGCAGCGTTGGGCGGCATCTGAAATCCGGCCACGCCTTTACCGAAGAAGTTTTTGACACCTAGTTCGAGGCGATCAATGGAATGCTCCAGAAAGGGGTCGCACATGGTGAACGGTAACCCACTCCGGCCGGACGGGCTGTTGTTGTTATAGGCCACATTGTTGTAGAAACTTTCCGTCCTGCGGCCCAGGTGATCAATGACAACGCGCTTCTGATAGCAGGGCCGGAATTTATTGATCAGGCGTTCCTGATCCGGCTGCGCCATGTACCCGGCCAGGGATGGCTTATACACCTGCTCCTGGTAGTGCGTGGCGCCAGTCAGCGCAGGTGCGGCAAACGGATCGCTCCAGTTGATCGCAGTGGATTCATCCAGGCTGAAGTTGCGCTTTTTGTTGATACCGCTTTGAGTATTATTGGCGTAAAACTCAAAATTGCTGGCATTATGATTAAACTGAAAGACATAATGTCCAGCAGTCACCGGATCAGGATATTGATAATCTTCCGGCAAGCCGATGGTCCGGTCCGCCAGGGTGTAATTATAGTGACTGCGCAACCCGCTGGGATAGCGCAGCTGTTGCAAGGCGCCTGATTTACCTCGCCCGTCCGCAAAGTCAAAATCTGAATCGTAGTAGTAGAACTGATAAAACATCCCTTCAGGCATTTCGATCCGCTGCAGAAAATTCACCTGGTAATCCCAGGCCAGCTCATACCATCCGGTTGGTTTATTGGTTCTGATCGTCGCATCCGGCTGGCAGGCTGCCGGGCCACTTTGCAAGCTGGTCTGACCGCGATGCATTGGAATCACCGCGCTGGAGGCAATGAATTTATAGCTCAGCGGTGCGCCGTTATGCCCTGCCATAACAATTTCATCCAACAGTGAAAAATCACCGGGATGGGCGGCTGCGGGCAACTTGAATTTAAGCTGATGCTGGCGCCCGAATGAATCGGTGATCAACCAGCGATGATTATCATTCTGGTAATCAATGCTGATGAAATTTTCAAATTCCCGGTGTCCGTAGTAGATTTTGGTAGCACGCCAGCGGGGCTGGTCAGTGTCACCAAAGTTGGTGAATTCATGCAATGAACCATCGGGGAATTCAATATCCATGCGTAGACCAGGCGTTTTTTCAATCAACCGAAGGCGCCGGTTGGTGCTTAGCCTGTGCTCACCTGAATAGTTCGCGCTTGAACTTTTGAACTGATAGCGCGCGCCATCCGGGGCTTCGTAAGCCCAGAAACCGGAATCTCCTGAACTCTCGATAAATAACTCGGCGGTTGGCACGCCAGGCTGGCTTTGCAGCAGGCGCCCGAATGAAATAGTCCAGCCAAAACCGGCGTTGTTCCAATGATCAGGACGCCAGGCGGTAAAATCAGGAATCTGGCAAGCTCCGAAAGGGCCGGAAGTGGCGGGCACCGGCTCCCAGCCATTGGCGTTGTAATGCATGCTGATCTGATAGGAGTTGCCGCCATCCAGCGGATAGCTGGGCCCGATGGGAATATTCAAGGCAAGGTTGCCATTGAAAACGCCTATGGTTTCGTTGCCGTCAACGGTATACAGCGATTCGGCTTTAACGCCTTTGGCCTGACTGGCATAACCAAGCTGCAAGTCCGCGGCTATCGCTGAGTTACCCGACAGGACTGTGAAAACCATTAACAACAGGCCATGGAGCATGAATGATGTTCTGCTATGCCGTCCCGATAACGCCCTGACGGGCCAGGCTTGTAATGGTGTGAAGATACCTCTGTGAGGTGTATTGCTTGATTTCATACCAGTCTATGTGCAGCAAACGAATCAGCCTGCAGCTTGCTGTGTAATGACGGGTACGAGCAAGAATATTTGTGTTAGTTAGTGTTATTTTCCTTTTTAATCAAAAACTTAAACAACGAAAGCTTTCGCATAAAGTGTTTCTAAAAAAAAGCGTAAGGTCTTTCCTAGTCAGCAGATCAGGGAAACAGTCGTTTGATTTCTGTACGCAGTTGGGCTCTGGAAAAACTGTAGATATCGCTTTCGCGTTTGCTGATAATATTCAGATAGATTCGGCCACTGTCAGGATTGAATGAAAACTCCGACAGCTTGGTATACAGCGCACTCTCAAGCATAAACCTGCTGCTCCTTACATCAGTGTGCAGATTGTGCTCAATAAGAGTGAAACTTTCGCCATCAGGCTCGAAGTAAAACAGGCTGGCGCCATTAACGCTGGCTGGTGGCTGAAAAGCAGGCTGTGAAACCAGCGGCTTACTCTGCTCCGTACGCAAGTCATAACTGTGTATCTGCCCGTTTTTAACAAAATAGAAAACCTGGTTGGCCTGATCAGCACCGATTTGAACCCACACCCCGGTCGCGAGCCGTTTAGTAGATTGGTTTTCCAGATCAAACAGCCACAGTTCTCGACCCTCCTCAGCGGCTGTTAAGTTGACGATATAACGATCGGCTCCCACGAAAATTCCGAGCATGGTATTGATTACCGGCACGGCAATCTCCGTCTGCCTGTCCAGATCATAAACACCCAGCTCAAGCTGCATGGAATCATGATTAAATTGCCGATAAGACACAAATCTTCCACTGGATGAGAATGACGGGTACTCAATCACTGACTCTTTTTTTGTTAATTGTCTGAGCTTTGCATCCGGATTGGCGCGATACCAGAGTTCCTTGTGACCGGTTCTGTCGGAGATAAATATCAACCTGCCACTTGGCGTATGTACCTGTGGGTATGTTTCACTGCCAGTGGAATCAATGATCTGTTCCAACCGTAAACGCCCGTCGATCAGGCCATGCTGCTGAATCTGGCGTTCCAGTGATGATCGGATATAAAAGATATCCGTCGCCGACGCTATGGGATATTTGAAATTACCCGGTATATCAATCCTGGCAGCCTCTAACGTTCTAGTATCCAACACGAAGGGGTAGAAAAAACCATTGTCATAGCCACTGTAGAGAATGTATTGATCGTCCAGCCACACATGCCCGTAGATTTTGATATTTGACCGGGTTAGTTCGCGCATTTCACCGCTCTCTACTGCAACTGAATACAAACCGGCCGATTCAGGATTAATGATCCTGTGAAAAGATACCACCCTGCCATCAGGACTCCAGGCAGGATGCAGATCGATATAGTCAGGCTGGGTAAGCTGTCGATGCTGCTGAGTTTGATGATCGTATAAAAACAGTGCCGACTTGGACCTATCCTCCACTTTGCTGGTATAAGCCAGTATGTCTTCGGTTGGCGACCAGGCTAATCCATACGGCGCTGATGAGAAAGTCGGTATATGTTGACTGGCAATCAATCTGCTCTCAGCCGTCTGCATATCATAAAGATAGACTTCGTCGACGTCGGGATTGTCTGTTGTAGCCAGATAGGCAAACTTATCACCCTGCCGGTTCCAGCTCATACCACCAAGGTTTGCCTGTTGCTCCAGGAAAAGCTGGTCCTGCTGATCCGGTTCACTCAAATCCCTGCGATAAATATCAAAACTGGTATCTGCGTTCGCACTGTATAGCAAAGTTGCATTGTCAGGCGATATAGCCGGAGATTCCTCATAACCACTCTGTGTGGTTACCGGCAAAACTTCCAGGATCAGATTTGAGCTTGTATTGCTGTAGATATAGGCAGCGAGCATCAGAATCAGCGCCGCGCTTAATCCAGAGAGTGCTACAAGCTGATATTTCCTGGTAAGCCGTGCCGGAAGAACAGTGCTGGAAGTAGTGACTGAATCTCTAAGCCGGTAGCCTTTTCTGGGGACATTGATAATGGCGGGTTGTTCAGTCTCAATATCCGGCAGTTCTTTACGCAGACGCCATATGATTTGTCGCAGCCCCAACTCCCCTACTGCGACATTACCCTCCCATACCTCTTCAATAATTTGATATCGATCCAGCAACTGTCCCGGATTCTGACAAAACAAATTCAGAACTTGAGCGGCTTTATTCGGCAGCTTGACTGATTTTTCGCCTGCCCGCTTAAGGACTCCCTTAGCTGGATCAAAAGACCAGCTGTCAGCAACATAACTCTTCATCATGAAAACAGCTAACCACCTATTATCTCAAACCTTTTATATTTGCTATGCCAGAAATTGACAGCCTGTGCCAACAGGTTTAGCACGCCTTTTTTATTGAATACAACAATCAGCCGAAACCTTACCGCAGTTTCGGTAAACAAGCTGTTATATGGCTTATATCAGATACGTAGCGTAGATAACTGTGGATTCGGACTAATCGCGCTTGACGGCATTAATCACATAACCACCGGACTTATCGTCGCTCTGCATGGTAATCAGGCCGCGCTGTTCGGCCTGCTCCAGCAGGTCATTGAATGACTTGAAGCCGTAAAAACTTTCACTGAAGGCCGGATGGCGGCGCTTGAGGGTCTGTTTGACCATTGAACCCCAGACCCGGCTGCCGCGCTCCTCAATCAATGCTTCCGCGGTATCCAGCATCAGCTCAATGCCTTTGTCTTTTTGCTCAGCTTCGGATCTGCTGGCAGGGTCTGTTTCAGTTGGCCTGGTTTTCTTGGCCGCGCCTTTTTTGGCTTTGCTTTTCTTGCTGGCGGTTTTTTTAGCCGGCTGCCTGCGTTGATTCTTCTTGGAATCACTTTCTCTGATCAGATCGTCATAGAGCAGGAACTCGTCGCAGTTGTTCATCAACAGTTCCGAGGTGCTGTTTTTGACCCCCACGCCGATCACCAGTTTGGCATTCTCACGCAGCTTGCTGACCAGCGGCGAGAAATCTGAATCCCCGCTGATGATCACGAAGGTGTTGATGTGATCCTTGGTATAGCAAAGATCCAGCGCGTCAACGACCATTCTGATATCGGCCGAGTTCTTGCCGGACTGGCGGGTATGAGGAATCTCGATCAACTCAAAAGCCGCCTCATGCATGACCGGTTTGAACTGCTTGTAACGGTCCCAGTCACAGTAGGCTTTTTTGGCGACGATATTGCCTTTCAGCAACAGCCGTTCCAGCACCAGCTGGATATCAAATTTCGGGAAGTTGGCGTCTTTTACCCCTAGCGCGACGTTTTCAAAGTCACAGAACAGGGCCAGAGTATTATCTACATTGGTGGCGTTGGTCATCTTGATCGTTGTATTTCCATACTGGGAAGGCTGGAGCCGGCTGAGCCTGCAGACGATCACCCGGTATTGGTGATGAATAATGCCTGTATGGCTAAGGCCGGTTAATTTATTGGCTGCATACTAGCAGTTTGCGCAAAGCGGGGATATTTTCAAGCACTGTAGATTAATCAGTAATGATTTTATTTAGCCACTATTGCCTGCGATCAGCTGAGGCGGATACAGTCGATCACAGCGCTTTCTGCCAGTAACCGACATCCAGCCATCGTGCAAACTTGTAGCCCACTGCTTTGAAGTGAGCGACTTTGACCAGCCCGAACTTTTCGTGCAGCGCAACGCAGCCAGGGTTAGGCAGTGCGATCCCGGCGATGACTGTACGCACCTCGGTCTCAGCCAGGCTGGCAAACAATGCCTGATATAGCTGGCCGCCAAGACCCTGCAGGAGGTATTCCCAACCGACATAGACGCTGATTTCCACCGCATAACGGTAACCACTGCGTGCCTTCCAGGGACTGGCATAGGCATAGCCCGTCAACTGGTCATCCCGTTCCGCCACCAGCCAGGGCAAACGCTGCTGCTCCAGCGATTGAATATACTCGGACATAGTGTTATCGCTGAGCGGTTGCTCTGCAAAAGTGGCTACGCTGTTGAGCACATAGTGGTTATAAATACGGGTAACGGCCGCAGCGTCGGATGGCTTTACCGATCGTATACAGGCTGTCTGGATATCGGCCAAAGGTAACCGCCCCGGTCAAATTAATTCGATTCCAAGGCTGATCAATACCTAGGGCTGATCAATACCAAAGTAGGCATAACCCGCGCCCACCGCGATACCAAGCCAGGCCTGACCCAGATCGGCCAGCGGCGGCAGCATGCCGGGATGGCTTAGATAACCCACAAAAAAGGCCGCCAGCCCGGTCAGTAACCACACGGCAAGATAAACACCGGTTATTGACTGCAGAATTTTGATAGGCGTGCCCGATCGGTTCGCACTGGCCAGCAGACGCGCAGCCGGCGCTTCACCGGGTTTGGTGGCTGCCAGCTCGGCTATCACCAGAGCGGAAACCAGACCGCCGATCAATGACATCGAAGAAGCCATACGGTCATTGAAAGCCTGTGGTTCGGGGCTGGTACACGAAGCCACTGCAGCGCATTCCCAGATCACATCCACCCCGGTATAAACCAGATACACGTAAATCATTAATAATACGACTGAAACAACCGCGCCAAATATCATTTTCATACTATCTCTCCCCGATCCAATGACCGTTATGACCAGTGCCCCAGAGCTTACGGATGGAAGCTGCCCGGCACTTACCCTGCCGGGTGGTCATTCGACAGATCAACGCCAGATCGACGGCTGCCAATACCCGGTAAAGATTATCGAACCATGTGGCTTGATTGAAGTATAGCGGATAGCCCTAACATTAAAAAAGGCCGCCCGCGGCGGCCTTAAAAACCATTTTTTAATTTAGCTGATCAGACTGCGCAGCATCCAGGCAGTTTTTTCATGAAAATTCATGCGCTGCGTCAGCAGATCGCAGCTGGGCTCATCACCGGCTTGTTCTGCTGGTTTGAAGGCTTTGCGGGCAGTTCGGGCTACCGTTTCATGCCCGATAACCAGGTTTCGCACCATGGCATCCGCATCCGGGTGTCCGTCTTCCTCTTCAATGCTGGTCAGCGCGGAAAAGGCCTTGTAAGAGCCCGGAGCAAAATGACCCAGGGCGCGAATTCGCTCGGCGATTTCATCGACCGCGGCGGCCAGCTCGGTGTAGTGTTCCTCAAACAGCACGTGCAGTGAATGAAACTGCGGACCCGTCACATTCCAGTGATAATTATGAGTCTTGACGTACAGCGTGTAACTGTCGGCCAGCAAATGAGCCAGACCCTTGGAAATGTCATCGCGTTGCTGTTCACTTAAACCGATTTGAATATCCATTGTGACTCCTTTAGTGATATGAAAAGCTCGTGTTTATATATATAGTCTAATGCCTGCTTTTCAATTAGTGAAATTGATTATTATTGTCAGATCAATTGATTAAATCTATTGCCTGGCACGCTTGAAGCATACCGCATCAAACCAGCGGATTACTGGTCATTCTGCCTGCGTGGAAGACCTTGAGCTTACTGGTTAAGCGGATAATTCCGCAGGCTGATCGCTGCCCTGACCTTTGTCCATGGGAAGCGGGGACCAGGGTCCCGCTTGCGTGATACCAGCAGTGCCGGATCATCGCTGGCCGGTACCTGGCGGGTGTCGAGCTGTTCGTGTCCGGCAATCCAGCTCAACTCCGGCAAGTGCTGCTGCAGAGCCTGCAGCAGTTTGATCAAAGCCTGAATCTGAACCTCGGGATACGGACTGGTCGGTTCCTGGTGCTCACTGTGCAGCCAGTCCGGCCAGCGCCCGCGATTGACCAGCTCAATTCCCAGCGTTGCCTGATTATGTCCGGAGACATGATGCGCTACGCGCTCCAGCGGCACGTATTGCTCGATCCGGCCGTCCAGATCGATATAAAAGTGACCGCTGTTGCCGGTCTGTGAGCCCGGATAATGAATCTGCTCACCCAACTCGCGGGCACTGCTCAGATCAGGTGTTTCAGTGCAGTGAATGACCACCCCGGTGATCGCCGACAATTCGCGTTGTTCCAGCCGTTCGGCGTAGGGCAAAGGTTGCTGACTGATCAGCACGCCAGCGGCCAGTAATGCTGCGCTTGACGGCATTCAGTCGGTTTTGGCGATGGCCGCAAGCCAGCTATCCAGGGTATTGCGGTCATACCATTTGCCTTGCTGCAAAACGCCGGCGATCTGGCGGGTGTTGCCGATATTTTTGAGCGGATTGGCGGTCAGCAACACCAGATTGGCGGGCGCACCGGGTTGCACTGTACCCCAGGCCGGGCGCTGAAAAAATTCACCCACCTGCCGGGTGCCCATGGCAAGTGCGGCATACGGCGACAGACCAGCATCGACCATTGCCTGCAGTTCCCGATGAATGGAGAATCCGGGTACATTCATTATCTGTGGCGCATCCGAACCCAGCAACAACCCGGCGCCTTCGCGGTGCAGCGCCTGCAGCAACTGCTGACGCATTGCCAGCAGGCGCCGACGCTGCTGTTGAGAATATTGATTGCGCAGGCTTTTCACGCTGTCCGCCCAACGCTGACGGGTACCTGCATCCATGTAGCGCATTTCCGGCCAGGCCAGCATGCTGGCTACCGGCACAGTGCCCAGCGTATGCCGCAGCAATGTTTCAGTGGGTACATTCCAGACCCCGGCGGTTGCACTTTGCCGGGCCAGCCGGTCAATCTGTGCAAAGTCCATGTTCATCGCAATGGCTGCGCCAAAAAAGCCCGGATCACGCTGCCGCGTATTGCTGCCTTCCGGTAGCAATGCGCGGGCATAACCATCCAGGTGATCAATGGTTGCCTGGTGCGAACTTAAAACCAGCTCCAGACCCACCTCAACCGATACATGCCCGGCCAGCGGTACATTTAAACGCCGCCCTTCACTGGCCGCGGCCTGATATTGATCACGGCTTAAACCCGGATGCAGCTTGATAAAGTCATAGCCATCCGCCTGCTGCGCTCTGACCATGCGTACCGCCTGCAGACGGGAGCTGACCGACTGGCCGCTTAAGGATGGCCCACTGGTCACCAGTTCGGGGCCGATACGCTGACCATCGGCCAATTGCCGGCGCAGGGCCAGATGGGCGGCTTCACCCAGCATACCTCTGGCCAGCACGATGCCATTGACCAGATACAGCTTCAATACTTCATCAACGGCGGTTTGGCCGGCGCTGGCAGCCGGTATGTGCGCATGCATCTCCGCCAGCCCGGGGATCAGATAGCCTCCCTCAGCATCGATCACGGTCAGATCATCAGTCTCGGATTGTTCCAGCAAGGCTACGCCTATGGCGTGTATCCTGCCGGCTTTGATGAGCACCTGCTGATCCAGCAGTAGCTGCTCACTGGTCATGGGAATCACATTGACGTTGGTGATCAATGTTGCCTGCGGCCGCGCCGGGTCTGCCTGGGCCACACACGGCTGGACCAGGTCCCCGAGCAAAATCACCAGCAGTGTTAACAATGACTTCATAAAAGCTATCTACAGGTTTTCCGCTGCCACTATCCTATGCCGCGGAAAGCATACAAAAATATAAGACGTGCCCACAGATTACACAGATTTGCACGGCTTGAGAAGAATCGCTTACAGCCTGACCTGAAGTCGGTTGCGCCGCGGCCGGCCTAAAGTGTGGTGATTAATTCAAACGGCTACAGGCTGGATTTCGAGCCAGCCTGCAGCTTTATACAAACCTGATCCAGGGAATGATGCCTGTTGCTCCCGCTAGCCCTGCTCGAGCAGATTTCGCAGGTCAATAATCGCCGCATTGGCGCGGGCTATATAGTTAGCCATCACCAGCGAGTGGTTGGAAAACAACCCGAAAGCGGTGCCGTTCATAATCATGAAGCTGCGGATCGGACGCTGGGTGGCTTCCAGTTCACGGATCATCTGACGATAACTGATCTCGGCATTCTTATTGGCCAGAACATCGGCGAAATCCACTTCCATGGCCCGGAAAAAATGAATCAGCGCCCAGGTGGTGCCACGCGCTTCAAAGAATACATCATCAATTTTAAGCCAGGGTGTTTTAACCATCACCTGATCCGGGCTGCTGGTGGACTGACGGGCATTGCGCTCGCCACTCAAATCGGTGTTCAGGCGTTGCTGACCGATACTGGCGGACAGCCGCTGGCTGATACTGCCAAGGCGTTTTTCCACCTGCGCCAGGTAGTCGCTCAGATTATCCGCGCGGGCATAGAACTGCGCATCACTGTCATTGGCATCCGCCAGCCTGAGCTGATAGCGGCGCAATGCCCGGATACCTTCACGGTACTCACTTTCAGTAGCCGGCAGCCACCAGGAGTTATGATTGAAGTGCAGTTGCGGATCGGCCACCGCCAGATCGATATCCTCCGTGGATTGGGTCTGTGAGCGGCTGATGTCGTTGCGCATTACACGCACCAGATCACGGGTCTGCAGCAACACGCCAAATTCCCAGCGGGGCATGTTATCCAGCAATAAGAACGGTGGCAGCATGTCATTGCTGAGGTAGCCGCCGCGTTTATCCAGCAGGGTTTCGGCAACCTCAATCAAACTGGCGGTGGTGACCGCGCCGATCACCACGGACTGATTATTCTGACTGGCCTGCAGCGCAGCCACACTCTGCACATCGAACAGCGGCGGCTCCCGGCTGACCCAGAACATCACCACGCTGCACAGCGTGGTCAGTAGCAGGATAGCCAGCCAAACCCAGCGGCGGCGGCCGCTGAACATCCAGTAGCGCAACTCGCTTAACAGATAACGCAACGATTTGAAGGCCATAACAATACCTGACGGTTATTCAGCGATGATAGTCCGGGCCTGATTATTGTGGCGCAAGTTCACGCGCAATCAAACCGCTATTGGTCACGGTTACGCGGTAATTAACGCCGTCACGCATGGGCAGGTAGGTGGCCGTGCCATAGGTGGCGTCAATCATCGGCGTCAGCCGCGGCCGGCGCTGGGCAAATTTCCACAGATCGAGCTGCGCCGGCAATGCCTGGTTGCCGCTCAGATCAACCACACTGTGGTCGGCTTGACGCTCCTGTTCGATATCCTGATAGCGTCCAGCCAGGCGTTCCAGCCGGAACTGCGGCTTCAGACCCAATACAGTGGCCCAGCCTTTCCACTTCAGAAACTGTGCTTCCAGCCGCCAGTCGTCGCCAGCCAGCAGATACTGCTGATGCTGGCCATCAGGATAAATCAGTTCAGCGCTGTAAGCCTGCCGGCCGATCTTTTCAAACCGCAACTCAGCCACCGGGAGTTCATCGGTTAAACGCTGGTAAGTCTGTAAATTCAATCCCAGCACCGCGAGCAGCAATCCGGCCAGCAATGGCACCAGTCCGCCACCGCAGCGCAGTAAACCCTTGACCGGGTGATGGCGGCAATGCCGCAGACCGTGTGCCATCAGCACCAAACCGATGATTGCCAGTATCAACGCGACGTATACCATGCTGACAGTATGCAATGCCGCCACGAGGGTGGCAAACTAATGCTCCTTTATGCTGATGATCCGCACCATGAGTCAAGCATCACCTATCCAACTTTCCATCCGCTTACTGGCGGTAGCGTCCTTGTTTTTGCCGTGGCTGCTGCCCGCTGCCGCCCAGACGGACCAGCAACCGGCCACGCAACTCACGCTGACACAGATCATGGCGGAACCTGACTGGATTGGGCATCCGGTGGAGCAGGCCTGGTGGAGCACCGACGGTCAGGAAATTTTTTACCACATCCAACAACACGACGGGCCATTGCGTGAACTGCATGCCATTACGTTGCACGATGCCGAGCCGCAGGCCGTGGACCGGCGCCTGTCATTAGCGCAGCGCAGCCTGATCAACGATAGCAACGCGGTCTATGACCGGTCACTGCAACGTGCGCTATATCTGCGGCATGGCGATGTGTTCATGCAGACTATGGATACCGGAGCAGTGCGACAGCTCACCCGTACCGCCGGGCTGGAGCGCCAGCCATTGTTCATGACCAACAGCGATCAGATCATGTATCAGCGTGATCAACACTGGTGGGTGCACGATCTGGTCTCCGGTCTCAGCTATCAGGCCGCGGACCTGCGCAGCGAAGATCAACCGGAAGATCCTGAACATGGTCCTCTGGCCGAGCAGCAGTTGCGTTTGTTTGACACCCTTCGTCGTCAGCAGAATGACCAGCAGGCCGAGCAGGAATTCACCGAGCAACTGGCGCAGACCTATGTCAGTGATGCCGATCAACCCTGGTATCTCGGCGCAGACCGTGAGCTAGTCGGCAGCAGCCTGTCGCCATCGGGTGAGTGGCTGCTGGTGATCACCGCGGAAAAAGATGCCGAACAGGGACGCAGCGGCAAAATGCCCAGCTATGTGACGCTGTCAGGTTATACCGATATCGAAGATGTCCGCACCCGGGTAGGGCAGAAGATGCCTGGCGGACATGAATTACTGCTGTTGAATCTGAACTCACACGAGCTATACCCGCTCAGCCGTGAAGTCTTGCCGGGCATCGACGAAGATCCGCTGGCAAGCCTGCGGGCTGCTCAGGAACTGGAACCGCTGTCAGCCAGCCGCGCGGCCTGGGTGATGGACGTCAGCTGGCATGAACTGGGTGAGCAGGCCGCGGTGCAATGGCGCTCGGTGGATAACAAGGATCGCTGGCTGACCACGGTGAATTTCCAGCAGCAGCGCCTGGAGCCACGGCATCGATTGCACGACGATGCCTGGATCACCTGGAACTTCAATGAGTTTGGCTGGCTGCCGCATAACTCCGTCGATGCTGAGCCGATATTGTGGTTTGTCTCAGAGCAAAGCGGCTACGCGCACCTGTACACTCAAACACTGCAGGCACGCCAACCCACCCAGCATACCGACGGTCAATGGGAAGTCTATACACCGGTGATCAGCCGCAGCGGCGATTCGGTGTACTTTATCGCCAACCGTGCACATCCCGGAGAATATGAGCTGTACCAGCTGCAACTGGAGGATGACAGTCTGCGGACACTCACCGATCTGGATGGGGTAGAAAGTTTCACCCTCGCACCTGACGAGTCACACATCCTGGTGCAGTATTCGGGCAGCTATCTGCCCACGCAGCTGGCGCTGGTCAACGCGGACCAGACCCGGCTGTTAACCGATACCCGCACCGACCAGTTCAAAGCCGTCAACTGGCAGGCGCCGCGCATCGTACCGGTCAACTCACAGCACGATGCGGGACAGCCGATTCAATCCAAACTGTATTTACCCGACCTGACACAATTTTCGGGACCGCGGCCGGTGGTCATGTTCGTGCATGGCGCCGGCTACACCCAGAATACCCATCTGCGCTATCCCTATTATTTCCGTGAGCAGATGTTTCATAACCTGCTTAGTCAGCGCGGATACATTGTGCTGGACATGGATTTTCGTGCTTCTGAAGGCTATGGCCGCGATTGGCGAACCGCGATTTATCAGCAGATGGGTCACCCGGAATTGGAAGACCTGCTGGATGGACTGGACTGGCTGTCGGAGAACTATACCATCGACCGCACGCGGGTCGGTATTTACGGCGGTTCCTACGGCGGCTTCATGGCGCTGATGGCGATGTTCCGGGCGCCCGATCAGTTTCAGGCCGGGGCGGCTTTACGGCCGGTAACCGACTGGACAGCCTACAATCACGGCTACACATCCAATATTCTCAATACGCCTGAACTTGACCCGGAAGCCTATCGCAAAAGCTCGCCGATTGAGTACGCCGATGGCTTGCAGGGCAAACTGCTGATTGCCCACGGCATGCTGGACGATAACGTGTTTTATCAGGATTCGGTAAGACTGGCGCAACGTCTGATTGAGTTACGCAAAGCCGATTGGGAACTGGCCAGTTATCCGCTGGAAGCACATAGTTTTATCTATGCCGATAGCTGGTACGACGAGTACCGCCGCATTCTGAAATTATTTGAAAATACGATCGCGGATTAAAATCCAACCTACCTGGTCAGCGCGCATTACCAATATGCAACGGATAGTAATTGTAGGCTCAGGAGGGGCAGGCAAATCCACGTTGGCAAACAAACTGGGCCAGCTGCTGTCCATTAAGGTTTATCATCTGGATAAAGTTTACTGGAGACCTGGCTGGCAACCCCTCTCGCTTGCTGAATTTTCTGCGCGGCAAAAAAGCATTCTAAAAAAGAAGCGCTGGATCATTGACGGAAATTATGATGGCACGCTGGATATGCGCCTGCCGAATGCCGACACCATTATTGTTCTCGACCTGCCAACCCATGTATGCCTGCTGCAGGCAATTAAGCGCTATTTAAAATACAGAAAACGCACACGACCAGACATAACGCCAGGAAACCCGGAGAGACTGACCTTTGGATATATGCGCTTTATATTTACCTATCGGCACATGCGCAGACCGAAGATACTTAAAAAACTGGACCAGCTGGATAAAGACAAACAAGTCTTCATACTAAAGTCAAACGCTCAGATTCGAGAATTCTTCGAACGGGTTTACTGTTCATAGCCCTTATTTGTTCGCCTGATCTTTTATGCCCTTGAACCGTGTGCTCCAATGACCATTGACGGAAACCACAGCGCGCACTTCCATTACTAAACCAGCAACGCGGTCAAGGTTAGAAACACCACCATGCCGAGGCCGAAAAAGATCCGCAATAACCAATCAAAATATCTTCGCCTATTCCTGTACTTCACATGCTTCCGCCTAAAATATACTCTGACTTTCCGATACTCTGATTGCTTCTGCTTGGCCCAGAAAAAGTTATATTTTGCGTCACAATATATTGCAAAAACACCTGCCATACAGCCAGTAAAAAAACAAAAAGCGCAAAGAATTAACAGTATCTTCAAGGCAAGTTCATTGTTGAACAAACCCTGTGTACTAACCATGCTGGAAAAAATAAAAGCAAGCAATCCAACTGAAAAGGCCATTAACAGCTTACGCAGGGCATTGGAGGCATCTCTTGATCTGGCGTATAACGTTTCAGAACTAATCTCTGATTGATCCGTTACGTAAACTTTACTCAAATCATCATACATATCCGCATCCCTGCCTTAATTGCCTAACCGATTATTCCAGCAACACCAGATAGGCGCGCCGGCCGCGCTGAATCTGCAGCAGCAGGTCTTCGCGGTTACCAATATCTTCCAGTAAATTACGCAGACGCTGGATACCATTAACGCGTATCCGGCTAATCGCGGTGATGACGTCGCCTTCGCGCAGGCCCGCCTGAGCACCCGGACTGTCATCGGCAATACTCTCGATCAGCACCCCCAACAGACCAGACCGTTCGCTGACTGTGTCCAGCACCAGACCGGACAGTTTGGGGTGTAATTGACCGCCGGGCACATGTCGATTGGCCGGCACGGCGGTGATGACCCGCGCCCGACGCTGACTGCCGGCGCGCAGATAGGTCAACTCAACAGCCTCGCCCAGCGGCGTCAGACCTTCAATATTGGCCAGCGACTGGGCATTGCGCACCGCCATCCCGTTGGCCTCGGTAATGACATCACCGGGCTGCAGGCCAGCCTCAGCCGCCGGCGTTTGTTCCAGCACTCTGGCAACCACCGCGCCCTGGCTGATCTCCAGATCGAAACCAGCCGCCAGGTCCGGGGTTAAATCCTGTGTTTCCAGGCCCAGGGTGCCGCGCCGCACCACGCCATATTCGGTCAGTTGTCCGAGCACCATTTGGGCCATATCGGCGGGTATCGCAAAGCCGATACCAACGTTGCCGCCACTGGGGGTAAAAATGGCGGTATTGATGCCCACCAGTTCACCGCGCAGGTTGATCAGGGCGCCGCCGGAATTACCCGGATTGATCGAGGCATCGGTCTGGATAAAATTCTGAAACTCCAGCCGGTTAAGCGCACTGCGACCCAGGGCACTGACAATGCCCGAGGTTACCGTCTGCCCCAACCCGAACGGATTGCCCACCGCCACCACGAAATCACCTACTCGCAGCGGCTCAGCGCTGCTGAGCGACAAAGCCTGCAGCGACTGACCGGTAGTATCGATTTTGATCACCGCGATATCGGTCGCTTGATCGCTGCCGACCAATTCGGCGGCATAGCTGCGGCCATCCACCAGGGTGACCGCGATATCATCTGCATCATTGATGACATGATGATTGGTCAGGATGTAACCATTGCTGGCGTCCACTATCACCCCCGAACCGAGACTGCGCGAAACGCGTTCCCGCGGGATATCGGAAAAATTAAAGAACCGCCGGAAAAACGGATCGTCCATCAGCGGACTGCGCACCTGAATACGGGTTTCGGTATAGATGTTCACCACCGAGGGCGTCACCTGTTCCAGTACCGGTGCCAATGAGGGTAGTGGCTGGTCACCCACCGCCGCGGGCAAAACCGCATCAGCCACAACCGGCAGACTTAAGCACAAAGCCAGTAACCATTCTGTACGCATCTGTATGATCCTCTGCAATCGAGCATTCATTTTCAATCTGTCTATTCTCACGAGCTTACTCCCCCGGTTTTACTCTCATGGCCGTATCCAAGCGCATTCTCCATACCAAACCAATTATGCTCCCTCCGGTAATGTGGCATTTTGATGCTGCAGTCAAGGGATGGTTCGTCCGAACTGGCTGGACACGTCATGCCGTTGTCATATTTGCCGACTATGCTCAACTGCGTAAGAATGCAGTAAGATCAGCTTATAGCGGAATTTACCGCAGCAGGTTATCTGGATTGCGCAGGGCATCGTCAGCACTATCACCAGCCCTGAATATAGCGCGGACAGGCATGCGCTGCCACTTGCTATTTCGTGAAAAAAATGGAATATATGCATGCAAGCTTACCCGTAGAACACAATATGTTGTGTTTTGATGACACGCCTGCCCTGGCTACTCCGGATCTGCATCAGCAGGTGCTGCGTACCGATGTGTCCGGCATGCCGCTGGAGTGGATCAATCATAACGAGGCCGCACGGCTGATCTGCCTGGAGCGGGTGGCGTACTCACTGGGCGGCATTATTTATACCCTGCGAGGGGGCATCAATGCGATTACCGGTCAACAAAGCACCCTGGCCATCAACGCCATTCTGGCCACCCAGGGGCAACATCCGATCAGTCATCTGTTTTCCAAGGATTACACCCCTCCGCTGAGCAATCGGGCGCTGTTCAAGCGCGATCAGAACCTGTGCCTGTATTGTGGACTGCGTTTTCAGGACCGTGACCTGTCCCGTGATCACGTCAATCCGGTCAGCAAAGGTGGTGTGGACACCTGGGGCAATGTGGTCGCCGCCTGTAAGCGTTGCAACAATCATAAAGCCGGCCGTACCCCCGAACAGTCGGGCATGCAACTGCTGGCCATTCCGTTCGTGCCGACCCACGCCGAGTATGTTTATCTGCAGGGCCGTCGCATCCTGGCCGACCAGATGGATTTTCTGTTAACGCATTTCCCGCGCAACAGCCTGCTGCGCGAACGGGTCAAACAAGCCGCCAAGCAAGCTGATTAAGGTACACTGCCTGTTTTAGGCCGTTGCGCCGTAACAGCGCAGATTAGTCACCTTCCAATGAACAACAAAAATGATACCGTCTATCTGATTGATGCCAGTATTTATGTATTCCGTGCCTGGTATTCAGTCCCGGACGATTTTGCGGACCCGCGGGGCCGCCCGACCAATGCGGTTTACGGCTTTGCGCATTTTCTGTGCGAGGTGCTGGAATCCACGCAGGCCCGGCATATTGCGGTGGCTTTCGACGAAGCGCTGGAAAGCTCGTTCCGCAACTCGATTTATCCGGCTTACAAAGCCAACCGCGAATCCGCCCCACGGGAGCTTAAAGATCAGATGGGCTGGTGCCGGCAAATGGCCGAAGTACTTGGCCTGCCGTGTTATTCAGATCATCAATACGAAGCCGATGATCTGATCGGCAGTCTGGCCAGGCATGCGCAGAGCAATCAGCAGCAGGTCGCCATTCTGAGCGCCGATAAGGATTTATCGCAATTGCTGGTGGATGATGATTACATGTGGGATTATGCCCGTCGTCAGCGCTTGAACAGCGACGCCATTTTTAAACGATTCGGTGTTTACCCGGATCAGATTGCCGATTTTCTGGCATTGACCGGAGACACGGTGGATAACATTCCGGGTGTTCCTGGAATCGGCCCCAAAACCGCGGCGGTGCTGTTAAAACACTACCGTGATCTCGATACCCTGTGGGAACGGCTGGATGAGGTGTCATTCCTGTCACTGCGTGGCGCCAAAGGTATTGCCCAGCGGCTGCGCGAGCACCGCGCCGCGGCCGAACTGGCCAGACGGCTGACCGGCATCGCCACCGAAGCCATTACCTACCAGCCGATCACCCGGCGTCAGTCAGGTGACTTACAGCAACTGGATAAACTGTGCGACGAACTGGGCTTTGGCCGGCTGTTGCGGGGCCGTTGCCAGGCATTGATCCAATCCTGACGGCTCAACGTTAACCGGATGGTCGGCAGCCAGGCGGCTGGTGTTATCCATACTCACGATCGCTTTGGCCGATCGCTTTGACCATTTAGTGGCTTAATTGCCGCCGCTGGATTGCCCACCGCTGTCTGCTGGTTTGCGCAATAGCTCCGGCGGTGTATTCAACTGCTGTTCACGCCGCTGACGCAATACCTCGTCCAGGCCGGGCGGCTGGTTATCCGCCGGATTAACCGGCTGCAACACCAGCTTGAGTACCGGCACCGGGTCCAATGATGTTCCCGGCAGGCGATTGCCCTGCAGATCAAAAGCGGTCCAGTGACTGCTGGCCATGTAGTAATAATCATCCTCTGCCAGCACCCCATAATTGGGCGCATGATATTCCGGATGACTGGCGTCCAGTGCCTGGGCACTGATCACTGCCTTGCCGTTAGGGCTTAACAGCAACTGCATCACCCGGCTGGGCCGCATGCCTGGCTGAATCAGCAACAGATGACCGTTCCAGTAATCCAGCCCTTCAATACCGCCCAGATTCAGCTTATCCGGCGCCGTCACCAGATAGGGTTTGCGATCAGCCAGATCGATAAACGCCAGACCACGGTTCTTATCCGCCAGATACAGCAGATTATGTTCTTCACTCAGCGCTATGCCACGGATATCAGGCAAGGCATTGCCACCCGCCAGCAGGGTCAGCTTGTCATTACCCGGTTCCAGCATGTAAACGAACGGCGAGCGCAGATCGGCCACATAGACCGTACCATCGCTGGCCAGCGCCAGATTGCCCAGGCCGTGCGGCTGGCCATCCGGGCTGATGCTGTAGCTGTTTTTCAGCTCACCGGTATCCAGGTCGAAACGCAGCAGCGCATTTTTACCATAATCCGCCTGCTTGAAACCGGACTGCTGGCCCACCGCGGTGGTCGATGCCCACAATTCACGACGCTGTTCATCCACCTCAAGATCAAACACCGCCATCGGCTTATCAGTTTTAAAAGCTGGCGCGTTGTCGAGTGGCTGTCCGTTACTGTCCAGCATCTTGATACTGGCATCATGCACGGTGCCAATAATAAACCGCCCGGTATCGGCATCCCTGGCGATGGCTTCCGGCAGCCAGGCATCAGCAGGCAGCTTGAATGCCAGCTCGCTGCTTACCAGTGGCTCAGCGGCTTTTTTAAGCAGATTATTGATGTAGGTATACGATTCAGTATCACGTATTGCTTCGGTCTGAGGAAGCTGATCGAAATCAAACGCCAGACCCTGCTGCTGCATGGCCAGCATCAGGTTATAAGCCTTGGTACGCTCCCGCTGCATGGCATGACCGGCCACCAGTTGTGACATCAGCTCGCCATCATAAGGGCGCAGTTCCAGCGCCTGCCTGACGATACGGTTAAATTCACTGTAATTGCCTTCCGCAAACGCGCGTATTGACATCGCCTGCAGGGTGGGGAAATGATTCGGCAACTGTTGCGGAAACACGGTTTTCCGAGGCTCGCCGGCGCTTGCTTCCGCTGCCGTCGCGGCTGCGTTCTGCTGCGCGGCAAGCGACGTGCTCAAAACAGCCGCCAGTGTTATCGTAACGATTGATTGGGATATTCTTTTAGTAACCATAAATAAGCTATTGTTGATGTAATGGCGGCTGTTCTGACCGGTTAACTCTGGGATGGTTCTGTCTGGCCGCACTGTTCATTGACCCGCAACCCGTATTGCTACTCAACCCGGACATGCCATGACTGAAATACATTACCGCGGACGTTATTTGATCTTGCAGGAAACCGATGGCTGGGAATTTGTTAGCCGCCGCAACCGCTCTGACGTTGTCATTATTGTGGCCACCACCGATGATCACAAGTTACTGATGGTGGAACAGCAGCGCACCCCGGTCGACGCGCGTACCATCGAGTTACCGGCCGGGCTGGTAGGGGATGTTCCGGGCGAAACCGATGAATCCCTGGAGCAGGCGGCGCATCGGGAATTGCTGGAAGAAACCGGCTATCAGGCGCAGCGCCTGAGCCTGCTGCACCGCGGGCCTACTTCAGCCGGACTGACTGATGAGCAGGTGGTGATGTTCCGCGCCCATGGTCTGCGGCGCATCGATGCCGGCGGCGGCGATGCCAGCGAGGATATCACCGTGCATGCTATTCCCATCGCTGCGCTGCCAGGCTGGCTGGATCAGCAGCAACAGACCGGCAAGTTACTCGACCCGAAAATTTACGCGGCGCTCTACTGGCTGATGCAGGAGCCGGTAAACGGGCTGTCGCAGAGCCGCGGTGTTGATCAGTAAAAGCTGGACAGCAGAACGTAATATAAATTACCCAGCGCCGCGATCACGATCACCATCCAACTCAATGCGGTGCCCGCCACCCGGCCAAAACTGGTGCCGGCCTGACGCGTGAATCCCCACGCATGCAGACAGCGCCCGATCAGCAGTGCGGCGCCCAGCAAGTGCAGCAGCCAATGCCAGAAAGCGGTCTGCTCCAACACCAGCAGCAAAATCAGCGCGAGCGGCACGTACTCACCAAAATTACCATGCGCGCGTACCGCGCGGGCCAGTTCACGGCCTTCGCCGAGCCCCATGTCCACCTGCTCGCGACGTCGATAAACCGTCGTTCGGTAAGACAGATAGATATACAGCAACCCCAGCAGGCTTCCGTAGATAGCAACAATATGCGCGTGCATAATGGCTCCTGTTATGATGGATAACTCAACCAGTATAGGCCCAAACGGCCTGAGCATGCATCGGAAATTGCTTCATGAACAAACACCGCACGTTATTCAGGATAGGCCTGGGACACTGGACCGGCCTGCTGCTGTGGGCCTTGACCGCCACTGCGGCAATGGCTGACAACCCGATCGCCATTGCTATTCACGGCGGCGCCGGCACCATCCGGCAAAGCGATTTATCCAGCGCCCAGGAAGCCTCTATCCGTGCCGATCTGGAAGCCGCGGTCAAGGCCGGTTATGCCATTCTGGAAGCCGGCGGCAGCAGCACCGATGCCGTCCTGAAAGCCATCACCCTGCTGGAAGATTCGCCCAACTTCAATGCCGGCAAAGGCGCGGTATTGAATCAGGAAGGCAATGTTGAGTTGGATGCTTCAATCATGCGCGGCCAGGATCGCAACGCAGGCGCCATTGCCGGCGTATTCGGGGTCAAAAATCCCATTCTGCTGGCGCACAAAGTCATGACCGATTCCGAGCATGTGCTGCTGTCCGGGCAAGGCGCGGAAACCTTTGCCCGCTTGCGTGGCATTCAGTTTGAAAATGCCGACTACTTCAAAACACCCTACCGGATCGAGCAGTTAAAACAGCTTCAGGCAAGTGGTCAGGCACGCACCACACCGGCTGACGGCTATCCGCATGCCTGGTTTTCCACGGTCGGGACCGTGGCGCTGGATAAACGCGGCAGTCTGGCGGCCGGAACCTCAACCGGCGGCACCGCCAATAAACGCTGGGGGCGGATTGGGGATTCCCCTATAGTCGGCGCGGGAACTTATGCCGATGACCGCTATTGTGCGGTCAGCGCCACCGGCCATGGCGAGTTTTTCATTCGGGCGGCCGTTGCTCATGATATCTGCGCCCGCGTCGCTTATCAGCAACTGACTATCCAGCAGGCCGTCGAGCAGGTTATCAAACAGGACATGGTCAAAATGGGTGGTGACGGTGGTGTCATTGCAATGGCTCCCAATGGCGAGCTTACGATGACATTTAATACTGCCGGCATGTACCGCGCGGCCATTGATACAGCCGGCCAGCTGACGGTGGCTATCTACGCGGATGAGCAGACCCGGTAATGCACCAGACACTCAGAATGACTGACGCTGCTCTGCCAGAGTCCGGTCCGTAACATCGGGCATTGCAGCTCCGGTCGATATTTTTGCCGCTGAAACCAACTAGTAAATGGCGCCCGGGTAACCGACATCAGTCAGGGAAAGGTGCATAACGAGTGGGGTTCAGACGGGCTGATGTTCAGCAAATCTGTAGCAGCAATAACCTCGACAACACCGACAATGGCTGCAAATCGGCTCTGGGCAATAGGCAACCGAGGGGGTTGGGACGTATCTCTTTAGCGTAGCTTTACCCCCTTAATGTGGGTTCAGGCAGTAGAAACCTCTCACCTGGATGCCATTATTTTGGCTTTATCGCCATTTATCTACAATTTTTCACAAATACCCTGCCCATCGGCAACTGTGTTGAGCTTGGAGATTCAAAGCCACCGGGCGAAAAGCATCAGACCTGGCGCAGTTTCCAGCGGCCCCGCTGAAAAACCCACACCGCCATCACCGCCAACAGTGATTCAGCCACCATCACCGCCCAGAAAACGCCCTGCGGTCCCATCTCCTGGGGAATGGCCAGCCACCAGGCGAGTGGTAACTGGAATACCCAATAACCAAAAAAGTTAATCACCGTGGGTGTATCGGTATCCCCCGCACCATTGATAGCCTGCACCATAACCAGACCTATCGCGAAAAACCCATAGCCATAACCAACAATCCGCAGACAGTCCGCGCCATATCCGATCACCGCTGCCTGATCGGTAAATATGCGCATGATGCCAGGCGCCATCACCACAAATGCAATACCCACCAACAGCATGAAAACCAGGTTATAGCGGGCAGCTATCCAGGCTGAACTGGCCGCGCGCTCAGGCTGGCCAGCACCCAGGTTCTGACCGACCAGCGTGGCGGCGGCATTACCCATGCCCCAGGCCGGCAGAATGGTAAACATGATCACCCGCACCGCGATGGTATAACCGGCCACTGCTTCGCTGCCGAATGGGGCCACGATCCGCATCAGGAAAACCCAGGCGGTAGTGGCAATAATGAACTGCATGACCCCACCAGCGGAAACCCGCAACAGCCGCAGCATCACCGGCGTATGCAATTTCAGTCGCCGCCACCGCAGCTTTAATCGGCTGCGGCCGTCAAACAAATGCCAGAGCTGATAGCACACCCCGATACCCCGACCGATAGTAGTGGCGACCGCCGCACCGGTCACGCCCATTTCCGGGAACGGCCCCAGGCCGAATATCAGCAATGGATCAAGCACGATATTGATGCCGTTGGCCAGCCATAGTGAGCGCATCGCAATCGCCGCATCACCGGCGCCGCGGAAAATGGCGTTCATCAGAAACAGATACATCACCGTGATCGATCCGCCCAGGATGATCATGGTATAGCCCTTGCCATCAGCAATCACAGCGGCTTCAGCGCCCATCAGGCTCAGAATTTCGCCTGGGAAAGCAATCCCGACCACCGCCACGATGCCCGAGGTCAGCAATCCGACCCACAGAATCTGCGCAGCGGCAATCTGTGCACCGGCGTTATCCTGCTCACCGATACGCCGCGCGATCATGGCTGTAGCGGCCATCGACATACCCACCGCGATGGCATATACCAGCGTCAAAACTGCTTCGGTCAAACCGACCGCACTGACCGCCGCCGGACCCAGCCGGCTGACAAAGAAGATATCGGTGACCGCGAATACCGATTCCAGAGCCATTTCCAGCACCATCGGCACCGACAACAGAAACACCGCTCGCCGGATCGGGCCGCGCGTATAGTTGCGTTCATCTCCGCGCATCGCCATGCGCCACAGCGCGATACGGCGACGCCACGCATAGCGGGAAGTCAATGGATACATCATTGCAACTAGGGATACAGAAGGTAACTGGCTGCACAGTGTAAACCAGTTTTAACAATTTGTTAACACTTTGGCTGCTCAGGAGATATACCTGAGCACGGCGTCAGGCCGCCCGGCAGCTTGAGCTGCTCAGCGCGAGGTCACAACCGTTGGCCGGAAATTCAGCTGAATAACTGAAAGATAAGCAAAGCCGATAAATAACCCAGACTGGTCATATAAACCCAGGCAATCACCGGCCAGCGCCAACCGTTGGTTTCGCGGCGCATGACCGCGATGGTTGCGACACACTGCAGGCACAATGCGTAAAACACCAGCAATCCCAGCACCATTGGCAGCGTGAATACCGTCCGGCCATCCGGCCAGGTACTTTCGGTCAGACGCTGGGCCAGGGTCTGTTCATCGGCCTGATCGCCGACCGCATAAATGGTACCCAGCACCGCCACCATGATTTCGCGTGCCGGAAAGCCGGCAATGACCGCTGAGGACACCTTCCAGTCCCAGCCCAGCGGTTTGAAAACCGGTTCGACAAATTTACCGGCACGGCCCAGAAAACTGTTCTCCAGTTGCGCAGCCGCCTGCTCGTTCTGCCGTGTTTCGGCAACGCTGCTGTCGCTGGCGGTCTGGATGGCAGCCGGTTCGCTGCGTGGAAAATAAGCCAATGCCCAGACAATCACCGTGACCACGAAGATCACCCGCCCCGCCCTGCGCAGAAAAACCCTGACCCGGTCCAGCAATTGCATCAGCACCGTGCGGATGTTGGGCACCCGAAAATCAGGCAGACTCATCACAAAGCTGGTGTGTTCACCACGGCTGAGCAGTTTATTGACAATCAGCGCGGTAATGCCCGCACCGAAGATTCCCAGCAGGTATAGACCGAACAACACCATGCCCTGCAGGTTAAATCCGCCATACGGCGTGGCGGGCACAAACGCGCCGATCAACAGAGCATACACCGGCAGACGCGCCGAGCAGGTGATAAAAGGGGTCGCCAGAATGGTCGCCAGACGTTCTCTGGGGGTGGCAATAACGCGGGTCGACATAATCGCGGGCACCGCACAGGCAAAACTGGCCACCAGTGGAATCACTGACTGACCAGACATACCCAGCGCACGCATCGCGCGATCCATCAGAAAAGCGGAACGCGCCAGATAACCACTGTCTTCCAGCATGATAATGAACAGGAATAAGATCATGATCTGCGGCAGGAAGATAATCACACTGCCTACCCCGGCAATAATGCCATCCACGATCAGACTGCTAACCAGGCCCGCCGGCAGCAACGACTGCACCCATTGTCCCAGGCCACTCATGACGTAATCGATGCCATCCATCAATGGCGTAGCCCAGGCAAACACCGCCTGAAACACCATAAACATAACCACAAAAAACAGCAGCATGGCCGGCACCGGCTGTTGCGCAAAAGTCAGCATGCGGTTCCAGATTGTACTCACAAAACCACTATCGCCGGTCAGGCCCTGCAACTGATCCCGGGCCCAGCCATGTCCGTAACGGGCCTCCGTTGCCAACGCGGGCGCGGCGGCAAATAACTGCTGGCTTTGAGTGGCCAGTTCAGTAACCGCCGACTGGCCCAGCGAGGCAGCCAGCTCCACCGCCAGACTGCTGTGCTGATCGATCAGCGCGCGTTCTATTTCCACCTGGCTGATGCTGGTCCGCGGTGGGGCCTTGGCCAGCACGGCCCGCGCGGCGGCCTGCAGGGCAGGCCAGCTATGGGAACGTTGCGAAGTCGGGGTGTGCGGTATTTCAGCCAGTGCGCTGCGCAACTGTTCCAGATTCTCACCGGTGGTGGCGACCACCGGTACAACCGGCACGCCCAGCCGCTCGGCCAGGGCCGGGATATCAAGCCGCAGGCCACGCCGCTGGCTGGCATCGGTCATGGTCAACGCCACCACCAGTGGTAACTGCAGGTCCAGCAGCTGGCGCAACAGATATAAACCCTGTTGAATCCGGGTGGCATCAAGCACCGCCAGAATGCCATCCGGGCGCTGGGTAGCGTGCTGACGACCCAGCAATACATCCACCGCGATCCGCTCATCCAGTGAGGCGGGGCTGAGTGAATAAATACCGGGCAGATCGATGGCATCCAGCAATACATTCCCGGCGCGCAGACGACCCTGCTTTTTCTCGACCGTTACGCCCGGATAGTTGGCGGTTTTCTGACGCAGGCCGGTCAGCTGATTGAATAATGTACTTTTACCCGCGTTGGGTGGACCGACCAGCACGATGGTCCCGGCCAGTTTCGGCAGGGTTTTAATGCTGTTGACGGGAATCCGGACTGGCTGACTATCGGCCATGGTTTACTGCTTGATCTCGAAACAACGCGCCTGCTCACGGCGGATGGATAGCGCACAGCCGGCCACATGCACTTCCAGCGGATCACCACCCAGTGCTGATTTGCCCTGCACCACGCTGACGCCCTCGACCAACCCCAGGACCATCAGGCGCAGTACGGTGGGGTCATGGGTATTGATCGAAGTGATTTCCGCACGTTCCCCGGTGCGCAGTTCAGCTAATGTCACGGCTTAATACCTAATTGCAAATGAATAACATTCGCATTTTGCCACAAATCACCGCTTTTATCAGTAACCGGCCGCACTGCTCAGAAGGTACCGCGAATGCTAAGACTCACGATTGTCCCGAAGGTCCGTACGCGCTGTTCGCGGAAAGCCACCGGCCCGTCATTGCGCTCCACGAACGCGGTCCGCACGAAGCGTTCTTCAGTGCCGGCCAGATTACGCAGCGCAGCGTTGATGGTCAATCCAAACACATCCTTGTGCTCCACGAACACCCCGATATCACCGGGGGTGGCTACGAAACGGCGAATTTCATTGAGACGCACCACCCGTGCTTCCCGGCCTTCAGAATAGGTCGCGCCATAAGCCCACTGGGTGGCCGGTATGTCGTGCCGGAACTCGGCTTCCAGCTCTCGAATCAGGTTATCGCTGATCGGCCGCGCCAGACCGCTTAACGGATCATCCACGCTGCTGTCCTCTAACTGCAGATCAATGTCCAGGCGGGCTCCCTGCCAACCCAGCGGATCCAACAGTAAAGTCGCATTAAGGGTTAACCCGTAACGGGTGGCACTATCAATATTACCCGGTGCCTCGCCGTCCTGACCAATTGGTATCTGATCGGTAATATCACTGATCAACTCGCCGAATAACCGCATGCTGGCAGAACCATAGGCGGCAAAGTTTTGTGTCACCACCAACTCGCCAAGCCAGCTCTGCTGTGGCACCAGATCGGGATTGGAAACATTCTGGTTGGCCAGATCAACATTTACGGAAGCAACAAAATCAAAAAAATTAAGCTGCCCGACCGCGCGTTCCGCCCGTAAAGTGACATTGGTATCTTCATCCGGCCGCCAGGTCAGTGCCGCAAACCCCTTCGGGCGCACGAAGGCACGCGTCTGGCCGGTTGCCCCGGATTGGCTGATTTCAGAGTATTCAGCTCCCAGTGAGCTTTGCGCCGACCATTGATCTGACAGTGTGGTGGCATAGGTCGCCGCTATTTCACCGCGCAACTCCTCGACCCGTGAAGTGGCGCCGGATAACTGAACCGGTTGGAATACACCGTTGTCATCCAGGTTCTGTAATTCCGCTTCGATATCCAGAAAATTAAACGCCCCCTCAGTGGCCAGCTGCCAGTCAGAACCAGCCGCGGTTTTCCAATTGTATTCAGTGCGGAAAATACTCTCGCCTTCATCGGCTACCCGCTCAAACCGGCTGCCAGTGGCAGCACTGCCGTCACTAAACTCGGTCCGCAGGAAGTTTAAGGTCGGGCTGTGCTCGAACCGCTGGAAACCGATCAGTTTCAGGCGTCCCCGACCCAGCGCAAACTCATAATCACCGCTACCTTCAAAATTCCATTCATCTTCGCTATTACGAAAATCACGGATACGATCAGCCTGACCCGGGCCGCTTTGCAACGATAACTCGGAACGGTCGAAATTAAATTCACCGTAGGCCAGGTCCAGGTTGGCGATCGCGCCATTATCGGCGCTGTAATCCAGCGCAATGCTGAACACCGGGTTTTCCCCGGAAGAACGCACCTGCTCAGTACGCAGATCAAGCAACTCACCAGCCGCGTTAAAAACCTGCTCCGGACCATCATTGCCATTGCGAAAAGCGTCGTTTTCAATCGAGACCGTATAGGCCACCTTATCCAAATCACCGCTGATGGATGCTTCACCCGCGGTCAGCCGGGGAGAAACACCCCGCGCCCGAAATTCCGGCTGCCAGGCAAACTGGCCGCTCACGCCACCGGTATTGGCGGATATCACGTTGACCACCTGCCCGGACAGACCGGGTATATCCAGCGTAGCGCCTTCCAGAAGCTCAATCCGGGTCACATTTCCGGCGGGTATCCGGCCCAGGGCGGTAATCGCGTCATTGGTTTTACCGGAAATACGCTTACCGTTCAGCAGTACATTTTCCGTTGCCTGACCCAGGCCGCGGCGCTCGTCAGCTTCACTGATGGTGAAACCGGGAATCTGCTGCACCATATCCAGCGCGGTACGCGGGGTAAAACGGGCGAAATCTTCGGGGGTGAAGACCTCAACACCATCAACGTTCTCGGGCAATGCTGCTGATTGTGCATGCAGTAATGGCGGCTGCAGCCACTCCATGCTCAGCAGGGCTGCCACCAGCAGCAGCTGCAAACTGATCAGTCTGTGCAAAACTCAGCATCCTGATGAACTGCTTTCATTATCAGCGGGCAAATCATAACCAACCGCTAGCATACTGATCGTCACCCACTTGCATAGCGCGTTAGGTTGAAACACTGAAAGTTTGCGATGAAGCGCTGCGGGACCATCACCAAACCTGGCTGGCAATGCAATCAGCGGTGATTCGATTGAGTTTTATTGCCAGCTTTTGCCACGCTCAGCTTAACTGCAGATTGCGCAGTATTTTGAGCGTCGCATTGGCCCGGTTCAAGGTGTAAAAATGCAATCCTCTGGCGCCGCCGGCACGTAGCTGCTCACACAGGCGGGTGACGACCTCTTCACCAAAAGCCCGGATAGAAGCGCCGTCATCACCATACCCCTGCAGGCGCCTGCGAATCCACAACGGGATTTCCGCGCCGCACATGGTTGAGAAACGCGCCAGCTGCTGATAATTGGTGATCGGCATAATGCCGGGAGTAATCGGCACCTCAATGCCATAGGCCCGGCTATCATCAAGCAGGCGGAAATAAGCATCAGCATTGAAAAAATACTGGGTAATCGCGCCATTGGCGCCCGCGCTGATCTTGTCCTTGAAATAACGCAGCTCATCGCCGAGGTTACTCGATTCGGGATGAAATTCCGGATAACAGGCCACCTCAATAAAAAATCGCTCAGCGAATTCCTGCCGGATAAAGCGCACCAGATCCCCGGCATAGGCAAATGCGCCACTGACCGGTTTTTCATCGGGACGGTCGCCGCGCAACACCACCAGGCGGTTCACCCCGGCCTGTTGATAGGCCTGCAGCAATTCAACGATGGCCGTCTGATTGGGCGCCATACAGGAGATATGCGGCACCGCCTGGACCGGCCAGTCGCGCTGAATCTGCAATACCGTCTGCCGGGTTCGATCCAGGGTGGAACCACCGGCGCCGAAGGTCACCGAAATATATTCCGGCGCCAGCCTGGCCAGTTTTTCCAGCGTCGATTCCAGCACCAGCTGCTGGGCCTCGTCTTTGGCAGGAAAAACCTCGAAAGAAATCTGCATATCCAATACGGCAATATGTGCTCCAGCGTCTTCTCCCGCAGTGGAGAGAAGACGCTGGATATGGCTTATCCGCTAAACCCGGTAAATACCACCTGGTGATTTAGTAGCGATAATGGTCCGGCTTGTACGGGCCATCGACGCTGACGTGAATGTATTCCGCCTGTTCGGGCGTCAATTCAGTCAGGTTTACGCCAATGCGTTCCAGATGCAGGCGGGCGACCTTTTCATCCAGATGCTTGGGCAGCACAAACACTTCATTTTTGTAGTCATCGCCATTGTTCCACAATTCCATCTGAGCCAGCACCTGATTGGTAAACGAGCTGGACATGACAAAACTCGGATGTCCCGTGCCGCAACCCAGATTCACCAACCGGCCTTCGGCCAGCAGAATGATCTTGTTGCCGCTGGGGAAGGTGATGTGATCAACCTGTGGTTTGATATTTTCCCACTCGTACTTGCGAATGCCGGCCACATCAATCTCGTTGTCGAAGTGACCGATGTTGCACACAATGGCTTCGTTTTTCATGCGCTCCATATGCGCCGCGGTAATGATGTTGTAGTTACCGGTGGCGGTGACAAAAATATCCGCCTGCTCCACCACCTCATCCAGACGCACCACGCGATAACCTTCCATTGCCGCCTGCAGGGCGCAGATCGGATCGATTTCAGTAATCCAGACGGTGGCGCCAAGGCCCCGCAGTGACTGTGCGCTGCCCTTGCCGACATCACCATAACCGGCGACCACGGCCACCTTGCCGGCGATCATCACGTCGGTAGCGCGCTTGATGGCATCCACCAGCGACTCACGGCAACCATACAGATTATCGAACTTGGATTTGGTGACCGAATCATTCACGTTGATGGCCGGGAAAGTCAGCGTGCCGGACTTTTGCATCCGATACAGCCGTGCCACGCCGGTGGTGGTTTCTTCGGTGACGCCCTGGATGGTCTTCAGGGCCTCGCCGTACCAGCCGTGCTGGGTCTGTAAACGCTTCTTGACGGAAGCATACAACGCGACTTCTTCTTCGCTGCCGGGGTTGTCCAGTACCGACGGGTCCTGTTCGGCTTTGGCGCCCAGATTCAGCAGCAGCGTGGCGTCACCACCATCGTCCAGAATCAGATTGGCGGTCTTGCCGTTGCCCCAATCGAAAATGCGATGGGTAAACTCCCAGTATTCATCCAGTGTTTCGCCTTTGAAGGCAAACACCGGTACGCCGCTGTCAGCAATAGCAGCAGCGGCATGATCCTGGGTTGAATAGATATTGCATGACGCCCAGCGCACTTCGGCGCCCAGCGCGGTCAGTGTTTCAATCAACACCGCAGTCTGGATGGTCATATGCAGGGAGCCTGCGATACGTGCGCCCTTGAGCGGTTTGCTGTCGCCAAACTCCTCACGCAACGCCATCAGACCCGGCATTTCAGTTTCAGCAATGGCCATTTCCTTGCGGCCATACTCAGCCTGGCTGATATCAGCCACATAATAATCAGGCTTGTTCTTATCAATCGATACTGCAGTACTCATTAAATTATTCTCCAGCTAAGTTGTGGTGTTCTGTTGCGGGCCGGCGTCAGGTCAGAGGACCGCCGCCAGCGCCTCGGCTTTATCAGTGCGCTCCCAGCTGACCCCCAGGTCCTCACGGCCCATGTGTCCGTAAGCGGCGGTTGGCTGGTAGATGGGTTTGATCAGGTCCAGCATGTTCAGAATGCCGTAGGGGCGCAGATCGAAATGTTCGCGAATCAGTGCTTCGATACGGTGATCATCCAGTTTCCCGGTGCCAAAGGTATCCACACTGATGGAGGTCGGCTGCGCAACGCCGATCGCGTAGGAAACCTGGATTTCACACTTGTCCGCCAGTCCGGCGGCAACGATGTTCTTGGCCACATAACGGCATGCGTAGGCGGCTGACCGATCGACTTTGGAAGGATCTTTACCGGAAAATGCGCCACCGCCATGCCGGGCCATACCACCGTAGGTATCGACGATAATCTTGCGCCCGGTCAAACCGGCGTCGCCGACCGGCCCGCCAATGATGAACTGGCCGGTTGGATTGATATGAAACTGGGTATTGCCATCCAGCCAGTCACCCGGCAGCACCGGCTTGATGATGTGCTCCATCACCAACTCGTGCAGTTGTGTCTGACTGATATCGGGGCTGTGCTGGGTGGATAATACTACCGCATCAATGCCGACCGGCTTGCCGTTCTGGTAACGGAAAGTCACCTGGCTTTTAGCATCCGGCCGCAGATAACGCTGCCCGTCGCTATGGGTCCGGCGGACTTCCGCCTGCTTTTTGACCAGCTCATGCGAGTAGTAAATCGGCGCGGGCATCAGCACCGGCGTTTCACTGCTGGCGTAACCGAACATCAGCCCCTGATCACCGGCGCCCTGTTCTTCCGGGGCCTTACGGTCTACGCCCTGGGCAATATCCGGCGACTGCTTGCCGATGATATTAATAACGCCACAGGTGTTGCCGTCAAAACCGACTTCAGACGAGTCATAACCGATATCGACGATCACCTTGCGGATCAGCTCTTCCAGATCAACCCAGGCAGTGGTGGTGATTTCACCCCCCACGATCGCCACACCGGTTTTCACAAAGGTCTCGCAGGCTACCCGGGCAGACTTGTCCTGCTCGAGAATCGCATCCAGGATAGCATCGGAAATCTGGTCGGCCAGCTTGTCAGGATGACCTTCGCTGACTGACTCGGAAGTAAACAGGTAGTTATCAACGGGATAACCGCTCATGGGCATATATCCTTCAATCCGTATAGAAAGATATATTCTACCCAGTTTATTGTTTAATACCAATTAAATCAGCCAATCAATCCCCAATCAGCTGGTTACTCGAGCAGCCTGAGGCTACAATGCGCTGCTGGCCTGTGCGGTTTTTGGATAATTATTATGAGTAGAACCATCGCGAACGCTTTCGTCAATAACTTCCTGGGCAACGCATCCACCTGGTACAAATTGACCATCATTGCGTTTCTGCTTATCAATCCCATTGTGTGGCAGATCAACGGCTTTCTCGCTGGCTGGGTACTGGTGCTGGAGTTTATCTTCTGTCTGGCAATGGCGCTGAGGTGTTACCCGCTGCAACCGGGCGGACTGCTGGCCATGGAAGCGGTGATTCTGGGCATGACCAGTCCGGAAACCGTGTTTATGGAAGCCGAGCACAACTTCGAGGTCATTTTACTGCTGATCTTTATGGTGGCCGGCATCTTTTTCCTCAAAAACATGCTGTTGTTCGTGTTTACCAAGATTCTGCTGGGGGTACGCTCCAAGGCCCTGCTATCGTTGTTATTCTGCTTTGTGGCGGCTTTTCTGTCCGCCTTCCTGGACGCATTGACCGTTACCGCGGTAGTCATCGCGGTAGCCGCGGGTTTCTATGGTGTGTATCACAAGGTGTCATCCGGCAAGGGCTTTGACAGTGATCATGACCATGCTGACGATTCAGGCATCGGCAATGAAACCAAGAATGACCTGGAGCAGTTCCGCTCATTTCTGCGTAACCTGATGATGCATGCCGCGATCGGCACCGCGCTGGGCGGGGTGACCACCCTGGTCGGCGAGCCACAGAATCTGTTGATTGCCAACGTGGCCGGTTGGGAGTTCATGGAATTTTTCATGCGCATGTCGCATATCACCATGCCGGTACTGGTCGCCGGCCTGTTGACCTGTCTGGTGGTTGAGAAAGCCAAGCTGTTTGGTTACGGCACCGAAATTCCGCTGGCTGCCCGCCGTATTCTGGAAGAATCCGATCGCATTGAGGGTGAAAAACGCACCCCGGATCAGAAGGCGGCGATTATTGCTCAAGCCCTGGTTGCCATATTCCTGGTGGTGGCGCTGGCGTTTCACTGGGCGTCGGTCGGCATTATCGGTCTGGCGGTTATCGTGCTGGCCACCACCTTTACCGGTATCATCCAGGAACATCGCCTGGGTCATGCGTTTGAGGAAGCCTTACCGTTTACAGCACTGCTGGTGGTGTTTTTTGCCATTGTCGGGGTGATCCATGACCAGCATCTGTTCACGCCGATTATTGAATACGTATTCAGCCTGCCGCTGGAATCCCAGGCACCGGTTTTCTATATGGCCAACGGTTTTCTGTCGATGATTAGTGACAATGTTTTCGTCGCCACTGTGTATATCAATGAAATCAAGGCGGCGCTGGATGCCGGCAGCATCAGCCGCGAGCATTTTGAAGTGCTGGCGGTGGCGGTCAATACCGGCACCAATATTCCCAGCGTCGCGACCCCCAATGGCCAGGCCGCTTTTCTGTTTCTGCTGACCTCCGCGCTGGCGCCGCTGATTCGCCTGTCCTACATCAAAATGGTCATCCTGGCTTTGCCTTATACCATCGTGATGAGCATCGTCGGTTTGCTGGCCACTATTTACCTGTAAGCAGTTATCGGTCAGATGCCTCAGGACAGCGATTTTCAGCAGCATACGCCACCGAGCCGTTGGGAGATGCTCAGGCATCTGCTGTATTTTCAGCTTAAACTGATACTGGACGGTCTACGCGATGCCGCATTGATACCGGTATCAATTGTTGCCGGCCTGGCAGGATTTTTCCTGCGCCGGCAAGACCCGTGGCTGTGGTACCGTGAGGTACTGCACTGGGGCCGTGCCACCGATCGCTGGATTGATCTGTTTGATATCCACGCGGATGAGCCCAAGCCTGATTTTGACGACCTGATGGAGCAAACCCGGCAACGCCTGGATAGCCGGCACGACCACAAACCCGGTTCGGAACAGTGACCACCACGCCTTACCTGAATGAGCTGCCCGAACGGCAGCCGGTGGCTTACGCGGACGAGCAATTACCCGCCGAAGTCATTTTGATCAGAACCGGCCAGCAGGTTAATGCCTGGTTGAATATCTGCCCGCACCAGGGACGGCCATTGAATTACGCCCCCAACAAATTTTTGCAGACGCCGGACGGCTACCTGATGTGTGCCGCGCACGGCGCAACCTTTGATATGCAATCGGGCATATGCGTCAACGGTCCCTGCAAGGGTATCAGTCTCAAAGCCGTGCCGGTTGCCATAAATCCGCACGGACAATTACAACTTAACGCGCCTGAAGCGCATTAATCGCTTTACACGGAAACAGCCATGACCATTGCTTTTGGAGCCAATTTCGCACCGCATCTGACCGTATGCCGCTATCAGGATGGCGCCTGGTCCGATGTGTCACTGCAATCCGCCGAGTCCATGACACTGCACCCGGCCAGTCACGTACTGCATTATTCCAGCAGTTGTTTCGAAGGCCTGAAGGCCTATCGGCGCGATGATGGCGGCGTGCATATATTCCGTCTGGCTACCCATATCCGGCGTTTACAGAACAGTGCGCGCCTGCTGCATCTGCCGTTACCCGAAGCCAGTCTGCTGGAGCAGATGATCGAGCAGGTGGTGCGCGAGCAGTTGGAACTGGTCCCGGAGTTTCCCGGCTCCCTGTATCTGCGTCCAACGCTGATCGGGATTGACGAAAACGTCGGCAGCGCCGGCAAAGCTTCCAGCGACGCCATCCTGTACACCCTGGCCTCTCCGGTGGAAGATTACTTCGGCGGCAACAAGAAAACCCTGCGATTAATGGTGGACGATCAGAATATGCGCACCACCCCGACCTTCGGGCAGGCCAAAACCGGTGGTAATTACGCGGCGGCGTTGCGTTTTATCGCGCATGCCAAAACCGAATACGATTGTGATCAGGTGCTGTTCTGTCCGGGCGGTGATGTGCAGGAAACCGGCGCCGCCAATTTTTTCCTGATCCGTGACAATACGCTGATCACTAAACCGCTGGACGGCAGCATTCTGCCCGGTGTAACCCGCGATTCACTATTGACGCTGGGCAAAGAGCTGGGCTATAAGATTGAAGAGCGTGACTTCAGCGTGACCGAATTACTGGAATCAGCCGAACGTGCTGAGTGCGCTCTGTCAGGCACCGCCGCGGTGTTGACCGCCGTTGGCGAGCTGGTACATAACGGTAAAACCTACCCTATCGGCGACCGCCAGGTCGGTCCGCACACCCGCAAATTACGCCATGCTCTGACGGACATCCAGCGAGGCAATAACGCGGACTATCAGCACTGGCTGCATCCGTTAACTCAGCCTCGCCATTGATAGAGCATGGAAGATCCGGTGGCGGCTTGCGCGGCAACAATCTGACCCGCCCATAAAAAATAAACTTTTGCCATGGGAAGAGTGCTGCCAGTATTGAAGGTATCCCGGTTAAATGGACGACGGCGGCGCTAAGCAAGCCCGGCTTGAACAGCCATATGACTTAATAAAGCCAGTTAATCATCGCCACCAGCACCGCAATAAACAATACGCTCAGACCGATACCGGCCCGCATAAAGTCGGCCACGCGGTAATTGCCCGGCCCCATGGTCAGTGCGTTGACCTGATGGGTGGGCAATAAGAATGCATTGGAAGTCGCCAGCACCACCGTCAAAGCCATGGCGGCCGGGTCGGTGTTGGTGCTGATGGCAATATTGATCGCCAGCGGCACCAGGATAATGGTCGCGCCGACATTGGACATCATCAAGGTAAACAGTGTCGCCAGCAGCGCCAGGGTAATCTGCAACACCAGCGGTGATACGTCGCCCAGTAGCGCCAGCAGGCCTTCCGCCAGCCAGGCCGCGGTGGCGGTTGCTTCCATCGCATTACCCAGCGGAATCAGACAGGCCAGCAAAAACACGGTTTTCCAGCTGACCGCGGCATAGGCCTCATCCATACTCAGCACGCCGCTCAGCACCATGCCGATCGCACCGACCAGCAGCGCCAGCGATAAACGCAGATCGGTGAACAGCACCAGGCTCAATGCGACCGCGAAAAACAATAAGGCATAACTGACTTTTTGCGGACGGGCCTCATCTTTGGGTAAGTCCGACGCCACCAGAAAATCCCGGTCCTTATCCAGCATCGCCAGATCTTTCCAGCTGGAATGACTGACCAGACAATCACCCGATTCCAGCCTGACGTTGCGCAGTTCCTCGGTGATAATTTCACCCCGCCGGTTAACCGCCAGCACGCTGATACCAAAGCGGCTGCGCAAGCGCGCTTCACCGATGGTTGAGCCGATCAAACGCGAGGCCGGTGGAATGACCACTTCGGTAATTCCGGCCAGGGCCGGATTAAATAAATGCCCGAAGGTACGCAACCGTGGCTGCAGGCGGCATTCCTGTTTCTGGCAAAATTCCGTGACTTTCTCACGGGTACCCATCACCCCCAGAATGGTACCCACCCAGATCATGTCCTCTGACGGCGGCGCCAATCGCGGTGCTTCGGTATTGCGAATCGCCAGAATCAGCGGGCAGCCGGTTATTTTTTCCGCATCGCCGATTTTCATTCCCACCAGCGGACTGTCCATGGTCACCAGCAGTTCAAAAATGTCGCCGCGAATACCATAGACATCGGCAAAATAGGTTTTCGGTCGCTTGTTGCCGCCGGTGACGGTTTTGACCGCCGGCAGAATAAACCGGCCCAGCAGCAAAAAATAAACGATGCCCATAGCGATCAGCGCGATACCTATCGGGGTGACGTCAAACAACCCAAACGCCTCCAGCGAACTGGCGCCTGGCGGCAGCGAGCGGTTAGCGTTCGCGATCAGATCATTGAGCAGGATCAAGGGCGAAGAACCGACCAGCGTCAAGGTGCCGCCCAGAATCGCACAGTATCCCATCGGCAGTAACAACCGCGACTGCGGAATGCTGGTGCGCGCGGAAATCCGGCTGACCAGCGGAATAAACAGTGCTGCTGCGCCGACGTTCTGCATAAATCCGGAAATCACCGCCACGCTGCCCGATATCATGGCCATGATACGCCGCTCGGTACGCCCGCCCAGCTTGACGATCAGCGCCGCCACCACCGTCATCGCGCCGGTACGATCCAGACCGGCGCCCAGGATCATCACCGCGATCACGGAAATGACCGCATTGGAAGAAAATCCGTCAAACAATTGTCCCGAAGGCACCAGCCCCAGCAGACCCAGAATAACCAGCACCAGCACCGCGGTGACATCCACCCGCACCAGTTCGGTGATAAACAGGGCTGCGGCCATCACCAGCACCCCCAGAACCAGCATCATCTCAGTGGTTAATTCCATTATTTCGGGGGCCTGCTAATCGTCTTGCTTGCGCGTCAGCAGTAAATCATACACTGCATGTCCCAGCCGATGTCCGCGACGCTCGAATTTGGTCAGCGGGCGCGAGGCGGGACGCTCGCTGTAGCGACCATCACCGGCCTGGTTGACGAACGCCGGGTGCGCATCCGTCACCGCCAGCATGTGCGCCGCGTAGGGCGCCCAGTCGGTGGCCAGATGCAGACCGCCGCCAGGCTTGAGCAAGCCGGCAATAATGTCCAGAAATTCGGTTTGTACCAGGCGCCGTTTATGATGACGTTTTTTGTGCCACGGGTCGGGAAAAAAAACCTGCACGCCTGACAGGCTGGCCGGCGGCAGACGCTCACAGATAACATCCATCGCATCCTGAATGATCACCCGCACATTCGACAGTTCCAGTTCCGCGATTCGCAACAGCAAATGCCCTGCACCGGGACGATGTACTTCAATCCCCAGATAATTCCGGTCGGGATTGTCGAGTGCATTCTGGGCCAATGATTCGCCATTGCCGAAGCCGATCTCCAGAATAACCGGATGGGTGTTGCCGAACACCTGATCCAGGTCGATGAGATCGCTGTCCGCGCTGATACCAAACCGTGGAAACCAATGCTCCAGTGCGTGCTGCTGACCCTGGGTCAGCCGACCCTGACGCCGTACAAAGCTACGCAGCGTGCGTATTTTGGGAGGCTTGGCGGACGACATTGCGGGCCTGACGGTAAGCAGTATTTAGCCGATTAACCCATCAATGGGTGAGGACGCGCTGGCGAAGCGCTTCCGGGGAATACGGCCGGCGCGATAAGCCAGCCGGCCGGCCTGGATCGCCAGACGCATGGCGTGCGCCATGGCCACCGGATCGCGCGCGCCGGCAATGGCGGTATTCATCAATACGCCATCGCAACCCAACTCCATCGCTACTGCCGCATCTGAGGCCGTCCCAACCCCGGCATCCACCAGAATCGGCACCGTGGCTTCTTCCACAATGGTCATGATGTTATAGCGATTCTGAATACCCAGGCCGGAACCGATCGGCGCCGCCAGAGGCATCACCGCGACACAACCCATGTCCGCCAGACGGCGGGCGACGATCGGATCGTCATTGGTGTATACCATCACATCGAAATCATCCCGGATCAGAATCTCAGCGGCTTCCAGCGTGGCACTGATATCCGGAAACAGCGTCTTCTGATCGCCCAGTACTTCCAGCTTGACCAGCTTATGTCCATTCAGCAGTTCCCGCGCCAGCTGGCAGGTGCGGACCGCATCCTGGGCGGTATAGCATCCGGCGGTGTTCGGCAGGATGGTAAATTCATCCGGCGGCAGTACTTCCAGCAGACTCGGCTCAGCGGGGTCCTGACCGATATTGGTGCGGCGGATCGCCACTGTGACAATAGCCGCACCGGCGGCCAGCGTGGCGGCACGGGTTTCCCGCAGATCACGGTATTTACCGGTACCGGTCAGTAAACGTGAGGTATAGGTGGTGCCGGCAATCTCCAGAAGATCATCGGCACAGTCGGCGGGTGGGTTTGATTCAAGCATGGTTCAGAACAATCCGGGTCTGGGGTTATCCGCCACCTATGGCGTGTACGATTTCGATCTGATCGCCCGGCTGCAGGCGATGCTGGCTATGCAGCGAGCGCGGGATAATGGTCTGGTTGACTTCCACCGCGACTGGTTTCTCGACCAGCTGCAACTGCTCCAGCAAGTCGCTGATATGGGCGGACTCCGCCAGCTGCATGGCTTTACCGTTGACACTCAGTTCCATCTCAGCATTCCAGTACGCCGCTGACCGACTGTGGTGACAGCATTTCCAGCATCACCGCCATGCGCACGAACACGCCAAAATGGACCTGCTGCAGCACCAGTGATTGCCCACCATCCAGCACTTCGCTGGCTATTTCCACCTCGCGATTAACCGGCCCCGGGTGCAGTACTTTGCAGTCCGGGCCAGCCAATCGCAGGCGTTCGGTGGTCAAGCCCCATTGCCGGTGATAGGCATCCGTATCGGGAATTTCCAGCTCCGTGATGCGCTCACGCTGGATGCGCAGCATCATAACCGCATCCGCACCCGGCAGCGCGCTGTCCAGGTCTTTGCACTCCACCACATTGCCGGCTGGCGCGGGGCTGATCTGCATTTCCGCCGGCGCGGCCAGGCGGATTTCCGCGGCGCCCAGCATATTCAGCAGCGCGATGTTGGAACGGGCCACCCGCGAATGGCGCAGATCACCGGCAATCACAATCGTTTTGCCGGCTATGCCGCCCAGATATTCACGCAGGGTATAGGCATCCAGCAAAGCCTGGGTAGGATGCGCATGCACGCCATCCCCGGCATTGATGATGTGCACGTCCGGTGGCGCCAGCTCGGCCAGATGATGCGGCGAACCGACCTGCGGATGACGGATATTGAATAGCCGGATACCCATCGCACAAAGGTTATGAAAGGTATCGACCAGACTTTCACCCTTGCTGACCGAACTGGCCAGCGACTGCACATTGACCACATCCGCGCCCAGTTGTTTGGCAGCCAGCTCAAAGGCCACCCGGGTGCGGGTCGAAGCCTCATAAAACAGATTCACCGCGGCCACGCCCACCAGGGGGCGGTCAGGCATCTGTTTACTCATAGCGTCGGTGCAGGCAAATAAACGTGCCACTGAATCAGTGTTCAGTGAAGCAATATCAATCAGGTGTTGCATACCGTATGGCGCCTATTAACTGTGTTTTTGTTCACTTATCCAGGATTCAAGAATAATGCATGCCGCCACCGCGTCCAGCTGCTGGGCGTCTTTGGCCCGGGCTTTGCCCTGCCGGCGCGCTTCCGCAAAATGCGACTCCGCGGCCTTGGATGTCAGGCGCTCATCATGCATTTCAATCCGCGCATCATAGCGCGTCGCCAACTCAGATGAGAACCGTGTAGCGGCTTTGGTCAGGGCGGAAGATGCTCCGTCAGCATGCAGTGGCCGGCCGACCACGATCACCGCCGGCCGCCATTCCTGGACCAGTTTATCCAGGATTTGCCAGTCCGGCTCACCGGCATTGCAATTGACCACCGTTAATGGCCGCGCGCTGCTGGTCAGCGTCTGACCGATAGCTACTCCGATACGGGCACTGCCATAGTCCAGCGCCAGCCAGATATTGGCTTGTGGCATCAGTGCCGGAAACCTGTCAGCACGCTGCTACAACCAGGCGTCATGCGTGGCCCCCGGTCATACTTAACTGATCCAGATTGATCCCGATGCTGTCCAGTGCTTTCTCCCAGCGCCGCGCCAGCGGAGCCTGGAATATAATCGCGTTATCAGCCTTGGCATTCAACCATGCATTCTCGCGCATTTCTTCTTCCAGCTGACCGGCCGCCCAGCTGGCATAGCCGAGCGCAATCAGAAAATTCTGTGGACCATGACCACGCGCCATATCCACCAGCACATCGCGCGAGGTCGTTAAAAACAGGCTTTCGTCCAGACGAATACTGGACTCCCATTCAGCTTCCGGTCCATCCGGATGTCCGTCGTGCAGCACAAAACCGCGCTCAGGCTGAACCGGTCCACCAAACAATACGTTGATGTCACCCACGTCCTGATCTTCGCACTGAATTTCCATCTGGGTAAAAATGTCACTTAACAGCATACTCGATGGGTGATTGATATTGATTCCCAGCGCACCTTCTGCATTGTGCTGGCACAACAGGGTCACCCCGCGCTTGAAGTTGGGGTCTTCCAGCCCGGGCATCGCGATCAGAAAACGTTGATTGAGGTATTCGCCTTGCATAAAGATGGTGGATTCGGAGCCTGCTCAAACCATAACATTACCCTGAATGTTGTGTCTGTTACCGTCTGGCACAAGCTATTTTTATGCCACATCCCGTAAAACGGTCGCGGCCTGGGCCGGTTGCCCGGACAGCCCCCCAAACCAGTGCAACTGACGCCCCAGCGCCGCCACCTCACCCAGCAGCAGCAGTGCCGGTGATTTAACCTGCGCATCGCGGGCTGTTTCCGGCAGCTCGCCCAATTGTCCCAGGATCACCCGCTGGTTTTCACGGCTGCCATTTTCCACCAGCGCGAAGGGGGTGTGCGCAGCCCGCCCGCAAGCCAGCAGGCGTGCGCGCAGCAGATCCAGTTGCCCGACCCCCATATACACTGCCAGTGTCTGACTGTCCTGCGCCAGCGCGGGCCAATCCAGTTGGTCCATCGAGCGCTGGCAATGCGCCGTCACCAGCCGTACCGAATGGGCATAATCCCGGTGGGTCAAGGGTATGCCGGCATAGGCTGCGCAGGCCATCGCCGCGGATATACCCGGCACCACTGAATAAGGTACTGCGTGCTGGCGCAACAGCTGCAACTCTTCACCGCCGCGTCCGAATACAAACGGATCACCGCCCTTCAGACGCACCACCCGTTTACCGGCAGCGGCCTCGCGCAGCAAAATGGTATGGATTTGGTCCTGGGTGGTCTCATGATGGCCAGCCCGTTTGGCCACCAGAATACGTTCGGCATCACGTCGCGCCAGGTTCAGCACCTCATCACTGACCAGCCGGTCATGCACAATCACATCGGCCTGCTGCAGTTCACGCAGGGCCTGGATGGTTAACAGCCCCGGATCGCCGGGGCCGGCGCCGACCAGGATCACCCGGCCCTGAGGGCGCTGCGCGGAAGCGGTCATTTCCACCGCCCGCGCCAGATATTGCTCGGCTGCCTCCAGCCGCCGCTGTTTGACCAACCGCGGCAATTCGCCGTCCAGCAGATCGTCATACCACTGCCGGCGCCGGCTGACATCAGTGATACGCTGTTTGATCGGCGAGCGCCAACGGGCCAGCAATCCGGCCAGCTCGGCGGTGCTCTCATCCAGCAGCACTTCCAATTGTGACCGCATCCGCCGGGCCAGCACCGGCGCTACGCCGGCGCTGGAGATGGCCGCCTGCAGCGGTCCGCGCTGCAACACCGCCGGCACGTGAAACTGGGTCAGTTCCAGATCGTCAACCACATTGGTGAACACCCTTAAGCGCTTGCCCAGCGCGGCCAGATAGCAATTCAGGTTTCGGTCATCGGTGGCGGCAATCACCAGCCAGGCCTGCTGCACGACACGGCGTAATCGCCAGCGGTTCAACAGACCAGTCAGACCCGATATATCCAGATTCACCTGCTGAACAGCCAGCTGGCCTTTGCCCTGCCATTGCTGCATGGCCGGGCTGACCTGATCGGCCAGCACCAGAATATCAGCGCCGGTATCCAGTAGCGCAGCCAGCTTGCGTTCAGCCACCGCGCCGCCACCGACCACCAACACACGGCGGTCACGCAAATCCGCGAACAATGGATAAAGTCGTTGCATAACAACAAAGTAGGCTTGCGCGCGGGGAATGAAAAATGAGCATCATTTGCTTGCTTATAACCAAACGTTATGTCAGCTTTCAAGCCTGTTGTGGTTCTCATCATAGTAAGGTTTTATCCTTACCCGATAATCAATCTGGAACATCAGCCCAAAAGGCATGGATCAAGCATGACGATTACTCAACTGCGCTATCTGGTGGCCATCGCGGATGCCGGCTTAAATATCACCCAGGCGGCTGAGCGCGTCTACGCCACCCAGCCAGGCCTGTCCAAACAATTGCGTCAGCTGGAAGATGAACTGGGCCTGCAGATGTTTTCCCGCAGCGGCCGCAGCCTGGAAGCGGTGACACCCGCCGGCGCACTGGTCATTGAACGCGCCCGCAAGATTATCTCCGAAGCGGAAAGCATTCGCGCTCTGGCTGAAAACCTGCGCCACGAAGCCAGCGGGGAACTGCGCATCGCCACCACCCATACCCAGGCGCGGTTTGTGCTGCCGCCGGCTATTGCCCGCTTGAAACAAGAATTTCCAGACGTGAATATTCATCTGATGCCGGGTGGCGATGCCGAACTGCTGGAATTGCTGCATCGCGATGACATCGATCTGGCCATTATGAGCGGCACCAGCACCCCGCCCGCCAGTTTTATCGCGGTGCCGATCTTTGACTGGGAACGCATCATCATGATGCCCAAGCAGCATCCACTCAGCGAAGTTGGCGATAACATTACTCTGGCGCAACTGGCCGACTATCCGCTGGTCAGTTACGAGTCGGCGCTGTCGCCGGAATCCTCTCTGCGCAGGGCCTTCGCGGCGGCTGATCTGAACCCCAGAATTGCCTGTACGGCGCGTGATGCGGATTTGATAAAGACCTATGTGCGGGCTGGCCTGGGCGTCGGCATACTGGCCGAAATGGCCATCCTGCCCGAAGATCAGGCCGATCTTGAATTGCGCTGCATCGATCAACTGTTACCCACCTGCACCACCTGGGCACTGGTGCGTCCGGATCGGTTGCTGCGTGATTTCAACCTGGCGTTTATCAGCGCCCTGGCGCCCCAGCTGGAACGCAGAAAGCTACCGAGAATGCTCAACCCCGACGAACCCGACCAGTTTCCCGCCCCCCTGCACTGGCGCGATTTGCGCGGCAGCGTCTATTGCCAGCAAAGTACCCGGTCAGAAGCCAGCTAAGCCCGATCAGTGCATGCACGGATCAGACCGCGTTATTTTCCAGTTAATGGACGTCACCGGTTTAACCCTCTCAAACCGATAACACACCGCCAGGCCCGGTTAGCACCCAGCACATAGATCTCAATACTGTTTGCCTGTTCCGGCGGTGTGGTGCTTAGGACGGCAGATCAGCTTAGCGCCCAAGGTCCTGTAAACCTTAAACCATCTTGTCGGCTTGCAACCGCGCCTAAGCCGGTCTGCGCTGGATGGCCAGCATATTGCAAATATGCACTAATCTATATTAAAATGCAGATATGCATAATATCGCCCTAAGCCACCCTGAGTACAGCGTTAAAGCCATCAGCCAACGTGATGACCCGGCATTTATGCGCCGGGCCATGCAGGGTTTTTTTGCCATCATGCGGCAATGGGCCATCGACAATAACGATGCCATGATCCTGCTGGGCCTGCCCAGCAAACGCACCTTTTACGCCTGGAAAAAAGGCGAGGTCAAAACGGTGCCGGCCGATACGTTGCGGCGGATTGGCTATATCGCCGGCATTTTCAAGGCTTTGGAAATTTTATACAGCAATGCGCAACTGGCGGATGGCTGGACCAAGCGCGGCAACCGATACTTCGGCGGGCAGACGCCGTTACAACGGATGACCGCCGGTGATGTCACCGATCTGGCCGTAGTGCGTCAATATCTGGACGCCGCGCGTGCCGCCTGGTCATAGCATTCCCACAGCACGCACCCGCTGGCAACAGGCCTGGCGCGTTATCGCCAGCCGCTATCCGCCCATCAACCTGTTCGAACGGCTCAGCCCCGACCCGGCCGTGTGGGATGCCCTGATTGCATTGGAAGAACTTACCAATCCACGGGTCCGCGATGCCAGCGGACAAATTCAGCTGATACCACCCGAGCGCCGCGTCAGTGGCCCCGGCGCGACCCATGTCATGGCCTGCTTCACCCACATCAATCCAAACGGTTCGCGCTTTTCCGATGGCGGCTACGGCATGTATTACTGTGCCAATAACCTGGCAACCGCGATCGCCGAAACGGTGTATCACTTCGGACGCTTCGCCGCTGATTCGGCTGACCCGGAACGTTATGAAGATATGCGCGTTGTGGTTGGCGGCATTGATCATAGCTTTCTACGCCTGGACCATGCTACGCCATCCATTCAAAAGCCATTGCTTAACCCGGACAGTTATGCCCGCAGCCAGCCCTGGGGCGGTCAACAACGCGATGCCGGACACGATGGCATCGTATTTCCCAGTGTTCGATACCAGGACGGCATCTGCTTAGGCACGTTTTGGCCGGATACCGTAAAGATTCCGGTGCAGGAAAGGCATTTGCAGTATCATTGGAATGGCGTAAGCGTAGATCGGTATTTTGATTACCGCCAGGATCAATGGTTTTCGCTGTAGGCTGGGATGCAGCGCAGCGTAATCCCGGCAAACCAAATGGGCATTACTCAGGACCGGAACTTTAACCGAACGATATTTAGCTGGGATTTTATCCCAGACTGCTTACCAATAATCAATCAGATAATTGAATCCGCGTTTTTAAATAAAAGGTGAAAAATACAACCTTTAAGTTGTCAAGCAGCAAGACCCCAGTAACTTTTACCAGGCTTTATTTTTAATTTATCAGGTTTTGCATACAACCTCATTAACTTACTTCTGGCTTCCTTATCAAAAAAGCCTGGGTCAGAATAAAACCAGTGAGTAATAAACTCCGAAAAAGACGGGTGATTACGGTTAGAATTTTGAGCACGTTCTTGAGATCGATAAAAATGCGAATAAGCAATCAATCCAAAGCCAACAAGTTTCAAATGCTCGACACCAGATTGAACCATTGACCAACCTTTTTCTTTGATCTTTTCTCGTGTACTGTAATCTGGTCCTAAATACTTTCTGGACTTGATCTTAGCTCGCGGCCCTGGGTCGCAGGGCAAAGCAGAATGCAAGTCCAAATTGTTGGTCACAATTATACTCACAAGCTCAGATTCAAACTCTCGTCGATTCATGATCATGGCCTCATTGCATATTTAATTTTGTATTATTTAGCTTCCATGAAGATTCTACTGACCTTGTATGGTCACAACCAATTACTCTTCATGACTGTCAATAAAATAGAATAATAACGATAATAAAGCCTTCTTGCCAGCATTCATAACCCCATTACTTATTATAAATTTGCGCAAATAATTCAAATCTCCGTATGAATCCCACACTCCCGCTGTAACCCGAAAAACCGCGTATCTTCAGCACTCATACCGTCCGCCAGCCGTGTGCTGGTGTGGGTATCACCGATGGAGACGTAGCCCTGGTCCCATAGCGGGTGGTAGGGCAGATCGTGTTGTTTGAGATAGATGCCGACATCGCGATCGCTCCAGTCGGCCAGGGGATGGACTTTCCAGATGGGTTGCAGGCCGTCTTTGCCGGCTTTGTATTCGATAAACGGGGTATCCGCCCGGCTGGCTGATTGCTGGCGGCGCAGGCCGGAAAACCAGGTGCCGGCCTGTAGGGATTTTAGTGCGCGGCGCATGGGTTCGACTTTGTTGATGCGGTTGTAGCGGTCCAGACCATTGGCGCCCTGCTCCCACAGTTTGCCATAGCGGGCCTGCTGCCAGCCGGGACTCAGGTCACCGCGGAACACGCGCAGGTTCAATTGCAGACGATTATATAGCTGGTCAACAAACTGATAGGTTTCCGGAAACAGATAGCCGGTGTCGAGCAGAATGACGGGAATATCCGGCTCAATGCGGGTGAGCAGATGCAGCATCACCGCCGCTTGCGCACCAAAGCTGGAGGACAGCACCGGCCGAGCCGACAGGTTCTGGATAGCCCAGCGCACCCGCTGCTCAGCACTGATTCCGGCGAAGGTGTTTTCAATATCGTCGGGTAAGCACATCGGCGCGATTGGACTGGTGACGGTATCGGCTACATTCACAGCGCCATTTGATTCCAGTTCGTCCTTGCGGCAGGCATTGCCGTGCGTATTCATACGGCTTCCTCGCTGGCGGGCAGTAATTTCAGGCGGTGCAGAAAATCGCCAAAATGCTCTTTGGCCTGGCGTTGTTCAGCAAACTGCGCCAGCAGTGGCCGCAACTCATTGAAGATAGCGTCTTCGTCAATATTTTCCCGGTACAGCTGATTCAACCGCTGACCGGTAAAACCGCCGCCCAGATACAGGTTGTAGCGACCGGGCGCTTTGCCGGTCAGGCCGATTTCCGAGATATACGGCCGGGCGCAACCATTGGGGCAACCGGTCATGCGCAGCACGATGGCCTGATCCTGCAGATTTAATTCGGCCAGCAGCGCTTCAAAGCGATCCAGGAATTCGGGCATATAGCGTTCCGCTTCCGCCATGGCCTGGCTGCAGGTGGGAAAGGCCACGCAGGCCAGGGTGTGCTGACGCAACGGACTGGGCTGATAAAAATCCTCCAGGCCATGCTGTTGCAGAATATTATCAATGCCGTGCCGTTGCCCGGCTGGAATACAGGTGATCACCAGGTTCTGGTTGGGGGTCAGGATAAAACCCGTGCCGTCAATATTTTCGATCGCCCGGGCCACTTCCCGCAGCGCGGTCAACGACTGTTGGGCATCGGTGTCTTTGATCCGCCCTGATGGAATCTGCAGCGTCAAATGCCATTTTCCATCATCGCCTGCCACCCAACCCGGCTGATCGCCGGTGTGGGTAAAACTGAACGGCCGCTGTGGCGCCAGAGTGATCCCGCTGCGCTGCTGCACTTCATTAATGAAGGTGTCCAGACCCATGCGGTCGATGGTGTATTTCAGGCGGGCCAATCTGCGCTCGCCGCGGTGACCGAAATCGCGCTGGGTGGTGACCACCGCGGCAGCGACTTCCAGCACCTGGTCCGGGGTAACAAAACCAATCACATTGGCCAGCCGCGGATACGTTTCCGGCATGGCATAGGTGACCCCCATGCCCCCGCCGACCGTGACGTTGTAGCCAATAACCTGTTCGGCTTCGACGATGGCGATAAAGCCCAGATCGTGCGCCAACACATCGACGTCGTTGACCGGCGGCATGGCCAGCGCGATCTTAAATTTGCGCGGCAGGTAGGTGCTGCCATAAATCGGTTCGGCTTCCTCAGCCGCCACCACCGGCTCACCATCCAGCCAGATTTCATGATAGGCGCCGGTCCGCGGCAACAGATGCATCGACAGCCTGTCCGCCATGCCGGTCACCTGGCGATACAGCTCGCCGCGATACGGATTGACCGCGCACATCACATTACGATTGACATCACCACAGGCCGCGAAGGTGTCCAGCATCACCTGGTCCATCTCGCCGATGACATTTTTCAGGTTCCACTTGATCACGCCATGCAGCTGAAACGCCTGGCGCGTGGTCAGCCGCAGGCTGTGGTTAGCGTAAGTCTGCGCCAGTTGATCCAGTTTCAGCCATTGCCCGGGCGTACAGATACCACCGGGCAGGCGGGTGCGCAGCATAAACTGATAATCCGGTTCCAGTTTGCGCTTGCGACGTTGCTCGCGGACATCGCGGTCGTCCTGCTGATAACTGCCATGGAATTTAATCAGCTGGGTATCATCATCACTGATGGCGCCGGTAACGGTATCGGCCAGACTTTGCTGCAGCGTGCCACGCAATAATCTGCTGGCGCTTTTAATCCGCTCGACATCGGATAATGCTTGCTCGCTCATGCTCAGTAGACATCCTTCAGCAGACGTTTTTCACGGGTCAGATTGCGGATATATTCAGCCGCTTGCTCAGCAGACTTGCCGCCGTGCCGGGCAACAATCCGGTGCAAGGCGGCATCGACATCTTTGGCCATATATCTGGCATCACCACAGAGATAAAAATAAGCACCGTTTTCCAGCCAGTCATACAGGGCTTTGCCCTGCTCCAGCAGCCGGTGCTGGACATAGATTTTCTGCTGCTGATCACGCGAGAAGGCCAGATCAAGCCGCTGTAATTGGTTGTTTTTCAGCGCCCGCATCCACTCCAGTTGATACAAAAACTGAGATTTAAAATGCTGGGCGCCGAAAAACAGCCAGTTGCGCCCGCTCGCCTGGGTGGCGGCGCGGTGCTGTACAAATGCCCGGAACGGCGCAATACCGGTGCCGGGCCCGACCATGATGATGTCGCGGCTGGTATCTTCCGGCAGACGAAAACGTGGATTGCGGTCGATAAAAATCGGCACGCTGTGTTGTTCCCGGGCATCCAGATTGGCCAGATAATTTGAAGCCGCGCCCCAGTGCGCATGGCCGTGTGCGCTGTAGGCCACCCGTGCCAGGGTGGTATGCACTTCGTCCTCGGTGACCGCCTGACTGGAGGCAATCGAATACATTCTGGGGGTCAATGGCCGCAATTGATTGACCAGGGCTTCGGCTGACCAGTCAGCCGGCCAGCGCCGCAACACGTCAACCACCTGGTGGGTCGCGAATAAATCGGATAATTTCTGGCGCTGATCATCCGCCAACAGGTCTTCGATAGCCTGCCGGTCACCGCTCGAGATCACCCGTTCGGCATGTGCCCGCAGCAATGGCCGCGACAACAGGGTTAACTCACGCTGGCCGGATAGCCAGTCCACCAGCAGGTGCTCCGCATTGTCGGCCGAGACTGGTTGCGCGCCGTTTAAGCCGGTGGCGGCGAGCACATCATTGACAACAGGCTCAGGATTGGATGCCCACACACCCAGTGCATCGCCGGGTTCATAGCGCAGACCCGAATCCGCCAGATCCAGTTCGATATGCCGGATATCCTTATCCGCTCCGGCGGCGGTGATCGGCTGATTGGTCAGCAGCTCCGCTGGGTAAGGGTTGTTGCGGACGTAGCTTGAGGGGGGGTTATCTGGCCGCAGCGGGGTGACATTGCTATCGGCCGCAGCGGGCTGATCATCGACCAGACGCTGCTTCAGTTTAGGCTGCAAATCTTCCCACCAGGGCTGCGCCACCGCGTCGATATCCAGATCCGCCAGTGCACACTCAGTCAGCCGTTGACCACCTAACTCCGCCAGCCTTGCATCGATACGCTGACCGGTCACGCAAAAATCCGGATAACTGGAATCACCCAGCGCCAGCACCGCATAACTCAAGTGATTTAACCTGGGCGCTTTTTTAGCGTTAAGCTGCTCGATAAAATCGATCGCGTCGTCAGGTGGGTCGCCATCGCCGTGGGTGCTGACAATCAGCAACAGGTTGTGCTCGTCCTGCAACTGCCGGACCTTGAAGTCCAGCATGTTACTTAACTGTACGCTGATCCCGGCCGCTTGCAGTTGTTGCGCATATTGCTCCGCCAGGGCCTGACCATTACCGGTCTGGCTGCCGTATAAAATGGTTAACCGCCGTGCCGGGCTGGTAAGCGGTGGAATATCAGCCTGGGGGGAAATCGGCACATCGAGCTGTACCTCACCAGTCAGATCCAAAGCATGCGCCCGCCCGACGGCATACCCCGCCAGCCAGTGCAGCGAGCGTGCATCCAGCGTGTCGGTCAATTGCTGCAACTGGAGGGTTTGCTCTTCACTGAGCGGCGCAAGTTGCATAATCCTGGCATTGGCTGACATATTTATTTCCCGATTCTTTGCGGTAACCGATGCCAACATCCTATGGGTCGGATCGATACGACGGAAACAACTATCCTGAATGCAGTTATAGCGGGAGGTTATGTCATCAGAGCATCAGCTGCAGCGCGAAGACGCGCCGCGCTGCTATTTGTATTCGGTCTGATGAGAGGTACGGGCTTTCCGAGCCTGGCCCGGATGACTGTAAGAGCCCGCTAGCGGGCGACCTGACTCAGACTCAAGCGGACTCCCGCTGTTAGCTTTGCTACCAGCTGATTATTCAGTCAGGTCCCAGGCCTGAAGCCAGGTAATCGTGGCAGGCACCAGCTCAAATTCGGCCATCAGGCGCCTGCCCATATCCGGCATATGCGCGGCGCCATAGAAAATCGCAAGCCGTTGTTTGCCACTATCGATTTCACCGCTTAATACCTGCAGGGCTTTTTTATTGCGCTCGGTTAACAAGGTGGAACCATCACCTTTCGACAGCACTGCTTCCAGCTGTTCCATGTTGATGAATTCACGCGCCATCACCTGCTTGAGCGCCTGCTCGCGGTTGGCTGCAAACAGCGCGCGAAAAATATCCAGATCACTATCCGAAGGTGGACTTTGCAGGCTTTGCTGCAGGCCGGCCCGCCACATCCTGGCAAAGGTTTTGAACATCGATTCACCGCGCGCCTGCATACTGGCCTGGAATTCGCTGGTGGTCATATCCGCATGCACCAGGTTGTCGCTGCCGTAATCAATCTGTTCCAATTGAAAGCTCAGATCCAGCACGTTCTTCATCCAGCCCTGGAACATCGACAACATGTTAAAGCCCGCTTCGCCGGTGCCGGGCAGATTTTCACTGCTGGAAGTGACCAGTTCAAATAACACCGCGTCATAGTCACGAAAACGATTATTCAACTGCTGGTAATAATCTTTATCGGCGATATGCACCGCCCCGATCAGATCAACATAATGCCCCGCGGGTTTACCCGAGGCCGGCAGATAACGGACCACCGCCACCTCCAGGGCCCGCGGCTGATCAGCGCCGTCATGCACGATCCGTATGAATCCGGGTTCCTGTGTGGTCAGCGGTTCCGGCTGCGCGGATACTCCGCCCGCCAGCAGCAGGCTGGCTGACAGCACGATCGACCATATCGATGGATGCTTTACTGACATGCTTGGATGGGCGCTTTATACGTGATCAAACAGCCTTATTGTATGTCACCTGCGGCCACTTGATGCAATAGCCCGCTGCCCGCACAATGCCGCTTTACTTATCGGTCGACAGTATGCCCAGCTCACCGCCAACCCTGTCCATTTCCGCGCACTGGCCACAGGTATGCGCCATCAGCTTTGATCTGGACGACACGCTGTGGCCGATCGAGCCGGTGATCGAAAAAGCTGAAATACAACTGTGGGAGTGGCTGCATCGGCATTATCCTAAAATTACCGCGCGACATGATGTTCTCAGCCTGCGCCGGCACCGGGTGGAAATCGCAGCCGCCTTTCCGGAGCTGATCCACAGTGTCTCCGGCCTGCGGCTGCAGGCACTGCGCAACTTAATGACCGAGTTTGATTATGCCGCTGATCAGCGGCAGGCTACCGAGCTGGCGGAACCGGGCTGGCAGCTGTTCTACGCTGCCCGGCATCAGATTGACTGGTTCAGCGATGCCCAACCGGCGCTGCGGCGTCTCAAGGCACATTATCCGATTGCCGCGGCCACCAACGGCAATGCCGATCTGGCCAAGCTGGGGGTGGCCGACTGGTTCAGCGCCAGAATCAGCGCCAATGATGTGGGCCATGCCAAGCCTGATGCCCCGCTGTGGGATGCGTTGTGTGATGCCTTGAACCTGGCGCCTGAGCAGATTCTACATATCGGTGATCATCCTGAGCAGGATATTCTGGGCGCGATGCGGCATGGTTTGCCGGCCATCTGGTTGAACCGCCAACAAGCTGACTGGCCGAATAAGCAAGCCTGTGTAAGCATTGCTTCACTGAATCAACTGATGCCATGAGACCTTCACTGACGAGCCTTACAGGGTTAGCAGCTATACCCGTCACCTGCACTCTCACAGCCTGCTGACAGATTGGCATATAATCCTGGCTTCTTTTCACGGCCTTCTCGCATGAGCAAAAAAGCATCTCCGATCCCGATTCATCTGGTCAGCAATACCAAACAGGCGGGTAAAATTGCGCGGCAATTAGGCAAATCAGCCGAACGCTGGATACACAATAATGATTTCTCAGGTGAGGCCTACAGCTATTGTTTAATTCCGGATGATAAGGGTGAACTGCTGGCGGTGCTAGCCGGCATGAACCCAGCGTCCCCGTTGCAGGCATTGGCGGCGCTGCCGCGGAGCCTGCCGGCTGGCCACTACGCACTGCAGGGCGAGTTCGAAGATCACTGGCGCAGTCAGGCCTATCTGGGCTGGGAACTCGCCGCTTATCAGTTTGATCGTTACAACGGCGATGATAAGCAAAACAGCCGCGCTACTCTGCAGCACGCGGACGGGCAAAGCGCCCATATTGATTTGCAGACCGACGCTACCCGCCTGGTGCGCGATCTGATCAACACCCCGACCGAAGATATGGGCCCGGACCAACTACAGGAAGAAACCGCACGCATCGGCAGACAATACCGCGCGAAGTTTGCCGTGATCGAGGGTGAAGAACTCGAACAGGGCTTTCCGGCCATTCATGCGGTCGGCCGCGCCAGCCATCGCGCACCCCGTTTGCTGCGTTTAAGCTGGGGTAAAAAAACCAATCCCGGCGTTGCTGTGATCGGCAAGGGCGTGTGTTTTGATACCGGCGGCCTGAATCTGAAAGGCGGCAGCGGCATGCGCAATATGAAAAAGGACATGGGTGGCGCGGCGCATGCCCTGGGTTTGGCCCAGCTGGTGATGGCCAGCAAACTGCCGGTGCGTATGGAACTGTACATAGCAGCGGTGGAGAATGCCGTCAGCGCCAATGCTTACCGCCCCGGTGACGTGGTCAGCACACGCCAGGGCATCAATGTGGAAATCGGCAACACGGACGCCGAAGGCCGGGTCATTCTGGCGGATGCGTTGACTCTGGCCTGCGAACACCAGCCCGAGTTGATGATCGACTTCGCCACCCTTACCGGCGCCGCGCGGGTGGCCCTGGGCCCGGACCTGCCCGCGCTGTTCAGCAATGATCAGCAACTGCGCCAGGAGCTGCACGTATGTGGTGATGAAGTCGAAGACCCGATGTGGCCGCTGCCGCTTTATCAACCGTATATGCGTCTGCTGAAAAGTGATATCGCTCATCTCAGCAACAACGCCAGCAGTGCCTTTGGCGGCTGTATAACCGCTGCGTTATTCCTGCAGCAATTCACCAATAATGATATCCCCTGGTGCCATCTGGACACTTATGGCTGGAATGAAGGCTCACGGCCCGGCCGACCCGCCGGCGGAGAAGCTATGGGCTTGCGCGCCGCTTTTCGGCTATTGCAGAATCGTTACGCCGCCAGCTAGAGGCGATGCCCGGCCGGCGCCAGAGCCGGGCAAGCGCTAAACCAGACTGAATCAGGGCCGCCATTGGAAAGGCCTGAACACAGATTCTGGAATATGCACGGCAAAACGCTATTGACAATCATTCGCATTTAGTTATTATGTGTGCATGTATGTTTGTATCTGCAACGCCGTTACCGAACGTCAAATCCGCGCTTTGGCGGAGCAAGGTATCTGCACCGTGGATGAGATGAGCCGGATCAACGGCTGCGCTTCCACCTGCGGCAGCTGCATTCAGGACGCCGAACAGATTCTCAACTCGGCCCAGCCGGGCCGCGCCAAACTGAACTTTGGCATCTCCATCGTCAATGGTTTGAAACAAGCCGTATAGATCACGTCCAAAGCTATTTCTAAGCCCTTCAGGCAGACTTTAAACGCGCGTGGGGACGCGACTCATTACCATTCAAGAACGCGTTTCATTCAAACTTGGATCACTCCGCCCGCGTATCCTTGCAGCTAGACATTTAATCTGGAATTGACCATGCAAGGTGATAAAAAGGTAATCGATTTTCTGAATCAGGCCTTACGTAACGAACTGACCGCCATCAATCAGTATTTTCTGCATTCGCGTATTTATAAAGACTGGGGTCTGGAGCGTCTGGCCGAGAAAGAATACGAAGAATCCATTGATGAGATGAAGCATGCTGATGAATTAACCCAGCGTATTTTGTTTCTGGAGGGCCTGCCTAATCTGCAGGATCTGGGCCGTCTGCGGATTGGTGAAAGCCCACGGGAAATGCTCGAAGCGGATCTGGAGCTGGAGATGGACGCATTGCCTTTATTGCGCGAAGGCATTGTCTATTGCGAATCCTGCGAAGACTTTATCAGCCGCGATCTGCTGCAGCATATTCTGGACTCTGAAGAAGAACACGTCGATTGGCTCGAGACCCAACTAAGCCTGATTAAACGGATCGGAGAGCAGAACTATCTGCAATCCCAGTTGCATTAGCCGGTTAATCAAATAGCGGTTCCAGCCTCGCTTTAACCGCTGACGGCCGGCTTTTTCCCGTTCCTGTACCCGGTGTGGGAACGCATGAAAAATTCGAGTCTAGCTCTCGGTGGCCAATTGACGGATCAGGAACCGCTTGACCGCGGCATTGCTGCTGAGCTGCATCGCCTGCCGCAGATGATACTGCTGACTCTCCGCGCAACCCAGTTGCCCGGCAACCATTGCCCGGGTGACGTGATAGGGATAATAAGCCTCCAGCCCGCTGCTCTGGCCCAGTTCATCCAGCGCCCGCCGTGCGCTGTGCGCACCCTCCACATGCAATAGTGCGACTGCTCGGTTAACCGCGATCACCGCGCTGTTTTCCAGCCTCTGCAGCAACTCATAGCATTCCAGAATTTTATTCCAGTCGGTCGCGGCGTAATCGGGCGCCAGGGTATGGCAGGCACTGATCTCGGCTTCCAGATGGTATTTACTCAACTCGACGCCCGCTGCCGACAGGCCTAAGTGCCGGACCCCCTGATGAATCAGAACCTGGTCCCACGCGCCGCGATCCTGTTCAGCCAGCAGAATCAGATCACCTTCACCGTCCACCCGGGTCGCCAGCCGCGCCGATTGCAGATAAATCAAAGCCAGCAAAGCATGTACCCGTGGGGTGGCCATGCGTGCATGTTCCAGCAGGCACTGAGCCAGCCGCAGAGCTTCAAAACATAACTCCTGCCGAATCAGTTGATCGCCCTGCGAAGCACCGTAACCTTCATTGAACATCAGATAAATAACCTGCAGCACTGAATCCAGCCGGGCCGGCAATTCATCCGCCGCCGGTAGTTCCAGCTCAATCCGCAGCGCGCGTATCTGCCGCTTGGCACGCACCAGCCGTTGCGCCATGGCTGTCTGTTTCGCCAGAAAAGCCCGCGCGATTTCCGCCACGCTGAAACCCCCGACTGCTTTTAAAGTCAGAGCCACCCGGCTGGCGGCCGGCAGGTCAGGATGACAGCAGGCAAATACCATCTGCAGCTGATCATCGCTGAATGCTCCGTCGAGCGGCGACGGCGAATCATCAATCAGGCCTTCCAGATGCTGGATAACCTGCCGCCGTTTATCAGTCCAGCTTGAATGCCGGCGGATGACATCAATGGCCCGGTTCCTGGCCACCTGGGTCAGCCAGGCGGCAGGGTTTTTCGGGACACCGGCATACGGCCAGGTTTTCAGCGCTTTCAGCATCGCATCCTGAATCACATCTTCAATCAGATTCAGGTGCTCAAAGCCCAGCACCCGGATCAGGCTGGCGGTGATCCGTCCGGAACGGTGCCGGAACAGATGATCCACCAGACCGGACAGGTCCGCTGCAGAGTTGCCGCCGGGATCATGCATGCTGTGTCAGGTCGGGAGCAGAGGCCATCAGAATGATTTTAAGCCTGACCTGCAATGACACCCGGGTTTTGCCGCAGCAGCTCGCGGCCTAGTCATGCATGGCATCAATTTCGCGTACTTCGATGCGGCCACCATACTTCAGATGCGGACATTCCCGGCTGATATTGACGGCGGCAGGGTAGTCGTCCGCTTCCAGCATGAAATAACCACCCAATACTTCCTTGGCCTCACTGTATGGTCCGTCGACCACCTGTACCCGGCCGTCCTGAGTGCTGAGGTGCCGGCCGCCTTCATCTTTGAGCTTCTGGCCACCCAGAAATAGCTTGCGGGCGATCAAATCTTCGCGCCAGGCTGAGTATTCGGCGATCACGCTTTGCATTTCCTCCGCGGAATAACCGCTGAAATCGGTCGGTTTGTCGTGCAGCAATAACAAAAATTGAGCCATGATGATGATCCTCGTTAAGTGAGTGTTGCGGTCGGATAGTGACCCCAATCACACTGTAGACGAAACAGTATTACCAGATTCGACAAACCCCGGTACTATCGGATCGCACCTGGCCGGCCAGCTGGCTTGAGAAAAGCCCTGGCGACAACCACTTGATAGCTATTGAATTCGCCAGCATCATACCCGTATGTACAGTCACGCCAGCACACCGGTTAAATTTGAACGCGATTGCGCGGTGGTGATGATTCCATCCGGGGAAGAAGTCACCATGCCAGCCGGCGCCATCGGCTATATCACTCAATCACTGGGGGGTAGTTTTACGGTATTTGTTGATGGCAACCTGTTCCGGGTGTCAGGCCAGGACGGCGATGCCATCGGCAAGGATATCCAGCCCCCGCCGACGCTGCCGGAAGGCGCCACCAAAGACGATCTTGAATCGCTGATCTGGCACCAGCTGGGAACCTGTTTCGATCCGGAAATTCCAGTCAGCATTGTCGAACTGGGTCTGATTTACCGCTGTGAACTGCAACCCCCTGACGCGGATGGACATGAGGTTGAGGTGGAAATGACCCTGACCGCGCCCGGCTGCGGCATGGGCGATATTCTGGTGGCGGATGTGCGCGATAAACTGGAGATGATCCCCACCATCAAGCGCGCCCATGTCGAGCTGACCTTTGAACCACCCTGGAACATTCAGATGATGAGTGAAACGGCCAAACTTGAAACCGGGATGCTGTAACCACCCACTCAGGCTGTATCTGGACTGCCCGGATGGTAGAATCCGGCGGGAATAATACAGGACCCAGCATGCTTTGGATCAAAGCCTTACATCTTATCGCCGTCATTTCCTGGCTGGCGGAATTACTTTATCTGCCCCGCCTGTTTGTGAATTGGACGGAAGTCTCCGATCAGGCTACCCGGCAACGCCTGGTGCTGATGATGCAGCGGCTGCAAAAACTGGGCCACGTGGCCATGACGCTGGCCCTGCTGTTTGGCGGCTGGCTGCTGATCAGCTGGATAGGCGCCGTGGACGGTTATTTTGGCCAGGGCTGGTTACACGTTAAACTGCTGCTGGTCGCCGGACTGATCAGCTATCAGATTTACTGTGGCAGGATCACGCGCGGACTGGCCGCCGGCCGCAATCGTCGCTCGGCAGGCTGGTATCGCTGGTTTAACGAAGCCCCCGCCGTGCTGATGATTGGAATTGTCCTGCTGGTAGTGGTTAAACCGTTTTAAACAATATAACGAAATTATCAACAGCTTTGGTCAAGAGCTTTTCAGGAGAGTAGTTTGCGGAAATATATTCGAAGCCGTTTATTGCCGGTAAGCCTATTGTGCGCCGCCGTTCTGCCGTGGAGCGCACAAGCGGATATCAGCGGTTTGGTACTGAATAATAACGGTCTGGCTGGAGTCGAGGGCGCGATGGTGCGTGTTCAGAACGATCTGACCTCGCCGGTAGCCATTACGGCGGCGGATGGCAGTTTTACTCTGCCGGTCAACCCGGCCGCCAGTGTCGTCATCACCGCCAGCGTTGTCTATGATGCCAACGCCGCGGAGAACTTCCCTATTGAGCAGCAAACCGCCGTCAATGGTGATACCGGTGTGCTGTTTCTGCTGCAGCCGCTACCTGCTGATAACCCTGCCTATCAACCACCTCAGCCCGAGTTCAGCTGTCAGGTCTGTCACGATGAACAAGTCACGCAATGGCAACAGAGCAACCATGCCGAAGCCGCCACCAATGTCTGGGTGCGCGATTTGTTCTCCGGTGACGGCACCCCCGGCGGCGGTGCGGGTTTTGTCTTCACCGAGACCCATGATCCGGGCGAAACCGGATTCTGCGCCACCTGCCACACACCGCTGGCCGATGTGTTTGATCCGGGCAATGTGATGCTCAATGAGGTCACGCAACCCGGCGCACTGGCCGGAGTGCAGTGTCTTGCCTGCCATCAGATTGATGAAGTTAACGAGAATGTCTCGGCACTCGCCCATCTGGGCAACAGCTCCTATCGCTTCCCGGACGAAGCGCCGACCGAGCTGTTTGTGTGGGGTCCGCTGCCGGATGCCGGTTTTGCCATCATGAATGCCATGCACGCGCCGATTTTTACCGAATCGCGCTTCTGCGCCAGCTGCCATGAATATAACAACCCTTTCACCGGCGCGCCCGGTCAGAATACTTACACGGAATGGACCAACTCGCCATTTGCGGTACCCGGCCCGGACTTTGCCGGCTGTCAGGATTGTCATATGCCGGAAGCCGACGCACCCGGCCCGATCAGCAATATCGGCGGACAACCGATCCGGCCGGCTGAGCAGCGGCACAATCACGAGTTTGTCGGCACCACGCCACAAATGCTGGCCGATAATCTTGACCTGACGCTGACCGCGGTAGCTGTTGATGATGAACTGGTGGTCACCGCCAGCGTCACCAATATGGCCGGGCATAATTTCCCGACCGGTGTCTCGATTCGCAATGCCCTGCTGCATGTCAGCGCTGAGTCCAATGGCACTCCGCTGGTCCAGACTGCCGGCCCGACCATATTTGAATTCGCCGACGACGATGTGCCGGGTACACAGCCGGGTGATCTGGGCGGCCAGCCCGGCAAAGGTTTCGCGCGCGTATTACAGGGCCAGATTAACGATCAGGGTCCGGTGGTTTCACCGGTGCTGTTCATTGACGCCCAGAGCGTGCTGCTGGACACCCGCATTCCCAGCGGGGCCACGGATGTCAGCGAAATCCGGTTCGACTTAAGCAGTGTTCCGCAAAACTCCGAAGTTGAGGTCAACGCGGAGCTTCGCTGGCGGCGCGCCTGGCGGGCTTTGGCGGTGACCAAAAACTGGACCACCAGCGCTCACGATGACGGCCCGGTGGAAATACTGGCCGCCAATCAGCAATTGACCCTGATTGCCGGAACCGGCCTGCTGCTGGGACCGGTGGCAGTACCCGCACTGGGCAGCTGGGCGGTGCTGGTATTGTTTGTGCTGATGTTACTGGTGGGTGCTCTGCGGCACAGCATAATCATTAAGTAGGTCGACTTAGGCGCAGCCGTAAACCGACCAAGGATGGTGAAAATGCGGCTTACGAACCCGCGGTTCCAAGCCTGCCTGCTGCTCTAAAGTCAGCCTGGTATATGCCAGGCTATGTACGGCTTAAATCGCCGGCCACTTTTGCGCCGGATCGGCGACCACCAGAAACTCCGGATTCAAAATCGATTCCTTGTGGTTATAGCTGAGCGGCTCGCCGCCGGCCACCAGCACCTGACCACCGGCCTGCTCGACCACACACTGGGCCGCGGCGGTATCCCATTCCGAGGTCGGACCCAGGCGCGGATACAAATCAGCATTGCCTTCCGCCACATGACAGAATTTCAAGGAACTGCCGCAGGCCAGGCGCTGATGTGGCGGCAGCTGATCCAGATACTGCTGCAGCGCTGCATTCACATGCGAGCGGCTGGCGACCACCACCGGTTTGACGGGCGCGGGGCGGCGGGTCTGAATCGCGGCCGAACCGAGTTGCTCGAGGGTATCGATAGCCCGGCCTAAGTCCTTCAGCTCGGCGCGTCTTGCTCCGAAGCCTTCGGCCGCAAACCAGACTTTGCTCAGCACTGGCGCCAGTACCACTGACAATACCGGACGATGATCATCTATCAACGCGATATTAACCGTGAACTCGCCGTTGCGCTTGATAAACTCCTTGGTGCCATCCAAGGGATCCACCAGCCAGTAGCGCTGCCACTGCTGACGGGTGGCCCAGTCAATATCGGCGGACTCCTCCGACAGCACCGGCCAATCCGGAGTCAGTTTTCGCAGCCCATCAACGATGCTGTGATGACTGGCCAGATCAGCTTGAGTCAGAGGACTGCTGTCATCCTTATGCTGCACCGCGAAGTCCGATTCATAGACCTGCAGAATAGCGCGCGCCGCCTGCCGGGAAATATCGATAACCGGCACCAGCAAGTGAGTAAGATCAGGCATGTTGCAACTCCTTTTGCAAATAATCACGCACCAGATACAAAGCCGCCAGACTGCGTCCTTCGCTGCAGTCCTCACGCTGACTGAGTGCGTAGAGGTCATCCAGTGACCACGGTATCACTTCAATCGGTTCCGGTTCATCGCCTTCCAGCCGCTGCGCATACAGATCGCGGGCCAGCACCACATGCGTGCGATGCGCCATGTAGCCGGGTGCCAGTGTCAGGCTGGTGATTTCAGTCAATGAACGCGCTCCATAACCGGTTTCTTCCATTAGCTCGCGGTTCGCGCCAGCCAGTATCGTTTCATCTTTTTCCAATCGTCCCTTGGGCAGCGCCAGCTCGTAGCGATGCGTGCCGCAGGCGTATTCGCGGATCAACAGCACCTGGCCATCTGCCCGGATGGCGACAATCAGCACCGCGCCAACCGCTCTCCCCAGCAGACGCTCGTAGCGGCGTTCCACGCCGTTGGAAAAGCGTAAATCAAGCTGTTCCACCTTGAACAGCTGGCTGTCAGCTACCTGGCGGTGGAGTATTTCGGGTAATTTTGGCATCAGGTGTTTTTCAGTTCAGTCAGAATTTTTTGGTGCAGCTCGGCATTGGCGGCAGCCAGCACCGAACGGGTCCGCAGATTGATCGGCTGTCCGTCCAGATCGGTAAATATCCCGCCTGCTTCCTGCACCAGCACACTGAGGGCGGCAATATCCAGAATATTCACATCCGATTCAAGCACCGCATCCAATTGCCCGGCTGCCAGGCGATGATAATGATAGTAATCGCCATAGCCGCGGATTCGGTTGCATTGACTCAGCAGTCTGCCATAGGCAGGCCAGGCAACCGGATCTTTCGCGAGCGTGGCCAGATTGCCGGAAGATAACCGGCAATCGCGCAGTTCGGTGACCGTACTGGTGTGGATGGATTGATCATTCAACCATGCGCCCTGATCGACGGCTGCCCAGGCCAACTCGTTCAGCGCCGGCGCATGTGACACCCCCAGTAGCAGCTGCTGGTGCTGTCGCAAGGCAATCTGAATGGACCAGAAAGGCAAACCGGCCAGCCAGCTTTTGGTGCCATCAATGGGGTCCAGCAACCACAGGTAGTCGCTATCGACCGCGTCATCACGGCCATATTCCTCACCCCAGATCGCATGTCCTGGAAAAGCCTTGCCGAGCTGTTCGCGCAATACCAGCTCGGCTTCGCGATCAGCGGCGGTCACCGGGCTGTCGTCCGATTTGCGTTCCACCGTGGTCACGCCGGGTGTATGCCGGGCGATGGCACGGCCTGCATCCAGCGCAGCCTGTCTGGCCACCTGCAGCAAGCTGGTGATGGATGCACTCATCAATACTGCCCGGACAGTCTCAGGGTACTGCTGCCATCCGGGTTCAGCTGACCCAGCAGCGCGAGCTGACGGCGCAACTCATCGCGTCCGAAACCGGCGCGCAAATTCAGTTCCAGAGCATAATGATCGGCCGCCAGGATGCCCTTCCCGGTCAGCAGCACGTCCCCGGAGTTGTTGTTGGTCAGATTGATCGCTGTCTCCTGTTGTTGCGGTTGCGCGGCAATATCCACCTGGCCCAGATCCAGCGCCACGCCGCCGGATAATCTTGCCTGATGCCAGATGATATGCCCGGTCAGATTTAAGCGCTGATTCTGGACCGCCCGCACCTCACTTAGATTAAACACCAGTTCGCCTTCCAGTCTTACTGCCTGCATAACCGGCGGCAATTGAGCAGCCTGCCACTGACCGGCCAGCTGGCGGAATACCACCTGATTCTGGTTACCCAGCAAGGTCGACAGACTGATGGTGGAGCGGACTTCATTGAGCCCATCGCCCAGCCGGAATTTTACCGCATCCGGAAACTGATAGCGCCAGCTGAGCTGACCGCGTGGTTGGTCATACCAGGTCACCAGCGCCGCCTGACCGGACCACCACTGGCCGCTGATGCCGTCGATCCGCAAAGCCGGCGGCAAGCGTTCCGCCCGAATCAGCAGCTTGGCGGGCAAAGCCGCCGCCAGCATCAGCAATAGCAGCACCAGGCCCAGCAGACTGAAGGCAAGCTTTTTAAACATACCTGTTCCGTTCAATGGTTGTCCCGCTGACCCTCGACCGCTCACCATACTGAACACTGCCGGCCAAAGAATCCGCGGCAGATAGCAAGCCAGGGATGGCCGGAGACTTAACCGGCACTGATTTCCAAACGAACATTAACCAGGCCGCTATCGTCGGCCCGGCTGGCATTGAGCTGCGAGGCAAACACTGAATATTGATTGGCGACCTGCACCAGCCAGCCAGCCAGTTGATCAAAAGAGGCTTCCCGCAGCCAGATCCGCACCTGCCCCTGATCACCGGGCTCAATTCGCTCGATTGCGGCGGCCATGCCGGCAGCCCGGAGGGTTTCATCCGCCAGCCGCAATAATGATTTGCCGGCTGGCAGGCCATTGCTGCTGGTGCCTTGATTAATGACCTGGGGACGTATCTGCTGCAGCCACAATGCGGTGGACTGCTGCTCAGCCAGTTGCTGACGCAGTGCCGCGCGTGACTGCTGTAATGGTTGCCACACAAAAGCCCACAGCAGCATCACCGCGACGGCTATCGCCCCATACAGCAGCACCTTACGCTGACGTTGATTATTCGTTGCCGCCATCAGCTGCCGCCACCATTGATGACGATCTGGGCACGCGCGCTGTCGCCACTGCGCACCGCGCTATCCAGCTGCGCGGGTAGGCCCTGCGCCTGCAAGGCCTTTTCCAGCTCATCCAGTTCGGCGATGGAATTGGCGGCTACATCCAGCCGTAGGCCACTGCGATCATAATTGACGCTGTGCAGTATCACGCCCTGCTGAGCTGACAACACCGGGGCACTGCTGCCCAGTAAACGCAGCAGCGCGTCATTGCTGGCGGGGTTAATATCCGCCATGGCGCGCTCCGCCTGCACCCGTGGGTTGACCACATTACTGATCGCCGGGAAGGTTTCACGGAAGACACTCTGGACCTGCTGCTGATAGCGCGTCACCGACCTTTTCAGCAGCCACCAGTCCGTCACCGCATACGCCATGCCCATGATCACCACCGCCACCGCCAGACTGGCTGCGATGCGCCAGCCACGCACGGAACTCTGACCGGCCGCCGCGGCATATTGGTCCTGCAGAATATTCAGCGCGGTCTGCTCGGCGCGTTGCGCTAAGGCCACGAATGGATCGGCATTCAGATGGGTGCGCAGCACGCCGGGCCAGGTCAAGGTCGGCCGATCACGGCCGTACCACACCAGGGTGGCATTATCCGCCGCCTCGGATACCTGGCTGTCGAGTAAAAACTCCAGTTCTTCAGCGACCAGCAGCAAAAAGTCATTGGCGCTGCTCACCAGATAGTCGTCACCCAGTTCCACCACCTGCAGCTGATCGCTGCCGGCCGGCTGGCAGCAGGCATCCGGCAGTGCCCGGATGACTCTGATATCCAATCCGGCCAGTTGTTTTAACAGGCTTTCCAGCACATAACGGTCTATGGCAACAGCGGTAATGCGGCCATCAGCGGCAGGCTGTCCGTGCGCTACGTGCAACTGCTCAATGTCGCCGGCAACATGCTCTTCCAGCGCAAACGGTATCGCCTGGCGCAACTGCGCGCGGCGCATCGCCGGTAACAGCAATTGCCGGGCATGCAGCCAATTGGCGGGAATCAGCAGTAATGCGCTGTTGCTGGCCGGTGGCCGTGCTCCGCAACTGCTGGAAATGCCGGACTGACCTTTGCGATCCAGTTCCACCCATTGCCACTCAACCACCCCGTCAGCGCAGGCGATATCACTGGAAGCAGGACGTAGAACAAGGTTAACGGACATACAGGATGAGCCTATGGCGTTGCGAAACTGCGGTAATGCACATCATAACTGTTGCCGGTCCGTTCCAGCAAAGCATAATAACGCTGTGGTTTGTCATTCAACAGTACATCGGCACGCGCCAGAAAAAAATCGCTGCGTACGCTCAGCAGCGGACGCAGTTTATTGTGGGCGGCGGGCGCCAGATTCGGCAGGGCCTGCCGAAAAAACTCATCCAGGCTGGTGAAACGTGCCCGCCCCTGTTGGTGCAGCACAGCGGCCAGCTGTGAATCGATGCTGGCGTCAATCGATTGCAGCACCGGTATCGATGCCAGATTGACGTTAATCTGGCGGCCTTTGTTTTGACTCACCGGGAAGACCGCCATATGCGCTGTCAGCTGCTGATAAACCTCCGCGGTAATACCTGCCACCAGGCGCAGTTCGGTAATATGACGAAAGGCCTGATTGGCCGTCAGATAACCGGGGTTGCCCTGCCGGTAGTACTCATCTTCGGCACCCTGCGGGCGGGCTCTTGAATCAGCATCCTGCCAGTCCACTAACGCATCCGCGATGCTGACCGGCAAGTCCAGCGCCGCCAGCAGCCGCTGGCATTGCTCATAGGCCAACTCGTCCCGTAAACCGGTATCGTTGTCGAGCAGACTGTTGACATTGAAATGGCCATCCAGGCTCTGCATGCTGCCGGTCACCAGCCCGCCGGGCACCGGCAGACCCGGCAAAGGATCAGCCCACGGTGAACCGGAGTAATCGTAGTCGTTCTCGTGCTTGTTATCCTCGCGCAACAGGCGGCCCGCCAGGGTTTCCAGACCGGCCGACAGCTCATTGCCGCGCACGCCCAGCAGAATTGTTTCGGTGCGCGCCAAATCCAGCGCCAGACGCTCACTGATGCTCAGCGCCACGACACTGGCAATAGCGGTGATCAGTAACACAATCAACATGGCCGCGCCGCGTTGCCGGTGACCAGCAGACAGCATCACTGCTCCGCTGCCAGGGTTAAAAATACCCGCCGGATACGGCGCCCATCCGCCAGCTCGATGGTGACCTCAATGGCGCGCGGCAAATCACTGTTTGCGGCATTGTTCGAGTTGGAACTGACCAGCCATTCATCCCGCCATTCGCGGCCGCTGTCCTGATAACGCAGCTGCAGCAAGTTAACGTTGTCCAGCAGCACGCTGCTGACCGCCGGAGGCTGCGCGGAATGATCCACATGCAGCCAGTGCTCGCGCAACAATTGCTGGTCCAGCAGCCGGTATTGAAAACGCTGCAGCACGCTGCGCCGCTGCCCCAGCGGATTGCCCCAACCGGTTTTGGTGCCACGCAGCAAGCCGGACTGACCCAACACAGCCGGCTGGCGCAGGCCGTCAACGCGTGCGCCGCGATTCAGCAACTGACTGATATCGCGCTCCAGATTGTGGTTGGTTAACTGCAGTTGCCGCAGCAATTCAGCCGTGCTCAACTGTGCATCACGGGCCTGGACCAGACTGTTGATGGCGGCAAACGCGCCGGCTGTCACCAGTGAAAAAATGGCCACCGCCAGAACCAGTTCCAGCAGTGTGAAACCGCCTGCCGATGCTTTCCGCGGCTTCAGGCATGACCTGTTCGAACAGGTCATGGGCGGCCGATAAAACCGGTATGACTGAGCACTGCCTGTTCCCGCTGCTGGCTGGCGCCAGCAGCGCTGGTGGCAAGATATACCGTAACATCCACCCGCCGGATACTGGGCTCCGATGACTGGCTGATTTCTGCCTGCCAGCGCCAGTTAAGACCGGCCATGTTTTCCCTGCCGGAGCGGGTACCCGGCAGCGGAAACCCCTCGTTCAGACGCAATTCCGCCAGCGCGTTATCAGCTACCCACAACGCCAGCGTGCGCTGTTGCAGATCATTGTAACGGGCCGGCGCTGAACCGCCGGTGCGGCTGAGCGCCAACAAGGCGATACTGACGATCGCCAGCGCAATGACCACTTCCAGCAGGCTGAAACCCGGTACCCGCCCGGAGCGTGCGGCGGTGTTGATAAGCTTAGCCCGCATCGCGGCGGCGCAGCTGACCCGTGAATTCGCCTTCCAGCGTGGCGGGCGGTTGACCGGGGCGGCGCAGATTCAGCACAAACGGCGTCAACTCGCCGGACGCAAAGCAGACGATCTGAGGACGCAGTGTATCCAATGGCGCCTGCTGGCCCTGCAGCAGCAGGCTGACCTGCAATTGATCCGCCCAGACATGCGGCGCGAAGGCCGGTTCATTTCCGACCGAACGCCACAGCTCCTGTTCGTCATCATCGGATAGAACATTGTCTCCCGGACCATCGGGCATACGAAAATCGTAACCCTGGGGGTTGATACGGATTCCCAGCGGGCGGCCTTCCAGCACGGCGCGCTGGCACCAGTGACCGGCCAGGCCCGCCAGCCGCTCCAGCTGCGCATCCGGGTCGGCACGATCATCCCCGCCCAGACTGAAAACCACTACGCCGGTCATAATCCCGGTGATCAACACCACCACCAGCACTTCCAGCAGGGTATATCCTGATATCGGAGCGGCTCGCTGCATGCGCTGGTAAATTTACTGCGTCCAGTTGCCGATATCGCTGTTGATGCCTTCGCCGTTAAGCGCTCCGTCGGCACCCAGCGACCAGACATCCAGTTCCCCGTGCACGCCCGGATTCAGATATTGATAATCGTTGCCCCATGGGTCCTTGGGTAATCGATCCAGATAACCACCGGCTTTCCAGTTAACCGCTTCGGGCTGACCGCCCGGGCGTTGCACCAGGGCCTGCAGGCCCTGGTTGGTGCTCGGATAGTGATGATTATCGAGGCGGTACAGATTGAGCGCGGTGATCATTGCCTGTACATCCGCGCGGGCTTTGGTGACCTTGGCACGATCGGGCTGATCCATCACCCGTGGCACCACCACGGCCGCCAGAATACCCAGAATGACGACCACCACCAGCACTTCAACCAGGGTAAAACCACTTGCTCCGTTACGTCTTGCTTGCATTTTGCTCTCGTGTTCAGCGGCTGAGCGGGGTTGCTCAGACAGATATTTCCCATCGACCCGCCAGTCAGCACTTGCCTGCCGTCGACGGCTATGTAAACCTGCGGCAATCATACCAATACCAACCAGACCACACTAGGCGACGTAGTTTTGATTCAATCATGTTTGTAAACTCCGACAACGAAAATAATTCCTGGGTCGAGCGTGACCTGCGGCATCTATGGCATCCCTGCACGCAAATGCAGGATCACGAGTGGTTACCGCTGGTACCGATCAAAAGAGGCCGCGGGGTGTGGCTGGAAGATTATTCCGGACAGCGTTACCTGGATGCCATCAGTTCCTGGTGGGTCAATTTGTTCGGACACTGCCATCCGCATATCAATGCCGCGCTGAAACAACAGCTGGAACAGTTGGAGCACGTACTGCTGGCCGGCTTTACCCACGCTCCGGCCACCCGCCTGGCGGAGCAGCTGGTAGCCATCACCCCAGCCGGTCTGGACCGCGTATTTCTGGCCGATAACGGCTCCGCGGCGGTGGAAGTATCGCTGAAAATGAGCTTCCAATACTGGCGCAATCAGGGTCGTTCCCGCACTAAGTTCGTGACCCTGGCCAACAGCTACCATGGCGAAACACTGGGCGCGCTGGCGGTTGGTGATGTGGGACTGTACCGTGATATGTATTCACCTTTGCTGCTGCAGCCACTGGTTGCCCCCAGTCCGGACTGTTTTGCCCGCGAAGCCGGGGAAAGCTGGGAAAGCTTCAGCCGCCGGCAATTTGCCGCCATGGAGCAGTTGCTGAATGAGCATGCCGCGGACATCTGTGCGGTCATCGTTGAGCCGCTGGTGCAGTGCGCCGGTGGAATGCGCATGTATCATCCGGTTTATCTGCAACTGCTGCGCGCGTTATGCGACCGTCTGGATATTCATCTGATCGCCGATGAAATCGCAGTCGGTTTTGGCCGCACCGGCACCTTATTTGCCTGCGAGCAGGCCGATATCAGCCCGGATTTCATGTGTCTTTCGAAGGGCCTGACAGGAGGTTATCTACCCCTTTCCGCGGTCCTGGTGCCGGATAAAATCTATCAGGCCTTCTATGCTGATTACGCCAGTATGAAAGGTTTTCTGCATTCCCACAGCTATACCGGCAATCCGCTGGCCTGCACCGCTGCACTGGCCACCATGGAGCTGTTCGCGGGCTCTGATGTGCTGGCCCGCAACCGCCAAATCGCGGAGCTGATCAGCACTCGAATCCAGGATCTTGAAGCGCACCCCAATGTTGGCGAGATTCGCCAGACCGGCATGATTACCGCCATCGAAATGGTTCAGGAAAAAACCGGCAAGCAGCCTTTTCCCTGGCAGGAAAGACGCGGTCTGCGTGTCTATCAGTACGCCCTGCGGCATGAAGTGTTATTACGCCCACTGGGCAATGTGGTGTATTTCATGCCCCCCTATGTGATCACCGACGAGCAAATCGATTTAATGACCCGGGTAGCGCGGGAGGGCATCCTGAGAGCAGTTGCATAATGCGACTGCGGCGCTGCTATACCCCACAGCAACTGCATGCACCTGCCCGGCTGGAACTGGACCCGCGCAGCCATCACCATCTGGTCAACGTGCTCAGGATGCGAGCCGGCGATGCGGTGATATTGTTCAACGGCGACGGTCATGATTACCACGGCACGCTGCTGGAGGCTTCCCGCCGGCAGGCCAGCGTGGAGATTAGCCGGCAGAGCGCCAATAACCGCGAATGCGCCTGCAGAATAACCCTTATGCAGGGTCTGGCCAAGGGTGAGCGTATGGACTGGGTCATGCAAAAAGCCACCGAACTGGGGGTGCACGCGATTCAGCCATTGATCACTGAGCGCAGCAGCGTGCAGTTAAGCGGCGCACGGCTGGACAAACGCCTGGCACACTGGCAGGCAGTGGTGATCAGCGCCTGTGAGCAGTCCGGCCGGGCCCGCGTGCCAGCGGTGCTGGAACCGGTCAGTCTGAAGACCCTGCGGGACAGCGCCAACGGCGTGGTGTTGCACCCGGGCGATTATCCTCGGCTGCCGCAGGTTGTCGAAGCTCCAAACGGGCTGGATCTGGCCATCGGGCCGGAAGGCGGATTCAGTACGGCTGAAGTGACCCGCCTGCGGCAGGTGGGCTTTGTGGCCGCCAGTCTGGGAGAGCGTATTCTGCGGACTGAAACCGCGGCGCTGGCGGCACTGGCGCTATTGACGCTGGGTGACCTGCGAGAAGGTCTTGCCGCCGGATAAAATTCCGCTCACGGGCCGGACATTTTCAGCGTCAGACGACAGCGGTTTTTACATCAATCCGGCGACACCCGGCAGCGCGCCATAGCAGGCATGCGCCACCAGTTGCGCCATCCGTTCCAGGTCCGGCACCATCACCTGCTGTCCGTCGAGCAGCAGCTCATCAAGCACGGCTATATGGCCTTCAGCCAGACGCGTATGGCTCGCCGGCAAATCTTCCATAACCTCTGGTGTTACCCGCGCCAGCCTGGGGAATCCCTGCGCGAGAATACCAAAATACGGCATGCGCTTGGGTGACTCCAATGCCTTGACCACAGCTATACGGGCATTGCGCAGTTGCTCATAGTCAACCAGATGCAGCAGTTGACTCCAGGACGCCAGCGGGACCTGCCAGCCCTGCCAGATGAAGGAACCCAGAATCCAGTTGGGTGCATCCTTGATCGGACCCGGCTCGACGAAACTGATCATGGTTGCCACCGCGGTGTTGGGCAACAGTAACTGGGCGTTGGTGGTCGGAATGATAATACTGCTGATGGTCTGCTCGGTCATGCGTTATCGTCCTGGTCAGCATCCTGGTTGGGCGAACTGTCCAATAACAGATCGACCTGGCGCAACAGCTCTTTTTCCTGATAGGGCTTGCCCAGGAAGTGGTTGGCGCCGACATCCTGAGCGGTTTGCTGGTGCTTTTCGCCGCTGCGTGAGGAGATGATGATGATCGGTATATGCCGCAGGCGTGCATCGCTGCGCACGTAACGGCTCAACTCGAAACCGTCCATGCGGGGCATTTCTATATCCAGCAGGATCAAATCCGGGACCCGGTCGCTCATCACTTCCAGTGCATCGATGCCATCGCGTGCGGTCATCACCTCCAGTTGGTGCTGTTCCAGTACCCGCGAAGTGACCTTGCGCACGGTGATGGAATCATCCACCACCAGCACCAGCGGCTGACGGCGAACTTCCTGCTGCTGCTGCTCGGCCAGACTTGGCAGAGTCACATCAGTGGCTGTGCTGCGGCGGATCAGTGGACCCATGTCGAGGATCAGAATAACCTGACCTTCACCGGATATCGCGCCAGCCAGAATGCCGGGTATGCTGGTCAATTGCGGCCCCAGTGGTTTAATCACCAGTTCCTGATGGCGGCGCAACTCCGGAATACGGATCGCGGCGCGCTGCCCGCCCGCTTCCAGCACCACAATCGATATCATCCCTTTGGGCACTGGCGCACGATTGAAGCCCAGCATGGTTTCCAGTTCCAGCAACGGATTGTCAGCACCCGCATAACTCAGGTGTCCCTGCTCAAAACAGCGCAGATACTCTTCCGATGGCAGCTTGGTCACGCCCAGTACATTACCGACCGGAATCGCGAACTGCCGATCATCAAGATCGACCATCACGGCCTGCATCACGGTCAGCGTCATCGGGATACGGATAATGAATTCGGTGCCCTGGCCCGGTTCAGAATTAAGTTCCAGGCTACCGCCAATCTGGCGCACGGTACTGCGTACCACGTCCATACCGACACCGCGGCCAGCCAGTTCACTGACACCATCAGCGGTGCTGAAGCCGGGTATAAAAATCAACTGCCGGACTTCGTGTTCAGACAGCTCAGCCTCAGCGCTGATCAGTTCGCGCTCTACCGCATGCTGCAGAATGCGCTGACTATCCAGGCCCCGGCCATCATCGCGCAACTGAATCACCAGTTCGGTGGCTTCGCGGAATACCCGGATATTAATCAGACCTTCGACCGGCTTACCGGCTTTGCGTCGTTGGCCGGCCGGCTCGATGCCATGCGCTACGGCGTTGCGCAGCATATGCTCCAATGGGGCGTTGATCTGCTCCAGCATATTGCGATCCAACTGGCCGTCTTCGGCAATAAACAACTCCAGGTTGGCGGGTTTGCCGCTTTCCTGAGCAGCCCGGCGGACCACCTGACGTAAACGCGGAGCCAGGGTGCCGAAAGACACCATTCGGGTTTGCAGCAGGCCATCCTGCAACTCGGTGTTAACCCGGGACTGCTGGACCAGAATGGCTTCCGACTGACGGGTACCATGCTCCAGTGATTCCTGCAGGTTGAGCAGGTCGTTGACACTTTCAGCCAGTGCCCGTGAAAGCTGTTGAATGGTTGAATATCTATCCAGCTCGAGCGGATCAAACTCAGCATCCTGTTCGGCTTCGTATTGATGCCGCGACAAAATCTGTGCTTCGGTTTCCAGTTCCAGCTTGCGCAACTGATCGCGCAACCGGCTGACGGTCTGCTCCACTTCGTTAACGCCGCCACGCATACCGCTGATTTCCTGCGCCAGGCGGGCTCGGAAAATACTGACTTCACCAGCCACATTGGTCAGATGATCGATCACCTGGGCGTTAACCCTCAGGGTTTCACGGACCGCACTGTCCGACTCACCGGCTGGCGCGGCCTGTGGGAAATGATCGGGTTGTGCTGGAGCATCTTGTACGTCGTAGCTATCGGCACTGTCGGCCAGGTCAGCCAGTTCAGGTTGTTGGGTTTGTGGCAGAGGCTGGCGCTGGGCGGCGGCCGCCAGCATGTCGTGCAAATCATCAAAACCACCCTGCAGCAACCGCAGGTGACGCATATCAGTGTTTTCCGGAGCAGATAATTCCAGCACGGTTTCCAGCTCATGGCTTAATTCACCGACCGGATCCAGGCCAGCCATGCGTGCGCCGCCTTTCAGTGTATGCAGGCAGCGGCGTATTTCCGCGGCCACCTGGAAATCGCCTTGCCGCATCCAGCGCTGCATACATTCATCCACCCGCAACATCACTTCGCTGGATTCCTCCAGGAAGACATCCACCAGGCTTTCATCCAAAGCCGTGTAATCAATCGGGATGGTGGGCCGGACCATGCCTGGATAATCATCATCGTCCCTATCGGCGGCATCTTCATCGGGCGGGACATGTCCGGGCCGATCAGCGGCATTCGGCTCGCTGCCGGGCATTGCGCTATCCGCTGTATGTGCGGACTCGGTCTCACTGTAGTGATCCGCTTCGACCTGCTCCTCAGCAGCGGCCTGCTCATCACTGTCGGTCTGATCATCCCCAGCCTGCCCGTCGTCGGGTTGCTCGGACTGGGACGAGTCCGTCGGTACTGCGTCGGGCGAAGCCTGGTCAGACTCGGCCAGCGCAAATGGATCGGCCAGGCTGGCGGTCAGATTGATGGCGTCGCCAACGCGCTCCTGATCATCCAGCTGCAACATGAAGCTGTCGGTATCATCCTGATTCTGCTGCAACAATACGTCGCTGACCTGCTGGTTCAGGCGGTGAATATCAGCCGTATCCAATTCTGCCTGGGCACCCTGTTCATCCAGCAGACTCAGGCGCTGCTGCAATAACTCATGCACGGCCGCCAGCAGTCGCATCCCGATCACATCCGGGGCACGCTCCAGATCACGCAATTCGGTCAGATACTGCTCCACTTTCTGGACTGCACCGGGTTCGTCACCCAGCGGCGCCAATGACAGCGTTCCAGCCAGCGTATGCAAGGCCCGGATCAGTTCGGCATCGGGAATTGGAGCCCAGCTTTGACGGGCATAGATATCCAGATAGTCGCTCAGGGTCTGCGCGTGTCTGTACAGCTCTTCGCGAATAAGTGCCAATAACTGAGGATCAACTGCCTTCTCATCATCAGCTGCTGTAACTGCGAGCTCAGAATCCACCAGGTCATCGGCATCGGCGAGCGGTTCCGGGCCGAGTAGTTCAGCTGACGCAACCGTGTCGGCTGGAATGTCCTGCTCAATGACCTCGTCGGTCTCGTTCCGCAAGGCTATGCTGCAGCTGGCCAATAAGTCCTGCTCGGCTGGATTGGTTGCATCCAAGCCCTGCTGCAGCCATTGGCGCTGCTGCTGCAGGGCCGGTATTGCCTGCGTCAGAATCTGACTGGCTTCCGGCGGTTGTGCCTGGCTATCAATAATCGCGTTGAGGAAAAATTCCAGGGCTTTGCCGAGTTCACCCACATGACCAGCGTCAACCATCCGGGCACTGCCCTTAATGGTATGAAAGGCCCGCCGAATCCGGCTCAGCGTTTCACCAGGCTGCGGATTGGCCAGATAAAGCGGAATGCTGGCTGCCAGTGTTTCCAGCATGTCATCAAACTCAACCAGGAAAATACTGCGTAATTCAGCATCTGTCTGCCACGGCCGTGACTGGTCTGGAGCGGGTTGAGCGGGTTCATCTGCCTGAGCCGCCGCCAAATCAGCATGCTGCTCGTCCGGGCTATCGACTGCAGGCTGATCAATGCTATCGGTTATCGCCTGGGGCTGATCATCCGCGCCGCTGCCGCTGTCTGCCAGTTCTGTCTGCACGGATTGATCGATATCAACATCGTCATCACTCGACTCAGAATCGCTGCTGGAATCGGCTTCCGCGCCAGTCTCAACAGTCGTTTCGAATTCCGCCGCGCGGTGCTCGTCGCCGTGGTCAACAGCAGCCTGTTGTACGTCGTCCTCGGGTATCTGCTGATCGGCATCGATTTCGATCGATGCTTCGCTGTCAGGCTGTTCCCCGCCCGGTTCAGCTTCGGCGATTAAATCGCTCTCGGCGCTATCCGATGACTCCCCGTCAACCGCCACTGTGTCTGCGTTATCCGCCGCCTCGGTGGCATCGGCCTCATTGTCCGTGTCCTGGCCGCTGTCAGGCAGCGCTTGAGTCTGAGCTTCCGAGTGGCTTTCGATCTCAAACTCTGGGTCGGGTTGCCCGGCATCGAAATCCAGCGGTGAATCAGCGCCTTCAGCGGTTGACTCGGACTGCTCGAAAACAGTTTCTTCCGCCGAACCTTCAGTTGCATCGGCGGAAACTTGCTCCGGCTGGGGCTGCGGTTGCCGCTCGCCTGCAGCGGGCAAGTCCTCAGCTTCATCGTCTGCGCTCTGCCCCGCTTGGATAATGCCTTCAAGCTGCTGGGCATAGTCGTGCGCGGCCTGCTCCAGATGATGATTGGCTTCGCCGTCACGCAAGGTAATCAGGAAGCGTTCCAGGGCTGCCAGCATGGCGGCAAAGGCAGCCAGATGATCGGCCTCATCCGCTTGTTCCGCCTGCAACCCCATACTGCGCAGATAACTCACGCCAACCCGCAGATCGGTCGCATTGGCTGCCCGGTTGGCCATGTCCAGAGCGCCCGCGGCTTCATTCAACAGCCGCTCGGGCATCTTGGTGGAAGAATCGCTGTCCTTGCTGCGCAACAGCGTATCCATGGTCTGCTGGGCCAGATCCAGATTATTGATAGCCAGATTAAGCACCTGATAAGTGCCTGCATTCAGGCCCGCCGGTAGCGCGTCTTCCACGCTCAAACTGGAACTGGCCAACTGCGCTTCGACATCCAGCAGCAACCCCGCCAGATCCAGCAGTTCCGACTCCGGCATGATCCGCTGTTGGCTGACATGACTGTCAATCATCCCGGCGATATCACCAAGCCGGCTGGCCAGGGCCGGTTGGCTCAACATCAACAGACTGCTGGAGAGCCGCTGCAGATCATTGCTGAGCGCCTGGTGATGACTTTCCAGCACGTCGATATCAGCGTCTTTCGACTGATGCTGGAGGTGGTCAATGCGATCCTTGATGGATTGCAGCTCTTCCAGCACAGCCACTGCCACACTGCTTTCCAGATCACGGTTGCGGCCTTTCAGACTCTGCCGGGCCGCATTGAGAATATCCTTGTCAACCAACTGATGCAGATCATAGTGATCTTTCAGTGTATCCAGATCAGGATGCTCCTGATCGCAACTGGCGGCAAAATATAATAATGCCCGACTCAGGCTGTCCGCGGTTTCCTCCTGCTCGCCCTCAGTATCAGAGTGCATCTGTTGGCCCAGATAGACATCCACCCGCGCCAGCAACCTGGGCAGATTAACGTCCGGGCTGCGGCAGCCATCCGCAACCGCCTGCATCACCATCGCGGTAAGCAGCCAGATACGCTGCTGCTCGGTATGTTCAGCGTGCGCCTGATAGAGTTGCCGTGCGGCCTTGGCCAACGCCTTACTGGAACCTTTGATGACTTTCTTTTTACCAGCCTCTTCAGCTTTTAACCAATCGCGCAGCGCCCGTTGCCAGTGCTTGCGCAATTCACTCAGAGTGGGGCGCTGCTGATCTTCCGGCCAGTCAACGGAAGGTAGCGGACGATCCAGTTCGGGAAAAAATAACTTGCCTTCGTGCAGCAACGATTCGCCTCGTCTGGCACGCAGGTCATTGATCAGTGACACCAGCACCATGGCCTGATCATGGCCACACAGGTTCACATGATCGAGATAGTCCCGCAGGTTGACCACCCCTTCCAGCAGCCTGCTGAGTGATTCGGTCGAATCAGGGTCATGCTCAGCCGTATAACGGGTGGCCTGCCACAACTCAGCAGCCAGAGTGGCGGCGCCATCGGCACGCACCAGCCGCAGACTGTTCCGCAGGTTGTTTAATCCGACCGCGGCCGCCGTATAACCCTGATGCGGGTCTTCCTCCGCGGCCTGCAGGGAGTGAGCGATATCATCCAGCAACTCCGTCAGGTATTTTTTTACCCAGCCAAGATGTGCCTTACCGGCGATCATGTTCACATGCAGCGCTCGTTAAACCCGCTTCGCTGAATCAGTCCGGTGACGTATCGTGATCAGCGGCAATCCGATGATCTTCGTCGTCCGGTAACTTGAAGTCGGACACACTGTCGCTGAGACTGCGTACCAGCTCCGCCAGCTGCTGGACTGATTCGGCGGTTTCATTGGTACCACTGCGGGTCTGCTCGGAGATATCCCGGATGGTGGTCATGGTACGCGCCACCCGGGAGGCCGTTTCAGCATGATCCTGAGACTGTCTGGAGATTCCGGCAATCAGTTCCGCCAATTGCTTGGATACTGACTCAATCGAACTCAGTGCGGTGCCCGCGTCTTCGGCTGTGCGTGCGCCACGCACCACCTGGCTGGTGGTGGTTTCCATCGAATTGACGGCCTCGTTGGTATCGTTCTGAATACCCTGCACCAGACTTTCAATCCTGCGGGTCGCGTTGGTGGCGCGTTCCGCGAGCCGTTGCACTTCGTCAGCCACCACCGCGAAACCACGGCCGGCGCCACCGGCGGAAGCCGCCTGAATCGCGGCGTTGAGCGCCAGCATGTTGGTCTGCTCGGAAATGCCGTTGATCAACTCTACGATGTCACCGATTTCCTGGGATGATTCACCCAGCCGCTTGATGCGCTTGGAGGTTTCCTGAATCTGCGCGCGGATGGCATCCATACCTTCAATGGTCTCACGCACCCGCGAGGCACCATCACTGGCCGTCCCGACCGCGTGGCTGGCAACTTCGGCGGACTCACCGGATTGCCGGGCCATGTCGCCGAACGAGTTATTCATGGTGTTGATAATATCGGTGGCGCTGCTAATCTGATTGGACTGATATTCGCTGGCTTCGGCGAGCTGAGTGGTAGTCGCCCGGGTTTCCTGGGCCTGTGCGGATACCTGGCGGGCGGTCTGGTTAATCCCGACCACCAGATTACGCAACTGCTCAACAGCGTAGTTGACCGAGTCCGCGATCGCGCCGGTAATATCCTCGGTGACAGTGGCGTTGAAAGACAGGTCACCTTCCGCCAGCGAACTCATTTCATCGAGCAGACGCAGAATGGCTTCCTGGTTTCTTTGATTGGTTTCGGCAGCACGCTGCGAACGCTGACGGGCACTGGTCAACGCCAGCAAACCGATCAGAAAGAACAGCACCAGCGTCATCGCACCCAGCCCCAGACCGACCTGAACCGATGGCCACAGGCGGGCTGTATTCAGATTACGGTAACTTTCGGATAACGCGGCGGCCATGGCACTCAGATCACCACTGTCGACAAACACGTCGTCAGCGGCCAATCTTACGTCGGATAACTGGACCGAAGAAGCCAGAATATTGTCAATTTCAGCCGCTGCTTCGTTAAAGCGGCTTTGCACATCATCCAGAATGGTACGCGCGGCCGGGTTACGCACCGGGGTAATGCCCAACTGGGTATTGCCGTCAATCAGGCCGTTGACTACCTGCGAGAACAGGGTTGAATCGCGGTTCAGATTATCCGCGGCGGTGACCGCAGCCTGGCCACCCTGCAGAATTTCACCGACATGGCGCAGCATTCGATCGGCCAGCACCAGCTGACGGCTGGCGATGTAAATCTGACCGGCCGGGGCACCTGCCTCGGTCAGTATTCGGGTTGCCTGGTCAGTGCGCGCCTGCAGCACCGGAATACTACGGCTGAAAATGGCTGCGCTGTCCGCCAGATCCTGAACCAGCGTTTCACGTTGACTGACGTCAGTGGCGTTGGCGCTGATGGTCGCCCACAGTATCTCAATCTCGGCCAGTTGCTCATTGACCACTGCTGGCGAGGGCGGTAAGTCGGTTTCAGGATTGCCATTGCGCAATAATTCAAGGTTATTACTGATCTGATCACGTTCGGCGCGCAGATTGGTGAAGGCGTCGAAATTGCCTACTGCCGCTTCACCGGCCGATTTAGCCAACTGCTGAGCCAGTACCCGCACGTCGGTAGTCAGAGCAATATATTCCTGCTGGTGGCTGTTTTGCCTGTTGAGCAGGAAAAAGTTATACGCCACAACTACCAGCATGACTATTGCGAGAATGAACAAAATAACCTGTATCGGTCCAAATCCTGTTCGGGTTGTTTGAGCTGCCGCCATCGTCTTATCCTGTTGAAAATCTTTCTAGCACGTTGATTCTGGCTACGTTGTTACGTCCCTGTAAGGGTAACCATATTTCCCAATTTTCTGTGCGTGGCCAATCCATCAGGCCGCACCGTCCAGAAACTCTTCCTGTTTACTCAAACGGCTCACGCTGAACACCCCCCAGGTTCGTTCTTCCAGGTGAAACTCACGTTCAATAAATGCTGCTATGCCCTGCCAGCGTTCCGCCAGAGGTTCATCCCCATTGTCCGGCGATGATTGATTCTGAGGAAAATGCCGTTGCCCGAAAACCTCATCCACCAGCAGCGCCATCGGACGATTCTGCAGGCTGGTGAGCAAAAAACGGCTGCTGGAGCCCAATGGTGAGCGCTGTCCATAAATGTAGCCGCCCAGATCAATAATAGTGGTCAGGTTGCCGCGCACATTAGCCAGTCCGAGCAGCCATGGCTTGGCGCCGGGTACCGGCGTGATATCACTGGGAGAGATGATTTCTTCAATCTCTTTGATATGGCTGGTCAACAGATGCTCATTGAGCCGGTAGACGACGCCATCCCAATAGTCGCCATCACTGCCGGCCTGTGCCTGCGGGCGATGTTCAAGACATTGCTGCTCAAAGGCCAGCAAGCGGTCAAACACCGATTTTTTTGTTTCTCCCATTTTACTATTTCAATAAGAATCGTTGCTGGTTATGGTTGTGCTGGTTGTCCTGATTGTTGATATTAAGCTACCTGCTAAGCTGGTAAATGCCGGCGCAGACTGTCGAGTAACTCATCCTTGGTAAACGGTTTGGTCAGATAATAATCTGAGCCAACCACTCGTCCGCGCGCCCGGTCAAACAAACCGTCTTTGCTGGTCAGCATAATCACCGGGGTGTGTGCGAAATCCGGATTATTTTTAATAATCGCACAGGTTTGATAGCCATCCAGACGTGGCATCATAATATCCACAAAAATCAGCTTGGGACGATGCTCTGCAATTAATGACAATGCCTGAAAGCCATCTTCGGCAGTCAGCACGGCGAGACCTTCCCCACTGAGCATACTTTCAGCGGAACGGCGGATAGTCTGGCTGTCATCTATAATTAAAACTTTATGATTATCCATAACCTGTTATTTCTCAGTTTGGCCCGAGCCGGGCAACTGCAGCGACGGTTAGTTTAGCGTTAAAATGCTTTAATTGCGAGCACTTATACCATGAAACTTCAAGTAAAATCCAACCATCGGACGCTGGTCCGGCCTACCATCGCAGGAGCATGATCCCATGTACAAAATGCTGGTAATAATGGATTCACCCTCCACCATCAAACCCTACAAGGATACGACCGTGGCCATGCTGCTGGAAGCACAGGCACGTGACTATCAATGCATGATTGCTGCTGCCGATAACCTCTGGTTGGACAATGCCGATGCGCTGGTAGCGGCCCATGGTATCAAAGTTCGCGATCAGAATGAGGACTGGTACCAACTGGGCGATCAACAGCAAATGGCGTTGACGGATTTCGATGTGGTGCTGATGCGCAAGGATCCGCCGTTTAACATGCAGTATATTTACGCCACCTATATTTTGGAGCTGGCTGAACATCAGGGTGTGCTGGTGGTCAACAAACCACAGGCGTTGCGCGATGCTAATGAGAAACTGTCAGCGCTATGGTTTCCGGACTGGATTCCGGCTACGCTGGTCAGCGGTCAGGCGGAACGACTGCGCGAATTTGTGCACCGACACCAGCGCAGTGTGCTTAAACCGCTGGACGGCATGGGCGGCAGTTCAATTTTTATGACCAGCCCCGGCGATCCCAATTTGAATGTGATTATTGAAACCCTGACCGAGGAAGGCCAGCAAGTTATTATGGCTCAGCAATACCTGGAAGCTATCAAGCAGGGTGATCTGAGGGTCTTGCTGATAGCCGGAAAACCGGTGCCTTACATGCTGGCCAGATTACCCAGCGGAAGCGATTTTCGCGGCAATCTGGCGCGCGGCGGACGCGGTGAACCACGTGAACTGGGTGCGATCGAGCATCAGCTTGCCGAGGCCGTCGGTCCGGAATTGGTACGCCGCGGTATTTTATTTGCCGGGCTTGATATTATTGGCGACCGGTTAACTGAAGTGAATGTCACCAGCCCAACCTGTGTGCGCGAACTTGACCGGGCATTTGGAATCAATATCTGTGCGGATTTATTTGACGCCATCGAGCAACAACTTACTGCATGAGTGCCACAGCTTCTGATTTAGCCATTATTCGGCATGGCGGCAGCCAGCCCAGTATTACCGTCAGCCCATTTCTGCTCACGGTCATGCTGGCGGCGGGCCTGCATGCCGGATTACTGCTGCTGCATTTCAAAATCCCCGAACGTCCCGTGTTGGAACCCAGCCTGGATATCATGCTGGTCGCAGCCCCTCAGGAGACCACCCCGCGGCAGGAAACCCTGGTCGAGGAATGGCAACCTGATATCCCTGCTGTGCGCGAGGTGGAACCCGAGCCGCAGCCGGTCACCACTATCGCCCCCCAGCCTCGTCAGGTAACCCGGCTGGTCCAGCCGGAACCCAGCGAGGCCAGCGTTGCACCCGAACCTGCGCCAGCCTTGTCAGCTGCCGCCCTGCGCCGTGCCAGCCTGGATGCGATGCGTGGTTTGCCGGAACTCAGGCTGGCGCCTGAGACCATTCGTCGCAAATACGTATCAGCCAACACCCAGGAATGGAAATACGTCAGCTATATGCGTGCCTGGACTGATAAGGTCGAGCGGGTTGGCAATATGAATTACCCTGAAAAGGCCCGCCGCGATGGCCTGCTTGGAACGCTGATCGTGTCGGTTGGAGTAATGGCTGACGGCAGCCTGGAGTCGGTTGAAATACTGCGCTCGTCCGGGTTCGAAATACTCGATCAGGCCGCGATCAGGATTGTTGAATTATCCGCGCCATATGCCGCGTTACCCGAAGAAATTATTCAGGAAACCGATATTCTGTATATCACCCGCACCTGGCGTTTTACCCCCGACCAGGGACTGCTATAAGCCCGCTGTCGGCGGTCCGCCAAAACCCGAATGGTGTTTAAACCAGTTGCTGTTGCTCTTCCAGCTCGGCCTGCAGCATCTGCAATGCGCGATCCAGGCTGTGCTGGTTTTCACCAAACAGCACAATAACGCCTCTGCTTGCGTTACTCAGCAAAATTCGGGTCGCACCGGTCTGGGCGTAAGTTGCGTCTTCACTCAACTGCGCGTCCGGTATATACAAGACGCTGACGGTATCTGCGCCGAAATCCATCACCAGATGTATTCCATTGCCATGTGGTGTGCCGCAATTACGGCTGTAGACAATGGCCTCCATCAGGCTGGGATCAGCCGTCAGCTGCAGGATCGCGAGAATCCGGGCGTTGCCGGCTGTCTGCATCGGGCTCTGCCGGGCCATTAACTCCGTAGCAGCGCCGTCATATTGCCAATGCTCGACCACAAAATCCTGCAGAGTCGGTTCTTCACTGTTCAGGAATAAGACCGTTGCGGCCAGACCCGCGCCCATCGCCAGACCTGCCGCCATGGCAGGCAACCAGCCAACAAAGCGGCGTTCGCCGGCAGCATTATCAGCAAATATTTCACTGCCGGCGGCGCCGGTAATTTGAGCGGTAAGCTGCTGGGGCCAATCGGCTGGTGGCTGAACTTCTAGCGCCTGACGCAGGGAGGTTTCCAGCTGATCCGACCGCCGTGCCAGATCGGCACAGCGGAAATCTTCCGCCTGTGCCGCCATAAAGGCCTGGCTGCGATCATAGGGATCAATCATCAACTGTCGTTTGAACTCACGGTAGTTCATTGCAATTGTCATTTCTTGTCTCGCAATCAACCAAGCTCAGGAACCCTTACCTGATACCCAGTCCATGGTTTTCGTTAAAGCAAAACTCCAATCAGCGCAGCAACCCCAATGCCGCTTTAGTAGTATATCTGAATCCATCCGCTATCAGAAGCGAACGGCTTCGTGCTGGCGGATAACTGATAACTGAGGATTCCCGGCTCGCAGTTGAGCCTGGCATATAAAGAACCTTTCGCATGGCAGGGCTCAGCTGAAACAGCTGCGACCTGCCCCGCAGGCGAGGCCGTGTCCGCTCAGGTTTCTATGTGTTCTTTCAGGTTTGCCCGAATCATGGCCAGACCCGAAGTCAGGCCATGCTGGTCTGCGCCAATCAAAGCGACTGAGCCGTGCTGCAATTGGGCAAACAGCACATTATTGCTGTCAACCTGCATCCGCTCGTTCTGATCAACAGTCGTGTCAGGCATATAGATGGCCGTGACCGGACCGTTGGCAGTATTAATCACCATATGTATGCCGTTGCCATTGGGTGTGCCACAGTTACGTGCATAGGCAATGCTGTTAACCAAATCCTGACCTGCTTCCAGACTCAGCCCCGCCAGTACCAGCCGGACCACATCGCCCTGCATGGGTTTTTGGGCCGCCAGTTGCAAGGTTATGTCGCCATCCTTGGACCAGTGACTGGCCAGATGCTGTGCTACGCTTTGCTCGTCGGCTGTTTGATTCAAGACAAACACAGCGGTGGTCAAACCAACCCCCATAAGTAATCCGGCAGCCATAGCCGGTAGCCATTTCAGCGCAGGCTGAGCCGGGCCCGACGATGACTGCTTGCGCTGGGCTATAGCCAGCTCAAGCAGATCTTCCGGCACGGCCACGCCGAGGGCATTCTGCAACGCGGATTCGAACTTGTCTGACGCCGCCGCCGCCGCAGCGCAATCCGGGTCAGTCCGGACAGCTTCTTTAAAAGCCAGACTGCGAGCATAAGGGTCAACCATCAACTGACGTTTAAACTCAAGGTAATTCATGTACTTTATCGTCTCTCATTACATCATCGACCAGGGCGTCTTTCAGTTTTTCCCGGGCACGAAAAAGTTGTGTCATCACCGCACTGCGCGAAACCCCCAACTGCTCCGAAATCTCTTTGCAACTGTAGCCTCCTATGACCTGCAGCAACAGCGGCTCGCGATACTTTCTGGGCAACTTGGCGACCGCCTCACGCAAAATTCCCAGTTCGGAATCTGTTTCCGGCAACATGTTGGTCTCATCGACCACCACCACATCATCAACATCAACCAGCGGTGGAACCTTGCGCTCGAATGTGCGGGCATACTCACGTCTGATAATCGTGAACAACCAGCCTTTGGCCGCTTTTTCATCTTTCAGGCTGTCCAGTGCCCGCCAGGCCCGCAGGAAAGTTTCCTGCACCAGGTCCTTAGCCAGCGTCTGGTTGCCGCACATCCAAACGGCATAACGGAACAAATCCGTCGAGTATGCAGTTGCTAAAGCATCAAAGCGCAGTTTTTTGTCGTCTGTTTTAGTCATGACCGGTAAACCAGCAAAGTGATTGCGTCCAATTTAATTTTTTCTTCACCTCAAGTAGAGCTATTATAGGCATAGTATTACTCCACTTGCCGGTTTACATTCCATCCTCAATGAACCCAGCCAAGCCTGAAAGTTCTGCCTCGCCGCTGATCGCCCTGAACTTGCCAGGGGGCGGTGCGCGGGGCGCTTATCAGGTAGGGGTTTTGCAGGCAATCCAGGAATTTAATTTCGCCGCAACCGGCCAGCCACACCGCAATCCATTTCCCATCATCACCGGAACCTCAGCCGGTGCGATCAATGCCAGCGTGCTGGCAAGTCACGGCCAGTCGCTGGCGGATGGAGTAGAACAGCTTAAGCATTTTTGGTGCCAGATGCAGAGCGAGCATATTTTCCGCACCGATCTGGGCACGGTTTTCAGCTATGCGGTGCGCTGGTTCTGCTCCATGTATCTGGGTTTTTTTGGCTTTTCACCACCGCGCTCACTGCTAGACAATGCACCGTTGGCTGATCTGCTGGCTACCCAGTTAGACACCAATGGCATCCGTGCAGCCATCGCATCCGGAGCGCTGCACGCCATCGCGGTGACCGCTTCCGGCTACACCCGCTCAGGCTCCGCCTGTTTCTTTCAGGGCCACCCTGACATTCAGACCTGGCATGTTAACCGGCATGAAGGTGTACGCACCGCCCTCGGGGTCGAACACCTGATGGCCTCCAGTGCGCTGCCATTGATTTTTCCGGCCACCCGCATCAACAATGAATACTATGCTGACGGCGGCATGCGCCAGACCGCTCCCCTGCGGCCCGCGATTCAACTGGGAGCCGAAAAGATTCTGGTTATCAGCACCCGTGATATTCATCAGGATGACCCGGTACCGGAAGACCAGCTGCACTACCCCAGCCTGGGCGAAGTCGGCGGCGCGATGATGGATATCATCTTTCTTGATAATCTGGCCGCTGACCTGGACAGACTTGAGCGCATCAACAAAATCATCGATCGGATCAGTGCCGCTGATCGACGCGCATTGAAACTGCGCAGGATACAAACCCTGGCTATCATGCCCAGCGAGGACGTCCGCAAAATCGCTTATGAGCATAGCCACGAGGTTCCTGGCACTTTACGTTTTATGCTGCGCCGGTTTGGCGCTTCCGGCGACGGCAACCGGCTTCGATTGCCCAGCTACCTGCTGTTCGAACCCGGTTTCTGTCGGGCTTTAATAAAACTCGGCTATCGGGATGCCTATAATCAACGGCAACAACTGGAAACTTTTCTGGAAATCAATAATAAATAAACTGACAAGGAGTCAGCACTATCATGAGCAACACCGCCACTGGCCCCGGCAGCAAGCTGCCCGGTATCGGGATATCCATTTTCGCTTCAATGAGCCAGAAAGCCAAAGCTGCCAGTGCCTTGAACCTGGCCATTGGCTGTCCAGATTTTTCACCGCCCAAGGCATTGCAGGAGAGCCTTAAAAGTCATCTTGATCAAGGCCATAACCAGTATGCACCAATGCCGGGGCTGCTGCGTCTGCGGCAGAAAATAGCCGCCAAAACGCTTTACTCCTATGCTGTTGAGATTGACCCTGAAACCGAGGTAACACTGACCGCGGGCGCTACCGAAGCACTGTTTGTGGCTATCACCTGCCTGATCAGGCCCGGGGATGAAGTCATTATCTTTGACCCGGCTTTCGACTGCTACGCGCCACCCACCCAATTGGCCGGCGGCATACCGGTGCATCTGCCGCTGAGTCCGCCGGACTATAAACCTGACTGGTCAGCGCTGCGTGCCGCCTTGACGCCACGCACCCGCCTGATCATTCTGAATACGCCGCATAACCCCTGCGGCAGTTTAATGGACACCCAGGATTTCGCGCAGTTGGAAGCTATTGTCGAGGGTACTGACATCTATCTGATCTGTGACGAAGTTTATGAGCACATCGTGTTTGACGGCCATCGGCATCTGAGCATGCTGCAGTATCCGGCCCTGCGCCAGCGCGCCTTTGTGATGTCCTCGTTTGGCAAGACTTATCATGCCACCGGCTGGAAGATGGGCTACTGCGTCGCGCCACCCGAGTTAACCCGGCAAGTCAGACTGATTCATCAGTTCGTGACATTCTGCGTTTCGACACCGGTACAGCACGCCATTGCCGACCAGCTCGACGATCACCGGCACTGCGATGAACTACCGGCATTCTATCAACGCAAGCGCGATCATTTCCGCCAGGCGCTGAAGGGTTCACGCTTTAATATCCTGCCCTGCCACGGCAGTTACTTTCAGCTGCTGGACTACAGCGCTATCAGTGATGCGCCCGATACCGAGTTCGCCGATCAATTGATCACCCGGCATGGGCTTGCGGCAATCCCGGTGTCGGCTTTTTATGCCGATGGCACCGACCACAAAGTCCTGCGCTTTTGTTTCGCCAAAGGCGACGAGACCCTGAGCAGAGCCGGAGAAATATTGTGCGCGATCTGAACATAGCCTTACTGCAGTGCCCACTGCAATGGCATGCGCCGGCCGTGAACCGAACATACTTCAGCGCCAGACTGGCCGAAGTCGAGCAGGCTGATCTGATTATTTTGCCGGAAATGTTTACCACCGGCTTCACTATGGACGCCGCCGAGCAGGCTGAGCCCGTGGACGGCGCCAGCCTGGAATGGCTGCGGACGGTTGCCGCTGACCGGCAGGCTGTGGTTACCGGTTCAGTCGCCGTTAAAACCGACGCCGGTTGCTGCAACCGGCTTTACTGGGTCCGCCCGGACGGCAGTTTTGCACATTACGATAAACGCCACCTGTTCGCCCTGGCGGGTGAGCACCAGGCCTATCTGGCCGGGCGCGAACGGTTGATAGTTGAATTGCATGGCTGGCGAATCTGCCCGCAGATCTGCTATGACCTGCGTTTTCCAGTCTGGAGCCGTAACCGCAATGATTATGATCTGCTGCTGTACGTGGCCAACTGGCCGGACAAACGCCGCCAGCACTGGATTAAATTGTTGCAGGCCCGCGCGATCGAAAACCAAAGCTGGTGTGTCGGGGTCAACCGCATCGGCAGCGATGCTAACGGCGTCCATTATGCTGGTGACAGCCTGGTCTGTGATCCGCTCGGTGAAGTGGTTGCCGATGCCGGCGATAAGGAACAACTCATCCAGCTGAGCCTGTCTGCCGTTCAACTCGTACAGGTTCGCAGCCAGCTCCCGTTTCTGCGGGATGCAGATGATTTTCAACTGCGGGAACCGGACCAGCCGGAGCGGGCATGATCATTGTGTACCCAATGACGGCTGCCGCCGCAGGCTAACGTATTTCACCAAACCCGTTATTCAGCAGCAGGCTGATTCACAATCTCGTCAATGGTGGATTGCGCCAGAGGATGATAACCGGCACGAGCCAGCGCATAGGTTTTTTGGGCAAACTCAGCGCCTGTCTCGGATTTCATCAGCTGTTCGTATAGGGGAACAATCAGTTTGCGCCGTCCAATTTTGATCAGATACTGCTCTAGCCTTGCATAGGCGGGCTGATAATCATTTTGAATCGCCAGCTTTAACCAGCTGTGGGCAATTTCGTTATTGCCGGTCCGGGTTAAGTCAAACGCTTTGTCCAGGGCTGCCATACGCTGCGCCCCGATGTTTATCGGCAGATTATTCAGAAAATACAGCCATTCCTGCGTACTCCACTTTGTGCTGTCAAGTTGATCCAGTCCGCTGTTACCCGCCAGCCATTGCTGGCGGAAGGCATCAATCGGCTCGAAGGCATCGGAGCCTGGCACCGGATGATCCGCCGGCAAACCTTCTCCTTCAATCCACATCCTGACCGGATGAATACCGATCACACCAGGGTTTGGTTCCAGCAGGTGGGTGCGTAGATCGATTAAAAAACCCATCGTATTAATACTCTGAAACTGATGCCGCTGAAAATAGCCCTGTAGCCATGCATCAAAGCGTTCACGGCCAAACTGCTGCTCCAGCCAGGTCAGAAACCAGCGGCCTTTCTCATAGGCCACATCGGAAAAACCATCGTCTGGATCACGCCCATCCAGCTCAATCGCCAGGCGGGTGTCGGCAGATGATTCGGTCGTTCTGATTTCCTCCAGCAGGCTCTGATAGCCCAGCACCGCTTCCATGTTGGCGCGGCGCTTACCATAAATATCTTCCACAATCCGGCCTTCCAGATAAGTGGTAAAACCCTCATTCAGCCACAAATCAGCCCAGGTCGCATTGGTGACCAGATTACCGGACCACGAATGCGCCAGCTCATGCGCGATCAAAGACACCAGGCTTTTATCACCGGCTATCACCGTCGGGGTGATAAACGACAGGCGCGGGTTTTCCATACCGCCAAACGGGAAGCTGGGCGGCAGAATCAGAAGATCATAGCGACCCCATTGATAAGGGCCGAAGCGCTTCTCGGTGGCATCCATCATGGCCTCGGTATCATCGAACTCTCTGGCCGCGGCGGCCAGCACTGAGGGTTCCGCATACACGCCGGTGCGCTCGCTCATCGGCTGAAAGCGCAACTCACCTACCGCCAGCGCCATCAGGTAAGAGGGAATCGCCTGGGGCATGCGGAACTGATAATCACCGTCCTGGTCATCAGGATCGTTTTCCGCGCTCATCACCGCCTTCAAACCCTGCGCTGTGCGGATTTTGGCCGCATAGGTAAACCTGACCTGCGGGGTATCCTGTAACGGCACCCAACTGCGTGCATGGATCGCCTGGGACTGACTGAACAAAAACGGATATTGTTTACCAGCGGTCTGGACCGGGTTCAGCCATTGCAGACCGGATGCCTGCGGCTGGGTTGAATAACGCACCCGCACCTGGCTGGCGGTGGCGGGCAGTTCAACCGTTAACGGTGCCCCCAGGCCTTGCTGTGGTTCTCCCAGCCAATATTGCGTCTTGACCCAATCATGCTCAGTGCGGACCTCAGCCGAATGGATCAGCAGATCGCGAGTATCCAGCACCAGTTGTTGCGCGTCTGGCTGGTTTCGCACCAACCTCAGGGTGACGCTTCCGGTTAATGCCTGGCTGTCAAAATCCACCTCCAGATCAAGCATCAGATGATCAATTACGACCTGATCAGGTTGACTGAAACTATGCGGGTCGGGCTGAAAATCCGCGTTGGCCACAGCGGTAACAAGCAACATCCCAAGCGCTGACAAGATGACTCGAATACGCATAATTGAATCCCGATGGTTTGGCAAAGCAGGCTATTCTAGGCTATGCCCGGCAGATAATCACAACTGTCTGGCCCGGCGGTGGTGCGGCATGGCGGATATGTCCGCTGCCGCCAGCCGGTGCTGTAACGCTTGTTCAGGTTCAGGCCGGCAACCTGGACTGAAAACTCATCGGCATGCCATTGGGCGCGTGCAGATAATAAATCCTTTCGCCATGCGCATCGGTTGGACCGTCGGGTTTCAGGCCGTTGCGACGGGCCTGTTCAGCCCATGCATCGGCATCATCAACAACGAGCTGCAGCATGGTCATCGCCGGCATCCGCTCACTCTCCGGCCACAGCTCAATCCAGCTGTCGCCAGCAGGAAATACCGCACCCATAAAATCTTCACCGCTGCTGCCCATATCGGTAGCCGGCAGCCCCAGGCCATCACCCAGAAATGTCGCGAAATTTTTGCTGTCGTTGCCTACCAGACAAAACCTGATTCCCAGTACCTGCATACGTTATGAACCTCCGGGTTCTAAAAACAAAAAATCAATACCAGCCCAAGCATCAAGCGGTATAGCACAAACGGCAACATGCCGATGCTTTCCACCAGCCGCATAAATACACTGATGGTCGCAAAAGCAATCACCGCGGTCACCACGGTCGCAATGATCAGCAATCCAGCCGAATAATCAGCACCAGCCTCCGCACTCAGCAGTTTGAGCAGGCTGTAAGCTCCGGCCGCCGTCAGTACCGGTACCGATAATAGGAACGCGAACCGCGCCGCCGCTTTGCGTTCCAGCCCCAATGCCAGACCCGCGGTCATGGTCACCCCGCTGCGTGAGGTACCCGGGATTAACGCCAGCACCTGCGCCAGACCAATCATGACTGCCTGTGGCAGGCGAAGATCGGACATGATCCGACAGCGCTTGCCGAACCAATCGGCCAGTCCCAGCAGTAAACCGAACACAATCGTGGTGGCGGCAATCACCGGAATACCGCGGGTATTGGCGTCTATCCAATCGGCCAGCAGAAAACCGATCAGCAGTACCGGCAGGCTGGCGATGATGATGTGTTTACCCAGGCGGGCCGCAGCATGGTCTTTGCTGTGCAGCATTCCGGCCACGATATCGATCAGTTCCTGTCGCAGATAAATCACAATCGCCAGTAAAGTGCCCAGATGCACGGCTGCGTCAAACGCAATGCCCTGATCCCGCCAGCCGGCCATCTGACTGAGCAGCGCCAGATGGCCGGAGCTGGAAATCGGCAGAAATTCGGTCAAGCCCTGCACAATGGCAAGCATAATCGCCTGGAATAATGTCATATCGCGAATATTTCCGCTTCGGCCTCAGCTGCCGGACGGCGCCGCACATTCAATAAAGTCATAAGGTCCGTGTTGAATCAGCAGATAACTGGCGACCTGCCGGCCGGGATTTTGCAGCGCATGTGCCTCGCCGGCGGTGAAAGATGCTTTTTGTCCGGTGCGCAGTGTTTGCTCACGCCGTGCGCTTAATACCCGGAGTTCACCAGCCAGGCAAAAAATACTTTCCCGAATCTGACTGTGATAGTGCCAGGTCAATTGCTCACCGGCGCCCATTGAGATCTGTACCACCCGGACATCGTCCGTCCGGACTAACTCCTCACGTTCGAACATGCGGATTCAAGCTGTATTTGCCGATGATGTCCGCATGGCCAAGGCTATGCGCCTGAATGGCCTGCAGGGCATCACGACCGTCAAACACCGCCGGTAGACTCAGACTGGCCACAGCCAGTGCGTGCACAGTAAAGTGATAATGATGCAAACGCTCGTCATTCCAGGGCGGACAGGGGCCATCGTAGCCAAAGTACTGCCCAGCCATCGGACCGCCGGCCATAAAACTGGTGTAATCATTTAGCCCTTGACGGCTGCCCGGCGGGCCGGGGGGATTTTTTTTACCGCCTGACGTTACCCCGTTACTGCAACTGCCCTGGGCCAGTTCATGGATGCCGGGATCGATATCAATCATCACCCAATGGTAAAAATCGACACGCGGTAAATTGAAATCGATAAATACATTTTCCTGATTGACGTTGTCGGCTACGGATGGAACGTCCGGATCCACGCATAGCAGTGCATACGAGCGGGTACCCTCGGGCGCCCCGGACCAGCGCAAGTGGGGGTTGAGATTGCTGGACAGGGTCATGTGCTCGCTGGCGTGTTGTTGGCCGAATGCAAATTTTGGATCAATCAGCTGTCCAGTATGAATATCATTGGAATCCAATCTCATGGCGCGGCTGCCTCACCACGATCAGCTGATGCATAGGTGATCCGGTAGATCACGCCAGCCTGATCATCAGAGACCAGCATGGAACCATCCGGCATCACCAGCAGGTCCACCGGGCGGCCCCAGCTTTGCTCACCCTGCAGCCAGCCAGTGGCAAATGGCGCGTAGCCGGTGACCTGTCGATTGGCGTCAAGCGTTACCTGGGTGATCCGATAGCCGACTTTGCTACTGCGATTCCAGGAGCCATGCTCGGAGATCAATATCTGGTTGTGGTAACTGTCGGGGAATTGTTCGCCGGTGTAAAACGTCATGCCCAATGGCGCAACATGCGCACCGAGTTTTTGCGCTGGTTCGGTGAATTCACGACAGGCCCGCTGATCGCCAAATTCCGGATCAGCGACATTGCCGCCATGACAAAACGGGAAGCCGAAATGCATACCGGAGCGCGGCGCATGATTCAATTCGCAGGCGGGAATATCATCGCCCAGCAGATCGCGGCCGTTATCGGTAAACCACAACTCCTGGCTGAGCGGATCCCAGTCAAAGCCCACACTGTTGCGGACCCCTAGGGCAAAATCCTCCAGCCCGCTGCCATCGGCATTCATCCGCTTGATACTCGCATAGCCTTCTTCATTGCAGACATTGCAGGGCGCGCCTACCGGCACGTATAGTTTGCCATCAGGTCCGAAGGCGATAAATTTCCAACCATGATGCTTGTCAGAGGGAAAATCATCGCGCACCGTGTGTGGCTCCGGAGGATCGGCCAGATTCCGCTCGATATCGTCGTAGCGCAATACCCTGCTGATAGCCGCCACGTACAGGCTGCCATCCCGGAACGCCAGGCCGGAAGGCATGTCCAGATTCTGATCAATGGTATAGACCTTGTCGGCAACGTAGTCCTGGTCTTCATCGGTAACGGCATAAACCCGGCCGGCACTGCGCGTACCGACAAAAATCGTACCGTTTTCACCGCGCGCCAGCTGCCGCGCATTATCCACATTATCGGCAAATACAGAGATCTTGAAACCATCCGGCAACTGGATCTGGTGCAGCGGCAGTTCCCTGGCCCAGCCACCGTCAGCCAGCGACAATAACCAGATCAGCGTGACAACGAATCCTCCGCTCAACCTTGGCAGACGGACAGGACGGTATTTAGCAAGCATCATCATGAACACTCATCAGCAAAATATTGTTGTCAGTTTAAACCCGCCGCCAGCGTTATGCATCCAACCCACTGATACAACACCTGCTAGGAGTCAAAAAATGATAGAACGTAAACTTTTAATGGCCGCCGGCCTGCTGCTCAGCAGCGCGGTCATGGCGGATGTCAGCGACGAGCGCCGATTTGATTTCAACCTGGGCGCAGGTGACAGCTTCAGCATTGAGAACGTCAATGGCGATCTGGATATTCAGGTAGGCAATACCGCCTCGGTGGTTGCCAGGCTGCGCGCCAGTTCACAGGATTTACTGGATAAAATCGAAATCAAGGTCGACGAATCCAGCAACCGGGTGGTGATTGATACCGAATTGCCCAAGCGGATGCGGCGCGGCCATGCCTCCGTCGATTATATGGTGACCCTGCCGGCTGGAGTTGAGCTGGATCGTGCTTCTACCGTCAACGGTGACGTGGACATCACTGATATCGAAGGTGACATCAGAGCCAATACCGTCAACGGTGATGTGGATGCCAATAACCTTAACGGCGATATCGATCTGCAAACCGTCAATGGCGGCATCAAAGCCAATTTCCTGGCGCTGGGCGGCAGTGATGACATCAAAATGGAAACCGTCAATGGCAGCATTGTCGTTGACCTGCCGGTCGATGCGGACGTCACGGTCGAAGCTGAAAACCTAAATGGCGGTCTGAGCGTGGATGATCTGACGATCGTCAAGCAGAGCAAAAAACGCTGGGGCCCGGGTAAATCGGTGGAAGCCACCAGTGGCAATGGCAGTGCCAGCCTGACCGCGGATAGCGTAAACGGCAGCATCAAGATTCGCCGCGGCTGATTAATTCAATACTGCTTGATTTGAATCCTGGCTACCAGGCTCGGCCGGCGCCCTGCACCGGCTGAGATATCCAGGCCCGGTAAAAACAACCCCTGATAAAAACAATCTGTAAGCGTCCGCTTGCGGGCGCCCACTTCAAATCGCCCCGTCAGATCACCCTGGTGAGATCATTCTCGATCCGCAAAAACCTGTGTAAGCGGTGATTCCGTTGTTTTTATTATCCGCTCAGGCCAGTCAGGTACGCGCTTCTTCATCACTGGCAAATAACTCCGCCAGCTCGCGCTGAGACTGTCTGGCCATCTCGATGCGTTTATTCAGATCGTCAATATGCTCGATCGACGCCTGCAGCAGGTCTTCATCATGTTGCCGGAACAAGCGTACCGTATTAGCGGCGGCTGATTCGGTCAGACCGACTTCACTCAGGGTCGCCTTCGCGACCTCCAGACTGGAGGCATACATCTCACGGGTAACCATTTCACAACCCAGTTTCATCAGGCAACTGGCATGCTCGCGGTTACGCGCACGGGCGAAAATCTTCAGATGCGGGAAGCTGGCACGCACCATTTTTGCCAGTTGCATACTGATCTGCACATCTTCCAGCGCCAGGATTAACAATTTGGCTTCGTCCGCACCCGCGGCACGCAGCAACTCCAGCCGCGAGACGTCGCCGTAATACACTTCATTACCAAAGCTTTTCACCAGCTCCACCTGGGTGGGATCACTGTCCAGGGCAATGTAGCGGATGCCGCGAATACCCAGAATCCGGCCTACGATCTGACCAAAGCGGCCAAACCCGGCGATAATGACCTGGGGGCGATGATGCTCAAAAGTGTCATAGCTGCGGCTTTCCGGTTTGTTCAGGCGCGGCGCTATAAAGCGGTCAAACAACCACAGCAATAATGGTGTGGCCGCCATCGAAAGTGACACCACCAGCACCAGCAGCTGACTTTGCGCCACCGGGATCACGGCCTGACTGCTCATCTCAGCCAGCAGTAAAAAAGCAAACTCGCCACCCTGACATAACACCAGCGCCATGGTCAGTGCGCCCGCGTGATTGAGTTGATTAAACCGGCCCAGGACATACAGCACCCCGGCTTTGATGCTGATCAATGCCACCACCAGGAACATCACCAGCAGCGGTTGCGCTGCCAGCAGACCCAGTTCGATGCTGGCACCGACAGCCACAAAAAACAGGCCCATCAATAGACCCTTAAACGGTTCTATGGCGGCTTCCAGTTCATGCCGGTATTCTGAATCCGCCAGTAAGATACCGGCCACGAATGCGCCCAGCGCCATTGACAGTTCAGCTGCGTCCATCGCCACCGCTACCGCAAACACCAGCAGCAGCGCCGCGCCACTGAACCCTTCCGGGCTCTTGGAACGGGCGACAAACTTCAGCAGTGGCCGCAACACATGCCGGGTACTCATGGCCAGCAGGATAATCAGGCCAATACCGGCCAGCGGTTTCCAGCTTAAACCCGCTGACTCCTGGCCCAGCAAGGCAATCAGCACCAGCAGCGGTATGACCGCCAGATCCTGAAACAGCAACACCGAAAAACCCTGGCGGCCATGCGGTTTGGATAACTCATTGCGTTCCGCCAGCATCTGCAGGGCAAATGCGGTTGAAGACAGCGCCAGGGTCAGACCCAGTAGCGCTGCCGGTGCGGTGGGCACGCCCAGCACGTATGCCAGAGCAAAGATCAGCAGGCCTGATAACAGCCACTGGGAAGTACCCAGCCCCACCAGTTGCCGGCGTGATTCCCATAACCGTTTAGGCTGAACTTCCAGACCGATAATAAACAGCAGCAGCACCACGCCGATCTCTGAAAAGCCCAGCACCACGCCCGGGCTGGACATAAAATCCAGCCCCCAGGGTCCGATCAGCACTCCCGCTGACAAAAAACCCAGCACCGAGCCTAATCCCAGACGCCGGAAAATCAGCAGGCCAAGCAGTGCCGCAGCCAGGAAAACCACGGCATCCAGCAGAAAAATATGCGTATTGATGTGTTCCACGAACCAGCCTGTATTGCTTATTGAGTTATTGGAATGAGCTTAACTAGCACAGGCCACATTCGCCTGGCCGATGACAGGCTCTGATGCTGACCTGGATGATTCTGCCCAACGATTCATGGCGTACTTATAACATGCCAGCGCCTGACAGTGCGGCCTAAATGATACCGGCCAGTCAGCCCCGTCACCGCCCGGCGACAGTGGGTAAAGACTTCCCGGGGAGTGGCTTTCAGACCGTGGCTATCTGGACCGTCTGACCGGGCTGTAGCCGTTCGTTGCCGCGCGTAATCACTTTATCACCTGGCGTCAGTTCTCCGCGCACCCCGATATAGTACTGGTCACCGACTCCGGTGGTCACCGAAATCCGCCTGACCGTCTGGTCGGCATCCACCACGAATACCGCCGCCCCATCACTGCGCAGCACCAGTGCATCGCGTGGCACTGCAACCACTTGCTGACTGTCGGCAATCGGCACCGCGACCCGCAGTGTTTCACCCGAAGCAAACTGCTCCGCGTCCACATCCAGCCGCAGTTCAAATACATGTGTGGCTTCATTGCCCAGCGAAACCAGTGTGCGTACCGGCCAACTACCCTGACTGCGGGTTGAATCGACCTGCAGGTATTGTCCGGTTTTCACGTACGACATAAAAGACAGCGGCGGCCGCGCCACCACTTCCAGGTTGTTGGGATCCTTAAGGCGAATCACCACCGTGCCCTGACTGACCCGCTCACCCAGTTGCACCAGGCGCTCTACCACCACACCATCAAATGGTGCGCGCAGCACGGTCCGGGAAAGATCGTCACGGGCCTGATCCAAACGGCTCTGAGCCACTTTCAGCTCACTGGCGGCGACCCGCTGCTCCGAGCGGGTCTGTTCCAGCAGCGTGGCTGAGGTCAATTGCTTTTCTGACAGTTCCTGTTGGCGCTGATATTCAGATTGCAAAAAATTCAGCCGCGCCTCGGTGCGCACCACTTCGGCTTCCAACTCGGCCACCCGCAATTGCAGCGAAAGATCATCAATCCGCGCCAGCATATCGCCGGCAGCCACTTCCGAACCGACTTCCAATACTTCCAGCAGCCGGCCTTCCTGCTCCGCGGACAGGCGGGCATCGGAACGGCTGACCACGGTACCAGACACCCAGGTGACCGGCGCCAGAGATGTTTCGACCACTTCCGCAACCTCTACCATCGCAGGTGGGCGGCCGCCTGGGCCACCACCAGGTTGCGCCTGGGCGGCTGAGACAAGCATCAGCGATAACCCGCACAGCAACGTGATTTGTATAGATAAAAGCCGCATTACGCGCCCTCCAGTTGTGGTTCATTGGGAGTCTGCAGGTCCGCTGCCGGCTGTTTGACAACCGTTTTTTCAGGATGTTGCTGTTCTCTGAAGCGCAATAAACTTGGGAGCAAAATAAGTGTAAACAAGGTACTGACCAACATGCCGCCGACAATCACAGCCGCCATACCGCGATACAGCTCACTGCCCGAACCGGGAATCAACAGCAATGGCAACATGCCGAATACACTGGTCATGGTGCTCATCAGAATCGGCCGCAGGCGTAAACGCACCGCGGATTCGACCGCATCACGCCGGGACATGCCCTCCTCGCGCTCACCCTCACGGGCCCGGTAAACCAGCAGTATCGCGTTATTGACCACCAGCCCCAGCAGAATCACAAAACCGATCATAGTCAGCAGATCCATCGGCTGCCCAACCAGCAAATCCGTCAACCTCAGAAAAATAACCCCGCCCACCGTGGCCATCGGAATGGTGGCAATCACCAGCAGGCTATCCACAAACGAGCGGAACATGGCGCTGATCAATAGATACAGAATAACAATCGCCAGACCAAAACTGCTGGCCATGGTGGCCAGTGATTCAGCCAGTGCCTCCGCGGTGCCGGTATACCCGATCCGGCCGTCGGCCGGTAATAACGCTTGAATCTGAGGCGCGACTTCGGTCTCAATGATATCCAGAGCTTCTTCCAGCGGCATGCCGGTGGGTGGGTTAACCTGCAGGGTCAACGTCCGGCGGCGGTCAATCCGGCGGATTTCAGACGGCCCGGCGGTACGCTGCAGATCGGCCAGGTCTCCAACCGTCTGAATTGAACCGTCCGGCACCGCCAGCGGCATCGCCGCCAACTCTTCCGGGGTAGTCCATGGCTGAGCCCGCAAAATGATGTCCAGGCGCATGTCACCGTCGAAGTAATCGCCTAAAAACGCGCCATCGCCCAGCGCGCGCACCGCGGTGGCCATCCGGCCACGGCTCCAGCCCACTTCGGCGATACGGCGATCATCGGGTATCAGGCGCAGTTCCGGCTCGGCCAGTTCCAGACCCGGCTGTGGCCGCACCACCGACCCCGGCAGCGCAGCCTGCACCGCAGCGAAACCTGCCCGCCCGGCAGCCAGCAGGCTGCCGTAATCGGCCGCCTGCAGATCAATATCAATTCGCCGGCCACCCCGGCCACCGAAGATTGCCCGGCGGCTGGCACCTCCGAAGGAATCGGGAAAACCCTGCATCACATCAGTATTTAACAGGGTCAGAACGTCCTCGACTTTGTCCGGGTCCTCGGCGCGCACGCCAATAAATGAACCGCTGCCAAAAAAGCCGATAAAGAAGTTAGCCAGCTGTGGTTCTTTGCTACCGTCCAGATAGGGTTCCAGGCGGCGATTGAGCACATTCACCAGTTCCCGCTCGGCGGTATCAAAACCCAGCCCGGGCGGCGTGACCATAAAGCCAAAGGCAAAATTCTGCTTACCTTCCGGCAGATAGTCCGCTGGCGGTTTGAGCACCACCATCAACGCTATCGGGATCAGGGTCAAACCCAGTATCCAACCGCGCCGACGCACCGGCGTGCTGGTTATGCGCATAATAAAATCGGTGCTGGCGCGCCACCAGGAGCGATGGTTGTCGGATACCTGGGTATTGCCCAGAATTTTGGCCGCCGCCGCCGGCAATACCGTAACGGCCACCACCAGCGAGCAGACAATAGCCGCGGAAATCACTACCGCCAGATCAGAAAACAATTGTCCGGCCTCATCGCGCAGGAACACCACCGGCATAAAGATCGCCACCGTGGTAGCCGTCGAGGCCAACAGCGCGCCCCATACCTGAGTGGTACCGCGATAAGCCGATTCGTTGCCGCTGCGACCTTGCTCGCGCTGCCGGAAAATATTCTCCAGCACCACAATCGCGGCATCCAGCACCATCCCGGTCGCAAACGCCAGTCCGGCCATGGAAATAATATTCAGTGTTCGGCCGGTGCCATCCAGCACTATAAAAGCAAACATCAGACACAGCGGAATCGCCAGCGCCACGATCAGGGTCGCCGCCAGCTTACGCAAAAACCACCACAATACCCCGATAGCCAGCAAAATGCCTATCAGCATATTATTGCGAACCATATCAATCGATTGATTGATATACACCGTGGCGTCATACACCTGGGTGATCGTCAGCCCCGCCTGCTTCAGATCATTGCTCTCCAGCTCGGCCACGGTGCTTTTGATCTCTTCCATGATCTCCAGCACGTTGGCGCCGGACTGGGCGACGATATTCATCGCGATCGAAGGCCCGCCGTTCTGGCTGATAATAAAGCGGCGATCCTGCAGGGTGCGCTCCACGATCGCGATATCGCTCAGCCTGACCGGCCGGCCACCATCCCAGCGCAACACCAGGTTACCGAGATCAGCGACATCCAGCTTGCCGGCAAAACGCACCGTGTACTGTCTTCTGCCTACTTCGTTAAAGCCTGCCGAGATGTCCTGATTGTTACCGACTTCACCCGAAACATTGGTGATATCTATGCCCAGTGCGGCTGCTTTATAAGCATCAAAAGTGACCCGCACCTCATAGTTGCGCCCGCCAAATGCGCGCGCATTGGAAACGCCTTCAATTCGTTCAAAACGAGGCAGGATGGTCTCGTCGATATAATCCTGATAGGTGATGATCTCACGCGGATTGTCGCTGCTCGGCTTGATCGCAAACCAGGCGATGGCATCACCCCGATTGTCCGAGCCGACCCGGATACGCGGCTCGCTCACATCCACCGGATAGGTGGGCACCTGATTCAACCGGTTGATCACTTCCACCAATGCCTGCTGCATATCCGTGTCAATGTCGAATTCCATGTTGACGTTGCCCGAGCCCTGCCCGGCTGATGAGGTCAAACGCCGCATCCCCGGCAAGCCCCGCAGCTGGTCTTCCTGAGGTTCGATAATTTCAGATTCCACTTCCTGCGGCGCGGCGGCGCGCCAGCCGGTGGAAATAGAAATTTGCGGGCGCTCGACATCCGGCGCCAGCTGGATCGGCAAGCGCAGCAGACTGAGTATTCCGAAAATACCCAGCAGAATACAACCGACTGCTACCGCAACCGGATTACCCAGGGAAAGTTTGGTAAGGGTCACACTACCGCCTGTTTAGTTATCTAATTTGGTTAAGACCACGAATCTGTATCATTATCGCAATAAACCGGCACTTGGAGTCATTTCATACCGATAAATCGGCAAACCGATCAGTTAGTGCGATAATCTCCCGTTAACCGGTAACATGGCGCACTTTGCTCGCAAGCATGCTCCATGTCAGACTAAACCAGAGATTTTCAACAATAATCAATCACCATGTACGACTATGTCATTGTAGGCGCCGGTTCGGCAGGCTGTGTGCTGGCCAATCGGCTCAGCGCCAACCCCAATAACCGGGTGTTATTACTGGAAGCAGGCGGGCGCGACTGGAACCCGTTTATTCATATGCCGGCCGGATTGTCCCGGCTGGTCAAGCACCGGGCGGTTAACTGGAATTACAACACCACGCCGCAAAGTGAGCTGCATGACCGTGAGCTGTACTGGCCGCGCGGCAAAGTGCTGGGTGGTTCCTCCAGTATCAATGCGATGTGTTACATCCGCGGCCAGGCCGAAGATTACGATGCCTGGGAAGCACTCGGCAATCCCGGCTGGGGTTATCATGATGTGCTGCCGTATTTTCTTAAATCCGAAGACAACAGCCGCGGTGCCAGCCATTATCATGGCGTCGGTGGACCGTTGTCGGTATCGGATCTGCGCCATACCAATAAGCTCAGCCATGCTTTTATCAACGCAGGCACTCAATTAGGTTTAGCTGCCAACCCTGATTTTAACGGCGCCCGTCAGGAAGGTTTTGGCTTCTATCAGGTCACCCAGCGCAATGGCCGGCGTTGTTCCACCGCGGTCGGTTATCTGGACCCCGTCAGAGAACGCGATAATCTGACCATTCTGGTGCGTGCCCGGGCTCGTGAACTGCTGTGGGACGGCCAGCAGCGTATCCGCGGTATTCGCTACCGTCATCAGGGCCGTGATCACGAAGTCAGCGCGGGTGAGGTGTTGCTCAGCGGCGGCGCCATCAACAGTCCGCACCTGCTGATGCTTTCTGGTATCGGCTCCGGTTATCAACTGCGCCAGCACGACATTCCCATCCGGCATGAATTGCCGGGCGTGGGCGCAAATTTGCAGGATCATCTGGATGTCTGTGTACTGCAGCGCTGCACCCGGCCGATCACCTACGACCAGCCCAACGAGATTGCAATCGGGCTGAACTACTGGGTCACCCACGGTGGCGTGGGCAGTTCCAACGTGGCTGAAGCAGGCGCGTTTATCGCCAGCGAGCTATCCGAAGACGGCCGTCCGGATATTCAATTGCATTTTGTCCCGGCGCAACTGGATGATCACGGCCGCAACCGCCTGCCGGGTTACGGCTATACCATGCATGCCTGTTATTTAAGGCCGCACAGCCGCGGTGAGATTCGCCTGCAATCAGCAAATCCGGATCAGGCGCCACTGATGGACCCACGCTACCTCAGCGAACCGTTCGATATCGAAGCCATGCTGGTCGCTACCCGGACCGCCCGGGAAGTGCTGGCGGCACCGGCCTTCGACGAGTATCGCGGACCCGAAATACTGCCTGGCCGCAAGGCCCGCAGCGATGCCGACCTGTTGACTTTCATCCGCACCAAGGCAGAAACCATTTACCATCCGGTAGGAACCTGCAAAATGGGTCAGGACAATATGGCGGTGGTCGATCACCAGTTGAAAGTGCATGGCCTGGAAGGCCTGCGGGTGATCGACGCGTCCATCATGCCCAAACTGATCAGCGGCAATACCAATGGCCCGACTGTCATGCTGGCGGAAAAGATAGCGGATACCCTGCTCAATACGGTTACCCTGCCGCATGCGCATGCTGCGTAGTTTATCGTTATCACTCTGGCTGCTGACCGGCCCGTTGCTTGCGCAGGGTACGCCAGCCGCAACCAGCCATACTCCGCCGACCCGGTTTGGCTGGATTGAGCCGGTGATGATCCTGAATGATGAAGTGCAACTCAAGGCCAAGCTGGACTCCGGGGCGAAAACGTCCTCACTGGATGCCAGTGATATCGAATACTTCGACTGGAACGGCAAGCGCTGGGTGCGCTTCACGATTACCGACCCGGTCACCGACACGCCGATTACCCTGGAGCGCCCGCGAGTGCGTGACGTGATTATCAAACGTCACAATAGCAAGCATCAGCGCCGTCCGGTCGTGCAGCTGGAAATCTGCCTGGGCAGTTATACCCGTAAAGTTGAGATCAACCTGATTGATCGCAGTGAATTTTTGTATCGGCTCTTGCTGGGTCGCAGCGCACTGGATAGCATTGCGCTGATCGATCCCAGCGAAACGCTGTTGACCACCCCCAGTTGTACGGAAACAACACCCATTATCCCGATCGTGGAGTAAAACCGTTATGTCTCGAGTGCCGCATTGGCTGGTTCTGGTCCTGATTCTGCTGGTGGCAGGAATCAGCGCCACGGTTTATAAAATTTCCGCGCTGGGTTTCCCGGTCACTCCTGACCAGCTCAGTGATGCCTGGACGGTTCAAGCGCGAGTCCACATTCGGGCCAGCGGCGGACCGGTCAAAGTTAACCTGCAGTTACCCGGAAACACGCCCGGCTTCAACCGATCCAACGAAAATTTCGTGTCGCGTGAATTTGGTCTGACGGTCGAAAACGAGCGCTACGGCAGAGATGCTGAATGGGCGCGGCGGCGCGCGCGCGGCGTGCACAACCTGTATTACCGGGCCACCTGGTTCCGCGCCCAGACCGATACCCAGATAACGGTCAGACCTGATTTTCCACCGGTGCCCAGCTTACCGGAACCGTTCGCCACCGCCGCGAATACACTGGTGGAGGATGTGCGCGAGCATTCCGCCGATATTGCCAGCTATACCGCTGAGATGTTGCGCCGTTTGAACGATAACGATCCCAGCCAGGAAATCCGTCTATTTCTGAACAGCCAGGAGTATGGCGCTGACCACACCAGCACCGCACAACTGCTGCTGGCCGGCGCGCGTATCCCCAGCGTGCAATTGACCGGTATCCGGCTTAACAGCCTGGAGCGTAATGCGCCGCTGGTGCGCTGGCTGGCGATTCATAATGAACAGCGCTGGCTGTATTTCGACCCCGCCTCCGGTGACCAGGCCTTGCCGGAAGACTTCCTGCTGTGGTCAATCGGCACTGACCCGCTGGCTCAAACCAGTGGTGCGGAACTGCTGGATACCCAGATCACCATCCAGCGTAACAGCCTGAGCAGCCTGGACCTGGCGATGCAGAACGCCAACGAAAAAGGTTCCCGGCTGGTTGAGTTTTCGCCGCTGGGATTGCCCCTGCACGCTCAGAATCTTTATCAGATGCTATTGATGATTCCACTGGGCGCATTGATGATCGTATTTCTGCGCAATGTGGTGGGTATGCGCAGCTTCGGCACTTTCATGCCGGTGCTGATTGCGCTGGCATTTCGGGAAACCCGGCTGCTGGCCGGGATCATTCTGTTTCTGGTGGTGGTCGGGGTCGGGCTGCTGCTGCGCTTTTACCTGGAACGCCTGCGGCTGTTGCTGGTGCCCAGACTGGCGGCGGTGCTGACCATTGTGGTGATTTTGCTGATCGGAGTCGGCGTGGTCAGTTACCAGTTGAACATCGAGGTCGGTTTATCCGTCGCGCTGTTCCCGATGGTGATTATCGCCATGGTGATTGAGCGGATGTCCATCAGCTGGGAAGAAAGCGGCCCGCGCAATGCTCTGATTGAAGGCGCCGGCAGCCTGGTGATGGCGATTCTGGCTTTTCTGGTCATGGAGCAACTGCTGCTCCGCCATCTGATGCTGGTGTTCCCGGAACTGCTGCTGGTAGTGCTGGCTATCACCATCGCATTGGGCCGCTACACCGGTTACCGGATCAGCGAGCTGGGCCGCTTCCGGCATCTGCAGCATAGCGCTGATGATGCCAACCCAGCCACGTCCAGGGATTAACGCCCATGTCGTGGCTAGCACGTTACCAGCAACTGCGTAAACTCGGAGTACTGGGCCTGAATGCCCGCAATGGCAGCTATATCATGCGGCATAACAACCGGCGGCTGTATCCGCTGGTGGATGATAAAATTCTATGCAAGGAGCGCTTATTATCCGCCCGGATCAAGGTGCCGGTGTTAATCGGCACCATTGCCACCCAGCATGACGCCGCGCATCTGTTAAACCGTCTCCAGGACCACAATGAATTTGTGATTAAACCGGCCAATGGTTCCGGCGGCGAGGGTATTCTGGTGATCACCTCACGGCGCAATAAACGCTGGATTACCTCCGGTGGCCGAATGATTGACCTGGACACCCTGGAGCACTATGTCAGCAATATTCTGAATGGCATGTACAGTCTGGGTGGACATCCGGACCGGGCCATGATTGAAACCCTGGTGCATTTTGATCCGGTGTTCGCCAATGTGACCTCGCAGGGCGTGCCGGACATCCGTGTGATTGTGTTTCATGGCTATCCGGTTATGGCCATGACCCGGCTGCCCACCCGGCAGTCTGACGGCAAAGCCAATCTGCACCAGGGCGCGGTCGGCGCGGGCATCGATATCAGCACCGGCCGCACCGTCAATGCGGTCCTGCAGAATGCCAATGTTGATGAGCACCCGGACACCGGCGCCAAACTGACCGGTTTCCAGATTCCTGACTGGCAGACGCTGGTGGACCTGTCGGCCAAATGCTACGACGCCATTCCGTTAGGCTATCTGGGCGTGGATATCGTACTGGACCGCGACCTTGGTCCATTGGTGCTGGAACTCAATGCCCGCCCCGGGCTGAATATCCAGATTGCCAACGGCGCCGGGCTGAAACCCCGCCTGCGTGCTATTGAACAGCATCGCAATGCGGCTGGGAAAGCAGTGCCCGCCACAGAGCGGGTGGCCATCGCTACCGAGCTCAATCAGCACGGCTGGCAACTCTGAACTCTCACCTCGCCAGGTGATTGCCGGACCACAATTTAATTATTCAACGGCTTGAATATGTGCCATTGACGGGCGAAGAAGATTTATCCGATATCGGCAGACCGGGCCAACGCTGAGGCTGGCCCGGATGGGAAAATCAAACGACCAGGCTTAATCGCCTATCAGTTTCTTCGGCAGTAAAATCCGGCATAACGCTGGCAACAGCAAGATTGCCGCAATCATATTCAGCAGGAAGAAAAATGCCAGCAGCAGGCCCATATCCGCCTGGAATTTCAGTGGTGATAGCAACCAGGTGCCTACTCCCACCGCCAGCGTCACCGCGGTGAACAGCACCGCGCGGCCGGTCAGACGCAGGGTCCGATAATAAGCCAGCTCCAGCGGCACGCCTTCTTTCAGCAGACTTTGCAGCCGGCTGAAGATATAGATGCCATAGTCAACCCCGATGCCAACCCCCAGTGCAACCACCGGCAACGTGTTCACTTTCAGGCCAATGCCCAGAATGGCCATGACCGCGTAGGCCAGATAAGACACCAGCGCCAGCGGCAACACGATCGCCAAAGTCGCGGCAATAGAGCGGAAAGTGATCAGACACAACACAATAATGGCGCTGTACACCCACAGCAGAATCGGGGTCTGCGCGGCTGATATAACCTCATTAACAGCTGCCATGACACCCACGTTACCGGTCGCCAGGCGAATCCTCAGACAGGAATCATCAGCCTCCTGACAAACGTTATCCTGCAGGTTGTTGATATCCTTGCCGCCCACCGTATCAGCTGCCTCGGCATCCACTACTTCGATACTCTCGGGCAGCAGATTGTAGGCATCGCGCAGTTCTTTAACCTCCGCCACAACCCGTTTGATGGTTTCCGCTTTGTGATCTTCGGTAAACACCAGAATCGGCATGGCGCTGCAGTCGGCGTTCAATAAACCGGTGTTGGTTTCAATGCCGCCGATGGCCTGACGCATGATGTAGGGGTCACTGGATAAGACCCGCCAGTTGGGATTGCCCTCGTTCCAGCCGGCATTGACGATTTTGGCCACCATTGCCAGCGTCAGCACCTTCTGCACACCTTCGATATTGCGAATCTGCCAGGCCACCTCGTCGATACGGCGCATCACTTCGTAATCTTCCGTACACGATTGCGGCGCGGTTTCCGTGATCACGCCGATCACATCGACCCCCAGCGAAAAGCGCTCGCTGATCAGGCGCGCATCCTGGTTATAACGGGAATTTTCCCGCAACTCCGGCACGCCGGACTCGGAATCGCCGATCTGCACGTCATTGCTTTTCCAGAAAGCCAGAGCGAACAGCACTAGCGCGATCACCAGCGCTACTTTGGCGGGGCCAGGCCTGGCCAGCGAAGCAGCCCAGCCCCAGATAGGCATGGACTTTCCGGCCCGGGCGTATGCACCTTTGCGGTAAGCTTCATCATCCGGCACCTTCATATAAGACAGCAGCACCGGCAGCAGTATCAGATTGGTCAAAATGATAATTGCCACGCCGACGCTGGCGGTAATGGCCAGTTCCTGAATGATCCGGATATCAATCAACAGGATGGTCAGAAAACCGATGGTGTCACTCAACAGCGCGATGGCACCAGGGGCTAACAGTCTGGCAAAGGCAGCCTTGGCCGCGTGCAGGCTGCTGTTGATCGGCAATGACTCAATCGCCAGACTTTCTTCCAGACACTGGGTCGGCGACTTACCGGTAAAGTATTTTTCCACAATCCAGCCGCTGACCATCTGCACGCCATGGCTGACGCCAATCGCGAAAATCAAAAACGGCGTCAGGATGTTCATTGGATCAATCCCGAAACCCATCAGGCGCAACGCACCCAGACACCAGATTACCGCCACGATGGCGCACACCATAGGCGCCAGCGCCAGCTTCACGGAGCGCGAATAAATCCACAGCAAAACCAGCGTGATAATGATGGCAAACAAAAAGAACAGCACCACGGATTTAGCGCCTTCGGCAATATCACCGACGATTTTGGCAAACCCGATGATGTGCACACTGTGAGCTTCATTGGCAAAATCGCCACGGATCGCTTCGAGTTCCGCGGCCACGGCCTGATAGTCGATCTTCTCACCGGTGAGCGGATCTTCCTCCAGCAGATTAGCCCAGATCATAGCGCCGCTGAAATCACTGGTGACCAGTCGGCCTATCTCACCGGACTTGACGATGTTAGCGCGTACGCGCTCGAACACTTCCGGTTCCGGCCGGAAATCAGAAGGAATGACATTGCCACCCGCGAATCCGCCTTCCACCACTTCCACGAAACGGACATTGGGGGTGAAGATAGAACGTACCGTGGCCCGGTCAACACCGCTGATATACGATACCCGGTCGGTCAAAGCCTCCAGCGCGGCAAAGTAATCGGCGTCGAACATATCGCCGTCTTCTGCCATCAATGCAACCAGCATACGGTTGGCGCCGCCAAACTCCTCGTAAAACTGGAACGTCTGCATGTACTCATGTTCCAGTGGAATCTGCTTCTTGAAACCGGCATCAACGCGTAGCTGACTGGCAAAAAACAGCATCGCCAGGGTACCCAGCGCAAACAGCACCAATACCAGCGGTCTGACCCCAAAGACCAGACGTTGACCAAATTGAATAAAACTATTGCCGGACTGGCTCGGTGCGTTCATACGCCTGACTCATCGATTGGGTTCAAATTAACGGGCAAAGAGTATCATTCGCCGGCGGTATCGGACAGGTTTGTGATCGAGCCATTCTGCAGTGGCAGCGTGCGCACACCGGATTCACCTATCAGGATCAAGCGATCATTCGCCACCAGCAGACCATTGTAGTCATCTCCGGTATCCAGGCTGATTGAATCCAGGCTGTTGTCAGCATGCCGCATCAGTGTGCCATTAGCGCCTACCAGCCATAAATTACCGGCGCTGTCATAAGCGCCATCAAACACGCTGGCATTGGAATCGTTAGCAATGGTTTGCCAACCGCTGGTAATGGCGCAGGACTGCAACACATTGCCGCGTAAACCAAAAGCAATCAGGCAATCCCGCTCGCCGGCCCTTACCAGGCCAAACATGGAACCGTCGTAGGGCAACCGGAATACCTGCCAGCTCTCGCCATTATCCTGTGAGTAATAACCCCGCCCGGCTTCGGCCGCGATCACCAACCGCTGATCGTCCAGCCGCAGCAGACTGTTGAGATGATATTCAACGTCCAGATCTTCAAAGTCCGCGATGGCATCCTGATCCAAAAAATCACCATCATCTTCCTGCATATCAACGTCATCTTCGGCATCCGCATCAGCCTGAGCGGCGCCGGAATCGTCCGCTTGAACCACCAGATCGGCCATAAACGCCGGCGACCACTCCTCGCTGGCATCCGCGCTGACCATCAACAGACCATAAGCACCCACCGCCAGACCGGAACCATCTGACTTGACGGCAATATCCATCAGCGGATCACCACCGGGCTCGGCCGACTGAACCGACCAGGTCTCGCCGTTATCGGCACTCATGATAATGGTGGTATCGTGCCCGGCAACCCATACGTTGTCACCTCGCGCGGTCGCGGTTACCAGAGTGGTTCGGGTCGGCACCTCCAGAATCTGGCGCCAGCTTTCACCCCGGTCGTCGGAAACCAGAATATGACCGCGTTCACCCACCGTCAGCAGCCGTTGCTCGGCTACTTCGATAATATCCAGCAACAGCGCTTCGGCCGCCAATACCGCGGGAATGACATCCTCGCCTTCGGCCACGCTGGCTGAGTCCGCTGGCTGTTGAGCAACAGCACTGACACTGATCATCACCATCACCAGCAACCACGTTGCTGCCCGACGGGCAGCAACACGATGATTGGATAGCAACAGAACTAACTGGCTAAGCATGCAGCGAATCAGCGCCGGCCGCGCTTACGCAATGCTTGAGGGGTATAGTTGGCCGGTGACAACTCCTGGTCAAAACTGTTGACGGTATCATCGTTGTCCAGACCCACCGCCAGGTAACGCCCGGACTGCAGATCATAATGAACTTCGATGGTGGTCCAGAAAGTCGGCACTTCGTAGTAATTAATAGAATGCGCTTCGGATAACCGCCAGATATCTCTGCGGCTGTCGTAGTGATCAGCGATCAGTGGTTGATAGCTGTCTTCGTCCAGATAGTAGCTGCGGCGCGCATTGATATGACGCTCGCTTTCTTTCAGATCCGCCTCAACGTGATAAACGCGATGTAACTCGTAACGCATCAGGGCCTGATCCATATGCCCTTCCAACAGCATATCTTTTGGTCTCAGGTCACCTGAATGCACTTTGTAGGAATTGTAGGGCACATACATTTCCTGCTTGCCTACCAGCGACCAGTTATGCCGGTCGGTGGCGCCGTTAAACATGTCAGTCATGTCAGTGGTGCGCAGATTGTCCGAAGCGGTACCCGGATTGTCATAAGCAATATTCGGCGCCCGGCGCACCCGGCGCTGGCCCGGGTTATAAACCCATGCCTGACGGGGCTGCTCGATCTGGTTCAGGGTTTCGTGCACCAGCAGAATACTGCCGGCCAGACGTGCCGGTGTTTCTACTTCCTGGAAAAAGTACAGCAGAATATTGTCGATACTTTCTACGTTTTCGCCTTCTTTGTAGTACAGGCCCAGAAACTCTTCCCGCAGCTTGACCAGATTATAGGAACCGCCGGTGGTAACCGCGGCCTGGGTGTTGTAGCGTGTCCCGCCGATGCCTTTGAATTTCAGCTTATGATTCCACAGCAGTTCTTTGGCGCTTTCCGGAAACGGGAAGGGAAAACCTACTCCGGCGTTGGCTATGCCTTCGCCATCATTAATCAATTGGGCCGTCGAGCCATTGGCCTTGGTCGCGGTATACACTCTTTCCGGAAAAGCCGCGGTCCGGCGGCTGGGATACACATTCATGTAGTAGGTATCCGGATAGCGGTTGAGCATGGCGATCTGGCCGGCCGAGAGGTTGTCAGCATATTGCTCGTAGTTGCTGGCATTAATCGTGAACAGGATTTCATCATCGGGGAATGGATCAGGGTGATGGTCACCACTGGAGTAACCCGCCACCGGTGGTGACGTGATACCGCCATCCCAGGCAGGAATGGTGCCCGCAGCGTTGCCGGCAGCCTCCGAGCCCATCGGCGTCAGATCATCGCCCAGGCGATCAACCTGATCAGGCTTAGGGCCGGCAATCGCTGTCGCCGCCATCAGACAGGCTGCGGCCAGCAGGGAATATTGATATCGCATAGGGCTTTCTCCTCCGAAAAACTGTTATAAATAACTCAGGCTATTAATATTAAAATGCGTAGCTGATCGATGCCGTAACAAAGTCGCGGTCACTCAGGGTATTGAACTCTCCACCACCAAAGTTAATGGTGTAGCTTAATGTTCCTGTCCAGCTGGCAAGATAAGTCGCATTAATAGCGAAGGTTAAGGCCTTGCGCCCATCAATAAAGTTCCCGCCGGGTCCAGGCGTGGTGCCATTCACGTCATGATTAAAAGCAATCCGTGGTGCCAGATTGACCGCTCCGATAGCATTATTATAAGTCGCGGCCAGCACTGCCCGATAACCCCAGCTGAAGGAATCCGGAAAGCCTTCCACCTGGGTCACCGGATTTCTGAAATTACCGGTGGTCTCGTCAAAACCGCCGCCGGTATTGGTACCCGGGCCATTCAGACGCAGCACGTCAGGATTCGGCATATCCCACACTTTGGTCGCGCCTACCTCAGCTACAAACGCCAGTTCATTGGCGCGCAAAAAGTTATTCGGGCCAAAAATCTGGGTAATGGTGAACTGCGCCTGAGTCACATCACGCTGGATAAAGCCCCGAATTTCCTCGCCCGGGGCGAATGAGCCCAGCTGGCTGACAAACCGGTTGGCCGGATCAGGCACGGCAACATTGAGTGGCGTCAAACCGGCAAACAGCACTTCCGCATCATCGATCTGATAGGGCTGATCGACCCGGTAGGTGATTTCACCAGCCAGCGAGACAAAACCGCCCAGGGTGGTATTGAAGCTGGCGCCGAACAAATCAATGTTTTCAGGGTATTCAACAAAGAAAGTACCGCTGGACAGACTGCTGTTGGTCACCGCGGTGCCGCTGATCAAAGGTAAACGGCTGTTGTAATGCAGATAGAACAGACCGAACTCGGTACCGTCATTAAAGTCTTCAGCAAAATACCGTATCGCCGCACCAAACTGGGCATCACCATCTCCAGGGGCACGATCCGGCGCGCGTGGCAATGCGCCAAACGGAAGGCTGCCATCCGGCAAACGATCATCTCCCAGCAGACCAAAGCCAAGCATTGCAAACTCACCACCAGGCGTGGCGAAATCATTGTCACTGAAATAAGTACCGGCCGGATCGGGATCGATCTGCTCAAACTCAAACAGATACACTGCTTCGATCGACAGGCTGTCAGTGATCGGCAGGCTGGTCCAGACCATTTCAATCGGCAGGAAAGCATTGCGCAGTTCGGCGCCAGCCGAACGCAGTGCCGCAACATTGATCGGGTTGATCACATTAATGCCGTTCTGGATAAAAGTACTTTCACCCCAGCTGACCACCTGACGGCCCAGCCGTACCGTACCGGTGCCCGCGCCGAATTCAAAATCACCGTACACATAGGCATCCAGCAACTGCAGGTCGGTACCGACAAAGCGCTTGGCGGTGTCGGATAATTCCGAGCGGTTCTCATTCTCGAAATCATAGTAATAAGTGGCCCGGAAAAAGCCACCGAACTGACCGTTGGTGACATCCAGTTCACTGGTGACACGTACCTGATTGGTGTACAGATCCCATTGATCGTAATTGAGATTGCCATCATCACCGTTGACGGAAAAGGTTCCGAACGGCAGGTCAATCAGCTCCTGGGTGGTAAAGGCGGTCGGGTCCTCCAGCAGATTGGCGAAACCCACCAGGTCTTCATCACGTTCTTCAACCCGGATGCCGATACCATAGGTAATGGTGGTATCCAGCCGTGCTGTCCAATCCCCGAAATCAAATTCCAATGCAGCCGCATTGCCCGACATACCCAGCGCAGTCAGCATCAGTGCTCCGGATACTGCCTTGCTCAAACTGCTGCGTTGCAGCTGGCGGGCGGTTTTGATGTTGTTATTTATGTGTTTCATCTTAACTACCTCAATCCTGGATCACATTCGGGTTGGCAATCATCACGCTGATGCCGCCACTTGCCAGCAGACTGGCCATCTCGCCCTGCATTTCCGCAGTGGCTGCCGGAGAGTCCGCGGGGCTGAGCAGTGAGCCATGTCCGGCTGGTGGCAGGAAGGTTACATTAGCGCGCACGCCCATCGGATCAGTCAAGCTGCTGCTGATGTTCTGCACACCCAGCTGCGGCAGCAACGGGAAGCCGCCGGATAACGGCGCGCCCGCGACAGTATTGGGGATAACCTGATCATTGATGACGGTCTGTACCACAATGGAATTGGTGGCGCCGGTGATCGCTGCCCAGTTGATCGGGTCGGCACTGTCGATAGCCGTCTGGGCCGCGCCAAGAAATGCGGCAAAATCCGCTGACCCGGGCTCAATCCCCGCCGCCTGCAAGCCTGCCGCGATGGTCGGGCCAAATGTCGGTGAACCTGCCAGCAGATTGGCAATGCCACCGCCCGGAACCGATAGCAGTCCGGTGTTAACGGTTGGCTCCAGCGCCAGGAAAGGAATGCCGGCGATAGAACCCAGTGACTGGCCGATAAAGCCGATGTTGCCACCATCCAGATCGGTGTTGCTGTCATCGCCGTCAATGTTGATGCCCGGCACGGTCAAAGCCAGTACCGATAGATCGGCAATCGACTGACGCAGGTTATCCCGGGAAGCCAGCAGGTTGGTCAGATTCACGAAAAAAGTACCGGATGGATCGATCATGCCATCCGGCCCTGATGCACCGGTGGCGTTATCACTCACATCCAGATCAAAAGTACGCTCATTGGCGTCGGGCCCGAATGGGTTGTCCTGGCCGAACGGGGTGTTCTCAACATACAGCGGCGAGGTGACATCAGTGATGCCATGCAGGGCCTGATCAATCGCGATAACCGCAAAGCCAACCGATGCCATGGTATCGGCAATCGCCAGCATGTCACTGCGATTGCGGGTGATGCCATGCATGTAAATGGCTACCGGCCAGCCGCTGGCTGGACGCGACATGCCACTGGATGCATTAGGAACGCTCATCAATACCGGTACGGTCTGGATGCCGTTCACCACCGGAATCGGATTGGCCACCGTAACATTGGTTGAGGTCGGATCAAGACCAAACGCATCAAATGGCGGCACATAAGCACCCGGCTCAGCTCGCCAGAATTCGGTCAGTGGCGCGATGGGATTGCCGGCGGATGGAATGCCTGAATAATACGGCAGCGAAATGGTGCCGATGAAGACGTCCGCGATACCCGGTGAAGCGCCTGGCGGCAGCACATCAGCAGTGGTAAAGCCTGATGGCACCACGGTGGCCGGCGCTGGCGTAGCCAGCGAACGCACCACACCGAGTACCGGGGTGATGGATTGCGTGGTCATGGTCCAGCTGATTACGATCTCCTCGGTGGGAATGCCAGAGAATGCTGACACCGCCGCTTCCTGAGCACTGACGATCTGCCGTAATGGCTCCAGTGCCTGAGCGGTCGCGGTGGGGAGAATGGGATCAGTGCTGTTGCCACTGGCATCCACCAGTGGACTTGTGCGTTTGGCGACAAAATAGGCCTGCGACGGCGTGGAATCATTGCCCGCCGTATCCTGCACGTCATCAGTGACAACCGCCATGTAACTGGTCAACTGATCCAGCGGCTGCAAGGGGATAATGGCAACCGTGGTCGGACTGGCCAGGGTAGCCACGTATTCAACCCCTGGCGTTAATTCACGCACCACACCGGATACCGCAATCGTGCCGGTTACCAGGGTTACCTGAAACACCCTGACACTGCTGCCCGGGATCACGGTGGCGGGATTGATATTGGCTGAAAAGCCGGTTGACCAGGGGGCCACGGTGCTGAAGCCATCCAGCGCATTCAGGGCAACCTGGGGATTACTGAAATCGGTTGGATCAGCCACCGGTATATTCAATGTCAGATCAGTAGTGCCCAGTAACAGCAGATTGTTTGGGAAAGGGATGACGCCCATGGTCGGGTCAAAATTGGCTGTGATAGTAGCCGTAATGACTTGACCGTTGTCAGTCGTCGCAGGTGGGGTGGGAACAGCTCTACTCGCACTGCCGCTATCAGAACACGCAGTCAGAAACATAGCCATTGCCACCAGCAGCAAACAGAAAACTCTTCTCATTTTTCTCCCCGAAGGCAGCCGATTAACGAATTGGTAACTTCTTATTATATTAGGTAGTAGCTTAGTCTTATTGCAAGCAGTTTCTCACCAAAAGTCGCGAATCGTTGAAAAAGTCAGCCATTTATGGCAACGCTATTGATCCAGCTATCCATTCTTAAGCGTATGGTGTCCGGTGTCGCAAATGACTATTCCCCAACCTGGCGGCTGGCGCGTTTGCGCTCATGCTCCAGCAGAAATTTCTTGCGGATGCGAATCGCGGCGGGTGTCACCTCCACCAATTCATCGTCATCGATAAATTCCAGCGCCTGCTCCAAAGTAAACCGAATGGCCGGACTCAGGATCAGACTGTCGTCTTTGCCCGCGGCACGGATATTGTTCAACTGTTTAGCTTTGAGCGGATTCACGGTCAGATCGTTGCTGCGGCTGTGGATTCCGACCACCTGGCCGCCATAGATATCTTCAGCGTGCCCGACCAGCAGACGTCCACGTTCCTGTAATGTGAACAGTGCGTATGCCAGGGCCTTGCCAGTACCATTGGAAATCAGCACGCCATTCTTGCGCTGGGCAATCTCGCCCGGCTGGTGCGGTCCCCAATGATCAAAGATGTGGTGCAAAATACCGGTGCCCGCGGTCAGCGTCCGGAATTCATTCTGGAAACCGATCAGGCCGCGCGCCGGGATGATGTAATCCAGCCGCACTCTGCCCTTGCCATCCGGTCGCATATCGCGAAGTTCGGCCCGGCGCTCGCCAAGCTTTTCCATCACTGCACCCTGATAGGGATCTTCCATGTCCACCACCAGAACCTCGTAGGGTTCCTGCTTAGCACCGTCGACCTCGCGGATAACCACCTCTGGCCGTGAAACCGCGATCTCAAAACCTTCTCGGCGCATGGTTTCCAGCAAGATCGATAAATGCAGCTCGCCCCGGCCCGAGACGCGGAATTTATCAGGATCGTCGGTCTGCTCAACTCTTAGTGCCACGTTGTGCGAGGTCTCACGCGCCAGCCGCTCCTGAATCTGGCGGCTGGTCAGATACTTGCCATCCTTGCCGGCAAACGGGGAATTGTTGACCCGGAAAAACATTGAGATGGTAGGTTCATCGACACTCAGTACCGGCAGTGGATCGGGCTGGTCCCGGGTACACAGGGTATCGGAAATACCAATCCCTTCGACGCCGGTGACCGCGATAATATCGCCCGCCTGAGCCTGCGGCACTTCGACCCGCTGCAAACCATGAAAACCCAATACCTGTAATACCCGGCCATTGCGGGCCTTGCCATCGCGATCCACCACGGTAATCTGCATATTAGTGCGCACCCGCCCGCGCTGCACCCGCCCGATACCGATCACCCCGACATAACTGGAATAGTCGAGTGAACTGACCCGCATTTGAAAGGTTCCTTCAGCGTCCACCTCCGGTGCCTGGACGGCTTCGGTAATCACTTTGAACAGCGGCTGCATATCGCCTTCGCGAACATCGTTCTCCAGGCTGGCATAACCCTGCAGGGCAGAGCAATACACCACCGGAAAATCCAGCTGCTCATCACTGGCGCCGAGGTTATCAAACAGATCAAAGGTCTGGTCCAGCACCCAATCAGGTCGCGCGCCTTCACGATCGATCTTATTAATAACCACAATCGGCTTAAAACCCATGGCAAAGGCTTTTTGGGTCACGAACCGGGTCTGCGGCATTGGTCCATCCACCGCATCCACCAGCAGCAGCACCGAATCAACCATTGACAGCACCCGCTCCACCTCACCGCCAAAGTCAGCATGGCCTGGTGTGTCCACGATGTTGATGCGGTAATCGCCCCAGGTGATCGCGGTATTCTTGGATAAGATGGTAATCCCGCGCTCCCGCTCCAGATCACCTGAATCCATCACCCGTTCCTGCATATCCTGGCGCATATCCAGCGTACCGGACTGGCGCAACAGCTGATCAACCAGCGTGGTTTTGCCGTGATCCACATGAGCAATAATCGCAATATTGCGAAGCATATCGGACATAAGTTTGGTAATCCTGAAGAAAGATGAAGCCCGGCACTCGGAACGCGCCTGGTGCAAACCGGCTATTGTACCGGTTTAAGCCGCGCGAAACATAACCCTGGCAAGTTTCGGTAGTGCCTCAGCCACCTGCCTGCGTACCAGTCTGATTGAAGACCATGCAACCGGTCTGGCAGCCCGCGAGCAGACTGCGGCATGACCGGCGTATACTACGCCTGACATCAAGACCAGTGAGAACCAACCCATGGATCGCGCAACCAACCTGCTCACCCTGCTTGGCGCACTGATCGCCATCGCCGTCATCGCCGTGATTGGCGAACCCGCCAATGGTCAATGGTGGCTGGGCGCCAGCGGCGCGATTGCCTGGGCACTGTGCCCGTATGCGGTGATGTGGCTGCTGAACAATGTGCTGGTTGCGGAACACCGTCAACGCGATATGGTGCTGTTGGTGACGGTACTGATAATGGTGGTTCTGGAGAGCGTGCAGATTGGCCTGGTGATCTACCACCAGGTTCCACAGTCGCTGGCCGGAGTGCTGCATAATCTGCCGGTGATTCAATTAATCATCGCGTTAGTGGGCGGAACACTGGCTTATCTGATGCCGGTAGCCATTAACAAGCAAGCCAGGCGCTGATATTGGTGCGGCGGCGGCCTGACCTGGTCAATAATCTTTTCCACTGTGTCATTAAGACCATCTTGCTGTGTCCAGGCAAGACCTTTCACATTCGTTGCAGATAACAGTTCTCGATAAGACGGTGATCTAAATAGTTCCAGGTGGAAGCAAGCGAGTTGATGTAATGCACTGCGCTGATAACACTCCGCACCAATACTATCGATAACTTGTCTACCCGTGTCGGCTGGTTAAAATGAGTGCCCGTATTTGCTCCCATATTTACTCTGATTGTATCGGGCTGTTACTGCGTTGGCCGCCAGCGAATCCATCTGACATAGATCTATGAAGTACCTTAGCAGCAACTAAGCAATCGCCACGAGGAACCAGTTTTGCTCGAATACCGTGCCGCCGGACTGTACTGCCCGGACGGTGATTTTTATATTGACCCCATGCGTCCGGTCGAGCGGGCTATTGTCACGCACGCACATGCCGATCACACCCGGGCCGGTATGCAGCATTACTGGTGCAGCCGCGAAGGGCTGGGCATTACCCGCCAGCGGATTCAGACCGACGCCAAAGTCACGCCGCTGGATTACGGAGAAACCATCCGAATGGGAGCAGTCAGCGTCAGCCTGCATCCGGCCGGGCACATCCTGGGTTCCGCACAGGTTCGTATCCAGGGACCGGACAGCGTGTGGGTGATGTCGGGCGATTACAAACGCGGCGCTGACCCAACCTGCAGTAATTTTGAAGTGCTGCCGTGTGATGTGTTTATTACCGAAAGCACCTTTGCATTGCCGGTGTATCAATGGCAGCCGACCAGCGAGGTGGTCAGCGATATCTACCACTGGTGGCAGACCAATGCCGAGGAAGGCAGACCCAGCGTACTGTTCTGCTATGCACTGGGCAAAAGCCAGCGGGTGCTGGCGCATTTATGCCGGCATACACAACAGCCGGTCTGGCTGCATGGCGCCATGACCCAGCTGGTTCAGAGCTATCGGGAAGCCGGTGTGGAACTGCTTGCAACCCGCCTGGTCAGCGACGCCGAAAAAAACTATCGATTCGAGCGTGATCTGATCCTGGCTCCGCCTGCTGCCGCCGGCACCACCTGGATGCGGCGTTTCCCCGGGCACGTCAGCGGCTTTGCCTCCGGCTGGATGCGCATTCGCGGTAACCGGCGACGGCGAGGTTATGACCGGGGCTTTGTGTTGTCCGATCACGCTGACTGGAATGAATTAACCACCACCATAGAAGCAACCGGCGCGCACAGAATCCTGGTTCACCATGGCCGCGGCGAGGCCCTGGTCCGCTACCTTCAGGAACAGGGCAGACAGGCTGAAATATTTAAGTTCGCGGGGCATGCCTGAGCGCGGCGGATAATTATCATGCAGCGGTTTGCTGATCTCTACCGTCAACTGGACGAGACGACTTCCACCAATCGCAAGGTGGCTGCGATGGTTGATTATTTCCATTCGGCCGAACCAGCGGATGCTGCCTGGGCGGTGTATTTTCTAACCGGCAAACGCTTAAAGCGATTGATCAATACTCGCGAACTGCGGGAATGGACCGCCGAATTGTCCGGCCTGCCGTTGTGGCTGGTTGAAGACAGCTATGAGCATGTCGGCGATCTGGCTGAAACCATGGCCCTGCTGTTGCCGGACGATCAAGTCTCTGATATCCGGCTGCCGTTGCATCAATGGGTGGCACAGCGCATCCGGCCGTTAAGCCAAATCAAGCATGAGCAACAGCGCAAACATGCCGTTATCGATTTGTGGCACAGCCTGCCGGTCAATCAGCGATTGGTACTGAACAAACTGCTGACCGGTGCTTTTCGGGTCGGTGTTTCACGGCGTCTGGTAACCCGGGCACTGGCACGGGTGGCAGGCATGGACAGTACCCTTATTGCGCATCGGCTGATGGGCGACTGGCAGGCCAGTGCCGAGGCCTATCAGCAATTGATCGATCCACGGGAAACCTGTTTTGACAGCTCCACGCCCTATCCTTTTTTTCTGGCCTCGCCGCTGGAAAGCGAACCGGCGGAACTGGGCGATATCGATGCCTGGGCAGCAGAATGGAAATGGGATGGCATCCGTGCTCAGCTGATCCGCCGTCAGGACGATTGCTTTATCTGGTCACGCGGAGAGGACTTAATGCAGGGCCGCTTTCCGGAGCTTGAAGCAGCCGCCAGCCAACTGCCGAATGGTTGTGTACTGGACGGAGAAATACTCGCCTGGCGAGACAATCAACCACTGCCATTTAATGTCCTGCAGACCCGCATCGGCCGCAAGCGGCCCGGTCCGGGAACGCTGCAAAAAGCTCCGGTGGCATTTCTGACTTATGATCTGCTGGAATACGGCGGCGAAGACTGGCGTAACCGCGGCTGGCAGCAACGCCGGGCACAGCTGGAAAAACTGATACAGGCGGCCGCACAAACGCAGCTGCGCTGCTCGCCCATCGTCGCGGCTACCAGTTGGGAGCAATTAAGCGAGTGGCATAGCCAGTCGCGTGAGCGCGGTGTGGAAGGCTATATTCTTAAACAGCGTAACTCGATTTATCAGGTGGGTCGGAAACGGGGCGACTGGTGGAAGTGGAAAATTGATCCATACACGGTTGATGCCGTGCTGATCTATGCTCAGCCCGGTCACGGGCGACGCTCCAACCTGATGACTGATTACACCTTCGCGGTCTGGCATGAACAGGAACTGGTGCCTTTCGCGAAAGCGTATTCCGGCCTGACCGACCAGGAAATCCGCGAACTTGACCGCTGGATTCGCAGCCATACCCTGGAACGCTTCGGGCCGGTGCGCTCGGTCGACGCAATGCATGTGTTTGAGCTGGCTTTTGAAGGCCTGAATCATTCCAAACGGCACAAGTCCGGGATCGCCGTGCGGTTTCCCCGGATATTGCGCTGGCGCAGGGATTTAGGGATTAAAGATGCTGATACCCTGACCGACATCAAACGGCTGCTGCCGCCAGGGACGAAATGAGTTTGGCGCCTGCTGCAGCTATGCTCGAGCTCGCTCGTGCAAGCGGGAATCAATGGCTTATCGGCCGGACGCGAGCGGTATGAGCAGCACCGCGAATCACCTGAGCTGCTCGCCCGGAACCCGTCTGGAAGGCTGGTTTCAGCAACGCGCCTGGACAGTTTTTGATTTCCAGCGGACCGCCTGGCATGCCTGGCTGCAAGGTCAAAGCGGCATCATTCATTCACCCACCGGCAGCGGAAAAACCATGGCGGCCTGGGGTGGACCGTTGCAGCACTTACTGGATAACCCGGCCCTGCCGGGTCTGCGTTTGCTGTGGATAACGCCGTTGCGGGCACTCGCCGCTGACACCGCAAAGAATCTGAATACGCCACTGACGGATCTGCAGGCCGGCTGGCAGGTTGCCATTCGCACCGGCGATACCAGCAGTTACCAAAAACAAAAACTGCGTCGGCAACCACCCCGGGCCCTGGTCACCACCCCGGAAAGCCTGGCACTGATGCTCAGTTACGTGGACGCATACAGCCTGTTTCGCCGCCTGGATGGCATAGTGGTGGATGAATGGCACGAATTAATGGACAGCAAGCGTGGCGTACTGCTGCAATTGTGCCTGGCGCGCCTGCGAGGCTGGTGTCCGCGACTGCGTACCTGGGGAGTGTCGGCGACCCTGGCCAACCTGGATACTGCTGCTGATATGCTGCTGGGCATGACGTCCGGATCAGCTGGCCGTATAGTCCAGGGCATGCAGCCGAAAAACGTTCAGGTGGACAGCCTGCTACCCGCTGACATCGGCAGTTTTCCCTGGTCCGGACACCTCGGGCTGAAACAGCTTCGCCCGGTGCTGGAGGCCATCGAGCAGGCCCGCACCACCCTGTTATTCACCAATACGCGTTCCCAGGCCGAGTTGTGGCACCAGGCCATTGACAGCGTCATGCCGGGGGCAGCCGAGCAACTCGGATTGCATCACGGTTCGCTGGATCGTGACATGCGGCAGACGATCGAACAACGTCTGGCCAGTGGTCAGATCCGTTGCGTGGTGGCCACTTCCAGCCTTGATCTGGGGGTGGATTTTTCCAGTATTGAGCAGGTCATTCAAATCGGCAGCCCCAAAGGCGCCGCCCGCCTGCTGCAGCGTGCGGGTCGCAGCGGCCACCGGCCTGGTGATATCAGCCGGGTAATATGCGTGCCTACGCATGCTCTGGAGATGCTGGAAATAAGCGCCGCACGCCACGCCATCGAACAACAGCAGCTGGAATCCCGGCAACCTTATCAACTCAGCCTGGACGTGCTTGCCCAGCACCTGGTCAGCTGTGCTTTGAGTGGTGACGATACCGGCAAGGGGTTTGAACCCAACCAGTTGTTGACTGAAATTCAGGGGAGCCATGCCTACCGGCACCTGAGCAGCAAAGACTGGCGCTGGGTACTGACCTTTATTACCCAGGGCGGCGCGGCGCTGAGTGCTTATCCGAATTTTCACAAAGTCGTTCGCAACCCGCAGGGCCGCTATGTGGTGACCAGCAAGCGCATCGCGATGCAGCATCGGATGGCGATCGGCACCATCACCTGTGATGGCGTGATGGGTGTGCAATTCGTCAAAGGTAAAAAACTGGGTTATGTGGAAGAGTCTTTTATCGCCCGGCTGAAGCCGGGCGAGCGGTTTTTATTTGCCGGCCGCAGTCTGGAGCTAAAGCGGGTCCGGGATATGACCGCCTATGTGAAAACCGCCCGCGGCAAAGACCGGCAAACACCACGTTGGATGGGCGGCCGTATGCCTTTGTCAGCCTTGCTGTCGGATGCCGTGCTGGCGTGTATCGACAGTTATGCCAGGACCGGCCGGGTGACACCGGAACTACAATGCCTGCAACCCCTGTTGCAACTACAGCAACAGCGCTCTGCCCTGCCATCCGGTCAGCATCTGCTGATTGAGCAGACCAACAGCCGGGAAGGGCATCATCTGTATCTGTTTCCCTATGCCGGGCGTCTGGCGCATGAAGGTCTGGCCATGCTGCTGGCGTGGCGCATCAGCCAGGCACAGCCAACCACTTTCAGCTTTTCAGCCAATGATTATGGCTTTGAATTGCTCAGCCGTCAGCGGATAACAGCCGATCAGGCGGCCTGGCGTGAATGGCTGTCCACCGACCAGTTGCAAGCCGACATCAAGCACAGTCTGAATGCCACGGAAATGGCCAGGCGGCATTTTCGGGATATCGCCCGGATCGCCGGCCTGGTATTTCCGGGCCGACCCGGCAAACACAAATCGATGCGGCAGATCCAGGCTTCATCCGGATTGATCTTTGATGTGCTGCGGGATTACGAGCCACACAACCGGCTGTTGCAGCAGGCCAGTCAGGAAGCCTTTGAGCGCGAACTGGATTTTAACCGCCTGCGCAACGCACTGCTGCGCATCCAGGCGGTGCCGCTCAGGCTGATGTCTACCGAGCGGCTCAGCCCGTTTGCCTTTCCGCTGTGGGCTGACCGCCTGCGCGGCCAGTTGTCTTCCGAAGACTGGGCAACCAGGACCGAACGGATGCTGGCCAGAATCAGCGGCGCCGCATGACCCATCGAGCTGATCCGGATAACCAGAGCATTGTCTTTGCAGGGCAGCGCATGACCCTGCTGCCGGAGCATGCGGTGTGGTGGCCGCAGCAGCGGCGTCTGCTGGTCGCGGATGTGCATCTGGGCAAAGACCAGTTATTTCGAAGCCGCGGCATTGCCATACCCAGCGGAGCGCTGCAGACCGATCTGCAGCGGTTGCAGGCACTGCTGAAACATTATCCAGACAGCATTCTGACCGTGCTGGGTGATCTGGTGCATGCCCGTCCGGACCGCGCTGAACCATGGGTCAGCAGCTTCGAGCAGTGGCTGCAGGATATAGGTCCGCAGCGGCTGGAGGTCATACTGGGTAATCATGACCGACATATGGCCAGTATGCTGGATGCCTGGGCGATTGCTCACCGCCCGGATCAATCACTGGATGGAGTCGCTTTGCTGCATGAGCCTGAGCCAGACCGTCAATTTCAGATTGCCGGTCATCTGCATCCGGGCCTGCGGCTCAAAGCCGATGGCCAAAGGCTGCGCTTACCGGTGTTCTGGCAGCAGCCAGGCTGTCTGGTGCTACCCGCTTTCGGCCGCTTTACCGGGCTGGCGGATATTCAACCAGGTGAGCATGATCATGTGTTCCCGGTGCAGGCCGGCAAGGTGTTTCATCTGCCTGCCCGCGGCGCATGACTGCTCGCACCGCGGACTACATACTTCAGAGCGACAAATTTACAATACTTCCTGTCAGCACTGACCTAAAATAATCTTCCCTTATCACAGCCTGGAACACTGCCAATGCGCCTATTCGTTTGCCTGTTCACCGTTATTACCCTGGCTGGTCCGGCCATCGGCGAAGTCCTAAAAAGCGATACCGGTGGTTTTATCCTCCAGCACAGCGCCACCGTCAATAAACCACCTCAGACCGTGTTCAGCACGCTGACCTCAGAGGTCGGAAAATGGTGGAATCCCGAACACAGTTTCTCACTGGATGCCGGCAATATGCTGGTTGATCAGGATTGTTTCTGTGAACGCTGGGATGGCAATCTGGTAGTACATCTGGATACGGTCATCTGGATGGAAAACAGCAAGGTGGTCCTGAGCGGCGGTCTGGGTCCGCTCAAAGACCTCGGCCTGAGCGGCACCATGATATGGGCGCTCAAGCCGATTGATGCCGAGCAGACCGTTATCGCCTGGAAGTATTATGTGAATGGCTTCAGCGATGCCGATCTGGCTGGTCTGGCACCGGTGGTTGATGGTGTCCTGGCCGAGCAGATCGGACGGCTGGTGGATTATCTTAAACCATAATGTGGAACCTGTGCGGGTCCGCACAGGTTCAAAACCAAACGCCTGACTGTCCAGACACCGATCACCGTCCGACATAGATTCTGCTGAGCCATGAACACTCAGGTGACGCGATCAGGTATCGCGATTTTGGGGTACATGCGTGACCACGCCGGTCTGATGCTGCCGATAGCAGCACCGGTACCATTGCCAGATCAACCACAACAGCAATAACGCAAATACCAGCATGGCCAGCCATAACAACCAGCAGGGCGGACAGGCAATATCATCGCGGCCCGGCGGTTTTTCCGGCTTGCTATCGTCAAGCTCACGCCCGGGGAATACAAACGACAGAATGGTATGCCGGGTAAACGGCTCATTGTCGTTGGACAGCCCGGTAGTGGTCAGCTCAGCGGTATAGGGTCCAGGCATGCTGTGGGTAAACACCCGGCCATAAATACCATCTGCGTTGCCCCCGTCTCTGTCAGCGCCGTTGTCATGCAGCGTAATCGGTAGCCGGGTTTTATCCGGCAACACAATCTCGCCACTGATGTTAGCCCACAGAATCGGATCAAAATCGCCACTGACGATTCGGATCGGCACTTCATATTGCCCCGGGGTGAGTTCGCGCACCGTACCGGTTCGGCCTTTGACCATGACATTGCTGATCCCCGATGCCACCGCAAAAAATTCAAACGGATCATTGCTGCCCAGTTCCACCACGTAATGATACCAACCGGGCTGCGGGTCACGCAGACGATAGATCTTATGTTTCGGATCGCTCTGGATGGTGCGCACCGGTGGGTTGGGCGCCACCGCGTTTAAGTCCGGATCATACAGCAGCACCTGCTCAACGCCGTGGTTCCGGTTCCAGTGGAAACCGACGCTGATCGATTCAAAGTCCGGTGGCACATAAAATGAATCAACCCGGATACGCTTGCGCCCCTGTGTCAGGCTGGCGGCGACTGCATTAAAACCTGCCTGCGAATAACTGACTTCCTCCGGCACGCCCTCACGATAAAAAAAACGCTGCTCAGCACGCATTTCCTCATCGATATACTTGTATACCGAGGCCAGACGGCTGATCAGGGCAAACGATCCGGTGCCTTCATACAGGCTGAAAAATTCTCCGCCGGTGCTGGTGGCAATATCCATCAGCAACTGGGCGTCGGCATCTTCGCCGACCGCGACAGTATGGATCGTGACCGCGGGATCCGCGGCGATGATTTCCGGCCTGATAGGCAATACCGTCGGGGGTCCGGGCTCCACCTCATTCCAGAACGGCGCGTAGTTCTCTCTACCGTCCGAGAGCAACACGATTTCCCACTCATGATCTGCCGCCCCCTCGGTCTGAAGCTCGTTCCAGGCCTCGCGTAAACCTGCGCCGATGGTGGTCTGATAAGGGAAGTAAGTACCGTCAGGCTGCAATGCATTCAGCTCGGCAATGGCCAAACCCCGGTTGTCGGTCATGCCGGCGGCATCAAACGCCGCGGTCATCGGCCAATCAGTACGCGCCATCTCATCCTGCTCGGTCATGCCGTTACCATCATCGGCATTGCGGTTAAACGAGGTTACCGCGATACGGTCGGCGTTCTCCGACAGGTTGATGAAGAAATTTCCGGCGGCCTTGGCGGCATCCAGCTTTTCGGTATCAAACACATCGGTTACCGAGTTGTACAGCATTGAGGTGGTGCGATCGACGGCCAGCGCACGATCAAATAGACGCTCCGCCGCGTAACACAGTGAATCTGATTCAAGATCGTTCAGGGCCGGATCGCCGCTCAGCGCAACCGCCAGCGAGTAGCAGCCATCGGGCATCGCCGGCATCTGCACCAGCAGCCAGTATTCTGCTTCAATCTGTGCCCCGGTCACGATCGCCGAGGGCATCAGATCGCTGCCATCCACACTGATCACAAAATCATCCGGCTGCAGACCGGCGAGCGGTGCATCGGCGCGCAGCCGCACCAGCACCTTACGGCCGCCGGTGGCCGAACCGGCATACGCCGAAGCTGACTGGCGGGGATTGACAATATCCAGTCCGAACATCAGATTTTCAAACAACTGATTGGGACCGCGTCCGAAACCCGCTCCGGACGGCGCTTCGTCATCACTGTCCTGACCGGTCAGATAGATATCCAGATCTCCATCCAGATCAAAATCCAGCAGATCAGCCGACAGACGCTGATAATCACCGTTGTGGTCCGGCAATACCGAGGCTGTGACACCACCGGTTATTTCGGTGAAAGTTCCGTCACCGTCATTGATCCAGACAGGCACATTGTCAGCAGTATCCAGAATACGCCCCCCCACAATATCCGGAAAACCGTCAGCATTGATGTCGCCTATTTCCAGATCGTAGAACGGGTTATTACCAACCGCCGCCAGCAGTTCGACTTCGGTGTAATCGCAGGCATTGGATGGATCGGTAAAACAGGCCGATCCCGGCTGAGTCAGATACACCCGCACCGCGCTTCGTCCGACCACAAAGTCTTCCAGGCCATCGCCATTAAAATCAGCCGAACCGCCGGTGGTGGCCGATAGCGGAAAGGTGCGGTTCAGATCGAAACCGCCCGCGCCATTATTCAAAAACAACTCCACTCGTGCATCGATACTGTCGCTGTCGATCATGTCAAACTCGTTGGCGGCGACGATGTCGTACAGCCCATCGCGATTGGCGTCAAACCAGAACACGTCATGGGTGGAGTTACCGGTGCGCGCATTGATCACAATCGGCGTGGCGAACACCCCGCCGCCGGTGTTGGTGAACACCCGGATTTCCGAGGTGGTGCCGGCACAAAAGCCCGGGGCGGTACGCAGGGTCACCATAAAATCCACATCGCCATCGCCGTCCATATCAATATGATCAACATCATCGGGACAACCGGTGGCGCCGAACGCAGCGGCTGGCATCCGCGCGGCGGTCTCCTCGCTGAACCGCCCGGGCACACCGCCGCGGTTATTGATCAACAGCCGTATACGGTGAGCTGAACTGCCACCGGCGTTGTTCGCCGCGGTCTGCAGCAGATCCGGCAGACGGTCGTTATTGATATCGGCAAAGTCCGAATCGTAGCTGGTGTGATTTTCAAAAAAATCACCGCCAGCGGAAATCTGGGTGGCAAAAGTACCTGCGTCGCCAGCATCCAATGGCTCCAGGGCAATCGCGGTGAAACTCTTGTCCTGGTTATTCAGACGCAGCACGCTGTGGCTGTTGTTGTCCACGTTGTTGGAATTATTGTCGCTGATATCCGGCCAGCCATCGCCGTTGACATCCGCCACTTCGGCATCTTTGGTACGCGCCGAGTTCATATTCGGCACCCCCAGTACCGAGGCGGTGTCGCCGTGGTTGACGATATTGGTGAGTTGGCGGAAAGACAGTGCCCCGGAAGCATTGGTGATGACCTGAAAGCTCCGCGAACCGCTGGTACCACCAGGCGTCTGCACAAAAACCTGCAATGGGTTTTGAGAAATCGGCAGCGCAACACCACCCGCCAGTTTACCGGTCGGCACCCGGATGCGAATGTAATTGTCCCGCCACACATAAGCCAGACCGGCATCCCAGGTTTCCACCCCGTCGGTGAAACTTACCAGGCTGCTGCCCTGGCTGGTGCCAAATCCCGAGCCCTGCAGTTCAATGTATTCGGACACGCGCTGGGTAGCCGGACTGACCGATGTCAGGTTCTGTGCGACCAGCGGCGCGCTAAAACCCAGACTCAAGGCCAGCAGGCCGAGAGACTTTAACCACTGCGCAAAACTTAAGCTTTTGATATCCATGCTGCTGAACTCTTTATTGTTGTTATATCCGGACACAGGACCGGCTCATGCAACTCATACAGAGCACATTAATTCAGGGCCTGTGTTCAGATAGACGACGGATGTCCGGCTTACACAACACGGATCAACATGGGTGCGGAAGGAACCTGCTACCCGGATGGCCGAGGCCAAAACGATAACCTCAAGTATTTATGCGTGCTCGATCAGCTGATGATTCTGGATTAAATGCCATCCGCCCCTGGCCTTTAGATACACCTGGCCTTTAGATACCGCTGACCTTTAGATACCCCCGGCCTATTTCATTTGATAAGTTCTGCCTGTCTTTCGTCGGCGGCTTCCGCAACCGTCCGCGACTGTTGCGGGTTGCCCAGCAAATCGATAACTTTGACTTTCTTACCGCCATACAAAATCGCTTTGAACTCCTTACGGCTTACTGACACATAGCGCTCATTGCCTCCGATCTCGACCTGCGCCCCTTGCTTAATCGCATAACCATCTGCATCCACGCGCACCACCATGGTGGCTTTTTTGCCGGTATGGCAGATGGTTTTGAGTTCGATCAGATTATCAGCCCAGGCCAACAGGGCCTGGCTGCCGGGAAACAACTCGCCTTTGAAGTCAGTGCGCAAACCGTAGGTCAACACCGGGATCGCATAATCATCGACCACATCGGACAACTGCCGGACCTGTTGCTCACTCAGAAACTGCGCTTCATCCACCAATACGCAATGAATATTCTGACGCTCAAGCTGGTGCTCGACGACTTCCAGTAAATCCTCATCGGCAGCAAACGCATAGGCAGGGGTTGAGAGTCCGATACGCGATTCCACCACGCCCTCGCCTTCACGATTATTGATCACGGGCGTCAATATCAGCGGGTGCATGCCGCGTTCCCGGTAATTCCAGGCTGATTGCAGCAGCGTGGTGGTTTTACCCGCATTCATGGTGGAGTAATAAAAGTACAGTTTCGCCATGCCAGCAGCATAGGCGATTGGTACGGGCACGCCAAGCGTAAAAAGCTCATTCTGGTCAATTTCTGACCATCCGTAACCGGCTGGCTCGGTTAAAATCTGCCGCATGCCTGCCCGTACTCCCCGGATGAATCCTCAACAGCAAGCGGCCGTTCAATATACCGACGGTCCGTTGCTGGTGCTGGCTGGTGCGGGCAGTGGTAAAACCCGGGTCATTACCGAAAAACTGGCGTTCCTGATTCGCGAACAGGGCCTGGCGCCGGACCGCATAGCAGCCATTACCTTTACCAATAAAGCGGCCAAGGAAATGCGTCAGCGAGCGCAGAAGCTGATCAAAAAGACCAGCACACCACTGCAGGTCAGCACTTTCCACGCGCTGGGTTGGAAAATGCTGCGTCAACATGCGGAAGCGGTCGGCTTCCGACCCGGCATCAGTATCCTGGATGAGACCGAATCCACCCGCCTGCTCAAAGACCTGCTACCCGCCAACGCGCCGCCGGAACAGCTTAAACTGTGCCGAAGTCAGATTTCGCGCTGGAAAAATGCCGCCTGCTCGGTCGCTGATGCCAGCGGTTACGCCGACAGTGACGGCGAAGCCCGGCTGGCCGGCCTGTTCGGTGGTTATCAGGATCAGCTCAAACGCATCAATGCCGTGGATTTTGATGATCTGATCTCGATCCCGCTGGCGCTGCTGGATGATCCCGATATCCGCGCTGAATGGCAGGAACGGCTGCGTTATCTGCTGGTGGATGAATATCAGGACACCAACACCACGCAATACCGACTATTGCAACAACTGGTGGGCCGCCATGGCGGCCTGACCGCGGTGGGTGATGACGATCAGTCTATCTATGGCTGGCGCGGCGCGGAACCGCAGAATCTGAGCCTGCTGGGGCAGGATTTCAGCGGCCTGAAAGTGATCAAGCTGGAGCAGAACTACCGCTGCTCCGGCAATATCCTGTCGGCCGCTAATCAGGTCATCGCCAATAACCCGCATGAGCACAGCAAAACCCTGTGGAGCGCATTGGGTGACGGCGACGATATCCGGATCATGCCGTGCGCGGATGGCGAGGATGAAGTGCGCCGCATCGTCGGCGAACTGGACCGGCGCACTCAAAACGGGGCCAGACTGCATGATTTTGCGATTCTGTATCGCAGTCATCATCTGGCCAGACCATTTGAGCGCGCCCTGCGCGAAGCCGGTCTGCGTTATCAGATTACCGGCGGCCAGTCGTTTTTCGACCGCGCCGAAATCCGTGATCTGATGGCCTATCTGCGGTTACTGGTTAACCCGGATGACAACAGCGCTTTTTTACGGATTATCAATACGCCACGGCGAGAGCTGGGCAACACCAGTATCAACCGGCTGGCCGATTTTGCTGCGCAAAAGCACTGCAGCCTGTTTGATGCGGCCACCGATGACAGCTGCCGGCAGGGCTTTGCTCCACGTCAGCGTCAGGCGCTGGATGGTTTTTGCAGCCTGATCATGGCGGCCACAGACGACCGCGAGCCCATGCGCGCCATGCATGGGTTAATAGATAAACTGAACTATCGCGAATGGTTGCGTGAGCAGGCCGATAATCCGGCCCAGGCCGAGAAACGCATCACCGCCGTCAATGAATGGCTGGGCTGGCTGGAGCGGATCGCACAGTCACTGGAGGATGCCTCGCTGGAGGAGTTATCCGCCCAGATCAATCTGCTCAGCAATCTGGATGACGATCAGCAGCAGGACGATGCGGTGCGCCTGATGACGCTGCATGCCGCCAAAGGGCTGGAGTTTGTGCATGTCTATCTGATCGGCGCGGAAGAAGGCCTGCTGCCGCACCAGAACAGTCTCGACGAGGGTAGTGACGAGGAAGAACGTCGGCTGATGTATGTCGGTATCACCCGCGCCCGGCAAAGTCTGACCATCAGCTTTGCCAACAAACGCCAGCGCTATGGCGAAGCCGTGCGCTGTCAGCCCAGCCGTTTTCTGGAGGAACTGCCGCGGCAGGGCGTGTACTGGTTCGGCCGCGATGACAGCCGCGATCAGCAACGCCATGCTGAAGCACGCACCGCGCAACTCAGTAACCTGCGCGCGCTGCTGGAAAGCTGAGCTAATAAGCGTAGCTATAAAATCCCTCGTCGCTGCGCTCTGTCGGGATGACAGCCATGCCGCCGCCATCAGCTACAGCAACTGAATGCCGAACGTTTAGTGACCTTTCATCACCGTCAGCCGTGAAAGCCCGGTCGCATAGTGGTATAAAATAACCACACGGACCTATCTGAAACCACCCAGATAGCCACTGACCATTCAACCCAATAAGTTCATGCCCATGCGCCCAGCTATCAAACTACTGTTTATCATACTGTGCCTGCTGCATATCACCGCCTGCGCCAGCGACACATCGTCGGTGCTGCTGGAAGGCGAACGTTTTACGGTGCTAATCGCCGATGATGACGCCAGCCGCACCCGGGGACTGATGTTTGTTGAACATATGCCGGACAACGAAGGCATGTTGTTTATTTTCCCGGACGAGCAGCCGCGTTCATTCTGGATGAAAAATACCCGGATAGCCCTGGATATCTTTTATTTTGATGCGCAACGCAAACTGGTCAGCGTGGCGGAAAATGTCCGGCCCTGCCGAACCGCACGCTGCCGTAGCTATCCCAGCACCGGCCCGGCCAAGTATGTGCTGGAACTGAACGCCGGCAAAGCGGCTGAACTGGGCGTCGCGCCCGGCAGCCTGATGACTTTCCAGAATATCGATTAAGCTCAGTTATGACCATGCTGCGATATCTGTTCAGCATCCTGCTGGATTTTGTGCGCTGGAGCCAGATGGTGCCGATGGTACTGGCCTGGGCATTTATGCTGATCGCCCTGGTGGCCATGACGATCATCAACTTTCAGCAGACATCGTTCACCTTTTTTGAATGGGTAGCGGGTCTATGGGAACGGCACGATTGGCTGCCTGTTTGGAGTACACCGGCTTATGAACAGACAGATGGTTCCGTGCATATTACTGACGAGCAACTGCGTCCGTTGATTCTTAAAGCATGGGGCTGGCTGTCACTGATTCTGCTGATAATTGACCTGCTGCGCACCAGCCTGTTCGGCGTACGGCAAGCCAGGTCATTGCGGCGTGGCCTGGTGATCACCGCACTGGGGTGTGCGATGGTCGGTACAGGGTTCGGGCTGAATTATCTGTTCGGCAATGAACCCTATCAGGGCGGTCCGTTTGGCTGGCTGGTATTGTTTATCGGCGGACCGGCTGTGGTCTGGCTGATCAGTGCTTACAGCTTATCAGTCAATCATCTGCTCAACGGCCTCAACCGCAAATTGCTTGGCGAGCACAGCGATTCGGCTAAGGTCGTCAGGCATTGACCCGGGCCAGGCCGCGAACACTGAACCCGTATCCGTCAGTGCGCCGCTCAGCCTTCAGCCTGATCAGTATTGCTAGCCTTGCTACGCGGTTTGCGAATACTCGCCAGCACCGCGGTGAGCAACACCATCAGCAACTCGTCCACAAACGGCAGTGGATCAGGGATCACCAGGTTCAGCAGTAATCCCGCCGCGCTCAACAGGAACAGCCAGGGTAGTTTCAAACGGCTTAAAAAAGGTGTCAATATGGGTAGCATGGCAGTAGTCAGATTTATCCTGTGATCGTGTTGATGGCTTTTCCGGTGCAAAAAAATCAAATCCGGGCAGTCAGTATGTTACAGCTTGTTGCACGCCTGACCATGACTGGTCCTGAAATAGCAATTGTGCCACAATCAGAAAATTCTGAAACACTATAACAAAGGAGATTGGCATGGCGGGTAAATTTGTAATCAGCAAAGGCTCCAGCGGCAAAGACTATTTCGTCTTGAAAGCCGGTAATGGTGAAGTCATTCTGACCAGCCAGCAGTACGCGACTCGCAAAAGCTGTGACAACGGCATTGAATCGGTGCGTAAAAACTGCATGGATGAAAGCCGCTTTGAAGTCAAAACAGCCAAAGACGGCCGCCAGTATTTCACCCTCAAGGCCAGCAACGGTCAGGTGATCGGACAGAGCCAGATGTACAAAACCGACAGCGGTTGTAAAAATGGCATCGCCTCGGTACAGCGCAATGCGCCGGACGCCAAAGTCGAAGAAGCCAAAGCATAATAAATCGCGCCCGGATGCGCTGCTACCAAATTGGTTACGCATAGGTAGCTTGTAGGAGCGCACCGGGGCGCGACCAACACGCGGCGCATCACAACAACCGCCGCAACGCATCAGCCAGCATCACCAGCCCGCTGATGGTCATCATTATCAATACCCCCAGCCTGAATTGAGTCGCGGTAATTCTGACCAGCTGCCGCTTGGCAAAGTAACTGCCGCCGATGGCGCCGAAGCCCAGCGCCAGACCAGCCAGCCAGGCCTGCTGGCTCATGATACCCAGACTCATGTATGCGCCAACTTTGGTCAACTGCATAAACAGTGAATTAAATGACTTGGTGCCCACCATATCTTCTTTAATCAGGCCATAATTGAGCAAAAAGGGATTGAGCACCGGACCGGTCGCACCGGTCAGCGCGGACAAACCGGCCACGCCCAGACCAATCGGTAAAAACCACCAAGCAGCTACCCTGAAACTATATGAAGACTTTCCGAACCGGTATTGCAGCATTACCGAACTGAGCAGCAGACCCAGAATTAACTGAATCCAGACCGGGTTGCTGCGGCTGAGCAGCCAGCTTCCCAGCACGGCCCCGAGCAGACTGCCGGGCAACAGCCAGCGAATCACATCCATGCGGATAAAGCGGCGGAACATCAATGCCCGCGCGGGGTTGGCTATCACCGTGGCCACCGACAGTACCGGCGCCACCAACTCCACACCCAGCAATATGCCCAGCACCGGTATCACCAGCATGGCCGCACCGCCGGCCGTCAAGGTGCTGATAAACCAGGCCAGCAAACCGGCCAGGATCAGGCCTGCGTAGAGCATGTTTTAAACCACCTGTTATTCAGCCTGGTACTGTGCAGCTTATACGGCTAGCCTGACGTTAGCATTGCCAGCCTAGCGCTTGACCGCCAGCGAGATGCCATCCGCCACCGGTAATAATGTCACCGTGACCCGCTCGTCGCCATGCAGCTTCTGATTCAACTTCCGCAATGCCAGCGTGTCCGGATCATCAATGCTGTCCACCGCCACATTGCCCGACCACAGCATGTTATCCAGCATGATCAAACCACCCGGGCGCAGCAGCTTCAGACAGCCTTCGTAATAGCTGTCGTAGTTTTCCTTATCGGCGTCTATAAAAGCGAAATCAAAACTGTCCGCCTGACCGTCGTCCAGCAACGCCCGCAAGGTATCCCGGGCAGGCTGCAGGTGCAGCGTGATCTTGTCTTCGATCCCCGCCTGTTGCCAATAGCGCCGGGCCATCGTGGTCCATTCGTCCGACACATCACAGGCGATCAATTCGCCGTCGGCGGGCAGCGCCAGCGCGGTGATCAGGCTGCTGTAGCCGGTGAACACCCCGACTTCGATACAGCGTTTGGCGTTCACCAGGCCCAGCATCACTTTGATCAACTGCCCCTGCTCGGGCGCAATCTGCATATTGGCTTCACTCAGAGCAGCGGTTTCATCACGCAATCTGGCCGCCAGTTCCGGCTCCTGAATACTGACATCATTCACATATCGGGCGATCACCGGGTCGAGAAATTTACTGGCGCGTGACATTGTCATCTCCTGTTAATAAGTTGCTATCCCGCGATTATACGCATCGCTGTTATGATGCGATCATGCGCCTGCGAATTATCCAATTGTCCGATTGTCATCTGCAGACTGACCCAAGCCATGACTACCGCGGTATCAACCCGGAAATCAATCTGCAGCGCTGCCTGCAAGCTGCCGCCGACTGGGAACCCGACGCGCTGATCCTCAGCGGTGATCTGGCCGACCACGCCACCGCCACAGCCTATCAGCGCCTGAATGAGCAGTTGGCGGCATTGCAGCTGCCGACACTGGCCTTGCCCGGCAATCACGATGATTTTGCTCTACTCCGGCAACAGCTCTGCGACAGCGTTTTTGTATGGCAAAACCCCTGGTTGATCAACGGCTGGCAATTGGTCTGGCTGGACAGCAATCTACCTCAGCGTCCCGAGGGCGGCCTGGATCAGGACAAGCTCAAGGTGCTGGAAAAGCTTGATCCTGAGATACCAGCACTGTTATGCCTGCATCATCAGCCTGTGGCGGTGGGCACACCCTGGATTGACCGCTTCAAATTAAACAACCCGCAGCTGTTGTGGGACTGGCTGGGCAGTCACCCACACGCTATCCGGGCGATTGCCTGGGGCCATATTCATCATGGCTGGAATGGTATACAGACGATCGGCGAGCAAACCATCCCGTTATTCGGTGCCCCGGCGACCTCAGCCTGTGTCATGCCCGGCAGTGAGGAGTTTGTACTGGACCCGCGCGGCCCGCGCATGCGCTGGTTTGATCTATTGGATTCGGGAGCAGTGCGGTCGGGGCTGCTGAGTTTAAGTTAGGTTTGTTTTATTGGCTATGGTCAAGCCATAGCTGGGGAATTTCACCACTGACCACGTGAGCTATTTGTAGCAGCCCGCCTGCGGGCGACCAGTTCGGGTATGCCGGGTCGCCCGCAAGCGGGCTCCTACAGAAAATTGCCAAAAAAGCTCATCCAATAAGCGGCCAAGCAGAACCATTACTCGTAGCTATAATCAAATGCCGCCTTGAACCTTTCAGCAATCTCCTCCTTCGAGAAGCGATGATGGGGCTGCTGAGCTTAAGTTAGGTTTGTTTTATTGGCTATGGTCAGGCCGTAGCCGGGGTATTTCGCCACTGACCACGTGAGCTATTTGTAGCAGCCCGCTTGCGGGCGAGCAGTTCGGGTATGCCGGGTCGCCCGCAAGCGGGCTCCTACAGTTCTCGTTGTTGAGTCGCATCAGCTCAGGCAAAGAGCAGAACCATTACTCGTAGCTATAATCAAATGCCGCCTTGAATTTTTCAGCTATTTCCTCTTTCGAGAAGTGGTGATTCTGAGGACCCTGCACGGCAATTTTAAGCGCGCCCATTAACGAACCCAGACGCGCCGCGGTGGCCAGGTCCATATCGTTGGAAATACCGTACAGCAAACCTGCCCGGTAGGCGTCGCCGCAGCCGGTCGGATCTTCGATCGCAGTGGCCTGGACTGCTTCAATCTGCTGCTCACCGGCGTCGGTGTAAATGCTCGAACCACGGCCACCGTGGGTGATAAACAGGGCTTCAACGTGCTGGGCGATCTGCTGTTCGCTCCAACCGGTACGGTCCATGACCAGCTGGGCTTCGTATTCATTCAGGGTTACCCAGTTGGCGCGTTCGATAAAGCCCTTCAAATCATCGCCGTCAAACAGCGGCATGGCCTGACCGGGATCAAAGATATGCGGAATACCGCGTGCGCTGAAACCCTGGCTGTGGGAAAGCATGCCGTCCCTGCCATCCGGACCGATGATGCCGATAGCGATATCCTGTTCCAGTTCGGGAATTTTGTTGAGATGGCTCAACTGCATGGCGCCAGGATGAAAAGCGGTGATCTGATTGCCGTCCATATCCGTGGTGATAAAGCATTGCGAAGTAAACTCAGCATCGATATACCGCACACAATCCAGCTTGATGCCCAGCCCGGTGAAGTGCTCGCGGTAGCGGTCAAAGCCCTGCCCCACGGTGGCCATCGGCAAAGGTTCGCCGCCCAGCATTTTCAGGTTATAGCTGATATTCCCGGCGCAACCACCAAAATCCTGACGCATACCCGGCACCAGAAAAGAAACATTCAGCATATGAATCTTGTCGGGCAGAATATGGTTTTTAAACTGGTCGTGAAACACCATGATGGTGTCGTAAGCGAGTGATCCGCAAATCAGTGCGTGCATGGATTATCCAGTGGTTTTAAAGGCGTAGTTTACAGGCTTGGGGCGCCTGCGGCGAGGTTCTCAGCTGAGAAACTGCAGGCTGGCCAGGTGGGCGTAGAGTTCGGATTTTTCCAGTAACTCGGCATGTGTCCCCTGCGCCTGCAGACGGCCTTTATCCAACAACAGAATCCGATCAGCCTTGCGTATGGTGGCTAAACGATGCGCGATGATAATCATGCTGCGCCCGGTCCTCAACTCATCAATAGCCTGTTGTACCCGTCGCTCGCTTTCCGCATCCAGATTGCTGGTCGCCTCATCAAGCAGCAGCAGGGGCGGATTCAGTAATACCGCGCGGGCAATAGCAATGCGCTGCCGTTGTCCACCCGACAGGCGTTGCCCACGCTCACCCAGATAAGTGGCATAGCCATCACCCAGCTGCTGCACGAACTCATCGGCGTGTGCCTGGCGGGCCGCGTGCATAATCTGCGAGTGACTGGAGCCGGGCTCTCCGTAGGCAATATTGCTGCGCACGTCGCCGGAAAATATCACCGTATCCTGGGGTACCAGGGCCAACCTGCGGCGTAACACCCGCGGATCGAGTTCCCGGATATCAACGCCATTGACTCGAATCCGGCCCTGTTGCGGATCATAAAACCGCAGCAGCATTTGTAGCACCGTGGTTTTGCCAGCCCCTGACGGGCCAACCAGAGCGATGGTTTCGCCCGGCTGGATAGTGAAACTCAGATTATCCAGCACCCGCTTGTCAGGGCGGGACGGATAAGCAAAGCTGACGGCTTCGAAAGCCACCTCCAGCCCGTTGTCGGCACTCAGCGCGGGTATTGTTCTGACTTGCGCGGGTGCGGCAATATCAGGTCTGGCCTGCAGCAACTCCAGTAACCGCTCCAGCGCACCGGCGGCGCGTTGTACACTGCCCCACATTTCGCCCAGCCCGCCCACCGCCGACGCCGCGATCAGCGCATACAGCACAAACTGCCCCAACTCGCCGCCGCTCATGCGTCCTTCCAGCACTGCATGCGCACCCAACCACAGAATGAATACAATGCCGCCAAAGCTGAACAGAATAACCGTAACGATCAGCAGTACATTGGCCCGGATGCGGCTGCGATTGGCCACAAAAGCATCTTCGGTGGAGGCCGCGAAGCGCTCGGTTTCAGCCTGCTCCTGCACCATCGCCTGCACGGTTGGCATGGCACTGATGGTTTCCGTGCCCAGCGCAGTGAACTCAGCAATTTTATCCTGTCCGGTACGCGACAGTTTACGCACCCGGGTACCGATCAATTTAATCGGCACAATGATGACCGGAATCAGCACCAGCAGCAGCACCGCCAGACGCGGGCTGGTGACACCCAGCATGATCGCCGCGCCGATCAGCATCACCAGACTGCGCAACGCGAATGACACATTGCTGCCCACCAGCGTTTCTACCAGGGTGGTGTCGGTATTCAGCCGCGACACCACCTCGCCGGTCTGAGTCGATTCAAAGAATACCGGGCTCAGACGCATCACATTGGCATATACCCGCTGGCGCAGGTCGGTCACCAGCCGCTGACCCAGCCAGGAAACAAAGTAATAACGCAGGCCACCCGCCGCCGCCATCACAGCCGCGGCCGCAAACAACAGCCAGAACCAGCGATTGATACCCGCCGGATCGGCGCCGCCAAAGCCCTGATCAATCACCTGCCGCACCGCTACCGGCAGGACCAGCGTGGCAATAGCGGATATCAGCAAAAACAGACCGGCGCCGAATACGTATAACCGGTACGGCCGCAGCAGTGGCAGCAGCACGCGCAAACTCTTCAAATCACCTTTTTGGCGCTTTTCTAACATAATTAACTAAAACTTTGGTCGTATTTGGTGAGATTTAACGTTACATTCACGCATCGTCTGCATAACTACACAATTGTTATTTAAATAACCAAGGATATGCCGCCATGCTATCTGCACTTAAAGCTGAAGCAGACAATATTGATGTTCTATTGGTGGAAGATCACAAAGATCTCGCCGTAACCGTCGGCAGCTATCTGGAGGGCGCCAAGATGGCGGTCGACTATGCCAGTGACGGCAACATTGCCTACAACCTCGCGTCCAGTAATCTTTACGACTGTATTGTACTGGATTTGATGCTGCCCAAAATGGACGGCCTGGAAGTCTGCCAGAAGCTGCGTGAACAGGGCTGCAATATACCGGTGCTGATTCTGACCGCGCGTGATCAGCTGGATGACAAACTGGAGGCTTTCAGCATCGGCGGGGACGACTATATGGTCAAACCGTTTGAGCTGCCGGAGCTGGAAGCACGTATTCATGCGCTGGTCCGGCGGGCCCGCGGCGAAGCCCACAACGGCATCATGCAGATCGATGATCTGATCTTCGATACCAACACCATGAACGTGGAACGCGGCGGGATGCGCCTGAAGCTGTCGCCGACTGCAATGCGTATCCTCAAGATTCTGATGCGTGAATCGCCCCGGCTGGTCAGCCGCGAAGCGCTGGAACATGAACTGTGGGGTGAATTGATGCCCGACTCGGACACTCTGCGCAGTCATATGTATAACCTGCGCAAGATTGTCGACCGACCGTTCCCAACCAAGCTGGTGCACACTGTCCAGGGCATGGGTTTCAAGGTTGCCCGGCCGCAGGATTTGTAATAACCAAGGTATCCGCACGCTGCTGAACCGTTGCTGACCCCGCAGCGGCCATAGCAGCTATGGCTGCGGCCTGCTGATAATAGTTAAATGTTGCGCTGAGCGACCGGGCTTACCAGCCCTTGCCGCCCTCCTGGGTAACCCCCACCTGACGAATCCAGCTGGATTCAGGGAACACAATGGTGATCTCCGTACCCCGGTCCTGCACACTGTCGGCTTTGATCTGCCAGCCATAGCGCTGACACAAGCGGGCCACCAGCGCCAGACCCAGACCGTAGCCATTATCGCTGTGATTGCTGCCCCGGAAGAAGGGCTCAAAAGCATGCTCAAGGTCTTCCGCGCTCATGCCGATCCCGGTGTCCTGAATCACCACCGAACGCCGGCGTACGATCATATCGACATGCCCTTCAGTAGTATAGGTAAAGGCGTTGCGAAGCAGGTTGGCGAACACCATGCTGACCACCCGCTCGGGCGCGTCCACCATCAGCTTGTACTCCGTATTTAATGCATGGGTCACACCCGGATGGGCACAGGCGGCCGCCTGCATTTCCATTTCACGCTGCACCAGCGCAACCACATCCACGGTTTTGCGGTTGAGGAATTTTTCATCATCGCGAGCCAGCAGCAACAGGGTCTCGATCAAGCCCTGCATGTCGCCGATCGCACGCCGCATTCTGAGAATGATTTCTTCCGCCTGTTCCGGATCATGCACTCGCTGCTTGAGCAGATCCAGATTGGCCTGCACCACCGCAATCGGGGTCCGCAACTCGTGACTGGCATTGCGGGTGAATAACCGCTCTCGTTCCAGCATGGTGTGCATACGCTGGGTGAAGTGCTCAAATGCACGTAGCAGCGACAAGGTCTCAATATCCGCTTCAGCCGCGATCTCCTTAAGATTCAAATCTTCGATCTGAGTGCTGCGCATATCGAACGACTCAACCCGCTCGGCCAATCGCACCAGCGGTGAAACCGCGCGCTTGGAGCTGATATAACCCAGCCAGGTCAGGAAATAAATCACCAGCAGCGCGGCCGCCAGTGGCGCGACGCCAAACAGAAATGAGGCACGGGTCACCTGAACCTGATCAAAAATCAGATACAGCCGGTCTTCGCCCTGCTGGCTGATGTGCACGATCACCTGGCCACGGCGCGGGACAACCACCCGCCGGTATCCGACCGCCTCCTGACGCAACGCCAGCGGGACCAGGCGCTGATCACCGCCGATTTCCAGATAACCGATCAGGTTGCGGGTATCCGGCAATGGATGGCGGGGGTTAGCGCTGCGTTGCTGCCAGAAATACTGCGCTTCGCTATCCAGCGCCCGTTTGACCAATACATTTTCGACCACCACCGTGGCCACCCAGCCGCCCAGGCCGGCGGCCAGGCTGATGGCCAGCATCTGCATCATGAATACCCGTACCAGCTTGCTGCTGATCTGGCCATCCTGCACATCGCGCCACAGCACGCTGATCGGCGTGGTCAGCCAGTATTCAAGCCGGGTCAGTAACACGCTGTTTAACTCACTGGGCGCATAGGCTTAGCGCGGTTTGAACAGGTAGTGCGCCACCAGCCATTCCGAACCCTGGCGGTAACCGAACAATTCCGCGCAGGCCATAAAGAACATGCGCCAGCGTTGTGCCCACAGCCTGCCCTGACCGGCGCCATAGATCTGTTCACATACCGCATCGACACGCTGCCGGCTGGCATCCAGATTGGCCAGCCAGGCATTGGCGGTGCGTTCATAATGGCGGCCATCGACGGCCCAGAAGTTATCCAGCAGCAAATGCTGCTGAAAATGCATCAGCGTATCCAGCGCCGGCATCAGGCCACCGGTAAAAAAGTAACGCCCCATCCAGTTACCCTGTTCGCTGTCGGCGCTGTCGGTTTCAAATGGATACATCAGACGATGATGGCAAAAAATGTGCACGAACAACAAGCCGTCCTTATCCAGCCAGGTGCTGATCCGCTGCAGCAAAGTCTGGTAGTTACGCATATGTTCGAACATTTCGATCGAAATCACTCTGTCATAAGGCACCGCCGGCGGCGAAAAGTGATTAACATCAGCGGTAATAATTTCAACGTTAGACAGTTTGCGTTCCGCCGCCTGCGCCAGTATGAACTCACGCTGGCTGGCTGAATTGGATACTCCGGTGATGGTGCTGCCGGGATAGCGGGCCGCCATCCACAAGGTCAAAGATCCCCAGCCGCAACCCAGCTCCAGCACCCGCTGGCCATCGCTCAGCCGGGCGCGATCGGCATAACAGTTCAGCATCGCCAGCTCAGCATCATCCAGTGACTGGCAATCTGGGGTCCACAAAGCACTGCTGTATTTGAGCCGCTGGCCGAGTGTCAGCTGATATAACTCCGCCGCTACTTCGTAATGCTGCTGATTGGCGGCATCGGTTTCAATGGCCACCGGACTGGTCCGCAATTCCTCCAGCAGGGCACGAAAACGTTCGCTCTGCGCCTCAATGCCATCCTGGCTGTGATGGGCCAATCGGCTGGCCAGTAATTTGCGAATTCCCCAGCGGACCAGGGCATCAGGCACCAGGCCGCGTTCAGCCAGATCAAGGCTGTTCATGATGGTGCTCCGGCCCAGCTTGGAGATGTCGTTTCCGGCTCACGCCAATGCCGCGCCAGGGTCAGAAAGATCGGAATCAGGATGGCCCAGCTTAACCCGGTGGCCAGAATCACCTGCCAGGCGGGCGCCAGCCATTCGACCGCACCCAGCTTGCTGGCACAGTAATAGGAAAATGGCGAACCAAATGTCAGCACCGCTCCGGCCAGCAGACGACGCTGTTGCAGCCACACCAGGGAATGATTGAGCGCCAGCGCCAGCGCCACCCATAAGGCGGCAATCCAGGCCGGCGCGATGGCCGGCAGTGGTCCGGGCGTGGCGTAATCCAGCACACCGAGCTGGATCCACAAGGTATCTACCAGCATGCCGACAGGCAGCATCACCGCCACCAGTCCCAGATCACCACGCACGGCGGCGCCGGAAGCATAGTGCCAAACGGCAAACACCGCCAGCAGCGCCAGGCCGGGCCACCACAAATTGTAGGCTGCGCCTACCACACAGGCAGGCCACATAAAGTGGAATAACAGAAAGTTGATAATTTTATTAGACATAATTCATTGTGCAGTTTAACCGCACAATGATTCGGCACATACCGCTTACAGTTTCATAACCCGCTAAGGGGTTAAATCCGAGCCCGGTTTTTATGCAGGCGTGCTGGCCGGTGCTGCGGGCTGAGATTTGATCAGATGCATCTGCACATCTCCCAGTGCCCGCTCGGCAAAGCCGCCTTCGCAGTAACACAGATAAAACAGCCACATACGGATAAATGGCTGGCTGAAATCCTGTTGCTTGACCTCGTCCAGGCGTTCGATGAAACGCTGCCGCCAGGCCGCCAGCGTGAGCGCATAACTCTGGCCAATTTCAAACACATCGGCAACCTGCAGATCAGTGGTTGCCGCGGCCTGCTGCAGGCGTGACAGGCTGGGAATAAAGCTGCCGGGGAAGATATAGCGTTTGATAAAGTCCATGCTTTTGACCGCCGCCGCGTAGCGATGATCTTCAATCGTGATGGCCTGGATCAGCGCCTGACCTTCATCGGTCAGCAACTCGGCAACTTTCTGAAAGTACAGATCAACGTACTGATGTCCCACCGCTTCCACCATTTCGATGGAAACAATGCGGTCATACTGACCATCCAGTTCACGGTAATCATCACACAGCAGATGCACCCGGCCGGCCAGTCCGGCACCGCGGATTCGCGCCATGGCCTCCTGGTACTGCGCCTGGGAAATCGTGGTGGTGGTCACCTCGCAGCCATAGTTTTGCGCGGCATAAATCGCAAAACCACCCCAGCCGGTGCCGATTTCCAGCACGTGATGATGGGGCTGCAAATCCAGCTGCCGGCAGATTTTATCCAGTTTGGCCAGCTGCGCCTGCTCCAGACTCATGTCCGGCTGCTGGTACCAGGCGGAGGAATACATCATCCGTTCATCCAGCCACAGCTTGAAGAAACTGTTGCTCAGATCATAGTGCGCGGCGATATTCTTGCGGCTGCCGGTCAGGCTGTTGCGGGTATTGCGATGCCAGAAATTCATGGCGATTTTCTGCACCCAGCCGAGTTGGGACTGCAGACCCGGCAGAATGCCGCGGTTGCGTGCCAGCACCCGGATCACCTCGGTCAGGTTATCGCAATCCCATAGCCCATACATATAAGCTTCTCCGGCGCCGACACTGCCGCCCGCCGCCAGCATCCGCCAGAACCGCGAATCATGCACTTCGATGGTTGCCCCGAGGCTGGCATTTTCATCGCCCAGGGCAAAATGTTCATGCCGGTCAATAATTCTCAGGTTGGCATCCCGGATCGCGCTTAATCGGCTGAGCACCGCATTGCGAATTCGGCGGTCCAGGGCCGAACCGGTAGTGGACGGCAGGCTGGTTACCTGTGGTGGTGCAACATAGCGGCTTTGATTCATCTCACTCGCCTCCAGGCAAAGTATCCGTCGCGGCTTTTGATCTTTCCGGATGGGGAAAAACCCGCAGTTTTTTTAACCACAACAACAACGCATGCCAATAGATTCCAAAACTAACCCGCTGGCACTGCAGGGGATGTTTCCAGGGACTTTGCGCTAACTGCCGATAGGGTTTCAGACGCAATCCAAGGCTGGCATCAAACATTCGCTGCTGAGCGCGGTTCACAGCCATAAAGATACCGATACGTGATCGATAAAACGTGAAGGTCCATTCGTAGTCCAGTTCCATCGGCAGGAATGGCGAAACATGAAAATCCTTGGAAAACCGGAAGTTATAACTTTTGCTGTCATATTCCCCAGGCTTAACCGGCAATATGTACTGATGCCGTTCAGCCCAGGGCGTGTTGGTAATTTCAGCTACGATCGCCTGCAGCTGACCGGCCTGATTATGGCAAAAATAAAACACCACCGGATTGAAGCAATAGCCCCATTGGCGCAGGTGTCCAAGCAGGAAAATTTTGCCCTCGGGCGGCTGGCCGGTGTGCTCCGCAACCAGCTGTCTGACCGCAGCCGACTGCGGCATATGGTGTGGCTGCAGATAATCGCTGCGGCGCAGCCGTAAACCCGCCCGACTGAAGCGCCGCCAGAGACTGGGTTGCGCGAGTTCGGCTGGCACCGCATCCAGATCCTGCAACACCATCCACTGCCGGTACTGCAGACGATGCGGACGCGGCAGATGACGCCGATGCAATACCCGGCCCTCGGCGATCGCCGATTGCATTGCCGGATAACTCACGACGCCAGTGCCCAGCGCCGGGCGTCACTGTGCTGTTGAATATCCGCCACGGCGCGTGCCGCACTGCGGGCACCGTCTTCATGAAAGCCCCAGCCCCAGTAGGCGCCACAATACCAGGTACGCTGCTGGCCGTTGATTTCAGGCCAGCGCTTTACCGCTGCCTGCGAGGCACGGTCAATCACCGGATGCGCATATTGACGCCGCAGCAGAATCCGTTCGGGGTCGATGTGTTCGGTCTGATTCAAGCTGGTAATGTAATGCTGTCCAGCAGTCTGCTCGGCAGGCAATGACTGCAGCAGATTCATCCAGTAGGAGACGATACAGCGGGTCTCGTTATTGGCTGGAATACGCGCATTCCAGCTGGCCCACGCACGTGGATTGCGAGGCAGTAAAGAAATATCGGTATGCAGCGCCATTTCGTTTTGAGCATAGCCGATGGCGCCTAAAACGTCCGTTTCACTCTGGCTGGGATCAGCCAGCATGGCCAGCGCCTGGTCGCTGTGACAGGCCATTACCACGCCATCAAACCGCCGCCGCTGCCCGGCCACCTGCAACTCCACGCAATCGGGTTTGCGGCGCACGCTGGTTACCGCTGCAGCGCAATGCACCTGCACCGACCAGTGCCGGCACAACGCCTTGACGTAGCTCTGTGAACCGCCCTTAACCACTTCCCACTCGGGCCGGTTATTGATCTGCAGCATGTCGTGCGCCGCCATAAAATCCAGCACAAACGCCAATGGAACCTGACGCGCCCCGCTCAGACTGCACGACCACAAAGCCGCCGTCATGGGCAGGATATGCCGCTCCGCGAAACTGTGCGAATAGCCCGCCTGAGCCAGATAATCGCCCAGCGTCAGGTCCACCTCTACAGCACCGCTGATGCGCTGAGCAGCACGATAAAAGCGTACGATATCCAGCAGCATGCGCCAGAACGACGGATTGATCAGGTTGCGCCGCTGGCTGAACAGCCCGCCACTGCGAGCGGCGGCATATTCATAACCGGAAGCCTGCTCGTGGTGCACCGAAAAGCTCATACTGGATGGCTGTGTCGGCACCTCCAGTTCATCCAGCAGGCCGGCAAACAACGGATAATTTTTTCGATTGAAGACAATAAAGCCGGTATCGATGGCCAGCTCGCCCTGCGCGGTGGCCAGCAGATGGGTATCGGTATGCCCGCCCAGACGCGCGCCCGCTTCAAACAGCTGGACCGCATAGCCCAGCCTGTCCAGCCGGTAGGCAGCATACATTCCGGCGATACCGCCGCCGACCACGGCAATACTGGGCATCATCGTCCGGGCAGACCGGCGTCAATCTGAGTCACTTAACCCCGCTCGGTCTGATGAACCATCGACAATTCCGGCTTGATCCGGCGTGCGGCACGGATGTCTCCGGGCACCTGCTTCAGATCATGTACCAGACCCAGCCAGCTCATTATCCGCAACAGGTAATAGCTGATATCCAGCTCCCACCAGTAAAACCCCTGGCGGGCGCTGCCGGGATAATGATGATGGTTGTTATGCCAACCCTCGCCCAGGGTCAGAATGGCCAGCAGCCAGTTGTTGCGGCTGTCGTCATTGGTGGCATAACGGCGGCGGCCAAAGCGGTGGGTCAGTGAATTAATGGTCAGGGTGATATGGATCAGCACCACGGTTGAAACAAAATAGCCCCAGATCAAAAGCTGGGTGCCGTTGGTTTCCAGCCCGGGCGCAACATGCTTAAGCAGCACGCCCAGCAGGAATATCGCGGTGGCAAACAACACCGGTACCACCATGTCGAAGCGATCCAGCCAGCGCAGTTCCGGATAGCGCATCAGATCCGGGATCATATGTTCCTCGGTATGCACATACTGCCGGCTCAAGAACCAGCCCATATGCGACCAGAAAAAGCCATGTACCGGGCTATGCGGATCGTCAACAGTATCCGACAGACGGTGATGATTGCGGTGATGGGCAGCCCACCACAATGCCCCGCGCTGAGTCGAACAGGCTCCCAACAGGGCAAACAGAAACTGGATGACACGATTGGTGCGAAAAGCCTTGTGGGCAAAATAGCGGTGATAAAACGCGGTGATGGCAAACATCCGGATAAAGTACATGGCAAATGCAAAAGCCACTGCAAACCAGCTGAATGAAACGAAGAACACCCCCAGACACATGACATGCAGGGCGATAAATGGAAAAATCCGAATCAGGTCTATGCGGCGAATATCTGTATCGTCAGCATGCTGCTCGTGGCGGCCGCTATCCAACCAGATGGCCGCAGCCTGTTTGAGACGTGTGAGCAAGTTTTTCTCCCAACAACGATGTTTGATGATCGAGTCCGTACAGATATTCGTCAGGCAGGCGTTAACGGGTCAATATGTTAGCTAATACTTTCGTCGAGTACTTATCGGCGGATGCAGATCAACTATGAAGGAGTGCGCGTAATGTTGAACCCCAAATTCAGAAGCAACTGCTGGCCGGCCATGGCTGTCAGCGGCATTGTATCGATATTGGGCACCCTGGTCGTATTATTCATGCTATCGGGCTGCGCCAGTAAACAGGTTAACAGTTATTACGCGGATGATTATCTGCAGGCGCTGGAGCAATGGCAGGGTACTGACGACCCGGCCATTCTGGAATCCGGGGTAGAACGCTTCCGCGTTACTCTGGGCGACTTTACCCAGCCTGATCTGCGCAGCAAGGTTGAACAGCTGTATGCCGATGAGCTGTATTTCAATGACACTTTCAAAACCTTCACGGACCTGGAAACCCTGGCCGACTATCTTCAGGAAACCGGCGAGATGGTTGAAGTCAGCGCTGTAGAGCTGCTGGGACATACCCTGGACGGAGCAGATATTTATATCCGCTGGGTCATGGATCTGGAATTCAGCGCCGGTGGAAAGGACATCAAATCGCGTTCGCTGGGCATGACCCATGTACGTATGAATGATGCCGGCCGGATTATCCTGCACCAGGATTTCTGGGATTCCACCGACGGGTTTTTCAGTCATCTGCCGGTGGTCGGTGGTCTGCTGCATCGGGTAAGGAGCAAGTTATGAGTTATGCAAAACCGATCCTGCTGCTGGCTGTCAGCTGGCTGCTGCTGGCCGGCATCAATCCGGCCTGGGCCGACAACAAGCTGGCCGCGCAGGTTCAGGCGAATGACACCACGCTGGAATTGTGCGCAGAAGTCGCCCTGCGCGCACTGGGTATTTTCAAGTTCGGTTATGGCGGCCTGTACCTGGCCGATTGTGCCGATTACGACAAGGTTACCGGTGATATTCCCAAACAATGGTCGGTCCTGCTGACCCGTGACGCCAAAGGCAAAAAGCTCACCGAAATCGCTGAAGAATCGCTCGAAGATAATTTCAGCGCCGAACAGCTGGCCGGCCTGGAAAAAGTCTTCAGCTGTATGACCGATGCCTATCAGGACACCGATGATGGCGGGCAGATCGATGTGCGTTATCTGCCTGATACCGGCCTGCAGCTGTGGCGCAATACTGAACTGACCGCTGACTGCGGTGGTGATGCCGAGGCGGCCGGTTATTTTCGCATCTGGTTTGGAGAAGATCCGTTCAACAGCAGCATGAAAGAACGGATTCTGGAACAGGCATCGGATCAGGCGGATAAGGCATGATACCCGCTGACTTGCCGAATCACGTTGAGCTCACCGTGGATGGGCCATTATGAGTCAACCTTTCCAGCTCGGCGAACTGGTGGAATGGGACTGGGGCAACGGCACGGCCACTGGAAAAATATCCGCCCGGCATAACTCGGACATCACTAAAACTATCAAGGGCACCGAGGTCACCCGGCACGCCAGCCAGGACTGCCCTGCCTACACCATTGAACAGGCCGACGGCGATAAAGTATTAAAATCGCATACCGAACTGCGCAAAAGCCAATAAACTGCTACTGATTATCGCTGGCGACAGGCTGACTTGCGCCTGTTGATCCAGTTATTATTTGAGCATTGCGGGTATCACCCGCCAAACATTTTTTTGACACTATTGGAGACTCTCTATGACTATTTTTGAAGCCCTGCGGGCCGATCACGATAAGCAACGTGAAATGCTTGACGGCGTGGCACGGACCGAAGGCGCGGACGGCAACCGTGACGAGTTGTTCGCGCAGCTCAAAGCGGAGCTTGCCCACCATGCGGCCGCCGAAGAAAAGCATTTTTACGCGGAACTGATGGCTTTTGATGTCATGCTCGACAAAGCCCGCCACAGCATTGCCGAACACCAAGAACTTGACGACCGTGTGGCTGAACTTGAACAAACCGATTACAGCAATCCGCAATGGCTGATTCGTTTCAAAGACCTTAAGCACCGGGTGCTGCATCATCTGGAAGAAGAGGAGCACGAAGTTTTTCAAATGGCGGGCAAGCCACTCAGCGAGGCGCAGAAAACGTCACTGGCGGATGCCTATAACGCGGATATGCAAAAGCGCCGGGGCGGCTAACAGGATAAATTCGACGGGTAATGACTTGTTACTCCGTCGCCACCTTGATAAGGATACCGAGTACGAGAAATACTGCGTGGTCCGGACTAATCAGGGTTTATATTGAGTTGGGCAATAGGCACGCAGCACCTGCTTTAGACGCAGGGCTGCATGCTTGGTGTTACGGCCACTGACGCGCTTGCGCCAGTGCCTGAAGCTGCGTGCCGTCATCTGCTTCCGCATCAGCCTGATTACCGCCTGCTCCGAGAGGCCGTAATTGGCTTCAATCGTCTCAAACGGGGTACGGTCTTCCCAGGCCATCTCGATAATTCTGGGGAACCTCTGATTTAATCTGAAATGGTCGCGAGCGAGTCTTGTTTGGTGCAGTGCAGTGTCTTTGTCAGCGACAGCATAGCTGGCTATGTCGAGTGGACAGATTGGCCATTGTCTATGGGCTGCAATGCGCCAAACAAGGCCGCTCCACCAGGGGTTACGCCCGAAATGCTCCAATTCTGCGTTGCGTTGCTTGGCAATAGAGCGGCTATTGCACTGCGCAACGACGCCTTGTCTTGGACCATTTTGGTCCCACAGGTAAATGATATGGCGCGGCCATGGCAGATTAAATCAGAGGTTCCCTGGATATATCCTGGTCGAGCAATATTATCTGCATAGTCCGTTATCCGCTGGCCGTACATGGGCGGATGCTGTTTGCCCGGGCATGCCTGCTGACCACGCCTGCGGCTAGTGCTAGCTGGGCTACCGGATCAGGCGGGACGGCCTTTTCACAAACCATAAAACATGTCCGCAGTTGGCGCATAGCAGCGTGTGGGCCGTTCTGTTGGCCCAGTCCAGGTTAAGCAAACTGGCTGCCGCGGTATTTAACCGCGCGCTGCCGCGATCAAACACGGCATGCTGACAAACAGCGCAGATGACTTGCCGGTCACCGGCCTCGAATTCGCCCTCACCCAGATGCCTGGCTGCCGCCCGGGCGCCCTTTTTCAGTCTTGCCAATAAACCCATGATGGCCTTGCCCAGTCCGTTTGACGATCAACATAACATACACCAGAACCGCTCCAGCGCAGCCCTCGTGCCGTGCAACTTTTCAGCTGACGCCAGCTTCTGCTGTTGCAGCTACCACAAGCTTGCGGTCATAACCACGGCTGTTAATCATTGATGGTTTGCGCAAGGTTCCAGCACCGGCAGGTTACCAGAAGGTTAGCCACCAACGGCATCCATAGCATGGTCTTACACCGCTTAGATTGCGGGCTATTGATCAACCGACACCATCAAGGAGAGAAACCATGCTCAACAAAACTCTATTCAGCCTGATTTTACTGGCCTGCATTGCGCCGTTCGCCATGGCCGCCAGCAGCTTCCAGAACAGCTGTTCCAATATTGAATTTGCCTATGGCAATGGTTCCGACGCGACTTTGAAAGCCGTATGCCTGCAATCTGACGGCCGGGCTGTACCTGCTTCACTGACCCTGCAGGGCATCAGCAATCAAAATGGCAAGCTGACCCAGGGCAGCGGCGCCAGTTCGTTCCAGCAAAGCTGCGGCAATATCCAGATCCTGGTCGGTGGTGGCGGTGACGTGACTTTATCAGCAGTTTGCCGCACCAGCTCCGGCAGCCCCAATGAAACCAGCCTGAGCTTAGACGGCATCAATAATGAAAATGGTGTTTTGACTCAGTAAGTCAGCATTGCTGAATTGACTGACTGACGACAACGGCAGCCTGGCTGCCGTTGTTGCTGAGCGGCAGGCTGGAATCAGACGTGCTGATCAAACAGTATCGGGTTACCATCCGGATCAATGACAACAAAGCTGGCCGGACCAGTACTATCCTCGTCCGCTTCTGTTTCCACCGCCACCCCCTGTGCCTTCAGTTGCCGCTGTAAATCCCGCACATCGGTAAACTCATCCAGCGTTTCACAACGGTGATTCCAGCCGGGATTAAACGTCAGCATATTTTTCTCGAACATACCCTGAAACAATCCAATGCTGCAGGTACCGTTCTGCAGGATCAGCCAACCCTGCGACGCGTCACCACCGATGGCCGTAAACCCCAACGCCTCATAAAAGTGCTGTGAAGCAGACAGATCCTTGACGCTCAGGCTGACTGAAAAATTACCTAATTGCATACTGATTCTCCGGTTATTTTGCGGCTGCCAGAGTATTGCTGTTGCTCAACACCGCAGCAGATATAACACTGACTAAAAGTCCGATGGGAAATATTTCGATAAACGTCATCGGTAAACGTATCAGGGGGTTGGCGTATTCTGCTTTGAATTTTTCGGTTTCTGCGATATACGCCTCCAGCTCTGCACCCGTCAGGCCAGCGGCCTGTTCGCTTTCAACCAGCGCGCGCGTATACGAGTCGATATATGCATAATCGGTTATCCAGCAATAGGCTTCCCACACGGCCACATAGACCACGCTGGCCACCACCGTAATGCCCAGCCCGATCGTCAATGCGGTTGCAAACCTGATGACTCCACCCTGGACTTGATCGCGATACTGCTTTATAGCCACGAATATGCTGCTGAAGGCAATGAACATGACCAGAAAACCCAACCACTGATAACCAAACCCGAGTTCCAGGCTGAGTGTATTGATACCGATAATGACCAGACCGGCGATGACTCCAAACACTGTGATCATTTTTCCCACTGCGGTGCTCCCAATGTGCTTAATCCTGGGTTTTACTCTAGTCTGATTCGAGCATCAGGTCATCACCCGAACGGGTGATTGCGCGGCTATCAACCGAAAGTCAGGCAATCAAGCGCAGCGCTCTTGCCTTGTGAATGGCCTGGGTACGGTTGGAGACCTCCAGTTTCTGATACAGGTGACTCAGATGGGTTTTGATGGTATTCAGCGACACAAACAGATGATCAGCTATTTGCTGATTGGTGAGGCCTTTCGCCAGCAACTCAAGCACCTGATCCTCCCGCTCACTGATTCCCAGAGCTGACAGCGCCTGAGTATTTTTTTCAAAATCCGGTGCAATTCTGCTGCGAGTCAAACGATTACCCGTCCAAATGCCCAGCGCGGTAAACAGCGCAGCGACGATAACAATGCCGATCTCTGTCGAAAAGCGTCTCACGGTATACAGATAATCCAGCCATTGCAGCACCAACGCCCCTAAAGCCAGCGCCAGTCCGTAAAGCCATATCAAGCCTCTGGATTGCTTCATTTCAGTTTAAGAAACCTCTGATTTAATCTGACCTAGTCGCGAGCGAGTCTTTATTTGTGTAGCGCAATGTCTGCGTCAACGCAGGCACGGCGGGCTGCGTTAAGTTGACAAAGTGCATCAATGCGCCAGTGGACGTTGCAGTAAATTACGCCACTGAATCAGTGCGGGACGTGCAGCATCATCCTGATCCCACAGGCCGGTATCCTGCCATATCCGGCTGAAATCACTGCATTGGAGTGCATCGCATAACGCATCATAGTCACGTGCTACAAACTGGATGACAAAACGAAAATTCCGGGCGTCCGCCGCGGCCAGCAAGTCGCGCATGAATGCGTCCTGTTTCTCCAGCGTGCCATTCAGGTCGACTATCACACCATCAGCGACTTCCAGCCGCTGGAATTGTGCGGGGTAACCGGTCTCAGCGATGGCAATGGGCTTGTCAGTCAATGCATCTATGCGCTGATAGGTATCCGCCGGCAGTTCGCCGGTGCCAAAATTAGAAAGAAATGGATACCAGGAAATACCTATGATGTCAGTAAAATCCTGCATATCGGCAAGTACTTGAGCCTGAACGGTGGCATCGGCGGCAGTAAACCCTTCCAGCAATTCGTTGGCCGTCATGGTCACGAATACGGGCAAGCTGGGGTAACGTTCTTTCAAGGCCTGATAGGTTTGCCGATGCAGCTCTAAATAATCCGGCCACAATGCTGATACCGCCAGTTGTCGAAACAGGTTCACTTCAATACCGATTGCCAGATAATCCGGGCGAAAAAACTCCACCGCGTTGATGGTGTGGTTTAAAAATGCCTGTTTAACCATCTGGTCATTGAAGCGGGCGGAAACCCACGGTTCACCCAGCGCATCCAGCGGGGTATCAGGCTGTTCGCCTCGGTAAGGAGCGAGTGAATTACGCGCCAGGCTAATGGGCGTTATGGCGACATAAACCTTGTGGCTTGCAGGTGTCAGGGCCCGGCGAAAATTCCAATCGGCTTGTAACCCACCCGGATAACCTTCCACACTCATACCCGAAGCAGCTTCCGGCCAGGGTATGCCATCGTCCAAGTGATGCGCAATAATATCTGCGTTGGCGCTTATCTTGGCATAGGTTGACAGTAACATTTCGCCGTTTGGCCCCGGCGGTTCCGCTGGAAAAGGCGTAAAGCCAAGTCTCACCTGACGTTTGCCGTCACACGCAAGCGTGCGAATAGTAGTCAGGCGCTGTAGCTGCTGAGTACCATTGCCAAATGCGGGCGGACCGTCATATATCAGGGTGGCATTGTTGCAATCAGAAAATATCAATTCCAGCCGCCCCCAGATATTGCGTTGAATCGCCCCAGGGTTGAAATCCATACCAAATATGCCGCCGCTGGTGATCCGTGCTTCTTCGATCACAATCCGATCACCATCAAGCATGCCAACGCCCAGTATCCAGACCTGATTCCCATTCGTGTCATAGGTGTACCAGATCACAACCGCTCGATCATCATCAAGAATTTCCAGCGTCAAGCCGGCACCATCCTGAGCGGTATCGTACCAGCCGCCACTGATAGCCTGGCCGATCAAAAAGCCTGAAGAACCCTCAGCAGCCGACACCGCAACAATGTGTGACATCAACAGCCAATACGCTGCGCCTATTAAAAACCAGGTGTTTGTTCTATTTTGCATTATTGATGTGCGGTCTTGCTTTCGTCGGCACCCATCACCCATAGCAATGCTCCTAATATTTAAGCCTGTTTTTCAGCCACTCGCAGCTGAAAATCATAACTGTCAATATACAGCGAGGGCTCTGTCAATACCCGGTTTTTCTACTTTTAACGGCAAGCCCATCGACAAACGCCTGATCTATATAGCCAACAAGATTCGAATGACTTGCTGGGCCAAAACTGCCGCCACCAGTGCCCAGGTGAAACTGAAAAATGTACCGATAAGAATATACTCAGCCAATTTACGTTGCTTAGGCGCGGAATCATTGGGTGTCCATACTCTGATACTATCAAGCGGTTTCAATGCTGCTTATTGTATTTCCTGACGGATTCAATTCGGGCTGTAAGAATCATGGGTGTCCATACTCTGTTCTGTCTCAATTTAGGCCGGAAAAATCATGGGTGTCCATACTCTGCTGCTCTGCTGCTGTCCGGAAAAATCATGGGTGTCCATACTCTGATGCTGTCCTTATATACCCTTATCCGACGGGTCCAGAGCTGCAGTTCCGAAGAATAATATCCGTCATAACAGCTTCTCTGTCCGGCTTGTTCATGGACTGCAAAAAAGCCATCCGTCCGGCTATCAGCAAATCCGCCAAACCATGCACGATGGCCCAGGCCGCCATCACATCCGTCATTGCAACTGGGTCAGTGTGAGGGTCGATGTGGGCAATAGCCTGAATATCTTTGACCAGTTTATCGAACGCGGCAGCCGAGGCATCGGCAAGTACCGGGTCTTTTTTGTCGGGTTTTTGCGAGGAAAACATCAAACGGAACAACGCCGGATTGGCCATCGCAAAATCCACGTAACCCAGTCCCGAGGCGGCCAGTTGCGCACGCGGCTCGCGCGGAGCACTTCGCTGGCGTTTTTCCTGGGTGTCCACGAAGCGCTGGAAGCCAATCGTGGCAAGCGCGGTGAGCAGGCCCTGTGCGTCATTGAAATGATGCGCCGGCGCGGCGTGGCTGACTCCGGCCCGCTTGGCGACGCCGCGCAGCGAAAAGGCCTCGATGCCCTTGCTGGCAAGCTCCGCTTCGGCCGCATCCAGCAGCGCGGCCCGCAGGTCTCCATGGTGATAATTTGTTTTTCTGGCACCAGCGCCGTGCGCGCCGGTTTTGATGTTGTCCATAGCTCATCATAAGCAGCCGCCTTGACACTGTCAAAATTGATCTTGACATTGTCAAGAAAATAACTGATATTGCTATCCTGACAGTGACAAGATGACAGGAAAACCATGTCTAACGAACAACTATTCTCATTGGCAACCAGCACCGCCATGCTCGGCTGGCTGGTGCTATTGATCTCACCCTTGGTTCCGCGTTGGGCCGAGTGGATTTCCGGGCGGATCATTCCCGTTACACTGGCGGTGTTATACAGCGCGCTGATCCTGGTGTCGTGGTCATCCGCCGAAGGCGGCTTCGGCAGCCTGAGCGAGGTCATGACACTGTTTACTCAAGCGGAAGTTGTGCTGGCCGGCTGGCTGCACTATCTGGCTTTTGATCTGTTTATCGGCGCTTGGGAATGCCGTACAGCCAGAACGGAAGGCATTCGGTTCTGGCTGGTTATTCCCTGTCTTGTGTTGACCTTCCTGTTCGGTCCAGCGGGGTTGCTGGCTTTTATGACGCTCCGAATGATCAACCAGCTGAACTCGACTGCGCGACCTGCGGCTTGAAGCAATTCGGAGATTGAACATAATCGACACCCTCGCCAATCCGGCCGGCCGACGCCGATTCATAAGCCTGTTGCCGGAATTATTCCAGCGCGAACCGGCATTTACCTCGGCGGCGCTGTTGCTGTTCGCCCTGCTGCTGCCGACACTGGCTGCCATGGCCATCGATACCCGTACCGTGCTGGGCGAAAACGTCTGGATCAAGCCATTAAAATTTGAGCTGGCGCTGGGCTTATACCTCGTTACCCTGGCCTGGTTTGCCGACTGGTTGCCACCCGGCATGACGAAAAAAACGGCTTACCGAATCTATAGCCACGTAATAGTGGTTTGTGTCCTGGCCGAAGTGGCCTGGGTAGGCGGTGCGGCCATGCTGGGCACGCTATCGCATTTTAATTTCACCACATCATTGACCATTATGATTTATAAAATGATGGGTGTGTTTGCGGTAACGCTGACCAGTGCCGCGCTTGTTTATGCCGTCCAGATCGCACGCAACAAAACGCTTCGGCTGCAACCCGCCCTCAAGCTGGCTATTGTTTGCGGGCTGGCGATCACCTTTGTATCCACGGTCATGGTAGCCAGCTATCTGGCCAGCAATGGCGGCCACTTGGTAGGCGGCTCAGCCACCAAAGCCGGCGGGTTTCCGATCATGGGCTGGTCGCGTGATGGCGGCGACCTCAGAGTAACCCACTTCTTCGCCACTCATGCGCTGCACTTTATTCCGATCTTTGGTTATCTAATCGCAACCACAAGACACAACGGCAGCGGGCGGCTTTGGGTTGCGGTTTTCAGTGCCGGCTATATTGGCCTGATTGCCTATACTTTTGTACAGGCAATCAACGGGCAACCATTCCTGCAATTGACTGGATAACCGGCTCCCTGGCATTGCTATGATATTTGTTGATATTGATTTAGGGTAGTTAGGCTGGGTTAACCAGAATTGTGGGTATCAATATTTGCAGCTAGGAATACGATTCAAAATACGCCTAATCACTATCCCGATAACACGCTTTGTTTCCACTGTGCCGGACGCGCGGCTCGACGGGCTGGTTAGAGCCTGACCTTAATTACCGAACTGACCATCAATGTAAGGCAAAAAAACAGGCCACCTGTTACCAGATGGCCTGCCGTTTTTGCCTGGCCGGATATTATCCGGCTGCCTCAGTTCAGCATAATGCTTTATTCAAAGCCATCGCCAAAAATAAAGTCTTCATCCTCAAAGCTGACCGTGCGTGGGGAACCGTTGCTGATATCGGTGTCCGGCACGCCGTCACCGCTCAGATCAAACTGACCCGATACCGTTACGCTTTCTATCACGGTGTTGGTCAGGGTGGTGGTGAACTGGCCGTTCATGTCGGTGACGCCGGTGGTTTGGCCCAGCATGGCGCTGTCGGTCACCGCCAGGCTCACCGCCACGCCCGGGATCGGCATGCCGCCGGCGTTGACCAGTTGCAGCATGACCTGAACCGAATCAATGCCATCGGCCAGCGCGAAGCTGCGATCCACGGCCAGCATGGTTGCTGGATTGCTGGCATCGACAATGCCCGGACCCAGATTCAGCGCAACCACTATCGCATCATGATCGGATGCACGGAAAGCATCGGGTTGATAGAAATCCGCCGGTTTAATCAGACCACCGGCCAGATTTTCTTCGTTGTAATTAAAACCAGGCAGTTCATCGGCATTGATGTGCCAGTGCACCGTGTCCAGCACCTGCGCCGCCAGCTCCGGCGTGGCGATGGCGTAGTCGAGGGTGCCGGCCTGGCCGAAGAACTGGAATGAATAGGCGTCTGGGCCTTCAAACTCACTGCCCAGATTCAGCAAACCGCCGTCGGCGATGGCGCGGATGGGGTCTTCCATGGCATAGGCGTTCAGATCACCCAGGATCAGAAAATCCGGATCACCGCTGCTGGTCGGATCGGTGTTGATCCAGTCCGCCAGTGCCAGCGCGGCCTGACGGCGGGTCTCATTGAAACAGGCCTGGCCGTCACCCTGGTCGGCATCCAGACCGGTGGCACCGCCACAGCCCTTGGATTTGAGGTGGTTGATAACGACCGTGAACACCTCGCCATCGTTATCCATAAAGCTCTGGGCCGGAGCGGGCCGGTTCAGATTGCTGTCAAAGCGCGGGTCCACCGCGGAATCCAGCAGCGCGAAGGTACCCATCGGTGTTACTGCTGCCGGGGTATAAATGATGCCGACCTTGATCACATCGCTGCCGATGGTGCCGGTATCGATGAAGTCCCAGGCACCCGCGCCGGCCACCGCGTTGAGCGCATCCACCAGCCCCTGCAGTGACGCAGACGCGTTATTCTCCAGCTCAACCAGACCGACCAGTTGCGCGTCCAGACCAAGAATGGCCGCAACAATCTTATCGGTCTGCCGGGTCAGCTCGGACGCACTGTCCGCCCCCCGGCAGCCCTGGTTACTGGCGGGTCCGCAGATGCTGCCCGCATTGTCCAGCGTGGTGAAAAAATTCAGCACGTTAAACGATGCCACCGTCAGGATGCTGTCTGCCAGTTCCGGCATGTTCTGACGGGGATTGGCGTTTTCGTCAAATGTAAATGCCTGGGTGGGCTGCACCCGGTAATCACCAAAGGCAAATGATAGGACGCCGTGTAAATCGGTGACCTGATAACCGTTGCGCACCGGATTGCCGGCATTGATAGGGTTCAGATCATCGCGTCCTACTACAAATGGCATCACATTGCTGCCGTCGCGGCCATCATCCAGCACGATCATGTTCAAATCGTTGAGCGCCTGCTGATTATTGGCTGCCGCGCCGGGTAAAACCTGATTGGTTGGTTGAATAATACGGCCGTTAGACAACGTCACTTCACCGAAACGCACCACATTAAACTGATCAGAAACGGTCAAGGTCTGCGGCAGGATGACCGCCATGCCCTCAACGCTTTCCAGCTCCAGCTCATCGCTGATCGGCAGACTGATCATGGCCGGCGTAGCTGTCAGCAAGCCACGTCCACTGTCGCTGCAGAGTGCTATACCGGTGACACCGGTGATCCTGGTAAAGCCGAAGGATTCCTCCACGCTGCCGCGTACCCGAAGCTGGTCACCGACGCTGATGGTGAGCATATTGTCGGGCGCAAACACAAAGATGCCCTCCGAGGTCAAAGTGTCCATATCGGCATCGGTGTCCTCTTCCTGAACAAAGTAGCCGTTCAACTCACCTGCTACGCCATTCTGGAAATCACCGACAACCACGCCTTCGATTTCCACCTCGTTACCGACCTGCGGGGAAGTAAAGCCATTGCCCTGCACCGCACTGATCAGTGTCGCAGGGGCACCGCATGTCACCGGCAGGTCGGATGATTCAACCTCGTCATTTTCGGTGCCCGGGGTATTGAAAGCTTCACCGAGTTCCGGCGTCCCCGGATCCAATGCCGGAATACCTGCGCCGTCAAAATCATTGCGCAACCAATCGGCCACATTATCGGTGTCGGCGCCATTCGGGATGCGGGATGCGCCCCCGACCGTGCTGGAACCGCCGTCAAAATCCGGCGTCAGCGTAACTACTGCATAGGTGACATCTCCGGCGCCGGCATCCGTGACCGCGATATCATCCACTACCCGGGTCCAGGGCGTGCTATCCAGAACCCCGTCGTCATTGGTATCCAGATCATCTCCCGGCATGCCGGTAAAGTTTTCCACCAGCAGCAATGACTGCGTGGTGTTGCTCAGCACACTGTCCAGAAACGCCGTTACAAACAAACCATTAGAATCGCTAGAGCCGACCGCCAGTACATTCAGAATCTGACCTCTGAGCGTGCCGCCGGCATCATTGTCACCACTCAGCTGAAGCACGCTGTAGGCGCTGTAATCGGTGTCCGGGGTGCCCTCGATTTCAACGTACTCATTGGTATCGTCACCGATATGATTGGCAACAAACTCATTGATAACCGGATCAACCGCAACCGGTGTTCCATCCGCGGTAATCACCACGTCATCAAAAGCTACATCTTCATCGCCATCGTCCAGAAAGCTGACGGTGACACGCAAATCCAGATTGTTACCGCTGCCCGCAATCGTGGCCATAAAGGTGGTCGGTGTTTCGGTTAGCGCAGCGCCATCACCCAAACCGTCAAAATCAGTATCCTGGGCTGGCTCGCTGTTAAATCCGGTAGTCATCGATTCGAATGCCAGCAAATCCTGAAATCCGCCGCCATCGATCTGATACTGGAATATCACCGAGCTGTCCGAATCCCAGTCTTCATTGCCATCACTGGAATCATCTTCGGCAATCAGCACCGATAACTCGATATTACTAAGCCCTGCAATCGCCAGATTGGTCCAGTCCATAACAATGCTGGTGGCAGCGGCCCCGGTAACACCGTTGGTATCCTGAGCGGCAAAAAAATCGCCATCAAAGCCAACAAAGCTGGGAGCGATGTCAGAGCTGTCAGTCAAGCGGTAGTAATCGCTGGTCTCACCGGCCGACTCCAGCATCGGCGTGGCGGTAAACTGGCTTTGATCGTCGAAGGGTTCATCCAGGACTGTCACCTGGGCATTGGCTGACAGGGGCAAAAACACCCCCAGAGAAAAAATCGCAAACAAAGAGTATCGGATCATTGATGGCATGGTCACGGCTCGATTCGGGTGGTTGATAGTAATGAAAGCAAGGCACTGTCCGTCCCTGCGATCGTGCTGACCGGGCATTTTACAACCACCATATGACAAAGTGGTTGCAGGTTGATACGTGGTTCCGATTCCGAGCTTACCGGACCGCTCGAACGACCAGCCAGCGGGCATAAAAAAGGCCCGCTCTGGCGGGCCTTATACAACCTGGCTGCAGCCTACAGTTTGCCGCGCTCGTTGATTTCTTTCAGGGATTGATAAATCTTGAACATCACGATCAGCAGTTCGCAATATATCCTGACTACCAGCGGACCCAGCACTATCCATACCAGGCCCATAAAGGTTGCGGTACCGCCCTGGAATACCATCCCGATACCACCCAGCACGGCGCCAACAACACCGATGTAGTAAATAATCTTAATAATCGACGGTGTGATCATATCGTCGAAAGTCAGCAGCTTGGTAAAGAAATTTTGCTCAGACATTTTAATACCCCGAAGGTTTAGCCCTGTAATCGGGCCTTGGTTAATGGCATAACTGCCGGGAATCGCCGGTTTCGGAAAAACCGGCATTGATACTTGTGGTTAACCCTGCGTGGTGGCGACGCTGACGGCTGTGATCCCGACAATATTGGCCGCGTCGAGCACCGTTACCAGCGCATCGGTTTCCGAATCAGGATGCGCGGCGATAATCAATGGCGCATCGGGACGGATGGCATTTTCGCGCTCCAGATTGGCACGCATGGCGGCCAGATCCACTTCGCGGTCGTTGATGGTAATCACACTGGTATGGCTGATCTTGACCACGATCGGCAGGTTGTCCAGATCCGGCGGCGGCGGTTCCGAGGTTTTCTGCGGCCGGGAAATATCCAGCCCCCGCTCTTTCACGAACGAAGTGGTAACGATGAAGAAAATCAACATGATAAACACGATGTCGAGCATCGGGGTGATGTTAATCTCGGCCTCGTCTTCGGCGCGATGGCGTCTTTTCATAAATTATTCCTGTCGATTAGCTGATCAATCAGCCCTGCAATACCAATAGATTACTCGACTGTGAACGATTTCGCCAGAACCGGCTGAGACACTAACCACAACCACCACACCGGCCGCTGCTACTCCACCGTCACCGACTTGGCCAGATTGCGCGGCTGATCCACGTCGGTGCCTTTTAACACCGCGACATGATAAGCCAGCAGTTGCAGCGGAATACTCAATACGATCGGCGCCAGGCCATTGCCACCGGTTTCCACTTCGACCACGGTGGCATGCCCGGCCAGCGCCTTGCTGATATGGTGATCGGCCACCACCAGCAGATCTCCGCCCCGGGCACGCACTTCTTCCAGATTGGACTGCAGTTTGCTCAACAGCTGATCGTTCGGCGCCACCGCTACCACCGGCATATCGGCATCCACCAGCGCCAGTGGACCATGTTTTAGTTCGCCGGCGGGATAGGCTTCGGCATGGATATAGGAAATTTCCTTAAGCTTGAGCGCACCTTCCATAGCCACCGGATAATGGCTGCCACGCCCCAGAAACAAGGCATGATGTTTCTCGGTAAAACGCTCCGCCAGCAGCGCGATATGCTTGTCCAGTGTTAACGCCTGAGCAATTCTGTGCGGCAATGCCCGCAGTTGGCGAGCCAACTCCAGACGCTGATCAGCAGCCGCGGCACGGGCTTCCAGCAAGGCCAGCAGCAGCAGTTGTAAAACCGTTAACTGGGTAGTGAAAGCCTTGGTCGAAGCCACTCCGATTTCCGGCCCGGCGCGCGTCATCAAGGCCAGATCCGCGGCCCGCACCAATGAGCTTTCCGGCACATTGCAGATCGCGATGCTGGCCAAATAGCCAGCCCCCTGAGCCTGCTGCAGAGCAGCCAGGGTATCGGCCGTTTCACCGGACTGAGAAATCGCGATGAACAAAGTATTCTCCGGCACCACCGGCTGACGGTAACGATATTCGCTGGCCACTTCCGCCATGCAGGGGATGCCTGCCTGTTGTTCAATCTGATAGCGTGCTATCAAGCCGGCGTGATAGCTGGTCCCGCAGGCAATGATATGCACCTGCCGTACTTTGGCCAGCAACGATTCAGTCTGCGGGCCGAGCAAACCGGGCGTCAGACCGGTCGCGGTCAGGCGGCCGTCCAGAGTGCGTGCGACCGCTTCGGGCTGCTCGAAGATTTCCTTCTGCATGAAGTGACGGTAAGCACCGCGCTCGGTGCTGGTCAGACTCAGCGAGGACGTTTGCGGCGCGCGCTCCAGGGGTTGCTGATCGGGCCCGTAAAGCTGCCAGCTATCCATCGTCACCCGCACGCTTTCGCCTTCTTCCAGCTGCACAAAACGATTGGTCACCGGCAGCAGCGCGTAGACGTCCGAAGCCAGAAAGTTTTCGTCAAAGCCAATTCCCAGCACTAACGGACTGCCCTGCCGGGCACCGACGATAACCCCGGGCTCGTGTGTCGAAATCACCGCCAGTGAATAAGCACCGTGTAATTCCGGCAGGGTGCGCTGCAGGGCCTGCAGCAAATCGTGCCCCTGCTGCATATAGTCCGCAATCCGCCAGGCCACCACTTCGCTGTCGGTCTGGGAGGTGAACTGGTGACCGTCCGCCTTCAGTTGCTCGCGCAGCTGCGCATGATTTTCAATAATACCGTTGTGGACGATCGCCAGATGTCCGGCCACCACATGCGGATGTGCATTATCAGTGGTCGGCGCGCCATGCGTAGCCCAGCGGGTATGGGCCACGCCACAGCCGCCGCGCAAGGGTTCACGTGCACACAATTCGGCCAGCGCCGCGACCTTCCCGCGGGTACGATGCCGCAGCAGTTGCTGGTCATTCAGCAGCGCCAGTCCGGCTGAATCATAGCCCCGGTATTCCAGCGCCTGCAGACCGCTGAGCAATATCTGACAGACATCCCGGCGCGCTGCAGCCGCCACAATCCCGCACATCAGGAATTGTCCTCACATGCCTGTTGCCGGGGCGTTAACCAGTCATCCAGGGTTTTCTGGCGCACCCGTGACAAGGTCAGTTTACCGGCTGGTGCATCACTGGTGATGGTCGAACCAGCGCCGATAAAAGCGCCCTCGCCAATACTGACCGGCGCGACCAGCTGGCTATCCGAACCGATGAAGACCCCATCGGCAATGGTGGTCTGATATTTGTTGACACCATCGTAGTTGCAGGTAATGGTGCCGGCGCCGATGTTGACGTTGGCCCCCAGCACCGCATCCCCCAGGTAACTTAAATGACTGGCCTTGCTGTTGGCGCCCAGCACGGCTTGTTTGGTTTCCACAAAATTACCGATTTTGACCCCGGCCGCCAACACGGTGCCGGTCCGCAAGCGGGCAAACGGGCCGATACTGCAGGCGCCTTCGGTCACCACGCCCTGCAATACACTATGACTTAACACCTGCGTACCGGCTGCCAGCCGGCAGTCTTCCAGCACACAGCCCGGACCAATCCGAACCTCATCGCCCAGCACAATGCTGCCCTGCAACACCACATTAATATCAATAAATATGTCCTGACCCGTCTGCACCTCGCCGCGCACGTCAATGCGGGCCGGATCAGCCAGGGTGACACCGGCTTGCAGCAACTGAATGGCCTGACGCTGCTGATAAAGCCGCTCCAGCTGCGCCAGTTGCAGTTTGTCATTGGCGCCCTGCAGTTCGGTGGGGTCCTCCGCCTGGCAGACCGCGACCTGCCTGCCCGCGCTGACCGCCATGGCCAATACATCGGTGAGATAGTGCTCGCCCGCGGCATTGTTACCGGCCAGGCGCGCCAGCCATTGCTTTAAATCATCGGCCGGAAAGCAATACACACCGCTGTTGACCTCGCTGATATTCCGTTGCTTTGGCGTGGCATCAGCGTGTTCCACAATTTCTCTAAACACACCCTGACCATCGCGCACCACCCGACCATAACCGGTCGGATCAGCCAGCGACATGCTCAGCATCGCCACCTCCCCCGGCGCCGCCAACAGTCGCTTCAGAGTAGCAGCGGTCAGCAATGGCTGATCGCCCATCAGCACCAGCACCCGGGCAGTATCCGGCACCCCGGGCATGGCCTGGGCAACGGCGTGACCGGTGCCATTTTGCTGCTGCTGCGCTACCCACTTGACCGGCGCGCTCGGGAAAGCTTTGCGCAATTGTTCACCGGCATGGCCGTAAACCACATGCACAACCGCCGCCGGCAAAGCCGAAGCGGCCTGCAACACGTGTGCCAGCATCGCCTGCCCGCCAATCGGCTGCAATACTTTGGGCTGCCGGGAAAGCATTCGCTGGCCGCGTCCGGCAGCCAGTATAATGATGTGTAGTTCAGGTTTGTTCATAATCAATCGAGCATTATACCGGTTGCCACACTACAACAGCGATGTTGATATAGCGCCGGGTTTATGTGATTTTTCTGCTTTAGAACGGTCCTGTTGACAACAACCAGTACTTACCCCCACAAGGAATCACTATGCGTAACCTATTGATCACCGGTTTGCTGTTGTTAAGTAACCACGTTTTGGCTGAACCGGAAGTCTTCAGTTCCAGTGATGGCGCCATCCGGGGCTATGATCCGGTGGCTTATTTCAAGCAGGCCGAACCGGTCAAAGGGGAGCCCGACATTAGCTTCGAATATAACGACGCCACCTGGCATTTCGCCAGCACCGCCAACCGTGATCTGTTCGCTGCCGATCCGGAGAAATATGCTCCGCAGTATGGTGGTTATTGCGCCTATGGTTTGAGCAAAGGCTATCTGGTTCCCACTGACCCACAGGCCTGGGCCATCAATTCCGGCAAGCTGTATCTGAATTACTCCGTGCCGGTGCGCAATACCTGGCAGGCGGACATCCCCGGCTATCTGCAAAAATCTGAAGCCAACTGGCAAACCCAGCAATTTGATTAGCCCGCGCTGCTGCCAGCGGTCTGAATCTGATCGCGGCGGCCCCCGCCGCTGACGCGTTCGATGAGCATGGCGGTGGCCAGACATTGCGGCCACCGAACCGATGGCCGATTGTGCTAGAGTGCTGCCATCCGTGCAGTAACTGAGCCTCATGCTGACCAATCTGGCTGATACTACCGACACCTCCGAACGCCGCTGTGATCTGTTGATTCTCGGCGCCGGACCGGCTGGTATCACGCTGGCGTTGGAAACCGCCCGCGCCGCGCCGCAATGGTCGATCATATTGGCCGAAGCCGGTGATCTGGAGCCCTCCAGTCAGGCCGAACTCGAATTGTATGACGGCCAGTCAACCGGCACCTCGAAATACTCGTTGACGACCACGCGCCTGCGCTATTTTGGCGGCACATCCGGACATTGGGGCGGCTGGTGCCGACCGCTGGACGCGATTGACTTCGTGGCCCGCCCGGAGGCCGGTTCGGTCGGCTGGCCGATCGACAAAGCCGAGCTTGAGGAACACTACCGGGCCGCTCACAGGTGGCTGGAAATTGCTGATGACAACTACGCTCCGGCCCGGCTGGAAGCACAGTTGCAGCAACAGCTGATCGATTTTTCCGGCAGCCGGTGGTTTCAAAACCGGCTGTTCCACTTCAGCCCGCCGACCCGGTTCGGAGATAGATACCGCGCGGACATTCAACAGTCCACCCAGATCGAATGCCTGCTGAACGCCGCCGCCATCGAGTATGGCTATGCCGGCACCCGCTTGACCGAGGTACAACTGGGCGGATTGCATCAACAGCGCATCAAGGTCAAGCCTGCTCGCACGGTGATGGCCATGGGGGGGATTGAAAATGCCCGGCATTTATTGCTGCTGCAACAACTCGGCTGGTCAGCCGCGGGTATCCAGTCAGACAAACTGGCGCATGGTTTTGCTGATCATTTCGGGCTCAGCCCGGGAGTCCTGCAGCTACCGGCGGACCTGGTTTATCAACGCACCGGTTCGGCCACCGGCCCGGTTATGCCGATCATTACCCCGACCCCGGAGGCATTGACCGAACAGGGCTGGCAGAATGCCTGTGCACTGCTCAGAATCGCACCCGCCGCCGAACGCCTGCCAGGCAGCTACAGCCAGCAGCCGGCACTGGGGTTCAGCGGCGCTGAGACCTGGACTTATGACACGCAAATGATTCTGGAACCGCGCACCAATGAGAGCAGCCGGCTGGAACTGACCAGTCAGCGCGATGCCCTGGGCCTGCCCGGCATCAGGCTGTGCTGGGAAATTGATCCACGTGATTTTCAATCCGCACAGGACATTTTCATCAAACTGACCCATGAACTCGGCCGCATGGGTCTGGGCCGTGGCCAGGTCAAACCGTTGCATATCAAACGCCGCCTGCAGGCTGCCAGTGGTGTTGCGCATCACATGGGCACTGCGCGTATGGCGACTAATGCAAGCAAAGGTGTGGTGGATGCCAATCTGAAAATATTCGGCACCGAGAATGTCTATGTGGCCGGCTCGGCGGTATTTCCCAGTTTCGGTTATTCCAACCCGACCATGACCGTGGTGGCGCTGTCGCATCGGTTGGCGGAACATCTGATCCAGGCATGAGCAACCGATGACCGGACACAGCCGCAGACAGTTCGTGCGTTACAGCGGCGGCGCCATCGCCGTGACAGCGCTGCTGGCCGGCGGCTGGTGGCAATGGACCCGGCGGATACCGGCTGCCATGACCCCCACCGGTCTGGGTGCGATGGCTGATCAGAGCATCGCCGATATGGATGGCGCGGGTGCCGTCGGCGCCTGGGCTATTGAGCAATATCCACACTACCAGCTCCCGGTCAGTGAACTGGCCAGCGCGTTACGCGAGCACCTGCAACTGCCCGCCGAAGGCCCGCTTAAAGGCGCCGATTTCGAGGCCCGGCTGCAGCAGGGCATCCAGACCGACTTTGCCCGGGGACAGCTGATCCCGGTACGCGACTGGCAACTGTCTGAAACGGAAGTACTGCTGGCGGTGCTGCGCTATCAGGCCGCCGGTATCAGTACCGTTGCCACTACCCAGGCAGCCACTGAACAAAACATCGTGGAAGTCACCAACTGGGGCCCGCGCAGCACCACTGCCGGCACCCCTCCCAACAGTTTCGGAGAAGGCTTCTCGGCGCTCTGGTTCGATGTTGAGGGTGCCCCGCGCTGGGCCGAAATCGCCATTGACGGCCAGCGCCTGCACACCAGCTACCGGGAGAATTATGTGCTGGTGGCCAGTTTTCAGGGCCAGCCCGAGTTGCAGAAGAAAGTATTTTCTGAACCCGGCGAGCACGTCATCACTCTGCATGATGATATGCACAACACCTGGCAGACCCTGGCCGTATTTGCAGTCACTGAATCCAGTGCCGCGCAATCCGCTGACAGCGACAGCGCGCCGGCATCTGAATTCTGTGCAGTGACCAACTGGGGCCCACGACAAACCACCGCCGGGGTTGCCCAGCATGAGCAGAGCAACGGTGCGATGGGTGTCTGGATCCAAATCAAGTGTGCACCGGCGGACACTCAAATCCAGGCCGGCGAGCGGCGGCTGAAAGCACATATCAGTCCGGACGTCATCACCACCGCCATTCCGGCTGAGATGTTTCAGCAAGCCGGAGAAATACCGCTCAGTCTGGTGTCGGACAGCACCGGCCAACAACTGTCCGTCGGCACCCTGGTCATCACCGCGCAACAGTAAATGGTTAAACGCCTGCTGATCGCCGGACTGCTGGTCCTGTTTGCCGCCGGTTACTATGTGGTCCGCTATCAGTTGCCAGACCGCCATGATCCATTCGCCCCGCTGCTGATCGAGCAGCCGCCCGGTCTGGCTACCGCGCTTAAATTAAAGCGCATCAAAACCAACTCCGAGTTGTGCTTCAGCGTGCTCAGCAACAGCGATCTGCGCTACGTCCCACTGACCGACCGCGAAACTGGCGCTGGTTGTGGTTTGTTTAATGCCGTCAGCCTGCAGCAGTCGGGAATTTCTTACGGCGGCGATATCAATCTGACCTGTCCCGCGCTGGTGGCGCTGGCGATCTGGGAGCGGCATACGCTGCAGCCGCTGGCACAGGCAAGCTTTGACCAGGAGATTATCCGGGTACGCCATTTCGGCACCTATGCCTGCCGAAATGTGAACAACGCCCGTTCCGGACGGCGTTCCCAGCATGCGCTGGCCAATGCCATCGATATCGCCGGTTTCGTGCTGGCTGACGGTGCTGAGATCAACATCGCCAAAGACTGGCGGAAGGATTCGGCTAAAGCGCGTTTTTTACAAACCCTGCATGCGCAAAGCTGCAACTATTTTTCGGCCGTACTGGGACCCGACTACAACGCCCAGCATTACAACCATTTTCATATGGATTTGGGGCCTTATTCCATTTGCCGCTAAATGACCGTCGGCTGACCGGGTTGTTAACCCGGCAAACACATTACCGGACTTTCAGCACCACCCGGTAGCGGGCCTTACCGGAGGCCAGATGCTCCAATGCCTGATTAGCGTCTTTTAGGTCAAACATTTCGGTTACCGGCTGAATAGCATGCCGTTCACAAAACCGCAGCATCGAGCGGGTCAGCGCCGGACTGCCCAGCGGACTGCCGGAAATGGTCAATTCATTGCTGATCATGCTGAATGCCGGTGCGGGGATGGGATCGGGCACCGCGCCCACGGTATGCAGCGTACCCTGCGGAGCAAGCGCATCCAGATAAGCCTGCCAGTTCAGATTGACATTGGTGGTATTGAGGATGAAGTCCAGGCTTCCGGCGATGGCCTGCATGGCCTGATCATCACGGGAATTAACCACCTGGTGCGCGCCCATGGCTTTGGCCTGCTCGGTTTTAGCCGAAGAGGAACTGAACGCGGTGACTTCACAGCCCCATTTGTGCAGAAACTGCAATGCCAGATGCCCCAGGCCACCGATGCCGATCACCCCCACCCGATCGGTCGGTTTCACATCCGCCTGCAGGATCGGCTGAAACACGGTGATGCCGCCGCACAGTAACGGTCCGGCCGTGGCCGGATCCAGCGCTGCCGGCAAGGGTATCGCCCAGGCCCAGTGTGCGCGTACATAATCGGCAAAACCGCCGTGATGACCGACAATGGTGGCGGCTTTATCGGCACATAGATTGTGCTTGCCGGACATGCACTGATCACAGTGCATGCAGCTATGACAGAACCAGCCCAGGCCGACCCGGTCACCCATTTTGACGCCCTGCGCGGATTCGCCAATATTGACCACGGTACCGATGATTTCGTGGCCCGGCACAAACGGATACTGACTGATGCCCCAATCGTTATCCCGCACACTCAGATCGGAGTGACAGATGCCACAGTATTCGACTTTGATATCGACCTGATCCGCGCCAATCTCCGGCAGTTCATAACTGAAGGGTTGCAGTTCAGCGCCGGCCTGCATCGCGGCGTAGGCGTTAACGGTTCGTTTGCTCATGCTGTTCCTTGTCTGAAATCATTACTGCATCGTGCAGCTTACTAAACACTTAGTTCCATTGCTGCGCGTGTTCGGCGAAATGTTTTGATTGCGGCCTGACCACGCAAAAACGCTGCCCGGTCGGCGCTTCCATCACGCACCAGGTTTTAACGCGTTTGATCTGCCTGGCGCCCAGCCCTTCCAGGCGTTTGACTTCAGCCTCAATGTCATCGGTTTCAATATCCAGATGCACTCTGCTGGGATGCGTCACCGACTGCACTTCAATGTGCAACTGTTCGTTGGGATCGAGCAACCGGATATATTTTTCACCCTCCTCCCCCGGCAGCCGACGCACCGGCATGCCCAGCGCGCTAAGGAACCTCTGATTAAATCTGAAATGGTCGCGAGCGAGTCTTATTTGGCGCACTGCGCACGACGCCTTGTCTTGAGCGATTTCGGACTGTAACGCGGCCATGGCAGATTAAATCAAAGGTTCCCTACCCCATAATTCAGCGGCTGGTTGCAGCTTATCGGTCTGACAGTCAATCACAAAGCCCGCCAGTTTACTTTTGTGCATTGTCTTACCTCCTGCTCGTTACCTGATCACATGCCACTGCGTCTGACGACCGGCCAGATAGTGGACCTGTTGGCCGTCAAACACCGCGCTCTGCTCCAGCTTGATCTGCACCAGCTGGTCATCCCATTCCGGCACGGCCGCTTTGATATTGCCCTCAATGGCGTAGCCGGTATTGGGATACAGCGGCCACTCCCCGCGAATGGCGGTTTCACCCTGATTGTCCCACATGCCGATGGTGGGTCCGGGCGCATGGCCGAAAAAACCCAGCGGGTGGGTATACACACTGGAAACAATCCCTTCCGCGCCCGCCTGGCGCAATGCTTCGGCCAGAATATCATTGCCGGACCGGCCGCTGACAAAGGCCTGAGTCAGATGGTCCTGCCAGCGGTTGCCAGTGCTCAGCGCCTGCCGCAGGCCAGCCGGCACACCGGCTTCGCCCAGCCGCGCGACGTAGCCCATTTCCTGGGTGTCGGTACACAGTTTCAGATAACAGATGCCGACATCGGTATGCAATACATCGCCCGGCAGAATCAAGCCGCTCGTGCCACAGAATGAGTCGTCTTGGCCACACGACTGGCCGGCGCGTTGCAGATTGACATCCGGCATAAACCAGATCGGCAGATTCAAGTCCGCGAACCGCTGGCGAATATACCAGGCAACATCCTCGGTGGTGGTCACACCCGGGGTAATCACCTGATTCGAAAACGCTTCACCAATCACCATGCGCGCCAGCGACACCACCTGCGGATAGACCGCCAGTTCGGCTTCGGTACGGGTCTCGACCCAGCGGATAACCAACTCCTCCGCTGCTACCAGGCGTTGTTCAAAGCCGTCCGGCAATACCTCCAGCAGACGCTCATGCAGCCCCCTGGTCAAGCCATCGGCGACCGGCCAGTGGCGCGACACATTGATCCCGATCCGGCCAGGATCACGCTCGGCTATCAACTCGCCGAGCGCCTGCCACTGAGCATCCAGTTCACCGCCGGACCAGGCCGACTCATACGGCCCGCCCAGCGGATAACGGTTCACGGTCAGGCGCTGCACACTGCCATCATCCTGCCGGTCAAAAATCAGCATGGTGGTGCGCCGGGCGGCATAACTGGGTTGTGGCACCAGGGTAAAATACACCGGATCCTCGGCATATTCCCGCGCCAGCACCAGCCACATATCAATGCCGGTTTCGCGCATCAACCGCGGTAGCAGGTGCTCCAGACGATGCTGCAGCATGGTGTTTTCCGGGGCGATGCGATCACGCATCGACAATACCGACAGATCAGCGGTTATCACCCGCCCCTGATCCCAAGCAATTGGCGTGGATGATTGCGCCAGCAGGTTGTCCGCTGACAGGCCGGACAGGGCGATAACGCTCAGCCAGACTGTTATCAGGGTGTTTTTATTCACCAGCATGGCAGCACTCCCAATGGATATCTTCAGCAGCGCTCACCTTAACGGCAAACCTTGGGCATGGTCAAAAGCGCCGCACGCAAGATTCCCGCGGGGCGTATAATTTCACCGTACCTATCCGGTTTGATTGATTTAATGGCGAATAAAAAATTTCTGTTTATCTGCGGCTGCGCGCGTTCCGGAACGACCGCATTCACGCACCTGTTCACCGCGCATTACAACATCGTGCTGGGTATGGAACGGTTTGCCCATCTGGTGCTGCCCGGGCAGTTCAGGCTGTCACCTGAACATTTTTCGCGTCAGCGGTTTTTGCAGGTCCAGCCCGGGGATACTTTTTATAATGATTTTGCTGAGTTTCACCAGTTCGATACCCAGATTGCCGACAAATATGACGGCTGCATTTATATTGGCGATAAGCGCCCGGATTTATATCTTGTTTACGATCAGTTATTTGAAGCTTTCCCGAACTGCCAGGTATTTTTTATTTACCGTGATTTACTGGATGTCGCCTCGTCTTATCAGGCCCGCAGTGATGCGGCTCAACACTGGCCCGTGGATAGAAATTATCAGGCCGCGATCCAGGAGTGGCATCAGTCACTGCGGTTAACCCTGACCGCCATCGCCAAAGGTTATGCTGTCAGGCCGGTGAATTATGCTGATGTATTTGATGCGGACAGTTGTTTGGCCGTTATTTTTGAATTGCTGGAACTGGACATGACCGCCAGCGTACACAAACGCATTACCGGACTGCGCCGCCGTGCCGCACAGCTGTCAGCAAGCCGGCAAAGTTATTTGAGCCGTACGCAGCAGGATGAAGTCAATGCCGCCCGTGACACGCGCTTATTTGATGCCATTGAGCAATTGAATATTCTTCGCCCAGGGGCGGCTTAAACAGCCTGCTGGCGAGGCACTATCCGGCCACTTCTGACAAATGCTGTCTGAGCGCCGCGCACAGGGCAATGGCTTCAACCGTCTGGCGCAGTGCCAGTTCATGGCCTGGCGCCTGGTCGCCCCATTGACTGAACAATGCTTCCAGTTCCGTCTGTTTATCGGGCGTACAGAATTGCTCCGCCACCCGCGGCGTCTGACGCTGCCACTGGCTGGGTATTTTAGCCAGGATAGCGGGCAGGTTGGCCTGATACCATTGCCAGTGTTGAGCCCGTAATCGCGGCTGACTCAGCATACTTTTGATCAGCTCAAAAGACTCTCGCGGCCCGGTACTGTCACTCAACGCATAGGCTCTGGCCGCAGCTGACAAAGCGGCATCATTGAACGCCCCCAGCGCCACCGGCAAGGCCGCGGCGAAGCGCGGATCATCAATGTTCCCGGCGGTATCGATCAGGTGTCGGTAAAACTCAGCATCCGAATCCTGAACGGCTACCGTTAAAGCGGTGCGATATAAATCAGAAGCCAACTCGCCGCCCGGCTCGGCCGGCTTAAATCCGGTGAACTGCATGGCCTGCTCACTCAGCTGCTGACGGACAGCCTGATCTTTCAGGCTTAAGGCGACAAAATCCAGCAGGCTGTTTTTCAACAGCTGCTCGCTCTCCGAGGCCGGCTGCTCAAGCCGGCGCAGGGCAGCGCTATACCAGGGCAGCAATTGTGCGCGCAAAGCTTCCGCCTGCGCCGGTTCGAGCAGCGTGTCAAGATAGCGGCTTAAGGCAGACAGCGGTGCGGTGACAACGTGCCGGCGCTCAGAGCCTGCCGATAATTCCACCCCGGTCAACAGCAAGGCCTGAGCAATGTCGCCGCTTTCGAAAGCCGCGACAAGGCTATCCAGCAGGGCCATCCGCTCAGCGGTTGTGAGGGCATCAAAATCAGCCAGTAAAGCCAACCACTGCTCAGCCGATAGCCGCCAGCGATAATAACCGCTGCCGTTGGCGTTGGGCATCAACCAGTCCGGACAATGATCGGTATCCAGTACAAATTCGGGATTTTCAGGCGTCAGCAAGGTGCATTCCACCTGACTGCCGTCAGCCTGTCGGTAACGCAGACAAACAGGAATATTCCAAAGCTTTTCGGCTTTTTTAACCGCCGCGCCCAAAGGCCGGTAACGCGCTTGCTCCAGCAGCACGCGCGGCGCCGCAGCGGACGGGCACGTCAGACTCACATCGATTACCGGCACCCCTGGCTGCTCCACGAAATCCCGCAACACCCGGGTTAACCGCGGTGTGCCGGTTTGCTCACCGATGGCGTTATAAAACTGTTCGGAACTGGCCACGCTATCGGCAAAGGTCCGCAGATAACCACCCAGCGCCCGCCGGAATTTATCCGCGCCAAAATAACTGTCCAGCATATGAATCACAGCCTGACTTTTGGAATAGGTGATTCCGTCATAGGCATTGCGGATATCTTCATTGCGGCTGATCGGTTCCCGGATTGCCCGGGCGCTTGCCAGGGAGTCAGTCCGCATCACCTGAAAGTTGCGCTCCAGGCCGTTCAGATCATGCTGGCCATCCGGCTCGAACTGAGCCAGCACCATCGGCGTGGCCCAGGTCGCAAAGCCTTCCTTAAGCCACAGATCATCCCACCATGGTGGCGTGACCTGATTGCCGAACCACATATGCGCCAATTCATGGGCATGAATGCCCAACAGGCCCAGGCGCGCGCCGGGCGAAGGGTTATCGCCCAGCAGCAGGCGTTCTTCACGGTAGGTAATCGCTCCGGATAACTCCGTCGCGCCACTCGGCCAGGCCGGGGCGGCAACGATGTCCAGTTTCGCGAATGGATATGGACGCCCCAGGGCCTGCTCGAAAATACTGATATAGTGGGGCGTGATGTCCAGTACATACTGCAACTCGGCAGCCCGCCCGCGCCGGGCAATACCGCGCAGCGGAACAGGCTCAGCGCGCACCGCGCTGGCGGGTATGGGAGCGGCTTCGAGTACATCAAACGGACCAACCGCCAGCGACAGCAGGTAAGTAGACATCGGCGGGGTGGGGGCAAACCGCACCCGTTCAAACTCATCGGCTAAGACTGTGCGCGAAATCTCCGGCGCGTTGCCGATCGCCAGATAACCGGCCGGAACCGTCAACGCTACATTGAAGGGCGCCTTGAAACCCGGCTGATCAAAGCCGGGCAGGTATTTGCGTGCCTGAATGGATTCGGACTTGGCCAGCGCATAGGCGTCGCCCTGCTCCTCCAGCTTGAACAGCCCCGCCAGGTTCTGATCAAAGTCGGCCTCATAAACAAACCGTAAACTCACCCTGCCGGCAGCGATCGTCCGCCCAAAGCCTACCCAGGCAACCCCGGAAGGCAACACCTGCTGGTATTCAGCCTGCGTGGTGTGCCCAGCGGAGGTGGTCAATACTACCGAACTGACCCGCAAAGACTGGCCGTGCAGCCAGATCCCGGGGGCGGCTTCGCGCAGCTCAAGCTCGATTTCAACCTGCCCGGAGAAGCTGTCCTGGCGCGGATCAATCCGCAGCTCGAGGCGATAGTTCAGCGGGTAGGCAATCTCGCTCAGCCGGCCGGCTGGCGCATCATCGACAGCAGCAGGCTGGAAACTGACGGACTCAGTACCCGCTGATTGCTGGTTATTCTGTTCACAGCCCGCCAGTGCGCATAGCCATAGCAAACCTATCCATCCACGCCACATATCCAACCAACTTATTGCCAAACGGCCATCAATAGTAGCAGTATCGATCTGGGGTGGCTCAGGTTTAGCAACGCTGCCTTCGAGTGCAGCGTTGAGCCGCGCTGCTTCAGCGCTCGGCAGCGGCGCTTGCGCATGCTTTCCCGGATAATTATTTATTCAGGACTGGCAGCCGCGTAATAAGGCACGCCAATATCCTGGAACACGCCCTCCAGCACCTCTCCATAATGTTCAATCCGGCAACCCGAGGGTAATCCATGCCGGTCGCTCAGGGTGGCGTGATCGTGCAGTTCCGCATAGCCTGATTGGCTCAGATTGTTGGCACCCAGCAACGCCCCTGCGCAGTCAATTTTTTCAGCCGCCTGCTGCCAGCCCTGAACCGGTTGAATCCGCATCGCCAGTGCCGCATCACCACTGCCATAACCAATCGCCAGCAGGCTTTTACCGGCCAATTCCTCGCCGCGTCGTACGGCATCATCAAAACCGGCTGCCAGCCAGGCCGATAAAGCCGCCGAATACAGATTGCCGAACTCAGCGGTGGTATCCTCGCCCAGGCTTGTTTTGGCGGCCACGTAATCAGTGAACACCGCGTGCTTGCGCAGCAGGCCCGCGACCTTGTCCAGCAACGGGTAAGGTGGAGAATCCGCGCCATACTGCTGCATATGCGCGAGCAAATCCGGTTCCGCGTCCACTTCCCGCTGCAGGCAGTCGCGCTCAACCTGGGCGCTGTCACACAGCTCATCCAGCAATGCCGACGGTCCGCTGTTAAGCAAGGCATATAGATACAGGTAGGACAGGCCCTGAATCGGCATATACCGATAGGGCCGATGAAAAAACACCGCGTGGTAACTTGCCAGCAACGCCAATGGATTTAACTCGCTTTTGGCAGCATGCCGCCGGAAAGCATTCAAGGTCGCGTCGATATAAGCGAAGGTAGAATAGCGGCCGCTGAATACCGGAAAATCATGATAACGCTGAGCACTGGTCTTGTAGTTCCGCAGCTGGTGCCGGTGCAGTGGTTTTCTGAAATCCGGGCCGCGATAGGCCGAGGCATCGCCGCGGCTGTGTAAGTCCAGGCGGAACAGTTTGGCTTCCGGTTCGATCAGCGCGGCTACCGCACCCGCACCCTGGGTCTGCTCACCACTGCTGCCGCGCGGATACTCAGCCACATCAGCGGCCACTACAATGGCCACTTTATCCTGACCATCGGTGGCCAGGTAACGCACCGCGTTTTGCATGGCGTAGATGCCGGCAATACAGGCCTGCTTGATTTCCGGTACTTCGATATCACGCGCCAGCACCGGCAGCCCCATGGAGGGCAGGGCCTGATCGACCAGACCACGCACAATCACCGCGCCGATGGCATTATCCTGACTGGACTCGGTGGCCAGTATCAACATACCGACCTGCCGTGGGTCGATCGCGTAGGCTTTGATCAAACGCAGCACCGCATTGGCGGCCAGACAGTAGGCATCCTGACCGGGATGCAGCATCCTGAAGCCATTGCCGACAACTTTACTGACCTTGGCCCACGGCTGAGTATTCCAGTCGCACCAGTCCTGCAGGGCCACACGTAATGGCGGAACATATAAAGACATCCCGCTGACACCAGGTAAATTCGACATAAACTGACTCTTAGCGCTGCTGATCGTGACCGGCTAGACTGCAGACTTTGGCCGTCGATTTCAAGTGCTGTACGGCTTACCGTCAACCCACCGTGCGGTAACCCCAAGCCAATCTTGCTGAGCAGGTTGCAAACAGGTGCAGGCAATAACCTCACCAACTTATTAAGACAACGTATCACCGCCAACGCTAACTGCATACACTGCCTGCCGCGGCAGCAGATCAGGAGCATCCGCGAGGTATAACAGTGCGGCATTTAAGCGGCAGCGCCGCAGCTAATAACCAGGCATAAAAAAAGCGCCGCAAGCGGCGCTGGTCAAGCCAAGTAAATGGCGTCTTCCTTGTTGTTATTATTTACATCCTTGGTGTTATTATTATTAGTATTTCTGAAAACCGTGCGAATAAAAATGTCTTTAACGCTGCTTCATTTTCCGCCGATATTATTACCGGCCAGTATGACTGTACTGACGCTGCAGCTCACGGATCGCGGTGGCTTCACGCAGTGTGGCAGTCACCACCTGTCGCAACCTGAGCGCTGACCAGATAATGCCAAGTTGTCTGCCCAGCAAGCCGGCACTCAGCACCAGCCCCAGATACAGCAAACCGATCAGCGGGCTGAGTGTTGACCAGGCATGGCCTCCGGCAAAGTAACTGAGTGCCGGAAAAATAGCGGCCACAGCCACGCCGACACCAGCGGTAATACAACCGCAGGTATGCCGGTATCGGTTGATCCGTGCGCTGATCCTATCATTTTCAGCTCCGGTCAGTTCCGGGATATCCAGAATATATTCACTGGCAGCACGTTTGCGTGCCGGTTTCGACCAGCGGCGCCTGAGCTGTTGTAACTGTTCTATCGAATAAACGATCTGCATGGTTCGCTTAACACTCTTTTATTTTTTATCTGATCTGACTAACCTGACTTGTTAACCTGACTTTCAGTCGTGATCACAAGCTTGCCAACAGTTATATCACGCATCACTCGGATACCACTGAGAAATTGCCGTGGCATTTTGTAAGAAATCCCCCCGCTTGTCTGATCCGCGCAGTTCAGAGCACGCGCAGATAACGCTTTCAGCCAGTGCCCGATATGACCGCCTGAGCGGCCTCTAAACTCATTGGGTTGACCGTCAGACCAGACTGATCATCTGTATCATTGCTGTTCACTATATTGCGCGAACACCTGCTCGCCGGTCAGTTTTACCGTCTCGTTGGCAAATTCATAATAAGCCGGCTTCTCATCGATAAATACCTGATGACCAAGCACGGCATCCGAATCGTCTTCGAATAAGCCAGCGCTTAAGTAATAACTGCCGCCCTGTTTCAGACGGTAATACAGATTGGTGCCGCAATTTCGGCAAAACCCTCGCTCGGCCCAATCCGATGAACTGAATACACCGATAGATTCTTTGCCGCTGAAACTGACCGTGGTACCACAGTCCAGCGCCAGCCAGGGCCCGCCTGCCCAGCGGCGGCACATGCGGCAGTGGCAGGCACCGACATTACTGCCTGATTGATCGCTGACAACCTGCACCGAACCACATAGGCAGTGTCCGTTTTGCATCCTGGATTTAGACATTTTCCACTCCTGTTATGAGTATTGATGAGTTGATCCGGTTGATCAGTCAGACTGACGGCCCGGTACTGCATGCTGTTTGAGTACACGCCGGCTGGAAGCGGGATACTGATTCAATAAATCCGCTGGTCTGATCGGTCGCGGCACCAGATTTCCAGCGCAATTAGGACAGCGATCATTAAACTGCTCAACCACACAGTCACGGCAGAATGTGCACTCGAAAGTGCAGATCATGGCAACACTTGAGTCCGGCGGCAGATCGCGATCACAGCATTCGCAGTTGGGCCTGAGTTCCAGCATGTTTTTGCGTCCGGTCAGTTAACGATTATCTCAATATTACGCTGAAACTGACGGCCCTGCCGCACCGATAATGGCTTACCCCTAAGCATTCGGCCCTGCTTTCCTGAACAACCGGTTATTTTCACCGGGTTTGTTTTTCCGCGATGCAATCAGGATAATCAGCATCGATGTCATATGCACCTACCATTGCCAGCGCTACGCATATCGGCCTGGTCAGCAGTCACAACGAAGATCAGCTGGTCTGTGAAAACCAACTGGGGTTGTGGGTTGTGGCCGATGGCATGGGCGGGCATGCGGCAGGAGAAATCGCCAGTCAACTGGCGGTAAAGGCCATGCTCAGCAGCTTTCGCAGCGGCTCACAGCTGCACGAAGCAGTCGCTGATGCACACCCGGCGGTACTCCAGGCAATAGAAAACGATCCCGGTCTGGCCGGAATGGGCACCACCATGGTAGCGGCCTGCCTGCAGGGCATTGATTATCAGGTCGCCTGGATAGGTGACAGCCGCTGTTATCACTGGCGTCACAACCAGCTGCATCAAATCACCCGTGATCACTCCTACTTACAAAGCTTACTGGAAAACGACGCCATTGAACCGGCTGTAGCCTATCGCCATCCGGAACGAAAAAGCCTGACCCAGGCCATCGGGGTCAGCACTGATATGCACCCCCGGCCAGGCTGTGACAGCGCTCAGCTCTACCGTGATGAGTATTTGCTGCTGTGCAGTGATGGTTTGACCGATGAGCTTAACGACACTGAAATCGCCAGGCTGATGGCTTCCTCTGAACAGCCCGACGAGATCGTCCACTCGCTGCTGGCCGCCGCACTGGCACACGGCGGCCGTGACAATATTTCTCTGATTGTTGTGCGCGCCGGCAACACCGCACCGCTGCGCCCGGTAACGGCGGATGATCAGTCCGCGCCAGCGCCGCGCCGCGGTAAAACCTGGCTGGCGGTGGCGATGGTCATCGCCGCGGCGGTACTTGCCTATCAATTCCTGAGCCGCTAACCGCGCCAGCAAACAGGCCGACTTGCGTTAATCGCCGGGACGCTGGCTGTTGGCAGTCACCAGCACAACATAACCTGCTGATTTTCCTTACCCGCAGCCAGCTGCAGCGTCCTATTGTCATTGCAGTGGCCGGACGGCGCTATTGCACACATCTGAAGGCTTGGTTACTCTGCCTGTAAAACTGATCGCCAGATAACCATCAGGTGAATTGCCAGACTGTTGCAGTCTAAAGACAATAGTCTGATAGCTCATCAAGATCGTGATACTAACTCAGGGCAATGCAGCATGAGTCAAAACAAGCAGAACCAGGACGGACCGCAGGGAACGCGTATTTTCCGGCTGCAGGACGTCCCTATTCCAGACAGCGGGCAAAGCAATGTACGCTTATCTCAGAAGGGCGCCAAACTGATCCGCGTGACCGACCCCCATAAAGGCAAGGAATACACCCTGCATCCGGGCCGCACTACGCTGGGACGCAATAAAGACAATGATGTGGTGCTGGACGAACCCACGGTATCAGCGGTGCATGCCCGTATTGTTAACGAGAAAAGTGAATGGCGGGTGATTAACCTGCTGTCCAGCAACGGTACGTTTGTGAATGGCCGCAAAATAACCCAGCATCCGCTGCGGCATGGTGATCGTATCCGTTTTGGTGAAGTGGCGTTTTATTTTGAAGCCGCCGCACACCGCAAATCGGTGCGTATATTGTTCTGGCTGGCGCTGGGTCTGTCGGTCTCGGCCGCTGCTGCTTACTTCATTATCTGAACCACGATCCACCGGCACCACTACACCGCTTGAACCTGACGCCAGAGAATCCTGCCAAAGCGACCGCGCCAGGCACATTTCGCCGGCTTCGATTTTCAACCTATAATGCAGCTACACACATAGCCGCCTGATCAGGCGGCAATAATGGGCACTGTTACAACACGGAGTGCCCGGGAGGGATGATAATGATTGTTTATCCACGCCTGTACTTGATTGTTTTGCTGCTCTTATGCTGCATCCTGATACCCGTCAGCAGCCTCGCCCAGCCTGCTGATCCAGACATAGCGGAGAGCTGGATCCAGGGCTGCAGCCAGTATCCTGAATTATGCGTGCCGCGCTGCCAGCGTGATCCGATGTTTTGCGCGAATCAGATCAACACTTATCTGACTGACACGGTAAACCAGAAATTCCGCTTCCAGAACTGGCCTCTATTTCCCAACGTCGAGGCCCTGCACAGTAATACGGCAACCCCCATGCACGGGGCTTTTCTGACCATCAATGTCAACGACACTGCCCGCAACTATCTCGATAATGTATTGCAGCAGGGGCCCTCAATCGGCAGCGTAGATTTCCCCAACGGCTCACTGATCGTTAAACAAAACTTCGCCCTGACCAGCCAGGACCCCAGTCAAGACCCCTGGTTAACCGTGATGTGGAAACTGGATGGCTATTGCCATGCTGATTTCAGTGGCGCTGGTCCATGTGCCGGCGGAGAGTGGTTCTGGTATTTGTACCGGTTCGGTGAGTTTCTGCAGTTCAATCAGGTGCCCGCGGTCGGTAAAGCACAGGCTTTTTGCCTGGATTGCCACGGCCCGGTCCAGAAAGCGGATTTTTCCTGGCAGTTATTTCATCAGCTCAAAGCCAAACTGCCGGCCACTTCGCAGGTGCCGCCGGAACAGGCAGCCACCACCAACGTGGTCAAGTTCTGCGAAGGCTTACCCATTGATCCAACCGTCCCCGGTGACGTGGCGCTGGATCCGGAAAAAGCCAAGCAGCAATATGGCCCGGAAAAGACCCAGCTGATGTTTGATTGCCTCTCCTGGCGCAGCTTTGTGGCACTGAACTGGCCGGCCCAGCCGGATCAGCGCGGTCAACCGGATACCGGTAAAAAAATCACTGACAGTGGTGAACGCGTATGGGAATCCTACCGGGAAATTTTTGAAATTTTCCAACCCGATAACCCGGACTGGACCCTCAGCAACCGCGACTGGAACAGCCCAGAGCACTTTGACCCGGTCTGCGGCCAGCAGCCGGGTGATAAGGTGATGCGCATGCTGGCCAAGCAGCGGCACAGCCAGATTCTGAACGAAACCCATCAGGCCTTCGGCAATCAATTTAATATCCTGGTTGATCAGAACCGCAACCTGACCCACTTTGAAGTTCGCGTTAACCGTGATGAATATGACTTTTTCAAAACCAACGGCTATGCGGATACCGGCCAGTACGATGTGGGCGGACCGCTGGCACAGCTCAAGTGGACGGCCCCGCCACTGCATTTCCCGGACAATGTGCGGGGCGTGGAAGGCGCCATTGAGATTAAAGCCGCCTGGCGGGAAATGTGCGTTGACAGCAGCTGCGTCAAACAGGATGACCTGGACAAATTCTATGTCCGCGAAGCATTGACTTATACCCCTGGCACTAATGGCACGGAAGGCTCCTGTAAGCCCATCCAGGTTGGCCTGGTCGGTATGCATATCGGCCACAAATCCTTCTGGTCACCGCAGTGGGTATGGTCGACCTTCGAGCATGTCGATAACGCACCAACCGTGGGCCAGCCGGTTAAACCGGTGAGCAATGGTCAAACGCCGTACAGTTTCTACAATCCGGATACCGCCAAACGTCAACCATCCGAAGCTGATTGCCGGGTCCAGCGCCCGGGCATTATTCCCAACAAGAAAAGCCAGTGGTACCGGGAAAATTCCGACGCCTGCCCGAATTTGCAGATGATCGCCAACAGCCACCCCGGCCCGGCTGACCAGGCCAGCAGCTCGCCCAGCCAGAATGATGACAAACTGACACCCAATCAGGTCACCCGGATCGATCCGGCTACCGCCTCACCGCTTAATAACGGCTATCAGCAAAAACTGAAATCCATGAACTCGGTATTTCAGTATTTTGAACTGGTCAATACCCAATGGCCGTTGGCCGGACGTGGCAAACCGGGAGATACCACCATTCATATGCGTGTCTGTGATGCCACCACCACGACCGATTGCTACCAACTCATGCCGCCCGATTTACGCCTGCGTAACACCACCATGGAAACTTTCCAGGTGGCTTTCAAACAGCATTCGGATAACAGCATCAGCCAGTTCAGCAGTGTTGGCTGCATGCAGTGCCATGCCGGCGCAGGCCTGGATTTCAGCTTTGCCTGGACCGACGGCGCCGAGGAAATCATTCCCATCTCCCAGGATGATCTCAGCACTCCGCCGCGCGGCAGCTATCAGCAAAGCTGTTATGCCCTGCATATGGACGGCACCCAGCTGCAGGCCCGTTGCCCGGATTTCAATGGCGGCGGTAATAACACCAGCCTGAGCAATGCGCATTTATGCCGCGCTGATATCGCCAATATCAACGGCAAGCTGTTGTGCAACCCTCCAACCGGTTCATTCACACTGAGCTGTAATCAGATTGATGTCAGCAGCGGCACGCTGAGCGCGCAATGCCTTAAAGCTGACGCGGCTACGCGGATACCGGCCAGCTTGGAGTTGAACGGTTATCAGGGCGTGATTGAAAACTGCAATGGGGTATTAACCAAAGGCCGTTGTTCGTAATCAGGTAACAAAAAAAAGCGGGGCCAACAGGCCCCGCTGATCAGCTATCTGGCAAACGGTTTATTTACCGTTGCAGCTAAACCGGTACTCGGCAACTGAATTTCTCCAGTTGGCAAATGCATTGGAACTGGCGCCGGCATACTCGCCTACATACCAGAAACGCCGGCCATCCGGATCAGCCGCCATACCTGAATAATCACCCCAGCGATGCGGACCGGGCGCCTGGAATGAACGGTAAAACTCCGTGCCGGCAAACTGTTCGATTTCACTGCGCACCTGACCTGGCGTATCGTTGGAACGCCGGCCGGTAACAAATACTGACGGGAATTCGTTCAGGCTGCTGCGGGTATAGCCGATCGCCATATCATCACAGGCGTTAACCGCCAGCGACGGGAAGGAACGATAATCACCATTATCCGAACTGAATACACCGGCCTGTAAAACACCGGCGGTACTGCTGGGCAGACTGACCGCGGCAGGGTCGATCTGCGCCCAGCGGATACAGTTCACCGGTCCATTGCCCGGGTCGCAGGCAATGGTCTGGGTGGTCCAGATATTGCCGTTACGGAATTTGGTTTCCTGTCCGCGATAGTCATTTCCCTGCAGCAGTTCAGACGAACCGGCCTGTGGAAATGGCAGCGGGAAGCACGAGAAAGCGGGACAAGGCACACCGGAGGCAGCCGCCAGATCCACATCACCTTCCAGCTGGAATACATTCGCGCCAAACGGATCATCCCAGGAATACACCGAGTGGGTAATGCCATCAAACACTTCGGTCATAATGTAGTGTGGTCCGCTGGTCGGGAAGCTGTTATTGGAAATACCGCTCAGATGCGCTGGTTGCGGTGTACCATCAAAACGCGGCACCAGGTGGGTAACCACTTGCAGCGGGCTGCCGGTAAACAAATCCTGCTTGTTCATCGCAAATACCCGGCCACCGGCAAAAGTAAATCCAACGCCCGGGGTGAAACTAAATTGATTGGAACCCATGTAAACGGCATCCACACCTACACCCATATGGGGAAAGTCAAACAACTCGCCGTTGATATTGGTCGGGAAACCTACCCGATTCCATGCTCCGGTCGGATCGCCGGTTACCGTTGCGGCCACGCAATAACCAGTCAGGTTACTGTCAATACCCATCACGAAGCGGTCGGCTGACTCGTCGTAGACCACATCCGGGTCAAACGTGCCTGCACTGTTGCAGCCGGGGGCACCGGCAAAGAAGCTGTTAAAACCAGTCGGCGGGACCAGTTCATTGCCCTGTTTGTCGTATACCGCAAACGCCACATTGACAACCACGATCACATGATCAGGACCTACCGCGATATCCGGGTCCGGCGGTACCGTGGCTGCGAATGGTTCGTCATTGCAGCAGTTTTCCGCGCCAATTGAATCGAACTCCTGCAGCAGCTTGGGTCCTTTTTTACCGATACCATTACCGTTGCCGTTGTTATTGACGTTGACATCATCCGCACCATTCAAACCCTGAATATTGCCACCCGGCGCATTGGCCATCGCCTCTGCCTGCGCAGCCGCGACTTCGGCATCGGTAAAGGGTGATTCAATCATCGCACCACCCACTACCTGCGGCGGACCATCACCTCGATTGGGCGATTGGGGCGGAACATCCGCCATCTCAATCATAGCCGGTGCGGCTGATGTATAGGCAATCGTGCCTTGACCGGTCACCGTGACTGGTTCATTCATAGCCTGCTGGACGCGGCTCATGACTTCAGGCGTCACCTGAAAAGATGGTTTAAGCACGGGGGCATCACTGGTTGTACTGACATTGACTGCCACCCCGATTGCTAAAGCCGTAGCGGCCAAGCTGGAAAGTATAACGTAAGAACGTTGCATATTAAGACCTCCTGTGATCATTTTTATTTAATGAAGCCATCCATTGGCAATTTGGATCCTTCCTCAGCATCGCGTAGCGATTACCATCGGCCGGCTTCCAATTGTCGGCACAAAATGGCTGCTGTAAAGCTAGTTGCTTTTACTAGAGGTCAGATAACTATAACGTAACGAACTTTGAAATTCGTTAGCTTAAAGTTATTTGCGTAATTAAATTTCCACTGATTAATTAATCAACATAATTGACACAAATAGTCAGATTGTGATTTTCAGCTATCTTTGCTTGCGCAATAGTGGCCGATATTGTTCGACCAGAAAATCGGTAAACGCGACATCACCTGAATAACGGGCCAGATGCGTGGTATCGCTGAACATCTCCGGGTTAACCGCATCAATGGTTTGAAAGTTTCTTATGCTGACACCGGTTTCCGCGGCTATCCGTTCCAGCACCTGCTGTTGCCGCGCGATGGCGTCTGGAGGGTTTTTAATCCAGTCCGTATTCTTGGGCAGCAACACCACCTCGACATGCTCGGAAATCCGCTGAAAATTACGCACCACCTGAATAAATGCAGCCACCAGTGTTTCATCAAAATTCAAGTCAATAATATCCGCACTATGTATCCTGGATAAGCGGTCATCATCAAGCTCGTGATCGGTGCGTAAGGTCTTATAAAACTGAGTGAAAATTTCACGCGTCTCAGCCGAACGTTCCTCGGGAATGGTACCGGCGCCCTGCCACTGGTAGGACCATTCAGCGCCATCGAAATCCGGGTATTCCTCTGCAAACTTTTGCGACAACTGCTCTCCCAACTCATCCCGGCGTTCGACGATAGCCGGATCTTCCGGTAATTGCGTACGTGGCCGTTGTGCCTGAAACGCTCTGCCAAAGAAGCTGGTAATCATTTCCGCGGATACCCCATCACGCAGATAACGTATCGTACCCATCAGGATGCCCGTGGTGGGGTCATCCCGGGTGATCTCCAGCAACTCCCGCGGGCTGGCCAGTAAGGCAACAAATGAATCTTCGATCTCACGTGCGCCATTGCGCCGGGCAACCGTGGTCTGGAAAGGATTGAATTCAATCAATGTCAGCTTCAGAGTCCGCTGCTCACGCTCAAATTCATCGGCGATTCTTCTCGACAAATAATCCTGGAACATCGGATTAAGGCCGCCGAAACCAAAGTTAAATGACTTTATCGCGACGCCCTGCTCAGCCAGTTCACGGTCAAACTGCCGTGCTGAAAATCCAGCCTCAACCATCGACGAACCAAAAAACATCATTAACTCATCGTCTTCACTGACAATTCTGGGCAATGCCGCCTGGGCTTCCAGCACCCGCCCCAGAAATGTCTCGGCACTGGCATCATTGAGATGGGTAAATACCCGCACTATACCCAGGCTCAACCCCATACCCAGCATAATCGCGAGCAGTATTTTCAGGTATATAAAACGCTCAGCAGGCCCGTTTTCAGCGCTCACGGCGTACTCAGAATTGGAAGTAGATGAACTCACTGCTCGGTTCTCCTATCATTAAACAGATGGCCTGGCCAACAATCAGAAACAGCCAGAATAACCACGGCTTGTTCTCCAGTTTCGCGGCTTTATTAATCACGAAATAATCCAATAGATGCATGCCTGCCAGCGCACCGACTGTCAACAGCATAATACTCATCGCCGCCACACCGGACTCCGGCAGGCCGGTTACAGTATGCATATCAAGCAATACATCCAGCGCCGAATCCAGGCTGGTGGCACGGAACAATACCCAGCCCAGCAACACCAGATAAAAGGTGATGGCCCATTTGATCAGACGCCACCACCAGGCCCTGGATTGCACCAGTGTTCCGAACAGGCGCAGGCTGCTCAGATAGTGCGTCGCGGCAATGATCACGCCATGAAAAGCCCCCCACAGCACAAAAGTCCAGGCCGCGCCATGCCATAAGCCACCCAGTAACATGGTAATCATGATATTGCGATAGCGGGAATATTTTCCGCCCAGCGGGATGTACAGATAATCGCGCAGCCAGGTCGACAGCGAAATATGCCAGCGCCGCCAGAAATCCACCGGTGACAAGGCAAAATAAGGTAAGCGAAAGTTCAGCGGTATCTGAAAACCCAGCAGCAATGCCAGCCCGATGGCCATATCGCTGTAGCCGGAAAAGTCGCCGTAAATCTGTCCGGCAAACGCCAGCACCCCGGTCCAGGTTTCCAGCAGACTGACCGATGCGTCCGAATCAAATGCCAGCGCTGCCGGCGCCGCCAGCAGATCGGCGGCGGTTTTCTTGATCAAGCCTACCGTGATCAGCAGAAAGCCATGTTTGGCGTTAATCCAGGTGGGCAGCGGCAAGCGGTGAAACTGCGGCAGTATCTGGCGGGCACGCAAAATGGGCCCGGCCACCAGTTGCGGAAAAAACGACAGCGCCGCGGTAAATGCCACCAGCCCTTTGCGCGGCTGCATATCGCCGCGGTAGACATCGATGGTGTAACTTAAACTCTGGAAAGTGTAGAACGAAATACCTACCGGCAAAACCCAGGACAGGGTCGGCAGGGATACGCTATAGCCAATCGCCTGCAGCAGCTCAGCTACAGAATTGAGTGCAAAATCAGCGTATTTGAACAATGCCAGAATGCCCAGATTCATCATCACCGACAGGCTGACGAACCATTTTTTAGCCCGCTGTGTCTGGGCCGAACCGATCGCCAGTGCCAGGTAATAATCCGCTACGGCACTGCCGACCAGCAACGGGATAAATTTGTAATTCCAGGTGCCATAAAAAACCAGGCTGGCAACCAGAATTAAATATAAGCGTGGCGTTCGCTGCAGGAATATAAAGCCATAAAACAGCAGGAAGATGACAAAGAACCAGAAGAAAATCGGGGTATTAAATAACATTTATTATTATCTCGTTATCCTTAGCACAGCAGCGACACCCATAGTCAGGCACAACCGCGTCATCCAGAGCCTGCCGTTCAGGCTCTCAGTTAAACACGCAACACTGACAGCATTGTGTGGCGTTGAACCACGCAAAACATCTGCCAATAGTCATATTCCGTTGCTTGGATGCTGGCGGGTTGGTTTTGGTTTGTTTCCGGCGGGGATTATTTTTATCTGGCGGTTATGTGCCGGCTTGCCGGCGCAGGCTTTATCCTGATAGTCGCTGCCTGTACACTGGCTGAGAACCCCTGAATAAGCCAGCAGTGACTGATCCGCGAATCAGCGCTCTTGCTGCGCAACCGGATTGATTGTCATGCACAAACTGTTTTTCTGGCTCACTGTTATTGCCATCCTCGGCTTTGGTCCGGCCTGGGCTCAGCCAGATGATCAGTCTGCTACGCACACAGAAGATTTATATCGCATTCAGACGCTGCGGGCTGCGCCGGGCAAACTGCAGAGTTTGATTGAACTGAATCAACAGCTTGCCGAAGCAGGTTTCTACCGCGCCGCGGGTTCGCCGCCACCTTTTATCGGCCGCCATTCGCAAGGCGATCACTGGGACCTTATCCTGATTCACCCGATGCGCAGCTATGCCGATTATTATGCTGCTGATCAACTTGCCCGACGACAGGCAGCGCAGCTCAAACATGCATCATTACTGACTCAGCTGGCTGCCGTCACTGCTTTTCGGGAAGATGTGTTTGCTTACGGCCCATCCCTGGCCCGGCTGACCAGCCAGTTTGCCGATCATGACTTTCTGCATATCGAAATATTCCACGCGCTGGCGGGCAAGCAGGCTGAACTGCTGCGGCAACGCAAAATGGAAAACACTTACCTCAAAGGCGTGCAGCGGACGGTCAATGAAATCTTTGTGATGCACGCCGGCGGCGATGCTGATGTCATGACGATCGGTTTTTATCCCTCGCTACAGGCTTATGCTAAACCCCACAGCATGGCTGAAGAACAACGTGATCAGGTCGCCAGACAGGCCGGCTTTAAAAGCCTGGACGACATCAGCTATTACCTGCGTGCTCTGATTGCCGCCCACCACGACACCCTGGCCAGCGTGGTTCGCTAACCATCGTTATGCAACTTTACGGCGATGAAATATCCAGAATCTGCACCTGACTGATATTCTGAATACCACCCAGCAAAACTGAACCTAGCATGACGTAAAAGTCATCGTCAAAAGCCACGCCACTGACTCCATGCACCGCAATCGGCAGATCAGCAATACTTTGCCAGCCGCCTATCGCCGGGTCATAGGCTTCGGTGTTGTTGATAACTCGCGGCGGCGCGGCATTTTCACCGCCGGTAACCACTATCCGGCCATTCACCACGCTGGCGGCAAAACCACTGCGCGGGGTATTCATGGGTGGGCCGTTGCGGCTGTTACCGGTCACCGGATCAAAAATGGTTACCCCGGTGGTCGCGCTCCCGGCCGTATCACGCCCGCCCATAATCCAGAACTCGCCCTGAAAGGCAACCGCGGCGGAATGATCGCGCGGGAAAATATTTAACCCCGGAAAGCTTTCCCAGCTATCTTCAGCAGGCGAGTAACGATCAATCTGACTGCTGCCTACGCCACCGCCCGAATAAATATGCGCCCCGATGACCGCCGCGGCCCCTGCGGCTGCCCGACCGAACGGCATGTTGGCCAGGATGCTCCACTGATCCGTATCCGGGTCATACCGCCAGGTGTTATTTTCCGGTGATCCGAGAAAACCGGAACTGATATAGCCGCCCAATAAGTACAGATCACCATCAAAAGCCACCAGCGTACTGTGGTCACGCGGTCCAGGCATATCCTGTAAGCGCGTCCAGGTATCACTGGCGGGCTGATAGCGCCATAATTCCGACAGACTGAAAAACCCACTGCGATAACCGCCAGCTACATAAATGGAATCCCCAAGCCGCGCCGCCGGCAGTTCCGATAAGGTCGGTCCGGTATTGCTGGTCGCACGCCAGTTGGCGGCTAATACATTACCCAGCGGCGGAAAGGCACACTCCAGACTCTGCAGCGACGATAACCTGACGGGTTCCAGCTGACCGGCGCCAAATTCAGGAAAATCTGACTGATAGGTCACAATCGCTGTATTGCAATCGGTAAACACTATGCGGATATCGCCCCAGCGCATGCGGTTGACATCGTTTTCATTAAAGCCATCACCAAAGCTGGTGCCGTCGGCAATGCGCACACTGTCCAGTATCACCACGTTGTCGCGCAGTACACCGGTACCGATAATCCAGACCTGACGGCCCATATCATCAAACGTAAACCAGGCCATGACCACTACGCCGGGCGCCACCTCCTGCAGAAACCAGCCTTCTCCATTGTTGTCGAAATCCACCCAGGTGCCACTGATTCCGGGTTGACCGGGCGCGGGGGGTGGCCATTGACCGGCCGGCACACCAAATGGCAGACCCACAATACCCGATACGCGCGCAATCGGACGCGAACCCGAACCGTAAGCCGGCAGACCTGAGTAGCTCATGCTGCCACTGCGGTCATCATCAAACTCGAATGTGATGCTGCCCCAGGGCGTTCTAACCACGTCATCCGGATCAAAATCAGGCCCGAACATGGCTCCGCTGGTGATGTTGGCTGATTCCACCACGATGCGATTGCCGGTGATGGTACCCACTCCGCCAAACCAGGCCTGCGGGCCGTTATCACTACCGGCGGGGGTAAAAGTAAACCAGATGATCAACGCGGTATTCTGATCCAGCACCTCGACCAGCCAGCCTTCGCCGTCACGGCCGGGCGTCAGGTAGGTGCCGCTGTGCGCGGCCTGCACGGCGGTCTGGGCTGAGGCATTATGGCTGTAACCGTTGCTTAGCAGAACTGCTGCAAGCAGAGCGGGATAGATAACTCTGTAAACCATAGATAATGCTTTGTGTGGCATAACTCACCAGTCATACGAATAGCTTCGTCCATAACTATACCCTACCGTTCGGAATTTGCAAAACCCACCCATAAACAGCCAGCCCAGACACTGGCAACGCCCTTACGGCGGAGGGATTTCCAGAATCTGTACCCGACCGATGTTATCCAGTGCATCCATCACGCTGGAGCCCAGCAGCGAGTGGAAATCGCCGTCAAACTCTACCCCGCTGACTGCCTGGACTGGAATCGGTGGATTGGCAATAAACATCCAGCTGCCCGTTTCCGGGTCGTACGCTTCAGCACTACTAAGCACCATGGGTGGCAGAAAAGTCTGACCTCCGCTGATCACTATCCGGCCACCTACCGTGGCGGCGGCGAACCCCGAACGGGCATTGCTCAGCGCTGGTCCCGCACGGCTGCTGCGGGTAATCGGATCAAAAATAGCTACCCGGTTATTGATCGGTTGAGTAGCGGGCTCACGACCACCGCCGCCCATAATCCAGATTTCTCCCTGGAAAGCCACTACCGCGCTTGAGTTACGTTCAAAGCTATCATCAATGGCAATGTCTTCCCACACATCTTCCGCCGGGGAGTAGCGGCTGACGGACCCGTTGGCGTTGCCACCCGCGGCATAAATAAAATCACCTATCACCGCTGCTCCACCCGCTGCACGGCCAATCGGCATTGGCGCCAATACCACCCATTGATTGGTTTCCGGGTCATAGCGCCAGTTGTTGTTCATCGGCGCGCCATCAAAGAAATTGGTGAAAAAACCGCCCAGTAAATACAGACTGCCGTCAAACGCAACCAGCGCCGCAAGATCGCGGGCCTCAGGCATATCCTGTAAGCGTGTCCAGACATTACTTGCCGGTTGATAACGCCATAATTCATTACTGCTGAAAAACCCGGTGCTGAATCCACCGGCCACATAGATCGCATCACCCAGCCGCGCCGCCGGCATGGAGGATAATTCAGGACCGGTATTACTGGTGATTCGCCAGCTTGCGGCATTAACATTTGCCGGCGCTGGCAAGGCACAATCCAGATTCTGTAATGAAGTTAACCTGAGCGGCAACAGCTGGCCTCCGCCAAATTCAGGCAAGTCCGACTGATAGGTCAAAATCGCGGTATCACAGTCAACGAATACGATTCGGATATCTCCCCAGCGCATCCGGTTAACCTGTGCCTGATCGAATGCATCCCCAAAATCTGTACCATCCGCTATCCGCGCACTGGTAAATATCGCCACGCCATCCTGGAGCTCACCGGTACCGATCACCCAAACCTGCTGACCGATATCATTAAAGGTAAACCACGCCATGACCAGAACCCCTGGGGCCACCTCCTGCAAAAACCAACCCTCACCGTCATGCGAGGGATCCACCCAGGTGCCGCTGATCCCGGGTTGACCGGGCGCGGGGGGTGGCAGTTGACCGGCCGGCACACCAAATGGCAGACCCACAATGCCCGACACGCGCTGAAATGGCCGTGAACCGGAACCATAGGCCGGCAGACCGGAAAAGCTCATGCTGCCGCCGCGATCATCAGCGAACTCAAACGTGATACTGCCCCAGGTTGTTCTGAGCACATCATCGGGATCAAAATCGGGGCCGAAAACCGCACCACTGGTAATATTGGCAGCGTCCACCACGATGCGGTTGCCGTCGATACCGCCGACCCCGCCAAACCATGCCTGTACGCCATCCGGACTGCCTGCGGGAGTAAACGTAAACCAGATGATCAAAGCAGCGTCCGGACTCAATACCTCCACCAGCCAGCCTTCACCATCACGCCCCGGGGTCAGATAAGTCCCGCTGTGAGCGGCCTGTACATTAACCTCCTGGCCCACTGCCTGGGTTGCCGGCAGCAACATAACCAGACAGGACAATCCAATATAACGGCAACACATCATCAGTTTCATAGTCATAACCCGATCATAGTACGATAATTTTCGTACATAATACTTAAATCCCGGGAAAATGCAAAATACAGCTGTTTTAGGTACTCTCCATCAGGCTTGGAGAAGCAGCGCGGACAGCCAGACTCGTCATCCATATCAGACTCAACAGGCGCTTGCCGATCATCGTTCAGGCTGAAAATTTATATTGAGCCATTCCACGGCTGCGTTGCATGGATGGGTACCCATGGTCAAATACCTATGCCCCCTATTCGTTCTGTCCGCGCTATCGACGCCTGTTGATTCCGCATCAAAGCCATGCCGGACAGCCAGCACGGTTGATCTGCCTCGCAAATATGACTCAGCATTTGTACGATGAATTTCGTAAAATAATATACTACCCTGCGCAAGCCATGCAATACGCCAGGCTTAACGCTTTAAATCAGGGCGTTGCGAATAACCGATTCAAGTAGGCCGCCATCCGCACCCCGGCCTGAGACAGCCTCTGACGCATGGTCTGGCGGTGAATGAAAATATAGTTCCAGTTAAGATCACGCTGCTGCGGATAAATGCTATCGCGGATTTGAGCACTTTCGGCAATCCAGACCAATGGATCAGGCTGGTTCCATTCACTGGCCAGTTCCGGGGTGATTTTGGCAGCCAGCCAATCGGTCATTTCAGTGTAGGACAACTGCTCATCCTCAATCAGCTTGCCATCCCAGACTGCATGCAGGTTGGTGACCTCACCAAAAAAAGTCACCAGAAATTCATTACCACCCCGGTCCGTACCGTTACCGACATGCAGGGGCTGGTGGAGGTCACCAATGATATGTACGGTAAAACGCAGCGCCAGTTGTTTGTCCGTCAGACTGGCCGCCGGATCAGTCAGCGTGTGGGCAAATTGTTTTAGCGCGGTCACCGCATCACCTTCCGGCGGAGCACCGACATCGGCATAATTCCGCCCGGTGGGAACCGTCACATAATGATAAGGCCCGGCCTGCCGGCGCCAGAAATCTTCCTCGCTGGCACGCATAAAATCCGCCCAGGTGGATGCTTCGGCCAGACTCTCCACGCCCAGAATCTCCTGTATCGCCTGACGGGCATCGTCATTAAGATACTGCGCCGCGATGGCGCCGCTCACGCGGTGACCGGTTTTGCTCCAGGCATACGCATCAGACCAACACAACCAGCAACCAACAAGACAGCACAACAATGCACGCAGCATAATAACCTCAATCTAAAACAACCAGTTTCAACCCTTCATCCTACCACCGGATTATGACGGATAGGCATTCACGCAGAGCCATCACTTGTCTATCCAGGTCAGCTAGCTGGCCAGCATGCGTTCACGCCGCTCCAGACTCTCCGCTGGCCAATACCGCTTGCGGTCATAATATCCAGAAACAGCAGGCGTATCGGCCGGCAGCACCACCCACCGTTGTTTGGACGCGGTAAAGATATGCATATCCGGCGGCACCTGGTCCGGATCATCCAGCGTCCCCACCCGCACAAAATGCACCTTATCTCCCGCCCCGGCATAGTTACTCCACACCGCAATCCGGCACACAGGAAAACGTGAAAATTTCTGACCCTTACCACTGTTGGACGGCGTAGCCACCACCTCCGGCTGCCCCTGCAACAATTCCACCCGATCCGCCTCAATCATCGCATTCAACGCAAACGCCGAACCACTCTCGCGCTGACACCAGCGGCAATGGCAGCAGTGGGTGAACAGCGGTTTAGCAAGCAGTCGGTACCGGACCTGGCCACAGGTACAGCCGCCTTCGAGGGTTTGAGGGTTGTTCATAGCAGGCTTCTCAAGCATTGGATAATCAATGATAGAGGATTGTGAACCGTTGGTATTGGTTTGCGATCACTGCTTATCTGGTGACCTGATCGCATGACATTCAACTGAACACTGGCACAAATACTTGAAATTGTTGTAGACTGTAAGTTAGTTAACATCATATTTAAATTGTTGACGAGAGGGTTTTTAAGATAGTGCCTTAATACATTCAATAAGGCTAGTATTTTGGTTGCTGCAAATAAGAATCATTTTCTATAATATATCGCCAAACACAACTAACATGATTATCAACATTTGTGATTAAAACTGATGCTATATAAATAAACCTCAATCATTAGATTCAAAAACCAGGAATGAAATTATCAGAAAACAGCTAGAACTCAATGATAAAGGTCTTTTTCTGTATATTTCTAACTAGACCGTTTAGAGCCTTTAAATATATCGCTATCTATCAAATAGAATATAGGGAGAAAAAAATGAAGACAAGACTGTTAATTTTTATTGTTATGTTTATGCACGGCTTTGCCGCAGCCGCACTTGAACCGGTCACGAAAATAATAGCCCAACCGACGTCCCCTCTGACCGTTATGTCATACACGGCTAAATATCAGGAAGGCGGGCGCTATACGACCGAAGGTATACGTCACAATGTCCAGTACGAAAACACCAGCGACTCACAGATCGTAGCCAGTCAAATTGGCTTGTTGAGTTTCGATGTATGGAATGAATTTTTAGATCGAACTGGAGGAGTTTCAATCAAGGACATCGGCCCTGGAGGAATGGAATCTGGCGCATGGGTGGCACGTGCATATGCGGATTTCACATTTCTTACCGGTTTCGCGTATGTAGGCAAAGTCCGGTATGCGGATGGTCGTATCTGGGAAGCAGACCTTGACGCTATTGCCAACGAAGTTAGGAAGATCGAGCAAGGGTTTGACGTTGAAAAGTTAAAAGGAAAGGAAGATGATAAATAAATTGGAGCACATAAACATCCACCTCTTTCCAGCTCTATAACCCATGAGCCGAATAGATACCCCACCTAGATACTACCTTTAACCCCTAAATATAGCGTGGTGTTTCAGTCGCATGCAATGGGTGTTCAAGAGCTCTTCTCCAAAAACAGGGACTTAAAGTATAAAGTGCTACCAAAATCCCAAATTTCGATATTAGTAGCGGTTGCCCTTTATATTTCTAGTTAACCGCAAAAAGCCAAGAAGCTCCATGACAACGATCGTTGCGTACTTAATCACCTTATCCGCGGTAGCCATCACGGCAACAGCGCTAGTCCAAGCAGTCGTCGGTGGTCTCGCTGGCCGACTAATAGGGCCTCTTCTAGGAGCCCTGATAGGTGGCCTTTTCGTCTGGTTCGCGGTCGACTTCCTGTGGCTGTCGTTAGAGGGCAACCATGTTCCGATAGCGGCATTAGCTGGAGCAATATCGGTGTTGTTCGCTCATAGTGTAGTCTCAAAAGACTCTCTCACTGAGCAATCCAATTGGATGATGGCTGGCGAGGCTTGGGCAATCGTTCTTCTCGGCATTTATCTAGCTTTCACCTCAGAGGTAATTAGATGGTACTGACAGCTAACAAATCGTTGGAGAAAGACGCTTGATTCGCACGTTGCGAGTGCTCCATAACCACCGCTCAACTCGCGCGTTATATTCCTAAGCGAGTACTGCCATGCGTCTAGCCAAACTTCGGATCAAAAACTTCCGGTGCTTCAAAGAACAGGAGGTTACGTTCGACGCCTATTCGTGCCTCGTTGGAGCTAATGGATCCGGGAAGTCGACAATCTTGATGGCGCTTAACGTGTTCTTTCGTAATACTAGTGCGCCATCCAACGTCATTAACCTTCAAGATGAAGATTTCTACTTAAAAGACACGACCAAACCTATCGAAATCACCTGTGTATTTAATGATCTCAGCGATGAAGCAAAGAGTGATCTGAAGGCCTACGTGAGGCAGAACGAACTCTCTATAACTGCACAGGGAACCTGGGACGCTTCAACCTCTAGAGCAGAAGTAAAACAAGTGGGTGTCCGGAAGGTCATGCTCGACTTCGCACCCTATTTCGAGGCCGTGGATAACAAAGCGAAGGCTGCCGAACTAAAAGAGATATTCAACACGCTTAGGACAAAGTACCCAGAATTGCAGACGGCTACGACCATGGTTGCGATGCAGGACGCGCTGAGAGAGTTTGAAGAAGCGAATCCATCCCTTTGTGAGGAAATCCAGAGCGGCAGCCAATTCTATGGTTGGAGCAAAGGCGCTAACCTGCTTGGCAAATACATCCAGTGGGTATATTTACCGGCTGTTAAAGACCCAACCGACGAACAGGACGAACAGAAAAACACTGCGCTCGGCACTTTACTGCAGCGATCCATACGGTCCGAAGTAGATTTCTCAGAACCACTTGAGAAATTGAGGCTTGTCGCTACAGAGCAGTACCGTCAGCTCATAGATGAAAAGAACTCAGTATTGGGTGAGATTGCAAAGAAAATCCAAGCGCAGCTACAAAGCTGGGCGCATCCCGGCGCCCGTGTTGAGCTCAATTGGCATTTTGATGACCAAAAATCTGTATCAGTAGCCGATCCGTTTGCTAGGGTCAAGGTCGGTGAAGGAGAATTTCTCGGGGAGATCGTCCGCGCGGGGCACGGACTCCAAAGGTCATTTTTGGTTTCTATGTTGCAAGTATTGGCGGATTTAGAAGAAGCTGAAAGGCCCACGTTGCTGTTAGGATTTGAAGAGCCGGAGTTATATCAGCATCCACCCCAAGCGAAACATCTGGCGTCACTACTGGAATCTCTGTCTCTGGTAGATACTCAGGTTGTCGCTACAACTCACAGCCCGTACTTCGTTAGCAGTAAGGGCTATGAAAATATCCGGCTTGTGATTGCTAATACCACAACATGCCAAAGTAGTGTCCATCAGTTCACATACGCACAGCTATGCGCTGATCTGGCTGAAGCTCTTGGAGATGCCCCGCAACAACCGAGCGAGCTGATGGCTTCGGTGCAGCAAATAATGCAACCGTCGCAAACCGAGCTGTTCTTTTGCAAGGTGCCTGTCTTAGTTGAAGGCCTGGAAGATATAGCTTTTCTAAGTACCTTTATGCATACGACAGGCCTTTGGGGAGAGTTTCGGCGGTTGGGCTGCCATTTCATCCCGTGCATTGGCAAAACCAACATAAGCCGACCACTTGCTATTGCCAACGGGCTTGGACTGAAACCCTTCGTTGTGTTTGACGGCGATTGTGACAAAGCATCGGACAACGCCGATGATCAGCAGGAAAGGGACAATGGTTGTCTTTTGAAGTTATTAGGCTCTAAAGAGCCCCCTATCCAGGGAGGAAATCTGATTTCAACCAATTTTGTCATGTGGCGAACAAGGATATTGGATGAAGTCAGAAATGAAGTTGGTGAGCTGGAATGGGATCAGAAGGAGCAAGAAGCTAGGGATAAATACAAACTTCAATCTGGCGTAAAACGGAAAAATCCCGTTCTGGTATCAGCTACAACTGAGCTCCTTCTGCAGGCAGGTGCAGATATGTCACTGCTCAAACAAACGGTGAATTCTTTGCTAGAGTTCGCAGAGTCAATAAGCGTATAAGCGTATGGACACCCACTTCCTTCATGCTCTATCAGCACCCTAAAACATCGTGTAATTATCCCGGCATAAGAAAAGGGCGATCATGATTCTGATGCCTATTGACAAATCAACTCATGTGGGGCGAAAAGAAGGCAAAAACTAACCTTCGAAAGATGCTTTTGGACACCCACATCTTTCATCACCCACCATATACAACGCTTGTTGCGTGATGCGCAACATGCTATGCTTGCATCGTGATTAAGTCATTTCGCCATAAAGGGCTGAAGAAGTACTTCGAATCTGGCTCAAGGTCTGGAATTCAACCCCAACATGCGAAACGATTGAGAATGCAGCTAGTGGCTCTGGATACCGCATTAGTGATTGAGGATATGGATATCCCTGGCTTTAAACTGCATTCACTTAAGGGCTCAGATAAAGACCGCTGGTCAGTCTGGGTGAACGGTAATTGGCGCATCACATTTGAGTTTCATGAAGGCCATGCTTTTGTGCTTGATTATGAGGACTATCACTGATGGCTATGCACAACCCACCTCACCCCGGTGAGTTTATCCGGGAAGTTTATTTAGAGCCGTTTGCAATCACGGGCAGGCAGCTTTCTGCAAAGCTTGGCGTATCACCCTCTACTCTGAACCGGGTATTGAATAGCAGTAGTGGCATCAGCTCTGAAATGGCATTACGCCTATCAAAAGCCCTGGGACGCAGCCCTGAGAGCTGGCTGACCATGCAGGACAATTACGACCTTTGGCTGGCCCGGCAGTCTGTCAATTTAGATGCCGTGCAAAAAGTTGAGTTTCGGGCTGCCTAAAAGCGCTTTTAGGCGCCCACCACTCAATCCACAGGGAGCATATGGACACCCATCTCTTTCAGACTCTAACGGGAAACTTAAGGCCTCATGTAGCATTTACACCATGAGCAAGCAGAATACAGAATGCGCCTGTTAACTCAGGTGTCAGGTGAATACAATCTCTATACAGGCAGATGGATGTATGACATGGGGACAACACTATGACAAGCACTGATTCTTGCGTAACGATCCATATGGCCGCAAGCCTTGACGGCTTTATCGCCAGAAAGGACGGCAGCGTCGACTGGCTTGAGACCTCGGATGAATTCGCGGACGGCGACACCATGGACCCCGAATTCGTCGAGGCATTTCTCAAGACGATCGACTGTTACGTTATGGGATCACGAACCTATGAGACCGCGCTTGATTTTGAAGCCAAAGGCCTGGGGTGGTCGTATGGCGACAAACCCACCTTCGTGCTCACCAGCCGGGAATTGCCGCGCATCCGGGATACCATCGAGTTCTACTCGGGCAATCTTGCGCAGTTCGTGAATGAGCAGCTACGGCCTTCATTCGGTTCAATCTGGTTTGTTGGAGGCGGGGCAGTTGCCGCTGAATGCGTTCGTCTCGGGCTGGCCAATGAAGTTCGTTATTCGATATTACCGATCCTGATTGGTGACGGAATCCCGTTCTTCAACAAGCTCGACGGAGACGCTCCGCTGCACCTGAAGGAGGTCAAAGCCTACCAGAGTGGTATGGTAGAGCTTTGTTATGAGGTGCAAGGGCGTCCTGGCGAAACAGGAGAAACCAGCTGACAGCAAAGCTCGCTGAATGACTGTTCATAACGACTGCGGAACATCACCGATATCATTGGACAAAGTCGTCAACAGCTGCTTGATTTCCCCGGTGATCCTGTCCAGTTCAGTTTGAATATCGGCCCAGATCTTATCCGAAGCCGCGCTGCGGTTATCCGGTGATCGATCCTGCGCATCGAGTTGCAGATAGATTCTTGTATCAATTTCAAACAACTCGGTAAACACCGTATACAGCTGATCGCGGACATCGTTGTCCTTGAAATAAAACTCCGCCCGGTTGGCACTTGCGCCGAGTTCGGTATTGGCGCTTCTCGCGGTTTTCTCATAATCCACCAGATGCGCAACCAGGGCTGTCTGATTTGGCTGGCCATTGATAAAATCGAACACCAGAAAATAAGCAGCGGTGCGGTAATTCCATAGCGTATGGTTGGCATGCTCAAGCACCTCGAGCTGCTTATCCACAATGGCCTGATGCTGATACTGCTGGATATATTGACGGACTGAATTGCTCTTGGCTTCTTCCAGTAAATACGGCCCCAAAAAGCCGGTAAATACACCAGCAACGATCGCTGCCATGGTTGGGCTGCGCAAGAACGCTAAAAGACTCTCGGACCTGTTGCCTGACATGATGACCCCACCAGTATTTTTTGTTTTTAAATGCTCTACTCCCAGTTGACTCAGTATAGCTTATGCTGCAGTGATACCACGGCGATAGGTTATTGAATCTACCGGCGGGGTGGTAACCACAACTAAACAGCTGGTTTCTACCGGCCATCACACCGCCATCCACAAACTTTTTGAAAAGAATTAAGTTGTGAGTGCCCTCAAGACAAGTTTTTCAACATCAAACCGGATCAGGCTGGATATCCAGTTCCAGAGTGATGCTCAGTGACTGGCCATTCAATTCAAGCGACATCGTCATAGCGATCTGACTCTGACCCTCCTGTTTTTGCCAGCGCAGCTTATCCCCACCCGCCTTTGGCAGCGCCTCCCAGCGCGGCAGATTGGCCATATATTGTTCCACCACCTGCGTTAACTCCACGCGCGAGAAGCCGGTGGTGCCTTCGAAGCGGGACAACCAGTGGTGCTGATCGCCAAAATGGTATTTTCGATGCAATCGGGTGTGCTCCGGCCAGTCGATTGCCAGTGGCGGGAAATGCCGGTCGGCCATCAGGCCACGGACAAAACCATCCTGCGGCCGCCAGTCATACTCCAAATGCATCGCAATGGTTTTCGCACGCTCCATGCCGTGGCGTTTGGCCACCAGGTGCAACGCCGCATCAATACCGGATGACAATCCCGCGGAGGTGATGATCTTGCCATTGTCGACGAAACGCGCGTCATCAATGACGTTAATGGCTGGGTTGTTGCGCCGCAGACCTGGTATGGCGGAGTGAAAGGTCGTTGCGGTCAGCCCGTCAAGCAGTTTGGCGCTGGCCAGAATATGTGAGCCGGTACATACCGACAGTATCTGCTCGGCCGTTTTCGCCTGCTGTTGCAGCCATTGGCGGATTTGTTTATCCGCCGCCGCGGCATTGATATCTCCTCCCGGAACCAAAACAACATCCACCTCAGGCAGGTTGGCAAACGAATGATCCGGAGTCACCATCAAACCCATGGCCGTGGTCACTGATTCACCTTCAACCGATACCGTATACACACCGAAACCGGCTTGACCAAAGACTTCATAGGGCGCCGTGAAATCGATAATCTGTACGCCGTCAAACAGCAAAATCCCCACCGAAACCGGTGGTTGTGAATGGATCGGATGGGCCGCTCTGGCGGTGTTCACGGTAACCATCATACAACTCACCAGTAATACATAGTTGAGATATCGCATCGTTGTTCTCCAGATAAATCATGGGCTGACAGACAAAGCTGCCTGACCTTTAATCCTAGAGAGCCACGTATCAAACCGGGTGACAAAAAACCAGCAATTCCAGCCAACATCAACTGAATTTCAGTGGCGAACTTAAGCCACGGAACTGAATCGCTGACGGTATTCGCCGGGTTTCACCTTCAACCGGCGAACAAACGCACGCAGCAATGTACTTTCCTGACCAAAGCCGCATAACTTAGCAATTGTTTCAAGTGGTTGCGTGGTGTTTTCCAGCAGCCCTTTGGCTGCCTCAATGCGTAAGTTTTCCACAAACCGGCTGGGCGTGACCGCACACTCGTCACGGAAACGCCGCGCGAAGTTTCGCTCGCTCATGTTGACGCGTCCGGCCATCATGGCAACGGTGATATTGTGTTGATAGTTTTGTTGCAGCCAATCAATCAAGGCCGCAAAACGGTCCGATCTGAGTTGATCATTTAAAAATTGACTGAACTGTTTCTGTCCGCCGGAACGTTTCATAAACAGCACCATGCGCTTGGCAACCTTCAATGCCAGTGCCTTGCCAAAATCAACGCTCACCATCGCTAATGCCAGGTCCATGCCTGCCGTAATCCCGGCGGATGTCCAGATATTTCCTGTTCGGATGTAAATAGCATCTGCAACGACCTGGACCGAAGGGTACTTTTGCTTCAGTTCGGATACATCATCCCAGTGCGTGGTTGCCTGTTGATGGTTCAACAACTCACTTTCGCCCAATAACAACGCGCCATTACACACCGAAGCCAGACGTTGCACCCGCTTGGCACTTTGTCTAACCCATTCCACCAGCCCCCGGTCGGAGCGTATCCGATCCATACAGTCACCCATGCCGCCACTGACAAATAAGGTATGAATATCATCCGGCGCATCCCGGTAAGCATAATCCGCCAGCACCTGAATGCCTGATGAAAAGCGTACCGGGCCCGCCTGCGGTGCAATAATGCTGATGCGATAAGCCGGCCTGCCGCGGATACCATCATCCATTAACTGCTGGTTGGTAAGAGCAAACACTTCCAGCGGCCCGATGGTGTCCAGCCCCTGGGCTTCAGGATAGGTCAGCATGGCAATATGCAATTCTCCGCTTACCGTAGAACTCATGCGGAAATACTCATGAAAGAATGCTCATTGCTAATTGGAACCGATTATTTATAACGATTATTGCCAGACAAAACCAGGCATACCCGGAATGCCCGTCTGAGTTTCTGATCTTCGTCGATAGCCGCTTAACAAACAAGTGCGGCTGCCCGCTGCAATCCGCGCACACGATTGAGACCATCCATGGCTGCAAGTGGTCGCTGACGGTCTATCAGCTGTTGGCCAGAGGCATTAACCGGGCCAAGCGAAATGGTACGCAATGTGCACGACATAAACACCAAGGTGCTGAACGAATGTCTGCGTAAGAATGTTCAATTTGGCATCCTGCAGCGTCATGCTTATAGCGAATTACCGCCACGGCTTGAGTGCCGGGTGACCCGCTTCGGGACTAAGCTCATTCGCATATTGGACGAGTTGGAAAAACTGCAGAGCGAGATTGATAACGACCACTAACAGCGGCGGTAATGGTCCAAGCGATCCTGAATGTCAGCTCAGACAAACCACACCCGCCACCACGCGACCGGCGCTTATAGCCGGTAGTTCAACCGCAGCCAGAAAGTCGTGCCCAGCAAGCGATAGGTCGATACATCGGTATTGGCCTCATCGGCGTTGGCGAGAAACGGTGGGGTTTCATCGGTCAGATTATCGATGCCGGCGCTGATAGCGGCATCTGTGGTCAACGCGAAACTGGCGAAAACATCGTGATAAACCTGATTGGGAACCTGGTTGACCGTGCCGGGAAATATCTCGCCGCCGGTTTCCTCCACCGAACCGATCCATTGCGCTTCATAGCCAACCCGCCAGCGTCCCCCGGTCCAGCCAATCCGATAATTACCACGCCAGCGCGGAATCGCCCCGAACGTATCCATATCAAAACCGCCGGCACCGGCAAATGGCTCCGCCCCGGGGAAAGCCACCAGGTCGCGTTCGGCGACATAGCTGATCAGAATCCGATGATCGAAACTGCCGCCCCAACCCGGATGCGCGTAAGCCAGATCCAGATCGACGCCCTGGGCGGTTTCTGAAGCGATATTCTGCAGTTGCGCGCTGATCTGGGTAATGCCGCCGCTGGTGTCGCGGATGATTCGTTCGCAGAACGCGGGCTCACCGGTAGTCAGGCATTGCTCCAGAATGGTATTGGAACCCAGTGCAAATATGCCGTTATCGATCTGAATATCGTAGTAGTCCAGATTAACTACCAGCCCGTCCAGCCAGGCGGGTTGATAGGTCAGACCGACGCTGAACACATCTGCCTGCTCCGGTCCCAGATCGGCGTTCCCGCCGCCCAGTTGCGGGGTTTCCTGACCATTCTGAATAAAGCTGCCATCCGCGGGCACGCCCTGCGCGACACAGCGCTCAACCGCGGCCGTGCCCAACTGGGAGAAATCAGCGCAGGGGTCCTGCACTATCGGATTGGACTGGGAAAAACCGCCGAACAGTTCACGCACGTTCGGAGCCCGGAAAGCCTCTGAGTAGGCGACCCGGAACTGCAGGTCCTCGACCGGACGGTAATGCAGGCCCACTTCATACAACAGCTCGGTGCCGAAATTGGAAAAACTCACCAGCCGCGAACCCAGGTCCAGACTCAATTCTCTGGCCAGTGGCACATCGCGCAGCAGTGGAATACCAAATTCGGCATACACTTCATGGGTGTCAAAGCCGCCGCTGGTCGCCGCCCGCGCGCTGCCGGTGGTATTGCCGATAACCGTTTGCGGATCGGGATTATCGCTGGCGTCTTCATCACGGTATTCATAACCGAACGCCGCCCCCAGCGAGCCGGCCGGTAATTCCAGTAAGCTGCCGCTGATATTCGCGCTGAATACGGTCTGCTCGTTAAAGCCGGCGTCACGCAGATCTGTACCGACAAAATCCAGCATATCCTGCGTTATGCTGCCGGCCCCAGCAAATACATTCAACGGCACACACTGATTAACCGGAGCATCCGGTGTGCCGCAGACGGCATTACCCGTGGCATCAAAAAAAGACGGCCCCAGCGCCAGCTGCAGCTGGCTGTCCAGCAAATCTCCGGTCTGCAGCTGATCGGTACTGTTGCGGGCATGGTTAATACTGACGTCCCAGAACCAGCCCGCCACCAGTCCATCGGCGCCCAGCACAAACCGCCAGGCATCATTATCCTGGATAAACCGGCGCGGCCCGGCTTCCACCAGCCGCCGCCGCACATCGGTCAATTCCTCACCGAATGGATTGAAGGCATTGGCGGCGCTGACCGAGACGTTTTCTTCCCGGTTGGTAAAAAACGGCAGCGGCGCCAGTTGCTGGCTGGAATCGCGGCGATGATAGAACGCTTCGCCGAATACATTAAACGCGGTGCTGAAAGCAAAACGGCCCTGGGCAAACACGGAAAAACGCTCGGAAGCCTGCAGCAGGTCTTCAAATGGATTGAAGTTAAACCGGTCGGTATCAGGTCCTGAGTCAATAAACGGGCGGAAATCGTCAATCGAATTCCCGGCGGCGCCATCGATCAGGGTCAAGCGGCCCAGAGAAGTACGGAAATTGCCTTGCGGCGGGGCCGAACTGCCGTCCGCAACAATACTGTTATCCGGTCCCGAAACGGTCAGCAGGCTATTGGAAAAACCCCTATCGCCTTTGCTGACGGCGGCCTGATCGGAGTATTCCAGCCCGGCAAAAAAACTGGCGCGGCCCAGTTGCTGGCCAAACACGGCGCTTAAGGCATAGGTTTCGGCATCGCCACGGCTGGTCAGTTTGCCCTGCGCCTGCAGTTCCAGCCCGTCGGTTTCGTTGCGGGTAATAATATTGACCACCCCGGCCACGGCGTCCGCGCCGTATTCCACCGAAGCGCCGGACTTGAAGATTTCCACCCGGTCAACCAGTGCCAGCGGCAGCATACTGATATCCACCACCCCGCTGGCGCCGTTGCCGCCGGGCACAAACCGGCGACCATTGACCAGTACCAGAGTGCGCTCCGGACCCAGTCCGCGCAGTTCAATGGTGGAAATGCCACGCGACAAACCACCGCCCTCGCCCCGGCTGCTGGTGCTGGTATTGAGCGGTGAGCCGGTCACAAATGGCAGTTCCTGCAGAAAGTCGCCCAGCGATGCCTGACCCGAATTAACGATCTGTTCGCGCTCAATCACCGTCAACGGATAAGCCCCATCGGCTATCTGGGTACGCAGCCGGGTTCCGGTTACCGTAATCTGATCAAGTGCCTGCTCAGCATCCTGTTCCTGCGACCACAGGCTGGCGGCCGGCAGCAACGCCAGCACCAGGGTCAGCAGATAGACAGCGATGGGCAATAATGCCGTGACCGGTCGGACGACAGCAGTAATGCATTTTTGATCGTGCACGCAGGCATCTCCTTATCATCTGACGGCAACTCCAGTTTTTTTGCTGGCGCCAGAGATTAAATTCACTCTATCCGAACTGCCTGGATTATGGTTGTTGTAGCAGCGCCCCAGCGAGCGAGCGCCATGGTATGCCGCCAGATACTGAGAGTCAAACCGGTCTAGAAGGGTCTGGATAAGCCATACTTGTGGATAGCTGCAAACGGTCAGCCCAGGCAACTCTGCTGACCACCATAAACGCTGCTATGACAACAGCCGATCAAGGGTGTTCAGCCCCCGGCGGTATCAATGCAGTGGGGACAGTGGTGGCGATAGCTGCAAGCGGCGCTGCAGCTAAACTGAGCGTTACAGGCTCAGCGGCCTACGACCAGCAAAGCTGCTCGGATCAGGCGCGGGAAACCGCCTTGGGGCCGGCAGTTGAAGCAACACCAGCCTGTTTTTGTTGGCGCTTACGCTGGCGGCGCCGCCAATCCATGCGCAGGCCGATAATGCCCATCAACACCACGCTGCTTAACAGCAATGTGGTCAGAATAATATTCTGCCAGTTGCGTCCCACCGGCCTCAGAAAATTCCACTTATGCAGCATGCTGAAGCTGAATTGCTCCGGCCGGCGGCTGGCATCCATCCGATCAGCCTGCACGCCGCTGGCGGTATCCACGAAGACACTGCTGTGCAAAGGCTCAGCATAATCCAGCCGCCAGACCGGCAGGCGTTTATTGCGGAAGTCGTAACCACTGCCAAACCGCGTAATCAACCGTGCCTGGTCAATATGCTCGCGATTCAGACCGGTGAACAGCTCGCCCAGCCGGATCGCCAGTTCGCGGTCACCCTGTGGCCAGGGCTGACCACTGGCTGCATCCAGATACAGCGCGGGTCCGGTCGGACTGATGCCCGCAAAGCGGGCATTGCGGATAGCCGTGGGGCTGTCCGGCGCGCCACCACGCGGCCGCGCCAGTCCCAGCCGGTACAGGAACCGGTCACCATCATGCACGATGGATAAGTGGTTGACGTTGAGACCCTCGGTCATAGCCGTCCATTGGGTATGCAGTGGAAAATCCACGCCCTGCAAGGCCAGCGGTGGCGACATCTTTAGCTGACTTTGCTCAGCAAGACCGCTGTATTGCAGCAGATGCCATAGGCCGCTGCTGGTGAACATCAACAACGGCAGCGCCAGGACGTAGCCGGCCAGACGATGCCAGCCACGCTGTCCCGGAGCGCGTCGACGGCGGCGTATCAGTAACAGCATGCCCACTCCGGTTAAGGCCAGCGCCAGCAGTGAGCCGACCAGCAGCACGATCAGTAACAACCGCCCCCACTCGGCTTCACGTGGAAACCAGCTCCAGGTATGCACCCATTGAAACACCTGCTGCAGGTTGTGCTTGAAGTCATTGCTGATGGCAGCCACGGCGCCGGTTTCGGTATAAATATAGGCAGTCAGATGGTCATCACGGTCAAATTCGATCCGGTACACCGGCAACAGCCGGTTAACGCTGGGATACGCGTCGCTGAATGCGGTGACGTATTCAATCTGCCGCACCGCCGCGTCCTGTAACTGATTACCCAGATAATGGCGTGCCAGAAAAACCGCCTGGCGCTGATCATGGTCGCTCAGTTCAAGGCCGTCACTAAGTCGAAAATAACGTCGTGGCTGATCCTGTCGAGTGGTCACCTGCAGCAGGTTTTCCTGCTCACTGACCACCACGCGGACCGCCTGCGCCGAGTCAATACCGGCATTAGCGAGAATATCCCTGAGCGCGCTGGTACCGGTCAACTGCAGCGGCCGTTGCGGCGGAAAGAACACCGCCTGCTGAGGCCCGAAGGTGGCCATCACAATATGCGTCAAACCCGACAAGGCCCACAGCAGCAGCGCCACCCCGCCGAATATGGCGATCGTCTGATGCCATTGCACAGCCAGCTTTCTGGCTTGACGCCGCCAGCGGCCAGCGCTTTGGGATTGAGTGGAAGTTGGGTTGCCTGCTGGTGAGCTGTCTATTTGTTTATGCTGCATGATGATGGTGCTCAGAATTTCCAGGAGATACCGGCAAAGGCGCCACGGCCCTGACCGGGCGTGAACAACCGGCCGTTTTCCAGCTCCTGATTGGCGTTGGTGGTGACATTGGCGATGAAGACCTCGTCGAAAATGTTCTCGACCGAGAAAAACACCTGCCAGTCGGGGTGAAAATTCCAGCCGGCGGTCATCCCCCAGATGTCATAACCGGGTACCTGGGTGGTATTGGCGAAGTCCGCAAACGGGCCGTCCGGCACCCAGCGGGCATTGACGGTGACATACCAGTCGCGGACGCTTTCCAGGCGCAGTTCAGATACATACAGATGACGCGGCACACCGGCTAGCTGGTTATTGCCAAACTCAGCATCGTTATCAAATTTGAAATCGTTATGCGTGTATACATGCCGCCAGATCAGTTGCAGACCGAGATCGCGCAACGCCTGCGGTTCGATATAAATATCGAACCCCAGCTCAATGCCCTGATGAATGGTGTTGTCGGCATTGTCGGTAAAAGACAAAAAGCCGTTGGCGCCGGGAATACCGAAATCCAGCAGTTCACGATCCAGCCAACTGCGGTATACCGCGATATCCCAGGCAATAAAATCATGCTGCCCGCGGCTGCCGATCTCAGCGGTCCAGGAGCGTTGCGCCAACAGCGGTGTAAAATCCAGCGCGCCACCGGCGGTCAGATCAGCGGTGGACGGCGGCTCAAAATCGCGATTGATGTTGGCGAATATCTGGGCGCTGTCGTTGACCCGGTAAAGCACGCCCAGGCGCGGGTTTACCTGGTCATAATTGAGCTCACCACTGGTGTCGTTGAACAGTGCCTGGTTTTCACGCTCAGCGTGCAGATACTGCAATCCGGCAATCAGCGACCAGCGCTCGTCCAGGGCCAGATCACCCTGCCCGTACAGCAGAATATTGGAGGCATCCTGGTCACTGCTGCTGCGCAACTCGCCGCGCTCACCGGAAATATTTTCCCAGCGGCGATTGTTGTTATCACCCACATTGCCCTGCCAGCCCAGTGTCCAGCTGATCGGTCTGGAAAACAGCGAGCGCTCCAGGGTGGCACGGGCATAGGCCCCGAATTCACGCTCCTGCTGATCGATAATGCCGGCAAAGCGGGTGATGGCATGATCCAACTGGCGATAGGAAGTCCACACGCCACCCTCCAGCGTGGCGTTATCCCACTGCGCCACCGTGCGGCTGGCCAACCGGAACACATCCAGATTGCGGTCCCAGTCATCGGCCACCGGCCCGGGATCCAGTACGGTCACATCGCCGCCCGGAAAAAACGGCCCGATGGTCACCGGCCGGGCCGCCTGTTCCGGGTTGCTTAATGCATCCTCCAGCGACAATGATCCGGCCAGCTCAAAATTGTCACTCAGAGCAGTCAGATAAAACCGGGTCTCGACCTTGTCACTGTGCTTAAAACCGGCATTGGCAAAGCCATACAGACTGCTGACATCGCTGTGCTCACGAAAACCGTTGGTATCCAGCCCGGTCACGCTGATATACAGATCACTGTCATCATCGGCCTGGGCATAGCGCACGCTGCCCCGCAGACTGCCAAAACTGCCCCCCTCCAGGCGTGCGGAAAAGCCCGGCTCGGCGGTTCTTCCCGTCGCCGAAACGATATTGATCGCACCACCCAGTGAGGCCGCTCCATAGCGCAAACCATTGGCGCCCTTATAAACTTCCACATAGTGAATCGACAACGGATCCACTTCCTGAAATTCGGTGGAACCACTGGCCCGGGTAATTGGAACGCCATCGCGCAACACGGTAATACCGCGCCGCTCGAAGGATGAGTTCAGTCCGGAACCGCGAACCGAAATACGGCTCTCACGCTGGGCTGAGGTATCGGCATAGACACCGGGGGTGAACAATAGAATATCCCCCAGGCTTTGGGTGAAGTCGTCCAGAAACACATCGTCTTCAACAAAGCCGATCGCACCGGGGATCCGCTCCAGTTCACGCCTGGCTTCGTCGGTTGTAGGAGCAGTAGGCGTACCCTGTTGCGCCATGGCCACCACCTGGATGACATCCAGTTCAGCATTGTCTTCGGTCTCGGCCTCCGGCAACTTGCGTTGACCGACACCCTGAGCATAAGCACTCGATAAGCAACACTGCAGTGCTGTCAGAAATATTATGGGCAATATTAAGGCGAATAGTGCCTGGTACCCGGGGGATTGGTATCTGGTCATCCGTGATGCTCTAGTTGTTTATTGTTTTGAACATCATTCTGCCAGCCGGCCAGCAGCCGCGGAATGTGACAGATTGTCACACCCGACTTTATAGCTAGATTGGATACCAGCTGTCATTGAAAGAAACCTGGACAGCATCTTTTTAGATATGCAGGAGCACTAAAGCTGAGACTTATTTGATAGCCTGCAGTGTGCTTTCTACCGCTTAATCAACCAAGAAAGCGCTATGATATGATGCTCATCTAAATCAAAAATATAGAGATAAAAGAGGGGGATGTTGTGATTCGATTGTTTCTGACTGCTCTGCTTCTTACGGGGTGTTCAACAACTAAAGTTAATGATTCTAATGCTAAAGATAGTGCTTGGCATAATTACAACAGCCTGAACTTCCCTGTTTCAAAGCGAGACAAAAGCGAGACAAAAGCGAATATAGCCTAATCAGCACATCAAACAAGCCCATTGCAAAAGCCAGAGCCCATCAAGGTAAAGTGCAATTTCGCGTATCCACGCAGGCTGATCTTTCAACCTGCTTGCAGGTGGTCAATAGTAAAGGCAAAAACTTCTTCGAAGATAACCTAAGTTTTACTCTGCCGTTAATTGCTGAATATAAAGAGATTGACAGGCTTCAGTATCATCTATCCGTTGAAACAGATCGCCATGAATATGCCAATCTGGCATATTCATTTAACAATCTTGATAACGAGCTTAGAGAGCTGAAATCGAATGAGGCTTTTAATGGCAGAAGCTGTGTAGTTCGCCCACACCGACCTTTACCACGGGAGCCTGATACGGTCTGTAGCTCTGAACAAGAGTGCAATGAAGAAGGAGCTGCTATTTGCTACAGCCGCTTTTTAGGGACCGAAGGCTGTGGCCTGGCTTCTAGAGAATTTAATATACCTGGCCTGCTTTCATCGCCAACGTGTTCTGCAATAGCAGCAGAGTTAGCCGGGGAAAAATATGGCCTGCCAGAAGCGTTTATTGATTTGATACATGGCTTAGTTGATGACTATGCTGAGCAAAATCTAAGAAGTGATTCGCTTTGGCATAACCTTTTAGGCACTATAGCGCTAGGAACCAATTACGCATGGAAATTTAATAGAACTAATCAATGCGTCGTTGACTTCACCAATCAGTTCTATGGTGTCAAGATGCGTTGGCTACAACAGATTGACCAAATCAAGCAACAACCTTATATATTGAAAAGAGCATGCGATCAACAATTATCAGAATATATTTCTAAAAAGGACAAGATCGAAAAAAGAAAAGAAAGATATGAAAAGCTCAAGGCACAACTTGTTGATGCAGACACAAGATTTGAAACCATTCGCAATGAAAGAGCCCCTGTGATGCTTTGTCAAGGTTAGTTGCAAATTAGATAACACCTCTCTGAACTAACTTCGCTTCCGACCCTGAACCGCCACTTAGTCCACTTGAGCAAATGGTTACTTATAGCAAATAGCTGACAAATATCTACACTGTCATTTTATCTAAACCAAGCTTTTATATTTGCCAAATTAAGTTTAGCATTTTACAACTAAGGCGCCTTCAAACTTCAATCTGAGGGACTATCAGGTATCGTGAAATTTTGAATCCAAAAACCATGTTTGATATGCTGGCTGCTAGGTTAATTGAGTGTTTAGCATGCTTAAAATTATCATAGCTGTCCTATTCGGACTATTATTGACCGGTTGTGATCCAATAAAAATTGTAGCCAACGATTGTTTAAAAGTTTACAGACTAAAAGTTTATAATACCTCATTGATAGACACATCGGACTGGAAAGTGTCTAGCTATAACATATTAGAATCACGTATAAAACGCAGAGCAAAAGAACAAGAGCTAGCGCAAGAAAACCCAGGGTACAAGAGAAAACGGATAGACCCAGAATCTGGGCATGGGCATTATGACATCATCAGTGTTCGAATCAGAGCAAAAAACTCGTTCGGGGATTATGTGTTTGATACAATTGTATGTGCAGTTGACGATGAAAAAAAATTGGATTTAGATGAGACGCAAATATATTTAACAACTCAGAAGCTCAGTAGGTCTTGATTTTCGGCAACTGCCATAGTGAGTTAAGGAGGCGTTATCACCTGGAAGGGACCCGGCGGCATGCCATCTCTATGTACCTTTCGCTGAGTCCAGGCATTAATGACAGCAATGGGCAAGCAACTGACAAATATACAAGTTTTCAGGTTTATCTAAACACGCACAAAAAAGATCGCGCCGCAGCGCGATCAAAATGGATATCTAATCAAGGATAAGCGACCGGCCAGGTCAGCAATAACGCGGAGGTGCCATCGGGACCCGGATTGCCGGCAGCTGTTAAGCCTTGATGACTATACTGCCACTTCCCGGGCCATCAGGGAATGTGACCGATTGTCGCACTGGGCGCACGGTGTTTGACTTGCCCCACTGGGGTGGGTATATGCTAAGCGTAAGCAATCCAGGATCAGCATTTGAACCCGATAGCATCTTCTCCCGGTAACCTGACGCTGGCTGATAACCTCAACCGGCTGGTGGCGCTGCGTTGGTTTGTTATTTCAGGTTGTGCCGCCCTGCTGCTGCTGGCCAATGCGGGTATTGAGCTGGTTAACCATTCAACCGCTGCCTGGCTGATCCTGTTGAACTATGCACTGATTAATGCCGGCTTAAAATGGTGGTTGAGCCGCCGGCAGGGCATTCACGAGTGGCTGTTTCTGGCCAATCTGGCGCTGGATTTGGTGTTGATCTGGTTGTTTCTGAGGTTCAGCGGCGGCTCCGCCAATCCATTCACTCTGTTGTTTTTATTACCTGTAATCGTCGCGGCCGCTACCCTGCGTCCGGCCGCCATCTGGTTGCTCACCGGTCTGTCCATCGCCGCCTACACCCTGCTGCTGTGGCTGACCCCGGAGCATCACAACCATACCGCCATGCAAAGCAGTTTCAGCCTGCACCTGCTGGGTATGTGGCTGGGACTGGTGTTCAGTGCCGGGCTGGTGGCTTATTTTGTCACCGGTATGGGCCGCGCACTGCGCAACAGCGAAGCACAACTGGCCAGAGCCAGAGAGCAGGCATTGCGCGATGAACGGGTCATCGCTCTGGGCGCGATGGCGGCCGGCGCAGCGCATGAACTGGGCACACCACTGGCCAGTATGAACTTACTGGTGGATGAATTGCAGTCCACGGCCAATGCTGATCAGGCCGCGCAAGCACAATTACAGCTGCTTAAAGCGCAGATTCAGCGCTGCAAGAAAGTGCTCTCCGGATTATCCGCGCACGGCCACGAGTTGCATGCCGAGGCCGGGCAGGCAATGACCGCCCGGCAATTGCTGGATGCGGTATTACAGCGCTGGCGGCAACAGCGGCCGGATGCCTCGGTCAAGCTGCAATGGCAGGGCGATATCCCGGAAGCACGATTGCTGGCCGATGAGACACTGTTCCAATCCCTGTGCAGCCTGTTAAACAACGCCGCCGACGCCTCCAGTGAAACCATTGAGCTGTCCGCCCGCCTGCAGGATGATGTGCTGTGGCTGGATATTCAGGACCACGGACCTGGCATCAGTCAGAGTATCGCGGGCAGGATCGGCCGCGAGCCGGTCACCGGCAAAAGTGCTCAACAGGGGCTGGGCATCGGCTTGTTGCTGGCCAGTTCGGTGATCGAACGTCTGGGTGGCGAAGTGACCCATCGCAGCGCCGCAGCGGGCGGTACCGTGGCATCGGTCAGCCTGCCGCTCAACCAGTTAATGGTGGATAAGCCGTGAGCGAGACTGGCCCGGCACTGCTGATTGTGGAGGACGATGCGGTGTTTGGCAGCCTGCTGTCCCAGGCCATGCAGCGGCGTGGATTTGCACCGACCGTCTGCACCCAGACCGAGATGGCCGCTATTACCGCCAAAAACCTGTCGGCTGATTATGCCGTGCTGGATCTGAACCTGGATGGTGATTCCGGGCTGGAGCTGATCGCTCCCCTGCTGGAAGTCAATCCGGCGATGCGGATTGTGATCCTGACCGGCTACGCCAGCATTACCACCGCGGTTCAGGCAATTAAACTCGGCGCCAGCGAATACCTGACCAAACCCGCGGAAATTGATCATATCGAGCAGGCGCTGCGCGGCCAGCTTAAGCCCGATGACATGACCGCTCCGAGTCAGCCGATGAGTGTCAAACGGCTGGAATGGGAGCACCTGCAGCGGGTGTTGCAGGACTGCGGGGGCAATATCTCCGAGGCGGCGCGACAGATGAACATGCATCGCCGCACCCTGCAACGCAAACTGCAGAAGCGCCCGGTTAAAAAGTAAACCCGCGTCAAACTCGCGCGGTAGCAGGCAACCCATTCACCGCTAAATATGCTGGCCGCTAACGCCATAGTTCAGCTCACCGCCTGAAGCCGAAAACTGCTGTATGATCGATGCTTACACGACCGCTCAACGCTGCTTGTTATACCAGCGACTGCTCAACCAGCAGCAGGTCTGGTCAGGGAGACTATGCATGCCAACCGATAAGAAAAACCAACCCCAAACCCCGGGCGTCTATGTCACTGAACTGGATGCTTTCCCGCCCTCCATTGTTGGCGTTGAAACCGCGCTGCCGGCTTTTATCGGCTATACGCAGCAGGCCCGGGTCGGCGCTAAGCCGGTCACGATGCAACCGGTCAAAATCAGTTCACTGGCGGATTTCAAAGCAATATTCGGCACTGGTTTCCAGCCATTATTTGATATCAATCCGGTCAGCGACGGCTCCGCTATCGACCAGGGACTATATGATGTCAAAGTCCTGGAAAACAGCAGCTGGAAATACTACGCGTTAAAGCAGACCACACCCGGGTTTAACCTATATCCCAGCATGCAACTGTTTTATGCCAACGGTGGCGGTAGCTGCTATGTGGTGTCGGTGGGTGACTATACCGCCCAGGGCAGTCAACCTTATGGTGCCCCGGTGGAGCAGGGCCAGCTGGCCCTGGGCTTGGATGCCATCGCGCAACAGACCGGCCCCACCATGCTGCTGATTCCTGATGCCGTGTTATTAAGCAGCGATGCTGACAAACCCTGGATGTCATCCGCGTTTAAAGACACCGTGCAGCAGATGCTGGAACAATGCGCCACGCTGCAGGACCGGATAGCCGTGCTGGATATCTATGGCGCTGAGCATGCCAGCAATGCCAATCTTGCGGACATTATCGATAGCTTCCGGCAAGCCATTACCATTTCCGATCCAGGCTATGGCGCGGCTTATTTTCCGCCACTGAATACTGATATTACGTTGTCCGATAGCCTGGACTACACCAGCATTGCGCCATCGTCTATCGATGTTTTAATGGCGCTGTTAAAAGCTGAAAACACCTATCAATATTCCGATACCCAGAAATACCACCAGGTTGAGCAGTACATTGATGCCATCGCAACCACTGATGCCAGCGATAAAACCGCGGTTAGCCGCTTGAATCAGAACCTGGTCGCGGCACTGCCGATGTTGATGCAGATCTTGCAGAGTATTGCTAATAAGCTTAACCAGCTACCGGCCAGTGCCGCCATGGCAGGTGTATTGACTCAAGTCGATAACAGTCAGGGGGTCTGGAATGCACCAGCCAATATCGCACTGCATTCAGTGCGCAAACCCGGCTTCACCATCAGCAATGAACAGCAGAGTGATCTGAATGCGCCACTCGATGGCAAGGCGGTGAATGCCATACGTGAATTTAGCGGCCGGGGAACGCTGGTATGGGGTGCACGGACACTGGATGGCAACAGCAACGACTGGCGCTATATTCAGGTGCGCCGAACGCTGATCTATATTGAACAATCCATTAAAAACGCGCTTGATCCGCTGGTATTTGCCGCCAATGATGGCAACACGTGGGCAACCGCGACCAGTATGATTTCCAGCTTTCTGCAGGGCCTATGGTCACAGGGCGGCTTAATGGGCGCGACCGCGGCCGAAGCCTACACGGTCCAGTGCGGACTCGGCAGCACCATGACCAGTCAGGATATTCTTGATGGTTATATGATCGTGCAGGTCATGCTGCAAATGATCCGGCCTGCTGAATTTATTGAGTTGACCTTCAAACAGAAGATAGAGAGTTCTGCATAGCCTGCAGTGATTGAACCGGCGGTTATGCAAAATATCTGGACTTTTCCCGTAGCGTCGTCCGCAACAACCACTTTTCACCCTGCTTAACGGGCGCACCGATATGCATTGACAGCGGGTCCGGCTTGCCATCTTCCGTGACGTTGTAATGCTGCATGGCCTGACCTGCCTGGTAGCTGACCTTGACACCCGTGCGCGGATATTCGGTTCCGCCACCTTCGGCCGCCGCCTGCAGGCAAATCAGAAAAGTAATCACCCGCTGTCCGCTGAAATCTCTGAGTTCGGTTCGGTTTCTGGCGATCTGTCCTTCCGAGAAATAATCGACATGCGGTTGGTATTCATTGCCGGGCTGGTAGGCTATCACCGAGCTTGGCTCCAATGCATCCATCCGCCAATCGGTCATCCGGGCCACCCGCCGCTCGATAACTCGTACCACGGTATCGGTGGTCATCGCACCCATGGAGTAGCCCTGGCCGTTGAAAAACCGGTTTTCCGCTTCGCCATTGCTGGTATTGGTGGTGTAGGTTTCCGGGTTGGATAATGCACCGCTGACATTGAACAGCACGTGGGCACGTTCTTCGCGAGTGATAAAATTGTGACTGACCGCCACCCGTGGTTGTTCTGACAGCCATTCCCAGGGGCCGGGATCAGCGACGATGGATACCTCGCCTTCACCACTGGCAGTGAGCCGCCCATTGTTGTCCATAAACAGTTGTGGGTGTCCTATTGCGGCAAAATGCGATTCCAGTCTATTAATCAGCGCTTTCAAGGCGGGCTCACTCATACCGTCGGCCTGCATCAGTTGCTCCTGCATGCTTTCGGCCTCGGCATATTGCTGTTTCAGCTTCTGATACCAACCGGCGGACCGCTCACCCCATTCACTGACCGGCGCGTATTCCTCGGCCAGCTCCAGTGCATCCGGAAACCTGGCATCGGCAGCACGCATCAGTAGAGCCCGGGCAAAAGCCGGGTCACGCGCCACCCCGGAACCTCGGGCAAAGCGCAGGCCCAGTGAATAATAAGCCGGCGGATAGCCCAGTGCGCAGGCGCGGGCAAAAGCACTGGCCGCCTGCCGGTTGCCCTGCGCCGATGCCTCCTGACTGAACAGATAACCGACATCCCAGACGGACCGCTGAAAACCGATATCGGCCAGGCTCTGCAGCAGCTCAAGCGCTTTTGTCGGTGCGTATTCAACCCCGACACCACGCAGATACATATTCGCCAGGCGGTCTATAGCCGGTGGCACACCGGCAGCCGCGGCCTTCTCCATCCACTGCAACGCTTCGCCCGGTGCATCCGGCAGGGACAGATTCTGCAGGTAGAAACCACCCAGCAACCACTGCGCCGCGGGACCTTGACTGCCTTGCGCGGACGTCCGCAACAGTTCCAGGCCGCGTTGACACTCGGTTGAGCCGGGCGGGTTAGCGATCAGCTGACTGGCCAGTTCCAGCCGGGCAAACTCATTGCCCTGCCGGGCCGCCTGCTCCAACTGGGCCAGGGATGGTTGATTCATTCAAAACCTCTATGTTTAACTAATCTATCAGATAACAAGTATATGTAGCATGACCCAATCCGTATAGCGCCTCTCTGATCATGGATCACCGGACCCAGTATTTACGTTTCTGACAATGCAGGCGTATTCAGTGATGGAAACGATTACGGTGGGCTTGCTGTGCCGGGTTCATAAGCTGTATTTGCAGCGATGTCTATACTGACAAGCTTGCTAATGACAGAATTGTAATTGACACCAATCAAGGTTGTTTGTAGTCTGATTGAATAAACTTCTAAAAAAGATCACTACAACCCAAAGGCGAGTGATCTTTGCAGAGTATTTATTATTTGCGAGCTGCGGTTTTCGTATACTCCAATAAGACAATAGGGGCCGTGATATGAAAGTTTTCTTTTTACTTTTTATTGCCGCGATGTGCATTCAACTTCATGCCGAAAATCTTGGGCAACCGGAGATTCACCTCAGCACACGGCAAGATGTCTCCGGTTTAACCATACTTGACGCCAGCACTGGCCCGCTATCCGGCATTGCCGGGCTTCAATTCGATATTTTGATTCCTGCTTCGCACCAACATGCTATTGATACCTCTGCTTGTAATACGAATACTGAAAATCTTAATACTGAGAACTTGCTGGTCTCTTGCAATGCCGCCATCAAAGGCAATTATCTGCGGATTCGATACATCATCGCCAGCCTTACACACGAGCCATTGCCAGTTGATATCACAGTATCTTCAGTGACCATCAGAAATCAGGACTTGCCTCAGGGAACATTCACCGCACTGCTAGACCCATGCACTTCAACTTACGCCAACAGTTCGGGATCATCCGGGCAATTTGCCGTGGGCGATATGTACCACGCCGAAATAACGAAACCCTTATCCGTCTCAGCTCTGCAATCTGAATCCAAAGCCACTTCTATAACCGTCGCTCAGAAACTCTGGTCCAACAACTTTGGCCCGGCTCTATCAGCCGGTAACGCCTATAGGCAGCAGATTCAAACATCAGCACCACAATGGTCAGATATTCCGCGCTTCATAAGCCTGAAGCTGCCTGGAGAAAATGAGGAAAGACTTTTGGCTGTTCATGATGTCCGGCATGGAAAACCAGGATCAAACCGCAGCGCGTGTGAAATCGGCGCGGTTTCCGGCAAACTGCAGTCACTCGGTAAAGGTGAAACCGTTCATCTTCAAGCTAATGGCGAAGATACCTATTTGAGTCTGACCTTTACGAAATCAGGAATGCGTGGATTCGTATCCGGACAAGGTGTAGCCTATAAGATCAATGTACTGGACAACCAATATTGGCTGCTGAAGCCTGAGACATACGTCAATGACAATGATGTTGAGTTTTTTGAACCGAACCCCGAGAGCGCATCACAATCCTCATCAATGGGTTTTGTCTGCCCTAACATACCCCGTTTTGACCCTATTGACATCGCCGTTTTTTATACGGCAGCAGCCGAAGCAACTGTTATACAGGCTGGTGGAAACATTGAAGATGAAATTCAAACTCTTGTAGCACAAACCAGTACTGCGCTATCAAATAGCGTTACAGTACCGGTTAACATGAACCCTATTGCGATCCGGATGACCGATTTTATTGAGCCTGGTGATAATATTTTTGGATTGCTAGGTGCTTTTAGTGTATTTTTGCGAGATACAAATATCCCTAGCAATTTAAGCACAGATATCATCGCTTTAATTGCAGATGTCTCAGGTAGCAATTTCTGTGACGGGAGGGCGACAGGTGTGCACGATTTTAATAGGATTTTATCGCTTCAAAATGAACTTATATCAGTGACCACTGTAGAGTGTTTAAGTGATGTCGGAATGATATTCAGTCACGAAGTTGGGCACACACTTGGCGGGCACCACAACCCTGATAGCACAGCAGCGCCCCCACCTCCTCCGCCACCGCCATTTGATGATACAACTGCACCATTTCCCTGGTCATTCGGACATTGGTTTATTGATTCGCAACCTAATGATGGCTATTCAACAATCATGTCTGATAGATCACTTTGCTCTTCAGTAACGGGCCTTTTCTGTACAACAGTCCCGTTTTACTCAACACCTAATATTACATTTGTTGGACAGCCGCTTGGCATACCTGATGAGCGTGATAATGCAAGAGGCTTTGACTGTACTGTGCCACATATAGCACTGAGAAGGACGCCACCCGAAGACATATTAATCGACGGATTTGAAGCCCATACATTGTAAACTATGATCAATCAATACGCACAGAATATCTATCTTGCATGCTTTTTTCTGTTTACTCCTTTATTAGGCTTATCAAGTAATATTTCTATTACCAATTCTATTTCTGGTTTAGCTAATAGAGGCTCGGGGACAAGCGACATCCAAGTTATAGCCACCGCCACGACCCAACCTTTACAATTCGGGGACGAGGCAGTCATTACCCTTCAAGCAACTAATCTTGGACCTGAAAGCCAGTCTGCAGTGGGTATTTTTTCAACTGATTTTATTCTCGGCTTAGCATTTCCAACGAGCGCAACTTGTAATATTGAAATAATTTTACAACGACAAGACGAAAGAGGATTTAGTGATTTTGGCCTGCTATGGATTGTAGACGACTTACTTCCAAGTGACACGAGGGAATGCGTTATCACGCTCCCAGTAAGTAGCTCTGAGCCTGGCTCAGAAACCACTACCTTTACACACACCGAGACTGCATCTGACCCCAACCCGGCTAACGACGCCTCATCATTCACACTAAATTTTCTCGGCATAGGTGGCGTGCCGGTCCCAGCCATTTCCACATTGGGTTTGGGGCTGATGATTATTTTAATATTTTCAATGGTCTTGCCTTTATCTACCAAACTTAAAACACAATCGATCAACGATTAATCAGTATTGACAGAGCTGAATATATCAGCTTTATCTTGCATTATGCCGATTCGGCTTGGGAAGATGATCGCCAGAACCATAATCAGAGCAATACCTGGACACCCATAGCATCTAGCCCAAATACTACAGCATTTTCCGAGATTTCAGATACCTGGAAGGCCACTATCACGATAAGCTTGAGACTCATTTGCACTATGCCATTACCTCGATCCTCTCTGCGCTGACTGGATTCAACCGCTTACTATCACTGTATCGGGCGCTGTGTACGACAAAGCTATGGGTTTCAGTATCAATACCGATGCGCATAATGTGGCGCGATAGGTGATGCGGGGTGCAGCAACTCAATCGCATGCGGCATCATTTTGCCGGCATGCTGATTAGGTGCGTTCAGAAAGATGATCAGACCATCTTTGCTGTTGGTATAAAAATAGGCAACCGCCACTTCAGACCAGTCACTGCCGCCGTGGCTCAACAATTGATAACCATCGTAATCGGCCACTCGCCAACCCAGCCCATAGCCTTGTTTTTCCGGGCATTGTGGCTCAGCAAGATGTTCACAAAGAACCAGCATTAACTGTGGCACATTCCAGTTTTCAAGCTGTATACGATTGCGATCTTCAGCCAGGGCATCGGCATATCCATCTGCGTTCATGACTGCAAGCATAAATTTGGCATGCTCCGGGATTGTCACTCGCATATCATCGGCCGCTGACCATTCGCCTTCCCTGCGGCAGTGACCGGATGGGCGGCAATAATGGCCATGGAAGGTGCCTTTTGCATCCTCCGCGCGAGCGATATTTTTAAAATTAGCTTCCCGGGCACTAAAGGAAACACCACGCATACCCACTGGCTGGTACACATATTCCTTGACCAGTGATTCAAAGTCCCGGTCCAGTTTGCGCTCTGCAAACTTGGCCAGATATTCAAAGCCTTCGCCTGAGTACAGGTAAGACTTGCCTGGTTCAAAATTAATCCGCAACGGCAGTGATGGATCAAACGCACCATCGGCTTCATCTAAAAAGCGCCAATTTGGAAAACCGGTCGAATGGCTTAATGCCATGCGCGGGGTAATACGCTGATGGCGCTCATCACCGGCGATGTCCGGGTCCAGCCAATAAGCCGACATCGACTCATCCAGCGAAAGTTTACCTGCCGCAACAAGCCTGAGAACTGTTTCCGCGGTCACCGTCTTGGTAATCGAGGCAATATCGAATTGCGTATTTTCCGAGGCGGGCAGGCCCGGGCTTTGTTCGCCATAGTAACCAGCCCAGGCAAGCTGACCATGCTTGATCACGCCGACACCGGCGGTAATCACCTTATACTGGCGCATAAGCGCCAGCATGGCCTGGTCAATGGTCTCCGCCCTCTCAGCGGTGACCGATGGAATAGTGAAGTGATTAAGCGTTGATTCGCCGGCCCTCCCAGCGCCGGCGCTTAACAACACAAAACCCGATAAAGCGAAAATCAACCGCCATAAACTCATCACCTGACTCCTGATAAAATTGTCCATCTTTCTGACATAACTCATAGCACCGCCTATGCGGTGAATACCATCACCACCGCTATGCCTGAGCCTTGAGTCAGCCGACTGTAAAACCACTCATTGGATACCACAGCGGAAGCATCGGTTTAAACGGCATCCGGGCCAGTGAATCAAGCTCTTGTCCCAGGCATACTTGATGCTGAAAGATGGCGCATAACCGGTATCCATGTCCTGCCTGCCTCTTGTAATCGCCCCGCATAATCGTCCGGTATAATTTGGCGCATCAGTCAATCCGTTCAAAAACAACCACTGCGCGAACACAGCGCAAACGAGGACGATATGCAAGCGCAGATCAAGCAATTTGATTCCAGCCTGGAGTTTTACACCGCGGAGAAATGCTATATCACTGAACTATCCAACACCCTGGAAGATCCCGATCTATCCATCGCCAGAGCGCGGGTTGCGCCCGGCATAACCACCAGTTGGCATCGGCTCAGAGACACCATAGAGCGCTACGTCATTCTTGAGGGCAGCGGGTTGATGGAGGTCGGGAGTTTAGCGGCGCAACAGCTTAAACCTGGTGATGTCGTGTTGATCCCGGCGATGTGCCGACAACGCATAGCCAATAACGGTAACCAAGATTTGATATTTCTGGCTATCTGCACACCCAGGTTTGCACCCGAGGTTTATGAAAACATCGAGCACAATAGTTCTGAGACATGCAAATGATGATTGACTCGTATTGGCATATGCCAGGTGTGTTATGAGCAGTGCTCAAGCCATACGATTTATTGCCTGTGCTTTCCTGCTGGTTACACTCAATAGCTGTTTAATCAATGTCGGTAAAACCAGTTCCGAATACACGGCTGAACAGTTACGCCCGCTGCTGAACAGTGAACGGATAGAACTGATATTCGGCAGCTATGGGATTGATGTGCTGGAGAGCAATTCCAGCATAAGAGTATCAAGTTTATACAGCCAGCGTGATCATCAAAAAAAGACCCGAACATTTTCCGTGGTTCAGTATCCGGCAGTCATTGATCCATTATTTTCAGCGGAACATGATGCCATATTGGCGGGCCAATCGATAGGTCTGGTATTCAAGCAGAACGGCTGGACTATTGATAAGCGAAACCAGTATTTTGGCCTGCTTGATGCCAATGATAATTATTCACGCGCCTATGCTTTGTTTGGAAATATTGCCCACGCAAAACTCGCTATTCATATCTATGGTTTTTATATACAGAAAGATGATGCAGAGTTTCTGTATGCCACAATTGCCGAGGTTCATCACCCTGATTATCTCAGCTTAAAAGACTTACAAGAAATATATCAGCAAGGCTTTGACCAACATACTACGAAAACTGACCCGGTATTGATCTTGCTTGAAACGGTAAAAAACAAAATGAAACGCCAGAGTTGATGATTGCTGAAGCGCACCTGATCTCAGGCTTGAACATACTTGAGACTTAGGCTATAAACCTGTTTACGTCAGATTTCTGAGTTTCATAATCCAGCACAACATGTGCCATCAGACCAGCAGCCTGGTAAGTCAGCCATAAGGTGTGGATATCCTATACCAGCCAGAGCATACTTGCTACAGCCAGCAACTTATAGACGCACATGATTAAATCATGCTAAGCTAATTTTAGCATAAAGGCGGCATAGGTAAGAAAAATCGTCAGCTACATTCACGATTCTATCAAACATGCTTAATAGCTATCGCTGAGCAAACGCTCGATGATATTGATCTTTTTCAGACATGCATTCATCTATCAGCAATCGCTAAAGTTATCACGCCAGACCATCAGCACAAAGAATAACGAAAGGGAGCAAAAGCAATGACATCTACTTCAGACACTATAACCGGTGCTTGTTATCTGGAAACCAATTCCAGCAACTTATCCAACCTGGGCATGTATTCTTTAGAAGATGGTAAGCCATTATTCGATATCGGAATTATCTTTGCCGCCAACATTAACGGCACCTCCGAGCAACCAGAACTGTATCTGAATGAAACGGTAACCGCTGCATTAAACTCCGGCGCTGTTGCAGAGTTGCAGGCAAAAGGAATCAAAGTATTGCTCTCGATACTGGGCAACCACCAGCAGGCTGGTATCACCACACTGACAGGCTCCGCACCTCAGGACTTCGCTCAGCAATTGTGCGATGCGGTCACTAAATACGGCCTGGAGGGTATCGATTTTGACGATGAATACTCTACCGGCACGTCAAACCCGAGCTCTTTTGTTTTGCTGATTTCAGCGCTTCGCGAACTTATGCCAGACAAAATTATTTCATTTTATTACTATGGCCCTGCTACCGGATATTTATCTTATAACGGCATTCAAGTTGGAGCTTTAATCAACTACAGCTGGAATGCCATCTACAGCACATTCAGCCCGCCGAATGTGCCAGGTCTGGGCAATGACTATCTGGCTCCCGCAGCCATCAACATGAATCCAGCAGCTGATACTTATACGTCTCCGGAGCTGGCTGCACAGTTTGCCCAGCAAACATTGAATGAGGGTTATGGGGCTTATCTGTACTACAACTTAATCAACGGCGACATCAGCTCATATTTATCACACGTATCCGAAGTTCTCTATCACCAGAAAACGATCTATCAAGGATCGTAGTCTACCTGTCTGTCAGTGAGTGAAGTCAAAGCTTGTAGGGGGCGGTTATCCAGCCTTCTACCTGGCAGATTCTATTACCCAATGGACTGACTGAGCAATTCGAGCCAGACGCACTCAAGCGGTAGCAATTTTATAGGCACGTGACTAACTACGTTATTTTTTATAAGAACTGTTTAAATCACTTATTTTGATTTAAAACCATTAAATAAATAAAGGGAATTTATGAATAATAACAAGAGCAATAAGAACACAAATGCTGAGCTGGAAAGGTTTTTTGATCCCAAATACTTATCCTTCCCTGGTTGGAATCCTGACGATGAGCACTGGCATAAAAATCCCGAAAAGATTATTGCGAACGATGATGAAAACGACCCTGCAATCAAATTAAACGCAGTTCGATTCAGAGGAAGAGAAAGAATCTTACAAGAAGCACATGCCCGGTCTCCTCAACCTCTTCACGGCATCGCCAGAGCCACACGCGCCACCTGGTTATTCCCCAGTAAAGAAGACACCATCCGTAGGTTACTCAGATATAGTATTGAACGCTCTCATGATGAAGTTCAGAGTGCCTTTTTGGAAAAACACAAAATGGCTTTCTGCATCTATAAAGATAAGACAACCCAAGACACCAAAGTTGAAGATATTATTAACATGTTACCACCTCGACCGGGCGTAAACGGCAGCTTGACCGAGGATGAGATTGTCGCACTGATAAAGGCATTAGAAGCCATCGAATCCGAGGTGAGCTTGCAATGGTCGTATGAAAGATATGCCAAGCAGGCAGTAGAGCATATCACTGAACTGCTCATATCATGCCTTAAAACTGGCTTATCTCTTGATAAGTTTATAGAAGTTTATGACCCTTTACTGAAAGGCAGGATAAGCATTGAACAAAACGATCATATGAACTTTAAAATTGAATATGAACAACCTAAATCTAACTTAAGTAAAGATAAAAAAAGGAACTGGAACCATTTAAAAGCAAAGAAGCTTTGGTTTTCCTTTGATGAAGACAGAAAAATCACATCTGAAGAAATAACTTCTGACGTAAAGAGCCAATCTCGATTAAAGCTATTGTGGGAAAAATTTCATCTAAATCAGAATTTTACTATTATCGAAGACTATTTTACGGATACTTATGATGGCAAACAGATTGATAGAAGCAAGTATAGCAAGTATGAACCTGTTCTCGACTACTTTACTGGCGGGAGAATTGATCAGACCGATGAGGAGTTATGGAAAAACGATAAAGCCACTGCAATCAGAAGACTAGAAGAAGAAATCAAATCACGATCAGAAAATAATGGTTTTTCATGGTTTGGAAGGTTATTCGTTTGTGCGCACTATTGGGTTATCCCTGCAGAGTTGCTTGTCACGCGACTGAAGAAATGGCCTGGCATCAAAAGATTCGCGCTGCATAAATCTATAGCTGCAGCACAGCTTGAACTACTTACCATATCTAATTGCCAGTCACCAGATGAGCGGGAAAAACTTGTCGTGCAATCTCAACACCTCTTGAGGTTGCTTAGTTACTGGGCAGCTGATGTGTTTGGCCAAGGCCGATCTTCCAGCATCGCACGCACACCCAATGTTGAGAGTTCTGAGTGCCGGAGAGATTTTGTTTTTTCTTCAATTACCGGGGGTAAAGCGTTGGTTCTATCTGATATGCTGCCCGGCCCGGAAGCCATTGGAAGCGGCACGAGAACCATCATCATTGATTTGGGATTAGACCAAGAGCAACGCGGCAGGCTTTTAAACAGGCTAATGGACATAGCAACCTTCAGAATTCTAGCGCTGCGCGACTTACCTATCGTAGAACATGTTAACTATGCAGTTAATCAAGTAGGCAATCAACTTTCCAGACATGCTGCAAAACTGGCCACATTGAAAAATCAGGGCCCAGCTGATTCAGATGTCTATTATGAAGAAATAAGAGATATGCTAAGACATGTGAATCTTTTATCAGGAATTCTGGGCTCTCTTAACCTTTTTCTGACCAATGGCATCAGTGGAGCTGGTATATCCTCAGATGATTATAAAAACTTATTTCTTTTCAGGGCTAATGCACTTAGAGAAAAACGAATACAAGGTTACCAGACAGTGGAAGAGTTCCTGGTACGTATAAGAGATTCAGTTGATAGCGTTACAAGGCTATTAAATCGATACGAGATTGTACGTGAAAGACTGAGCCAGGTTACCGGAGCAGTACAGGCTTTGATGACAAAATTTCAGATGGACACTATTCGAGAGGAGTCCAAAAAGCAATCTTCAATTATGGACCGCCAACTACTCGCCATTGAAAAACTGGAATTAGAAGCCGAGTCCCAGACTCTCACTATGGATAAACTTAATAAGTATACTCTTTTTGTCATAACTCTGACGATTGTCATAGTTATTGATGCGCTTTTTAATTCTGACGATAAATTCGCGAAAGCTTTTGGACATTTTATTGGTGAATTATTAAAACTTATTAAGTTCATTATTACGCAATGGTCAAATATTCTTTAGCCTTTAGCAGACCATATCTTTTTTGAGCGGGCTTGCTAAACAAATCCTTTAGCTGCTACCGGCAACAGCCTATAACAACGAAAGAATGAACTGGAGCTTACCAGGCTGAAATTTACGAACTTTACCTCTTATAGTTTACTTGACTCTTGGACATCAAGACTTACCCAGCAGTAATACTATATAGAAAGCAGCAGGCTTGCTTATACATTTTCAGCTTATACGAGCTAATTTGAAAGCACACGCAGTAAGTGGGCACTCTGCCTTGCAATGGAACCATCTCATCTAAGTATTAGGGACTAGACTGACCTATTCCCTAATATTGAGACACTATGCATTAGAAAAATCAGACCTATCACTCTGTCCTCGCAAACTCCATCGGTGTCATATCGCCCAATGATGAGTGCGGTCGATACGTATTATAATCCTGACGCCAACTTTCGATCTTTTCCTGAGCATCATGGAGCGATAAAAACCAGTTTAAATTTAAGCATTCATCACGGAAACTGCCATTGAACGATTCAATATAAGCATTATCCGTGGGTTTGCCTGGTCGAGAGAAGTCGAGTGTCACTTGATTCTCATAGGCCCATAGGTCCATAGGTCCAATGCTTTAGAGATAAACTCGCTGCCATTATCCACTTGAATACGCTTCGGCAACCCATGCTGCATCTGAATATACTCCATCGTAGCGACCACATCATTACCACGCAACCGATGATCAACCGTTATTGCCAAACATTCGCGACTAAAATTATCCACTACAGTTAAGGCCCGAATCCGGCGCCCATTGAACAGGTTATCAGCGACAAAGTCCATGCTCCAGCAAGCATTGCACTCAAGCACCTCAGGTCGCTGTACCCGGTGCGCTGGCATAACTCGCCGTCGCGGTCGTTTCCGCCTTAGGTTCAGGCCTTCCTCACAATAGATACGATAGGTTTTCTTGTGATTAATCGCCCAACCTTCCCTGCGCATTAATGTATGGATATGCCAGAATCCATAGCGTACCCTAGACTCTGCAATGGTTTTGATACGAGCTCGCTCAGCACGATCATCACGTGGATGAAACCGGTAGTAATAGTATGTTCGAGATACCCCTAGCAGCACCGTTGCGCGGCGAGCGCTACAACGATACGTATTCACCATATGATGAGCTAGCTCGCGACGCTGCCGGGGCTTTATAGCTTTTTTTGAATCACATCCTGTAGCATCGCTTTATCCAGACTCAAATCGGCTACTAGTTTCTTCAGGCGGGCATTTTCTGCTTCTAGTTGTTTTAACCGCCGTAACTCAGACACGCCTAAGCCACCGTACTTCTTCTTCCAGTTGTAAAACGTCGCCTGAGATATTCCAAACTTGCGACACACTTCCTCAACTCGTGTGCCTGATTCAGCTTGCCTCAACGCAAAGGCAATTTGCTCTTCGGTGTACTTTGTCTTTTTCATGACCCCTTCTCCTGTGTTATAGGGTAACTGAAATGGCCCAATTTTCTAATTTAGATTGGTACAGTTTTTAGGGAGGAGGTCATGTCCGTAGTGCCCCACGGGGCAACACATAAAGGTAGGTGTAAATCGTCTCGTGAGAAACCTGCATATTGGGATCATCGGGAAACGCTTGCTTCAGAGTAGCGGCTATCTGCTCGGGCGACCAGTACAAGCGAATATGTTTGAATACCCAGTTCCTCAAGCGCCGGTTGGTGGCCAGTTTATGCGCTCGCCGTCGCCAGCGTCGTTGCGTGCGCTTCTGGGCCAAACAAGCGCGATATCGGGTCCAGTGATTACTGTTGCGCTGGACTTCACGTGAAATTGTGGACACTGACCTATTCAGTGACCTGGCGATATCGCCATAACTCCAGCCGTGACTCAACAGCAGAGCAATCTCATCACGTTCCTCAAGGCTCAGCCGCTTGTAAGCTCCCATACAATACCTCCATAGTCTCGTTGTCGAAGTGTTGTTGCATTAGAGGTTTGAGACCAAGATGTCCATGTTTGTCTTTCAAATTATTTGCAACGATTTAAATAATCCATGGTGCACAATTATACTTTCTTTTTGATTGAATCTAGCTTCCGGAGTTAAATAACGGTACATATTCACATTTTTTTGTGACGGTTGATTTCCAATAACTGAAAAATGAAAAAGAATTTGTAAAACAAAGTCGACCTCAATTTTCATAATTTCCTTAGATTTAACTGCGTCATTAAATGCTTTATTAAACTCATGGATAGATAATCTTTGCTTTCGTATACGGGAAAATAGGTTTAGTATTTTATTTATATCCGGAAGAACCCCATGAATCTCGTCTTCTAGCTCACTTCGCAGATAGTTAGAAAATGCCACAGACGCCTTTTTAATATCTTCAGAACTAATTTTTGCGCGCCCAAACTGAAGAGCATTTTCAGCGCAAACTTGAAAGTAGCGCACATAATCTCGCGGCCGAAGCTGCGTACTACGTGTTATATAATTAAAAGCCGGCATGCGTTTATAGTTTCTTGTTCCATAACCAATTTTACCATTATAAAAAAGCTTCTCCCATGCTGACTGAAATGAAAGCGTTTTAGCTCCTTGATCTATTGATCGAGAAATACGAAATGCTAACAACCTCTTGATTGAGTCCTCGTTCCAGTCTAAAGAGATTTTTAGATCATTCCATTTAGTACGGTCCGGATCATGTAAAATATCGTATATATCGTCGCGCAGAAATACTACTGGGTAAAGCTCAGACCTATTATCGGAAAATATGCTGCGCACATCCTGTACAGCTTTAAATAAACTAGTCAGTAATGAAGAATATTTATTACGACTCTCTGCATGGATCATGTCTCTATAATCCTCATCAAGCTCGTCAAATACAATAAAATATCTTGCATCATCAAGATGATTTAAAAGAATATCCTCAAGTATTTCAACGCGCTCTATCCAAGGCACAGAATTTTTTTCAATATGGTCTATTTTATCTCCTTCAATGCCAGATCCAAGAATCGATATTTTAAGCTTACCCCCCACCCAATGCCTAACAGTTCGCGACAAGGATGACTCAATATCATTTTCATAGACCTTTATAAGCCTTTCTCTTAAGTGAGGATTTATATTCTCATTAACTATCATTAACTTAGCAACGGAACTATATATTAAGTATTTCCAAAGCGTTATATATTCGTTTGGAGGTGTAAAGCTTTCATTCTTTAAATCATATAGATCACCAAAAGGAAAATTTTTAAATGATAATTTTTTTGCAAACTTAACTGGGCTCAATTCTCTTGCCAAGTGCTCGGTAATAGCAGTTTTACCAGTTCCTTTTCTTCCAATTACAAAAGCTTTTGACCCATTATTAAGCTTATCAACAATAGCAGTATGAAAAAAATATCTTCTCGTGTCCTCAAGCTTTGCTTCAAGCTTCCAATTTTCCACCTCTTGCAGAAGTCTTTTGCTCATATAGAAATTCCTTTTAAGTACTAATTTAAAATGGGCTAGACAAGTCAATCATTATCTTAGTAGCTTTAATCTTATTTAATTAAGGTATAAGACTTTATACTTAATCGAATAATTTCAGCGCTTTAATATCTAACTTATTTTTTTCGATAAAGCTAATACTTTCTTTTATTAAGTCATAATCTTTAATACCGCCATAAAAAAATCCTATAAACGCCTAAAAATGAAGAAGAACGACATAAGAGAAATAACGGCACCGCCGTGCGTTGATAGCAAGCCTTTATCACTTAAATACGACAATTACACAGGACAAAAAAGCACCAGCGCTACAATACCAACTTGTAATGGTATCCAGTTGCTGTAAAATATTACTCGTTGTTGTTTATTATTACATTTCCCCTCTAAGTCTAAAATCTTATCTCTATCTTTCATTAACTGCTTTATGGGCAGTTAAGATCACTGCAAAAGTTGCATATATAAAACCAACATAAAGCACAATAAAGTTCAGTTATATCCCTTTCCTTAATATTTTTAAATCGCTCTATGAAACTATAATTATATTTTAAATATATGCATTTTTAAAGGCTATTTATATACGTTGCTATTATTTATTCTAGCCGAGCTAGAATTATCGAAATATGTTTATTACTTATACCCGAGCTTGTTAACGCTCCTAAGTTAAAGATTTAATTACTTCCTTGCTAATAAAGAATAACGTTACCGGATTATGCGTTGCATCTCTCGAGGTGTCAATTTTAGTGCTAAATTACAATACAATACAAAAGGCGGCAACTATAACCTGACTATAGATGTGCATCTAGAGCATTACGCAAAACATACCCTCATATCACTAGTTGAGTGTTTTTTTCAAAATTTACAAGCAACTCAAGAGACAAACCAGATTTGATGTTACCATGTTAGCCCATCCCCCAGCTTCATCAAAGCCCTCGCCTCGACAACATCTTGCTGCCCTGACCTCTTCTTAGCCCCCCCCGCACAGCCTCTTCTTTAACATTTGTAACCACAGCCTCAAAGGCTTTTTGCCAACACTATTACAAAATACGGCGACACTACGAGCAAGCTTTCAGACATATATAGAGTGTAAACACACACAACTTACCGAAAACACACCTATCTTAGTTTACCTGGGCAACGCCATTTTTATATTTTTCCTACTCTTCAAAAGAAACCTCTCTAGTTTCTCAATCGACTCCACTCTCAAATCCAGATTAACATCCAGCCAATAGAAACACCCAGGCGCCTTGCCTTCAACATTAACAATTGAATCAATGGCTTACTTCTTAAATCATGGGAACTTCGTATAGGGCATGAAAAACTCTTTATCGTGAGCTAACAATCAAACCCCATGGGTTGAAATATGAGTTATCTCTGGAAGTAATGAATTGATTGTCAGTCGCCCTTGCCCTAAAAGTTTACTATGCCATAGCCGCTGGCGTTTTTGAAGACAAATACCTATTTATTCTGGCATTCGCTGCTGTGAGGTAAAGAGTGAAAGATTCCCGCCTTCGCGGGAATGACAGTAGTGGGGTCTTGTGAGGAGATTCCCTTTTTCAAGGGAATGACGGCGTTTGTTGAGGACTACCGCCTCAACTTCTTCCGCAACTTCGCCAACGCCTGCAACTGCGCCTGCGCCATCGCCAACTGCGCCTGCACCTCCGCAATATCCTGCTCCCCTGCTCTATCTGCCAGTGCCCTTTCCGCCTCTTCTTTGGCTCGCAGGGCCGCAGCCTCGTCCAGATCTTCCGCCCTTTCCGCGGTATCGGCCAGTACCGTTACCAGATGCGGCTGGATTTCCAGCAGGCCGCCGGATACATAGAAATTCAGTTCTTCACCATCAACCTGCTGCAAGCGCACCTGGCCCGGTGCCAGTTTGGTCAGCAGTGGTGCGTGCCGGGGCGCGATGCCGAGTTCGCCCATTTCACCGGTGGCGAAGATCATGGTGGCTTCGCCGGAGAAGATGGATTTTTCGGCGCTGACGATGTCGCATTTGATGGTGTTCATTGTTCGTTACCGGGTTCCGTGTGGAGATTCTTCGACTGCGCTCAGAATGACAGATTTGGGTCGGAATGACATAGGCTTTGTTGCTTGAGATTCTTCGCTGCGCTCAGAATGACAAATCTGGCTCGAAATGACAGACCTGGGTCGGAATGACATAGGCTTCGTTGCTCGAGATTCTTCGCTGTGCTCAGAATGACAGTCAATCAAAAAACAGCCTTAGGCTGCTTTTTGCTCCATTTTCTTGGCATTTTCGACCACTTCATCGATGGTGCCGGCCATGTAGAAGGCCTGTTCCGGCAGGTGATCGTAGTCGCCATCGACGATGCCTTTGAAGGCGCGGATGGTTTCTTTGAGTGGTACGTATTTGCCCGGCGAGCCGGTGAATACTTCGGCCACGTAGAATGGCTGGCTGAAGAAGCGTTCAATTTTACGGGCGCGGGCGACGGTGGCTTTGTCTTCTTCTGACAGTTCATCCATACCCAGAATCGCGATGATGTCTTTGAGCTCTTTATAACGCTGCAGGGTGCCCTGTACGGCACGCGCCACATCATAGTGTTCCTGGCCGACGACCAGTGGATCGAGCTGACGGCTGGTGGAATCCAGCGGATCAACCGCGGGATAGATGCCCAGTTCAGCGATATTACGTGACAGTACCACGGTCGCGTCCAGATGCGCGAAGGTGGTCGCGGGCGATGGATCGGTCAGGTCATCCGCGGGTACGTAGACGGCCTGGATGGAGGTGATCGAGCCGGTCTTGGTGGAGGTGATACGCTCCTGCAGGTCACCCATTTCCTTAGCCAGGGTAGGCTGATAGCCTACCGCTGATGGCATACGACCCAGCAGCGCGGATACTTCGGTTCCGGCCAGGGTGTAACGGTATATGTTGTCGATAAACATCAATACGTCGCGGCCTTCGTCACGGAAGTTTTCCGCGATGGTCAGACCGGTCAGTGCCACGCGCAGGCGGTTGCCCGGGGGTTCGTTCATCTGGCCGTAGACCAGTGATACCTTATCCAGTACGTCGGAATCTTTCATTTCGTGGTAAAAGTCGTTGCCCTCACGGGTACGCTCACCCACGCCGGCGAATACCGAATAGCCGGAGTGCTCGATGGCGATGTTACGGATCAATTCCATCATGTTCACGGTCTTGCCTACCCCGGCACCGCCGAACAGACCAACCTTACCGCCTTTGGCGAACGGACAGATCAAATCGATGACTTTAATGCCGGTTTCCAGCAACTCGTCACTGGCGGCCTGGTCTTCGTAACTGGGTGGCTGACGGTGAATCGGCAGGTGTTTTTTGGCATTAACCGGACCAGCCTCATCCACCGGGCGGCCCATCACGTCCATGATGCGGCCCAGGGTTTCTTCACCTACCGGCACGGTAATCGGTGCGCCGGTGTCGCTGATCGGGCTGTTGCGGCGCAGGCCATCGGTGGAACCCAGCGCAATGGTACGCACCACACCGTCACCCAACTGCTGCTGGACTTCCAGCATGATGTCGGTGTCATCCACTTCCAGCGCGCTAAATACCTTGGGTACGCTGTCGCGTGGGAATTCCACGTCCACTACCGCGCCGATGATTTGTACGATTTTGCCTTTGCTCATGATTGCTATTGCCTCGTCATTACAGCGCGGTTGCGATACCGCCACTGGTCTGGTTTTGCTGATTGTGGGTTAATTCGCGGACCGTCAGGTCGGCAAACTTTGCGTATAACTTGTCCAGGCGAGCTTCGGCACCGACCGGCTCGCCACCGCGCTGGGTGTAATTGGCCTTGATCCGGAAGACCTGCTTGCTGTTGCCGGTATTGTCCAGCAATTCAATTTCACCGGTCATGTAGTCGGTGCTGACACCGGTCCGGCTGCCGGAGCGCAGATACATTTCCAGCACCGTCACCCGCAGCACATCGGTGGCCACCTGATTGATCAAAGCACGTTTGTCCAGCCGCTGATACAGCAGCCCGGACAGCCGTTTGGCTTCGCTTTGCGGTTGCTTGAGTATGCTGACGTCCTGCCAGTCCACCGTCACCCGGGCGAGCTGGATCGGACCATTCACATTCGGCTGGGCCGAGGTGCTGGCGACCGCTCGCTGGGGTACCCCCGGAGCCTGCAAAGCCGAGCACGCGGACAGCATGCCCAGCATGGCAACAGCGGAGATGATGCGCAGACTGCTCATCTTTATACCGCGGCCGCACCGCCGACAATTTCGGAAATTTCCTGGGTGATCGCCGCCTGACGGGCCTTGTTGTAGGCCAGGTTCAGATCATCGATCAGGTTCGATGCATTGTCTGACGCGCTCTTCATCGCCACCATGCGGGCAGCGTGTTCGCTGGCCAGGTTTTCCAGCACCGCCTGATAAACCAGCGATTCGATATAGCGGGTCAACACGTCATCCAGCAACTCCCGGGCTTCGGGCTCGTAGATGTAATCCCAGTACTGCAACAACTCGTCGCTGTCCTCGGCGTCCGGCAAGGGCAGCAAGGGCGCCACCAGCGCCTGCTGGACCATGGTGTTGATAAAGTCATTATAAGCCAGCTGCAGGCGGTCAATCTCACCGCTACGGTAACCGTCGAATACGGTTTTCATCACCCCGATCAGATCGGCTATCTGGGGCTTCTCACCAATACCCGAGGTGTGCGCCACCACCTGAATGCCGCTGAGATTGCGGAAAAACTGGCTGGCCTTGCGGCCAATGGTCACCACCTTGATCTCAACCCCGGCCTGCTGCTGGGTCTGCATATCCGCCAGGATCCGGCGGAACAGGTTGGTGTTCAGACCACCGCACAAGCCACGGTCGGTGGAGATCACGATATAAGCCACGCATTTGATTTCATCACGGGTAACCGTGAACGGATGTTTGTACTCCGGGTTGGCTTCCGACAAATGGCTGATCACCTGCCGGATCATACGCGCATAGGGACGCGATGACGCCATCAGTTCCTGCGACTTTTTGATCTTGCTGGCCGAGACCATTTCCAGCGCTTTGGTCACCTTGCGGGTGTTTTTTACGCTGCGAATCTTGCTGACAATTTCTCTTGCGCCTGACATGCTTTAGTTCCGAGTGCGGTTACCGTTGCCGATGGGTTGTGATTCAGTCAATGCCGGAGCCGCTTACCAGCTGCCGGTTTTTTTGAAATCGGCGATGGCGGCATTCATCTGCTTGGCCAGATCGTCGTTCCAGTCGCCGGTACTGTTAATGCTGTCCATGAAGTCGGCATGGTTGTTGGCCATAAAGGCGTGCATGGCAGCTTCAAACGGCACCACTTTGTCCAGCGCCAGATCATCCAGATAACCTTCGTTGGCCGCATACAGGCTGACCGCCATTTCGGCAATCGACAACGGGCTGTATTGCGGCTGCTTCATCAATTCGGTCACCCGCTGACCACGCTCCAACTGCGCCCGGGTGGTTTTATCCAGATCCGAAGCAAACTGGGCAAAAGCCGCCAGCTCACGGTACTGGGCCAGTGCCAGACGCACACCGCCACCGAGTTTTTTGATGATCTTGGTCTGCGCCGCGCCACCTACACGCGATACCGACAGACCAGCGTTGATCGCGGGCCGGATACCGGCGTTGAAAAGGTCGGTTTCCAGGAAGATCTGACCGTCGGTGATCGAGATCACATTGGTCGGTACGAATGCCGACACGTCACCCGCCTGGGTTTCAATAATCGGCAGAGCGGTTAATGAACCGGTTTTGCCTTTGACTTCGCCGTTGGTCAGTTTTTCGACTTCATCGGCGTTGATCCGCGCGGCGCGCTCCAACAGACGTGAATGCAGGTAGAACACATCACCGGGATAAGCTTCACGGCCGGGCGGACGGCGCAGCAGCAGTGACACCTGACGATAGGCCCAGGCCTGCTTGGTCAGATCGTCATAGATAATCAGCGCGTCTTCGCCACGGTCACGGAAAAATTCGCCCATCGCACAACCCGCGTAAGGGGCGATGTACTGCATCGCGGCCGACTCTGAGGCACTAGCGTTAACCACGATGGTATGGTCCATCGCGCCATGTTCTTCCAGCTTGCGGACCACGCCCGCTACCGATGACTGCTTCTGGCCAACGGCAACATAAATACATTTGATGCCGGTGCCTTTCTGATTGATGATGGCGTCGATGGCCACCGCGGTTTTACCGGTCTGACGGTCACCAATAATCAATTCTCGCTGACCACGTCCGATCGGCACCATCGCATCAATGGACTTCAGACCGGTTTGCACCGGCTGGGATACTGACTGACGGGAAATGACACCAGGCGCGACCTTTTCGATGGGCTGAAAGCTGCTGCTCTCAACCGGCCCTTTGCCATCAATGGGATTGCCCAATGCATCGACCACCCGACCCAGCAGGCCTTCGCCGACCGGTACTTCCAGAATGCGGCCGGTACATTTGACCGTATCGCCTTCGGAAATATGTTCGTATTCACCGAGTACCACCGTACCCACCGAATCACGTTCCAGGTTCAACGCCAGGCCATAGGTATCGCCCGGGAATTCGATCATTTCGCCCTGCATCGCATCGGCCAGGCCATGAATACGGCAGATACCGTCGGATACGCTGACCACGGTGCCTTCGTTGCGCGCATCAGCGGCAACCTGCAGTTGCTCGACGCGTTGACGAATCAGTTCGCTGATTTCAGATGGGTTAAGTTGCGTTTGCATAGTGTCATTCCTTCCACAGCCGCTCTGCGGCTGCACGGTTTATTCAATTAACTGCTGTATTTATCTGCTGTACTTACTGACGGCTCAATCAAGACCGTCCAATCTGCTGCGCCAGACGCTCCAGGCGCCCCCGTGCCGAACCATCAATGACCTGGTCTCCGGCCCGGATCACGGCCCCGGCCAGCAATTCCGCATCGATATCGACATTCAGATCGATATCGCGCCCAAACCGTTTGGCCAGACTGTCACGCAGACGCTGCTGTTGCTGCTCATCCAATGGCATTGCACTGGTTACCTGCACTTCCAGACGGTTTTCCGCCGCGGCACGCAGTTGCTCGTATTGCGCGGAGATTTCCGGCAATAACGGCAGCCGCTGATTATCCGCCAGCACCCGCACCAGATTGGCGCCCGTCTCGGACAGGCTCTCGCCGGCCACGTCAATAATCAAATCCGCCAGCTGATCCTGCGGCATGCGCGGATGCCCGATCAGACGCTCAATTTCGGCGTCGCTGGTGATCTGATTGAGCACCGCCAGATGCTGGCTGAATTCCGCCAGCTTGTGGTGCTGATGAGCATGCGCGAAAACCGCTTTAGCGTAGGGTCGGGCCAGAGTCGATAAGCCTTGCATATCAGACGCCTGCGACCAGTTCGTCGATCAGACGCGCATGCGTGCCGGCGTCGATTTCCTTGCCCAGAATCTTTTCCGCGCCCTTGACGCTTAGCGAGACCACTTCGGAGCGCAGTTTTTCGCGCGCCTGGCTGGCGGCCTGCTGAATATCAGCTTCGGCGGCCCGCACCTGGCGCTGACGCTCACCGACGGCATCGTCCTTGGCTTCGGACACGATCTGATTGCCCCGCACGCCAGCCTGGTCGATGATTTCGGTGGCCTGATCACGGGCTTGGCCGATCAATACTTCGGCCTGTTGTTTGGCTTCGTCGAGTGCTTTTTCAGCACGGTCGGACGCAGCCAGACCTTCAGCAATTTTCTTGCGACGTTCTTCCAGCGCTGAGGTCAGCGGTGGCCAGATGAACTTCATGCAGAACCACACGAAGACCATCATCGCAATGGATTGCAGGATAAGTGTGAGATTAATGTTCACACGGCCTCCTAGCTATGGGTTAGTTTAATAATGGATGCTGCCTGATGGGCTACTTAGCTGCCCAGAGCGTTTTGCAGCTGACCGATGAACGGGTTGGCAAAGGTAAAAAACAATGCAATACCCACACCGATCATCGCGACCGCATCCAGCAGGCCGATGGCCAGGAAGAACTTACCTTGCAGCATCGGCGCCAGTTCCGGCTGACGTGCAGTACCTTCCAGCAGACGACCGCCGAGGATACCCACACCGATACCAACACCCAAAGCACCCAGACCGATCAACAGTCCAATGGCGATTGCGGTCATGCCAATTACAGTTTCCATGCTTACTCCAGTTTCTCTATATCAAGATGATTAATGATTACGGTTACAGGAACCTCTGATTGAATTTGCCATGCTCGCGAGCGAGTCTTTTTTGGATGCAGGGCAGTGTCTTTGTCAACGCAGGCATAGCTTGATCTACGTCAAGTTGGCAAAGTGCTGCGATGCGCCAAAAAAGGCCGCTCCCCGCAGGGGTTACGCCCGAAATTCGACAATACTGCGTTGCACTGCTTGGCAATAGCCCGGCTATTACGCTGCGCAGCGACGCCTTGTCTTGTCGAATTTCCTGCTGTAACGCGATCATGTCAAATTCAATCAGAGGTTCCAAAAAATTAGTGATGCTCGTGCGCCATCGACAGATAGACCACCGTCAGCATCATAAAAATAAATGCCTGCAGCAGAATCACGATGATGTGAAACGCGGCCCAGCCAAAATGCATCAATTGTCCGCCGGCGAATGCCAGGCCACCCACCAGCAGCAGCTCAATCAACAGCAGCAGCAGGGTGCGCTTGGTTGACAGTATGTTTTTCAGGTTCAGCCACAAAGTAACCGCGACCGTCACCGCGGCGGCGATATAGAACCAGCTGGGGATATGGCCATCATGGAACAGCGACTGCAGTCCTTCGGCCATCCAACCAGAGCCCGCTGCGAACACCAGCGCGATCAGAATAAAAATCAGTTCGCCGGCATACAGATTGCCGAATAGACGCAAACCGAGCGATACCGGCTTGGCCAGCAAGCCAACCACTTCCAGCAGGAAGTTAAATATCATCAGCGGCGGCCAGAATAATTTGGGTAAGCCCATCTCTTTGGGGTTGATCGGGTTCATGGTCAGTTCCGCCATAAAACCGCCTACACCTTTAATCTTGAAGCTGTAGTAAATGATCATCACAAACACCGCGATGGCCATACCCATGGTGGCATTCACATCGGTGGTCGGGACAACTTTCTGGTACTCGATGCCCACGCTGTGCGCCACCCATGGCAGCCAGTCGACCGGAATCAGGTCCATCAGATTCATGAAGAAAATCCACACGAACAGTGTGAGCGCCAGAGGGGCGATATATTTGTTGGTGCCGCGGAAAACGTCTTTGACATTGTTATCCACCCATTCCACGATGCTTTCAATCGCATTCTGAAAGCCGCTGGGCGTATCGGTGGTGGCTTTTTTGGCCACACTGCGGAACATAAATAAAAATACCAGACCCAGCAGCAGTGACCAGAACATGGTATCCACATGCACCGCCCAGAAACCCATCGCGGCGGCTTCTTCGGCGCCATGCGCAAAGCCCCAATGGCCATCGGGATGTCTGCCATAGGTCAGATTCTGCAAATGATGCTGAATGTATTCCGAAGCTGTCTGTGCTTCACCGCTCATGCCGTTTCCTGTTGTCTAATACTCAATGGTCACTCAAACCCGGCTCAGCAAACGTGCGCTGATGGCCAGATAACCCAGATGGGTCACCACAAATCCTATTAATAGCCAGGCTGGCGGCAACGCCTTCCAGCTGGTAAAGACCAATGCAAATAGCAATGCACAGATCAATAATTTGGTTACCTCGGCTGCGTACAGCTGGCGCAATCTCAGGCCCGCGTTCAGAGGTGACGGCACCAGCAGTACACGGATTGCAAAATATGCATTGGGTAACAACGAAATGGCTGCGCCAATCCCAAACGCGGTAACATCAGGCGATGCGCTCAGCAAGCCCGCAACCGTCAAGAACATCGCGCCAGCCGTCATAAAACCCAGCGTGCGGAGTATTGGTCGAGTTATGGGGATAGCAGGAAACGCTTTGCGCTGACCGGAGCTTGTCTGCTTCATGATCAGCCTCTGCAACCTGCTATCTATGCCGTTTACCAAATCGTTTCAATTGTAACATTCCACTTTCCACCATGGCAACGTCAATTGCATTTTTGCCGGGAAATCTTTCCTGGCAAGGCTTATATGGTTACCGGGCAGAAGATTATCAACGCTGTTTAATCGCGCTTCAGCAAGCCGATATCAGCCAGTGGTAAGGCTGCTTTCAGCCTCAATATCCCGCCTCCCGGTCTACTGCATACCGCAACGCTCGGCCAGCCTGCATCCTGCGGTAGTTTTCAGCGATCACCGCCGCGGCTTCCAGAGGATCGGTCAGGCTGGCGGTGTGATGAGTCAACTTGATCTTGGGATGCCGCGCGAGTGGATGCTCATCCGGCAGCGGCTCAGTTCGGGTAACATCCAGGCAGGCACCGCTCAACTGGCCTGAATCGAGCGCGTTCAGCAGATCATCTTCAATCAGATGCGCCCCCCGCCCTACGTTAATCAGATAGCTGCCCGGCCTGCATTGCGCAAACAGTCCGGCATTCAGGATATCTCTGGTTTGTCTGGTCAGCGGCAGCAGGCAGATCAAAACATCCGCCAGGCTCAACATCCGGGCCAAACCCGATGCGCCGCTGAAGATCTGAACCTCGTCATGGTCTGCAGCACAGGGGCTTGTAACGTGGGTGTCTATACTTTTAATTTGCCTGACCAGTTGTGGGTGTCCTGACTTTTCCTCTACTGGTTTTTCCGTTGTGAATGTCTTGACTTTGCCTGCCAGCAAGTTATGGCTGTCCTGACTTTTTCCCATGCTTATGGCTCCCGGATTATGGGTGTCCATATTCTTTTTGTTTTGATCGTTGGAAAGTTGTGGATGTCCTGACTTTTCCTGCTGCAAAAAGTTATGGGTGTCCTGATTTTTATGGGTGTCCTGATTTTTTTTGCGGCGCCAGGCCATGACTTTGTAGCCTCTGGGGATAAACGCACTGGCCGCGGCCTGGGCGAGTTGACCGTAGCCCAGTAAGCCGATGCTGAGAGCATGCTTGGGCCGGGCTGCCTGGAGCGGGATAACCTGCTCCAGCAGATAACCGGTCATGCTGGCCGCCAGCCTGGGACCGCTGACGCGGGCTATCTCTACTGTCGCCGGCAGTTGCGGATCATTCAGAATGTGCTCGACGCCTGCTCCGAAAGAATGTACCACCCGCAGATTGGACAATTCCGCCAGACAATCCGCCGGCTGCTGCCACAACACCGCTAATCTGATGGCAGCCGGATCAGCCAGCTCAGGCCAGATACTGACCGGGATATCCGGCGCAAGCTGCCGCAGCGCCCTCTGCAATGGCTGCGGGTCGCGGGTGGGCATGACGATCAGGATAGACAAGCAGGTTCCGAGTTTTCGAGTTTCGCTGAGTTTAGCCGAATCCTGTTGTGCAGGTTGCCACACCCACGCATTTCAATAAGAACTGTAAGAGCCCCTCGGGGGCGACCATTCCATCCATAACACTGCAACCTTACCCCGGCAGCTGGTTCAAATCAGAGGTTCCTTAGTTTACTCTGTTCTATTGTATTAACGCGTTAATACATTATAATCAACTCCCCTGCTTAACCCATCGGCACCATGAAGCTTAATCACGAACAACATCAGGAAGCACAGCAGCAAGGTGCTAACAGCCTGGCTGCAGCGCTGCGCAGATTACCAGACAGCCATTCGGTATTGGCGCTGCTGGATGATCTGTGTACGCCGGCCGAGCTGGAAGCCATTGTCGACCGCTGGCGGGTAGCGCTGCTGCTGGATGAAGGACATCACTACCGTGAGATTCATGATCTGACCGGCGTCAGTGTGACCACCATCGGCCGCGTGGCGCGTTTCGTGCAACAGGGTACCGGCGGCTATCGTCAGGCTATGGATTGCCTGCCCGACAAACCCTCAGGAAATCGTTGATCATGTCTAACCATCGCATGAAAATTGCCATCCAGAAATCCGGCCGCTTGTCGGATGACTCACTGCAATTGCTGGAACGCTGCGGCATCCAGTTCGCCCGCAGCAAGGATAAGCTGTTCTGGTTTGGCCGGAATCTGCCGGTCGATCTGCTGCTGGTGCGTGATGATGACATCCCCAGGCTGTTATTGGACGGTGTCTGTGATCTGGGTATCTGCGGAGAGAATGTTACTCGCGAGTGCCTGCTGGATCGGAGCGCCGCCAACACGGCGCTGACTGCCGAGGTAGCGCTGGATTTCGGTGCCTGTCGGCTGGCGCTGGCCATTCCGGAGCAGCACGCTTTTAGCGGCATTCAGGATTTGTCCGGCAAACGTATCGCCACCAGCTACCCCGGTCTGACCGGCGAATATCTGCAGCAACATGCTGTTCAGGCCAGCATTGTGGAGCTTTCCGGCTCGGTGGAAATCGCCCCCAGCATGGGTACCGCTGACGCCATCGTTGATCTGGTATCAACCGGCACCACCCTGCGTGCCAATCACCTGCGCGAGGTAGCGGAAGTGCTGATCAGCCAGGCCGTACTATACAGCGGCACACGCACCCTGGATGCTGAACTGAACCGGTTCAAAGCGCGCCTGATTCAACGTATTCAAGGTGTCCTGAAAGCCAAGGAAAGCAAGTATGTGATGCTGCACGCACCGAAGGATTCGGTACAGCGGATTGCCGATATTCTACCGGCCGCCGAGGCCCCCACCGTATTGAGTCTGGATGGTCAGCCTGACAAGGTTGCTATCCATACGCTGTGTCGCGAGAACGTGTTCTGGGAGCATCTGGAAGAATTGCAGGCCGCCGGCGCCACCGCCGTATTGGTGCTGCCGGTGGAAAAAATGCTGGCATGAACAGCGCACTGACTTTATCGGTTCGCGACTGGACCAGTCTGAGCGGGCAACAGCGCCGCGAGTTGCTGCAGCGGCCACAGTTGAGCCGCGCGGAAGATTTGCGCAAAGACGTTGCGCTGATCATCCAGGGCGTGCGCCGGTTTGGTGATCAGAGCCTGCTGAATCTGACCGAAAAACTGGATGGCGTAGTGCTGTCCTCGCTGGCGGTGGACGCCGGGCTTTGGGTTCAGGCGGAGCGGCAATTACCGGCTGAACTGATGGCGGCCATGCAACGCGCCGCGGGACGGATTCGCGGCTTTCACGCCCATGCCCTGCCACAACCCTTCAGCCTGGAAACTGCTCCAGGGGTGCGCTGCGAGACTCAATACAGGCCGATTCAACGAGTTGGTCTGTATGTGCCGGCCGGTACCGCGCCACTGCCGTCCACCTTGCTGATGCTGGCCCTGCCGGCGCAACTGGCGGGTTGCCGTGAGCTGATCGTTTGTTCTCCGCCCAACCAGGATGGCCAGGTTGATCCGGCGGTTCTGGCGGCTGCCCGCTTATGCGGTGTCACTCAGGTGTTTGCCGTCGGCGGGGCACAGGCTATCGCGGCCATGGCCTTTGGCACGCAATCGATTCCCAAATGCGACAAGCTGTATGGTCCCGGCAACCGCTGGGTCATGGAAGCCAAGCAACAGGTCAGCATTGACCCGCAGGGCGCCGCGATTGATATGCCGGCCGGGCCCTCGGAAGTGATGGTTATCAGCGATGGCGGTTGCCCGGCTGACTGGATAGCCGCTGATCTGCTGTCACAGGCCGAACATGGCCCGGATTCACAGGTGGTCCTGGTCACAACCCAAGCCAACCAGCTGCCGGCCATTGAGCAGGCTATTAACCAATTGCTGGAACAACTGCCGCGTGCTGATACCGCCCGCGCCGCACTGGCTAACAGCATGGCAATCGTGGTGCCTGATCTGCAACAGGCACTGGAGGTCAGTAACCAGTATGCACCGGAGCATCTGATTCTGGCCACCGACAACGCCCGGGACCTGGTGGCCGGCGTGACCGCCGCCGGCTCGGTATTCGTCGGTTGCCACACCCCCGAATCACTGGGTGATTATTGCAGCGGCACCAACCATGTGCTGCCGACGGCCGGCTGGGCACGCAGTTACGGCAGCCTGTCCACTAGCGACTTTATGACCCGCATGACGGTTCAGGAGGCCACCGCTTCCGGGCTGCGGGCGATAGGTCCGGATGCGATTGTGCTGGCCGAACACGAACAGCTGGAAGCACACGCCCTGGCGGTGCGTTTGCGCCTGGCCGCGGAAGCGCACTGATGTCGGCCCAGTTGCTGGAAAAGCTGGCGCGTCCGGAGTTACTGGCGATGCAGGGCTACAGCTCAGCACGCATGGAAGCGGGCCCGGCCCCGATTGTTCTGAATGCCAATGAAAACCCCTGGCCCCCGGCCTGCGACTGCGACCCGGACTGGCGGATCAACCGTTATCCACCCCCGCAACCCGTGACGGTAGTGCAGCGTCTGGCGCAAATTTATGCCATCCCCGAGCAACGGTTACTGATTACCCGCGGCAGCGATGAAGGCATCGATTTACTGGTGCGTGCGTTCTGCCGGGCGGGCGTAGACAGCATCAGCTATTGTCCGCCCACCTTCGGCATGTACGCGGTCAGTGCCGCGATTCAGGATGCCAGACTGGTGGCCATACCGCTGCTGCAGGATAACCAATGGGCATTGGATCTTGAGGCTTTGGTCAGAACCAGAGCCAAGCTGGTTTTTCTTTGCCGCCCGAATAACCCCACCGGACATATGCTGTCGATCGATACGCTTCAGCAACTGTGTAAGCGGCTCACGGATCAGGCACTGGTGATCGTGGACGAAGCCTACATCGAATTTGCCGATCAGCCCGATGCATTGACTGAACTCGCGCGCTTCCCCAATCTGGTGGTGTTACGTACCTTGTCGAAAGCCTGGGGCATGGCCGGGTTACGCTGCGGAGCAGTCATCGCGGCGCCGGAAATCATCCGGCTGTTGCGAAAAATCATGGCGCCCTACCCCTTATCCATCGCCACGCAGGAATTGGTTGGTCAGGCTCTGAGCGAAGCAAACGTAGCGCAAATGCGGCAGCGTGTCAGGCTGTTGCGGCAGGAGCGCGAACGGATTAACCATCGCCTGAGCGGAATGGCCTGCATCCATACCTGCTGGCCAAGTCAGGCCAATTTTTTATTGCTGAAAGTGGCGGATGCCGGTCATCTGTGCTCGGCGGCTGCCCACGCCGGCATTCTGATTCGCAACCAAAGCAGCCAGCCCGGCCTGGCTGACTGTGTGCGCATCAGCATCGGCACACCGGCGGAAAATAACAGCCTGCTGGCATTTTTAGCTACCTATCAGGAGCCGGCATGAGCGGCCAGACCAAATATCTGTTCATTGATCGCGACGGCACCATTATCGAGGAGCCGGATGATTTTCAGATCGACCGGCTGGACAAGCTGAAACTGATCCCGGATGTGATTCCGGCACTGCTGAAACTGCAGGCAGCCGGCTATCAGCTGATTATGGTCAGCAATCAGGATGGCCTGGGTACGGACAGTTTCCCGCAGGAAGATTTTGACGGTCCGCATCAATTGCTGCTGTCGATTCTTAATTCACAGGGCATCGGGTTTGCCGCCGAGCATATCGATCCGCACTTTGAGCATGACAACGCCCCGACCCGCAAACCGGGCATCGGCATGCTGCTGCCGTATCTGCAATCCGGCGAGATGGATTTTCAGCGCAGCGCGGTGATCGGCGATCGCCAGACCGACCTGCAACTGGCCGAAAACCTGGGGGTCGCCGGTTATCGGCTGGCGCCCGGGCATTACGACTGGCCCGGCATCGTGCACCAGTTACTGGATCAGCCACGCACCGCTCGCATCAGCCGCAAAACCAACGAAACGGACATTCAGATTGCCATCGATCTGGATGCCAGCGGGCCGCTCAAGATTCATACCGGCATCGGCTTTTTTGATCACATGCTGGAACAGCTGGCCCTGCATGGCGGCTTTGCCGCCGATATTCATGCCGTCGGCGATCTGCATATTGATGAGCACCACACGGTGGAAGATATTGCTCTGGCGCTGGGCCAGGCGCTGGATCAGGCGTTGAGCGACCGGCGCGGCATCGGCCGCTATGGGTTTGTATTGCCAATGGATGAAGCCCAGGCCAGAGTGGCGGTGGATTTGTCGGGACGGCCCTATTTTGTGCTGGACGGAAGCTTACCGGACACCCGCGTCGGTGGCCTGAGCACCGAAATGGTCAAGCATTTTTTTCACTCGCTGGCGCAAACCCTGCGGGCCGCGATCCATATCCATATTCAGGGTGATAACAGCCATCATCAGGTGGAAGCGATGTTTAAAGGCGTGGGCCGCGCTTTGCGTCCGGCATTGCGCAAAGACGCCGCCAGTCAAAGCGGCATCCCCAGCAGCAAGGGTTTGCTGTGAACCGCCAGGTGGTACTGATAGACAGCGGCGGTTACAACATCGGCTCGGTCAAAGCCGCTCTGCAGCGCCTGGGCGTCAATGCTGAGTTAAGCACTGACCCCGACCGTATCAGCGCTGCCTCGCATGTGATTCTGCCGGGCGTCGGGGCAGCCGGCCCGGCCATGCAGAAGTTGCGTGCACTGCAACTGGATCAGCTGATTCCCAGCCTGCAACAGCCGGTGCTGGGTATCTGCCTGGGCATGCAGCTGATGTACCAGCATGCCGAGGAAGCCGACACCAGTTGCCTGGGTATCTTTTCCGGCACCGTCAAACGCATGCCTGCCCAAGTCGGCATACGCATTCCGCATATGGGCTGGAACCAGCTGGAATGGCAGATTGCCAGTCCGGCTTCCAGCGCACTGGCGAAGGCCATGCCGGCTCCGGCCTGGATGTATTTTGTACACAGTTTTGCCGCGCCGGTGACCGCTCAGACACTGGCGACGGCGAGCCACGGCGGTGCATTCACCGCGATTGCCCGGCACCGCAATTTCCTGGCCGCCCAGTTTCACCCCGAACGCTCTGCCCTGGCCGGGCAGGCTCTGCTCAGCTACTTTCTAAGGGCTTATTAAGACTATGATTATTTATCCCGCGATCGACATCATCGATGGCCAGTGCGTGCGCCTGCGACAGGGCGATTTTACTCAACAGACCACCTATGACATGAGCCCGCTGGCACTTGCTCAGGAATACGCCAACGCCGGCGCGGAATGGTTGCATATCGTTGATCTGGACGCCGCTCAGGCCAATGGCAATAACAACCTGGACAGCATTGCCGCCATTGCTGAAACCGTGGCTATCAAGATACAGACCGGCGGCGGGGTCCGCAGCGTAGCGGATATCGAGCAACGACTGGCAGCCGGCATCCAGCGGGTGGTGATTGGCAGTATCGCGGTTGAGCAGCCGGATACATTCTGCAGCTGGCTCAACCAGTTCGGCGCCCAGCACATCGTCGCCGCACTGGATGTCGAGCGCCATGCAGACCGCTGGTTGCCGGCGGTGCGTGGCTGGCAGCAGATTACCGACCGGGATTTTTTTGATTTACTGGCACAGCTAAACCAGGCCGGCTTAACGCATTTACTGTGTACTGATATTGGTCGCGACGGGATGCTGCAGGGACCCAACGTTGAGCTATACCGGCAACTTCAGCAAAAATTCCCCGAGCTGATGATCCAGGCCTCCGGGGGCGTAGATGCATTGGCCAATATCACTACCCTGCGACAACATCAAATAGCCGGGCTGATTATCGGCAAAGCCCTGCTGGATGGCCGTTTTGATTTGCGCGCCGCACTGCAGTTAGCCGAACCCTCCGGCGCATGAGCCTCGCCCGCCGGATTATTCCATGCCTGGATGTTCGGCATGGACAAGTCGTTAAAGGCGTACGCTTCCGTGATCATCAGATCGTCGGGGAAATTGAGGAACTGGCGTTGCGCTACCGTGATCAGGGCGCCGACGAGCTGGTGTTTTACGACATCACCGCCAGCCCGGAACAGCGCAGCGTTGATATCGGCTGGATTGAACGGATCAACCGGGTGATCGATATTCCGTTCTGCGTGGCCGGCGGTATCCGTTCGGTAGCCACTGCCGACGCGGTACTCAACGCCGGCGCTGACAAGATTTCGCTGAATTCCCCGGCGCTGGAAAACCCGGACCTGATCGATCAGCTGGCGCGGCGGTTTGGTGATCAGTGCATCGTTATCGGTATCGACAGCATCGCCGAAGATAACGGTTTTCAGGTGCGCCAATATACCGGTGACCCGGATAAAATGCAGGCTGCCCGACGCAGCACGTTTGACTGGATGCACGAGGTGCAGCAACGCGGCGCCGGTGAGATTGTATTGAACTGCATGGATGCGGACGGGGTGCGCAGCGGCTACGCCATCGAGCAATTGCAGCAGGCACGCCGGCATTGCCAGGTGCCATTGATCGCATCGGGTGGCGCAGGGCTGATGCAGCACTTTGCCGAGGTGTTCCAGCAGGCCGATGTGGACGGCGCACTGGCCGCCAGTGTGTTTCACAGCGGCGAGATCGAAATTCCATCATTAAAGACCTGGCTACACAGCCGCCAGATAACGGTTAGAGCAGCATGACTATTGAGTATGAATTTGAGGGCGACAAACTCGCCTGGGAAAAAGGCGATGGCTTACTGCCCGCCATCGTGCAGCACGCCGACAGCGGCAAGGTGCTGATGCTGGCCTATATGAATGCAGCGGCTCTGCGGCAAACCCTGGCTACCGGCCGGGTGACGTTTTACAGCCGCGGCCGCCAGCAGCTATGGCGGAAAGGCGAGACCTCCGGCAACACGCTGGCCCTGATTGCCATCCAGGCCGATTGCGATCAGGACACCCTGCTGATCCAGGCGCGCCCCGCCGGGCCGGTCTGCCATCGTAATACCCCCACCTGCTTTGGTGATCAGGCCTGGCCCGGACACGCCTTTATCGGGCAACTCGATCAGCTTATCCAGCAGCGTAAAACTGCAGACACGGATACCAGCTATACCGCCCGACTGCTGGCGGAACCGCTGCCAAGGGTGGCGCAAAAAGTGGGAGAAGAAGGCGTGGAAACCGCCTTGGCGGCGGTCACGGGAGACTCATCTGAACTGCTCTCGGAAGCCGCTGATCTGCTCTATCACCTGCAGGTGCTGCTGGCCCGCAGCGGCCTGACGGTGGCGGCATTAAGCAATACCCTGCAACAGCGGCATAGTGGCCAGCCAGCTGCCTGACAATACCGGCAGCCATTAAAAAACCCCTTCCGGAAATTAATCCGGAAGGGGCAACTGGTAATAATTTATTATCGTTATTATTCGTTGCGCGGCCAAACTACTGCATGGCTATTGCACCGCCACCGCATATTGCGAAGACACCCACCCGGTGCGGCCCTGAGCATCACGGATCTGCACCCAGCCATCGGCGCGTCCCAGCACATCCACGATGGTGCCCGAGGTCAATGAGAATTGCGCCGGGTTACTGGTGCCGGGACCACTGCGCACATTCAGAGAGTTGGCGGTGATCACCACCCGCTCGCCGGTACCGCTGACGGAACTGCTGGCAGCCGCGGCCGGCTGTGCACTGCCGCCGACATGATAATAATTGCTGGGGGTTTTGGTGATGACGTAATCAACGGCTTTGTTGATCACATCGCGCAGGGCTTTTTCGCGTGGCGTGTTTTTCCAGCCTGACAGTGCGCCGCCAAGCCCCACCGAACCGGTATAACCGCCCAGTGCGCCGCCGACATTGAAGTCACGCGCGGTACCTTCCACGCTGGTGGCTGACAGAATACGACTGGTGCGGGCATCGATAATGCGCAGGTCTATGGCCATATGCGCGGAGCGTGAACCGCCGGCAATGGCGCCCAATACGCCGCCACCGAAGCCACCCACACCACCTTGTACGCCACCGGAATTGTCATCGAACTCAGTGACCGCGGCGACCACCAGTAATTCAGCGCCTTCGATTTCACCGATGGCGGCAGCGGTATCCTGGCGGATACGGCCACTGGCGCCGAGATCCTGTTCATACAGCACGTCGTCCAGGCTTTCGCGTTCCAGCACGATAAACCGGTTGGAGTTAAACAAAGCCGTGGTCAGCATATCGGCCATTCCATCACCCAACTGCGGATTCCACCAGTTGCGTGCATCCGCTGCCTTGTTTTCAAAGCGGGCCACGGCAATGCGTGCCTTGGGACCATTGTAGGCCTCGGCCTGGGCATCAGCAATCGATTGACTGGAGCCTTCGCGGACGTTGGTGGTGGTCCCGGTTGCCGGGCAACCGGTCAGAAAAGCCACGGATAAAGTAAGCAGGATCAAACCTAGACGATTTAATTTCATGATAACCCCGTCGGTTAGTTGTTTTATATTCAGCATTCAAGGATAAGATGCGGGATTTTTATTATCCGGTTAGCAACGGTTTACTGGTACCGGCCCGGTGATTCCCGTCGGGCCATTATAAGAGCAAACCGGCTCGGCGTAAAAACGGCCGTGTAAGAAATCTACCCGGTGTGTTGCCAGTTATTCGCTCGATTGGCCGAAACGGCCGCGAGCATGCTTGCGTGTCAGGTCCAGGGCAGGACCTACCGGTACAATCCCGTTGGGATTGATGGTGGCGTGACTTTGATAGTAATGCAGCTTGCACGACTCGATATCGATGGTCTCGGAAATACCGGGCACCTGATACAAATCACACAGGTAATCTGACAGGTTGGGATAATCAGCAATACGCCGGACATTGCATTTGAAATGCCCGAAGTAAACCGGATCAAACCGCACCAGAGTAGTGAATAAGCGCCAGTCTGCTTCGGTCAGTGTATTGCCCACCAGATAACGCTGCTCCGATAACCGCTGCTCCAGCATATTCAGTGTTTCAAACAGTTCCACCACAGCCGCTTCATAGGCTTGCTGAGTGGTGGCGAAGCCCGCCTTGTAGACACCGTTATTGATGCGACTGTAGACCACCTCGTTAATGGCGTCGATGGATTCACGCAGTGGTTCAGGATAATAATCTCCGGGTGCCGCACCTAAGCCGTCAAACGCAGTGTTGAACATGCGGATGATCTCGGAGGATTCATTATTAACGATGGTGGCTTGTTTTCGGTCCCACAGCACCGGCACGGTTACCCGCCCGGTATAGTCCGGCTTTGCCCGGGTATAAATCTGATGCAGATATTCGGCCTGGTGGAGGATATCGGGCACTACGCCGCGGCCAGGTTCAAAGCTCCAGCCAGATTCACCCATATAGGGATTGACGATCGCCACACTGATCAGACCCCGCAGCTTTTTCAGCCGGCGGAAGATCATGGTGCGATGTGCCCACGGACAGGCCAGACTCAGATACAGATGGTAACGACCAGGCTCCGCCTTGAAACCCGCTTCGCCGCTCGGGCCGGCACTGCCGTCAGCTGTTACCCAATTCCGGAAGCTGCTGGCCTGACGCTTGAATTTACCGCCATGCTTGTCCGTGTCATACCATTGGTCATGCCATTGGCCGTCAATCAGTAAACCCATGTCTGCCTTATCATCCGCTGAAGTCAGCCTGCAAGTTTAGCAGCTTAACGCGGCTATTTATTGCCTGCCCCCGCGCGGCGATTATTGCCGAGCGTTATTGCGTTGATGTGGTCAGGGTCAGGGTGTGTCGGGGCGGACCCGGTAAAAACGGCGTCAGGCTGCCATCCAGCCAATCGTTATGCAGCGAGCGGTAATAAGGGGACAGCGGATGGCCGCTCTGTCCAGCGGGCATCACCATATAACCCTGCGCTTCAAAACCCGGCGAAACCGCCATTCGCTGGGACTGCCCGGCACCCGTACGATACACACGTGGCATATCATTATCACCGGCCATCGGCACCGGCCGCATATTCAACCACCAGCCCAGCAGGCGATTGGCGCGGCCGATGGGGTGGGTCATATTCAACGGGTTGATTTGCCCCCAGCTGCGTTGCCGCAATTGCGCGGGACTGTCGGCCAGCGAATCCAGCTGAGTCAGCAGGTAGCTGTCCCAATCCGGATAACCGGCATCCAGCAAGTGCATGGGCCGCTGCTGCAGAATTTTCCAGACCGGTCCTTCCGCCTGACGGGTGCCGGTAAACCCGCTCCCGCCAGCCGCACACTGCCGGGTCAGGCTGCGCATCAGATCGGTTTTGACGCGCTCACGAAATTCACGCACCAGCCGGTAACCGATCGCATCGGCAGCCGCATGCTCACCACTGGCCTGGAGGTGTTCATACACGGCCTGGCGCAGCGGGCTGGACGCGGAGCTATCCAGCAGATTCAACATCAGATCGCGCCAGCGCGCCAGGAAAAGCCCCCGCTGATCCCATTGGATAGCGTGCATATCGGCCACCGTGGCGGGTTGCCGCAGATTATCCAGAGCGGTTTTAATCTGCCGCGCACGCGCACCCAGGTCGACCTGCCCATAGCCGATTACACTCAGCGCGCGGCCGTCGGTCTGGCGATTATTGGCGGTCCACAGCTGACCCTCCGCCGGATTGATGATGACCGGGTAATCAGCCGCCGGCAGCCAGCCCGGCCAACTGCGGTCAGCGATTCTCCAATCCAGCGGCAGGCGTGATTCATGACTGTTATGACGTAATGGAATACGCCCCATGATGGTCCAGCCGATATCGCCATAACGGTCGCCGACGATCAGGTTCTGAGCCGGAATGCTGGCCAGAGGCGCCAGCTCAATGGCATCACTGACCCGCCGGGCATGCTCCATCGGCAAAAAACCCGGGGCGGTAAAAAACTGATCGGTATGCGCCACCCAGCGCCAGGCCATCAATGCCTGGTCAGCATGTTCGGACCGGGCCGGTTCGATAACCGGACCCCAGCGGGTCTTGCGGATATCAATATCTACCGCCTCGCCGCCGTTGACCTGAATGGTTTCCGTCTCGATTTTAAAAGCTTCGCTGCCTTCCGGCGTGCGGTAATAACCGGGCTGGCCAGCTTCCGGCTCCACCCGGATCAGGTCCAGCCAGTCACCATAGCTGTTGGTGAATCCCCAGGCGATATGAGTGTTGCTGCCGACCACCACAAACGGCATACCCGGCAGGCTGACACCATTGATATCCAGTGGCGCGCCGTTCAGCGCCGTGCTCAATATCCGTAACCGGTACCAGATATGCGGCACACTCAGCCCCAGGTGCATGTCATCAGCAACCAGTGCCGCACCATTAGCGGAACGCTCACCCATCAGCGCCCAGTTATTGCTGCCGATCACCAACTGCTCATCGTTGTGCATCGCCAGCGCAGGTCCTGCCGGGCTGTCCGGCAAGCTCGGCAAAGCACGGATATTCAGTTGTTGCGGACCGGGTATGGCGGCCTGCGGCCAGGCAGGCCCATGCAACGGGGCATCCCAGCTGGTGCCGATCGGCGCCAGAAAATCGAATACCGGTTCACTGAAACAGCCGGCCAGCCAACCCAGTTGGTATTCGCGCCGCGCATCATTGGACTGCAGCCTGAAATACATGGCCGCCAGCACCAGGGCACTGTCTTCCGACTGCCAGGGCTGGGCCGTTGCGCCCAGCAAGGTGTACTCGAAAGGTTGTGCCCCGAGCGCCTGCAGACCGGCGTTGACACCATCCGTATAGGCATCCAGCAAGTCACGATATTGGCCGGTGATAGCGGTCAACGCCTGCCGTGCGCGCTGGCGCATCTGATGTGGGCGCTGGCGGCGATCAACCGCCAGCAACGATTGCCCGAACAAAGCCGCCAGCTCGCCAGCGGCATAGCGGCGATTGAGGTCCATCTGGAAAAAGCGATCCTGGGCGTGCACAAAGCCGGTGGCATAAGCCGCGGCCAGCCGATCCGGCGACTCGATGGTGACCACGCCCAGCCTATCGCGTTGAATGCTGACGTTTTGCTGCAGATCGGCCAGCGCCAGTGTGCCATCCAATTGTGGCAGGCTGCTGCGCAACCATAGCCAAAGCAGGCTGACCGTCAGCACCGCCAGAATCGATACTATCCATAAACTGCGCTTTAAGAAGCGGGGCATCTGGTCCCTCCGGTGTCCTGAACTGTCCGTCACTATAGTGCAATTGATGGCGCACAAAAAAGGGCAGCCGAAGCTGCCCTGATATAAGTTGCAGGTCAGTGCTTACTGAAAGCGATAACCAAAGCTGATACCTCGACGGTTATTACCATACCGGCCTCTGACCACGCCCTTGCGCTGTCCGTAACCATAACCGTCGTGATGCTGTACCCGACGCTCGGCTTTGGCATTAAGCAGACCGCCGACATCATTAAAAGCGTACTTCACCGGATGCAGGTCGGGTATCCGCGCCTTATGACCGTAGTGGGCATTAGGATAGTAGCTGGAATATTCGTGCAGCCGGTAGAAACGGGCCTCCACTCTTTCATACGAGGCATACAGTTCGCGGAAACCTGCACCGCGTTCAACCAGATAACAAAAATCCGCGGTTGCCCGGGCAAAACGACGGGCCGCTTTATTCAGCTTGCGGGAGCCAGAAACATATTGAATGTCTTTGGCATACGCCTTGGCTGCATAATCCAGTTCCGCCGCTGCCTGCTGCAAACGATAGTTGCCGCCATAGCCGCCGGCAAACGTGGTGATTGAAAACAGTGCCAATATAGCAATTAATACGATTCGGGCTTTCATAATCTACTCCTACTCTATTGCGAGTGGGGCCAGTTTATAAAAGCACCTATGAACTAAGGCTTAATTATTTCTGAATCGATAATTAACGGGGTTATGCCTGCGCGATGCCACCGTGCGTGCCGGCGACCTTGGCCGCTAAGCTGCTGGTCCGGCAGCCAGCCGTGACTGTTCCACCAACCGGGTATTGGCCGGCAGGACAATACTGCACATCGTATTCAACCACACAAAGCACAACGCCTTATATTGAATAAAGTGCTTGAAGCGAAACTCCAGCACCCCGTCGGTATCACTGCAGTCGGCAATTTCAAAAATACTGATGGGCGCGGTCAGGCCACAGCGCATCACTTTGGAAAGCGCCTCTTTGACCGTCCACAGACCCGTCACCAGCTGCAGCTGGCTATACCCACTCAGTTGAGCGACCAGACGCTGCTCCTGCTCAGTGACCTGCTCATGCAGTGTTTTTACATTTGCGCCGTCAATATTTTCAGTATCAATCGCCATCGGATGTGCCCCCGGATAGGCAATCGCGGCCGTCACCGAAGCAGCATGACTGAGACTGACCTCAAGCGCTGGATTGTCAGGACACCACAGCAACGGCTGTCTGAAAATACCGGAGTCCACCCTGATACCCGGCTGCGGCTGCCGCGGACATAAAACAGTAGTGGCCTGCTTGGCGGCGTAGCGGCCACGCAGATAATCATCAGCTCGTTTGCGATGGGCATAAGCCTGCAGGCGCTGCCATTCATGCGGATGCAGAAAGCTTTGCGCATGCTGCCTCAGCTCATCCGCACCGGTAGTCGTCAGACATAAGCCGGCCAGATAAACCTGATCAGTGCGCTGCAGTTCCAGCTGCTTGAGAAAAACGGCGCCTGGTCTATCAGCGGGCAGTTGCTCAGGCGCCAGTTCTGAGCTCTGTTCTGGTTTCTGTTCTGGCCCCTTGCTAGCATTCAAATCTGAATTGACTTTATTCATCCCGGATGTCATTGCGTCTTTACCGCCAACGGTTTATCGGCTGTCGGCATTGGCGGACCTGAGTACAGCATCACGGGGAAATAATTTTTGCTGTATCTCAGCTAGCATGCGCTGCTCATGCGAGTGCAGAAAAAAATGATCTCCCGGTAACACTCTGAGGTCAAAATCCGCCTGAGTATACTGTCTCCACTGCTCAACATCAGCGACCGGCACGCGGGTGTCCTGATCACCGCAATAGGCAGTGATCGGGCACCTGACCTGCAACCCCTGCTGGTTGCGATAATCAGCACAGGCAAAAAAATCAGAGCGAATGACCGGCAACGCGTACTCCAGCAACTCTTTATTTTCCAGCACTTCCTGCGGCATGCCATTTAATTCCACCAAGGCCGCCAGAAATTGCCGTTCCGGTAATTGGTGAATGGGATCCGGATCACTGACGTGCGGCGCGTAAGCACCCGATACGAACAGATGCTCGGGCGCCTGGCCATGCTCGGCGCCGAGCTGGCTGGCCAGCTCATAGGCAATCAATGCCCCCATGCTATGACCAAAAAAAGCAAACGGTTTATCCAGCCGTGGCAGTATCGAAGCCATCAAGGATTGTGACATTTGTTTGATATTCGGTATTAACGGTTCGCTGATACGTGCTTCACGACCGGGATATAAAATGCCGATGACCTCTACTTCTTGCGGCATATGACCCGGCCAGTTGCGGAACACCGCCGGCCCGGAACCGCCATAGGGGAAGCAAAATAATCTCAGCCTGGTTGCTGATGGTTTTTTGAACGGCCTGAACCAGCTCTGATTGATTACCGCATGCTGCATACCTACTCCATGTGTTACGAGACTTTTCTGACGCGAATCATCGCGGTAACTTTACCCGAATCGGGTCTATTCAATGTTATCCGTTAACCTGATGCGCTATCCGACAAGCCGGATAATTCAGCATTGATGCTTGCCAGGATGTCCTGTTCGCGATCATGAATGAAAAAATGCCCGCCCGAAAATACCTGCTGAGTAAATCCGGCGGCAGTATATTGCTGCCATGCCTCAACCCTGGCCAACCGTGCCCGGGGATCATCCTTACCGGCGAATGCGGTCAGCCCGCAAGCCAGTTTGGTCCCGGACTGAGGCTGATAGTTTGCGCAGGCAGCGAAGTCATTACGGATAATCGGCAGCGCATATTCCAGCAATCTGTGATTGGCCAGTATAGCGTCAGGCATTCCCCGCATGCCAATCAAAGCGGTCAGAAACTGCTCGTCAGACAAATGATGAATCGGCTTTTCAACCGGGTAATGTGGCGCCGTGGCGCCGGCTACAAATAAATGTTCAGGATGGATATTGTGGCTGTCCGCCAGCCTGCGGGCCAATTCAAAACTGAGCAATGCGCCCAGACTGTGGCCGAACAAAGCAAAGGGTTTTTCGAGATACGGCAACATGCCCGGCAACATGGCTTCTGCCAGTTGTTCAATATCAGGCACCAGCGATTCCATACTGCGGGATTCGCGGCCGGGATAGAGGATGCCGATAGCTTCGATCGAATCGGATAGACGTTCCGGCCAGTGCCTGAATATGCCTGGGCCGCTACCCCCGTAGGGGAAACAGAACAAGCGGACTTCAGCCTCCGGGCGTGGCATGAAGGCCCTGTACCAGGCAGGCTTTCCAGTATCTGTTTTCATTCTGATTCCACCTGGATAAGTTGTCCGCAATCCATGCCGCGATCACATCCTTAAGCAATACCCCAAAACCCGTAATGCCAGCCGGTTGCCGGATCAATCTGAGCGTTGCCTTAATTGACCCCACCGTGGGCACGCGCCATTCCCACCAGCACCTTACGCGTGCCTGTATAAGGCCTGCGGCCATGGGTGAACAGCATATTATCCAGCAGTAACAGATCATGCATTTGCCAGGCAAAGGCAAACTGCAGGTCCTGATAAACCTGACGGATATGGGTCAGCGCATCCGGGCTTATCGCACCACCATCGCCAAAATAACTGTTGCGTGGGAGATGTTCTTCCCCCATCGCGCCGAGCAGGCTGGCCTGTGTTTCCGCATTCAGATTACTGATATGAAACAGATGCGCCTGATTAAACCACACCAGCTCATCGCTGACCGGATGGCGCTGAATGGCTGCGTTGATCTGCCTGGTGCGCAAACCATTGTTATCCAGCCATTCATATTCGATCTGATTATTGTTACAGAACTGTTCCACTACCGCCTTGTTGTCGGTTTGAAATACTTCAGTCCAGGGTAAGTCCACATCGCCGTAATTTCTGACATACATAACCCCGCGTTGGGCAAATTCCTCACGCACCGCAGGATCGATGGCCTGATAAACACGCCGGCTGTCGGCGAGCGGCGTTTCACCACCGCTGTCAGCGGGCAGCATACACACAAACCCGATTCGCAACGGCCACTGATTTGAGTAGGCATTTTCATTATGCTGCGGAATGGTTTCCTCGGCATGATATTCAGTGGCGGTATATATATTTGCTTTTAATTCAGTCCGCGGAGTTGAGCGATAAGTATAATTAATCAATTCTTCGGAAAATATTTTTTCCAGCACACTGCCGAATTGTTTACTGCTCATCACTTTTAAACCACGCACCAGTAAAGCTCCATGTTGCTGGAGCAATTGCTCGAGATAGGCATGATTCCGGGCAGCCCAATCGGTAATTTTTTCACCACTGGTGGTCACATTCAGCAGGATCTTATGACCCGCTATATCTTCCAGCTCATGGGTGTTTATATTTTTGTCGTCATGCATGACTGATGGCTCTCCGTATCTATCTGGCCGGTTATGGATATTGCATGGCTTGCTGCTGACTCAATGCCTAAATCAGACCGGCGGTTCCGGGCTGGATTTGGCCTGGAATTATGGCATAAACCCAGGGCTTTCACAGCCTGATGCTGACAGCTCCGGGCGGAGTTTCCGGGCTTATCGGGAACCTGACAAATCAGCACCATCAGCAGCATTGCGGATTTTCTCAAGCAACCGTTGAGCGGTTTGATTCCAAAACCCCACACTGGCGGCAAAGTCTTTTATATCAATAGGTTGACGGTTTCTCGGCTGTTGCCGGCCAGCCTGTAGCCCGGCATCACCGCCTGGCCCGTGCGGTTATTGAACCCGACGGCTGGTGCGCTGATAACTGGCTGCGCGCTATGCTAAAGTATTAGCCGCGCATCGGCTTGTTATTCACTCCGGCATCAGCATCCTGCAGCTCCCCAGCGGTACTGTTGAGCATCATCATTGCGCTGATATTGATGCGCGCGGGCAGCGTTCTCAGGCAGCATGCCAGCGTTGCTTAACAACTATCTAACATCGTTTTGCAATATACGTTTATCCGCTCGCTTAAAACGGCCGGATGACATGCAAATCGCAGTGACTTGGCGGGCTGTTTATGGTAGAGTACGAAGCATACAGGACGTGAGTAAAAAAACACGGAGGTTATGGTAAAAATACCCTGGAACCCTCGTTCCAAACCATCCCCTCCATCCCGGATAGTATGCGATCTGTTTGACTGGAAACCTGCCTCTGCAGGCATGCCGTCAATACGCGGTTAACATCTATTGCGCGCATGCAGCTGCCGGGACCTGGCTTTCAACCACGCTCTGATATCAGTTCACGGCCGGATACATTTTATCAACCGCCGGGACTGCATAAGCTTGTCCGTTAAACAGGCACATAATAAAAGAAAAAATTGTAACGATTAGAGCGCATGAATTCAGACCCTATTTCACCAGTCGATTCGGCCGGCAGCAGGATGTTTTTAAACCATCCGCTGATGGTGGTTCATGGCTGCCCCATCACTGACTTATCCGCCCGCTCAATGAGGCTATCGGGATGACAGCAGGTATAGGTCTCGGCCCTGAAACCAGAACGGCTGAGGAAATTGAAAAAGCCAGTCCGTTTTTTATCCGGCAACTGAGAAATATTCCCGAATTGCGTTCCGCCAAAGCAAAATTCTGCGGGCCCAATTTAACCGACACCATCGGCGTTGCACTGTTATGCTGGTTTCAACTGGCGGCACTGGGAGCCACTGCGTTACTGGCGGCACAGTCAACCTCTGGGTGGTTGGAAATAGTACTGTATTTATACGTGATTATTTTTTCTGCTCGCGCCCTGCGCGGATTGGAAGGCATGTTTCACGAAGGCAGCCACCGGCTGTTTCACCGTTCGATGAAAATCAATGACCGGCTGACCAACCTGGTTGGCGGCGCGGTGTTTGGTAAATCGGTACAAGCCTATCGCCCGCCGCACTGGGGGCACCATCGCTATCTGGGCAGTAAATCAGAAGCCGACCGCACCAATTATGATCGTCGGCAATACGCCGGTCTTAATCGCTCCAGTCGGATAAAATATGTACTCGGTATCGTGCAGCGCTATCCGCTGTTTCTTTGGGACTGGTTGATCGATGTCAAAAGCAGCCGCTATCGGACCACGCTGTTGCTTGCCTGGCATCTGAGCGTAACCGCCCTGCTGGTGATTTTACTGGGCTGGTCCCAGACTCTGCTGGTCATGAGCATGACCATCTGGCTACCCATGCTGCTGGTGCTGCCCGCCTTGAGAATGATCGGCGAAGCGGAAGAACACCCGTATGAAAAAGTCCCCTGCAGTGATTATGGTCCTCAGATTACCTTTGCTGCTACACTCAATAATGTAGGCATCCTGCAGCAGATGTTCATTCACCCGTTTGGTGACTGCTGGCATATTGTGCATCATCTTATTCCGACCTGCCGTCAGATTCGGCAAAGAGCGATTCATAAACTGCTGCTGGAGCATAGTCCGATATACCGGCAATCCATATTGAGCAGGACACGTATCCTGGAAGAAGAACGCAGATATGCCAAATGAGCTTAGCGTCGCAACCGCTGTAAAAAATCAATTCCCTAAGCTGCAAATAGCCGTTATCACCGGCGAGTTGCCAGCCACCACTCCAGACCCTGCACGGACCAGCGCCGCCATCAATGCATTGCGGGATACTGCGCTGCGACAGCTTAAAACCGAGGCCGGACGCTTCGAGCATCTCAGCCAGCATCCGCATGTGGCTGCCTGGCGGCAGGCCTATGCCAGCTTCGGCGTCAAAGCAAAGCGGCACCCGCCTACCCATGAAGCGCTGGCTAAACGGTTACTGAAAGATCAGGGCTGGCCGGAGATCAATCCAATCGTGGATATCTATCTTGCCAATCAGGCACAGTGGCTGTTACCCCACGGTGGTTATGACAGCGATTATTTGAGCGGTGATCTGTGTCTGCGGCTGGCGGGCAGCGGATTGACCTTCACCGCGCTGGGCAGCGACGAGGCTGAAGCGGTGCCCGAAGGTGAAATCATTTACACCGATGAGGCGCGGGTCCTGACCCGCCGCTGGAATTACAGGGATTGCCATGCCACCCGCATTCGCGCCGCTACGCAGCGCTTCTGGCTGGCGATTGAATCGCCCGATTCAGCATTGATCGCGCCGGATATTATCCGCCAGGCCGGCGCCAGTCTGGCTGACAAACTGGACCGCACCCTGGGTGCATCGGTTGCGCTCAGCGTGATTGGCTGACTCTGCGCAACCGGCCCCGGGTTCAAACCGGCAGCACTGCTTCAGCCGTGGTGCGGCTTACAGCAACATACCGGCAATGTCATCCAGACTGCTGAAAAATTTATCGATATCCGCCGTGCTGGTATAAAAATAGGCTGAAGCCCTTAGCACCTGACCCTGCCCGACGGCATCGATATACGGCTGGGCGCACAGGTGTCCGTTGCGGCACATGATGCCGAAAGAATCACTCAATACCCGGGCAAAATCATCCAGGTTCTCCATACCGGCAATACTCAGACTGATGACCGCACCGCGATCCAGCCCTGGATCCGGGTTGATCACCTGCAGATAATCACGCTGCAGGGCCTGCTCCAGCATATAGCTGCCCATGGCTTTGTCTTCCTGCTCCAGATTGTCAAAGCCGAGCTGATTAAGGTAATCGATGGCGGCACTCAACCCGTAAGCACCGGCAATGTGAGGGGTACCCGCCTCAAACCGATGGGGTATTTTTCTTAACCGGTAATCTCCCAGCTCTACCCAGTCGACCATGCCGCCACCCAGATGGTTGACTTTGAGCTGCTGCAGATATTCCTGGCGACCATACAGTACGCCGATACCGGTCGGACCCAGCATCTTATGTGCCGAAAATGCCATGAAATCAATATTCAGATCAGTGACATTGATACGGCGATGCGGCACTGACTGGGCGGCGTCAACCAGCACTATGGCGCCTGCCTGCTTGGCCAGCTTCACCATCTTTTCCAGCGGTATATACACCCCGGTGACATTCGAACAGTAGGTGATGGCAACCACCCTGGGCGAGGTCTGTAATAAATTCTGATAGTGCTCCCAGTCAATTTCGCCCTGTGCGCCGAATTTGACAAACTGAGTGTTACCCTGACTCAGCCAGGGCAGCATATTGGAATGATGTGAATCAGAAAACACCACTAGGTTGTCTTCCGGCGTCAACTCCAGCCCGGCCGCCACCAGGTTGATGGCTTCGGTGGTGTTGCGCACGAAAACCACCTCATTGCCGTGGCAACCAATCAGCTCGGCGACTTTGTAACGGGCCTGTTCATAGCGATTGGAAACCTCCTCAATCGCATAGTGTTTGCCACGGTGAATATTGGTGGAGACCCCGAGATAATATTCCTGCAGCGCCTCTACCATGGCGCGCGGTTTCAGGCTGGTGGCCGCATTATCCAGATAAGTGATCGGTGAATCGTCCAGCTGCTTGGACAGACCAGGAAAATCCTGTTTAAATTTTTCCTTATGTTGCTCAGCAAGCATGGGTTTCTCCAAACACAGCGGGGCTGGTGACGTCAGATTTGGTGGCATGAAATTTCCCGGAACGTTCGGTGGCGATATAACTCAGTTTTTCGGCACTGATCGAGAAACTGTCCCCCAGCGCCTCCCGCAGTCTGTCCAGCACGGCCTGCTCATCGCCTTCCTGATAGTGCTCATTGACGATGACTTTAAGTACCAGATTATCTTCATCCAGTTGGTGGCACTGGTATTGATCCAGCCAGTCAGGCGCACCCACCAGTTGATCAATGTCGTAAGGCGAGTGGATATATCTGCCCTGGCGTTTGATGAAATTCATCATCCGGCCTTCCATTACCGCCAGCGGCAGTTTATTTCCACATGGACAGGCTTCCTCCAGCAGGCGTACCGCATCGGCGGTTTTATAGCGGATGTGGGGCAGCGCGCCATTATCCAGGCTGGTGATATACAGCTCGCCCACCTCACCGGGTTGCGCGCTGCGGCCAGCGCGGATAACTTCCAGAAAAAATGAATCGGTATTCAAGTGCAAGCCGCCATGTGGGCACTCCAGCGCCAGCCAGCCCATTTCGGAAGAAGCCAGCAACTGTGTTAAAGCCACTTTACCGTCAAAGGCCTCAGCAATCTGACGGCGACTATACTGGGTTGGGCTGGTATAGGTGCCCATTACTGGCGCTTCCGGCAAACTGATTCCCCGCTTGCGTGCATGCCTGACCAGAAAGGCAAAATGGGTCGGGTCGATGTAGTAAAGATCGGGCTGGTAATTACAGGTTTCTTCCAGCGCCCGCTCAATCAGTTCGTCGGAGGTGGTCAACAAGTCGTGATAAACCGGCAGCACCAGGGTACCGTCGGATAACAACCGATCTTCCATCGTGCTGTTGGGGTTGGCGCATTCAACATCCGAACAGTTGGGCGCGGCATAGCGGCAGGTTTTGCGGGCGTGATTAAAAATGGCCTGCTCGATAGCCGGGTTGACCCGCGCACATTTCATCGCGCGGTTAAGCAACAGCATACCGACCTCTACCGTTATCAGGCGCTCACCGGTTGTGCCGGAGCTTTGGCTGCGGGTCAGCCGGATATCATTCGGTTTGTAGCCCTCCGCCAGCACGCCCAGCGGAAAATTTTTGCGGTAATCTTTTTTTTCCGTATACGGCAGTTTCATCACATCCGCGATATTGTGAATATCGCTGGGATGGGTGCCGGCACCATCCAGATGCTTGCGGTAAAAAGGGACTTTTTCATAGCAGTAGTTCAGCTCTTTCTTAAACTTTTCAAAGCTGGCTTGCTGATTGTTTAGCATAATGACCTCTGATTAAGATTATCGGTAAATGCCGGTATGCCATCGATACTCAGAAAAGCTCGTATGGCGGCAGCCAGTTCCGTTGCTGATGGTTCAACCAGCATGGAAAAATGATTACCGCTGATCGACTGACGGCTGACCGTGGCCGGCGTTAATGTCTGCAGTGCCGCCAGGTAGTCCTGGCTGGGAATCACCGCATTGGACTGACTGGCATGCAGCAATAAAATATCCCCGGCAATCGTTTTGTCCGGTCGATAGGCTTCGGCTATACGTGTCTGCAGGGTGTAAATCTGATTGAGCTTATCGGCGAAGCTGTCAATTTCCCGGTCACTTAACTGTACAGTTGCCGATGAACCGTCCCCGTCGGCAGTTGGTTCCGCAACCGACAGGCCGTGCCTGGTCTGTTCAATCCTGCTGTACTGCTGACGGATATTCTCAACCAGCTCAAGCCGCTGTACCGTTTCAACCGGGTCCGACTCGCCGGCTCTCTCAGGCAGCATGTCCGGAAACAATACGCTATCGAGCAGGATCAGCCTGGCTTCATGCCCGGCTGCGTTTAACGCCGCCACCATCTCAAAAGCCACCAAACCGCCATACGAATGACCGGCCAGATAATATGGCCCGGATGGCTGTTGCGTCAGCAGTTCAGTCATAAAGCACTCTACTGTTTCCGCCAGGCTGGCATGCGGGGGCTGATCTCCGGTGATGCCGCGATGCTCGAACGCACTGACATTAAATGCCCCGCTGGCGGCTTTCGCCAGATCGATAAATGCAACGCTCAGGCCACCCACACCCGGCACGCAATACAGCGTTTTTAATTCGCTCGCGTGTGCCTGCAGGGCAGTCAGGCTGCTGTCATCGGCTCCGTCCAGAGATGATTGCGCGTCAATGCGCGCCGCCAGCTGGCCCAGTCGCGGGCACTCAAACACATCTTTGACCTGGATATTAATTGCCTGCTGCTGGCGCAGAGTATCCACCAGTTTAATAGTCAACAGCGAGTGTCCGCCCAGCTCGAAAAAATTATCCTCGCTACCCACCTGTGACTGTTTCAGCAAGTCCTGATAAATACTGGCCAGTTGCCGCTCGGTAGCTGTACGCGGCGCAATATAGCGCTGCCGGCAGCTGCTCCAGTCAGGGCTCGGCAAAGCCTGGCGATCAATTTTTCCGCTGGCGGTTAGCGGGAATTCAGCCAGCAGCATAATCACCGCGGGCACCATGTAATTTGGCAATTGCCTGCGCAGCGCCGCTTTCAGGTGGTCCTGGGTCATCCCGGCATCGGCTCTGACATGCGCGACCAGCTGCTGCCCCAGTTCACTATCCAGCACCTGCACCAGCGCCTGATGCACACCGGGCTGGCGCTGCAACTGACTCTCCACTTCGCCCAGCTCAATGCGCAGACTGCGCAGTTTGACCTGATGATCAATACGTCCTACAAACTCGATCTTGCCGTCTTCAACGCGCCTGACCAGATCACCGCTGCGATACAGCCGGGCACCGGGTTGCGAGCTATTGAAAGGGTCCGGGGTAAAGCGTTCCGCGGTCAGGCCGGGACGATTAAGATAGCCGCGCGCCAGATGCACGCCGCCCAGATACAGCTCTCCGATCACGCCCACCGGTACCTGTGCACCATACGTATCCAGCACGTGCGCCTGGGTATTGCACAACGGCTGTCCGATGGTAATCCTGCGCCCGGGCAGAATCTGCTCGGCACTGGCTACCACGGTGGTCTCGGTCGGGCCGTAACCATTAATCAGATGATATTTTCTGGCCCATTTCCAGGCGGTTTCACGCTCGCAGGCTTCCCCGGCAACCGCCAGCATCCGTAAGGCATAATCGCGCTCGATATCCAGATGTTGCAACAGCGCGGCCGGCAGCACGGCATGGGTAATGCGCCGCGCAACCAGATAATCAGCCAGCAGTTCGGCGGACAGTCTTTCCCGCTCGCTGGTCACATACAACGTGCCGCCGTGCGCCAGTGCCATCACCCATTCCAGGGTAGTGGAATCAAAACCGATGGAAGCAAAATGCAGGACTTTACTGGCGTCCGTAACGCCCAGTTGCCGGGCCTGGAAAACCGTCAGATTGATCAGACCCGCATGGGTTAAGGCCACGCCCTTGGGTTTACCGGTCGAACCCGACGTGTAAATAACGTAGGCCAGAGATTGATCGCTGACGCCCGCCTTTGCGGGTGGGATATTATCTTCCCCGGCAGCATCTGGGGCGGCCCCGGAAACCTCCAGCAGGGTATAAGGATTGGTGTCCGAAGCCTGCCCCGCCGGCGCCAGCCTGTCGCTCAGGGACTGCTGAGTCAGCAGTACTTTGACCCCCGCATCGGCGAGCATATAGTCGATCCGCTCATTGGGCAGATCAGGATCGATGGGCAGATAGGCCGCACCGGCTTTCATCACCGCCAGCATGGCAATGACCATTTCCGGTGAACGCTGCACGCACAGGCCCACGATGGTTTCGGCATCGACCCCCTGTCCGGACAGATAATGCGCTAATTGATTCGCACGGGTATTCAGGGTTTGATAACTGAGCCGGATATCTTCAAACACCAGCGCTGTCTTAGCCGGGTTTTGTGCTGCCTGCTGCTCAAATAACTGATGCACACCGCCTAGCTGTGGCGCCGGCACACGGGTGTCATTCCAGCCAGCCAGCTGCTGGGCCTGTGCGCCGGTGACCAGCGGGTATGCCGCAACTGCCTGATCAGGATTGTCCACGATCTGCCGCAGTAACAGCTCAAAGCTGTCTGACAGCCGGGCAATCGTCTCATCGTGGAATAAGTCGGAGCAGTAATTCCAGCTCAGTATCAACCGCCCGGACATTTCCGTGACCGCCAGTTCTAAATCAAACTTGGCAATGTTGTAGGTCTGCCGAACTGATTCCAGGCTTAACCCGGACAGCTCCAGATTGCTGCGCTCATCATTACGCAATGCAAACATAATCTGAAATATGGGACTGTGGCGCAGGCTGCGTTCCGGCTTCAGTTCTTCCACCAGCATTTCAAACGGTATGTGCTGGTGGGTAAAGGCATCCAGGATCGTCTGCTTGCCGGCGGCCAACACGTCAGCGAAGCTCGCGTCATCAGTAAAGCGGTTGCGCAGTGCCAGCATATTGACAAAAAAGCCGATCAATTGCTCGGTGTCGGTATGGGTGCGGCCGGCGATCGGCGTGCCCATAACCACATCCTGTGTATTGCTGTAACGGCTGACCAGTAGGGCAAAAGCCGTCTGCAGAAACATAAACAGAGTCACGTCCTGAGCCTGACACAAGGCATTGATTTCAACCGTCAGCGCAGGTGCTACCGCGCGCTGCATTAACCTGCCGGTAAAGCTTTGTGCGGCCGGACGCGGATGATCGAGCGGCAGACTGTGCACCGGCGGCAGATCAGCTAGCTGCTGCTTCCAGTAACCCAGTTCACCCGCCAATACCTCGCCCTGCAGCCAGTCACGCTGCCACTGCGCATAGTCGGTATATTGCACCTCCAGCGGCGCTAAGGGATTATTCTCAGCCCTGATGAAAGCCTGATAGAGCAGCTTCAATTCACGGAAAAACACCCCCAGCGACCAACCATCGGAAGCAATATGATGCATGTTGGCCAGCAGCACATGCTCCTCATCATGCAGCTTGAGCAATTGCACATGCAGCAGTAAATCCTGACTTAAATCAAAGATCCGCTGCGCGTGCGCGGTAGCCAGACGTTCAACTTCAGCCTGCTGATGCGGCTCATCCAGATGGCTTAAATCGATGCTTTCCAGCGGAGTCTGGAAAGCGGTGGTGATCATCTGGAAGGTCTCGCCACCACTGGCCTCAAAATGGCTGCGCAGCACTTCATGACGCTCGATAATGGAATGCACGGCCTGACGCAGCGCGGTAATATCCAGGCCACCGCGCAAATGATACGCCATCGGAATATTGTACTGACTGCTGCTGCCTTCCAGGTGATCCACAAACCATAGCCGCTGCTGAGCAAACGACAAACGCAACCGCTGAGTGCGATCAGCGCGTTCGATCTCGGGCACTACCAGCGCATCCTGATGAACCTCCAGGGCCGCCGCCAGGGTGCGGATGGTGGGCTGCTCGAACAATGTCCGCAGCGGTACTTCCACCCCCAGTTGCTGACGAATCTGGCTGACCAGCCGGGTAGCCAGCAGCGAATGTCCGCCCAGTTCAAAAAAGTTGTCCGCAACGCCCACCTGCTCCAGACCCAGCAGTTGCTGCCAGATCTCACACAGTTTGGCTTCAGCGGGATTATTCGGCGCCACATAACGACGTTTAAGCACCGCGCTTTCGCCCGGTCTGGGCAGCGACCGTCGGTCAATCTTGCCGCTGGCGGTCAGGGGCATGCTGTCCAGCAGAACGAACAGCGCAGGCACCATATAAGCGGGCAGACTCGCGCCCAGACTGTGTTTATAGCTGCTGATCATTGCTGTTCTGGCGGCCTCACTGAGATCATCCACTGAAGCCGCCGTGATACCCAGCGGTACAACATACGCGGCCAGTTGCTGATCATTGCTATCGGTGGCAATGGCAATGACCGCGGCGGACTTGATATCCGCATGGCTTGTCAGCTGGCTTTCAATCTCACCCAGCTCCACCCGGAAGCCTCTTATTTTGACCTGATCATCTGTTCTGCCGATAAATTCGAGCTGACCATCCGGCCGCCAGCGAACCATATCGCCGGTTTTATAAATCCGCTGACCACTGCTGCCGGGCAACTCGCTGATAATAAAACTCGCGCTGTTTAATGCTTCAGCGCTGATATAGCCGGCACTGATGCCCTGACTGCAGATATACAGCTCTCCGGCCACGCCCCTCGGCACCAGTTGCCGCTGTTCATCCAGGACATACAGGCAGGTATTGTGCATCGGCCTGCCGATCGGCACCGGACCGGCGGCGGCGGAGATATCGGCGGGCAGCGGATATAAGCTGCAGCCCACCGTGGTTTCCGTCGGGCCATAATGGTTATACAATTGCGCCCGCGGAAACTGGCGCGCCAACCGCCTGGCCAGGGCATAATCGAGCTGCGCCCCGCCGATAACAAAGCTGTGCTCGGCCGGCAGCGGCGGCTGCCCATCCAGCAATGCCAGCAGACCGCTGACATGCATCGGGGTCATCCGCAGCAGATAATCCGCCGCCGCCGGTTGCTTCAGCGTCTGCGCCAGGCTTTCCAGTTCGTCACCACCGGGCAGCAGCTCTACATAGCCACCACTCAGCAGCGGCAGATACAAAGCGGGTACGGTAATATCAAATCCGTGCGAAGTGACCACCAGTGAGCCGGCCAGCCCGTGCTGATAATAAGCGCCCAGCGCATACCCGCAGTAATCACTTAATCCCCGGTGCGTTATCCGCACGCCTTTGGGCGTGCCGGTTGAACCTGAGGTGTAAATCACATAGGCCACATGCTCGGCGATATCCGGCAGCGGGACGTCGCTGTGATCATGCGCATACTCATCCAGCCAGTCGGCGCTGCTGACACACTCATCCAGCAGCAGTATGTCGACCTGTGACAGTGGTATGTTATCCAGCAGATTGGCGGTCAGCAGGACCGTGTCAAGCGCGGCATTCTGAATAATATAGCTGAGCCGTTCGGTAGTGTTGGATAACTCCAGCGGTACATAGGCGGCGCCTGATTTCATCACCCCCAGCAACGCCACCAGCAGTTCGATGGAACGTTCAACATAAATCCCCACGTAGTCGCCGACGCCGATCTCCTGCTCCGCCAGATAGCTGGCCAGCCGGTCGGCTTTGGCGTTCAGCTCCTGGTAGGTAATGCTTGTATCCTGCGACCTGGCGGCGACCTGGTCAGGGGTATGATTGACCTGTTGCGCAAATAAATCATGCAGCCGGATGTTGCCGAGTTCGTCGTTGCGCTCGCCCTGGCCATAACTCAACAGACTCCGGGTACTGTCTTTGCTGAGCATCGGCAACTGCTGCACGGCCTGCTCGGGCGAGGTCACAATACTGCTCAGTAGAGCGCTAAAGTTAGCCGCCATCTCAGCGATGGAATCCGGCTCAAATAAGTCAGATTTATAACTCCAGCTCAATTGCAGCCTGCCGTTGGCGGCGCTCACCGACAAATCCAGGTCAAACCTTACCGCGGTGGTTTGCTGCGGGATCATGGTCAGTGACAGATCCGGCAGGCCGGCTATTCTCTGCTCTATATTCTGCAGCACGAATTTAACCTGGCAGATCGGATTACAGGCCAGATCACGCTCCGGTTTTAATCTCTCCACCAGCATTTCAAACGGAACGTGCTGATGGGTAAAAGCATCCAGAATCGTTTGCTTGTTGCTGGCCAGCAGTGTCTTGAATGAGGCGGCTGGATCAATGCTGGCGCGCAATGCCAGGGTGTTGATAAAAAACCCGATCAGCGCCTCGCTATCGCTGTGCGTGCGGCCTGCGATCGGTGTCCCCATGACAATGTCACGCGCATGACTGTAACGGCTCAACAGCAGCGCAAAAACGGTCTGCAAAAACATGAACAAGGTCACATCCTGCCGGCTGCAGAACTCATCGATGGCAGCGGTCAGCGGCTGCTCGATCACATGCGAATAAATCTTGCCGGTAAAACTCTGCTGCGCAGGGCGTGGATGATCCAACGGCAGGCTGTGTACCGGCGGAATACCAGCCAGTTGCCGCAGCCAGTAATTCAACTGCTGTTCCAGCACTTCACCCTGCAGCCAGTCACGCTGCCAGTGGGCATAATCGGCGTACTGCACCGGCAACGGCGGCAGCGGGTTATCGCGCTGCTCGCTGAAGGCCCGGTACAAAGCACTCAGCTCCTGGAAAAATAACCCCATCGACCAGCCGTCCGAAGCAATATGATGCATGGTGGTCAGCGCGACATGCTCGGTCTCCGACAGTTTGAGCAAGCGCATGCGCAGCATCAGATCGCGGCTCAAATCAAACGCGCGCCGGGCTTCATCGTCCGCCTGACGGTGGACCTGCTGCTGTTGCTCGGCGGCATCCATGCTGCTGATATCCAGCAGCTCCAGTGGCAGGCTGAAGTCCTGTTGAATGACTTGGTAAACTTTGCCATCCTGCTCGTTAAAATGGGTGCGCAGCACTTCATGCCGCTCAATGATGGTCTGCACCGCCTGAGTAAGCGCCGCCACGTTCAGTGGTCCGCTTAAGCGGTATATCATCCGCATGTTGTACTGGGTGCTGCCGCCCTCCAGCTGATCAATAAACCACAGCCGCTGCTGGGCATAGGACAACTGCAGCCGGCCGCCGCGGGACACGGTTTTAATGGGCGGTAATACCACTGCTTCCTGATGCGCATCCAGCACCGCCGCCAGCGCGGCCACGGTCTGCTGCTCGAACAGCACGCGCAGTGGTATTTCAAGCTCCAGCCGCTGACGGATCTGGCTGATCAACCGGGTGGCCAGCAGTGAGTGGCCGCCCAGTTCGAAGAAATTGTCATCGATTCCCACCTGCTCGACGTTCAGCAGTTCCTGCCAGATTTCACACAACGCCGTTTCGATGGCATTGCGCGGCGCGCTGTATTGCTTTCTGATCAGCGCATCAGCATCCGGGGCAGGCAGTGACTCGTAATCAATTTTGCCATTGCGCAGCAAGGGCATGGCTGCCAGCAGCACGAACACCGAAGGCACCATATAATCGGGCAATTGCAGCTTCAGATGGGCTCGATAGTCGGCCATCAGGGCATTGCGCGTCGCCTGGTCAGTGCTATCAGGGTGCTGCTCGGGTACCACATAGGCCAGCAACTGCCTATCGCCGGCCTGCTGCCGGTTGGTCTGCACCGTGACCGCGGCATGTCGAACGCCTTTGGCCATCGCCAGCTGACTTTCAATTTCACTTAATTCAACCCGGAAACCCCGGACTTTGACCTGATTATCGATACGGCCGATAAAGGCCAGTTTGCCGTCCGGCAGCCAGCGCGCCAGATCACCGGTCCGGTACAGCCGGTCGCCGGCTACAAAAGGACTGGCAATAAAACGTTCCCGGCTCAGTTCCGGCTGTTTGATATAACCGCTGGTGACGCCCTCACCGCCGATATACAACTCCCCGCTGACACCTATCGGCACCGGCTGCATGGCGGCATCCAGGATATACATGCGACGCCCGCTCAGAACTTCGCCGATCGGAATCGATACCCGTTCCAGGTCGGCTGGCGAAAGTCTTTGGATGGCTGCGGTGATGGTCACTTCAGACGGGCCATAGACATTCATCAGCTGGCAATGCCGGAATAGATCGTGCGCCTGCCAATGCTCCAGAACTTTGTACGGAAAAGCTTCCCCGCCGGAAATAATCAAACGCAGACAGGTCAAGCGCCCAAACTGCTGATTGTCCCGGTCCGCGTCCACCAGCACCTGAATATAACTGGGCGGCAAATCCGCCACCGTGATCTGATGCTGATCGACATAAGCGAACAATTCCTCCGCCGACCAGATGTCGTCACCGCGCAAATACAATGACGCACCGGTAATCAAGGCAATAAAGACCTGCTCCTGGGCGATGTCGACCGACAAGGAAGCGAACTGAATGGTGCGGTCCGACTCGGTCAGGGCATTAAAGTCCCGGATATTCTGACAGTGGTAGCTGAAGTCGCCATGATAAATCGGCACGCCTTTGGGCACCCCGGTGGAACCTGACGTGTAGGTCACATACACCAGATCCTCGGGGGTGACGCCGGTTTGCTCCATGCCGGGGTTTTGCGCCGCATAGCCGGCCAGCAAATCCGCATCATCCAGACGCGCCACCGGTTTGCCGGTGGCGGCACATTGCCCGGCCAGCGTTGCCGAGCTCAGAATCATCCGCAACTCACACTCGTCCGCCATGTAGCGCAAACGTTCCGCGGGGGTAGCGGGGTCGAGCGGTACATACACGCCGCCAGCCTTCAATACGCCCAGGATTCCGACGATCAGTTCGATGCCGCGCTCAATCACAATACCGACCATCACACCAGGCTCGATACCCTGCTCCAGCAGCCAGTGCGCGACCCGGTTGGCCTGCTCGTTCAACTCACCGTAACTGAGCTGCCGGCCTTCGCAATAGACCGCCAGCGCGCTGGGCGTGCGCTCGGCCTGCGCTGCAAATAACTGATGCACGCATTGATCTTTGGGATAGCAGGCAGTGGTATCGTTCCAGCCCCGCAGCAGTTGCTGCCGCTCCGCTTCGGCCAGCACCGGCAAAGCCGCTATTGTCGCTTCGGGTTGCGCCACGATACCTTCCAGCAGAACCTGGAAGTTGGCTGCCATTCTGGCGATGGTGTCAGCCAGAAATAAGTCCGTGTCATAGCTCCAGCCGATCACCAGCCGGTCATCGGTTTCACTGATGCCCAGTTCCAGATCAAACTTGATGATGCTGTGCTCACGCGCCACCGAACCCAGCTCCAGACCGCCCATCCGGGGCTGGCCCTGATCTTTGTTCTGCAATACGAACAAAATCTGAAATATGGGGCTGTGCCGCAGGCTGCGTTCCGGCTTAAGCTCTTCTACCAGCATTTCAAACGGAACATGCTGATGAGTATAGGCATCCAGAATGGTCTGCCGGTTAGCCTTCAGCACCTGCTGGAAGCTGGCGCTGGCATCCACCCGGGTGCGCAGTGGCAGGGTATTAACAAAAAATCCGATCAGCGCTTCAGTATCGGTATGGGTACGGCCCGCCAGCGGCGTACCCATGACAATGTCGGTCTCGTTACTGTAGCGGCTGAGCAGCACCGCGAAAGCGGTCTGCAGCAGCATGAACAAGGTGACATCCTGCTGTTGGCAGAACTGCTTGATCGCGGTGGTCAGCGCTGGCCCGGCCACCTGGTAATGGGTCTTGCCGATAAAGCTCTGCTCACGCGGCCGGGGCCGATCCAGCGGCAGAGCATGCACCGGCGGTATGTTGGCCAGCTGATTGGTCCAATAGGCCAGCTGACCAGCCAGTACTTCACCCTGCAGCCAGTCCCGCTGCCACTGCGCATAATCGACGTATTGCACCGCCAGCGGCGCCAGTGGATTGGCCTGACCAGTGCTGTAGGCGGCATATAACTCGCTTAATTCACGGAACAAAATGCCCATTGACCAGCCGTCCGAGGCGATGTGGTGCATATTGCTCAGCACCACATGCTCCTGCGCGGACAGCTTGAGCAGTTGGATGCGCAGCATCAAATCCTGGCTCAGATCAAACACCTGCTGCGCATCTTCGGCTGCCCGGCGCTGCACTTCCTGCTGTTGCGCGGCGGCGTCGAGCGCCGTCAAATCAATACTGCGCAGCGGCACGCTAAAGTCCTCGCTGACCAGTTGGTAGGCTTCCCCGGAGCGCTCATAAAAGCATGTGCGCAGAACTTCGTGGCGTTCTATGATCGTCTCCACAGCCTGCCGGAAAGCCGGTTCATCAAACGCCCCATGCAAACGATAGGCCATCGGCATGTTGTACTGGCTGCTGCCGCCTTCGAGTTGATCAATAAACCATAAGCGCTGCTGGGCAAACGACAGCGCCAATCGCTGACCGCGATCACAGGTTTCAATCGGCGGTAGCAGCACCTCGTCGGCGTGCCCAGCCAGCACGGTGGCCAGAGCTCGCACGGTTGGCTGTTCAAACAGTGTCCGCAGCGGCAATTCAACGCCCAGCTGCTGGCGAATCTGGCTGATCAGTCGGGTGGCCAGCAGTGAATGTCCGCCCAGCAGAAAGAAATCATCCTCCACGCCGACCCGCTCCAGGCCGATCAGATCCTGCCAGATCGCGCACAGGCTTCTTTCCAGATCATTATCCGGCGCAAGGTAGGTTTCCACCGCCTGGCCATGGGTCAGTGCGCAGGGCAGCGCGGCGGTATCGAGCTCACCATCAGCCGTTTGCGGCCATAGCTCGATGAACACCATCAGCGCAGGCAGCATATAAGCCGGCAGACGGGTTTTCAGCGCGCTCTGCAGTTCCTGCAACAGCGCCTGTTGGTCCTGCTCCGGCAGCATCGGTTCCACATAGGCCACCAGGCAGGTCCGGTTATCGGCATCCGGCTGCGCCAGCACCAGCGCTTTAGCCACCGGTGACAATTCGTTCAGGCGGGCCTGTACCTCCGGCAGGCTGACCCGCTGCCCGCGAATAATGACCTGGCCGTGCTGGTAATCAACCGTTTCCAGCTGCGCCGGGCCGTCCCCGGGCGCTGGCCGCCAGCGTGCCCATTGGCCGGTCCAGCGCAATTGTTCACCGGGCCGGAACGGGCTGGCGGTCAGCTGCTCCAGCCTGACAGCGGGATCACGGGCGAGCCAGCGGCCGGCAACATAGACCTGCCCGGTAACACCAACCGGAACCGGTTGCAGGCACCGATCCAGCAGATACACCGAGGTATGCCATCGCTGTCTGGCCAGCTGGCGGTTAATGCTGATGGGATAAAGCCCGAGCGGATTGAAGCGCTGAATCTGATGCCATCTGCTGCGATCAGCGTCGTAAGCCGGACCGGTGACATGCCAAAGCTGCTCCGGACCGGCCTGCTCCAGGACTGCCCGCAGCGCTTTCGCATCAACCCGGCCACCACTCAGCACCAGTTGCCGGCAGCCGGCAAAAGCGTGTGCCGCGGAGTTAGCCAGTTCGGTGAACACCGGCATATCCAGCAGTATGATGTCGGCGCTTTTAACCGCGCCAGCCAAAGCCGCTGCATTGACGTCAGGCTGATACTCGAAACAGCCACCGCCCAGCAGCGTGGCCAGCAGACTGAAAGTGATGGTTTCCGGACTGCCACCGCCCAGACTGATCACCCGCGTGTGCGCATCGATCAGAGGGTAATCAGATTCCTGCAACAGCGCCGCCAGCTGCTGGTGCTCGATATCAATGCTCCGCCAGTCGCCCTGTTGATCACTGACCGGCAGACTGCAGGCCAGGTAATCACCGGCGCCGATCAGGCCGTCGGGATTATGCTCCGGCTGAGCGCTCAGCCGCATCTCCACGGCTTCGCTGTCCAGGTTCCAGATGGTCGTACTGGCTGAATCCAGCGATTCACTCAGCCCTGTGGTACTCAATATCAGCCGCAGTGGCAGCCGCGCCGCCAGCTCCTGAGCAACAGGCGGGTCCAGCGGCACCCAGGCAGCGCCGGCCTTGAGTACCGCCAGTTGACTGATAACACGCAACAGACCGGGTTCCAGCACAATGCCCACCAGCTGTTCCGGCTGCAGACCGTGCTCCCGCAGACTGTAGGCCAGACGGTTGGCCCGGTTATTAAGCGCCTGATAGGTCAAGCACTGATCGGCATGCCGGATAGCGACTGCCTGAGGTTGCCGGAGCGCCTGTTGCTCGAACTGCTGATGCAGGCCGGGGCTTGTTATCCTCGCGTCGCTCGGCGTCCAGGCATCGCGGCCACTCCATGCGGTCAGCATGTGCTCGGTCTCGGCCGCTTCCAGCAGGGGCAACTCGCTGACCAGCCGGTCCGGATTATCCAGCATGCCGTGCAACAGCCTGCTGAAACTGTCCGCCAGGCGAACGATACTGGACTCAACAAATAAATCGGTGTTGTAATTCCAGGCCAATGCCAGCCGGCCTTCGCTCTCTACCGCGAACACCTCCAGATCAAACTTGATGATATGGTGGCCGCGCCGCATCGGACGCATCCGCAAATCGGTCAGCTGCAGTTGACTCTGTTCGTTGTTCTGCAGCGCAAACAATATCTGGAATATGGGGTTATGGCTTAAACTGCGTTCCGGTTTAAGCTCTTCCACCAGCATCTCGAAGGGGATGTGCTGATGCGCAAACGCATCCAGAATGGTCTGCTTGTTGGCCTGCAATACCGCTGCAAAGCTGGCGTTATCATCAAAATGAGTCCGTACCGCCAGGGTATTCACCAAAAACCCGATCAATGCTTCAGTGTCACCATGGGTACGCCCCGAAATCGGCGTGCCCAATACAATGTCACGCTCGTTGCTGTAGCGCTGCAGCAAAGTGGCAAAAGCCGTCTGTAGCAACATAAACAGGGTGACATCCTGGCGCCGGCACAACGCTTTGATGCCGGTGGTCAGACTGCTGTCCAGCAGCTGAGAATAAACGTTGCCGGTAAAGGTCTGCTGCGGCGGGCGTGGTTTATCCAGCCACAGATTATGCACCAGCGGGACCCCGGCCAGCTGTTGCTGCCAGTAATCCAGCTGCTGTTGCAGCACCTCACCCTGCAGCCAGTCACGCTGCCATTGCGCATAGTCACTGTATTGCACCGGCATCGGCGGCAATGGATTATCCCGGCCCGCGCAATAGGCCTGGTATAACTGACTCAACTCCTGAAAAAACACCCCCATGGACCAGCCATCCGAGGCTATATGGTGCATGGTGGTCAACACCACGTGCTCGGTTTCCGACAGCTTCAGCAGCTGCATCCGCAACATCAGGTCAACGCTTAAATCAAATGGCCGCTGCGCCTCGGCGCTGGCCAGACGCTGGACCTGCTGTTGCTGACCGGCCTCATCCAGGCCGCTCAGATCAACGCTTTCCAACGGCAGAGTAAATTCCTGTGTAACAAGCTGACAAGGCTCACCAGCCTGCTCACTGAAGCAGGTCCGCAACACTTCGTGCCGGGCAATAATGCTGTGAATGGTCTGCTTGAATGCCGCCACATTCAGGCGGCCACTCAGCCGATAGGCCATGGCGATGTTGTACTGGCTGCTGCCGCCTTCCAGTTTGTCGATAAACCACAACCGCTGTTGCGCAAACGAGAGCACCCTGGGTTGCTGGCCGGTCAGTTTGCTGATCGCCGGGACGTTATGGCTCGGCCGCCGGGTGTTTTCGGCCGGCAGGTTGGTCAAAGTGCGGATGATGGCCTGCTTGTGCTGCCTGATTTCGCTGATCAGACCGGCATCGAAAATATCTTTACGGCCGGTAAATACCAGCTCGCCATCTTCCACGCTAAGTGCACCACCAGCCTGCAGAACCTGTTTGATTACGGCATTGGCGGACATCATAGCTTGATACTCACAGTGCTTTCGTCGTCTTGCAGTCTGGATAGGTTCTCCTGCGACTGCCGGACATCCATCAGGGTGTCGATACTCTTGCCCAGCTCGGCTATGGTTGGCTGGGCAAACAATGCTTCCAGCGGCAGCTCGACCGCGAATGCCTGTCGAATCTGATTGATCAGACGGGTTGCCAGTAATGAATGGCCGCCCAGCTCAAAGAAATTGTCATGTATGCCTACCTGCTCAAGTTGCAACAGGCGGGCATAGATCGCCGCCAGTTGCTGCTCGATGTCATTGCTGGGCGCCACGTACCGTTGCCGGTAGTCATCCCAGGCCGGTGACGGTAATGCCTGCCGATCCAGTTTGCCATTGGCGGTCAACGGAAATGATTCGAGCACGACTATCGCCAGCGGCACCATGTAACCCGGCAGGCTCTGCCGCAGGGCAGACTTCAGCGTCTGCTCACTCACCGCGGATTCGGCTGCCACGTAAGCCACCAGCTGCTGACCCAACTCGCTGTCCAGCACCTGTACCAACGCCTCCTGCACCCCCGGCTGCTGCTCTAACTGGCTGGCCACTTCACCCAGCTCAATCCGGAAACCGCGGACTTTGACCTGATCATCGGTGCGGCCGACATATTCAATACTGCCGTCACTGCGGTAGCGTGCCAGATCACCGGTGCGATACATGCGTGCACCCGGGCGGGCGCTGAACGGGTTGGGCATAAAGGCCGCCGAGGTCAACAGCGGGCGGGTCAGATAACCCCGCGCCAGACCCTGACCAGCCAGGTACAGTTCGCCGGTCACGCCCACCGGAACCTGACGCAGTTCCGGATCGACGATATAAGCCTGAGTGTTGCCGATGGGATTGCCGATCGGAACGCTGAGGTGTTCCGGCTGGTTACGGGGGATCGGGTAACAACAGGCAAAAGTGGTGCTCTCGGTGGGCCCATAGCCATTGATGATCCGCACCTGTTGATCGACTGCATACAGGCGCGCCACATGCGCGGCGGATACCGCCTCACCGCCGACCGCGAGCTGTTTCAGTCCGGACAGGCATTCGGCGGATTCTTCGATCAGGGCATTAAACAACGCGGATGTCAGCCACATGCTGTTGACCTGATGCGCCGCAATGACACGTTTGAGCGAGCCGCTATCGGGCACCGCTACGGGCAATAAAATACAGCTGCCGCCGTGCAGCAACGGCCCCCAGATTTCCAGGGTCGAAGCATCAAAGGCAACCGGCGCCGCCTGCAGCATACGCATACTGCTATCGAATTGCAGGTAATCAACGCCGCACAGCAGGCGGCGAATGTTGGCATGGCAGACACCAACGCCTTTGGGCTGCCCGGTGGAACCTGAGGTATAGATCACATAGGCCAGGTTATCGCCGCTGACACCAGATGCTGGATTGCTGTCCGGATATTCCGCCAGTTCATCAGCCAGTGCGGTCAACTCCAGGGTGTTGACCGGCAACGCTTCCGTCATGGCCGTATCGCCAGCGCTCAGCAGCAATTTGATATCCGCGTCAGCGAGCATGAATTCCAGGCGTTCCAATGGATAGTCAGGGTCCAGCGGCACGTAAGCGCCACCCGCTTTGAGAATGGCCAGCAGCGCGATGATCAGTTCCGGACGGCGCGGCATACACACCCCGACACAGGTCTCGCTAGTGACACCCTGCGCCAGCAGATAATGCGCCAGCCGGTTGGCACGCTGGTTAAGCTGTGCGTAACTGAGGGTCTGTTGATCCATAATCACCGCGGGCGTATCAGGTGTGAGACTGACCTGACGCTCGAACAGTGCCTGCACGCTGGCTTCCGCCGGCAGCTCAGTCCGGGTCGCATTCCATTGCTGCAACTCGGTCTGCTCGGCCGGACTTAACAGGCTCAACTGCTGCAGCGGCTCGCTGGCGGCATGGCTGATGGCGTCCAGCAACAGCTGATAATGCGCCACCAGGCGTTGCATGCTGGCGGCATTAAAACGGTCTGCATCGTAATACATCCGGATTTGCAGCTGCTCATCCGAGAGCGCCACAATCAGGGTTATCGGGTAATGCGTCTGCTCCTCAGCCTGGGCGTCGATGACCTTCAACATCGCTGGCCGGGCAGTGCCGGACGGTGCCTGATGGGGTTGTGGCACCGGATAGTTTTCAAACACCAGCAGCGATTCAAACAACGGTGCGCCAGCCGCTATAGCACTGCATTGCTGAATATCAGTCAACGCCAGATAGCCATATTGCTCACGCTGCAGGTGAGCCTGCTGGACCTGTTGCAGAAATGCCGTGACCGGCAGATCCCGCGCGATGCTCATGGCCACCGGCAGGGTATTGATCAGCGGACCGATAATGTCACCGACACCACTCAGCTCAGCCGGCCGGCCGGACACGGTGGTGCCGAAACCCACCTCGGTTTCACCGCTGTAACGGCTTAGCAGTAATCCCCAGCCGGCCTGCAGGAGCGTATTCAAAGTCACCCTCTGCTGTTTGCAGAACTGCTGCAGCCGGTCGCTGGCCGCAACCGTCAAATGAGTTTCCAGTTCAGCTTGCCTGCCAGCCGCGCGGCGTGCGCTGGTGTCACCAAACAGCAGCGGCGTGGGCGCGCTCAGATGCTGCAGATGGCCGCGCCAGAAACTGCGTGCCTGCTGCTCATCCTGTTGCCGCAGCCAGGCGATGTAATCAGCAAATTCCACCTCCGGCCTGAGTGTTACCGGCTGCTCAGCCACCTGGCCCTGATAGGCGCTGAGCAAATCGCGGAACAACAGCGGCGACGACCAGCCATCCATCAGCGCATGGTGGTGGCTCCATAAAAAGCGGCATTCAGCGTTCCCCAGGCTGACCAGATAAGCACGCATCAAGGGCGCCTGCGAGGGCTCGAAACCCTGCCGCCGGTCAGCCGCCAGCAGTTCCTGCCAGTGACTTTGCTGCTGATCGGCGGATAACTCGGACCAGTCGTGTTCCTGCCAGGGCAGGACTGCGTGGTCCAGTACCAGTTGCAGCGGTTGCTCACCGTCCAATCCGACAAATACCGTTCTCAGGATGCGATGACTATCCAGTAACTGTTGCCAGGCGCGCCGGAAAGCCGCGCTATCCAAGTCCTGCAGGCGCAGTCCGAGCTGGATCACGTAGTGACCGGATTGCGCGGCGGCCTGAGAGTGAAACAAAGTGCCCTGCTGGACTGAAGACAGCGGGTAGATGTCGTCGATCGCGTCGCCGCGCTCAAGCTGTAACAGGGTTGTTAACTGATCCAGTTCGGTCTGAGTGAGTCGGCATAACGGATAATCCGAGGGCGTACGGCCGACGTTGCCCGGCTGGACGCAATGCCTGATCAACTCCGACAAAGCGGCCAGATAGCCGCTGCAGAATTGCTCGATGGCGGTGTCGCTGTAGCATTCGCTGCTGTACTGACAATTGACCTGCAAGCGCCCTTGCGACACGCTCGCCACCACGCTCAGCAACTCGGCGCGGGTCTGATCCTCGGCCTGGTTAGCGCCGCTGCCTTCCGGCGCCAGATCAAATGCCGCACTACCGCCGGTGTGTTGAAACTGGCCCAGATAATTAAAGCTCAAGGCCACTGGCACAGCCGGCTGCAAGCTGCTTCTGACCTGTTCATCAGCATGCAGATAACGCAACAGACCGTAACCGATACCCTTGTTGGGAACCGCACGCAGTTGCTCCTTGACGCTCATTAACAGCTGGCCCATTAACGACTCGTCCATGCTCAGCTGGCCTGGCTCAATGTTGTCCGGCTGGCGCAGAGTGAGCGGATATCTGGTGGTGAACCAGCCGACCGTACGGGCCACATCCAGACCTTCGCCCAATAACTCACGACCGTGGCCTTCCATATCCAGACTCACGCTATCGGTCTGCGCCCAGCGCGAGTAACTCAGCAACAGAGCGGCCAGCAGCAGATCGTTGATCTCGGTGCGATAGGCCTGATTAACCTGACGCAACAACTGCTCGGTGGATGCCGCAGGTAACTGCACGCTATGCACCCGGCTATGCCGCACCAGGTTGCCACCCTCACGCTGCTGGTATAACGGCCGAACCTGCGCCGCCTGCCGTTGCCAGTACTCCAGCTCGGCAGCCAGCAGACCGCCGGTGACGCACTGCTGCAGATGCTCCGACCAGGCCTGGAAGGAATGTGTCTTGGCAGGCAGCGCCAGTGGCCTGGATTGCTCCAGCTGCTGATAGCCCAGGCGCAGATCTTCCTGCAGAATTCGCCATGAAATACCATCCACGGCCAGATGGTGAATGACCAGCAACAGCCGGACCTCAGCATCCGGCAGGCGCACCACGCAGGCCCGCATGAGATTGCCGGAGCTCAGCTCCACGCTGCTATGAATCTCAGCGCAGATGCGCTGCCAATGAGTACGGGCCAGGGCGGGCGGGTAGTCGGATAAATCCACTTCACGCAGGACCGCGGGACCGGCTTCCGCGGCTATCGCCTGCGCGCTCCAGTCACCATCGGGGTAGTACAGCCGCAAGGCATCATGCTGGCGCAGCAAGGCATCCAGAACCTGCCGCAGAGTTTGCCCATCCACGTCTGCCGGCAGCCGGAACAGCATCGACATATTCCAGTGCTGCGGCGTGCTGAAATCGGCGGCGGCAAAGCGGCGCTGAATCGGCGTCAGCGCCACCGGGCCGCTGATCAGACTTTGCTCCGCCGCAGCCTGCTGTGCCTGACCGGCGGTACGCGCCAGCGCGCGCACCGTCTGATGGGTAAATACATCGCGTACGGTCAGTGCCAGACCGGCCTGACGGGCGCTGGATACCAGCTGGATACTGATAATCGAATCACCGCCCAGTTCGAAGAAATTATCGCTGACGCCAACCTGCGCCACACCCAGCAATTGCTGCCAGATGGCGCACAGCTGTGTCTCCGCGGGGGTCTCCGGTGGCACATAATGCTGCTTGATTAAGGCGTCTTCACCGGGCGCCGGCAAGGCTTTTCTATCGATCTTGCCACTGGCGGTCAACGGCATCCGGTCCAGCAGCATAAACAGCGTCGGCAGCATATATTCCGGCAACCGCTGCTGCATATACTCCTTATAACCGCTGAGCAGTGCCTGCCTGGCATCCGCCGTCAGCATGGCAACCGACTCGACCGTCAGGCCAACCGGAACAATGTAAGCCGCTAGTTGTTGTTTACCCGACTCATCGCCTACCGCAACAACCGCGGCTGAGCGGATGCCGGCCTGCTGATTCAGGCAGTTCTCAATTTCTCCCAGTTCAATCCGGAAACCCCTCAGTTTGAGCTGATCATCGGCACGCCCGATAAACTCCAGCTGGCCGTCCGGCAGCCAGCGCACAATATCGCCGCTCCGGTACAGCAACTGACCTGGATTAGCCGCGAACCGGCTGGGCACAAAACAGGCCCGGGTGAGTTCCTCATCGTGCAGATAGCCAAGGCTGACGCCCTGACTGCCGATATACAGCTCACCCGGCACGCCCGGTGGGGCCAGCTGACCACGCTGATCCAGCACGTATAAACAGGTGTTGGCCATCGGCCTGCCGATCGGCACCGCGCCGCGGTGAGAACCGTTTAATTCCGCTGGGCTGATGGCATGCAGCGCACAACCCACGGTGGTTTCGGTGGGACCGTAATGATTGTAATAGCTGGCCCGCGGGAATTTTTCCGCCAACCGGCTGGCCACCGCATAGGTCAACTGCGCCCCACCGATCACAAACACATGCTCAGCCTGGGAGGCTGCGGCATCGCCCAGCAATACCAGCAGACCGCTGACATGTACCGGCGTCATGCGCAGCAGATAATTGGCTGCATCAGCCTGCTGCAGGACCTCAGCCAGGCTTTCCAGCTCGATATCAGGCGGCGCTAATTCAACGTAATCACCCCGCAGCAGCGGCAGATACAGACTCGGCACGGTGATATCAAAAGCGTGCGAAGTGACGACCCAGGCGCCGTCCAGCCGGGGTGCATAGTATTCATCCAGTGCGAACGCACAATAGTCGTTCAGGCCCCGATGGGAAATTTTTACCCCCTTGGGCTGACCGGTTGAGCCGGAGGTGTAAATCACATATGCCAGACGATCGATATCCGGCTTATGCTCCGCATGGCTGGGATTACCCTGATGCTCGAGCGACAGGCGCTGTCGGGTTTTCAGTTCATCCAGGCACAGCAGCGCGATATGCTCCGGCGCTTTGGCCCGCAATGCTGTCTGGGTCAGCAGCAGACCGGCTCCGGCATCGCTGACCAGCTTGGCAATCCGCTGTGCCGGATAACCCGGGTCGATGGGCACATAAGCGGCGCCTGCTTTGAGCACCGCCAGCAGACTGACCAGCAACTGTGGTGAACGCTGCATACAGATAGCCACCAGACTGCCAGGACCAAGCTGTTGGCCAAGCAGGTAGTGGGCCAGCTGGTTAGCCCGGGCATTGAGTTGCGCATAGCTCAGTATCTGTTCGGCACTGACTACCGCGCTGGCCTCCGGATTGCGTGCCACCTGAGCTTCAAATTGCTGGTGAAAATACTGCTCCCGGGGATACTCAAGCGTAACTCCGCTGGATGCCCGCAGCAGCCGTTGCTGTTCGGACTCATCCAGCAGCGCCAGATCACCTACCGGCAACCGCGGCTGGCGGATGATACCGTCAAGCAATACCGCGAAACTGGCGGATAAGCGCTCGATCCTTGCCGGGGCAAATAAATCGGTGTTGAATGTCCAGTTTAACTGCAGTTGTTCAGCGCTCTCGGCGACCAGCAATTGCAGATCGAATTTGATCACGTTGACACCGTCCACCGTCATGCCGGTAATCGACAGATCGGGGATCTCGATACTCCCGATGGCATTGTTCTGGACCGAAAAACTGAGCTGATAAACCGGACTGTGCTGCAGCGTCCGTTCCGGCTGAATGCTTTCCACCAGCATTTCAAAAGGAATATGCTGGTAGTTGTAGGCATCCAGAATGGTCTGCCTGTTGGCGCTCAGAACTTCGTCAAAAGGGCTTGCCTGATCCAGCCTGGTGCGCAGTGCCAGACTGTTGACGAAAAATCCGATCAGCGCTTCGGTGTCGCTGTGGGTGCGACCGGCAATCGGCGTACCGATAACAATATCCTGAGCGTTGCTGTAACGGCTGATCAAGACCGCAAACGCAGTCTGCAGGAACATGAACAGGGTGACATCATGGGTCCGGCAGAAAACATGGATAGCGTCGCTCAGCGCTGCATCCAGAAACTGGTTATGGATGCGGCCGGCAAAGGTCTGTTCCGGCGGACGCGGGTAGTCCAGCGGCAAACTGTGTACCGGCGGTATATCGGCAAGCTGCCGGCGCCAGTAGCTCAGCTGCTGTTCCAGCACTTCGCCCTGCAGCCAGTTGCGTTGCCATTGCGCGTAATCGACGTACTGCAACGGCAGTGCCGGTAAAGGGTTGTCCTGGCCGAGATGACAGGCCTGATACAGGGCGCTGATTTCCTTGAACAACAGGCCCAGCGACCAGCCGTCAGAGGCAATGTGATGCATGTTGGTCAGCAATACATAATCATCATCCGCCAACCGCAGTAACTGCATGCGCAGCAGCAGATCACGGCTGAGATCAAACGGCCGGGTGGCATCAGCTATCGCCAGACGCCGGATTTCCCGGTTTTGCCGGGCAGCGTCAAGCTGGCTCAGGTCGTGGCTTGCCAGGCTTGCGCTAAATTGCTCCCTGATCACCTGCGTGACTTGACCGGCCTGTTCCACGAACCGGGTCCGCAGTACCTCATGCCGCTCTATGATCAGGTACAGCGTTTGTTCAAGCGCTTGAATATTTAATGCACCCCGCAGCCGATAGGCCATCGGCATGTTGTATTGGGTCCCGCCACTTTCCAGCTGATCAATAAACCATAAGCGCTGCTGGGCGTAGGATAATTGCAGTGGTCCAGCGCGTTCGGCTGGGGTGATGTCGGTCAGCACGGTGACGTTGTGATGCTCGGGAAGCGCCGCCGCCAGACCCGCTATTGTCTGCTGTTCGAACAGCACCCGCAAAGGCAATTCAACCTCCAGTTGCTGCCTGATCTGACTGATCAGACGGGTAGCCAGCAGTGAATGACCACCCAGGGCAAAGAAATTGTCTTCGATACCAACCCGCTCCAGTCCGAGCAGTTGCTGCCAGATACCGCACAACAGGGTTTCGGTGGCATTGCGTGGTGCGGCATAGACCTGCTGGTAATTGGCCCGGTCGGGTTTGGGCAATGCCTGGCGATTGAGTTTGCCGTTCGCGGTCAGCGGCAGAGCGTCCAGCAACAGGACCGCCATGGGCACCATATAGTCGGGCAGCACTTCACTTAATGCGGCTTTGATCTGCGCCTCGCTTAACTGCCCGTCGCTGACCACATAAGCAGCCAGCTGCTGTCCGGACTCGTCGGTGAACGGCTGGACCACCGCCTGTTCGATACCGGCTTGCTGCTGCAGCTGATATTCGATTTCCCCCAGTTCGATACGAAAACCACGCACTTTGACCTGATGGTCCGAGCGCCCCATATACATAATGTTGCCATCCGGCAGCCAGCGCGCCAGATCACCGGTTCTGAACAAGCGTTCAGACGGATCATTGGCATACGGGTTACGGATAAACCTGGTCTGGCTGAGTTCTTCATTGTGCAGGTATCCGGCGGCCAGACCCGCGCCGGCCACACACAATTCACCCACCACGCCAACCGGCACCAACGCCTGCTGCTGGTTCAGGATGTAGACTTTGGAATCATCAATGGGCCGGCCAATCGGTACCGCGAATTCTTCCGCTGCTTCGCCACCGGCTTCCGCCTCCATGCCGATGCGTTCGCGCAGCGCGAAGCTTGCCCCCTGCTCGATAAATTCCGCGGCGATACTTAACTGGTCTTCCAGCACCGCAATCAGATCTTCCCTGCTGGTGGTCGGATTAAACAGCACCACCCGGAACACCGCCAGCGGTTGATCACCATGCCTGCTGTCCACGATGGTAGTCCGGGAAACAAATGACCGCCCCCTGAGAAACTGCTTGTTCTGAATCAGTTCAACCGCTGCATTGATTTCCTCGGTATCCGTCTGATTGAACCGCGTAACTGACTGATGGCGTAAGCCGGATGGTATATAGCGGTAATTAACGATGTTGATATCGCTTCTACCGACCAGCTGAAAATAACCGGAGCGCTCAATCAGCTGTTTGAAGTAACGCGTCTTTTCCATGCTTTGATGAATCAGCCAGGCGTAACCCTGGCGGGAAAACAGATGCAGACTGGCGTGCACCATCAGCGAATGCGCCGGCCGTGAACCCTCCAGCGTGAACTGACCCATATCAAAGCTGCCCTGCTGGGCCTGATATTTCGCGTTGGTGGAGGTGGCGAACGCACTTTGCGTGTCTTTATACAGACACAGACTGATGCCCTGCGGCAGGAAGAACTGCTTATGCGGGCACAGCGTAATGGAATCGGCCTGCTCGATACCGCGCAATATATGCCGGTATTTTTCCGAGAACACAAAAGCACTGCCCCAGGCGGCATCGACATGAAAATGGATTTGATACCGGCTGGCGATTCTGGCCATTTCATGCAGCCGGTCTACCGTGCCGGTTTCGGTCGCGCCACCCATGCCGACGATGGCGATAACAAACTGCTGCTTGTTCCGGCACTCGATGACACAGCGCTCCAGATCCTCGATCGATACTTTCTGATCCGAATCCTGCTCGGGAATGATGATGTTGCTTTCGCCGATACCCAGTAATGAGGCGGCTTTCTTAATCGAATAATGCGCCAGCCGGGAACCGATGATCACCGCCTGCCGGTAACCCAGCTGCTGCAATACACTGCTGACGCCCTGTTGGACAATCTGCTGCTTGCTGACGCCGCACTGGATCAGGCCTTTGTTGCGCGCACACCATAAAGCGGTGATGTTGGATGAGGTGCCCCCACTGGTGATAACCCCGAAGGCATGCCCGGGATCCTGGCAATACTGATCATAAAATTCCGCCGGCTGCCGGTAAAACAGACGATGCAGTATCGCCAGCACCTGGCGCTCCAGTAAGGTAACGCTCTTGGAGGTTTCTATTTTGACCAGGTTCTGATTCAGATGAGTAATCAGCTTGCCGAATTCGGGCACAAAATTCGGCAGCGCGGATGTCATATGCCCGACAAACAAATCCGAGGAGACGTTAATCGCATACGGCAGCACGTCAGCTTTCAGATAGTCAACGTAAGCATTCATGCTGACCGGCTGGGACGGCATATCGCTATCACTGAAGCCGGCATACAGTTCGCTCAGGTTGACATCCGGCCGGGTCACACTGGCGGCTGGCAGTATGGCTTGTTTTTCCAGGTTGATGCTGGCGCCGTCGCGATTAAAAATATCACTGTCATCGGCGTAGAAATACTTGAGAATATCGTCGTATTCCAGCAGGTCCACCGGGTAGTAAGTAACGTCCGCGGATACCTCACTGGAACCATACAGATTAATCAGCCTGGCCTGCGGCAGCCTGGCGCAGGCCTGCCGGACCGCCGCCAGCGGCAACGTTTCACCACTGCTGATGATGTATCGCAGCCGTCGCAGTGTGCTTACCTGCTCGGTTTCCAGCAATAATTTCAGCAGCGAGGGCACCAGCGTGATTCTGGATATTTTATGTACCGCCAGTGTGCTGATCAAAGCATCAACGTCATTAACGTCGTCATTTGATAACAGCGTCAAGGCAATACCGGCCGCTAACGGCTGAAAAATTTCCGCTATGTGATCGACAAAACTGATTGAGGTTTTCTGACAGAAAACCTCGCCCGATTTAATCGGGAATTCACGCGCCAGCCAGTTGACGCGATTAACCATCCCGCGATGCAACCCGACAACCCCTTTGGGTTTGCCGGTAGAACCCGAGGTGTAAATAACATACGCCGGCTGATCACCGACAGCGGATATCTGGGCCGGATTAGCCGTGCTCAAGCTGTGCAGCAATGCATGTGTATCCTGGGTATCCAGACACAGCACCTGCTGACCGCTCAGTGGTAAGCGTTCCAGCAACCGGCTGTGGGTGAGCAGCATACCCGCGCCGCAGTCCTGCAGCATATAGCTCACCCGCTCCGCCGGATAGGCCGGATCGACCGGCACATAAGCAGCACCGGCTTTTAATACCCCCAGCACAGCGACAATCATTTCCACCGAACGCTCGGTGCACACCGCAATCAGTGCGCCCTGTTTAACACCCTGGGCGCGCAGATAGTGCGCCAGCCGGTTGGCGCTCTGATTCAATCTCCGGTAGCTGATCTGGCTGCGGTCGAATCTCAGCGCGATGGCATCGGGTGTTTTTTCCACCTGCCGTTCAAATAACTGGTGCATGCCGTGCCGCACCGGATAGTCGGCCGTGCTGCCGCCCCATTCCAGCAGCAATTGCTCGCGCTCGGCATCGCTGAGCATATTCAGACTGTGAATACCCTGCTCAGGCGTGCTCAGAATGCTGCTGAGTAAGATTCGAAAATGCCCGGCCAGGCGCTCTATGCTGGTGGGCAGAAATAACTGCTGGTTATAAATCCAGGCCAGTGAAATTCCGTCGTCGCGTTCCTCCGCAAACAGCTCCAGATCAAACTTGCTGATGGTATGTGGCTGCTGCAGCAGATTAAATTGCAGCCCCGGCAGATCAGGCCGGCTTGGCCGGTTATTCTGCATGGTGAAGAAAATCTGGAAGACCGGACTGTAGCGTAAACTGCGCTCCGGTTTGAGTTTCTCCAGCAGCATTTCAAAAGGAATGTGCTGGTGGGTATAGGCATCCAGAATAGTCTGCTTGTTGACTGTCAGTGCCTCAGTAAAACTGGGGTTGCCGGCAAATTGATTGCGCAGCACCAGGGTATTGACAAAAAACCCGATCAGCGCCTCGGTATCACCATGGCTACGGCCGGCAATCGGCGTACCCATGACGATATCCTGCTCGTTGCTGTAACGGCTGATCAATAGCGCGAAGGCCGTCTGCAGGAACATGAACAGCGTGACATCCTGCTGCCGGCAGAATTGCTTGATGGCCTGCTGCATCTGTTGATCAAGCAGCAGGTGAAAAACTTCACCGCTGAAGCTTTGTTCCGGCGGACGGGGTTGATCCAGGGGTAAACTGTGCACCGGCGGAATATCCGCCAGTTGCGTTTGCCAGTAGGCCAGTTGACGCGCCAGTACCTGGTCACGCAGCCAGTCACGCTGCCATTGCGCGTAATCGGCATACTGCACCGTCAAGGCCGGCAAAGGATTATCCCGGCCGGTGCTGTAAGCCTGGTAAAGCTCACGCAATTCGCTGAACAACAGACCCATTGACCAGCCGTCGGAAGCAATATGATGCATGCTCAGCAACACCACGTGTTGCTGGTCGGCAAGTTTGAGCAGTTGTACCCGCAGCATCAGGTCACGGCTCAGATCGAAAGGCCGCTGGGCTTCCAGCGCGGCCCGCCGCTGAACTTCAGTGCTTTGCTGCGCTGCTTCCAGACCACTTAAATCAATGTTTTCAACTGGCGGACTGAACTCCTGCCGGATGACCTGACAAGGTTCACCAGCCTCTTCAATAAAGTGCGTGCGCAGCACTTCATGCCGCTCAATAACACCGGCTACCGCCCGTTGCAAGGCGGCCGTATCGAGTGAACCGGTTAAGCGATAAGCCATTGGCATGTTGTACTGACTGCTGCCGCCTTCCAGCCGGTCAATAAACCACAGCCGCTGCTGAGCATAGGACAATGCCAGTGGCTGATCGCGATCAGCCGGCTCAATCCGCGTCAGTACCCATTCGTCCTGGTGATCCAGCAGCGCCGCCGACAAACCACGGATGGTGGGTTGTTCAAACAACTGCCGCAACGGCAGCTCGACCTGCAAAGTTTCCCGAATCCGGCTGATCAGGCGGGTGGCCAGTAAAGAATGGCCACCCAGGGCAAAGAAATTGTCGTCGATGCCGACCTGTTCGAGCTGCAGTTGCTGCTGATAAATCCGCGCCAGTTGCTGTTCGGTGTCATTCCGCGGCGCTACATATTGCTGCCGATAGTCGTCCCAGACCGGCGCCGGTAATGCTTTGCGGTCCACCTTACCGTTGGCCGTCAGCGGGAAACGCGCCAACCTGATAATTGCCAGAGGCACCATATAATCAGGCAAGCTGCGCTGCAGGGCAGTCTTTAATGCCCGCTCGCTGAGCGGGTCGTCACTCATGACATAGGCGACCAACTGCTGTCCCAGCTCACCTGTCAGCACCTGTACGATCGCCGCTTCCACACCCGCCTGCAGTTCCAGTAGACTCTCAATCTCACCCAGCTCAATCCGGAAACCGCGAATCTTCACCTGATGATCAACACGGCCCATGTAATCAATCTGGCCGTCCGGCCGATAACGGGCCAGATCACCGGTCCCATAGAGTCTTGCACCGGTCTGCCCGCCATACGGATCAGGTACAAAGCGTTCCGCCGTCAGTCCCGGGCGGCCCAGATAACCCCGCGCCAGACCCAGACCACCCATATACAACTCGCCGACCACGCCGACCGGAACGCGTTGCAGCTGTGCATCCAGAATATAAGCCTGACTGTTGGCCACCGGTCGCCCGATGGCCGGCGTGTCATCAGCACCAGCCGGCACCCAGCAGCCGGTTGAATAAGTGGTGTCCTCGGAAGGCCCATACAGGTTATACAAACGTTCGATGGAGCTGTGCTGATAGACTTTCTCCACCGTTTGCCGACTCAGTGCCTCACCCGCCAGATTGACCACCCGGACACTATCCGGCAATGCTTTCACGCTGACCATCGCTTCGATGGCCGAAGGCACGGTGTTAACCAGGCTGACCTGGTCCCACTGAGCAAACTCCAGCAATGACAAGGCGCTTTCCGTCAGCACCACCTGACCACCGGTACTCAATGGTACAAATAACTCATACACCGACAGGTCAAAGCAAATCGAGGTCGATGCCAGCACTCCGCGCAGCGCCTCCGGAGTAAACTGCCGGGCAGCCCAGGCCAGCATCGCCACACAACTGGCATGGCTGATGGCCACGCCTTTGGGCAGGCCGGTAGAACCCGAGGTATAGATCACATAGGCCAATTGCTGCGCGGCGATGACCAGCTCGGGATTGCCGCTCGGATAGTCATCCAGAGGCAGCTCACTGAGGCTGATGACGGTTAATCCATCGCCACTCAATGGTGCCCCCAGACTGAGTGCGCCATCAGTCAGCAAACAACTGGCCTGTGCATCGCGGAGCATGAACTCCAGACGCTCGGACGGGTATTCCGGGTCTAACGGAACATAGGCCGCACCGGCTTTCAATATGGCTAGCAGCACGACCGGTAACTGCGCACTGCGCCGCATGCATACCCCGACCCGCTGCTCCGCGCCAATTCCCTCGGCCAGCAGATAATGCGCCAGCTGATTGGCGCGGGCATTCACCGCGGCATAATCAAGCCGCTGATCACCGGCAACCACCGCAATCGCTTCCGGACTCAGCGCCGCCTGCTGCTCGAACAAGTGCTGAACCGCACTTCCGACCGGCAGTTCAGCCGTGCTGTCATTCCAGCCGTCCAGCCTGGCCTGCTCTGCCGCCGGCAGTATCGGCAGCGCCACCAGCGGTTGATCGATATCCGCCAGGACCGCTTCCAGCAGCACCTGATAACTGGCCGCCAACCGCTCCACGCTGGCGGCCGCAAATAAGTCCGTGTTGTAGTTCCACGCCAGCACCAGGCCATCCTCACGCTCGATCGCAAACAGCTCCAGGTCAAACTTGATAATGCTGTGCTGTGGCGGGACCAGGCGGCTGGTCAGGCCCTCAAACCGCGCTTCGCTCTGCTCGGTATTCTGCAGTGAAAACAGAATCTGAAAGACCGGGCTGTGGCGCAGATTGCGCTCTGGCTGAACTTCCTGCACCAGCATTTCAAAGGGAATATGCTGATGGGTATAAGCTTCCAGTATGGTCTGCTTATTGGCCAGCAGCACCTGCCTGAAACTGCCGTGTTGATCAAACCGGCTGCGCAATACCAGCGTGTTGACGAAGAAACCGATCAAGCCTTCTGTTTCGGCCTGGGTGCGCCCGGCGATGGGCGTGCCGATAACAATATCCTGCTCATTGCTGTAGCGGCTGAGCAATGCCGCAAAGGCGGTTTGCAACAGCATAAACAGGGTCACATCGTGACGCTGGCAGAGTGTTTTCACGGCCGCCAGCACTTCGCCATCCAGGCGCTGCAGATAGCGTTGGCCGTTAAACGTCTGCTGCGCCGGACGGGGCTGATCAAGCGGCAGACCGTGCACCGGCGGCAGCTCCGCCAGCTGCCCCTGCCAGTACGCCAGATGCGCAGCCAGCACCTCGCCCCGCAACCATTCACGCTGCCACTGGGCGTAGTCAGCGTATTGCACCGGCAACGGCGTCAGTGGATTATCACGGCCCTGCAGGCAGGCGGCATACAGCCTGCTCAATTCGGCAACGAACACCCCCATCGACCAGCCATCAGAGGCAATATGATGCATGTTGCACAGCAACAGATGCTCTTCATCAGCCAGTTTCAGCAGTTGTACCCGCAGCATCAGGTCGCTGCTGAGATCAAATGGCTGCCCGGCATCAAGTGCGCTCAGGCGTTGTATTTCCTGCTGTTGAGCGGCGCTGTTCAAATCGCTTAAATCATGCCGTGGCAGCGGCACCGAAGCGTCCGCGTTAATCACCTGGCGGGCTTCGCCGGCCTGGGCGATAAACCGGGTCCGCAAGACCTCATGACGTTGCACCAGCATGCCCAGAGACTGTTGCAGCGCGGTTGGATTGAGCGGCCCGTTTAGTTCGTAGACCATCGGCATGTTGTACTGACTACTGCCGCCTTCCAGCTGATCGATAAACCATAGCCGCTGCTGTGCGTAAGACAGCATTAACGGCTGGCTGCGATCAACCGGCTCGATGCGCGGCAATACCAGCTCGTCCTGATGCGCCCGCAATACGGCCGCCAGGGCACGCACGGTCGGATGTTCAAACAGCTCACGCAGTGGCAGTTCGGTGTCCAGCACCTGGCGCACCCGGCTGATCAGACGAGTGGCCAGCAGCGAATGCCCGCCCAGTTCAAAAAAGTTATCGTCGATGCCCAGCTGATCTACCGGCAGCAGTTCGGTAAACAACGCCGCCAGTTGCTGCTCGATCGGATTGCGCGGCGCGACATACTGCTGCAGATAGTCTTCCCAGATCGGCGTGGGCAGTGCCTGACGATCCACCTTGCCATTGGCGGTCAGCGGAAATGCGGGCAGCACGACAATCGCCAGGGGAATCATATAACCGGGCAGTTGCCGTCGCAGCGCGGTTTTCAAATCGGCTTCGGTGACCGCTCCGGCGGCGGCTACATAAGCCACCAGCTGCTGGCCTTGTTCGCTCTCCAGTACCTGCACCAGCGCCGCGTCTACGTCCGCCTGTGCTTCCAGCCGGCTTTCGATCTCACCCAGTTCAATCCGGAAACCACGCAGTTTAACCTGATGGTCTACGCGCCCCATAAATTCAATCTCGCCATCCGGACGGTAACGCACCAGATCGCCGGTCCGGTACAGCCGCGCACCCGGCTGGCCGCTGAATGGATCAGGCACAAAACGCTGTGCGGTTAATGCCCGCCGGTCCAGATAACCACGCGCCACCCCGATGCCGCCCAGATACAATTCGCCCACTACCCCGACAGGCACCTGATTGCCGGCGTCATCCAGCACATGGGTATGCGTGTTGCCGATAGGTTTGCCGATCGGCACCGTGCTGTCTGACTCGGCAATCGCGGTAACCGGAAAATAACTGGAGAAAGTGGTGACTTCAGTCGGTCCATAGACATGCAGCAAATGCTCGGGTCCACCGGCCGCCAATACCTGCCTGACAATGTGCGCGTCACAACGCTCGCCACCGTACAGCACCACCCGCAGGGATTGGAAGGCATCAGCGGCGTACTGAGCGATCTGGTTGAACAGGGCGGTGGTTAAAAACGTCACCGATATACCCTGCTGCCGCAGGGTCAAGCGCAACTGTTCCGGATTGAGCAGCGCGTCTCTGGGCACACCCACCAGACGCGCGCCATTCAGCAGCGCGCCCCAGATCTCGAAAGTTGCCGCGTCAAACGATACCGTTGATGCCTGTGCAATACGATCGCTGCTGCTGATCTCGATATAGTGGCAGTTTTTAACCAGCCGGATAACCGCCTGATGGGTTGCACAGACGCCTTTCGGCTGTCCGGTGGAACCCGACGTATAGATAATATAGGCCAGACTCTGACGGCTGTTAGCCGTGCTGAGATTATCGACCGGATAGCCGGCCAGCAAAGCTTCCCAGTCATTCAGGTCGATGATTTCAGCCTGCAGCTCAGCCGCTGCCTTCTGCGTCGCGCTGCTCAACAGCAAACGCACCTGCGCATCAGCGAGCATAAATGCCAGCCGCTCGGGTGGGTAATCCACGTCCAGCGGCACGTATACGCCACCGGCTTTGACAATGGCCACAAACGCTACGATCAGCTCAACGCCGTGCGGCAGACACACCCCCACTCTTTGCTCCAGTTCGACCCCGCGCTCACGCAGATAGTGCGCCAGTTGATTGGCGCGCCGGTTGAGTTCGCGGTAACTCAGCGAGTGCCCGCCCATGCTGACCGCCACGGCGTCCGGCGTGGCGCTCACCTGCTGTTCAAACAGTTCCTGCAGACCGGCCTCGGCAGGCAGCTCGGTGTGGGTGGCATTCCAGCTTTGCAGGTTCATCCGGGCCTGCCGGGACAACACCGGCAAGGCCGCCAGCGACTGCTCGGGATGAGCCAGGATGCCTTCCAGCAAGACCTCGTAACTGTCCGCCAGCCGTTCGATACTGGCCGCTGCGAACAGTTCGGTACTGTAGTTCCAGGACAACAGCAGGCCAGCATCCCGCTGACTGGCGGACAACTCCAGATCAAACTTGATGATGTGGTGCTCGCGCCTGACCGAACTGAGCCGCAGGCCGGGAAAATCCGGTTGCGCGTGCACGTTGTTCTGCAGCGTAAATAAAATCTGGAAGATCGGGCTGTGATGCGGCGTACGTTCGGGTTGCAGCTCTTCCACCAGCATTTCAAAAGGAATGTGCTGATGGGTATAAGCGTCCAGGATCATCTGCCGATTGGCCGCCAGCAGCTGTAAAAAGCCCGGATTGCCGGACAATTGGCTGCGTAATACCAGCGTGTTGACAAAAAAGCCGATCAGCGGCTCACAATCACCGTGGTTGCGGCCTGCAATGGGCGTGCCGATGACAATATCCCGCTCATTGCTGTAGCGGCTGAGCAGTAGCGCAAAAGCGGTCTGCAAAAACATGAACAGGGTAACGTCGTGCTGTTCGCAAAACCGACCGACCGCCTCGGTCAGTGATTGACTCAGGCGGTGCTGATAAATCCTGCCGCGGTAACCGGGCCGGGCCGGGCGCGGATGATCCAGGGGCAAACCATGCAGCGGTGGAATACCCGCCAGCTGACGGCGCCAGTAGCTTAACTGCTGCGCCAGCACTTCATCCCGCAGCCAGTCGCGCTGCCACTGGGCATAATCAGCATATTGCAGCGCCAACGGGGTCAGCGGGTTTTCGCTGCCCTCGCTGTAAGCCTGATACAACAGGCTCAATTCCCGGAAAAATATCCCCAGCGACCAGCCATCGGCGACAATGTGGTGCATATTGCTTAACACCACGTGCTCGTCAGCCGCTAATCGGATCACCTGCACCGACAACATCAGATCCTTACTGAGATCAAACCGGCGCTGAATATCAGCGGCCAGCAGGTGCTGCAGCGCCTGCTGGCGATCCATTTCCTCAAGTTCACTGAGATCGATAATCTCCAGCGGCACGGCGAAATCGGATTTGATCACCTGATAGGTTTCGCCTGCGCTGACCACGAAGTGGGTACGCAGAACCTCATGCCGGGCAACCATGCTATCCACGGCCTGCCGGAAGGCTGCCTGATCAAGGCGACCACTCAGCCGGTAAGCCAGGGGCATGTTGTACTGGGTGCTGCCGCCGTCCATCTGGTCGATAAACCACAGCCGCTGCTGGGCGAAAGACAGCCGCAATGGCTGCTCGCGATCGGCACGCCGGATGGTCGGCAACACCAGCTCACCGTGATGCGCCTGCATGGCCGTCGTCAAGCCGCGAATGGTGGGCTGCTCAAAAAACTCACGCAATGGCAACTCGACATCCAGTTGCTGACGAACCTGACTGATCAGCTGAGTCGCCAGCAATGAATGTCCGCCCAGGGCAAAGAAATTATCATCGATCCCAACCTGCTCAAGCTGTAGCAGGTCCTGAAAAATCTTCGCCAACTGCTGTTCGGTCGCGTTGCGGGCCGCCACATACTGCTGCCGATAATCATCCCACACCGGCTCCGGCAACAATGGACGATCCACCTTGCCATTGGCATTGAGCGGGAAAGATTCCAGCAGCATGATCACCAGCGGCATCATGTAGGCCGGCAGTGCTTGCTGCAGCGCGGCCTTCAGCGTGGCTTCGCTCAAGTCTGAACTACCGGCCACATAAGCCACCAGTTGCTGGCCCAATTCACCGTCCAGCACTTTCACCAATGCCATGGCAACCCCGGGCTGTTCTTCCAGCCGGCTTTCGATCTCACCCAGCTCAATCCGGAAACCGCGCATTTTGATCTGATGATCACGGCGGCCGACATAATCGATACTGCCGTCATTGCGGAATCGCGCCAGATCGCCGGTCCGGTACAGCAACGCGCCCGGCGAAGTACTATGCGGATGGGGAATAAAGGTCGCCGCGGTCAGTGCATAGCGGCCCAGGTAACCGCGTGCCAGCCCCAAACCACCCAGAAACAGTTCCCCCACCGCGCCCATCGGCGCCGGGCGCAGATCCGCATCCAGAATGTAGGCCTGGGTGTTGCCGATCGGTTTGCCGATCGGCACCGCGGTGGCATTTTCAGCGATGCTTTCGATGGGAAAGTAACTGGCGAATGTGGTTACTTCGGTAGGGCCGTATACATGCAGCAGCCTGTCTGGCCCACCGCCCTGCAATACCTGCCTGACCCAATGCGGATCACAACGCTCGCCGCCGTACAGCACATAACGTAACGGTTTGAATGCATCCGGTGAGTGCCGGGCTATCTGATTGAATAATGCGGTGGTAATAAAGGTAATGCTGATCCCGCGCTGACGAATAATATCGTGCAGCTGCGCTGTATCCAGCAACTCGCTTTTGCCCACGCCAACCAGTTGTGCGCCGTTCAATAACGCGCCCCAGATTTCAAACGTTGCGGCATCGAACGACACCGTGGATGCCTGCGCGATACGATCACTGGCAAGGATGTCGACATAACCACTGTTTCTGACCAGCCGGATGATCGCCTGGTGGGTTGCACTGACACCCTTGGGCTGACCGGTCGAGCCTGAGGTATAGATAATGTAGGCCAGATTTTGGCCGGCTACCGGCACCGCTGGATTTTCACCGGGGTAATCCGCCAGCAGTGCGTCCCATTGGTCCAGATCAAGTCTGGCAACATCCAGACCGGCAACGGCTTCGATCGCCGCGCTGGTCAGCAGCATGGCAACCTGGGCATCGGCAAGCATGAAGGCCAGACGCTCGCGCGGATAATCAGCATCCAGCGGCACATACACGCCCCCGGCCTTAACCACCGCCAGGCAGGCCACGATCAGATCAACACTCTGAGGCAGACACACGCCCACCCGTTGCTCCGGCCCGATGCCGTGCGCACGCAGATAGTGTGCCAGTTGATTGGCGCGCCGGTTCAACTCCACGTAGCTCAAACGGGCTTCATGCATCACCACCGCGATCGCGTCCGGGCAGCTGGCGGCCTGCTGCTCAAACAATTCGTGCACAGCCTGAAGCTCCGGCAGCTGGTGCTCGGTGGCATTCCAGGTCTGCAGGCGGGCCTGCTGACTGGCGGGCAACAATGGCAGCTGCGCGATCGTCTGACCGGCATCCTCCAGAATGCCCTGCAATAACAGTTCGAAACCGTCCGCCAGCCGGGTGATGCTGGCTGCCTCAAACAGTTCGGTGTTGTAGTTCCATTCCAGGATCAACCGGTCGCTGCGCTCAATCGCAACCATTTCCAGATCAAACTTGATGATCCCTTCCTGCAGCTGGACCGGACTTAATTCCAGATCAGCCAGACGGGACTCAGCCTGCAGGCCTTTATGCAGACTGAAAAGAATCTGAATTAATGGGCTATGACTCAGACTGCGTTCCGGCTGCAGTTCCTCTACCAGCATCTCAAAGGGGATGTGCTGATGAGTAAAGGCATCCAGAATGGCCTGCTTGTTGGCCGCCAGGGCCTGACTGAAACTGGGGTCATCCCGGAACTGGCTGCGCAATACCAGGGTATTCACAAAAAAACCGATCAGCGCTTCGGTATCACCGTGGGTGCGACCTGCAATCGGGGTACCCATGACGATGTCACGCGCGTTGCTGTAGCGGCTGAGCAGCACCGCGAACACCGTTTGCAAAAACATAAACAGAGTTACGCCATGCTGTTGACAGCATGCTCTGATCTGCGCCGTTATGGCTTTATTCAGATCCTGCCGATGCGATTGCCCGGCAAATGTCTGGCGGGCGGCACGTGGTTTATCCAAGGGCAGATCGTGGCATGGTGGAATGCCCGCCAGCTGGCTACTCCAGTAGTCCAGTTGCTGCTGCAGCACCTCACCCTGCATCCAGTCACGCTGCCACTGGGCATAATCCGAATACTGCACCGTCAACGGCGGCAGGGAATTATCCAGCTTATGGGTAAAGCCGGTATACAAACTATCGAGTTCCTGTAAAAAAATGTTGATCGACCAGCCATCCGAAATAATGTGATGCATGGTGATCAGGACCACATGCTCGCTGGCGGATAGCACCAGCAGGCTGGCACGTATTAACCGGCCAGCCGCCAGCTCAAAGCCCTGCTGCGCTTCACGGGTCGCCAGCCGCGATACTTCCTCAGCCTGCGCTGTGCCTTGCAGGTGGGTTAAATCGATCCGTTGCAGAGCCATATCAGCATGCTCTTCAACCACCTGATAGAGCTTGTTTTTTCTTTCCAGAAAACGGGTGCGCAAAACTTCGTGGCGTTCGATGATGGCGTTGATGGCTTTTTCAAAAGCGTGCTGATCAAGCGCTCCGGCCACTTTGAAACGGATCGGAATGTTGTATTGCGCACTGCCGCTTTCCAGCCGGTCCACAAACCATAAGCGCTGCTGGGCATAAGAGGGCTTATACCATTTCCCCGCTGACCTGGATGGCAGCGGGTCTGGACGCTTGTCAGCTTGATCCGTTGAGCCCGTACTGACGGCCTGATCCAGCTCGCTTAAGTAAGCAATGATGGCGGCTTTATTATTGGTGATCTGCGCACGGATAGCCTTCGTCAGCGCGCCTTTCCTGGCCCGCGACTTGAGCTGGTTGTTTTCCAGGTACAGCTCAATCGACAGCTCGCGCGCCGCTGCTATGATGGCCTTGGCGTTCAAAACTGCTCTGCCTCCCACTCTTCCACATCATCAAACGATTCTTCCACCGCTTTGCCCAGGGTAGGCAGTTGCTGCACGCTGCGGTGTTGTTCCAGCATCAATGCCATGCCCCGGATGGTGGGGTGCTCAAACAGCACCCGCAATGGCAGCTCGACACCCAGCTGTTGCCGTATCTGACTGATCAGGCGCGTCGCCAGCAGCGAGTGTCCGCCGAGCAAAAAGAAATCATCCTCAATACCGATGCGCTGGATATCCAGGATGCTTTCCCAGATCGTGCATAACTGTCGTTCCAGGTCAGTGTCCGGCGCCACATAAACTTCACTCAGCAGCCCGTGCTGCTGTGCACAGGGCAGCGCCGCCAGGTCAATTTCGCCCTCGGCATCGCGCTGCAGTGTTTCCACGAATACAAATACCGAGGGCAGCTTATAAGCCGCCAGACGGGCTTTCAGGCCCTGTTGCAGCTGCTGCAGCAAGCCGGCCGGATCAGACGGCGTGGTCAGCGGCACAACATAAGCCACCAACCGGGTTCGGTCCTGCTCGTCGGGCTGGGCCAGAATCACTGCTTCGACCACTTCGTCCAGTTGATTGATGGCCGCTCTGACTTCACTCAGATTGACCCGCTGACCACGCACAATGACCCGCCCCTGCAAACGCTCAACTGTCTGCAGATGACCGCTTGAACCATTGTCATCAGGTACCCAGTGCGCCCAGGCTCCGGTCTTGATCAATTGCTCACCAGGACGGAACGGGCTGGCAATCAAATCGTCAGCCGACCATTCCGGCGCGTGACTCAGCCAGCGCCCCCCGTAATACACCTCACCGGCTACCCCCGCGGGCAGCGGCTGCAACTGCTGATCGAGCACATAGACCGAGGTATGCCAGTGTTCACGGCCCAGTGAACAGTTCAGCTTGATCGGATACAGTCCGCGGGCGTTAATCTGACTGATCTCATGCCAGCGGCCGCATTGGGTAACCGCTGAAGGGCCAGTGATATGAATTAACCGCGGTGTTGAATCCTGAGCCAGCACGGTGCTGACCCGTGCCGTATTCATTCGCCCGGCGGTCATCAACACTGTCCGGCAGGCAGCCAGCGCGGCAGGATTTTCCTGCACTGCACGGTTTAACATCGGCATACTCAACACCATCGTATCGGCCTGCCTGCTCAACGTGTCCATTGGCACCGCATCGGATTCAGCCGCAGGCCGGTAACAGCCACCGTTTAGCAGCGTTCCCCATTGCGCCATGCTGATATTTTCCGCCTCACCGTCACCCACCAGCGCGACTGTCGCGGCATCCGCCAGCCCGGCATAATCCGCACCGGCCAGCAACGCCAGCAAGCGCTGGTGCTCAATCGCCAGCAGTTCGACCTGACCGGCCGAATCCGGCACCGGCAATACGCAGGCGAGGTAGTGAGCCGATACCGTCAGCGCGTCGGGAGCGGTGTCGGGTTGTTGCCGCAAGCGCGTTTGCAAGGCGGGCTCATCCAGCAACCAGACAGTGCTGCCGGTGTGCTCAAACTGAGAGGCTGATGAGTGTTCGGTAATGATCAGGCTTGCCGCCTGCCAGGGCGGCATCTGCTGGTAGTCGGTATCAGGTTCCAGCGGCAGATAGGCCCCACCAGCCTTAAGCACAGCCAGTTGACTGACAGTCCTCGCACTGCCCAGCGGCAGGCACACCCCGACCCATCCTTCCGGCGGTAAACCATAGTCAAGCAAAGCATGCGCAAGCCGATTGGCCTGCCGCTCAAGTTCCTGATAGGTCAGAGTCTGAGCATGGCTATCAATCGCTATGGCTTCCGGTTGCAACGCCGCGCGGGCGCTGAACTGCTGATGCACGCTGGCAATCGGCGCTCGCTGCGCACTTGGCAGCCAGGCATCGCGACTGTTCCAGTCAGTCAATAGTTGCCGCCGCTCGCTGTCGCTTAACAACGCCAGCTGATCCAGAGGCTGGGTCATCCGAGCGGCCACTTCACCCAGCAGATAGTGATAATGCTGCAACACCCGCGTGACCGCGGCGGTGCCGATCCGGCCGGTATCATGGTAGGCGCGTACCACCAGTTGCTCACCGCGCAATACCACGCTGATGGTCAGCGCGTAATGGGTTTGTTCCTCACCCTGCACACCGGTCATGCGCAACTTGCCGTTGGCGGCCGCCGCCTGCTGCTCCGCAACCTGGCCGGTCGGATAGTTTTCATATACCACCAGTGATTCAAACAGCGGTACTCCCGGCGCAATGCCGGTCAGTTGCTGGATGTCCACCAGTGGCAGATAGCCGTACTGCTCGCGCAGCAGATGGGACTGCTGCAGCTCTTCCAGATAGGCCTGTACGGACTGCCCGGCGCTGATCTGCACCGCTACCGGCAGAGTATTGATAAACGGACCGATGATTTCGCTGACCCCGGCGAGTTCCGCCGGCCGGCCCGACATGGTGGTGCCGAAGACCACCCGGGACTCACCACTGTAGCGACTCAATAATATGCCCCAGGCACCCTGCAGCAGGGTGTTGAGCGTCAGTCGATGGCTTTGTGACAAGGCCTGCAAACGGGCACTCTGCGCCACCGTCAACGCGGCTTCCTGCTTGGCCTGCGGGCCTTTGGCCCCGACCGAACCACCATCCGTGAATGCCAGCGCGGTCGGTGCTTCCAGACCGTGCAGCTGGGTCCGCCAGAACTCGCGTGCTTCAGCTTCATCCTGAGCATCCAGCCAGGCAATATAATCAGCGAACACCGCATCCGGATTCAGCGTAACCGGTTGAGCGCTGCTCAAAGCATGATAAATCCGCATCAGATCCCGGAATACCAGCGGCAATGACCAGCCATCCAGCAGAGCATGATGATGACTCCACAGGAAGCGGTGTTTATTGGGACCCAGTTTGAGCACATAGCAACGCATCAGCGGCGGCTGTTCAGGGTCATAACCCTGTTGCCGGTCCTGATTGAGTAACGCCCGCCAGCTGGTCTCGAGCTGCTGATCGGATAAGTCTGACCAGTCGTGCTCCAGCCACGGCAACTTCACCGCAGCCGGTACGACCTGGCGTGGCTGCTCTCCATCCAGACCATAAAACCCTGTCCGCAGCACAGCGTGGGTGTTCAGCAATTGCTGCCAGGCAAGCTGGAAGGTATGCGGGTCCAGATTGTCGGCCTGCAGACCAATCTGGATGACATAATGCCCTGAACCGGCTTCCGCCTGCGAATGAAACAGCATGCCCTGCTGCACCGAAGACAACGGATAAATGGCCGTCAACCGCTCCCCGCTGTCATCCTGCAGCGCGCTTCGCAGCTCGTCCAGTTCGGTCTGGCTGAGCTGGCATAGCGGGTAGTCGGCGGGGGTCCGGCCGATATTGCCCGGTAACAGGCAATGACCGATCAAGTCTGTCAGCGCTGTCTGATAGTGCTCTATAAAGCGTTCAATACCCGCCTGGCTGTAGCATTCGCCGCTGTAGATACAGTTCACCTGCAGTTGACCCTGATTGACACTGGCGACAATGCTCAGGGCATGGCTGCGCTGTTGCTCCGACGCCAGGCTCTCCCCGACACCATCGGCAGCCAGATCAAACAAAGTTTCACCGCCACCGTGCTGAAACTGGCCCAGATAATTGAAACTGAGGGCCACCGGAACATCCGGTTCCAGACTTTGCCGCAGCGCCTGATCTGGGTGCAGATAACGCAACATGCCGTAGCCGATGCCTTTATTGGGAATACCGCGCAGGTGCTCTTTGACACTCATCAGCGCTTCGCCCATTCCAGCGGATTCGGATTTGCTCAGGGTGACCGGATACACCGAGGTGAACCAGCCCACCGTGCGGGAGATATCCAGGCCCTCGCCGAGTTGCTCACGGCCATGCCCTTCCAGATGCAGGCTCAGGTTGCTGTTACCAGCCCACTCGGCATAGCTCAGCAACAGTGCCGTCAGCAGCACGTCATTGATCTCGGTGCGATAGGCCTGGTTGACCTGACGCAGCAACTGCTCAGTCTGGGCAGATGACAGACAGATCCTGTGGCTGCGGCTATGGCGTACCTGCTGTTCGCCATCACGTTCACGATACAGTGGTGTTATCCGCTCTACCTGAGCCTGCCAATAGGGCACCTCATCACTCAGCAAAGCGTCGCTCACGCATTGCCGCAGATGCGCCGACCAGGCCAGGAAAGAGTGACTCTTGGCAGGCAGATTGAGCACCTCGCCCCGTACAGCCTGCTGATATCCCAGACGCAAATCTTCCTGCACGATCCGCCAGGAAATACCGTCCACCGCGAGGTGATGAATCACCAGCAACAGGCGGTAATCACCCGCCGGCATCCGGAACAGACAGGCACGCAGTAAGTGGCCCGCGGTTAAATCGATACTGGCCTGCACTTCAGTGGCGATGCGCTGTAACCGCAGCACTGCTTCAGCCTGCCTGTGATCACGCAAATCTTCCTGTCGCAGTTCAACCGGGGCGATCTGCTCGGCAATAGCCTGGGCCTGCCAGTCAGCATCTGGATAATACAGCCGCAACGCATCATGCTGATGCAACAGTGCATCCAGAGTAAGCTGCAATGCCGCACTGTCCAGCTCCTCCGGCAGCTGATACAGCATGGCCTGATTCCAATGCTGCGGGCTGCTGTAATCGGCAGCCACAAACCAGTGCTGGACCGGCGTCAACGGCACCGGACCACTGACCAGACCCTGTTCGGCTGTGCTCTGCGGTGAACTGACCACCAGCGGGGCCAGTGCCCGCACCGTCTGGGAGGTGAATATATCGCGTACCGTCAAACCCAGGCCTGCCTGACGGGCCCGTGCTACCAGCTGAATACTGATAATCGAATCACCACCCAGCGCAAAGAAGTTATCATCTATGCCTACCTGCTCTACCTGCAGCAGCTCCGCGTAAATAGCCGCCAACTGCTGCTCCACCGCATCGCGCGGCGCCACATAATGCTCACGGTAGGCT
>JAJFKY010000023.1 GCA_021772975.1 Gammaproteobacteria bacterium
CTTACTTGCGGAACGCCCCGCTCCCCCCCCCCCCCCCCTGCCCGGGCCGGCGCCCCCCCGCCCCCGACCCAACCACAATTACAACCCAAGTAGGAGCGGACCCGGCCGCGACCCAGCCACAATTACAACCCAAGTAGGAGCGGACCCGGCCGCGACCCAACCACAAACACAACCCAAGTAGGAGCGGACCCGGCCACGACCCAGCCACAATTACAACCCAAGTAGGAGCGGACCCGGCCGCGACCCAACCACAATTACAACCCAAGTAGGAACGGACCCGGCCGCGACCCAACCACAAAAAAAACCCAAGTAGGAGCGGACCCGGCCACGACCCAGCAACGCAAATAACACACACCAATCCCAACCCTTAATACGCCGCCACCGCCACCGCCAACCGCCGTGTCCGGTAATACTCTCCCGACCAGGCACGTGCTATGGACAGCATGCTTTGTGCTGTCGCTAAATCATCAATGGCCAATGCTAGATGCCCAGCTGCTATCGCGCACTCCGCCTCCATATCCAGCAGACCAATTTCACGCGCATCGCGCACAATACTCTGATACTCGGCCAATGCCATCTGAGCACCCTGCTGTTTCGCGATCAACTCGGCTTGAACCCGCCGCTGGTGCAGCTTCAGCACTGGATTAACAATGGCCTTGTCCTGGCTGACCTCTGTCAGCAGTGTTTCAGCTTCGGCATCTTTATCAGCCAGCATCAATAGTTGCGCACGCTCCAGACGGGCGTTTAAAGCATCATAGGTTTGATCCATTTCAACCAGTGATTCCAGCGCCGAGTCAATCAGCTCAAAGGCCGCTTTATCCGCCAGACCGCGCCGCAGCTTAAGCCTGACCATGACCTGCTGCGACCAGGCCTGACCCAATGCATCCTCTGACTGTTCGGCAATGGCACGGGCCTGCAGCAACAGTTGTTCCGCCTCGTCAAGACGTTGCTGATGCATGCGCAATTCAGCCATTTCTTCGAGGTTATCAAACCGATCATAAGTTAATTCCAGTTCGGTCACCGTCGTCAATGACTGTTTCAGCAAACGCGAAGCCTCTGCAAAGTTGCCGCTGCGTCGTTCAATTCTGGCCAGGCCATATTGCGAGGCGGCGATCAGCGATGGAAAGCCATAACGTTCACGAATCTCCAGGGCCTGCTGATGATATTGACCGGCCTGCGTCAAACGGCCCAGATCCTCGGCCAGATAACCCAGATTCGTCAGCACCATGCTCAAGTGATAAGGGTCCTGAATATCCCGCAGCAAAACTTCCGCCTGCTTGGCATATTCCCAGGCCTGGTCGTAGTTGGACTGCGACTGGCGTACAAAAGACAGGCTGTTCAGTGCCCGTGCACGCAACAGCTGAGTGTTCTCGGTCTCAGCCAGCACCTGCTCCAATAACTCACTGGCCCGCTCTACATCACCCTCGAACCACAACTTGGTACCCAGTTGATAAGCCAATCGGGCGCGTTCAGCTTTAGCGGTTTCCGGCAACGTTTCCAGTAAACGATGATAGCGCTGCAGCGAACCTTCAATATCCGCTTCATCAAAGCTCGCCACAGCCACGGAAACCTGCAAGGGCCATGAATCAGGCACCCGGCTGAGCGCGGCACTCAACAAAGCCACGGCCTGCTCGGAATCATCTTGATACAGCGCCTGGGTGCCGCGATTGTAAAGCTCGACCGCCAAAGGATCATTAAGCAGCGGTTGATCAACCACTGGCGCCAACGGTTGATCGGACAACTCGGCCAGCACGACACCAAGTAGCTGTCGTGAAATATTGGAAGCATCCGCAGTGACAAAGCTGCCCGAAACCGGCGATTCACCAACACTGGCCAGCTCCCAGGCCACCGCAAACTGTTCCGCATCGTTGGTAATACTGGTCGTCAGACCATAATCAGCCCCCAGCATGGCGGTGCGTTCAACCAAGCCGCCTTCGGGCAATTCAGCGCTGATATCAGGGTGTACCACTCGTACCCCGCCGCTCTGCTCCAACAGCAGGCTGGTGGTTTCAGCCAAACCGTACTCCAGCCACTGAAACTCAGGATCACCGGTAGCGTTTTCAAACGCAAAAACCGCCACCGAGCCTAACTCGACCTCATTCCCAACATCGTCCGCATCCAGCCGCCACCAACCCAGCAGCACGACCAACAATACTGGTGCCATCCACAAAAAGGGACGAAAGGGCTGGGTTCGACTCACTTTTTGACCGCCGCTATGCTGATCACACTCAATCAATTCCACCGGCGCGATCAAACTGATGCCCTTGCCATGCACGGTCTTAATCACCGCCTGACGCTGCCCATCATCCCCCACTGCCTGGCGCGCCTTCTTGACTGCCTGGGTAATAGCAGTGTCGGTCAAAAACTGATTGTTCCACACCTCATCCAGCAATTGCTGTTTGCTAATGATCTGCTGCGGGTGCCGCACCAGGTAGTGCAGCAGATCAAACACCTGGTTCTGAACCTCGACTGGCTTATCTGCGCGCAGCAGACGACGACTATGCGGTTCCAGCTGGCAATCGGCAAAGAGATATTGAACAGGATGATCAGACATGAGCGTGATGATTGTACCCAATCTGGCTCGGCGGGTACGAACTCATTGCCCTCAGCAACGACCGGGAAAGCCGCTCAACAACTGGCGATTTACCCCGATCTACGCTAAACTGCGCGCCCTGCCGACCCACATCGGCAAACCGCTCAGAATCCCATGCCGGGGTGGCGGAACTGGTAGACGCGCTGGATTCAAAATCCAGTTCTGGTAACAGAGTGGGGGTTCGATTCCCCCCCCCGGCACCATTCAATCAGCTATTCTTTCAAATAGATATCTTGCATCGCTAGTTGGTTTGTAATCAATCTGCCAAGCCGTTGACGTGCTCGATGTAATACGCGATAGAGATGATCCTTGTGCAAATTATTTTTGAGACAGATGTGGTCAGCTCTCTGCTCTTCAAAATAGTAGCTGATCAAGATTTCTCGGTCACGTCGCTGACTAAGCTGTTCGAGTACCTTTTGAATAAAACCACTGGTTTGCAACTTTTGTAAACAGACATCGGGTTGCTCATTCCCATCAGCAAAACACAACTCTTGATCTTTATCCTCGCGTGATTGAGTGTGTTCCCGGCAATCTTTGTTTTGTCTAATGTATTTATAAGCCAGATTGCGTCCGATAGTGCACATGTAACCAATAGTGGCATCAGGAGTCTTGATCGCGTTTTTACGCAATTTAATCAAGCATGCTAGCAAAGCTTCCTGAAAAATGTCCTCTCGAGCATCTTTTTCCCAGATGATTCGATTAATTGTATTGTGGAGAGGCTTTTCAACTATTGATAACAGTTCGTTTTCCGCTGACCTGTCTCCTTTAACAGCCAGTTGATATAGTTCAGAAACGATAGCGGTCGCTTCATTAGTATTACTTGAGCATGTTAGTTTGGTCATCTTGCATTTCCCTGTTACTGGATAAAACCAGACTAGAAAAATGCGTCTTGACCGCATATTCATGAGGCGACAAAGACTTGACATGATGCGACAAGCGCATCTAACTCTTTGTTTTTAAGTGTTTATTTTCACAAGCCCCTGATGATAATTGTTAAATCAGGTTAGGTCTTATCAGCACCTCGCCTATTCCTATACTCTGTGGGTGTCATATCAAAAGCAGCTTTAAAGCTGCGTGAATAATTTGAACCCCCGCTGAACCCACTGGCATCGCTCGCCTGAGTTATAGTGTAGCCTTCATCCAACAACTGCTTAGACTGTTCCAGCCTATACTGAAGTAGATAACTTGAAGGACTCTGACTAAAAGCTCCTTCCATCTTTCGTTGTAGATCTCTAGTACTCATATTCAGCTTAAAAGCTAAAGCACCTACATTAAAGCTGGCATCAGAGTAACCGTCCCTTATGGCCTTGTTAAGCTTTATAGTAAAACGCTGATCCGCGGGAGTCATGTCAGGCAGAGGCTTAATCAGCCCAGATTGGTCACGATATTTCTGTGCATAGGTATCTCGCACCGCAAGTAGATTACTGATCTTGAAAAGCAGCTCGCTTTCATCGAATGGTTTGACAATATAATCATTAACGCCTTCTGATAAACCTTCCATTTTACTTTCATGATCGCCTCTTGCGCTAACTAGTATGATCGGGATGTGGCTAGTATTTTCATCTTCACGAATTTTTCTTGATAGCTCGAATCCATCTATGTTGGGCATCATAACATCTGATACTATCAAGTCTGGAATATACTCCACAGCCAAATCAAAACCTGACTTACCATCTTCGGCAACTAATAGAGAATAACCTGTAAGAATATCAGTGAATAGTTGAAGCATATCTGGTTCGTCGTCGACCACCAAAAGCTGTGTGCGTTCTTGGCTTGATATATACGTTTCAGGAGACAGTTTCTTTACCGCCTCAGGCTTATAGATTGGTTGAGCAGTCAAGTACTTATCAATATGCTCAAATGCTTGCGGTTCTTGATCGTAGTCAGAATGTGGAAATTGTAATATAAAGCAGCTGCCTTTGCCGAGCTTGCTTTCCACATAAATTTCACCGTTCAGAGCTTTTGTTAACTGATAGACTAAAAATAGGCCGATGCCTGTACTGTCAGCATGATGATTTTGAGAAGTCTTTTTAAAGCGTTCGAAAATTTTAGCCTGCTCGTCTTCAGCAATGCCTGGTCCAGTATCGCAAACTTTGATAATAACGTTGCCAGCGTTATCAGAAAAAGCTAAAACAGAGATCATGCCACCCCTTGGGGTGTATTTGACCGCATTGGCAATTAAGTTATTCAGTATTTTGTTCATTGCTTCTTCATCATACCGAAGCAGCAAGTCCTTCTCTAATTCCAGCTTAAACTCAAGTAGATGTTCTTTAAATTGCGGTAAAAACATTTTTCCTACATATTCAACCTGTTCATTAAGCCGATAAACTTTTAGCCGTAAACTACCAAGACTAGATTCAATAACGGCAAAATCCAGAAGCTGGTTAACATAACCAAGTAGGCGGTGGGCATTACCAATACCAATATCTCGATTATGGCTAAAATCAAAACTCGGCATACTTGGGCTAAATCTTTTAAAAGCACTTATAATCAATTGAAGTGGTGTCCGCAGCTCATGAGAGACGTTCTGAAAGAACTTCTCTTTTTCTCTGAATACCCGAACTCGTTCCACTCTTGTTGCACGCACAGTTAAGACATGGGTTCGCCATTTTATAAAGCTTAAGATTAGTAGTAATGCAGTGGTAATATAACCAACATATGCCCATATCGTTAGCCACCAAGGAGGAAGAATCTGAATATTCCTTGTTGCTAACTCAGCATTCCAAATACCATTATTGTTGGCCGCTGCTAATTGAAAGGCATAAGCACCTGGCCCTAAATTAGCATAGCGCACACCCAAATTCCTCCCTTCAGCAGTAGACCAGTCTGCATCAAGACCAAGTAAGATATAGCGGTACCTAATTCTATTAGGCGCTTTATAGTGCAAACCAGAAAAAATGATATCTAAGTCATGGTAGTTATGGGGCAAAACTAAATCAGTACTACTATTATTGGCTTTTGACTTCTCGGCTTCCAGCCCCTTATCGCTAGGACTATTTAACCCAATAGGCTCAATTGCTAATATAACTGGCTTAGCGAAAGTTTTATCCACTCTAATATCATTAGGATTAAAAATATTGAATCCGCTTCTACCACCAAACAATAACTTTCCATCTTTCAGCTTAGTGTAAGCAACATTAAACTCATTACCTTGCAGACCATCCTCTTTGAAAAACTGATCAATCTTATTTGTACTTAAGTTATAGCGATTTAGACCATTATTAGTGCTAATCCAAAGATTGCCGATATCGTCTGCAAGTATACCAGTTATGCTATTGTTGCTAAGACCATGAGTCAGATTGATTTCTTCTACCACATTACCTTTAAGATCAATAACATAAATCCCACTAGAAGTACCTAGCCATATCAGCGAGTCAGCGCCAACCCAAGCAGAAGCCAGATAGTTATTAGAACCACCAGGATAATAGCGACTAAATAATCTCGTGCTCTCTCTGTAGTGGTTCAAGCCATTATCAGTCATTATCCAAACTTGCCCTGGAGCAGGCTCTATGAAACCGGTAATGCTATTGCTACTCAAGCTTCCAGGATTATTAGCACTATATTCGAAATAAGTAAAGATTTCGGAGCCAACATCCTTGACATACACTCCAGCCGTGTAAGTACCAACCCATAATTTACTATCAACATCTATATGAATTGCATGTATATTAGACCTCCTGATCGGACAATCGTATTTTTCCGCGAAGTAGTGCTCAAACCTGTCACCCTCAAAAGCCAAGTAATCAAGGCCATTTGCGGTCCCTATCCATACACCTTGGTCATCGATTGCTAGTGAGCTGATAAAATTACTAGATATGCTATTTATAGTATTTTCAGATACGTATGATGTATAGCTATCATCTTTAGCGCTATATCGCACTAATCCCCCACCATTGGTAGCAAACCAAATCCTGCCAAACTTATCCACCTCAGCCTGAAGAATATCATTGTGGTTCAAGCTGGATTTATAGTCAAAATCAATTGTTTGCTTTCCAAAGAACTGAGCGTTAATATCTAACTTTGCTATACCGTTATCAGTGCTGATCCATAATATTTGATTATGGTCTTGCATAAGGTGAAAGATACTATCAGATGGCAAACTCTGCGCGCCCACACTATCAACCTCGATACGCTCATAAGCCTCAGAAGATCTATCGTAGCGTATCAAGCCAGTTTCAAAACCTCCTATCCAAACACTATCATCATAATCTGTAAGAACGCTGTAAACTTTCTCATTACTAAGTATTCGTTTGGGAGAGTTTTTAAAACCGTTATTGTAGTAGTAAACCCCATGATCAAAAGTTGAAACCCATATATTCTTATCTTTATCTAATGTTATACTTTTCACATTGCTGGAGCCTGGATATTGTGATATCAGCCCCTGATCACTTAAGCTTAGTAACTGATTTATGCTCTTATCAAAATAATAAAAACCTTGAGCTTCTGTGCCTATCCACAAATCGTCATTGCGGTCAACTAAAAGAGCTGTTATTTTTAAATTTTCTATTGAGCTATTCAAATTTTCAGGAACTGGATCGACAAACTCTGAAAGCCCGGTGTCAAAAGTAACTAGCCCTCCCTCTTCAACCGATAACCAAAGAATGCCATTGTTATCAAGCGCTACAGATGTTATAGCATTCTTGGCACCATTATGCATGAATCTATAGAATTTTTTGGCACTGTGATCCCACAAGTTTAATCCGCCCATCGTTGCCACCCAAAGGTGCCCGTTCTGGCCAGGAACGATGCCAGTTACATTGGCATTACTCAAAGAATGAGGGTCATCAGGGTCATGCCTAAATGAGCGCATTCGGACACCATCAAATTGATTCAAGCCATCCTCTGTGCCAAACCATAGGAAACCGAAGGAATCTTGCGCAGCAACTCGAACAGTGTTCTGACTTAAACCATCCTCACTATTAAAAATTTCAAATTGATAGTTGGCATGAGAGGTTATTCCGCGCAACAGTAACATTAGCATTAAACCAATCAATACATAATCTTTTTTCATATCCTGAACTGCACAAAAAAGTAGACCATTTGAAAAATGACAGAACGTAGAAAAATAAACGAAATCATTGTGATATATGAAGATAACGGGCTGCAAGCCTCAATCAGCATTCCTATTTCGAAGTTAGGCTCAAAGCCCAATTATACTGCACTTTTTTGGGAGGATTCTAGTATTAAGAAAGTATTAGCGCCTTATTATAGCAGTACTGATATCCGGTCAACCGAGCACACTCATAAGGAGCCTACCCCGTTTGGCATTAAAAAACATTTGACACATACAGATGTAGTTGCTACCTGGAAGCTAGCTTATGAAAACAATAAGCTTCCATATATGCTTGCTTTAACTGGAGAGTCATCAATAAAAGTGTACTCATGAGTTTCACAAGGGGTTTATTTGAAAAATACTGGGAGAACCGTATGTTTTACAGACCAAAAATCACAAAAATTAGAGTATGGCGTATAAAAGAAGAAGGAGGAAAAGAAGAGCCAATAGATGTCGATTTAAACCTAGATACAAATAAACGATGTGGTGCTATCATTTGGGATGATAATCTTATTGAAGGCATGCTTAAGTCATATTATGACAACATCAATAGCGACACAGACCCGAACAACAATGCGTATCACCATGATGAGACCAAGACAAGGTTGATTCAATGTGGCGGGGATGATGATGGTAACTTTTTAATTAAATCTAGCGATGTCACAAAACTATGGCACTGTAACCATAACGGCAACGGGAGGCCTACTTTTATGAGAAAGCTTGGTAAAAGCCCACTTTTACCACATGGGTTACAAGCAGTTAGCAGTCACGCAAGAGCCCTAAGGCATTCTTTGGCTAACGCAGGCAATGCTGACCTATTAGATATCATTACCACAAAAGAACTAAAGACTCTAATTAATTCCTGCGATGATTGCGATCAAGAAAGTTTTGGTAGTGATAGTTTTTTACTTAATTAGAACCAGATTAATATATTCCATTGTATAGAAAGCGCGTTAAAAAATGTCCTAGCTTACAGCTAGGACATTTTCCAAAAGGCAAACGTAAAACGTACTGTACAGATACAGAAATCAACTCCCGCTGCATAACCTTGCAAAACACTACCGCGCCAACTTCCGCGTCAACACATAAAACACCGGCGTAAACAACAATCCAAACAGTGTGACACCCAGCATGCCGCTAAATACCGCCGTACCCAGGGAACGGCGCATTTCGGCGCCGGCGCCAGAGGCCAGGACCAGGGGGACTACGCCGAGAATAAAGGCGAACGAGGTCATCAGAATCGGCCGTAGCCTTAGTCTGGCGGCGGTGACGGCGGCTTCCCAGCGGTCTTTGCCGCGGTCCTGCTGCTGTTTGGCGAATTCGACGATCAGAATGGCGTTTTTAGAGGCCAGCCCGATCAATACCACCAGGCCGATCTGGGTGAGAATGTTGTTGTCCATGCCGGCGATGGCTACACCGGTGATCGCCGACAGCAGACACATCGGCACGATCAGAATAACCGCCAGCGGCAACGACCAGCTTTCATATTGTGCCGCCAGCAGCAGAAAGACAAACAGCACCGCCAGTGCAAAGGCGATACTGGCGGTATTGCCGGTCTGCTTCTGCTGATAGGCAATTTCGGTCCATTCATAGCTGATGCCGTCCGGCAACACTTCCGCCGCCAGGCGCTCCATCGCGGCAATCGCTTCACCGGAGCTGAAGCCGGCCGAGGCATCACCAATCAGCGCGGCGGAAGGAAACAGATTGTAGCGTGGCACGCGGGAAGGCCCGGCAATGTCGCGGGGTTCGGCCACGCTGCCGATCGGCACCATGTTGCCGTCCCGATTACGGACCCGAATCCGGGTAACATCATCAGGCGTCAGCCGGTATGGTGCATCAGCCTGGGCGGTAACCCGGAAAGTCCTTCCCAGGTAATTGAAATCATTGATAAATGCCGAGCCCAGATACACTTCCAGACCCTCAAAAACATTGCTGACCGGTACTCCCAGGCGTTCGGCCTGCTCACGGTCAATATCCAGATACATCTGCGGCGTACTGTTTTCAAAGAAGGTGAATACCGAGGTCACCGCCGGGTCCTGATTGGCGGCTCCGGCCAATGCCCAGGTGGCCTGCTCCAGCGCTGCCAGGCCGCGGCCGCGGCGATCCTGGATCATCATTCGGAAACCACCGGCATTGCCGATCCCACGCACCGGCGGCGGCGGGATCACCACGATAAAAGCTTCCTCAATAGCAGCCATGCGTCCGCGCATCTCATTGAGCAGGCCGTCGTAGGTCAGCCCCTTGCCATTGCGCTCGGAAAAGTCTTCCAGTACCGGAAAAATAGCGGCCGCATTGGATGCATTGGTGAAGGTAGCACCGGCAAACCCGGCGAATGCCACGGCATTTTCCACCCCATCCATGGCCAGCAGTGAATCCACCGCTTCCTGCACCACAGCATCGGTGCGTGACAGTGACGCACCAGACGGCAGTTGAATACTGACGATAAAATAGCCCTGATCCTGTGCCGGGATAAAACCGCTTGGCACCCGGTTGAACTCCCAGCCGGTCAGTACCATCAGACCCGCATACACAACCAGTACAATGCCGCCGGCGCGCACCAGCCGCGCCACTACCCTGCCATAGCGCTCGGAGACCCAGTCCAGGGTTTGATTGAACTTGCAGAAGAAGAACTTCATAGGGTGACGCCAGCCCCGGTTCGGGGTATTGCAGGGATCGTTCTCGTGCGGTTTAAGCACCAGCGCGGCCATCGCCGGGCTGAGCGTAAGTGATACAAACACCGAGATTATCGTGGCCACCGCGATGGTCACGCCGAACTGCTGATAGAACTTGCCCGAGATACCTTCCAGAAAGGTGGTGGGCAAAAACACCGCCACCAGCACCAGGCCCATCGCCACCAGCGCGCCACCCACTTCATCCATGGTCTTGCGGGCCGCATCGCGAGGATTCAGCCCCTCCTTCATGTTGCGTTCCATATTCTCGACCACCACGATGGCGTCATCCACCACAATCCCGATCGCCAGCACCAGGCCGAACAGACTCAGATTGTTCAAGGAAAAACCCAGTCCCTGCATAACCGCAAAGGTGCCGATCAGCGAAACCGGAATCGCCACAATGGGAATAATCGCGGCGCGCCAGGTCTGCAAAAATGCCACGATCACGATGATCACCAGCAATACCGCCTCAAGAATGGTTTTCACCACCTCATTGATCGATTCTTCAATAAATTCGGTGGGGTTGTAGGCAATCTCGTAATCCAGGCCCTGTGGGAAGTCCTGGCTGAGTTCGCGCATGGTGGCCAGAATTTCTTCCGAGGTGGCCACCGCGTTGGTCCCCGGGCGCTGGAAAACCGGCAGCGCCACGGCGGGGTAATCGCCCAGATAACCACGCGTTACATAGCTTTGCGCGCCCAGTTCCACCCGGCCGATATCCTTCAGCCGTACGATCTGCCCCTGCTCACCGGATTTAACCACCACGTTTTCAAACTGCGCCGGATCGATTAAACGCCCCTGCGTCTGCACGCTGACCTCGAAAGCGTTCTGCTGCGGCACCGGCGGCTGATTGATGATGCCGCTGGCGACCTGGATATTCTGACTGCGCAGCGCCTGCACGATATCACCCGCGGTCAAGCCCAGAATCTGGGCCCGATCCGGATCCAGCCAGATGCGCATTGCGTACTCACTGGCGCCGAACAGCTGGATGTCCCCTACCCCTTCAATACGGGCCAGACGATCGCGCAACTGCAACACCGCGTAGTTGCCGATATAGGTCTGATCGTAGGTGTTGTCGGGCGAGAACAGGTTAATCACCAGCATCAGATCCGGCGAGTTCTTGCGGGTGGTTACACCCAGTCTGCGCACTTCTTCCGGCAGGCGCGGCTCGGCGATGGCCACCCGGTTCTGCACCAGCACCTGGGCGTCGTCCAGGTTGGTGCCCAGCTCGAAGGTGATGGTCAACTGCATGCGCCCGTCGCCGGTGGATTGTGACAGCATATACAGCATGCCTTCCACGCCGTTGATTTCCTGCTCAATGGGTGTCGCGACGGTGTTGGCCACCGTTTCCGCGTTCGCGCCAGGATAAGTGGCGGTGACCTGGATGGTCGGCGGCGCGACTTGCGGATATTGCTCGATGGGCAGTGAAAAATACGATAGCCCACCCACAATCATGATCAGAACCGACAGGACCGTGGCAAAAATTGGACGGTCAATAAAAAAGTGCGAGATATTCATGGGTTATGACCCGCTGCTGTCAGCGCCGTCGCTGATCTCACCGGGTTCCGGCGTGACCGGACTGCCGGGCCGCGCGCGCTGCAGACCGTTGATGATAATCCGATCATCCTCACTCAGGCCGTCACGAATAATCCGCAGGCCATTATCACGCAGTGGTCCCAGGGTGACAAAGCGCATCTGGACGGTATTGTCCTCGCCCACCACCAGCACAAACTTGCGGGATTGGTCGGTGCCGATCGCCTCATCGGGAACCAGTATCGCGTCATACTCGCCACTGCCGACCAGCCGTGCCCGGCCGGTCTGACCCGGATAAATTACCCGGTCAGGATTAGGCAGTATCGCCCGGCCACGGATCGTGCCGGTACCCAGATCAACCTCGTTATCGACAAAATCCATCTGGCCCTCATGGACATAGTCTTCTTCATCAAACAGTTTGACGAAAATCGGGTTGGGATTGTCCTGTGAGCCCGGCCGTTGCCCACTGCGGTCCAGCCTTGTATAACGCAACAGCTCACGTTCACTGGCGTCAAAAATAAAATGAATGGGATCCAGTGAAACAATGACCGTCAGTAGCGTTTCGTTGCCGATCACCAAGTTGCCGACATCGACCCGTTCAGTGGAAATTCTGCCGGTTACCGGCGCACGTACTTCGGTAAACTCCATATCCAGCCGCGCCTGATTCAATGTGGCACGGGCCACCGCCTGCTCCTGCTGACGGCGGTCATATTCTTCCTGCGGAATGACGTTGCGGCCGATCAGTTCCTCGGCCCGTTCAAACTCTTTCTGGGCCAGAGTGTATTGAGCCTGAGCGCGGTCACGGGCAATGCTGAACGGACGCTGATCAATCACAAACAGCAGATCACCTTGCTGCACGATCTGGCCATCGTCAAACTCGATCGAGTCCAGATAGCCAGTCACCCGGGCACGGATTTCCACTCGCTCAACAGCCTGAAAGCGACCGGTGTATTCATCCCATTCGGTAACGGGCCTGACCAACGGTTGCGCCACCGTGACCGGCGGCGGCCCTTGCTGCTGACCACTCTGGTCCGCTTGCCGGTTACAGCCGCTGCCCGTTATCAACATGCTGATCATCAGGCTTAACAGAAAAATACGTGGCGTGCTGGTGGTCATAGTGATTGCCTCAATATCGCTGATTTTTATCTGGTAATGGTTATTGGCCGGTAGCATCCGCGCCGGACCCTTGAGTCTGTTGATCCGCATTGGTGCGTCCATCCGGACAGGCCACCGGCAGGCCGGTTTCAAATCGGGTAGCACCCGGTTGTGAGTTGCAATGCAGATAACCGTGATGCCGGTTGGTGACGATGCGATAGGCAATATCCAGTCCCAGACCGGTGCCTTTACCGACTTCCTTGGTGGTGAAAAATGGATCAAAAATGCGTGATTGAATCTCGCTGGGTATACCCGGTCCGTCGTCAATAATCGCGACCACCACGTGATGACCTTCCTGATAAGTGCGGATGGTCAACGTGCCTTCACCATCCATGGCTTCGAAGGCGTTGGTCATAATGTTGGTCCAGACCTGATTCAACTGGCTGCCGAACACCGGGATCGCCGGCAGCTCCTCACTGTATTCGCGTATGATCTTGACGCCATATTTCCATTGGTGTTTGAGCATGGTCAGCGTGGATTCCAGACCGTCATGCACATCCACGAACTGTTGTGGAGCCTGGTCCATATACGCGTAGGATTTGACCGATTTGACCAACTCGCTGATACGTTTGGCCGCATCACTGCCGTCGCGCACCATGGTTAATACCTCAAACGACATGGCCAGCCATTGGATACCCTGGTAACGCATCGGGGTTGGATCGTCACGCCAGTGGTCACTGAGCGTCGTGATCTGCTCAATCTCCAGTCCCGACTCGGCCAATGGGCCAGCCAGATCGTAAGCCTTGGGCACCTGCAGTGTTTCCAGCCAATCGGTAAAGCGCTCCTCTCGTCTGAGCACCTCCCGGGATTTCAGCGGCTGCTGCATAATCTGATTAAAACCGGTTTCGCGCAGCTTCTGCCAGCGTTCTGTCTGTGCGGCAGACTGCTCCACTCGGCCATATTCCAGGTTCATGTCCTGCAACTCCAGAATTTTAGGGTGCAGCGACTCCAGGGTACGCACCAGCGAGGCAGCGGGGTTGTTGAGCTCGTGTGCAAGACCGGCCGCCAGAGTACCCAGCGAAGCCATTTTTTCCTGCGTGCGCACAAAATTGGCCAGGCCCTGCAAACGCTCGGAAATCTTCTGGAAAATACGCTTTTCCACTGCTCTTGAAAATGACAGCAGGCGGCGAAAGCCGGCTTCATCCCATTTCGCCAGAATACAATCAGCCGAGGCCCGCAGCGCTACCGGGGTGAGGCTGTCAGCCAGTATCTGAATTTCTCCGAAAAAGTTGCCGGGCTCGTGACGACCAACCACCATGGGGGTACCCTGCATGATCTTCAGTACCGATATTTCCCCTTCGAGCAAAATAAAAAAACCCCGTCCGGGCTCATTTTCCCTGACCAGATAATCACCTTTGGCCAGCCGCATCGGCTCCAGATTGTCACACACAAAATCAATCTGCTCGCTGCTGCAGCCCTCAAACAAAGGGTTATCAACCAGCGCCTGACGGCTGACGGTCAATTTGCTCATTTATCACGCAGATACTGGTGCACAAACTGTACGGTAATAGAGCCTTCGCCAACCGCGGAGGCCACCCGTTTGACCGAACCATAGCGCACATCACCGGCGGCGAAAATACCCGGCACACTGGTTTCGGTGAGATAGGGGCGGCGCTCCCGGGGCCAGTCGAGGTCATTATCCGGATGCATCAGATCCGCGCCGGTCAGCACAAAGCCCTGTTTGTCGGTGGCGATAACATCCTGCAGCCATTCGGTGCGCGGGATCGCACCGATAAAAATAAACAACGCCGCTGCATTGATGGTGAATTGCTTGTCGTCATGGGTATCTTCCAGCACCACCTGTTCGAGATGCTGCTCACCTTCAACGCGGCGGACCTGGGTGTGCCACCATAGTTCGACGTTGTCCAGTTCATGGATACGCTTGACCAGGTACTCCGACATGGAGTCAGACAGGGTCGCGCCGCGCACGGCAATATGCACTTTGCGGGCATGCTGGGCTAAAAATACCGCCGCCTGACCAGCTGAGTTACCACCCCCGACTATCACTACTTCCTGGTCCTTGCACATGGCTGCTTCTGTAGCCGCCGCGCCGTAGTACACGCCAGCGCCTTCCAGACGCTGGATACCCTCACCCGCCAACTGGCGGTAATTGACCCCGACCGAGATCAATACCGATTTACAGCTCATCACATCACCGTTATCCAGGGTCACCTGGTGATAATGACCATCGGAACTGAGCCCGACGGCATCACGAGTCAAAATCATCTGGGTTCCAAACCGTTCCGCCTGGGTTTGCGCGCGCCGCGCTAAATCCGAGCCGGTCAAACCGGACGGAAAACCAAGATAGTTTTCGATCCGGGTGCTGGTACCAGCCTGACCACCCGGCGCATTCTGCTCAATCAATGCGGTCTTGACGCCTTCTGAACTGGCATACACCGCGGCAGCCAGGCCGGCTGGACCGGCGCCGATGATGACCATGTCGTAAAACTCGGAATCGGGCCGGGTGGTAATTTCCAGACGCTCCACCACCTGCTCAATATCGGCCTGCTCCAGGCGTTCGCCATCCGGGAAAATGACCAGCGGCAGTTCGACCCCGTCCGCCACATAATTCTCGGCGCTGGCATCGCTTTCCACGTCCAGCCAGCGGTAGGGTACGTGATTACGGGCCAGAAAATCACGCAGCGCGTGGCCTTTTGAGCTCCAGCGGTCATCGATCACCAGAATGCCGTCAAATGGTGGAATAAAGCTGGACTGCCAGTCCTCAAGCAAGTCATCTATGACCGGATACAGGTTCTGTTCCGGCGGGTCCCAGGGCTTGAGCAGATAATAATCCAGGCCTAAATCGTTGATCGCCTGTATCGCCACGCTGGTGTCGGCGTATGCAGTCAGCAGCGCCCGCTTGGCATCCGGGCATTTCGGTTTGGCGCGGCGCAGTAACTCGGTGCCTGATAACTCCGGCATGCGCTGATCCACAATCAGCAACGCCACCACCTGCTGTTTGGCCGATAATTCATCAAGAATTTCAAGCACTTCGCGCGGCGAATCACTGGCTACAATGCGGTAATCCTCACCGTAGCGCGAGCGTAGATCACGGGCTACCGAACGCAGCACCTGCGGCTCATCATCGACACAAAAAATCACCGGTTTACTCATTACGTGCTCCATCCAAATCCGACCGGGAAAAGCTATACCGGATAGTATACGGCACCCGTCCGGCTAATAACGCGCATGCAAAGATTTCGCGCAAAGTGCAAACAACGTGTAGGTATTATTCTCGAACGCGGAAGCAACAGGCTAAACCATGCTTGCCTCGGTGTCTTTCATTATCTTGCGCTATAGCAATATTCAGGCATCCCCGCCACGACGCTGACCCAGCCTGTTTTGACGATACTGTAATGGTGTGATGTCAAGCCGCTTGCGGAATGTGCTGGTCAGGTGCGCCTGTGAGCAAAACCCACAGCTGACGGCAATTTCGGCCAGCGAACGCGCCGAGTTCAGTAACAGTCGGCGGGCGTGCTGAATACGCAGCTCCAGCAGCGCCTGATGGGGACTCAAACCAGTGCTGTTGCGATAGGCCCGGGCAAAATGATAATGGCTCAGCGAGGCCTGCTCGGCCAGAGCAACCAGGCTGACGTTGCCGGCCAGGTTGGCATGCATAAAATCGTGCACCCGCTGTAGCGCCGGCATGCTCAGTTTCGGCTGCGCAGCGCCCTGCTCCGCTGATTGCCGGTAATACCCGCATACGATGCTGTACTGCAATTGCAGGATTAACTCATCCAGGTACAACGTATCACGCTGTGCTCCGCTAAAAAAAACCCGGCGCAGCTGACGTGCCAAACTCCCGGCCTCAGGCAGAACCAGGTCATGAGCAAAGCGCATCGGCAAGTACCGGGCAGCACCTATATTTTCCTGCAGTTCACGCAGCCTGGCGCTTTGTATACTGAGTATCAGTGCTTCGCTGCTGCCATCCGAGATTTCCCGAACCTCACTGCCGGCAGGTACGGTGACCACGCAATCGCGCGGCGTACGCAACCGCCACAGCCGGTCGGAATTAACCGCGATATCCGTTTCGTCATAGACCAGATTGACCACGAAGGTGGTCTGGGCCAGCACGAATTGCTGATCGTGCGGTTCATTGAAATAGTAACCTGTCCGGCCGGCGCTGCTGTTCAGGCTGACTCCCCAGTCGGGAACCGATGCGGGCGCCGCGGCCGATGCTAGCGATGGCGATGGATCAGACAAGGTAATATCTCATCAATGAAGCAAAAATTTCCAAACGTTCAGGCTAGCATGCCAACGGCAGCCAATAACAACAAGTTTTGTTCATACCTAACCCGGGGGCCCTGTTGGGGGAGTGAGTATCGATGAGCTATTTTCGCGAACCCTGCAGCCACGGTGTCATTACTGAACAGAATCATGTCGACTGCCTGGCGAGCAATAAACCCTTTATTCTGCTGATCAGCATTCTGGCTTCCAGCCTGGCATTTATTGACGGCACGGTTGTGAATGTGATCCTGCCGCTGATAGCCAACTCGCTCAACGCCGGTGCCGGGCAGTTGCAATGGATAGTGGAAAGCTACCTGCTGTTACTGGCCGCCTGCATGCTGCTGAGCGGTTCATTAAGTGATCGGTATGGCATCCGCAATGTATTCATTACCGGCTGTGGATTGTTTGCGCTAGCGTCTTTGCTGTGCAGCCTGGCCACAACACCGGACACTCTGATTATCTTTCGCGCTTTACAGGGGCTGGGTGGCGCCTTGATGATTCCCGGCTCGCTGGCTTTGCTCGGGACCTACTTCGATGATCATGAGCAGGGCCGAGTGATCGGTACCTGGACAGCCGCGACGGCGGCCAGCATGGCGATAGGGCCGGTCGCCGGTGCCTGGCTGGCTGAACTGCTGAGCTGGCGCTGGGTGTTTGTCGTCAATCTGCCGATATTACTGCTGGTTATCGGCATGGGGCTGCGCTATATACCCGCCGGGCACGCATCAGCAGGCCAACAGCCGATTGATTGGTGGGGAGCAATCTTGGTCGCGGCAGCCTTAAGCGCCTTGATCGTGGGACTGATTGAACAACCGGCGCTGTCGCTTTCCCACCCCCTGATTATCGGCTGCTACGCCATGGCTGTGCTTCTGTTCGGTCTGTTCATCTGGTGGCAGCAGCGGGTCAGCTCACCGATGCTGCCGCTTAAGCTGTTTGCCAACCGGGCATTTTCCATCGTCAACCTGATTACCTTCATTATCTATGGCGCATTTGCGGCGTTCGGATTTTTACTACCCTTCCGGCTGATCGAAATACATTCAATGAGCCCATCCATGGCTGCCGCGTCGTTCATACCGGTGGTAGTGTGTGTGTTTGTATTATCCAGTTATATCGGCACTCTGGCGGACCGCCACGGCAGCCGCCGACTGCTGATCAGCGGTCCGTTTGCCATCGCTGCTGGCTGGGCCTACATCGGTTATAGCGCGAGCTGGCAGGAGCAGTCTTTCTGGTTGAGCATATTCCCCGGTATGTTGCTGTTCGGTATCGGCCTGGCGATGCTGGCAGGCCCGTTGACCGCCACCGTATTGCGCGCGGCCGGCCAGCACAATGCAGGTATTGCCTCAGCGGTGAATAACACGCTGTCACGTACGGCAGGCTTGATCGCGGTGGCGGTATTTACCACCATCTTTCTGCAGTTGATGCAATCCGGACAGGCCTTCGCCGGCAGCCTGACCCTGCCTGAAGGACTGAATGTTGAACAGACACAGTTGTTCAGGCAGGCCTTTCAGCAGGCGTTTAGCACCACTACCTATCTGCTGGCGGCCATGAGTGTCGTCGCAGGCTTGACGGGCCTGGCCCTGCGTCCTGCAACAGAATGAAAACGACCTCCAAGCCCCGCCAGACGACTGCGCGCGGCGCAACCGACAACCCTGTGGGACGGTTCGAATCCCTGGCGCTGGATACCGATTTTGATGATGGCTGGGACTTAAGCAATGATGATCCGGATTTCTCGGAGCCCAGGCTGGCCACACGCTTCTTTCAGGACCACAGCAAAACGGTGCTGAGCTATAACAGCAGTCCGGATATCGGCCCAGGAGTGATGCTCAACCCTTATCGCGGCTGTGAGCATGGCTGTATATACTGCTTTGCCCGACCCAATCATGAATATCTGGGGCTGTCGGCCGGGCTGGATTTTGAGAGCAAGATCTTCGTCAAGACCACAGCGCCCGAACTGCTGCGCCGGGAACTGAACGCGCGTAAGTATCAACCACAGGCTATCTCAATCAGTGGTAATACCGATCCATTTCAGCCGGTCGAGCGCAGGCTGGAAATTACCCGTCGTTGCTTACAGGTGATGGCGGAGTTTCGCAATCCAGTTGGGATCATCACCAAAAATCATCTGGTTACGCGCGATATTGATGTGCTGAAGGAACTGGCAAGTTACCAAGCCATAGTGGTCAATATCTCCTTGACCACACTGGACACTGCGCTGGCCAAAACCATGGAACCGCGCACGTCCCGGCCGAAGGCCCGGTTGCGGGCAATCCAGACACTAAGTGCTGCCGGTATCCCCGTCAATGTTTTGCTGGGACCTGTGATCCCCGGTCTGACTGATCATGAAATCCCGGCCCTGCTCAAGGCCGCTGCCGCGGCTGGTGCGTCTTCGGCGGGCTACACCATGTTGCGGCTGTCACATGGTTTGCGCAAGTTGTTTACCGACTGGCTGGATGAACATTATCCATTGAAGAAATCGCGGGTGCTGGGACGGATCCGGGATGTGCGTGGCGGTAAGCTCAATGACACCCGCTGGGGTATCCGCCAGACTGGTGAAGGACCTTACGCCACACATATCGCACAGATGTTTGCTCGCCATAAAAAGAAATATGGACTGGATCAACAACGGCCGGCACTGAACACCGCTGCCTTCCGGCGCCGACCGGAAAACGGACAGATGGGTTTGTTTGATTCCGACTAACAGATAAGTCTGGCGTAGTGGTCGCCCGCAAGCGGGCTCCTACCATGATCTTGCTGCCGGTATGTGGGTTGGTTTGATATTAGATGGCGATCAACGCCGTGCGGGTTGGATTGAGCTACCTTAGCTATCGCCCGCCAGCGGGCTCCTGCCATGCTATTGCTGCCGGGTATGTGGCTTGGTTTGATATTACGATCAACGCCGTGCGGGTTGGTTGGAGCTGCCTGACCTATCGCCCGCCAGCGGGCTCCTATCAGACATATTTTTGTAAGAGCCCGCTGGCGGGTGAAAACGCTGATACCTGGTATTGCTCAACCCGCTGCCATGTTTAGAGTAAACTGCGCGTTTGGATGATTGCTGGAGAATTGGAAATGATCGGTATTCTGATACGTACTATCACCCTCGCGGTACTGCTCGGCGCTGGTTTTGTGACTTATCAAACGTTGCAACAAGAAGACCCCCAGGATAACCCGATTACGCCAACCAGCCGAGGCAAACAACCTTCGGATGGTGATTTCTGGGCGACCCGATACACTTATCCGACCTTCCGCTTTGATGCCCGCTGGCTCAGCCAGGCCAAAACAGAGCATGACAAGATGCGCGCAGCGGCGCCGGACGGCATGCGGCTGCCAGCCACCCGCGGTGGCTCCAGTCTGCCGACCGATCGCTTTACCTCACTGGGGCCCCGACCACTCAACGGGGGCACTGCCGGGCGCACCAATACGATCATTTCCAATCCGGATGATGACACCGTTGCCTATCTTGGTTCCGATGGCGGCGGGGTATGGAAAACCAGCAACTGCTGTGATTCCAATACCACCTGGACCCCGCTAACCGATGACCCGCTGTTTAATTCCATTGCCATTGGTGACCTGGCATTTGATCCGAATGACTCGGATACCATTTATGCTGGTACCGGTGATCTGCGCTATGGTTCTTTTTCGTTCGGCAGTGCCGGTCTGCTGCGCAGCCGTGATGCCGGCGCCAGCTTTGAAATCCTGGGGACTGATGTATTCGGTCCGGCCCTGCCTCAACCAGCCGGTAGTTTTCCACAATATCAGGCGATCGGTAAAGTACTGGTAGACCCGCGCAACAGCCAGACCATTATCGTCGGCACTAAAACCGGTCTGTTCCTTTCCTACAATGATGGCGCTGATTGGACCGGCCCCTGTCTGACCAACAGTTTTAGCACCCAGCGTCAGGATATGACTGGCCTGCTGTTGCTCGATACCGGCGGTCAAACTGAAATCCTGGCTGCCGTCGGCACCCGTGGCGGACCCACCGCGGTACAGCCTGACCTGGATCAGAACGGCGCCAACGGTATTTATGAGTCAACCGTCCCTGCCAGTGGCTGTCCGCTGAACTGGCAATTACTCAGCCGCCCCGATAATGGCTGGCCGGCAGGCACCGGTAATGGGCTGCCTAATGGCCCGCTGGGACGATTGGAGATCGCCCGCGCGCCCAGCGACCCGGATGTTTTGTATGCCGAAGTGGTCAGCCCCACCAGCCTGCAGTTTATGGGCGTCTGGAGCAGTGCTGACGGCGGTGTCAGCTGGCAGCAGCGCAATGCCAATCTGAGTGTCTGCGGAGCAGGTGGTCAGTCCTGGTATTACGCCGGCATTACGGTGTCGCCGACGGATCCACAGCAGTTCTTTTTAAGCAGTCTGCATATGTTCCGCTCGGATAATGGTGGCGATAATCTGGTCGGTGTTACCTGTAATGACAATGTGCATGTTGATCATCACGCGCGTACTTATGTGAACAATGATCCATCCCGTCTGTTGCTGGGCAGCGATGGCGGCATCTACTATACCGCCAATGCGGATGCAGCCAACCCAGCGCAAATCAACTATACCCAGTTAAATACCACTCTGCCGACTATCGAGTTTTACTCCGGTGATATAACCGCCGAATTCGCCACCCGCTTTAACCGCGCTGCGGTTGGCGGTGCCCAGGACAATGGTTCTTCCGTCACCAGTTGGGCCGGTCCGGTAAGCGCCAACAACTGGAATTCGGTACTCGGCGGTGACGGCGTGTTCGCAAGACTGGAGCCGGTACTGGAACAACGCTGGTATGTGGAAACCCAGAACGGTGGCATGTTTGTCAGCCAGAATGGTCCGAACGGCAATTATCAGTCCGTGAACGGCCCCTGGAGCGTAGATACACTCTCATTTCTGTTCCCGTTTGAAATATACAAATATGATTGTCCGGCGGGCACCGGTTGCCAGCACCTGATCGCCGGCAGCACCCGGGTCTGGGAAACCATCACCGGCGGTCTGAATAATGCCAGTTGGTACGCCAACAGCCCCGACCTGACCAAAGGAACGCTGGGCAACCGTTCGTTTATCAACCAGCTGGCTTTTTCCTTCAGCGATGAAAACATGGCCATCGCCGGTACCAATGACGGTAATGTCGCGATAGGTTTTGAGCTGGGCCAGGGCGTTGCTAACACGGCCACCTGGGTAGACGTGACGGACGGCAACAGCGTGTTGCCCAATCGCCCGATTCTGGATGTGGTGACCGACCCGGTGAACCCACTGATCGGTTACGCCGCGGTGGGTGGTTTTAATGACAATACGCCGGCCACCCCCGGACACGTGTTCCGGGTGGTCTGCAACAGCGACTGTTCCAGCTTCAGCTGGACCGACAAATCCGGCAACCTGCCCAATATTCCGGTCAATTCAATTATGACCAACCCCAATATTCCCGCACAGGTGTTCGCCGGCTCGGACTGGGGGCTGTATTTCACCGATGACATCACTGCCGCGGAACCAGTCTGGATGCGCTTTAACGAGGGCCTGCCCTCGGTCATGATCTGGGATATGTCGATTGACCGGGGCTTTTCGACGCTGGCATTGTTCACCCGTTCACGCGGCGCATATGCCTGGCCGTTGCCATTAGGTCCGGAAACGCTGTTGAGCGACGGGTTTGAGAGTACGTTGTAAAGCATTAAAAAACAGCCTCTGACTAATCAGAGGCTGTAATAACCAAGCAAAAGAAAAGGTGGGCCCGTGCCGGCCCACCTAACCCTTCTCCCTTCAGGCCCTCCCCGAAAGCCGCTATCGGTTTATTGCTTTTGTTCCGACAGCCCGCCTCTGGTGTTGAGGAGCTCTTATTATTCAATCCCCCTTTTTTCCTCCCATCCCTAACCTTGTACATATGGGGAATGCTGTTCACATATGTCTCAAGGCAGGGACAGTGTTACCAGTGAGGGTTTTCTTAACCTTCCGGAAACCTTCCGATTATCGAAAGATATTAAAAACCTTTATTTTACAAAGACTTACATCTTTAAACTGAATCAACCCGAGGTATCCCGAGAGCTACCTGCCGAACAGAACCTGCTCTGTCTGGATGCCGATCGAGAGGCTGTTTTATACTTTTTTAACCGGTTAACGGGCGCCCGCAAGCTAAATCCGCGCTGTCCGACAACCCATAGCAATACATCGGTCCTCAGGAGTATTTTGCGCGCTCCGGCAGCGGCGATCTGACGGATATAATCCATTGGTCAAGCCTGGACCTGGCGAGCTATACTGCATCCCCTGACAAATCAGGGAGAAATCAGACGTGTCGTCTGCGGACACATACTTTCGGTTAGGTGATTGGCTGGTCAAACCAGGCGAAAAAGCATTTGAATGTGGTGATATCCGCAACGTGGTAGAACCCAAAGCCATGGGCGTATTGATGTACCTGGCTGACAGGCCGGGCGTGGTGGTGACCAGTGAGGAGCTTTTGAACGCCTGCTGGGCGGGAACCTTTTACGGCGACAACCCGGTCCACAAAGTCATTGCACAGTTGCGTAAGGCATTGCACGACCAGGCTGTTAATCCGAGCTATATCAAGACCATCCGCAAGCGTGGTTACCGTTTGATCGCACCGGTGTCTTTTCCTGGCGACGCCGGTGCTAACCGCACCGCGGTTACCTGGTCGGGCGGTTCGCCTTACCTGGGTCTGGAGGCCTTTGACAGCCATCATTCGGATATCTTTTTTGGCCGTGGCGAAGCGCTGAGTGAACTGTTTACCCGCATTCAGCAGCGGGTGCAGAATCAATTACCCTTTATTCTGATTCTGGGGCCGAGTGGTTCCGGCAAGACCTCACTGGTGCGGGCCGGCATTCTACCCCAACTGATGTCCGCCCACGGTGTGCATGCCATCCAGGCCATTGCCAGCGTGACCGCTCCGATGGGCGCACAGCGCGCGGATGATCCGGTGCAGGCGCTGGTAGACGCGCTGTTGCAGTGGCGTATGGATGAGCAGGTGCTGTTTGCTGAAGATGAGCGGCAACAGCTTTATGAGTGGCTGATGGAAGGCCACTTTACCGCCCTTATCGAGCGCCTGGAAAGCGCCATCAAACGTTACCGTTTCGTCCACCATGTGGATAACAGCATGACCACCGTACTTTGTCTGGTGGTCGATCAGTTTGAAAAAATCTGCGCCAACCCGGAGATTGACCCACAGCAGCGGCAGCATTTTCTGGACGCGCTGGCGGCGCTGGCCAAATCCGGCCTGGTGCTTACGCTGGTAACTTCCCGCAACGATTTCTACCAGGAAATCATGCGCCTGCCGCATATCACCGAACTGAAAAGCGGTTTGGGTCAGTTCGACCTGATGCCGCCTACCGCTGGTGAAATCTCCGAAATGATCCGCAATCCGGCGCGCGCCGCCGGATTGAAATTTGAACAGGATAAAGACACGCTGAGCCGGCTGGATGATCAGATCCGCGATGACGCCATTACCCATCCGGATATTCTGCCGCTGCTGCAATACACGCTTAACGAGCTGTATCTCAAGCGTGATAAGGACAATCTGCTGTGTTTTGCCGCCTATCATCAAATGGGTGGCCTGCAGGGCGCCTTGAGTCAGAAAGTCGAGGCGGTGGTTGCCGAGCTTCCCCAGCAGGCCCAGGATCGCCTGGGCAGCCTGCTCGGTCGGCTGGTGGTGCAACGCATCGATGGCACGGTGTCGGCACGGGCCGCCGACTGGAACAAAATTACCGATCCGGGTGAACTGCAGCTGGCCCAGGCACTGATTGACTCACGCCTGCTGATCAGTGAATTCAGCAGCAATCGGCATACCGTATCGGTCACCCATGAGGCCTTGTTCGTACACTGGCCCAGAGCACAGCGCTGGATTGAACAGAACAAAGAACTATTGCGTTGCTACACCAACCTGTCAGCGGCTGCGGCGCGCTGGCAGAATGAAGACTGTTCCACCGACTATCTGCTTACCCGCGGCAAGCCTTTACTGGAGGCCCGGCTGTTATCCGACAGTCAGCAGATTCAGCTGGATGATACCGACAAACGCTTTATCGATTCTTCCATCAGGCATGCCGGGCGGCGTACGCGGTTGCGGCGCCTGGCGGCTGCCACCGTGGTTGCCTTGGGCGCACTGGCTGGCATCGCCGGCATTATCGCCACTGACGCCCGTCAGACCGCGGAACTCAGACAGGCGGAAGCAGAAAACCTGGTCGGCTTTATGCTCGGTGATCTGATGGACCGGCTGCGGCCATTGGGGCGTTTGAACCTGCTTGATGTGGTCGGTGACGAAGCCATGCGCTACCTGGAATCACAACCTGACGAAGATGTCGGCGTTGAAAGCCTGTTATTGCGGGCCCGGGCGCTGATCCAGATTGGTGAAATCAGAATCACCCAGGCTGATTACGGCGCAGCACGCACCGCGCTTAACGAAGCTGCCGAAATTCTTACCCGGATCCTGGCACAAAACCCAACCCATGGTCCGACCCTGCTGCAGGCCGGTAATACCCAGTACTGGCTGGGCTATCTGCACTACCTTGAAAATGACCTGATCCATACCCGAAGCCACTGGGAGGCTTATCAAAGCTATGCCGAGCAATGGGCCGCCCAGGAACCGGATAACCCGGATGCGATCATGGAGCTATCGTATGCCTGGAATAATCTGGGCACGCTGGCGAATGATGCTGGCCAGTTACCCGAAGCCACTGAGTACTTTGAGCGCTCCACCCAATTAAAACAACAGGTCCTGGCGGTAAGGCCTGATGACACCGCATTAACCATTGAGCTGGCTGACAGCTATTCATGGACTGCCAGAACCGCGCAAAAAACCGGCATGTTGAACAAGGCGCGTGAATATTTTCAGCAGGAGCTTGATCTGATGAACAGCCTGTATGCCGCTGCCGGCAGAAACAACCAGGTGCTATATCGTCTGGTGATCGCCCAGCAGAACACCGGACAACTGGCCAGTGCGGTGGGCAATTCAAGTCAGGCCATTGCGATGTATCTGTCCGCCATCGAACAGATGCGTGCCCTGATCGCTATTGACGTGACCAATAAAGAATGGCAGAAAGTCTATGCCTATCTGCTGATTCGCCTGGGTGCGGTTTACTACGGCATCGGCGAAATGGCACTGGCTGAAACACAGCTCGAGCTGGCCCACGAGCATATGCAACAGCTGACTGCTTCCAATACCAGAAACATAGAGTGGCGGCGCTCGCTGATCAATGCTCAGGCAAAACTGGCTCAGGCAAGGTTTTGGCTGGGGCAAAGGCCGCCTGCCCGGCAACTGCACCAAGACGCTCTGCAGAAAATAGAGTCTTTGTTTGAGACTAATAATAATGATTTACTTACCCGCACGCTGGCAGCTGATATCATGATCACTGAAGGCGAATGGATGTGCCAGACTGACCGGGCTGAGGCTGAGAGTTTATGGCGACAGTCGGTCGAGATGCTGGAGGGGGTTGCAGCTGGCAGTATGGACACGCGTATTCTGGCCCCATTACTGCGGGCCAAGGTCAATCTCAGACTTGATGCTACCAGTCTTATCCGGTTATTTGATGAGATCGGTTACCGGCCTGCGGTACTGACCAACTATATCAATAACAATCTGGAGGAAAACCAATGCCTAACGAACTAGAAACGACCACTGTTATATTGCATATCGCCTACGTAGGTCATGGCGGGAACGGCGCGGATGGCAAGTATTTTTACAGCTATACGCCATCGTTCGTGCCCGTGTACGCAAAAGATACCAAAATTGAATATATCTTGCATGACGATAGCGAAACCCGTTACCAGATATTTGATTTTGCCATCAATGATCCCGGCGACCAGATTTTTGATGCTCAAATTGATAAGCAAACCGGCAACTTCAGTATGCGCAATAAGTGTACCGAAGATCATCAGCTTATTTTGTTGTCTATCCTGGTTAAGGATACCCAGACCGGGGCGATTATCGATTGTGATCCACAGGTTACCAATGTTCCGCCACCGGAATAAACCAGTTACTGCTTAATAACCCATATTAATATCTCATAAAAAACGCCGGGCAGTGCCCGGCGTTTTCACGTGCCTAAGTGCTAATTAATCAGATCAATTAGAACAAATGCTCACATCGTCGATACCCGCTTCTACGATATCACCGGGACCAGCGCCATCCGAAGCCTGCATGCGCAGTTGAACCTGCGAACCTGCTGCAATCTGGGTGGTGGCCGGAGTCCAGGCGGCGGTGTTGCGTACATCACCGATGCTAACGAACGGACTGAAGCTGGTGCCGCCGTTGGTGGATACTTCCAGGCGGAAGAAATCACCATTGGCATCATCACCCGCGTCGCGCTGACCATGGAAGTAAAAGGCTTCCAGGGTGGAAGCTTCATTAACGGTCCATACCGGCGACAGCAGAATACAGTTACCACCATCAATATCCGCATTGCCGGCGGAAGTATTGCTAGCGCTGAATATGGCTGAGCCTGAACCGGTAGTGTTGTCACCGCCTACCTGGGTGATCACACCACTGGCTGTTTGCTGAGTGGGCGTACCCAATATATAAGTACCCGTGGTGCAGGTTGAGCCGGCACCGTTGCTCCAACCGGCCGCACCGCTTTCGAAATCAACCTCGACACTGCACTGACCGCCGCCCGGGGTATCTTCAAACACCCGCACGCAACGGAACTGACTTTCGTTATTCTGCGTACCGCTGTCCTTATCATTGACAAAAATCAAACGGAAGTTGTTGCCGGTGAAGTTCTGACCAACCGGAATACTGTAAGTCTGGAACGCACCACCGCCAGTGTATTGCGGATTAACGACATTGCCATAATTCTGAGTGCCGAACACTCTGAAGATACGGTTCTGGGTCAGAGTATTGTCTTCATCCATGCCTATGCCGTGGATTTCACCCTGGGAACCACTGGCAAAGTCAAACTCAACAACAGTGTTTGCGGTAATGGCATAAGTCTGGGTAGAAGCACGCCAGCGATTGCCGATCAGCTGCAGGGTATCACCGCCATCCAGGACATTCACGCTGCCTGCTCCATCCTGCGTGGCAAACGCCGTAGTTGCGAAGTTATTGAAATCAATTGAGCCGGCTGGGCAGTTACCACCCGTTGGCGGCGCGGTAACCGTTACCGGTTGAGTCTGGCTATCAGTCGCGCCGTCATCATCGGTGACTGTCAGGGTGACATTGAAGGTGCCCGCATTACCATAGGTATGGCTGGTATTGACACCACTGCCATTGGCGCCGTCGCCGAATGCCCAGGCATAACTGGCGATAGTACCATCACTGTCGCTGCTGCCACTGCCATCAAAGCTACAGTTCAAATCATTACAATTGAAAGTGAAGCTGGCCGTGGGTGGCTGGTTGACAGGACCACCGCCACCGCAACCGGGAATACGGAAAGCACATACGCGGGTATTCCAGTTGAAGTTACCGGTGGTTTCAACGTATTCGTTGGCAATCCAGAAAGTACACTGATCAACCGGGTCCATACTGGCACTGGCATAGTCCGCCCAGCGATTGGCACCGGTGGTGGCGCCGCTGCCGTTGACACACACTTCTTCCTGCTGTGTCACACCCGGGCCATCCACACCACGCTCATGCACGGTGTAGTAGATCGAGGGGAATGAACTGCTGCTGGAGCGGGTATAACCGATCCCGATATTGCCATCCTGATCCAGCGTAGCTGAGCCCATCCAGCGGCTCAGACCACCGCCCTGATCAATCACACCCAGCAGGTCACCATTGTCACCGATGCTGATAGCATTATTGGTCGGGTTGATATCAAAACCGGCCCATTGCACACCGGCACGGTCCGCGCCGACATCGACATTATTAGTGGCAACACCTTTCAGCACGCCTTCACCGGCGAAGTAACGCAGGTTAAAGCGATAAATGGTAAAGCCAGCCAGGGGGTCCAGCCGCTGGGCATTGGGCTGGAAGATACAATCCCGGCTAAAGCCGCACAGATTGACATCAAAAGCTGGCACGTTGACGCTGGTGGTTTCGTCCAGGCTCGAACTGCCAGGATTACTGAAGTCAACACAGGCCTCCCAGAAACGGTAACGATCCGAACCTGTCAGCCCAAAGGCCTGAACGTCGGTAGCATGCACCAGGTAATTACAGGAGCCGGCCGGTGGCAGACTGGGGCCTTCCAGATTACCGGCAATGGTACCGAAATCAGGATCTGCGCCACTGGTGGCATTGGGAAACTGGATAAAGCCTGCATTCGGATCACCCGCCAGCATCGCTACCCGGTCAAATACAGTCAACTGCAGACCAACAAATGATAACTGAGGTCCCGCAAATTCATGCGTGGTCATGTAATAACCATCAGGCCATACACCGATTTTAGGGTAGTCGTTAAATGCGTTCGGGCTGACCACGAAGTCGTACAGGGTGTAGGGGCCCAAGGGGTTTTCGCCGTCAGAAATTGCCACACACTGGTGGCCATCGCTGATCGCGGTACCGGTAAACTGGCTGAACAGCCAACGGCCGGCCAGATGATCATATAAGACCACCGGATCGCCGGCATTCTGGGTTTCACAGACACCGCCAAAACCCTGCCAGAAAGTATTGCCGGCAAATGGACCAGCGGCTACTGAACCATCTGATTTATTCAATACAACCCAGCCCAGGTTGATGTACATGACGTAATGGTTAAGCCCGACATCACCGTTGGTATCCGGTGGTGTAATACGGCCGCCTACGATGGCCGCATTATCATCATTGGAATAACCAGGTACGCTGATCAGCGCACTGGGCGCGCTCAACGGTGCTATCGCACTGCGGGATTGTACGGTATCGTTGCCGGCGCGAACATCGCTGGGGTCATTCGGGGATATTTTCAGATAGCCAGGTATCTGATGAGTATTAACTGCGCCGTTGTTAACATCCGCGATGACACCACTGGCAACATTATCTTCGCGGATATTCAGTAGTTCGGTCAGCGAACCGGAGCGACCGCTTCTAACGGCTACATCGGTTCTTACCTTTCCATCGGCAGTGGCTGTGCGGTCATTGACCACATCCTGCGCACTGCCGGCAATCGGTAGCAGTGCGCTCAAGCCACATACCAATCCTAGGGCTATGCCCTTGCTTATTGTCTTCATGTTTATCAACCTCCATGAATTCCAGGTGCACATTTTTCCGTTTTTCTGCTGCACTCTGTACTAATATTAAAACAGGCAGAGCACCTGTTTTTTGTCAAACTTACTGAAATTATCTGGTAGTATGCTGTCAATAAAATGTGTAAGCGGGTCTTCACACTTTCTTCATAGTCCATTATTATCACTTGCTCTTCCGGAACAGCACATGCTTAAGAATAAAATTTATAAGACATTTTCTACAATATCCATATTGTTTACGCTGGCGCTTGGTTTAACTGGCAATATTGATATTGGTAACGCCGCGGAACCCATCCAACCACCGTTTGAGGATTCCTTGAAGGAACGTTATGCAATTATTATTGCGGAACCGACCGCAGGCAATGACAGCGGTGGTTCATTCAAGATCAAAAAGTCACTGTGGGACCCGCGTAATCAAGTTAACAATAGTGATGACGTTACTATCAGTAATTTCTCTCACTTAATGCGTGACATTAACGGCGGCAATAAGGATCAAGCAGCTTGCTATATTTTAGTGGTAAGCCAGTTTAGAAAGCATCCGTTATTCCGTGACGAAATCATTTCCAATCCGGAAGGTATGGCAGTGCAGACCCTGCCGGCAGTAGGACCCGGAGCCTTCCATTGCAGCCCGCAGATAACTCGTATCTATACCAGCGCCATTAACAAACAACAGGTCATAGCCACCGAGGCATTGCATGATCTGATGATACTGGTGGAATCAGCTGATCGGCAAAGTCATCGCATCGCGGCTTTCGAACTTGCCATGCGTGCTGACCTGATGCAACAGGCCAGCCAGCAGAATGTCACTCACTTACGGCGTTTGCTGAACCGTGAATCGCTGAGCGCGGAGGCCAACGAAATGCTGATCCAGGCCGCCAAAGCATTGCCAGAGTCACTTTATCAGGACTGGTTCAGAGAATATCTGCTGAATGTCCTGAACACCCATCAGCCTGCGAATTATGAGCTTGCTGGCTTTACGCCTTTATTGGTGCGCAACAGCATCCTAACCCTGTTGAATTTATCGTTATTACAAGCAACGGACTGGAGTACACTCAGCCCATTTATATACAGCAACGCACCGGGGGTTGCCAAAGCAGCCATACGTGCGCAGCAGGCACTGAGCGCCACACGTTTTCAACAGGATGTTGCCACACTACTGGCTGATAATAATCAGGCAGCGCGTTTGCACAGTGAAACAAAACGCGTACTTGAAGCTTATCTGCAGTCCACCGAGATAAAATCACAGTAATGACTGGAACCTCTGATTTAATCCGCCATGGCCGCGTCATATAATTTACCTGGGGGTACGCAATGGTCCAAGACAAGGCGTCGTTGCGCAGTGCAATAGCCGGTCTACTGCCAGCAACGCAACGCAGGATTGGAGCATTTCGGGCGTAACCTCTGGTGGGAACGGCCTTGTTTGACGCATTGCAGCCCATACACAATGGCCAATCTGTCCACTCGACATAGCCAGTTATGCTGTCGTTGCCAAAGACACTGGCACTGAATCAAATAAGACTCGCTCGCGACCATTTCAGATTAAATCAGAGGTTCCCTAAATTATTAAATATTCTTCGGCAGCTGGATTTTAATATCAGATAATTAACGCCCTTTAGAGTAGAAACCTTAAATCAGTAGCTTTAATTATTCTAATGTTAACTTCACAGGCCAGACGCTACGCTAGCATTTAACCTACAGCATATATCATCGCCGGCCTAAACGCCGATAAGGAGAAGGGCCCTGGCCATGAAACGAAAGTTCAGCGATAACCGCTGGCTGGCAGCGGTCAGCTGCCGGTACTCATCCGGCGCATCGACGGGAACCTCCATCGCGGTAGTGAACAGATCCAAAGCGATAAACTGCTGCACCGCCACCACCGCCTGCCCGCTATCCGAAAGCGCGGTGCTGACCAGTGACTGCACCACCTGGTTGTCAGGTTCCGGCAGATACAGATACAATCGCCGCGACAATGGATAGTCTTCAGTGGCAATAGATAAACGGGTTGGCGCGACCGCTTCACCACCACCACTGACAGCCAGAGTTTTGGCACTATCGGTATACGCCAGACCGGTAAAACCGATGCCCTGAGTGTCACCCGCCACCTGCCTTGCTAATTCCTGGTTGGACTCAAACCGGGTCGTGCTGGCGGTCAGCTTCGCGCTGCCCAGCACCAGGTTTTTGAACACTTCAAAGGTACCGGGATTATCATCACGGGCATAGACATTGATGGCTCCCCGGACACTACCGAGCCTCGACCACTGCTTGAAGTCGCCGGCAAACACCGCCCGCAACTGGCTGATACTGAGCTGCGTCAGTGAGTTTTCAGGATGTACAATAACAGCCACGCCATCCAGTGCCAGTACCACTTCATGCCTGGCGTCATTTAAACTGCCCAGATGCGCCAACTGCTCTACCTCAGCGCTGCGCACCTGACGCGAGGACATCGCCACATCCGCATCACCATTGCTGATGGCGGCAAAACCGGTAGCTGAGCCATGCGACAGGATTTCAATGACCGTGGGTCCGGCACCGGCAGATGCTTCTGGCGCATACATTTTAAGTTCTGCACTGGCTGGCGTCTCGCGTAATACCTGATCAACACCCTGTTGCCGCAGCCATAATTCAAGCAGTGACGGCATCAGACTCGCGCGATGGTATTCGACCCGCTGATCCGGATCACCTCATTACTATACGCAACAGCACAACAAAGCCATCCTGCCGCAGCCACCGATAATACTGCTCGAAGCACGCTGACTCCTATCAAACCAGACTCGAGAACTGCCTAAAACAGGCAATTTAACCAGCGTGCCGCAGAACTGTTGCGATTATGTGACATCCCAGCAGTTCGAGAGCAGGCTACGGAACGCTTTGCTGGTTATTTGTAAAGCTGCTGCCAAGCGTAGAACAAGACAGGCTGTTTGATTATCCGTATCGGAGCGGCAGGTTAAGGCCAGGCTCAGGTTTGCAACAGTCAAGCGTCTAAACAGATATCCGAAAAACAAAAAACCCGGGTCGAGGCCCGGGTTTTTTCAAACTACACTGCCGCAGGCGTTATTCGTTGCCCGCTTCCCCATCCGGGCGGTCAACCAGTTCCACCAAAGCCATGGGTGCTTTGTCACCAGTGCGAAAACCACACTTGAGAATACGCAGATAGCCACCGGGACGCTGTTCATAGCGCGGCCCCAGTTCGACAAACAGTTTACCCACCGCTTCCTTATCCCGCAGGCGGGCAAAGGCCAGCCGCCGATTGGCGACGCCGTCCTGTTTGGCCAGAGTAATCAGTGGTTCGGCTACGCGGCGCAGTTCCTTGGCTTTTGGCAGGGTAGTCTTGATGACGCCGTGCTTGAACAAAGAAGCCGCCATATTGCGGAACATAGCTTTTCGGTGCGAGCTGTTACGATTCAGCTTTCTGCCGGATTTAAGATGACGCATTATTTTTCTCCAACAGCATCAGGCGCCAGGTAATCCTGCCGGCGGCCAGTTTTCGATATCCATGCCCAGACTCAGGTTGTGAACTTTAAGCACTTCCTTAATTTCAGTCAGGGATTTCTTACCCAGGTTAGGTGTTTTCAGCAGCTCTACTTCACTGCGCTGAACCAAATCACCAACATACAGAATGCTTTCAGCTTTCAGGCAGTTGGTGGAACGAACCGTCAGTTCCAGCTCGTCGATAGGACGCATCAGCACCGGATCCAGCGTCTGGCTGGTATTTTGCTCGGCCTCTTCGGTACGCGCTACAAAATCAACAAATACCGATAACTGATCAGCCAGGATATTGGCGGCCTGCTTGACGGCTTCCTCGCAATCCATGGTGCCGTTGGTTTCCAGGTCCAGAATCAGACGATCCAGGTCAGTACGCTGCTCGACACGCGCAGCCTCGACTGTATAGGCGACTTTCTTGACCGGGCAGTAAGAAGCATCCAGCAGCAATTTACCGATCGGACGGCTTTCGGCTTCACCGATATTGATCAGTGTCGCCGGCTGATAGCCGACACCGCGGGTTACCGTCACCTGCATGGACAGGGTAATGTCCTTGGTCAGATTACAGATCACATGCTCGGGATTAACAATATCCACGTCATGCGTGGTCTGGATGTCACCGGCGGTAACCGGGCCAATACCCTTCTTTTCCAGACTCAGCACGACCTGCTCATCGCTGTGCATGGCCACGCCAATCTGCTTGAGGTTTAATAACACCTCAATAATATCTTCCTGTACACCTTCCACAGCGGTGTATTCATGTAACACGCCATCGATTTCCACCTCGCTGACTGCGGCACCCGGAATGGATGACAGCAATACGCGGCGCAAAGCGTTGCCCAGGGTATGTCCGAAACCTCTTTCCAGAGGTTCCAGAATAATTTTTGCACGGGTAGGCGATATTTGCTCTACCAGCGCAGCCTTGGGCTTAAGCATGGTTTCTGTGATGCGTTCTAAAGCAACCGACATAACATTTTCTCTCTCAAACTATGGCCGCCGGTGAGGCAGCGTAGTAAGGGTTATTTCGAATAAAGTTCTACGATCAGATTTTCATTGATCTCAGGCGGCAAATCGCCACGATCCGGCAATGCTTTCAGCTTGCCTTCCAGTTTGCCGGCATCCACCTCGATCCAGTGCGGCACGAGGTCCAGCTCCTGACTGAGGGTGATGGCTTCTTTGATGCGTAACTGTTCTTTGGCCTTCTGGCGGATGCACACGATATCGTCCGGGCGCACCTGGAAAGATGGAATATTAACCACTTTACCATTCACCTCGATGGCTTTGTGACTGACCAGCTGGCGTGCCTGGGAGCGAGTTACAGCGTAACCCATGCGGTAGACGACATTATCCAGACGTCCTTCCAGCAGGCGCAGCAGGTTTTCACCGGTCGCACCTTTCTGTTTGGCGGCGCTTTTATAGTAATTGCGGAACTGACGTTCCAGAATTCCATACATGCGGCGCACTTTCTGTTTTTCACGCAACTGCAATGCGTAATCAGACTGCTTACTGCGGCGGGCAGTGCCGTGCATGCCCGGTGGCTGACTGAGCTTACATTTGGATTCCAATCCACGCGCAGGGCTTTTCAGCCCCAGATCGGTGCCTTCACGGCGCGCAAGCTTGCAAGTAGGTCCTGTATATCTGGCCATCTAACTTCTCCTATACCCGGCGCTTCTTGGGCGGACGGCAGCCATTGTGCGGAATCGGCGTAACATCAACGATGTTCAAAATCTTATAACCGATATTATTCAGGGCGCGTACCGAAGATTCACGTCCCGGACCGGGTCCATTGACTCGGACTTCCAGGTTTTTCAAACCATAATCCAATGCCGCGCGGCCGGCATTATCTGCCGCTACCTGAGCTGCAAATGGCGTACTTTTCCGGGAGCCGCGAAAACCCTGACCACCAGCCGTTGCCCAGGACAAGGTATTACCCTGCCGGTCAGTGATGGTAATGATGGTGTTATTAAACGAAGCGTGTACGTGCGCGATACCGTCGGTGACGACTTTACGTACCTTCTTGCGCGTCTTCGTTGATTTAGCCTTTGCCTTTGCCATGCCTGTTATCTCACAATTAGCAATTATTCATTGTTGACTTTAAGTAGCGTGCCTTACCGTTTGATCGGACGGCGTGGGCCTTTCCGGGTCCGTGCGTTGGTCTTGGTCTGTTGACCGCGCACCGGTAAACCACGTCGATGCCGAAGACCGCGGTAGCAGCCCAGATCCATCAGTCGTTTAATATTCATTCCAACTTCACGGCGCAGATCGCCCTCGACATTGAAGCGGGCCAGCAGGTTACGGATTTTCTCCAGTTCCGGCTCTCCCAGATCACGCACCAGGGTAGTTGGATCAATACCCGTTTCCGCGCAGATCAAGCGCGCACGGGAAGGACCAATACCATAAATACTGGTCAAAGCAATCCAGGTGTGTTTCTGGACCGGTAAGTTAACGCCTGCGATACGTGCCATCGCTACACTCCAAATAATATTGGGTTAGGCCGGGCAATCTTGCCCGGCGAAAAACATTCAATTATAACAAAAAAATCGCGCTGCATGTTAGTTATCAACCTTGGCGCTGCTTATGCTTAGCATCGGATTTGCAGATCACATACACCACCCGGCGGCGGCGTACGATTTTGCAGTTCCGACAGATTTTTTTGACTGATGCTTGTACTTTCATGCTCTCTCTCCAAACCTGCCTAGCGTCTGACTACGCCGCCGGAACGGCCATAGTTCTTGAGATTGGCTTTTTTCAGCAGGCTGTCATATTGATGCGATACCAGATGATTGTTGACCTGGGCGATGAAGTCCATGATGACCACCACCATAATCAGCAACGAAGTACCACCGAAATAAAACGGCACATTCCACTGCAATACCAGGAAGTTAGGCAGCAGACAGACCGCGGTCAGATACAGTGCGCCAACCGCGGTCAGGCGGGTCAGCACTTTATCCAGGTAATCGGCGGTCTGATGTCCCGGGCGAATACCAGGGATAAAAGCGCCGGACTTCTTGAGGTTGTCCGCTGTTTCCCGCGAATTGAACACAATCGCGGTATAGAAGAAACAGAAAAACACAATCAAAAAGCCGTAAATAAACATGTAAGCCGGCTGCCCGGGACTTAGCCATTGGTTCAGATTCTGCAGCCATAAGGTACCGCTGCCCTGCCCAAACCAGCTGGTCAGAGTGGCCGGGAACAACACCAGGCTGGAAGCAAAAATGGCCGGAATTACACCCGCCATATTAACTTTCAGCGGTAGATGCGAGGTTTGGTTGTTATAAGCGCGACGACCCTGTCGTTGTGCGTAGTTGACGGTGATACGCCGCTGACCACGTTCCACAAAAACCACAAACGCGGTCACGGCAATCGCCATGAACAGGAAGAATATAACAGTCAACGGCCCCAACTGACCGGTACGTGCCAATTCCAGTGTCGCGGCAATCGCGGACGGCAGGCCGGCCACAATACCGGCAAAAATGATCATCGAAATACCATTGCCGATACCACGCTCGGTGATCTGCTCACCCAACCACATCAAAAACATGGTGCCCGCGGTCAATGAAACCATCGCGGTGAAGACAAAACTGATGCCCGGGTTAACCACGATCGGCAAGCCCGCGCCAGCCACCTGCTGCTGCATGGCCGAGGCCATGGCAATTGACTGGAAGACCGCCAGGATGACCGTGAAATAACGGGTGTACTGGGTAATTTTGCGGCGGCCCGATTCACCTTCTTTACGCAATTGCTGCAGCTGCGGTACAGCCGAGGTCATCAGCTGGAAAATAATCGAAGCCGAGATATACGGCATAACCCCCAGCGCGAACAATGAGAAACGTCCCAGTGCACCACCCGAGAAGGTATTAAAAATATCCAGAATGGTGCCACGCTGCTGATCCATGAACTGCAGCAGGGCTTCCGGGTTAACGCCCGGCACTGGAATGAATGTACCCATGCGAAACACCAGCAGCGCGCCAAGCAGAAACAGCAGGCGCTGCCGCAGCTCGGTCAACCGGCCGATTTTACCCAGCATTCCCGCCATTTGGGTGGAATTACTGGACATTATGCTTCGACCTTGCCGCCGGCAGCTTCGATGGCTTTCGCCGCGCCCTTGGTGACGCGAATACCGCGCACGGTCAAGGCCCGCTCAATGGTGCCGGTGTTGACCAGCTTGACGCGCTTGATGGCGGCACTGATCAGGCCGGCAGCACGAATGCTGTCCATATCCAAAACATCGCCCTCAATGGCGCCCAGTTGATACAGAAAGATCTCATCGGTCTTGCGGCCGATTGCACTGCTGAAACCTACTTTAGGCAAACGGCGCTGCAGCGGCATCTGACCGCCTTCAAAGCCGACCTTATGAAAACCACCGGAACGCGATTTCTGTCCTTTGTGACCACGGCCACCGGTTTTACCCAGGCCCGAGCCAATCCCACGGCCAACCCGCTTGCGGTCTTTTTTGCTGCCCTCCGCGGGCTTGAGATCATTCAATTTCATGGGTGTACTTCCTATTCGTCAAGATCGCAGTCACTGCCCTGTTAATTCAGGCAGCTTCCACTCGTACAAGATAATTAACCTGGTTGACCATACCGCGAATGGCTGGCGTGTCTTCCAGTTCTACCGTTTGATGCATTCTACGCAGACCCAGACCACGCACGGTCAGGCGATGCTTGCCGATGCAACCATTAGGACTGCGCACCAGCGTCACCTTGATTCTGCCAGCAGGTTTTTTCGCTGCTGCCTTGGCGGGCTTGGCCGCCGCTTCCGGCTTGCTTACCGCGCTGTCAGCCGACTTGGCTGAAGCTTTCTTGCTGGCAGCTTTCTTGCTGGCGGTCTTTTTGCCGACAGCCTTCTTACTGGCGGTTTTTTTACCGGCGGTCTTTTTGGCAGCAGTTTTTTTGCTGACCTTTTTGGTGACCGCTTGCTTGCTTGTCTCAGACATGATTTTCCATTACCTCTTCTACCGATTTACCACGCTTGAAAGCGATGGCTTTCGGCGACATCATGGCGCTCAGGCCTTTAACCGTCGCACGCACCAGGTTGATCGGGTTGTTGGAGCCATTACTTTTAGCCAGTACGTTATGTACGCCAACCGCCTCCAGCACCGCACGCATCGCGCCGCCGGCAATAACACCGGTACCTTCCGAAGCCGGCTGCATGTAAATGCGCGAGCCACCATGCCGTGATTTGATGGGATGCCACAAAGTGCCTTCCTTCAACTCAACCTTAATCATATTGCGACGGGCTTTTTCCACCGATTTCTGAATGGCGGCCGGCACTTCGCGGGCTTTGCCATAGCCAAAACCCACGGTACCGTTACCATCACCGACCACGCTCAGCGCGGTGAAACCAAATTGCCTACCGCCCTTGACCACTTTGGCCACGCGGTTGACGGCAACCAGTTTTTCGATCATGCCGTCGTCTTTATCCATATGCGATGCAGACATTTATCAATCCTATCGTTATGTTCTCGTTCAATCTTTGCGCGGCTTAGAATTTCAAACCGGCTTCACGCGCAGCGTCTGCCAGTTGCTTCATACGACCATGGTATTTAAACCCGGAACGGTCAAAAGCAACCTGTTCAACACCGGCGGCAATCGCTCTTTCGGCAATTGCCTTACCTACTGCAGCCGCGGCATCCTTGTTCTGAGTGCTATCCACACTGCCGCGGATATCTTTTTGCAAGGTCGAGGCTGCCGCCAGCACTTCACCGCCATTCGGGGCGATCAATTGTGCATAGATATGGCGGCCACTGCGATGCACACTCAGGCGCGCGATACCCAGACGCTGAATACGCGATCTGGTTTTACGGGCGCGGCGTAAGCGTGCGACTTTCTTGTTAATCATCGAACCAGTCTCCTGCTCAGCCGTTAGGCTTTCTTGGCTTCTTTCATGATCACGCGCTCATCCGCATAGCGCACGCCTTTACCTTTGTAAGGTTCGGGCGGACGATAGGCGCGAATTTTAGCGGCGACTTGTCCTACCTGCTGTTTGTCAATCCCTCTGACAACCACTTCCGTCTGGCTGGGCGTCTCAATACTGATCCCATCCGGCACGGTAAATTCCACCGGATGTGAAAAACCCAGGCTCAGATTCAGGCTATTGCCCTGCATCTGAGCACGGTAACCCACACCGCGCAGCTCCAGCTTGCGCTCGAAACCATCGCTGACACCGGTCACCATATTGCCAAACAGCGCACGAATGGTACCGCGCAGAGCAACCTGCTGTTCCGGACCGGTTACCAGGATTTCCTGGTTGTCTTCGGTCACGCCAAAGGCTTCCGGCAACTGCAAATCCAGGCTGCCTTTGGGACCTTTCACGGTCAATTGCTGGCCATCCAGCTTGTATTCAACGCCGTTGGGCAGCGTGATTGGTTTTTTTGCCACGCGGGACATCTGTGTTCTCCTATCCTTTGCTGCTGATATGCGGTTCTAAATCAAACCACATAGCACAATACTTCGCCGCCGTGCCCTTTGGCGCGGGCGCTGGCATCGGTCATAATTCCCTGGGAGGTGCTGATAATAGCCACACCCAGACCACTCATTACGCGCGGCAGATCATCTTTGCCGCGGTATTGGCGCAGACCAGGACGGCTGGCGCGATCCAGGCGGTCAATCACGCCCTTGCCTTCCAGGTATTTCAAGCTGATGGTCAGTTCGGCTTTACCATCGACATCTTCAACCTTGCTGTCATTGATAAAACCTTCTTGCTGCAATACTTTCGCAATGCCGACCTTGGTCTTGGAACTGCGCATGCTTACCGTGGCTTTTTTAACAGCCTGGGCATTGCGGATCCGAGTCAGCATATCCGCGATGGGGTCATTCATACTCATAGTGATAACCTATCTGTGTTACTCAACAACGGCCTTACCAGCTGGCCTTGCGTAAGCCGGGAACATCCCCGCGCATGGCCGCTTCACGCAGCTTGTTACGGCTCAGGCCAAACTTGCGGTAATAACCGCGCGGCCGGCCGGATATCTGACAGCGGTTGCGCTGCCGTACCGGGCTGGAATCGCGCGGCAGGCTCGAGAGCTGCTTGATCGCTTCCAGCTTTTCTTCAAACGGCGTATCCGTAGATTTGATCTTGGCACGTAACTCAGCACGCTTGGCGGCATATTTTTTAACCAGCTCAGTACGTTTGAGTTCGCGATTTACCATGGAAACTTTAGCCATTATTGATTCCTGTCCTGTTCCTTATTTCTGCTTGAATGGGAAACCGAACGCAGCGAGCAGCGCGCGTCCTTCCTCATCCGTCTTGGCGGTTGTGGTGATGGCGATATCCATACCACGGGTCGCCTTGACCTCATCAAAATTGATTTCCGGAAAAATCGTCTGCTCGCGCACACCCAGGTTGTAATTGCCACGGCCATCAAATGACTTCGGGCTCAGACCACGGAAGTCGCGCACCCGCGGCAGGGAAATGCTGATCAGACGATCCAGAAATTCGTACATGTGCCGGCGGCGCAGAGTCACTTTCGCGCCAATCGGATAACCATCACGGATTTTAAAGCTCGCCACCGATTTACGCGCCAGCGTAACGATCGGCTTCTGACCGGTGATCTTGGCCAGTTCCGCGGTTGCTTGTTCCATCACTTTCTTGTCAGCCACAGCTTCGCCCAGCCCCATATTGATGGTGATTTTGCTCACCTTCGGAACTTGCATGGGGTTGGTGTAGCCAAACTGCTCAATCAGCTTGGGGGTCACCACCTCAGTGTGCATGGTTTGTAAACGGATCATGGATAATTCCTACCTGTTCGTCTTACTCAAGACGCCTTAAATATCAATAACTTCGCCATTGGACCGAAATACCCGCACTTTGCGGCCATCGTCCAGATGCTTGAAGCCAACCTTGTCAGCCGCGCCGGTCGCCGGGTTAAACAGCGCCACGTTAGAGATATGAATCGGCGCTTCCTTTTCCACAATACCGCCCGGCTGCTGCCGAGCTGGATCGGGCTTGGTATGCCGCTTCACCATATTCACGCTTTCCACCAGCAGGCGGTCATTGGTCAACACCCGCAACACATTGCCACGCAGGCCTTTGCTGCGTCCTGCGGTGACAATGACTTCATCGCCTTTTCGGATACGTTTCATAAATCTGCTCCGTCCTGACCTACAGTACTTCTGGTGCCAGGGAAATAATTTTCATAAACCGCTCGGAACGCAGCTCACGCGTTACCGGGCCAAAAATACGGGTACCGATCGGCTCCAGTTTGGCATTCAGCAGCACAGCCGCATTGCCGTCAAACCGAATCAATGAGCCATCCCGGCGGCGTACGCCTTTGGCTGTCCGTACCACCACCGCGTTGTACACTTCGCCTTTTTTTACACGGCCACGCGGAATAGCATCTTTCACGGTGACCTTGATGACATCACCAATATTGGCGTAGCGGCGCTTGGAGCCGCCGAGCACTTTAATGCACTGCACTCTGCGTGCACCACTGTTGTCAGCAGCTGACAAGGTGGATTGCATCTGAATCATGGCTGTTACTCCTTAACTAATTACTGTGCACGCTCGACGACTTCCACCACTTTCCAGGACTTGGTCTTGGAAATCGGGCGGCATTCGGCGATGCGCACGGTATCACCCTCGTTGCAGGTATTGTCTGCATCGTGGGCATGTACTTTGGTGTTGCGGGTCAAATACTTGCCATACAGCGGGTGTTTGACGCGGCGTTCCAGGCGCACAGTGACGGTCTGCTCCATCTTATTGCTGATCACCAGACCTACCTGACTGTGCTGTTTCTTGTTGCTGTCGTGGGCGATTTCACTCATGCCACTTCTCCTTCAACCGCGTCGTTTGCCTGAGCAGCTGCACGCTGTTGTCTCAGTATGGTTTGCACCCGCGCAATGTCTTTGCGCACCCGGCGCAATTCGCTGGTATTGACCAATTGGCCGGCACCATGCTGCATACGCATCTTGAACTGCTCCTGCAGCAGTTCCTGCATCTGCTGTTTGAGTTCATCAACGTTTTTTGTGCGTAAATCTTCAGCTTTCATTACATCACCGAGCGAGTCACAAATGTGGTTCTTACCGAAAGTTTGGCCGCTGCACGGGCAAATGCCTCGCGTGCAACGTCTTCACTAACGCCCTGAATTTCATAAATCATGCGGCCGGGCTGAATCGGGGCGACCCAGTATTCAACATTGCCTTTACCTTTACCCATACGAACTTCGACAGGCTTTTTGGTGATCGGCTTATCCGGAAACACACGAATCCATAACTTACCGCCACGTTTTACATGCCGGGTAATGGCACGGCGTGCGGCCTCAATCTGGCGCGCGGTGATCTGTCCACGGGTGGTAGCTTTCAGGCCAAACTCTCCAAAGCTGACCTTGTTACCGACCTGTGCCAGACCACGGTTGCGGCCCTTCATCTGTTTTCTGAATTTGGTACGTTTAGGCTGTAACACGACAAATACTCCTAGCGTCCTGACCGGCGCGAGCTATCCTGGTCTTCTTTACCAGCCTGCTCCAGATCAAATACTTCGCCTTTATAAATCCAAACTTTGACACCCAGCACACCGTAGGTGGTGTGTGCTTCCACCACACCGTAATCAACGTCGGCGCGCAGGGTGTGCAATGGCACCTGACCTTCGCGGTACCATTCACTGCGGGCAATATCCGCGCCATTCAGGCGTCCAGCCACACTAACCTTGATACCCAGCGCACCCAGGCGCATGGCGCTGCCGACGGCACGTTTCATGGCGCGCCGGAACATCACGCGCTTTTCTAGCTGCGCCGCAATACCCTCGGCGACCAGCCGCGCGTCCAGCTCCGGCTTACGGATCTCTGACACACTGATGGTGGTCGGCACGCCGGTCATGGCGCTGACTTCAGCGCGCAGGCGTTCGATATCCTCACCTTTCTTGCCAATCACAATACCGGGGCGTGCGGTGTGTATGGTGATACGCGCCGCTTTGGCGGGACGTTCAATATGCACTCTGCTGACCGCGGCGTCCGACAGTTTTTTCATGATAAATTCGCGCAGACGCAAATCTTCAATCAACTGGCGAGGAAAATCGCGCTTGTTGGCAAACCACTTGGCATTCCAGTCTTTGGCGATGCCCAGGCGTATACCGATTGGATGTACTTTTTGACCCATAATGTTCGTACCTTAACTTTCGCTGACCACCACGGTAATGTGGCTGGTGCGTTTCAGAATCCGGTTATAACGACCCTTCGCACGTGGCATGCCACGCTTTAAGGTTGGGCCTTCATCAACAAAAATCGTCTTGATTTTCAACTCGTCAACATCCGCGCCGTTGTTGTGCTCGGCATTAGCCACGGCGGACATCAATACCTTGCGTACCCAGTGCGCAGCTTTTTTATTGCTGTACTTAAGTAACTGCTCAGCGTTTTCCACCGGCATACCACGCACCTGATCGGCGATCAGCCGCACTTTCTGCGCGGAAATACGGACGCTCTTCAATACTGCTTGTGTTCCCATCGTGCTCACCGTTATTTGGCCTTGCGATCACCGGAGTGACCTCTGAAGGTCCGGGTAGGCGCAAACTCACCCAGCTTGTGACCCACCATGTTTTCATTGATCAATACCGGCACATGCTGACGGCCATTGTGGATTGCGATGGTCAGACCGACCATATCAGGAGCAATCATGGAACGCCGCGACCAGGTTTTGATCGGCTTTTTGGAATTCGACGCGATGGCGGTCTCCACCTTTTGAGTCAGGTGGTGATCGACAAACGGGCCTTTACGTAATGAACGTGGCATAACTTTCCTCGTTATTTACCTGACTTGCGACGACGCACAATCATGTTATCCGTACGCTTATTGGTACGAGTCTTGTAACCTTTGGTCGGTACACCCCAGGGGGTAACCGGATGGCGGCCACCGGAAGTGCGGCCTTCACCACCACCATGCGGATGGTCAACCGGATTCATGGCGACACCACGCACGGTCGGGCGAATGCCTTTCCAGCGGGTCCGGCCAGCCTTGCCCAGCTTTTCCAGGTTGTGCTCGTTATTCGACACTTCACCCAGGGTTGCGCGGCAACGTGCCAGCACCTTGCGCATTTCACCGGAACGCAGACGCAGAGTGGCGTACATGCCTTCCCGCGCCACCAGCTGAGCGGAACAACCGGCACTGCGTACCAGCTGTGCACCCTTGCCTGGTTTCATTTCCACACAATGCACGGTTGAACCGACCGGAATGTTACGCAGCGGCAGGCTGTTGCCGACTTTGATCGGCGCCTGATTACCACTCATCACTTCATCACCGGCGCGTAACAGACGCGGCGCGACGATATAGCGGCGCTCACCATCTGAATACAGCAGCAGGGCGATATGCGCGGTCCGGTTAGGATCGTATTCGATGCGTTCCACACGCGCCTGAATACCATCCTTATTGCGTTTGAAATCGATCATCCGATAACGCTGCTTATGGCCGCCGCCCTGGTGCCGGGTGGTGATCCGGCCGGTGTTATTGCGGCCGCCACTGCGGCCCTGCTTTTCCAGCAGCGGACGATGCGGCTCACCTTTGTGCAGGTGATCGTGTTTAATCTGTACCAGGCCACGGCGGCCAGGTGATGTTGGTTTTGCTTTGCTAATTGCCATTGCATCAAACCTCAGGCTTGTTCACCGTCTACCAGATCAATACTCTGCCCGGCTGCCAGGCGCACATAGGCTTTTTTCCAGCCTTTGCGGGTACCCGGGCGGCCGCGAAACGCTTTGCGTTTGGCAGGCATGCTGACGACTTGTACTCCAGTTACTTGCACTTCAAACAAACCTTCAATGGCCTGTTTGATATCAGTTTTGGTCGCTGAACTGGCCACCTGGAATACGTATTGATTATTCGCTGCGCTGGCACGTGCCGTTTTTTCTGACACATGCGGACGCCGTACGACGTTATAGAGATGATTCTGCATCATGCCAACCACTCCTGGATTTTGTTAATTGCGCCTACGCTCATCACCACTTTATCGGCCTGCACCAGGCTGACCGGATCAATAGCGGCAACGTCCATGGCATGCAAACCGATAATGTTACGGCTGGCCAGATAGACATTGTGATCCAGTTCATCACTGACCAGAATGCCGCGTGCAACATTCCAGCCCGACAGCAGCTCATGCATCGATTTGGTTTTCGGCGCGTCGAGTTTGATCTCGTCAACCACGATCAGACGATCCTGACGCAGCAGCTCGGATAAAATCGCACGCATCGCACCCTGATACATTTTACGGTTGACCTTCTGCTTGAAGGACCGCGGTTTGGCGGCGAACGTTCTACCACCGGTACGCCAGATAGGGCTGCTGCGGGTACCCGCACGAGCCTGACCCGTACCTTTTTGACGCCAGGGCTTGCGACCGCCGCCCGCGACTTCAGCGCGGGTTTTCTGGGCTTTGGTGCCTGCACGGGCGCCAGCCAGATAAGCCGTCACAACCTGATGGACTAACGGCTCGGAAAATTCACGATCAAACACGGCGTCTGATACGCTGATTTTACTGCCGCTGTTGGTTGCCAGTTCCATTATCTTTGCTCCTCAATACTGACTGTTACGCTACGCGCACAATCACGCGGCCGCCGGCTGACCCAGGCACTGCGCCCTTGATCAGCAGCAAATGCCGTTCGCTATCGACCCGCACGACTTCCAGATTCTTGGTGGTGCAACGCACATTACCCATCTGGCCAGCCATCTTTTTGCCTTTGAATACCCGGCCAGGCGTCTGGCACTGTCCGATAGAACCCGGCGCACGATGCGACAGCGAGTTACCATGGGTGGCATCCTGCATATGAAAGTTATGCCGCTTAACCGTACCGGCAAAACCTTTACCTTTGCTGATACCGGTCACCAATACTTTCTGACCCGCTTCGAACTGCTCAACGGTGATGTCATTGCCTACTTCGGGCACTTCATCCGCCTTAACATTATCCAGCCGCAATTCCCACAGGCCTTTGCCTGCTGCCACGTCCGCCTTGGCATAGTGCCCGGCCAGTGGTTTATTAATCAGACCGGAGCGCTTGCTGCCGTTGGTTACCTGAACAGCGGCATAGCCATCGTTTTCCGCGGTTTTTACCTGCGTAACCCGATTCGGGTTCGCTTCGATAACCGTGACGGGCACACTGGTGCCGTCTTCCTGGAAAACGCGGGTCATGCCGCATTTTTTACCGATAATTCCAATAGTCATGTGACTTCTCGCTAGTTATGCCGCGCAATCAGGACAGCTGAATCTGAACGTCCACACCGGCCGCCAGATCCAACTTCATCAATGCGTCCACGGTCTTATCGTTAGGATCAACGATATCCATCAGACGCTTGTGAGTGCGCATCTCATATTGATCACGCGCATCTTTGTTGACGTGCGGCGAAATCAGCACGGTATAACGCTCAATCTTGGTCGGCAATGGGATCGGGCCCCGCACCTGAGCGCCGGTGCGCTTGGCGGTGTCAACGATTTCCTGTGCGGACCGGTCAATCAAACGATGATCAAACGCTTTTAACCGAATGCGGATTTTCTGCTCGGCCATGTTAATGCTCCAAATTAATAACTGATTCAGGCAACGTTATGCGTGAATCTTACTGACCACGCCGGCGCCTACCGTGCGGCCGCCTTCGCGGATCGCAAAACGAACACCTTCTTCCATGGCAATCGGGGCAATCAATTCCACATTCATCTGAATGTTGTCACCCGGCATGACCATT
>JAJFKY010000024.1 GCA_021772975.1 Gammaproteobacteria bacterium
ATCACCGGCGGTGATGGTTTTCTGCAGGGCCAGGTCGGGTGTCTGATTGGCGTTGGCAATCGCACTGGCGTCATTACTGGTTACCCCATCGGCCGTGGCTGTCGCCGTGTTATTGACCGTGCCGGCATCAATATCCGCCTGTGTCACGGTGTAGCTGGCAGTACAGATGATCGACTCACCCACATCCAGATTGTTATCCCCATTACCCACCGTCGTTACCGCCGGACACGCTTCATCGGTGGTCAGATCATCATCGATCGTCACCGGACCAGCCAGCGTTATATTGCCGGTATTGCTGACAGTAAAGGTGTAACTGATCACATCACCCGGCATGGCATACGGATCACCTGCACTGACACCCTTGAGCAAAGTCAGGTTAGGCGCCTGAGTGGCATTGGCGGTTGCGCTGTCCGGATTACTGGTCACACCATCGGCCATCGCCGTGGCCGTGTTGATCACACTGCCGTTGTCTAAGTCTGCCTGAGTGACCGCATAACTGGCGGTACAGATGATTGACTCACCCACATCCAGATTGTTATCCCCATTACCGACCGTCGTTACCGCCGGACACGCTTCATCGGTGGTCAGGTTGTCGTTGATCGTCACCGGACCGGCCAGCGTGGTATTGCCAGTATTGCTGACAGTAAAGGTGTAACTGACCACATCGCCCAACATGGCATAGGAATCACCCGCAACAATATTTTTTACCAGGCCCAGCGAAGCAACCAGCAACTGGTCGGTATCGGTTGACGAGTTGTTACCCGGGTTGGAGTCCGTCGCACCTGCCGGTACTGCTACTGTCGCGGTATTGACCAGGTCACCCGTGCGACCAGGATCGGCATTTATGGTGACGGTGCGGTTCACGCTGGCACCGATGGCCAGCTCAGGCAAAGTACAGCTGATTGTGCCAGCGGCAAATGTACAGCCGGGCGCGCTGACAAAAGTGGTGTTGCTGGGCAAAGGATCAGAAATGGTTGCCCCGGCGGGGACTATGTCCGGGCCATTATTGACAACCGTCAAGGTATAGGCGACATCAGAGCCTGCGGCATACAGCAACATTCCATCGGTTTTATCGATTGCTAAGTCAGTCAGTGCATCGACACAATCAAAAGTCAGCTCTTCGATACCAATAAACTGGGTAGTAGAAGTGGCTACTATGACGTTCAGATAGGTGATCGTAACGTCCGTTACTCTGCCTGGCAGAACCACATCCAGTTGCGCCTGTGAGTTGGTAAAAGTAGGATTGTTGCCAGTGGCGGTGGCGGTATTGCCCGCGATGGTGAACACGCATGGGTTGGGCGCATTGCCACATGAGAGTGTCGGGGTTACCGGCGTGCCACGGTTAGTGGCGGTAATCTGAATTTCATCATTCCAGGCATTATTGACCCGATCAACGTCAAAAATACTGAACGAAAGATCACCAACCGGGTTGGTAAAAGAGATCGTCTGGCTGGTCCCCTGGTTAGCCGGCACACCGGTCATTCCCAGCACCAGTTCGCGGCGAGCATTGTCATCCGGCTGAGCCGCGGTATTAAAGCCACCGGGATCGAGATTGGTTGAGGTCAACGTTCTTGAGGCGGAACAAACTCCAGTATTGAAAGGCCCGCTCTGCGTCGCGGGCCAACCACCAGCAGGAATAGCATCCCAGCCGATAGTCTGTATTTGCGCAAAACCATGTTGCGCAAACAATAACAACATCAGGCACACAGCATATGCTGCCCGGCTGCGATAGCCTCTCGACTTTGCTGATAGGCGCTTAATCAAACTATCCTTAGTATTCATTGCTTGGTTCCCTGCCGGGCACGATCATGATTGACCAATGCCGTGCTGATGTTGGTGTTGGTGTTTTTTTAGAAATTACAGACGGAGGCTGAAGTCCGGGCACGCGGGCACGCGATCTCGTACCAAATGGCAGATTTCTCCCACGACCGGTCATATCAAACGCAATAGACAAAGCATCTCCCTAGAACTGCGCCCGCTCCCAAACGGTCAAAACTCTGAGTCCAACGGACCCAGCTAGTAAAAACCATGAACTACTCCTGCAAGTAGTCAGTGTATCCATTCAATTGCCCAATGAACCACCCTCCCGGCGACCCATATGTATAGCCCCAGAGCGAAACGCTCTTTGGCTATGTTGATCGAAAACCTGCTGCCATAACGCTGGTATGTATATTTTTATTTTTTAACTATTATGGTCAAGTTTTACGATTCAGGGATGAATACTAACTGATAATCACATTAATTTCACAGTTTTGTGAGAGATTTGTTGTTACAAGTCGTCATTGGTTTCTGATACGCGAAAGTTTAACGTGATCGCCAGTCTGACAACTGTCTGTCCACCAGACAATGCTCTATTGATAGGTATTCAGGCAGGCCATCGCAATCATAAGGCGGGTAATCTTCTCCTCTGATCAGGGGCTTCAGATAGCGCCTGCACTCCTCGGTAATGCCAAATCCATCCGCGCTGATGAAATTTGCCGGCATGGTTTTCTCCACATTGGCCAGATCAGCCAACTCCGCCTCGGCTATTCTCCAGACATAGGGTTCATCGCTGACACGCTCGATCACCGGCATGACGCCGGTTTTGCCCGCCACTGCGAACTCCACCGCTGCCTGACCCACGGCGTAGGCCTGTTCTACATCGACTTTTGAGGCAATATGGCGCGCGGATCGCTGCAGATAGTCTGACACGGCCCAGTGACACTTGAGCTTAAGACGGGCATTGATCAGGTTGGCGATAACCGGCGCGACCCCACCCAGCTGGGCATGACCGAAAGCATCTCTTACCCCCGAATCTGATAAGAATTTCCCATCAGCAGCACGAGCACCCTCAGAAACCACGATAGAACAAAACCCCTCGCGCCTGACCACGGTATCAACGCGTTCCAGAAACGCCTGCTCATCAAAAGGAACTTCAGGAAACAGGATAATCTGCGGCGGGTCGCCCTCATGCCGGACCGGCAAACCACCGGCGGCGGCAATCCAGCCAGCATGCCTGCCCATGACTTCCAGAATGAACACCTTGGTGGAACTGGAAGCCATTGACATCACATCCAGACTCGCTTCCATGATGGACACGGCGACGTATTTTGCCACCGAGGGAAAGCCAGGACAGACATCGGTAATAGGCAGGTCGTTATCTATGGTTTTGGGAATCCCGATACATTGCACCGGATAACCCAGCTGGTCGCCTATCTGAGAGACTTTGTAGGCAGTATCAGCTGAGTCACCTCCTCCATTGTAGAAGAAGTAGCCGATATTGTGCGCCTTGAAAACCTCAATCAGGCGTTCGTATTCAGCGCGGCTGTCGGCAATACTTTTGAGTTTGTAGCGGCACGAGCCGAATACTCCACCAGGGGTATGCCTGAGTGCAGCAACCTGATCATCGCGCATGACACTGGTATCTATCAATTGCTCATGCAATACCCCGATAATACCGTCTTTGGCTGCCAGCACCTTGCCGATTGAGGCTTGTGTGCGGGCGGTTTCAATCACCCCCGCGGCGGTGGCATTGATGACTGGAGTGACGCCACCGGATTGAGCATAGAGGATATTTTTTCCTGACATGTTGCTACCTGTTTGACTTGCCGTAGTGCTGCGGGTAGCGTAACCATCTTTACTGATTAGTGCCACAGAGTCGATATGCGTATAGTACTGATGGGACCGCCGGGTGGCGGCAAAGGGACACAGGCCGGAATACTAAAACAACAGTGGCAGATTCCTCATATTTCAACCGGTGAATTACTGCGCGCGGCAGTGCGCGATGGTACCCCGCTGGGGCTGCAGGCCAAAGCCACCATGGATGCCGGCGAGTTGGTCTCCGATGATCTGATGCTGGGCTTGATAGAAGCTCGTTTGAGCCAGCCGGACGCCGCCGCGGGTTTTATTCTGGACGGCTATCCGCGAAACCTCAGCCAGGCCGAATCACTGGACGTCGTGCTGGCCCGGATCGGGCAACCGGTTTCCGGTGCGCTGCTGGTCGAAGTTGATCCAGAACACATCGTTGAACGCCTGGCCAAACGTGCTGAGCAGGAAGGCCGTAGTGATGACGACGAAACCACTGTCCGCAAGCGATTGGCTATCTATGCGGAACAAACCGCGCCGGTTGCCCACTACTATGCCCGGCAGGGTCAGCTGGTCCGGGTGCTGGGCGAGGGCGGCATCGAGGAAATTACCCAGCGCATCCTGGCTGCGGTGGAACAGGCTGGCTGGCCATAGGCCTGGTGCTGAAAGGCGCGGGGATTGTCCCGGTCCTGGCCGCCGTATTGCGTGGCGGAATGCTCTCTGCCGCAGGAGCTGTAATCGGGCTTACCGCAGACCGACCGGTACTATTCCGGTGCCTGCAGAGCAGATTCAATCAGTATGTGCCACTCGGTGGGCTGTGGCTCATCGACTTGCTCGCAACACACCAGATGATGCGAGGTGCGCGCACACAGCGCGGCAATATCCACAGTGCCATGCGGATCAGTAATCACCAGATGCAGCCGCTGTCCGACAGCAGCCTGCTGCAACCAGCGCCTAACCGCAATGACCGGTTGCGGACACAGCCAGCCACGCGCATCCAACTGCTCGCCCGCACTGTTAAATGGTTCAGATATATTATTCATCCAATGCCCTGTGGTCAGGCCCGTTTATGTTAGCTCATCTGTTGAGCTTCGTCGTTAATGTCTGCCTGCTGCGCCGTGGGCCGGAAGACGCGCCGCACCAGTCCGCGGCGATGATCATTGCCGTGCTGGCTAACTTTCTGCTGTTATTGTGGGCCTACGGACAACAGTCCGGCTTACCGGCCATTCTGCCGGCATTGCAGTCTACAGTCATCGTCTTGCTGGCAACGCGCTGGGTATTACAGGCCTCCGGCAAGCTGGCTCGTTATACGCCGACAGTGTTCACTTTATTCGCCAGCAGCGCACTGATCAATCTGCTCTATAAAGCGAGCCAGCTATTAGTTCCCAACGATGCGGCAAGCGCTTCCGGCTCTCCTTTTTTATTGCTGCTTTTGCTAATCTGGGTGTGGAGTTTTGTCATTGATGCGCATATCTACCGGCGCGCGCTGGACAGTCCGTTTGCGCTGGGAATGTTGCTCACGGTGTTATTGTTTGCCACCAATACACTCCTGCTGGACTGGTGGTATTGGCCAACGGTGGAAAGTGCTCCGGCATAAACCCATATTGAACTGATTATGCATATTCATATTCTTGGTATCTGTGGCACTTTCATGGGCGGAATTGCAGCGCTGGCCAGGCATGCCGGACATACCGTTACCGGTTCGGACCAGAATGTCTATCCTCCTATGAGTACTCAATTGCAGGCACTCGGGATTGAGTTGCAAACCGGCTATCAGCCTGAACACCTGCAGCCGCACCCTGATCTGGTGATTATCGGCAATGCCCTGAGCCGGGGTAATCCCGCGGTTGAATATGTCCTCAATGAACAATTGACCTATTGTTCTGGACCGCGCTGGCTGGGTGAGCAGTTTCTCAGTCAGCGGCAGGTTCTGGCCGTGTCCGGTACGCATGGCAAAACCACCACCACCGCGATGCTGGCGTGGATTCTGGAAGCCAACGGTTTGGATCCGGGCTTTCTGATTGGCGGGGTAGCCGGTAATTTTCCGGTCTCTGCCAGAGCGGGCACTGGTCCGTTTGTGATTGAAGCCGATGAATATGACACCGCTTTTTTTGATAAACGCGCCAAATTTGTCCATTACCGGCCAAATATCGTTATCCTGAATAATCTGGAGTTCGATCACGCTGATATCTATCCTGATCTGACCGCCATCCAGACCCAATTCCATCACCTGCTAAGAACCGTACCCGGGAATGGTGTACTGGTCATCAATGCCGAAGATGAAGCCCTGGCGCAAGTCGTCGACCAAGGCTGCTGGACACCCAGGGTGGGCTTTGGGCTGAAGGGCAGCGCGGCTGATTGGGAAGCCCAGTTGCTCAAACCGGACGGCAGTCATTTAAGCATTTTGCATGACAGCCAGCCGGTTGCCGAACTGAGCTGGTCGATGACCGGTACTCACAATGCCCTGAATGCATTGGCTGCGTGTGCCGCCGCCCACGCGGCCGGCGTAAAACCCGCTGACGCCGTAACTGCATTGCGCGACTTTCGCGGCGTCAAGCGCCGGATGGAATTATTAGGCGAGCGCGGTGGGGTGTATGTCTATGATGATTTTGCCCACCACCCCACTGCCATACGCATGACACTGGAAGGCTTACGCCGACATATCGGCAACGCCCGCCTGCTGGTGGCTTTAGAGCCTCGCAGCAATACCATGCAGGCCGGACATCATCGCGATCAGCTGGGTCCGGCACTGGCCATGGCCGACGCCGTGGCAATAAAAACCGGACCGGATGTGCACTGGGACCCACAACAATTGACCGCCCGGCTGGGTGTACCGGCACGCAGTTTCATCAATACCAGCCATATGCTGGAATGGCTGTACAAACATGCCGAGCAAAATTCTCATGTGGTTTTCATGAGCAACGGTGGCTTCGATAACGCTCCGCAGCGCTTTTTGCAGCATGACTGAGCGGATCGCATTATTTCCACTGCAGGTTGTGCTGTTCCCGGGTGGCGTCATGCCGCTGCGGATATTCGAGACCCGCTACCTGGATATGGTCCGTAATTGCGCCGCCAGCGGCGACGGTTTCGGTGTTTGTTTACTGCTGCCCCAGGATGAACAGCATGCCACTCAGGCGCTGGCGACCATCGGTACACTGGCCAGGATCGTTGATTTCAGCACCGGCGATGACGGCCTGCTCGGGATTACCGTGCTGGGTGAGCAACGATTTGTGATCCAGCAGACTACGGTCCAGCATGATGGTTTGATTATGGGCGAGGTTGACTGGCTGGCCAGTCAAAGTGAACAGCATGTGCCCCCGGACTGCAGCCCACTGGTGGAAGTGCTGCGAGAAATTAACCAGCAGCTGCATGCTAAAACCAAGCGATCGTTACGCCCGGAAACACTTTATGACGATGCTCAGTCGGTCGGTTTCCGGTTAGCGGAATTATTGCCTATCAGTGTTAATGACCGTCAGTTATTGCTGGAAATGGATGACCCGCAGGAGCGCCTGCGACGCCTGTTGCAGAGCATGTCCGCCAATAACAGCCAGGCCGAATAAAGCTTCGTGCCAGGCTCTTCCCATCCTGTCCGATCAGTCTTGACCGGTTGCAGCCGGCGCCGCGCCCAGCAACAACTGTGCACCATCGGTGGTTTGCCAGCGGCAATCGCTACAGGCCGCACGCCAACCCTGTAATGCCAGCGCGGGCGATCCCTGCGGTTGCCAGACGTTAAACCAAAAGCCCCGCTGAACTATCTGCTCGCGATCTGCCTTGCCCAGCCAGACCGGCACCAGCCGATGGTCCTCCGCCAACTGCCATCCGGAACGCCATAGCCTGATCACCAGCAAATCATCACCTAGCGGCTGGCTGACCAGGTAAACCGCGGTATGACCTTGATAATCCTGACGGAATATCGGCAGCTGCTCGGTCTGTGGTTGCGGACTAAGCATTTGCCACCAGCCACCAGATCGCTGGCCATGCAGTTGCCAGCCGGTCTGCTGCAATTGCCTGATCAGCGGTTCCGGATCACCAGCAAACTGCAAGTTGAACTGTTCACGGTCATGCCGGGTCAGTGGCGAGCGGTGAGTGGGTAACTGCCGCCAGCCCTGCTCCCACCAAAGCTGCGCAGGCAATGTCTCACCGCTGATTTGCGGTTGCCACTCGAGTTTGTTTTGCTGCCAGTAATACTGGGTATAAACACTTCCGATCAACAAAAAACAGATACCGAAGAACAGACTGTGCCTGATCACCGGCCAACCCCGTTGGACGCGCACCCGGTAACCGATACCGATCATACTGACCCATAGCACCGCGAGGATAAGGCCCGTCCAGGCGGCACTGAGAAAACTCAGGCCCAACGACAGACGGGCGATCACGAACAATCCCACTACGCCGGTGATGGTCAGATAAAACCACTTGCGGCGCTGCGCCGGCAGCTCCCGGGCCAGCAGCATCGGCAACCCGGCGGCCAGCGCTATCAATAAGGTGATCTGCGCATCCGGAAAGGCGCCGGCCGGCTGTAAGTGTTGCGGCCAGGCCGGCAATAAATTCAGGCACTGTTGCAGTAACAGCGCCAACAATGGCGGCATGCCCACCGCCAGCAGCCAGTGCAGACAGGCCACCGTCTGGCGGAACCACAACAGCCAGACCGCCATGCACAACATCACCAGTATCAGCACCGGCCAGCTGCTGGCTGTCGCCAGGCTAATCCAGACCGCATCGGTCACCGTATTGCGCCAGTCCAGCAGGCGATCGGCGAAGCGCAGATCCATACTGGTACCCCCATCGCCGATCAATAAGGTGGTAATGGCGGTAATTAACAATGTCAGGGTCGTGAGTAAAACCAGCCCGTGCATGGCGATCGACAGCATTTCACCGCGTCCGGGATTGAATAATGGTGCAAAATAACGCCCTGCGCGGGGATGCTGGCGCAACCATTTGATCAACCGTTTCAGCATCCACGGCGTGCTGCGGCGCGAGGCGGCATAGGTTGCCCGGACGATCCAGGTCAACAGCCAGATGATCCCAGCCACCGCCCCCAGCAGCAGCGCCAGGCGGGTGGTATAGGCAGCGGCCAAGTCCAGCGAAGCCCCGAACAGCATCCCGGGCAGCATAAAGCTCGGCACCCAGATAATTCCGGTAATCGCCACCATCGGAATAAACACCCGGGGTGACATACCCAGCATCCCGGCCACCAGCGGAACAAAAGAACGCAATGGCCCGATATACCGTCCCAGCGGAATACTGAGAGCGCCATACTGATGAAAAAACAACTGCCCGCGGCGGTGCATTTCAGGATACTGCTGCAGTGGCCAGTGTTGCGCCAGACGCTCCCGGTAGCGATAGCCCAGCCAGTAATTGAACGCGTCTCCGGCAATGGCGCCGGCGCTGGCCGCTGTCCAGGCCAGCCACAAATCCAGCCGTCCCAATCCAACCAGCGCACCCAGCATAAACACCATCATCAAGCCCGGCACGAACAGGCCTATCACGGGAAAACCTTCGATAAACAGCAATACAAAAACAACCCCGATCAACAGTAGCGGATGTGCCTGCGCCCACTCCAGCCATTGTTGCGTCCAACTCATGTCCATGTAAAATTACCGCTCAATCCGGACCTGCTCAGAACATCATCAATCGATCGTCTGAATGCTGTTCTGCCTGACCCGGTTAACCGTCAGCCCCAATACATCAGGGCGGGCATAATGACCGCTGGGATCAAAATTCTGACGCTCTTCCAGCACCCGCTGTAAATTGACTTCAGCCACAAATACACCTTCACTGCCGGTTTGCGGCGGCAACACCCAGCTGCCATCCGGAGCCGCCACACAGGAGCCGCCGTCCGCCATGACTTCGGGCGCCGCTGCTCTGATCGCTTCCGCCTCAGGCATATCATCTGGAATCATAGCGCGGGTGAAATAGCTCGATACCGAAACCACATAAGCACGCGCCTCTTTGGCAATATGCCGGGTAATATCGACCGTGTTGCGCTCACTGCCCGGCCAGATAGCGACATGCAGGTTGCTGCCCTGCGCATACAGCGCAGCACGCGCCAATGGCATCCAGTTCTCCCAGCAATTCAGCGCGCTGACGGTAAACTCGCCCAGCCGGTGCGTCACCAGACCATGGCCATCGCCGATACCCCACGCCAGACGTTCTTCATAGGTTGGCATCAGCTTGCGATGCACAGAGGCTATTTCGCCTTGTTCGCTGATATACACCCGGGAAGCATACAGCGTATGTCCGCCCTTGCTGTCAGGCCGTTCCATCACACCCAACACCAGCGCCAGATGATGCTTACGGGCAGCCGTGCAGACCGCCTCAAGGTCCCCCGCCTCGATATTCACGCCTTGCTCCAGATAGGTGGCATGGATACGTTTTTGTAACGGGCTTTCGAACCGTGCGCCATCGGTTGCAGACAGCCAGAAGGGGTAGCCCGGCAACCACGACTCTCCCGTGGCCAATAGCCGGCAGTCCTGCGCCGCCGCCTGCTCCATGCCAGCCAGCAGTCTGTCGATGCTGGCTTCCCGGTTAAGCCATACCGGCGCTAACTGAGCCAGTGCGATTCTGATCTTTTTTGAAGTGCTCATGTGTTCTCGTTTAAGCAGTAGTCATCTATTCATGTGGTAACGGCAGGCGTTGCAAATCAGCCCGCCTCAACAACCCCGTATGCCGCCAGATAATCTGCCCGGCGGGATCAATCAATAACGAATAGGGCAAGACGTCCCGGCTGTTTCCGTAAGCCCGCATCAAGGCTTCGGTTTGCGCATATTCTCCGTACAAAAGCGGATAATCGATAGCCATTCGTTGCGCAAACGCCTGCGCCGGTTCAAGCCTGTCCGCGGCAATACCCAGCACGATCAACTCATCATTGTGATCGGCCGCGAGCTTTTTCAGCAGTGGGATTTCCTGCACACAGGGGCGGCACCAACTGGCCCAGAAATTAATCAGCAGATAATGACTGCCTGGCTGTTCCGGCGTGCCGATTCCGTAGCTGTGCAATGTGCGTTTTTCACCAGCGCCGGTGGTTAACGAAAAGTCACCCGCCGGGCCATAATGGCGTGTTCCGTCGCAGGCCTGCAGCAACATGCCGGGCAACACGCACGCCAGCAATACACAACGCCGGAACAGCTGGGAATAAGCAGACCATGACATAGCTGGATTATCGCATGCCCGGCTGACTCAACCGCAGCGTGGCCGTGCTGTTAAACAAAATGGTCCAGCACTTCGTCATCGGTCAGCAGCTTGCCGGTGTGAATGACCACCCGGCGGGCACGACCGGCAACCGCCAGTTCTTCCAGGATAATCTGCTCAACGGTACTCAAGCCGCCCTCCAGCATGGCCATCGGCTGGATTAAAATTCGTGGTCGCAGCTGTTGCCACTCAGCGCCGAATAATGCTTCCAGGCCATCCAGCAAAAGCTCTTCAGCCGCGCTAAATTCGCCGATCAGCAAACGCCGGGTGCTGAAACGCGGATTGGCAACCAGTTCACTGAGCTTGCTGTTCTCGATACACTTCAGACGCAGTTCATCAGGGTATACGCGTAAGTACACCGTGCGCTTTCTGCCAAACATCAAAATGACTCCGGGCGGGTTACTGAATATCTAGCGGGCAACCTCGCTTACGGCCCGGTCCAGCGCCGGGCGTGCGCTGCAAAAGCCTCAGCATCAAGGTAACCGATCACCCGCCCGGCACGCTGCTCTTCGCCGCTGGCGGAAAAAAACAAAATGGCCGGTGGTCCTATCAAGCCAAACGATTTCAGCAAAGCCTGATCTTCAGCATCATTGGCTGTCACGTCCGCCTGCAGCAGCACCGCGTTCTGCATGGCCTGTTGCACCGCCGGTTCCGGGAAAGTGTATTTTTCCATCCGTTTGCATTCGATACACCAATCGGCGTAAAAATCGAAAATGACCGGTTTGCCCTGACCCAGCCGCGCCTGCAGATCAGCGACCGTTTTTATTCGTTCAAAATGCCGTTCGCTGACTGCCTGGCTGGGGTTGGAACCGGCCTGCATCGCAACGCCCCGCAACGGCCGCACCCAGTCATCACCACCCAGCGCAAAACCGAGCATCTGGAAACTACCGAACAGCAACATCGCCACCCCCAGCGCTTTCCACAGACGTGGCCAGCCAAATGTGGCCGGACCCAGGGCGCCCAGATATATACCGCTGCCGATAAACAATAACGACCACAACAGCAAAATCCATTCCGCCGGCAGAATGCGTTCCAGCATCCAGATGGCCAGCGCCAGCATGCCAACGCCAAATACGTTTTTGACCGCATCCATCCAGGTGCCCGCATGCGGCAATAGACTGCCGGCGGAAACCCCGAAAATTATCAGCGGAATCCCCATGCCCAAACCCATCGCGAACAACGCCACGCCGCCCAGCAGTGCATCGCCGGTCTGACCGATATAAATCAATGCGGCAGCCAGTGCCGGCGCCACGCATGGACCGACAATCAGGGCCGACAACACCCCCATAATGGCCACTCCGGGTAAACTCCCGCCTTGCTGACGATTGCTCATTGATGACAGCCTTGCCTGCCAGGAAGCCGGCAATTGCAGCTCATAAAAGCCAAACATGCCGAAAGCGAGTACCACAAACAGCAGGCAAAAAGCGCTGATGATCCATGGGTTCTGAAAGTGCGCCTGCAGATTGCTGCCCGAGATTCCGGCGAACACACCTGCGGCGGCATAGGTGATCGCCATCGCCAGTACGTAAACCAGCGAAAGGACCAAAGCCTTGCGGGTGGTCATCGTTTTACCCTGACCGGCAATAATGCCGGACAGGATCGGCACCATCGGAAACACACAGGGTGTGAAGGCCAGCAGCAGACCCGCCAGTAAAAACAGCAGCATGGCCTTTAACGGGCTGCCGCTCAACACCGCCGCCAGGCGATCCTGCTCCGCGACCGGCTCAACCGTGTCATCGGCACCGATTGCACCGATGAAACCACTGAACCCGGGCAACCCTACATCGATCGTGCGCGTCATCGGCGGATAGCAGATACCTTGCTCTTTGCAACCCTGGAAATTGCCCTGCAGGCTGATTTGCTCTGACGTACCGGGCTGCCGTTTGAGCATCACCGGAATCTCGATCTGGTCGTAATAGACCTCCACATCACCAAAATGCTCATCGTGTTTGGTGATGCCCCGCGGCAACTCGACTGCAGTAACTTTCACTCCTTCACTGGCGGTGGAAAATGCAAATTTATCGCGGTACAGGTAATAACCCGGTGCTGCGGTCATTCGCACCAGCAGTTGGTTGGCCTGGATAGCAATAGCCTCGTATTGAAATGCCTGCTCGGGCGGCAGGGCAGCATCACTGTCCGCATTCATCAGCGCATCCTGGGGTTGTCCCAGTCCGGCCAGCGCACCACTCAATGGGTCTGTCTGAGCCACGCTCGCCAGCGTCAACTTACTGCCCTCAGCTTCAGACTGCTGCACACCGGCTGCGGGTCCGGTTTGAGCACCGCCGGCATCCCATTCAGCCGTCAGTTGCTTGTTGACCGGCGGATAGCAAACCCCCAGGTCCGCGCAACCCTGATAACTGACCATAATCGCAATGCTGTGCATGGCCTCAGGCGCGGATACCGGAATCCGGACACGCAACTGGTTACGGTAGGTTTCCACTTCACCGAAGAACTCGTCCTGGTATTTTTTGCCGGCGGGAATACTGGCTTCGCCCAGCGTTACCTGCTCATCGACCGCACTGAAACGCAAGGCATGCCGGTACAGATAATAGCCCTCGGCGATGTCCCAGTTGACGCTCAGCTCAGACTCACCGGCGGCGCTGATGCTGGCAGCAAAAGCCAGCTCGGCAGGCAGTAGCTCATTCTGATCGACCGCCGGCAGATGAGTACTGAATAGATACAGACCACAGGCTGCGGCCAGCAACCAGCGCATGAGCGTTTTGCCGGGCAGTGTGGGTGCGACTTGCTGTATCTTATTGTTTGTCTTCATTAAATTTCATCCAGATTTTTTCTGCCGGCGCTGTGGCTCAGCAGCCAGTCAATATACTCCCGCGAACCAGCCGTAATCGGCAACGCGATGACTTCCGGCACAGTGTAGGGGTGTGCGCTTATCAGCCACTCGGTGAGTATCGGCATGGTATCAGCAGTCGTCTTAATGACCAGCAATGTTTCCTTTTCCTGACAAACTTTTCCCTGCCAGCGATAAATCGACGTCACTCCGGGCAGAATCTGTACGCAGGCTGACCAGCCACGCTTCACCAGTTGCTGCGCCAGACGCCTGGCGGTGTCATGATCAGGGCAGCTGCATAACGCCAGTAACGCATCAGCTGTGACCTCATTGTGCATCTTTCTATCCCCTGCCGGTAACAAAAGCGGATTTAGTGTCCATTTTATCTGCCCGGAAAGAGCCGGCAAGACACCGCCCGGCTACCGCTGCTTCTCTTGAAATGCTACCTGCCGTCCCCAATTAGCCTGCGAAGCTGTTTAACTAAGCAGCTAACGGTTTTGGCGTTGTACGAGTCCCGTACAGCCCACATTTACATTTAATAGTTTACATAGGTACTTAGGAGACCCGGTAATGAAACTGCGTCCATTGCATGATCGCGTAATTGTCAAACGCGTAGAAGAAGAAACCACATCACCCGGCGGCATTGTGCTCCCGGATGCCGCTAAAGAAAAACCGATCCGCGGCGAAGTACTGGCAGTCGGCAACGGCAAATTGCTGGATAACGGCGAGACCCGTCCGGTCGGCGTCAACGCTGGCGACATCGTTCTGTTCGGTAAATACGGTGGCACCGAGGTCAAGCTGAACGGCGATGATTTGCTGGTGTTACGTGAAGACGACATCATGGCGGTAGTAGAAGGCTAATCGCGCCTGTGCCTGCATCGTTTATCTCAAAAGTATTGATACAAGATTAGAGGAATCACAATCATGAGCGCGAAAGAAGTACGCTTTTCTGAAGACGCCCGCAAGCAAATGATGGCTGGCGTCAATATCCTGGCCAATGCGGTCAAGGTTACTCTGGGGCCAAAAGGCCGCAATGTTGTGCTGGAAAAAAGTTTTGGCGCACCCACCGTGACCAAAGACGGTGTCAGCGTGGCTAAGGAAATCGAACTGGAAGACAAACTCCAGAACATGGGTGCCCAGATGGTCAAGGAAGTTGCTTCCCAGACCTCCGATGCTGCCGGTGACGGTACCACCACCGCCACGGTACTGGCTCAGGCCATGCTGCGGGAAGGTCTGAAAGCAGTCGCTTCAGGCATGAACCCGATGGACCTGAAGCGTGGGATCGACAAAGCCGTCAAAGTGGCGGTCGAAGAACTGAAAAAGTTCAGCACACCCTGCACCGACGATAAAGCCATCGCTCAGGTAGGCACCATCTCTGCCAACAGCGACAATGAAATCGGCGACATCATCGCTGAAGCCATGGGCAAGGTAGGCAAAGAAGGTGTGATCACCGTTGAGGAAGGCTCCGGTCTGGCCAACGAACTGGATGTGGTTGAAGGCATGCAGTTCGACCGTGGTTATCTGTCACCTTACTTTGTAACCGATCAGCAGGCCATGCAGGTCGAGCTGGAAAACCCCTACATTCTGCTGCATGACAAGAAAATCTCTAACGTGCGTGAACTGCTGCCGGTATTGGAAGCGGTTGCCAAGTCGGGCCGTTCCCTGCTGATCATCGCTGAAGACATCGAAGGCGAAGCATTGGCGACCCTGGTGGTCAACAACCTGCGCGGTATTGTTAAAGTGGCTGCCGTTAAAGCTCCGGGCTTTGGCGATCGCCGCAAAGCCATGCTGGAAGATATCGCCATCCTGACCGGCGGCACCGTGATCGCTGAAGAAGTTGGTCTGACACTGGAAAAAGCCACCCTGAACGAACTGGGTTCCGGCAAGAAAGTACAGATCAGCAAGGAAAACACCACCATTATTGATGGTGCCGGCGATGGCAGTGCGATCGAAGGCCGGGTGGGTCAGATCCGTGCTCAGATTGAAGATGCCAGCAGCGACTATGACCGTGAAAAACTGCAGGAACGCGTAGCCAAACTGGCTGGCGGTGTTGCCGTGATCAAGGTTGGGGCCGCTACCGAAGTGGAAATGAAAGAGAAGAAAGCCCGCGTCGAAGACGCTCTGCATGCAACCCGTGCCGCCGTCGAAGAAGGTGTTGTGCCTGGTGGTGGTGTTGCACTGGTGCGCGCCCTGGCCGCGCTGGAATCTCTGACCGGCGATAACGATGACCAGAACACCGGCATCCGTCTGGCTTCACGCGCTATGCAGGAGCCGCTGCGTCAGATCGTTACCAATGCGGGTGGCGAAGCCTCCGTGGTGCTCAATAAGGTCGTGGCAGGTTCCGGTAACTACGGTTACAACGCGGCCACCGGCGAATATGTCGATATGATCGACGCCGGCATCCTTGACCCCACCAAAGTGGCCCGCGCCGCATTGCAAAATGCGTCTTCGATTGCTGGTCTGATGATCACCACCGAAGCCATGGTCGCTGAACTGCCGAAGCAGAATGACGCTGCGCCCGGCGGTGATATGGGTGGCATGGGCGGCATGGGTGGCATGGGTGGTATGATGTAAGCAACCCGGCCAGTCAGGCTGTATTCAAAAAGCCCCGCATTGCGGGGCTTTTTTTGTGCCTGCTGGTGATCATGGCGCTTAGGATTTAACCCATGCGGCCAACGACCGGCCGAGTGATGGTCAGAATGGCTGCTGCCGCAATAATTTATCGGCTATCCTGTGCAGTCACTACCCATCAGGAATCTGGCCCATGCTCAGACAGTCTGCAACATGTTTGCTGCTCATAACCTGCCTGCTCACGCAGGCCTCCGCTGACACCACCACGCGGGTGGTCAATAACGGTAACCTGGTGCTGCAGGATATTCCGGCCATACCTGCGACTGTGGTCGCTGACTTGAATCGCTATCAAAACGTGCGTGATGCTGTTTTCCAGGATTGGAGCCAGGATGGCCAAAGCCTGTATATCTCGACCCGATTCGGTGATGTCAGGCAATTGCACCGGGTGAATCGCCCGGGTGGCGCCCGCCATCAGCTGACATTTTTTGCGGAACCGATCAGTGCGGTCGAACGACAGCCGCGGGGCAGTTTGCTCAGCTACAGCATGGATGCCGGTGGCAATGAATTCTCGCAGCTTTTTATATTTGATCCCGACACTGCTCAGACACGCCTGTTAACGGATGGCCAGAGCCGCAATGGCGTCCTGCGGTGGAATCGCGACGGCACCGCGATGGCTTATCAGAGCACCCGGCGAAATGGTCGATCCAATGACATCTGGATACAGCAACTGGCTGATCCGGACAGCGCCAGAATGGTGCTGGAATCACCCGACGGCAGCTGGTGGGGCGCAATCGATTTCGATCAGACTGGCCGGCGCCTGCTGATCGCCAATTATATCAGTGCAACCGATTCGCGGATCCATTTGCTGGACCTGGCCACCGGGCAGTTACGTCTACTGGCCGGCGGCCAGCTGAACCAGTCAGATCAGACCAGCGTTAATCTGCCTTTTGCTTTTGACCATAACGACGGTGGTTTTTGGTTTATCAGCGACCGTGACGGTGAATTTCAGCAATTGGTCTGGCAGTCGCTGCGTGATAATGAACGCAAAGTCATCACCGCGGATATTCCCTGGAATATAGAAAACCTGGTGCTCAGCAAGGACTATCAACGCGCTGCTTTCACGGTTAACGAAAACGGTCGCAGCCGGGTTTACCTGCTGGACGCCGTACAACATCAAATGCGCGTGGTTGATAATATCCCTGTCGGGCAGGTATTCAACTTCGGTTTCAGCCCGGATGGATTGCAGCTGGCGATAACACTCAACACGCCTCAGACACCCAGTGATACCTTTGTGCTGACGCTGGGCGAAAAGGCTCTGGATTATGCTGCTCTGACACGCTGGACCTACAGCGAAGTCGGCGGCCTGGATACCAGTCGCTTTATTCAACCTGAACTGATCAGCTATCCAAGTTTCGACCAGGTCGATGGCCAGGCCCGGCAGATTCCGGCATGGGTGTATAAACCGGCCGGCACAGCGCCTTACCCGGTCATCATATCCATTCATGGTGGTCCTGAAGGCCAGGCACGGCCGGGCTTCAGCAGCACCTATCAGATGTGGCTGAACAAACTGGGGGCAGCGGTTATTGTCCCCAACGTGCGTGGTTCCAGTGGCTATGGCAAAACCTATGTTTCGCTGGACAATGGCTATCTGCGTGAGGACTCGGTCAAGGATATCGGCGCACTGCTGGACTGGATCGCTGACCAGCCTGATCTGGACCAGCAACGGGTGGCGGTATTTGGCGGCAGCTATGGCGGCTACATGGTGCTGGCCAGCGCGGTGCATTACAGCGCCCGCCTGAAAGCCGCGGTGGACATCGTCGGGATCAGCAATTTTGTGACGTTCCTGGAAAATACCCAGGATTACCGGCGTGACCTGCGCCGGGTGGAATATGGTGATGAACGTGATCCGCAGATGCGTGCGCATCTGCTCAAAATCAGCCCGCTGACCAATGTGGCAAAAATTAATATCCCGATGCTGGTCGCACAGGGCCACAACGATCCCAGAGTGCCGTACACCGAGGCCGAACAGGTGGTCGGCGCATTACGCCAGCAAGGTCAGACAGTGTGGTATATGGACGCACTGAACGAGGGCCACGGCTACCGCAAAAAAGAAAACCGGGATGTGTATCAACAGGCCATCATGCTTTTCTTCCGTGAGCATTTGATTGACCGGCCCTAGCCGCGGACTGGCCCGGGCCCTCTCCCGTCGATGGTTAGCGTAAGCCTATGCCAGCAGCTATCTGGAATCCGTTAAGCGATTACTCTTCGTTTGCGCGGCGCAGCTTGCGGCTGTGGCCTGAAGCGTGTCAGCAACTGCTGGATGACAGACGTCTGGAAACATCCGGGATAGCTATCCCGGACAACACCGCGGTGCTGCCGGAAGATCGTTTCAACAGACTGCTGCGCGAATGCCGACAGACTGAATGCCTGCGCATCGCCTGGCGTGAAGTCAGTGACATTGCCATGCTGGAGGAAACTTTACAGGATTTAAGCAGCCTGGCTGATGGCTTGCTGCAGATCACGGTTGAGTATCACTGGCAGGCCCTGCAGCAACGCTTCGGAGAACCCCTTGACGAGGACGCCGGCGCTGCCCGCTTTGCGGTACTGGGTATGGGTAAGCTGGGTGGGCGGGAATTGAACTTTTCCTCAGATATCGATGTGCTGTTTATCCATGCCGGCACTGGCAGGACCACGGGACCACGTCGGATCGACAGTGCGGATTTTTTTACCCGGCTGGCACGCGCGGTGATTCACAGCCTGGATTCAATCTCCGAGTTTGGTCAGGTCTATCGGGTAGATACCCGCCTGCGGCCCTATGGCAGCAGCGGCCGGCTGGTCTGGAGCACCGCCGCCATGGAACAATATTATCTGCTGGAAGGCCGGGATTGGGAGCGTTATGCTTTACTGAAAGCCAGGCCGGTGGCCGGTGATCAAAAGCTCGCTGAACAGCTGTTGCGGGAATTACAACCATTTGTATACCGGCGTTATCTGGATTACGGCTTATTTGCCGGCGTCCGGCAGATGCGCAACGATATTGCCCGTGCCGCGGCCCGGCGGCGACACCGTGATAATCTGAAAATCGGCCCGGGTGGAATCCGCGAACTGGAGTTTCTGGTCCACAGTCTGCAATTGTTGCGGGGTGGCCAGCAACCCGGCTTGCGGGATACCAATCTATTGCGCTCCCTGCGGTTGCTGCATCAGCATCAAATCCTGGAGCCAGCGGTGGTGAAACAGCTGGAACAAGCGTATCGGCTGCTGCGGCGCGCGGAAAATGCGCTGCAAATGCTGGATGATCAGCAAACCCACGATGTCCCGGATGACCCCGGACTGGCGGCGAACTGGACAAAACTATCCGGCTTTGATGAACCGTTGGAACTCAACCGGGACCTGCAGCGACTGCGTGGCCATGTGGCGCAACAGTTTGATGGCTGGTTTGGTGAAGAATCCGCCATCCCGGCAGCTGAGACCATTAAATTGGATCAGCCCTTGTCAAGCAGGCAGATACAGCAGTTGCTGGTTGATCAGTCCACTGCCCTGGAGCCACTGCTTAACAACAGCCTGAGCAGAATCAACAAGCAGTCTCTGACCGCCGCTGCACGGGCTCGTCTGGAAAACCTGCTGCCGCAGTTACTGCGTGCCGTGGCACAGACACCGGACCGGGAAAAAGCCTTGCAGCATGGCCTGCGTTTACTGGAGAGTATCGCCGGGCGCAGCAATTATCTGGCGCTGTTACTGGAACAGCCACAGGCTCTGGCAAGGATGCTGGATTATGGCGTGCGCAGTGACTTTATCGCCGTCAAGCTGCAACAGCAGCCTGCCCTGCTGGATGAGTTGATTGATCCGGTCAGCCTGGCCGATCTACCGGCTTCGGCGACTGCCTATCAGCGCCGCATAGGGCCTTTGTTGAACCAGCACCAGAACGATCCCGAACAGCAGCTTTATCGGCTGCAGTACTGGCGGCAGAGTTACGCCATCCGCATCGCCGCCAATGAGTTGCTGGGGCACATTGATACCCCGACAGCACAACAACAGCTCAGCTGGCTAGCCGAAACGGTGATCAGCAGCGCGCTGCAGCTATCCTCGCAGTTGCTGGGACAGCGTTCCAGACAACCGGTGGCGCCCTTGACCGTGATTGCTTATGGCACTCTGGGAGCCCGGGAAATGCATCACACTTCCGATCTAGATCTGGTGTTTTTATATTCGCAGGAAGCGGACAACACGGAGTACCAGGCCACTCGTCTGGCGCAAAAATTCATTCATTTACTGACCAGTCTGGGGCCGGGCGACCGGCTTTATGAAATCGATACCCGGTTGCGTCCGAATGGCCGCAGTGGTGCACTGGTCAGCAGTCTGCGGGCGTTCCAGGATTATCAGCAGGATCAGGCCTGGGTGTGGGAATGGCAGGCGCTATGCCGGGCGCGCTGTATCCATGGTCAGGCCGCCCAGCGAACCGATTTTCAGCAATTACGTCAAAGCCTGCTCAGGCCGGCGCGTCCGGTGGCGGAATTAACCACCGCCATTACCGATATGCACCAGCGGATAACCAGCCAGTCGGCGCTGGAACCGGCTGAGCGATTACGGCTTAAAACTCAGTTTCTTACTCAATTCTGGCTGCTAAGCACCTCCCTGCCTGACCTTCCCGTGCCGGAGAACCTGCTGGAACAGCTGGATTATTTAGCGGGCTTGAAACCGGCTATTCAGACCCATTGCGAGCAATTAGCCGCTGATTGGCGGATATTGCAGGATTATCGCCACCATCAGCAGCTGAATAACACCTTTGACGAGCCTGATTTTAACGCCTTACAGATCGACTCTGTGTGGCATAGCGTGTTTGGCTAGCGCGCGCTGAATCACCTGCTCAGCCACCTGCTTCAATTGCTGCCGCCAGAACTGACTGCTGCGAGCGATGGCCAGTGCAGACGGCAGCTGAGGATAATCACGCACCAGACGCACTTCATCATTGGCCAGCAGAGCGGTAATCCAGCGCTGCTTACGGCGGCTGCCGGTGACCGGATCAACCCAGACCGGCCGCGCACCGCGCACTGACAACACTTCGCTGACTTGATTGATACTGTCCGCCGCCACCCAGAACTGCTCCGCGCTGTTGAGCATCTGCCAATAGCCGGTCGGGCCGCTCTCAACCGTCAGTATCCGACCGGGTAATCCCTGCCAGTCTCGCTGGATACTGGCCGCCAGGCTGGTGGCGGTGCGGGGCGCCAGGCTGATCATGCACTGCAGCTTGCCGCCCGCCACCTGCTGCCTGGCCTGATGCAGCAACCGTTTGTTCTGTGCCGGCCGACCAGCCAGTAACAGCGCCAGCTTGCACCGGTTAGCGGTCGGCCAGACATTTTCAGTGTCACGGCTGACGGCCGCCTCGGCTGGTATGCCGGGATTGGCCAGACTGCCCTGAAATTGAATCACATTATCGGCTGCAACCTGATCGTGCGCAGGGACAAGCAACACGGAATATTCGCCGCGGGCTCTACCCGGGTCCAGGATCTGGACGGTAAAGCAGGCTGGATAATACTGTTTGACTAAACGGCTGTAGGCCGCGCAGCGGCGGCCGGCGCCAATCACCAGCCCCGGTAAAGCCGCGCTATCGAGTGCATTCATCTGCCGGTCAGCATAACGCGCTATGCTGGCAATCAGATTTTGCTGCCAGGCGGTCAGGCTCAGCCGCACGATCTGCACCGGTAATGCCGCCAGCACATCGGACTGACGCCGCAGCGCATCCAGCAATGCCTGGGTCTGCTGTAAATGGCCGCGCCGGCCATCATCCAGCAGGATTATTTTGCGGTAGTTTGCGGGCTGCATCGTGGCGGACTTATGCCGTTGTTCGGTAACCGGTAAAATAACCGGCTTACACCAACCTGAATCTTTTGTGGAGAAGCCATCGTGGCACATGCAACCGACGCCGACAATACCAATATGACGCAGGCCAATGCCGCCCGCCGTTATGAAGTGAAAACCTCTGACTTGCCTTTAAGCTGCCCGCTCCCGGATATGAAGTTGTGGAATTCACACCCCCGGGTGTATCTGCCCATTGAGGAAACCGGCAGCGCCAGATGCCCGTACTGCAGTGCCGAATTCAAGTTGATTGATTAATCCGAGCAACTCTGAAACCTGATGCACGTCGTTCAGGTTCTGGCGGCACTGAGTGTTGGCGGCTCACAACTGGTAGCGGTCGAGCTGTGCGAATACCTGCGTGCGCAAGGCCATCAGGTTACGGTCATCGCGGCCGATGGGCCGCTGGCTGAACGACTGCGGGCCTGCGGTGCTCAACATCTGGACTGGCCGATAGGGAAAAAGCGTCTTGCCACCCTGAGCCTGATCAAACGCCTGCGGTGCTGGCTGCAGCAACATCAGCCGGATATTATCCATGTGCATTCGCGACTGCCCGCCTGGATGGTTTATCTGGCCTTGAAAAAACTGTCTGACCGGCCGGCTTTTGTGACCTCCATGCACGGTCATTATTCAGTCAATGCCTATAGTGCCGTGATGGCCCGGGGTGATCGGATCATCGCGGTTTCCGAGCACATGCGTGAATACACGCTCGAACAGTACCCGCAGACTCCGCCCGCGCGGGTGATCACCATTCACGGCGGCGCCAGCGAAGCTGATTTCCCCCACCAGCTACAAGCTGACCCCGGCTGGCGGCAGACTATCGAAACCCAATTCCCGCTGCTGCGCGGTAAAGCCTGGCTACTGCTGCCCGGCCGGGTCACACGCTGGAAAGGACATATTGACTTTCTGCGCCTGTTGGCGCGTCTGCAGGCCGCCGATCAGGCCGTACACGGTCTGATCATCGGGCCTTACCGACCCGGCTCGGGCTACTACAAAACCCTGCAGAAGCTGATCCAACAATGGCAGCTGGAGCAGGCTGTCACCTTTACCGGATCGCGTAATGATATGCACGACTGGTATGCGGCCAGCCGGGTTGTCTACAACCTGTCCGATGATCCGCCCGAGGCCTTCGGCCGGACGGTGCTGGAAGCCCTGAAGACCGGTGCTCCGGTATTGGCCTGGGATCAGGGTGGCCCAGCGGAGCAGCTGGCACATTTTTTCCCGGCGGGGAAAATCCCGGTCGGCGACCTGGACATCCTGGAACACCGAACCCTGCAACTATTATCAGCCCCGGTGCGGCTACCCGCCCAACCCGGCTTTTCTCTGCATGACTCAATGCAGCAGACGCTGCAGGTTTATCAGTCCGTCACAACACGTCCCAGCCCATGCAGCAGCTGAAGTCTGCCTGGCGGGAGGCCCTGCTGGCACTGCTGGGCGGTGCTTTTCTGATCCTGCTGCCATTTTCACGCAGCGCCGAAATAGCCCTGCTGCTGCTCGCGCTGGCAGCGCCGTATTGCTGGTGGCTGCAACGCAACAAGCCTGGTTTTCAGCGCGGTCTGCGTTATCTGTCGCTACTGTTTATGGCTTTCGTGATTCCATTGCTGCTGTCCAGCCTGGATTCTTATGCGCCGCAGAAAAGCTGGCTGCAATCTCTCGCCAGCCTGCGGTTTTATTTGGCCGGCATTACTCTGCTGGCGATATTTGCCGATGCCGCCCGCCAACGTCTGCTATTGCGGCTGCTGGCCTGGGTGATCTTATTCTGGTCACTGGATGCGGTCTGGCAGTTTGTACTGGGCGTTAACCTGCTGGGTTATCCCGCCAGTACCGAACGGCTGGGTGGCGTGTTTGGTGAGGATGTCTGGTTTTTCGGTCCGACCCTGGCGATGCTCGCGCCACTGGCGCTGGAATGGTTGTGGCGGCAACCCCGGCGCTGGTTACGCATGGCCGGATTTATGCTGGTTATGGCCGCCGTCCTGTTGTCGGGCATGCGTGCCGGCTGGTTGCTGCTGCCGGTAGTAGGCGGTATTTACGCACTACGCCTGATCCGTTACCAGGGCCGCCGAAGCTGGCGTATGCTGCTGTTGGCGGTGGTCGGCGCCGGACTGCTGACCGCGGTGATTGTTCAGCAATCACCGCTGGTCCAGCAACGCATTGAGCAAAGCTGGTCCAGCAGCCTGGCCGATGAGCAGGCTCTGCAGCACGCGCTGTCAGAACGCTGGCTGATCTGGCAGGCCAGTGTGAAGATGGTTCAGGCCCACCCCATTAACGGGGTCGGGGTACGCGCTTTTCCGGACGCCTATCCCGAATTCACCCAGCCGGATGATCCGCAGTTATTGAAGCACGGCGGTGATCGAGGCGCCCGCCACGCCCACCACGTCTGGCTGGAGGCCCTGACTGACTGTGGCCTGCTCGGTCTGTCAGGTTTGCTGGTGCTGTGCTGGCTGCTGTTCTCGGGCTGGCGGCAGGCAGGCAGGCTGCAGCGGGAAATGGCCGCTCCCTATCTGTTGTGCATAGCCTTGATCGTGTTCCCTCTGAATACCCACTTTTCCCTGTATGGCACCTTTTTATCCAGTCTGCTGTGGTGGCTGATCGGTTTATCGGTGGCCGCATTGTTTATTCACCAGCCGCATGACTCCGCTTAGCGCCGTCATCACCACTTTCAATAATGCCGGCACCCTGCCGCGCTGCCTGGACAGTGTGCGCGAGCTGGCTGACGATCTGGTGGTGGTGGATTCTCACAGCACCGACAGCAGCACAGCGATCGCCGTGGATCATCAGGCCCGGCTGATTCGCCAGGCTTTTCTCGGTTATGGGCCGCAGAAACAGCTTGCGGTGGATTTAGCCCAGCATGACTGGGTTCTGTTGCTGGATGCTGATGAAGCGCTAAGCGCAGCGCTTCAGCAGGAAATCCGAACACTTAAACAACAGGGTTTTAGCGGGCCGGGTTATCGGTTTGGCCGGCGTGAATGGTTAGCCTGGCGGGAACCTGTCAGCAGACATGGCCGCTGGCAGCACCCATGGGTCCGGCTGACCGATCATTTACGCTTGTTCGATCGGCGTCTGGTCCGGCTGTCCGAACACCCGGTGCACGCCGCGCCGGCCACCAGCCTGGCAACGCCGTTATTAAAATACCCTCTGCTGCACTGGGGTGATGCGCCGTTTCGGCGGCGGCGGGAAAAAGCCCGGCGTTATGCCGAACTCAGCGCACTCTCAACCACTTCCTGGAGGGCTTATCCCAAGCTGCTGCTGGCGCCCCCGTGGGCGTTGCTGCAAGACTATATTTTGCGCCGGGGGTGTATGAATCCCTGGCTGGGGTTAATGGCGGCGGGACACAGCGCCTATGCGAGTTTTTTGAAGTACTGGTATCGGCTTCGGTAATTGTTCAGCAGCGAAAAACCCGGCGATAAATATCAACGCTCGCTGCAGGACGCTCCATAGGCAAAGCAACTGTAGCAACGGTGATGTTTCAGCATCACTTTTTCCAGCAGGCTGGCGGCCAGCTCACTGCCCTGATCGTAATCCTCATCATCATCCACCAGGGTACAGGCATACACCCGCATGCGGCCAGCTTTTTTGATCAGCATTTTACTGTTGGCGCACATGAACTGACGGCGACTGTTGTCATCGTGATAACGGGTCATGCAGTCTTCGGTGATCTGCGGTACGGCGCGGATGGAACCGGGCAGGGCAAAATCGGGAAACGCGACGATGGTGGTATCTTCCGGTATTTGATAGTGCCTGAACCAGGCCCGAAACCCGGCATCAACCGCCTGACTGTCTTCGCCGTCATCCATCTGCCGGGCCAGCGATACCTTGAAACCCAGCCGGTGCAGTTGCTGCATACCCTGCCACGCCTGGTTGAAGGTACCCGGGCCGCGGCCCTGTTCATGCCGCTGCGCGTCCGGGTAATCAATACTGATGCGAAACGCCACCGGATGCGGTTGCTGGCGTAAAGTCTGAATCTGCTTGAGCCGGCGCAGCACCGGCAGTGTCCCGTTGGTCAACACCATGCAGGGCCGCTGCTGCTGTGCGTAGCGCAGGATATCGACCATGGATTTAACGATAAACGGCTCGCCCCCGGTAAATGAAAATTGCCGTACATTCAACCGGACTGCCGCGTCAATATATGGTCTGGCATCTGCCAGGGTAATACGTTGCAGGCGATTATCGCCGGGCTTGGAACCTTCCAGGCAAAACGGGCAGGCCAGATTACAGGCCGTCCCGGTATGCAGCCACAACTCTTCCAGAGCATGCGGTTGAATATAGCCGCGCGGCTGGCCATCAGGTAGATACCGCCAGCCATGGTCCCGGTGGCTGCCGTCAGGCAAATTGTCGCCGGTCGATAAGCTCATATTTCCATCTGTAACGGACAGCCGAGCGTTATTGACCGAGCAGGATGCCACTGTCAGCAGCACGCGCCGCTGGTTTCCAGGCCCTGCTCCTCATAGGGAATGCTGACCCCGCAGCCCTCGAAGATGCCGTAGTGCGTTGACCAATCACCATAAAACTCAAAATGTTCACGGTAGCGGGTCTGGTGCAGCATCCGCCAGGTGTTGCCACACACCGGAAACAGCCTACCCGCTTCGATCGCGTGATGATTGTCCAGAACCAGCTCATGCGGACAATGCGGAATGGTACCCAGATAACGCACTGCCTGACCGTAATCTTCACAGGCCGGCTCCAACTCGGTAATTTTGAATAACCGGTAAGTGGCGGAATAAAACTTCAGCTTGCCCAGCTTTCGCTCCAGCCCTGGGTTCTCAATGCTCAACGGGCGGCTTGCTACAATACGCGGGTCAAAAAAGCCTGACTGTTTGGCCAGATTCTGAAAATCATTCCAATACATGGCACCGGACAGACATTCACCATACAGCTGTGGGTCGTCAGTTAATGCCTGCGGCACCCGGCGATTAGCGTACACATCAGAGAAGTACATCTCACCACCTGGTTTGAGCAGACGATGCGCCTGGCGCAGCACCGCGGCTTTGTCCTGGGTAAGGTTGATCACGCAATTGGACACGATCAGATCAAACGATTGATCCGCAAAACCCAAGTCGTCCAGTTTTTCAATATCCCCGTGATGAAATGCGACATTGGACTGGGCATAGCCATATTTGCGGGTGTGGTAATCGATATGCCGCTGGGCGACCGCCAATTGCTGCTCGGTCATATCTATTCCCACTACCCTTCCGCGTTCACCCACCAGACGCGCCAGCAGATAACAATCCCGACCACTGCCGCTACCCAGATCAAGCACCTGCATGCCGCTCAGCAGGTCCGGCAGCACCAGGCCGCAACCGTAATATTTAGCCCTGACTTCAGGATGAATATCAGCCAGCAGCGGCTTAACAAATGCCGGCATATCATCGATGCTGCAACAGGCATTGGTTTGTAAATCATTATTGGTCTGCAGCACCTCGCCGTAATAGTGCTTGACCTGTTGTTGCACGTCGTTGCTTGTTTCGTCTTCCAGAGTCATGCTGATTCCAGGGTGGTGGTTGGTAGGCTCAGTGTAACTTGATCTGCTAAAGGACCAAGTCTGCCGGCTGTCGCTTACACTTCGGCATGAAAACTTGTCTGATTAATCGCGCTGAACGCAGGCAAGGTTGTTGTCAGCCAAGTCTCGAAGCTGGCTGTAATGCTGATCATTGCGTGGATCAAGCCGTTTGATTTTGCTGTTAATACCTATCCCACAGTTATCGCATAAGCTTGAACTTATCCGATAGCCAGGCAAAAACGGATTTAATCAGCGGCTGAACGGTACTGCTCAGCATAATGATCAATACTCTCATCCGGGGTGGTTTTAAAACGCCGGTGAAACCACCAGTAATCCTCAGGCGCAGCGCGTACCGCACTCTCAATACGTTGATTTAGCGCCGTCAGCATCCGCTCCGGGGTGGCATCATCCGCACCCGGCAGCTCCGGCCCGATAGTGATCTGGTAGTTGCCATCAGGCAACCGCCGTGGCGTGGCGGTCAAAACCACCGCTCCGCTGCCGCGCGCCAGTCGCCAGGTTGCCGTCAGGGTAGCGGCTGGCAGATTAAAAAAAGGAATAAACATTGATCGTAGCGGGCCAAAATCCTGATCCGGTGCGAACCAGATCAACTCACCACTGCGCAGCGCAGCCAGGATCTGCCGGGGTTGCCGTTTGCTGATCATAGCGCGCGCATAACGCAGTCGGGCACGGGTCTGGAAGCGTTCCATGACCGGATTGTTCAATGGCCGGTAAACACCCTGCAACGGCATGGCCTCGGCCAAAAAGCGGCTGCAGATTTCCAGGCAGTTGAAATGTCCGTTGACCAGCAACACGCCTCGCCCGGCACGTCGTGCGGCATTGATATGCTCCAGACCATCCAGTTGACATCCCGGTAAATCCGCACCTGCGGGCCGACACCAGGCCAGGGCGATTTCGTAGACGCTCAGCCCCAGTGACTGAAACAGCCGCGCAGTCAAATCCCGGCGTTGCTGCTCGCTCCAGTCCGGAAAACACAAACGTAGATTGGCGGTGACCACCCGTCGTCGTCGCCGCATCGTACGGCCCAGCACCCGGCCCAGCAGTAATGCGCAGCGCCGTGCCAGCGACGCGGGTAAGCGAGCCAGTATCCGCAGCATACCGATTACCAGCCCGGCCAGTATTCGATCCCGCCCAGCCTTCAGCATGGCCGGCCAGTGCTCCCGCCGTGAATGATTGCAGACATTACCGTGCCGCAAGCTATACTAACTGCCATGCCTATCCATTCTTCCTGTTGCCACTGAATCTTTGATGGAACGTCTGTTACGCTGGTGCTACAGCGCCGTGTTCTGGTTAATAGTACCGTTTTTACTGCTGCACCTGGTATGGAAAGGCCGTACTAACCGCGATTACCGGCGCCGCTGGCGTGAACGGTTTGGCTATCCGAAGCAACTCTCCAGCTGGCTTGCCGATGGAATATTGCTGCACGCTGTCTCGGTCGGTGAGCTAAATGCAGCCCGCCCGGTGCTGGACCGGCTGCTGCAACAATATCCGCAGCTGCCGATTACCATCACCACCACCACCCCCTCTGCTTCGCGACAGGTCACCGAATGTTTTGGTGAGCAGGTGCAGCATGCTTATCTGCCGTTTGATTTACCTCAGCCGCTCAATCACTTCCTGGGCAAACTGAAGCCCAGACTGGTGTTGGTGATGGAAACTGAAATCTGGCCGAATCTGTTTTTTCAGGCACACCGTCATGGCGCGGTATTGGCCATGCTCAATGCCCGCCTGTCGCGCCATACAGCCGCCCGCTATCGCTGGCTGGCGCCGCTGGTTAAACCTACCCTGGCCATGGTCGACTGGCTGGGCGCGCAGTCCGCCGCTGATGCCCAACGGCTGATTGTGCATGGCGCGGATAGCACAGCGGTGGAGATCACCGGTAACCTTAAGTTTGATCTGCAGCCAGCCAGCCAGGATTGGCAACGAGTACGGGATTTGAAACAGCAACTGGGCAAGCGGCTGGTGTGGATTGCCGGCAGCACCCATGCCGGCGAAGAAAGCATTCTGCTGGATCAATATCAACGCTGGCAAGCCGAATATCCGGAACTGCTGCTGGTGCTGGCGCCACGCCATCCGGAGCGAGCGGAACGGGTGTACGCCGAATGTCAGCAACGCGATCTGCACGCCGTACGTTATACCCACAGCCGGCCCGTTGATACTCAGGCTGAGGTGATTATCCTGGATATTATTGGCCAGTTATTATCCTGGTATGGAGCGGGTGATCTGGCTTTTCTGGGCGGCACTCTGGTGCCGGTCGGTGGCCATAATGCGGTCGAGCCGGCAGCCATGGGCTGTCCGGTGGTGGTAGGTCCTTACCGGGAAAACATTCAGGAAACCGTGGCCCGGCTGGATGCCGTCAATGGGGCGGTGCTGCTTGACAGTGAACAACAGTTAGGCGCCTGTCTGGCGGGTTTACTGGCTGACGGTGAATTGCGTCAGCGCATGGGACAGGCAGCTCAGGAGCTGGTTTTCAGCCAGTCCGGCGGACTGGAAAAAACCCTGACCCGGCTGGCCAGGGTTTTGGATCATTAAGCGCTCTGCAGGGGCTGCAATGCCTGGCGCTATTATGATTGAGGGGCCGGCGGCCGCTCCAGTAAAGTATTCACTCGAATCAGATCTTCCGGTGACAACACACCGGCCGCCTGTTTGAGGCGCAGCTGATCCAGAATGTAGGTATGCCGTGCCTGTGAATAGTCACGCTGTGCCTGGAAGTATCGCTGCTCACTGAGCAGCACATCGACAATTGTACGGGTCCCCACATCAAAACCGGCCTGGGTGGATTCCAGCGCGCTTTCAGCCGAAACCAGTGCCTGTTTACGCGCTTCAACTTCGCGGATATCCGCCAGCACTGCGCGATAAGAGTTTTCAGTGGTCCGTACAGTAGTGCGTTCCTGCGCCTCCACGTCCTGATAGGCAGCACCCATGTTCAACTTCGCCTGGCGGGTCTGCGAGCTGACCCGGAAACCGCTGAATATCGGTACGTTTAACTCCAGGCCGACCTGTTTGTCATCGCTGATCAACAAAGCCGTGCCAACCGGTTGCTGGAAGTCATCACGCAGTACTAACGCGTTATTGGCATTGCGGTTAAAACTGGCCACGAAATCCAGGGTCGGCAAATGTCCGGAACGTTGCAGTTTTACATCAGCCTGAGCCACTTCGGCGTTCTGACGCGATGCCTGCAGGGCAGGGTTGTTCACCATGGCAATATCCACCCATTCCTGCGAATTGGCCGGATCAGGGGTTTCCAAAGGCAGGTCCAGCGCCAATACCCTGAGATCTTCAAAATAGCTGCCAGTCAGCTCGCGCAGCCCTTCATTGGCATCTTCGAGCTGATTCTGCGCCACGATGACCCGCGCCCGGGCCTGGTCAAAGCTGGCGCGCGCATCCAGCACATCGGTAACCGCGGTCAAACCCACTTCAAAACGCTGCTCCGCCTGCTCAAACTGACGCCGCAGCGCTTTTTCCTCAGCCCGCGCGAAAATCAGCGCATCTTCTGAAGTCAATACCGCAAAATAACGGTCGCTGACGCGGAACAAAAAATCCTGATAGGCCGCGTCATAATCGGCTTCAGCGGCAGACACCTGTGCCCGGGCCTGATCCAGCTGGCCATAGTTGCGCCAGTTGAAAACCGCCTGACGCAATTCCACGCGGTAGTTTTCGCGATCAATATCCGCATCGGGCAGAATTCTGCTTCCGGCAATTTCAAGTCGGTTTTCGCCCAGGTTATAGGTCGCGGAACCCGATATCTGCGGATAAAAGTTGGCCCAGGCGATATCAGTGTTTTCTCCGGTGGCCGCGCGCCGCAGGGCGGCCGCTCGCAGTACCGGGTCCTTCTGAACCGCGACATCGTGAATCCCCAGCAGATCCGCCGCCATAACCGGTGTGCCCAGGAGAAGGCCGAGCATCAAGCTCATCATCCTTGTAGTGTTGCTGTAATGCTGGTGCATGTTTTGACTCCGAAAATTATTTTTTAGACCGATTAGCAATTGGATGTCGTCAGAATTCGAATGGTTGCGCTATTTCGGCGTGTTGCAATGCCGGTATATCGGTTTCGAACAGACTTTCCGTATGCCAGCTTTGTTCACCAGCACGGGTAATCAGCCGTGCTTCCATCAACGGCGAACGCCCGACAATCAGCAACAGTCTGCCACCGGGCTTTAACCAGTGCCGAAAGCTGGCCGGTACAAACGGCAGCGAACCACCGACCAGGACCACATCAGCCGGTTGTGAGGGCTGCCAGTCAGCAAATACATCCGCATGCTGCAAATTGACGCTGCCAGTCACCGGACCGGCATCGCCGGACAGGCTGGAAATACGCTGGTGCGCCAGATCGACGAATTCAGGATGGATATCGATGGCCTCCACCCGCGCGCCCAGACAGGCCATACACGCGGTCAGATAACCACTGCCCAGGCCGATTTCAACAACTTCTTCATCCGGCTGCAACTGGGCTGCCTGTAATAATCGGCCTTCCACTACGGGTGGCAGCATACTTTCTCCATGCGCCAACGGTATCTGCAGATCAGCATAGGCCATCTGCCGGTAACGGGTGGGTACAAAATCCTCACGCGCCAGAGTGTGCAGCACATTCAGGACGCGCTGATCGAGCACTTCCCAGGTTCGCACCTGCTGCTCAACCATATTAAAGCGGGCTTGTTCCAGATTCATAAAGTACAATCCATTCTATTGATCCTGATACGACACAGACGGGCATCAAAACCACGGTAAGGGCTCATGATGTGCTGTGCTGTCAGCTTGCCAAAGTGCCAGAAGTCACAGCCACGCAGGACCCTGCGATGTTATTCAGACGCTATTGAAAAGGGCTGCTATGATACCAAGGATTGCGTGAGTAAATCTCTGTCGACCGCCATTTTAAACTATTTGACCAACACCTTTATGAGCAAAACCATCCCATCGACCACCGACAATCCGGTTGCCGCCCTGGCCACCAGCATTTCCAATCAACTCAGGCAGCCTCTGGCGGGTTCGCGCCGCGCCTGGCTGCATGGCGAACTTCCCGGCGTACAGGTTCCGGTCAGGCAGATTCTGCAGAGTGATACGCCCACGCTGTTTGGCGGCGAGCCCAACCCGCCGATCCCGGTCTATGATACCTCCGGACCCTATACTGATCCGGATGCCGAAATTGATCTGACCACCGGGCTGCCGGTCAGCATCCGGCATGCCTGGATTACCCAGCGCGAGGATAGTGAGCAGTTGGCTGCCCTCAGCTCTGAATTTGGCGTGCGGCGCGCCAGTGATACCACCACCCAGGCGCTGCGCTTTCCCAACGTGCGCGCTCCGCGGCGCGCCCTGCCCGGTCGTAATGTCTCCCAGATGCATTATGCCAAGCGCGGGATTATTACCCCGGAAATGGAGTTTGTGGCACTGCGTGAATCCATGCGGCTGGATGAACTCAATCAACCTGGTTTGCAGGCTCAACATGCCGGTCAGGCCTGGGGAGCCAGGTTGCCACGCCAGATTACACCTGAGTTTGTGCGCGCCGAGATTGCCGCGGGCCGGGCGATTATTCCCGCCAATATCAATCATCCCGAACTCGAACCGATGATTATCGGCCGTAACTTCCGGGTTAAGATCAATGCCAATATCGGCAACTCGGCAGTGACCAGTTCGATTGCCGACGAAGTCGAGAAAATGGTCTGGGCGACCCGCTGGGGCGCTGATACGGTGATGGATCTGTCGACCGGCAAGCACATTCATGAAACCCGCGAATGGATTATCCGCAACTCGCCGGTACCGATCGGCACCGTACCAATCTATCAGGCACTGGAAAAGGTTGGCGGTAAGGCCGAAGACCTGACCTGGGAATTGTATCGTGACACGCTGATTGAACAGGCTGAACAGGGCGTGGATTATTTCACCATCCATGCCGGCGTGCGTCTGGCCTACGTCCCGCTGACCGCCAAACGCGTCACCGGCATCGTTTCACGGGGCGGTTCAATTATGGCCAAATGGTGCCTGGCACATCATGAGGAATCTTTTCTGTACACCCGGTTTGACGAAATCTGCGAGATCATGCAGGCCTACGATGTCAGTTTCTCGCTGGGTGATGGCCTGCGCCCGGGATCAATTGCTGATGCCAATGATGAAGCCCAGTTCGCCGAACTGGAGACCCTGGGTGAGTTGACCAAGCGGGCCTGGCAGCATGATTGTCAGGTAATGATCGAGGGCCCCGGGCATGTGCCGATGCAAATGATCAAGGAGAACATGGACAAGGAACTGGCCGATTGTTTCGAGGCGCCGTTCTACACCCTGGGACCACTGACCACCGATATCGCCCCCGGTTACGACCACATTACCAGCGCCATCGGCGCCGCCCAGATCGGCTGGTACGGCTGCGCCATGCTGTGCTATGTCACGCCCAAGGAACATCTGGGCCTGCCCGACAAGGACGACGTCCGCACCGGCATCATCACCTATAAAATCGCAGCGCATGCGGCCGACCTGGCCAAAGGCTGGCCGGGCGCGCAGATTCGCGATAATGCCCTGTCCAAGGCGCGCTTTGAATTTCGCTGGGACGACCAGTTCAATCTGTCGCTCGATCCTGATCGGGCGCGTGAATATCACGATCAGACGCTGCCCAAGGATTCCGCCAAAGTCGCCCACTTCTGCTCCATGTGCGGACCCAAGTTCTGTTCCATGAAGATCAGCCAGGATGTACGTGATTACGCCCGCGAAAAAGGTCTGAGTGAAGCGGCCGTGCTGGAAACCGGCATGCAGGAAAAATCCGAAGAATTTAAAGCCGAGGGCAGCCAGATATACCGCCGGGCGTAAGCCTGTGTCAGCCAGTCACCCCTGGCTAAAGCTTATGTAACCTGCTGCTGGCGGCGTAGCTGATCAGAGCAGACCTGTTCATACCCCGGGCTCGGCCAGCCTGGCCAGCACCCGTTCAGCGCAGCTGGCTGACGAGGCCGGGTTTTGGCCGCTGATCAAATTGCCGTCGGCCACGCTGAAATCACTCCAGTCGGGCCCGTGCTGATAAATGCCGCCCAGTCGGCGCAACTCGTCCGCCAGCAGATAGGGCACCACGTCTTGCTTACCGGCTGCGGCTTCCTCACTGTTACTGAATGCGGTCACTTGTCTGCCGGCCACAATGGAGTCCCCCGAAGGTGTGCGGGCATGCCGGAACACCGCCGGTCCATGGCAGACCGCGGCCACCGGTTTATCAGCAGCCAACATCGCTTCAATCAGCTCAATCGAATGCGGGCTTTCCGCCAGATCCCAGATAGGACCGTGTCCGCCAGGGTAAAACACCGCATCAAAACCTTCCGCCTGGATATCCACCAATGGCGTGGTGTTTACCAATTGCAGCATCGCCTGTTTATCCGCCAGAAAACGTTCTCCCGCCGCCGCCATGTTTTCGGCCGCGCGGCTGAGCGGGTCCAGTGGCGGCAGACCACCTTGCATGGAGGCCAGCACCACATCATGACCTGCTGACAAAAAAACATAATACGGCGCCGCCAGTTCCTCCAGCCAGAAACCGGTCGGTTGCCCAGTCTCACCCAATTGGTGATGCGACGTTAAAACTATCAGTATCCGTGCCATTTTATTACCTGTTTGCTGACCGGTGGCTGGTGATGTCTACCCGGGTTTTGGTAGACAGCCATTCACCAGGAACTGTGCCAGCGGAAATTCCAGCAGGCGTTCTTCCAGTTTAAAGGCTACGCCGGCAGCCGTGGTCTGTGCCAGTACCCGCAGAGTAACCTCCGGCCGCCTGCTGCGCATGGCGGCGGGCTGCAACAGCGCCACATTCAGACCCTGGGATTGATGATCACGCGCGGAAATAAATTCAATCGCGGCATAATCCTGCGCACGCAGTACCCTGCCCAGTGCCTGGGTCGCGAGATAACTGACCGGATCAGTCAGCAGCCGGGTGTATTCCACCAGCGGCGGTTGATGCAGTTTGATACCTTGCTGAGTGTGGCAACGTGCCGCGAATAACAGATGCTGGCTGGTCAGCTTTTCCAGTGGCTGCTGCATACCGTCAAAAAACAGCAACCGGTAGAAAGCACTTTCCGCCAGCGCGGTTTGCTGAGTATGCGCGGCGTAATAAATGCCTGGTTCGAAAGTGCTGCCGAAACGTGAGCCCCACCGCAATGGCGGATAACGGAAAGGTGTTCTTAACAGGTAATGCAGCCGCTCACAACCGGCCGGATAGGCCGGCTTGCTGGTTTCCAGCAGCTGTTCCAACAGGATCTGCTCAGCCAGATTATCCACCAACTCGTTGGTAGCGACTTGCTGCTGGCTTTCCACCACCCGCCAGATCCGTCCAGTCACCATCACCGGCACGGTTTTCTCTAATACGGCGGGCCATGCAACTTTGCTCAAAACGTTCCTTCGTGTACCGGCTTGATGGCCCGGTTATTGCCCCGATTATTGACTTGGCTATCGCGTTTGCGGTGTATTGGTTTAGACCTTACCGCGCATCGCATCCAGGTATTCAGTAACGTGCAGTAAGCCCGTGATCGTATTGATCTGCTCGCGCGGCACGCCGGCCAGATGCCGGTTGTCAGTATGCAGCCAATGGCGCATCGCTTTATTTTCGCCACCGACCAGTACATACAACGATCGGTAACAGCGAATCAGCAGCAGGGCAAGTTCACCTGCCTTGCTGTGCGGATCCAGGCCCTGACGCAGACCACTGCGTTCACGGCCGATTACCGCCGCCACTTCCGTCTGAGTCAAGCCCAGAGCCTTGCCGGCATTGAACACCGCCTTGGTGAGTACCTGCGGTGCCTCCGGTGTGGTTGACAAGACTGCACTCATAAACCGACTCCTTTGTTGATTATTCCTATAATAGGGCCTATTTGTTGATTTTTCAACATTTATTCAGACCAGATGCACTACACCAGGTTGTTCGCAATCCAATGTAGTCCACCCAGGGTTTATCGTTTTTATGGCCCGGCTGCGCCATCGCAGGTGTGCTCAGAAATCAACTGACTCATAGCATGAGTACCTGCTTCAGCAATAGGCGCTATGACCTTGCCATGCGAATGGAAATTAACGGCCAAACCGTACCATCTGATGGCGAGTAATCACAATTGTCATTCATTATAGGGAAGTCACGAACATGATTAAATTGACATCAAACACACGATCCGACCAACAACAAGAAACCTCTGTTCCCAATGTCACGCTGGATGATTATACGCTGGAGAATGCCTGCGCCAATGCCATCTTCCACATCAATAATATCTGCATTGCTTTTTCTGAGGATGGTGATAACAAAAACGAATTACAAATTTTGACAGCGGCGGCCAACGCAGACCTTGCTTCTGAGAAATCATGGAAAAAAACAGTGCTTTCAAAAGATCTGATAGGTTACGCCGCGAACACCAAAGTGGCGCCGGTCATGGTCTCAGTGGACGAGTCTGTCTATGTCTTCTGGGCAGACAATAAAGCAAGCCGTGCTATGGCTACACGCTACAACCCGATAAACCCTATGTGGTCTGCTTATGTAGAGCTGCTTACACCTTCCAGCAGCAATCTAGCAGCGGACAACGATGATGCCACCATCTCAGTTCTTTATTATGGTGACACGATGATTGTCAGTAAAGCGGATATGAACAAGCAGACGGTAACTTTTTATTTCTTTAATCCAGATGATTACGATGAAAACGAAAACACCTGGCAGACGATAAAAAAGCTCTCTTTTGAGAACCAGAAAATGGAAGATAATTTTAATACAAAAGAAGGAGACGATCCGGAAAACCTTGATAAAACTACCAGCATGGCATGTTTTTCGACCATTTTAAGCGATGGTACAGATCCCAGCAGTTTTATAGTACAGTCATTAAATTACAATGAAAATTATTACTCTTTTAACTGGCAGCTCACCTTAGACGGCAGTAACAATGTAGGTATCCAGGCAAGCAGTTACGACAACTGGGGTAATGGCAATTATTATAAGCATGGAATCAATTTGGTCCGAGAACCAGGCGGCCGAATAAGAGCTTATTACCGCAACTTAGACAAGCATATTCAAACACGTTTTCTGTCTGCTGTAACAAAAACCAGCGGACAGCCTGATTTTAAGTGGAGTGATAATAGTTATATAAACGGAGTGGAAACAGGCTCTTACCGTTGTCCTGCTGCATGCTACATACCTGGTAAGCCCAGTAGCAACGCAGGTGATAAAAGCATTCCCATGCAGGCACTGATCATCTACTCCAATAATAGCAGCCATCATCCATATATTGAATATAAACTTTCGGATTACGGTACCCTGCGGATTATTACCAGCGGAGATAATAAAGTCGATCTTACGGCACTGTCACGCAACGATCCTGCTACCAATGGGAAGCTGGGTAAACTACAGGTGCTGGGTTATATAGATGGCCCTCCTCCGGTTCCGAATTCAAATTACGGCACCTGGTCCAACCCGTCCAACAATCTGATTGCCACCATTAATTACGGCGAAGACCAGTCACGGATGGTGAAAAGGGAAATGGATGATATCCATACGATTGCTGTTCAGTCATCTGCCGGAGCCAGTTTCGGAGTAGGTGCCTCGATAGGATACTCAATAGCAGGCAGCAGTGGTGAATACATAGGTCATAGTCAAACTGTAAGGGTTGGTCTTGATATGAAAGGGGAATATCTTCTGGACCCGAGGACTAATAATATTTCGCCTTATGGAACCTTATCTGCGAGAAACATTGTTTTACAAGCTTATGAATATCAATTTATAGATGTAGGGGCAACAGCACCTGATACTGATACCACTGTACAATTTGCAAAAGTGATACTGGGTAACTGGGAGAAACAGAGTATTCCTTTTGAAGTCTTTAGTGTTAAGCCGGGAGATCTTTCGTCTTATTCAGAAGCAAGTTGGGATAAAGCTTTTGGCGAAAATTATTTTGAAGATGAAATCGAGCCCAATGCAGTAACATTAAATGCAGGCGGAAATGATGATAAATATCTGCCCTTTTCCACCAGCACAACCGGCTCAACCACTAGCGAATTTGGCGCTTCAACCGGGTCTTTTGAAGAATCCAGTTGGACCTATGATGCGTCGGTTTATTCCAGTGTTACCGCGGGTGTCAATTTTTTTGGAGTTGGCTTGCAAAGCGAGATCAAGGGCACGATCCAGGCGACTTACAAAACAAAAACCTTAACAAGTAAAAATACACCGTGGGGCATTAACGCGGATATTGTTTATTTTGATAACAATGGTGATCCAAATCAGGTGGCTTCATATACATGGCGCCTGTATCTGGTTAAAGCCAGTACCGCCTGGACGGAAGAATTGATCAGTAATCTGCCGCCAGGCAGCAACCTGCAGAAGGCTATTGATCCTCAATCAGCGTGCTGGAAAATCATCTACACGGTGGATACAAATTCCATTATTTACAATAGTGATTTAACGGAAAGGCTGGCAGAACAATTTGAGATCAGCCAACAAACACTGGATCAGCTGGAAAAAGCAGGTATTACGCGGGTTGGACAGTTAATCACGGAGTTGGATATTCATTCTTTTGAAAATCTGGATTAAAGTGTAAGGATAGCTTTGGATTTAAGAAAGTAGTTTATTGAATAAACAACAGTAGCTGGATAACTGCGGGGGTATTGGGCGCTTGTGCTCGCTGATAGGCACTAAGGTGTCTTTGGGATAACGATCGGTGACCATGCTCTCGCAGTTTTCCGTCAAAACCAATAGCCACCCGGCATGCGCGGTCTGGTTATTTCCCAATACAAAAACTGCTGAAAATCGCCCCCAGCAGGTCATCGTTGTGATATTCCCCGGTAATCTCCGATAGCGCGTGCTGGGCGGACAGCAGTTCTTCGGCGAATAATTCGCCGGCGTGGGGAATGTGTCCGCTGGCAAGCTCCAGATGTTCATTAACTTGTTGTAATGCTGACACGTGCCGCGGGCGCGCGGAGAAGGCCTGGGTGTCGGTGTTGCCAATGTTTAATTTGGCCAGAATAGCTTGTTCGAGCAACTCCAGACCGGTGCCCGTTTTGGCGGAGATGACGACGTCATAATCCGTCTGTGCCGCTGGCCCCGGCAGCAGGTCACTTTTATTGCCAACCCGGATAATAGGCACCGCCAGATCCCGGGGCGGTTTTTGCGCACTGCCACTTGAATCAGTCATATCATCCAACCACAACACCACATCGGCGCTGCTGAGTGCGGCGTGTGCCCGGCGAATACCTTCTTGTTCGATAGGATCATCACTCTCACGCATCCCGGCGGTGTCGATCACTTCCATCGGGATGCCGCCAATCTCCAGGCGTTCGCGCAACACATCCCGGGTGGTACCGGGAATATTGGTCACAATCGCGGCATCATGTTTGACCAGCGCATTGAGCAGGCTGGATTTCCCCGCATTGGGGGGACCGATAATGGCCAGCCTGGCGCCCTGGGTCAGATGCACTCCGCTACGCGCATCCGCCAATAATTGCGCGGCCTGCTGCTGCAGGCCGTGCAGACGCTCGGCAATGCGCTCATCCGCCAGAAAATCGATTTCTTCTTCCGGAAAATCCAGCGCCGCCTCTACCCATACCCGCAGTTCGAGCATGGCCTGTTGCAGTTGATTTACCGGTTTGCTTAAACCGCCATCCAGACTGCGATTGGCTGCCCGTACCGCGGCCGCACTGCCCGCTTCGATCAAGTCCGCGATGGCTTCGGCCTGGGTCAGGTCCAGTTTGTCATTCAGAAAGGCGCGTTCGCTGAACTCGCCCGGCCGCGCCAGGCGTGCGCCGGCTTGGGAAAGCTGCTGAATAATCAGTTGCAGCAGTACCTGACCGCCGTGCATGTGCAGCTCCGCCACGTCCTCACCGGTGAACGAATGGGGGCCAGGAAAAACCAGTAGCAGACCATGATCGAGGGTCTCCCCCTGCAAATCCCTGATGGTGCGTAATACTGCCTGTCGGGAGGGTGGTAAATCACCGCACAACCGCGCGGCAAAAGCAAAGGCCTGCGGACCGGATATCCGGATAATGCCCACTCCGCCGGCACCCGGCGGAGTGGCAATCGCGCAGATGGTGTCAGCTGGCGTTTTCAATCCGCTTGGTGATAAACCATTGCTGAGCCAGTGAAACAACCGCATTGGTCGCCCAGTACAACACCAGACCGGCGGGGAAAAACGCAAACAGAACGGAGAAAACCACCGGCAGGGCACTCATCATTTTGCGCTGCATGGGGTCCATACCGGGGGTCGGGCTCATCCGCTGGGTGGCTACCATGGCGATGCCATTGATGATCGGCAGCACAAAATACGGATCGGGACTGGACAAATCCTGAATCCAACCGAAAAACGGCGCCTGCCGCAACTCCACTGATTCCAGCAGCACCCAGTAAAGTGCAATAAAAATCGGTATCTGTACCAGAATCGGCAAACAGCCCCCGAGAGGATTGGCCTTTTCCGTTTTGTACAGCTCCATCATCGCCTGGCTCATTTTTTGCCGGTCGTCGCCGTAGCGTTCCTTGAGCTTTTCAATGCGTGGCTGCAGCTTGCGCATCCGGGCCATTGATTTGTACTGGGTTTCGGTCAGTTTGAAAAACAGCAGTTTAATCAACAGGGTCAATATGACGATCGACCAGCCCCAGTTTTTCACCACCGAATGTATCCAGGAAAGGGCAATAAACAGCGGTTTTGAGAAAATCGTGAAAATGCCGTAATCCACGGTCAGCTCAAGCCCCTGGGCAAGGTCTTTGAGTTCTTCCTGGAGTTTGGGTCCGACATACAGATCACTGGAAAACTGATGGGTCTGGCCGTCTGCCACACTGACCACACCATTTTGATAACGCAGCATATAACTGGTGATGGCTGATTGATTGATGTGGCTGCCAAAGTTTTCCAGACTGTTTTCCGGCGGCAACCAGGCACTCATAAAATAATGCTGGATCATGGCAATCCAGCCATTTTCAGCGGTCACATTCAGCGGTTCATCACTGAAATCGCTGAATTTGCGCTTTTCAAATTTATCTTCAGGGGTGTAATACGCCGCCCCACTGAAGCTATACCGGGACGTATTGGTCAGGCCGCCCTTGCTGGCCGTAGGCGCGGTACGCTGGAGTTGAACATAGCGATTGCCTTGCCAGACCTGACCGGACTGGTTGGTCAGAGTGTGATCGGTGGCGATCACATACTCGCCCCGCTGCAGCGTCAAAGTCTTGACCACATTGATGCCACCCTCACTCCAGTTCAATACCACCTGCAGCTCATTCTGGCCGGGACGCAAACGATACTCGCTCTGATCGCTCTGGTAACGCGCCAGATGAGTGGGCGCGGGATGGTTATTGGACAGCAATCCGGATTGCGCGACGTACAGGCTATTGGCATCACGCTGAAACAGCTGCACCGGGATATCCGGTTGTTCAACATCAACCGGATAATCCAGCAGGTGGGCACTGACCACAGTACCGCCCTGCAAATCAATCAACAGCTCCAATACATCGGTGCTGACTCGAATGAGCTCAGCGTTGTCGGTGTTAGCCGTCGGCTCATCCGTGGCTGACTGCAGTGCCGGAACGGCTTCATTACTGACCAGTTGCGGAACATCGTCGCCAGTCTGTGCCGGAATATCAGCCACACCGGGCACCTCACCGTTGTTATCGGCCTGGCTGGCTGGTTCATTAATATTGCTGATCGGTGGAATCGGACGCGCGTAATCCTGTTGCCATTGTGACCACAGTAAAAAGGCCAGCACGGCCAGCGCAATCAGAAACAGGTTACGTGTTTCCGGCATGGGAAATGTCCTTGAGTTTGTTCTGGATTGTATTCAGATGCTGATAAGTTGCGGCTTGCAGGTTTTGATTACAAGTCCCGGCTGCGCCCGGTCTGGCCTGAAACACCAAATCGGCCGAGCTGATTACGACATCCTTATCATGCTGCGCACACCAGTGCCGGAAACTTTCCCGCACGTTACGCTTTATGCGATTGCGTTCCACTGCGCGTTTATCGACTTTTTTACTCACCGCCAGGCCCAAGCGTGGCCCAGTCTGGTTTTTTTTCGCCAGGACACGAAAAAACCGGTCGCTGCTGACAACCGGTTTGGAACTGAACACTGCGGCGAATTCTCCGGGTTTACGCAGCCGCTGCTGTTTGCTGTATCCTGCCATGCTGCTTTCCCCGCCCCGGTCCTGGTCCTGGTATCAACCTCAGGCTGATCCCGGCGCTGTTGCTGTAGCCGGACAGAGTCCACTGTTGCTTAGCTGACCGCTCCGATTCAAGCAGTCCGTTTGACCAGGCTGAGAATATCGCGGGTAATAATTACTGCGCCAGACGCTTGCGGCCACGACGGCGGCGGGCATTGATAATCGCGCGTCCACCACGGGTAGCCATGCGCGCGCGGAAGCCGTGGGTGCGGGCACGCTTGATCTTGCTGGGCTGATATGTACGTTTCATTGGGAAACTCCGATATTAATTATCCGCTCAAGCGGAAAACAGCCAGCCATGATAAGAAAAAAACCCTTTCAGGTCAATAAAAAGCTGGCGGCCCGCGGCGCTTCAGCCGGCCCCGGACAATCCGCTCGGAAAAGTTATCCACAAGCTGGCGCAGATGCTTTATGATGCTAGGCCGTAACCAGATTATGCCCAGTATTAATTTAAACATCCGCAATGTCTTCTGATCCCATCTGGCAACAATGCCTATCCCGTCTGGAGCGGCAGTTCCCGCTGGATGAAGTCAATACCTGGCTGCGTCCCCTGCGTCTGACCACCAGCAACCGCGGCACGGTGATGCTGCTGGCGCCTAACCAGATTGTATGTGAACGGGTTGAACAGCATTATCTGCGCACTATTCACGCCATCCTGCTGCAGCTGCAACCGGATCTTGCCAATGAACCGGTCATCAGCGTCGCTAACCGGCAGCAGAACCGGACTGTCAGCGCCAGCAGCACTGGTGAAGAAAGTGAACCGCTCACCGGGCTGGATCAACGCTACACTTTTGACAATTTTGTCCCGGGTAAAAGCAATGAGCTGGCTTTGAACGCGGCCATTCAGGTGGCGCGCAACCCTGGCAGTGAATATAACCCGCTGACTTTGTACGGCAGTACCGGGTTGGGTAAAACCCATTTGTTGCATGCCGCCGGAAATCTGATCAAACAGAACAACCCGGCCGCCAAAATCTTATATCTGCCTTCCGAGCGGTTCGTAAATGATCTGGTGCGCTCGCTGGGGTCGCGCAACGTTGAGCAGTTCAAGCAACGCTACCGCAGCGTGGATGCACTGCTGATCGATGATATCCAGTTCATTGCCGGCAAGGATCGCTCCCAGGAGGAGTTTTTCCACACCTTTAATGCTCTACTGGACTTACAGCAACAGATTATCCTGACCTGCGACCGCTACCCGAAAGAAGTCCCCAATCTGGAACCGCGCCTGCAATCCCGGTTTGGCTGGGGTTTGACGGTGTCCATCGAACCACCCGATTTTGAAACCCGAGTGGCCATTCTGATTCAAAAAGCCCAGGAGAAAAACTGGGAGCTGAATATTGATGTAGCGCAGCTGATTGCCGGCAAAATGCGCAGTAGTGTCAGAGATCTGGAGGGCGCGCTGAATACACTGTACGCCAATGCCAACTTTATGGGCTGCGAAGTCAGTGAGCACTTTGCCCGCGAAACACTGCGCGATCTGCTCGCTATTCATGATCGCTCCATTACGCTGGATCAGATCAAAAAAACCGTCGCCGAATTTTACAATCTGCGCGAATCAGACATGCTATCGAAGCGCCGTACGCGTGCCATTGCACGGCCGCGCCAACTGGCTATGGCCCTGTGCAAGGAATTGACTGATAACAGTCTGCCGGAAATCGGCCAGGCTTTTGGTGGTCGGGATCACACCACGGTGCTGCATGCCTGCCGCAAAATTGAAGAGCTGACCCGTGACGATGCGCAAATCAGCGAAGACAAAAAACGCCTGGTCAGACAGTTATCAACATGACGATCAAACAGTTGCCAGCAACTCAGCACGCGGCGATTAGCGAATTGTCCGGCCGGATATGCAACACAACTAACAAAAGGGTTAATAACCCGGTATTATTTGTGGATAATCTTGCGGCGGGTGCCTGCAGACAAACTTATTCACAGTCTGCACACAGGTAATAAAGGTTTTACCGTTAGTTTGTTACTATATATAACTTATTGATTATTAACATTTTTATTGGGTTACCACCAGATTCTTGTTAACCCTATTACTACAACTATTGATTATATAAACATTGTTTTTGAGGATTGGCCATGAAATTCACCATGCAACGCGAAGCTCTGCTGCAACCCCTGTCACAAGTGGTTGGTGTCGTTGAACGTCGGCAAACCTTACCGATTCTGGCCAACTTTCTTTTGCAGGCCGAAGACGGGAATTTATCCTGTACCGGTACGGATATGGAAGTTGAGCTGCGATCAACCCATACCGCCAATGTACAACAACCAGGCAGAATTACTGTACCGGCACGCAAACTGGTGGATATTTGCCGTGCCTTACCGGATGGTTGTGAAATTGTTCTGGAACAGCAAGACAGTCAGTTACTGATCAACACCAAAAACAGCCATTTCACCCTCAGTACCCTGCCAGCCGATGAGTTTCCGGATTTAGAACAGGCGGAAAACCTGCAGCATTACCAGATCAAGGAAGGGGATCTGCATCAACTGCTGGAACGTACCGCATTTGCGATGGCCAACCAGGATGTGCGCTATTACCTCAACGGTTTGTTGCTGGAAAAGAAAGGCAGTCTGTTGCGTGCCGTGGCCACTGATGGTCACCGGCTGGCGCTGGCGGATTTGAATGAAGATGTTACCGGTGGACAGGAAGAACAACAGGTGATCGTGCCGCGCAAAGGTATTTTGGAGTTGCTGCGCCTGCTGGAAGCTGGCGATGACGAAATCAGCCTGGGCATCGGCAGCAATCATATCCAGGTTGCCAAGTCTGGCCTGACCCTGACCTCTAAACTGATTGACGGTCGTTTTCCTGAGTATGAAGCGGTGATACCGCCCGCCAACGATAACGAAATCATCATCAACCGTGGCCGTTTCCGTACCGCTTTACAGCGTGCGGCGATTTTATCCAATGAAAAATTCCGTGGTGTGCGTCTGGAGTTTTCTCCCGACGCAGTCAAGATCATTGCCCACAATCCGCAGCAGGAAGAAGCCGTAGAAGAGTTGGACGTACAACATTCGGTGCCAACCCTCTCTATCGGATTCAATGTGACTTACCTGCTGGAAGCGCTTGGCGCACTCAGCACCGAAGATGTCCAATTGAAATTGCGTGACGCCAACAGTTCCTGTCTGATTGTTGAACCGGGCAGTGAGCGGACACGCCACGTGGTCATGCCACTAAAACTGTAACCGCGGCGATAGACCTTATCCGCTGATGCCAAAACCGGGCTGATATGGTTGCCATCCGGCGCCTGACAATCAGCAATGTTCGTAATCTCCAGCAGGTCGAATTAACGCCGGAACCTGGCATTAACATCATCACCGGCCCGAATGGAGCCGGCAAAACCAGTCTGCTGGAAGCAATTTATATACTTGGCCGCGGCCGTTCCTTCCGCAGCCGCCGCAGCAATGACTGGATCACCCGTGGTGCGGATAAAGCCCGGGTTGTCGCTGAAATCAACCATTCCCAGCCAGCCGTTACCACCGCACAGAACACGGTGCTGGGCCTGGAGAGAGACCGTAAAACCTGGCTGGCCCGCATTAATGGGGAAACCGTTAACAGTTTTGCTCAGCTGTCACGCCAATTGCCGCTGGTGTTGTTTGAACCGAATGCACACGAATTAATCAATGGCGGTCCGGAGCAGCGGCGGACATTTCTGGATTGGGGAGTGTTTCACGTGGAACCAGATTATGTGCCACAGTGGCGGCGTTATTACCGCGCGGTGCGTCAGAGAAATGCGGCGCTACGGGAAAAAGCCCCCGTCAGTCTGATTCACAGTCTGAGTCCGGCCATTGCCACTGCTGCTGCTGCGCTGGATCAAATGCGCCAGCTGTTCTTTCAGCGTCTTGAGGCGGTATACACCAGCCTGTATCAACAATTACAGCCCGATATACCACCAGCGGTGCTGTCCTATCAACGTGGCTGGCCAGACGAGCAGCCGCTGGAAGCGTTGCTGCACAGTGAGCTGAGCAAGGACATGGAAAATGGTTATACCCGCCACGGTTGTCACCGCGCTGACATTGTAATGCACCATCAGCAGCGCCAGCTGCGTGGCTGGTTATCCAGGGGCCAACAGAAACTGATGGCTTTACTGCTGCTGTTGGCGCAGCAGGAAACCTGGAGCACTCACAACAACAAGCCACCTTTGATCATGCTGGACGATCTATACTCTGAACTGGATGTCAGCCATAGCCGGAGTGTACTGCAGCTACTGTCCGGGCTGTCCGCGCAGGTATGGATAACCGCCACCGACGACACGTTGATGCGGGAATATGATGCAGGCAGGTTTCACGTGGAACATGGCCAGCTGACCTGAATCACTGTCGCGGCCGTTATTGTGGCGAGCACTATCATCCAGCGGACAGGCTTTCGCTAACATAATGATTTATAATAGGCGATTGTAACTAGCCCCAGTCCGCCTCAAATAATGACAGACAAACAAGATCCCTCGGTATACGATTCCACTAACATTAAAGTGCTTAAAGGCCTGGACGCAGTCCGTAAACGGCCCGGCATGTACATCGGTGACACCGATGATGGCACAGGTTTGCACCATATGGTGTTTGAAGTGGTCGATAACGCCATCGATGAAGCCCTGGCCGGACACTGCGATCGCATCGTGGTCACCATCCACAGTGATGATTCGATAACGGTCAGCGATAACGGCCGTGGTATCCCGGTGGACATTCACGAAGAAGAAGGCCGTTCCGCGGCTGAAGTGATCATGACTGTGCTGCATGCCGGCGGAAAATTTGATCAGAACTCCTATAAAGTCTCCGGCGGTTTGCATGGTGTTGGTGTTTCGGTGGTCAATGCACTGTCAGAAATGCTGGAAATGACCATCGATCGTCAGGGTAAACGCTGGTATCAGAAATATATACTCGGCGTTCCCCAGGCGCCACTAAGTGTCAGTGGGGAGAGTGAGAGTTCGGGCACCAGAATACACTTCAAACCCAGCACGGAAATCTTTACTGACACCGTCTACCACTTCGATCTACTGGCCAAGCGCCTGCGTGAGTTATCGTTTCTGAACTCCGGTGTGCACATCACCCTGCGTGATGAGCGTACCAATGAGGAAAAGGTCTTCGCGTATGAGGGCGGTATCCGCTCATTTGTAGAGCACCTGGGACGCAAGAAAACCCCACTGCACCCCACTGCCATCTACTTCACCGCTGAAAAAGACGACATGACGGTCGAGCTGGCGATGCAGTGGACCGATGCTTATCAGGAAAGCACTTATTGCTTCACCAACAATATTCCGCAACGCGATGGCGGTACCCATCTGGCGGGTTTCCGTGCAGCGCTGACCCGTACCATCAATCATTACATTGAAGAACAGGGTCTGGCCAAGAAAGACAAAATCAATATGGTCGGGGACGATTGCCGGGAAGGTGTGATCGCGGTGTTGTCGGTCAAAGTACCTGATCCCAAGTTTTCTTCCCAGACCAAGGACAAACTGGTCTCGTCTGAAGTTCGGGCCGTCGTTGATAGCACGGTATCCGAGCAGTTGCGGGATTTCCTGTTGGAGCAGCCCGGTGAAGCCCGGGCCATCGTGAATAAAGTCCTGGAGGCAGCCCGCGCCCGCGACGCGGCCCGCAGGGCGCGTGAAATGACGCGCCGGAAGGGCGCACTGGATGTCGCGGGTTTACCCGGTAAACTGGCTGACTGTCAGGAAAAAGACCCCTCTCTGTGCGAGTTGTTTATCGTGGAGGGCGATTCAGCGGGCGGTTCGGCCAAACAGGGCCGTAACCGGAAATTTCAGGCCGTATTGCCGCTGAAAGGCAAAATTCTGAACGTGGAAAAGGCCCGTTTCGACAAAATGCTGTCGTCGGTCGAAGTTGGTACGCTGATTACTGCGCTGGGGTGTGGGATCGGTAAGGACGAATATGATCCCGACAAGCTGCGCTATCACAGCATCATTATCATGACCGACGCGGACGTGGACGGCTCGCATATCCGCACGTTGCTGTTGACGTTCTTCTATCGGCAAATGCCGGAGCTGATTGAGCGTGGTCATATTTATATCGGTCAGCCACCGCTGTATAAAATCAAACACGGCAAGCAGGAGCAGTATCTCAAAGATGACCGTGAGCTGGACGAATACCTGCTCGGCCGCGCGGTCGATAATGCCGCGCTGGTGTTCGATCCTGATGCACCGCCGTTAAGCGGTGTGGCGTTGGAACAGCTGATGCGCGACTACATGATTGCAACCCGCACGGTGGAGCGGCTCAGCCGCCGTTATGCCCCGCACGTGCTGCGTGCCCTGATGGATGTGCCAGCCTATCAGGCCGAGGCAAGTAACATAGACTGGTCTGCACAACTGCAGCAGCAGCTGAATCAGCAGGTGGGTGCCAACGAGAGCTGGGAGGTGATCGCCGAACAGGATGGCGCCATCAGAATCCAGCATCGCCAGCATGGCGCGGTCAATGAAACCCGTTTTGCCGCGGAGTTTTTTAACAGCGGTGACTATCAGTTCTTCGTCAAGATGGGTGAAACACTGCGTGATCTGATCCAGCCGGGGGCCAGCATACAGCGGGCCAGTTCGGTGCGTGAGATCAGCAGTTTTCGCGAGGCTTCCGAGTGGTTACTGGATGAATCCCGCAAGGGCCGTACGATTCAGCGTTTTAAAGGTCTGGGTGAAATGAACCCCGATCAGTTATGGGATACCACCGTCAATCCGGAGACCCGGCGACTGCTGCAGGTAACCATTGAAGATGGCGTTGCCGCCGATGAAATCTTTGCCACTCTGATGGGTGATGAAGTCGAGCCACGGCGAGATTTTATTCAAAGCAATGCGCTTGACGCGAGTAATATTGATGTATAAAAGATAATTAAATCAATAAGTTAAATATCTTTTTCTGCCAACAGGTTAATCCCGTCCGCTAACGCCTCAACGCTGCGCACACTGCGCAGCGAAGTCTCGCCGACAGCCACCATGGTCAAGCCCAGTCGCTGTCCTGCACGCAGCAATTCCTTACGTGCGGCCAGCAACATGGTGTGATGCTGAGCGTAGCGCTGCACATAATATTCCAGTGATTCCTGCGCAGCCTGGAGCTTGCGTAACAGACCGGGCTGCCAATACCATGCCCCGGCCAGCACCACGTTGTATTCCTGCAGCAGCAACTGTTGCTGACGCTGTAGTTTCAATTCTTCATCAACACTATGCCGGCTGGGTTGCCAGACATTGGGCCGCTGGCATAACAGCACCACCCGCCAACCGGATAATGGCGCGAAGCAGGCATAAGAGGCAATCTCCAGTTTAGCGGGCATCAAATGCTGTTGTATCAACAGATGAGGGTGTTTCATACGTCCAGTTCAGCGATATCGGCCACCTGGCAGCACAACGATTGCAGTTCGGCCAGCAGCGCCAGGCGGTTATTGCGGATGTCTTGTTGATCAACCATCACCATGACATCTTCCAGAAACCGGTCGACAGGCTGTTGCAGAGTGGCCAGGGTAGCCAGTGCGGCGGGGTAGTCGCGCTGCTGCATGGCTTTTTCTACTGTACCTGAAATGCTGCTAATTTCGTCGAAAAGCTGCTTTTCTTCGCTGATATCCAGGATATCAGCATTAATCGTAACACCCTCGGGAAGCGGGTTCTGGCGCAGTAAGTTGCTGGCTCGTTTGTTGGCGGCCGCCAGACTGGCGGCCTCCGGGCGTTCGCTGAATGCCTGCACTGCCGCAGCCCGTGCGGAAAAGTCCACCAGGTTGGTAATGGCTTTGGCCGACACCGAACGGTAAACCTGTATATCCACCGGCAGATAACCGGACAGCCGATCATAGATAAACTGAATGACGTCCGCCTTGGTTGCCTCACTGACCTGGATCTGGCTGGCCAGAACCTCCGCGCTGTGTGCTACCAACCAGTCCAGGGGTAATTCTAGGCGGCCTTCAATCAGTGTCCGTATCAGCCCCAATGCGGCGCGCCTCAGCGCGAAAGGATCCTTATTACCGGTCGGCTTTTTACCGGCTGCGAAAATACCCAGTAAACGGTCAGTGCGCTCGGCGATCGCCAGAATTTGTCCGGTCCGGCTGGCCGCGATTGGCTGTCCGGAGCCTATGGGCTGGTAATGCTCTTCAATGGCCGCGGCCACTGCTGGGTCTTCGTTGCTCTCCAGCGCATAATAGCGGCCCATAATGCCTTGCAGTTCCGGAAATTCACCGACCATGTCGGTCATCAGATCGCACAAAGACAAATCGGCTGCCTGCACTACAAGGGTTGGGTCGATGTCCAGGTGATCAGCAATTTTTGCAGCCAAAAGCTGTGTTCGTCGCGTTTTATCGGCTAACGTACCAAGGTCCTGTTGAAAAGCCACTGATTCAAGACGCTCAGCAAAAGCGGCCAGGAGGTGTTTTCGATCCTGATCCCAGAAAAACTTGGCGTCAGCCAGCCGAGGCCTGATAACCCGTTCAAAACCGGCTTTGACCTGGGCTGGATCAGTGCTGTCCAGATTCGCCACGGCAATAAAATGATGATCCAGCCTGGTGTGCTCGGCATCGCTGTACAGCGGGAAAAACTTCTGATGGATTTTCATGCTCAGCGTCAGGGCTTCGGCGGGCACGTCTAAAAAGCTCTCATCGAAAGAGCACAATACCGCCACCGGCCACTCAACCAGATTGGCTACTTCGGCACACAACTCTGGTTGCGTCGGAGCATATCGCCCGGCCTGTTTTGCCAGATCCTGAACCTGATCGATGATGCGCTGCTGGCGGCTGCTGAAATCGGCGATGACGGAGGCGTTTTTCAATTGCTCCTGATAGTCATCAGCATCGCGCAATAAAACCTCACCGGCAGCCTGCACCCGATGCCCCCGGGTGCGGTCCGCGGCCTGCAGATCAAACACCGACAGCGGCAGTACGCTGCTGCCATGCATAGCCACCAGCCAGTGTACGGGCCGTAAAAACCGTTGCGAGCCGGCGCCCCAGCGCATGGTTTTGGGCATCGGAAGCTTATTCAGAATATCGCCCAACTGCATCTGCAGCACGCTTGCCAGTGCTTCGCCCGGCTGCTGCAGAATATAAAACAACCATTCGCCCTGATCGGTCTTGAAGCGTTGCAGATCCGCGATATCAGCCTTGACCGAACGGGCGAAGCCCAGTGCGGCAGGGGTGGGCCGGCCTTCGGAATCAAACGCCACGTTAACCGCTGGACCACGTTTTTCGATATGTTGCTCGGCCTGTTGAGCGGCCACAGCGGTGAAATGCACGGCGATGCGTCGAGGCGTAAAAAAAATCTGGCGCTGATAATCATCAGCCAGCAGACCGGCCTGTGACAAACAGCTTTCAAGCCCCGCGGCAAACGCTTCGGCCATTCTCGGCAGAGGTCCGGCTGGCAATTCTTCGCAACCGATTTCAAGCAACAGCGGAGCGACAAGATTCGTCATGCCGCGACCTCCTGTTTCGATGCTGCCGATAACTCAGGAAACCCCAGGGCTTCCCGGCTCTGATAATAGGCTTCGGCCACCGCGCGGGCCAGGGTCCGCACCCGCAGAATAAAGCGCTGCCGCTCGGTCACGGAAATGGCGTGCCGTGCATCCAGCATATTGAAATTATGTGAAGCCAACAAAACCTGCTCATAGGCGGGCAGTGGCAATTGGGCTTCGATCAGCTGCTGGCAGGTACGTTCGCATTCATCAAAAGCCGCGAACAACGCCTCGGTATTGGCCAGCTCAAAGTTATAACGGGATTGTTCCACCTCATTTTGATGAAACACATCACCATAGGTGACGGTGCGCCGCGGGGTTTCCGTCCACACCAGATCGTAGACGCTGTCAACGCCCTGCAGATACATCGCCAGGCGCTCCAGACCGTAGGTGATCTCGCCCATTACCGGTTTGCACTCCAGCCCGCCGGCCTGTTGGAAATAGGTGAACTGGGTGACTTCCATCCCATTCAGCCACACTTCCCAGCCCAGTCCCCAGGCCCCCAGCGTAGGGGACTCCCAGTTATCTTCCACAAAACGGATATCGTGAACTTTCGGATCAATGCCGACCGCTGCCAGGGATTGCAGGTACAGCTCCTGAATATTTACCGGCGAGGGCTTGATCACGACCTGAAACTGATAATAGTGCTGCAGCCGGTTGGGGTTCTCGCCATAGCGGCCATCAGTGGGTCGGCGACAGGGCTGTACATAGGCCGCGGCCCAGGGTTCCGGGCCGATGGAACGTAGAAAAGTGGCCGGGTGAAAAGTCCCTGCACCAACCGGTAAATCCAGCGGTTGTACCAGCACGCAGCCTTGTTCACTCCAGAATGCCTGCAAGCGCTGAATAAATTGTTGAAAGTTAAGCACTGTGTCCGTTTACCCGATTTAACCAAAGATGCGTTAGTATAACGACGCTGATTGTCATGGTCTGCTGTAAAACAGCATTAAAATCAGCCCGCAACACCACAAATCTAACCAGCATGAGACGAATTTACCTATTAAGCCTGATCGCCATGTTGTCATTGTGCCCGGCAATGACGGCCGTTGCTCAGTTACCCGCTGGCAGTGTAGTGGATGTCTGGTTCAGCAATCCTGAACAGGTCAGGCTTGTTCGTGAACAACTGGATGTGTGGGGGCTGGATCGCGGCAAAGGCAGTTTTGTGGTTTATCTTCCCGACGGTGATACCCGCCTGCTGGAGGTCGCCGGCCTGCGCTGGGAAGTCAACCCGCAACGTACCCGTCAGATTTTGTTGAACAGCCAGTCAACCCGTGGTGACAGCGGGATTCCAGGTTTTGCCTGTTATCGCACGGTCGAGGAAACCTTCGCTGATCTGTCCCAACTGGCCGCTGATAACCCTGATCTGGCGGAATGGATCGATATCGGCGATAGCTGGCAGCTGATCAATAACGGCGCCGGCTTTGACGTCAATGTGATCGTGATCAGCAACCGGAACTCGGCATTTCCGAAAAGCCGCCTGATGATCATGGCTGCCATGCATGCGCGCGAATACACCACCGCCGAGCTGGTGACCCGCTTTGCTGAAATGCTGATCAATCAATACGGGCTGGACGCGGATATCACCTGGTTGCTGGACCACAATGAAATCCATATTGTCCCGCAGGTTAACCCCGATGGGCGCGATATCGCCGAGCAACCCCCGACCCGTTTTAAGCGCAAAAACGATAACGAGCTGTTTTGTCCGCAGGGCGGGCTGGAAGCACGCGGCGTGGATCTGAATCGTAACAATGTCGTGCTGTTTGGTGGCAGTGGTTCCAGTGGTTCCAGCTGCAATGATACCTTTCGTGGTCCCAGTGGGGCTTCCGAGCCGGAAACGCTTAACATTCAGAATTATCTGGACAGCATTTTCCCCGATGCCCGTCCGGGTATGAGTGATGATCTGACCACCCCGGCGCCGTCGGATACGCCGGGGATGTTCATTTCGGTACACAGCTTCAGCGAACTGATTCTGTTTCCCTGGGAAGGCGTCAGCAATAATTCCGGTAATCATGCCGGATTGCGCGGACTGGCCCGTAAACTGGCGTTTTTCAACGGCTATACCGCCTGCCAGGATTGTCTGGGTACGGCTGCCGGCACCACCCCCGATTATGCTTATGGCGAACTGGGTCTGGCTGCTCTGACCTATGAGCTGGGCACCGATTTTGATCAGGACTGCGCCACCTTTGAAAATCAGATTCTTCCGGATAATCTACAGTCATTGCTGTTTGCGGCCAAATCCACGCGCCGGCCTTATCAGACACCGAATGGCCCGGAAGTCACTGACATAAGCGGCGTGACGATGCCCATCAACACCGGCAGTCCCTTTACGATTACCGCCCAGGCCAGTGATCTGCGCCGCCAGATCAACCAGCCTGGTGATGGCGAACCGGCTGAAGCGGTGCATAATGTCACCGCAGCGTTATACTCCATTGATCTACCGCCATTTGCCGGCGGGACCACGTTTGCCATGATGGCGGCGGATGGCAGTTTTGACAGCATGACCGAAATGCTGACCGCCCAGGTCGATACCGTGGGTCTGAATGAAGGCCTGCATACCTTGTTTATCACCGCGACCGACAGCAGTGGGCAGACGGGTGTACCCAGTGCGGTATTTTTTACCCTAATCAACGCAGAAGAGTTTTTCATCGATGGATTTGAAGCACAGTAATCTCATTTGGGCGCTCTCAGCGCTGGCCATCAGCGCTGGCGCCTGGGCCTGCTTTACACCGGATCGCGCCGCGCAGCTGGCCTTGACGCATCCTGATCCGGAGTTTGTGAACATGGCCATGCATGCGCATGACTCGAACCCCATACCGTACTTTGGGCCGAGTGGAGAAACGCCCTGCGTGGATGGCTTTGCGGACATTTTCCCATGCAGCAACGTCAGTTTGCTGGCTCATCTGCCATTGCCGGAAATCGGTGGCAGCGGTTCATCCGGCAGTGACAGCTGGGGTTGGGAAGATCCGCAGACCGGGATCGAATATGCCATTGTCGGGCGGTCCAACGGTGTGGCGTTTGTCTCCCTGGAAGATCCGCTCAATCCGGTTTATCTGGGCAGTCTGAATCGCCGCGCCGGTGTTTCCAACTCGGTCTGGGCGGATATCAAGGTGTATCAGGATCATGCCTTTATGGTGGCCGATAACGCCGGACCATACGGCATGGAAGTGTTTGACCTGACCGCGCTGCGTGAGGTGGTCAATCCGCCTGTTACGTTTACCGCCATCGCCAACTACACGGGTTTTCAAGAAGCCCACAATATTGCCATCAATGAAGACAGCGGTTTTGCCTTTGCCATCGGTGGGGAGACATGCAACGGCGGTCTGCACATGGTCAAGTTGTTTGATGAAATGGACCAATTGCTACTATCGTTTGAAGGTTGTTTTTCCAGCGACGGCTATACCCATGATGTGCAATGCGTAACCTATCGCGGCCCGGATGCGGACTATCAGGACAGTGAAATCTGCGTGGCCAGCAATGAAGACACCGTCACGGTGGTCAATGTCAGCGATAAAGCCAATCCCACTCAGTTGGCCCGGGTGGGTTATGTGGGAGAAGGTTACACCCATCAAGGCTGGCTTACAGGCGATCAAAAATATTTCGTGGTGGACGATGAGCTGGATGAAAGCCAGTTCGGACACAACACCCGCACCTATGTCTGGGATATGAGTGATCTGGATAATCCGGTACTGAACGGTTTTACCGAAGCCAGCGGCTCGTCCATCGATCATAACCAATATACCCTGGGCAACTTCACCTATCAGGCTAACTACCGCCGTGGTCTGCGTATCCTGCGTTTAAGCAATCCGGATAATGCCGAGCTGGAAGAAGTCGCCTTTTTCGATACTTTTCCGGCCGGCGACGGCAATGGTTTCAGCGGTGCCTGGAATGTTTATCCATTTTTCCGCAGTGGTGCGGTATTGATCAGTGATGCCAATCGCGGGTTCTTTCTGGTCAAGCCAACCCCGGAAGTGGTGGCGGAAATTTTCACGGCGTCGTTTGAAACGACCGGTCCCTGAGCAGGTCGCCCCCAAGGGGGCTCCTACAAGTATATCTCTGCTGTAGGAGCCCCCTTGGGGGCGACTTGGGGGCGACCACCCGGTCCTAAATTTTAACCACCGGTTCCACCAATAACACCACCCCATCCACCGACACCACCTTGACCTTGTCACCGGCCGGCAGATCCGGACCGTTGATCTTCCAGGTCGAATCATCCACCTTGATCTTGCCGATACCATTGACGACCGGTTCCTCCAGGGTAAACACCCGGTCGATATAATAATGCCCGCGCCGGTTCAGCGATGGCTGGTCGGAGATTCCCGGCTTGGTCAGTTTCCAGCGGCGGCTGGCCAGGGTGGCCAGCACACTCAACACCGCAAACAGAATCAGTTGCCACTCAGCACCCATCCCGGGTACGATCAGGGTCAGTAAGCCAGTGATGGCGGCGGCTATGGCCAGCCATAAAAAGAACGCCGTAGGGGCCAGCATTTCGATAATCAGCAACACGCCGGCAACAATCCACCAATGCCAGAACACCAGATGATCAAACATAGTTATCTCCAGATCTGTTCTTCAGGCTGTTGCGGCATCGAGAAAGTCATGCTGGCTTCCTCATGTGCCGACGGCTGTCCGGCACTGGACTGTCTTGAGACGGAAGCCTCTGACTGTGCCCTGGATGGCTTCTCCACCTGCTTGGCGGGTTTGGAACCGCCGGTGTTACCCGGTGGCTTACCGCTGGGATCGCGTACCGATTGCGCCAATTCAACAATGCCGGCCAGGCTGCCGAGGATACCGGTGGTCTCCATTGGCAACAGCAGGGTTTTCTGCTGATCGGAAAAGGCAAAAGCTTTCAGTGCCTCAACGTATTTCTGCGCGACAAAATAATTGATGGCCTGCACATCACCTTCGGCAATCGCCACCGAGACCATGCGGGTGGCATTGGCTTCAGCTTCAGCCATGCGTTCTCTGGCCTCGGCGTCACGGAAAGCGGCCTCCTTGCGGCCTTCGGCGTCCAGCACCACGGCCTGTTTATCACCTTCCGCACGCAGAATTTCGGCCTGACGCAAACCTTCGGCTTCCAGGATCGCGGCGCGTTTATCACGTTCGGCCTTCATCTGGCGGGCCATCGAACGCACCAGATCGGCCGGTGGGCTGATGTCCTTGATTTCGATGCGGGTGACTTTCAGACCCCACGGGGTGGTCGCCTCATCCACCACGGTCAACAACCGCGCATTGATTTCATCGCGCTTGGATAACGACGCATCCAGGTCCATGGCGCCCAGCACGGTACGCACATTGGTCATGGTCAGATTCAAAATGGCATGCTCCAGCTGGGCCACTTCGTAGGCCGCCTTGGCGGCATCCAGCACCTGGTAAAACACCACGCCATCCACGGTGACGACCGCATTGTCCTTGGAAATCACCTCCTGGGAGGGCACGTCCAGCACCTGTTCCATCATGTTGACCTTATGGCCGATGCGATCCACAAACGGAATCAGCAGATGAAAACCCGGTGAAAAGGTGCGTAGATAGCGCCCGAAGCGCTCCACCGTATATTCGTAACCCTGGGTGACAACCGTCACCGAGCGATACACGATCACCAGCGCGACCAGCACCAGCACCACCGATAAAACGCCAAACAGTTGGATGAATTCGGCCATGATAAGCAACCCCGAGAGCAGCCAGTAAGGGCATCTAATATACAACGCGGGCCACCAGCAGAGCGAATGCCGCAAGTCATGTCTCGCTGGAACGGTAACAGCGGGCCGGGCGGCATAACTTCTGACACTGTCGCGCAGCGTATAATGGCATCAGAATTATTAGATATCGCCAGCCATGGCGCATAATCAGCCACCATCATCAGGCAGATTCGATCTGTGAACCGGCACGAGGAACCACACAATGTCCAATGAGCACGACAGCGGCGCAAAACTCAAACGGCAGGAAACCACCCAGGATATTCTGGACACCGCGCTAAATCGCGGCAGAAAGACCAGCACTGAAACCAAGGAAAAAACCAGCGAGCGGGCCAGCAGCAAAAAATTCGCCAATATCGAGGCCAACAGCTATTACAAAATCATTTTTTCCGAAGGTGATCCGGAAGCCAAAAAAGACGCCATCGCGCAGGCGCTGGCCTACGACCTGGCTGATGAAAAAGCTGACAATAAAAACAGCCTGGCGGAGTTTGAACTGTTCAAGCAATGGCTGATGGAACAGCGCAAGGACATGGCGCAGGAAATTATCCGCCTGACCGACACCGATGCCTTTGCGGAATTAAAAGACGTGTTCGACGAAATGAACCAGGCGCTGCTCGATTTCGAAAAACAAATGAGTCCGTTAACCGATATTCTGGATGCGGTGTATCGACTGCGTATGGCCAGCGACGGCGCGATGTTTGATGTGTTCAAGGAAATTCAGGACGACAAAGCCGAGGAAGAACGCGTCGCCCGTCTGCGCGAAGAGCAGGACCAGCAACTGCAACAGCTGAATCTGTCGGTTAACAAGACCCAGCAGGACATCCAGGCTTTGCAGAATGAAAAAACCTGGTTTGGTCTGGGCGGCATTAAAAAAAGCGCATTAGCGAAAATCGCGGAAAAACAAACCGAGCTGGACAACCGGCGTGGTGAAATAAATCAATTAAGCAAAGCCATAGAAAACACGGTGTTTACCCGCACCTCGGAATTTTCCGAATATGCTGGGGAAAAAGCCAAGTTGCGTGAATTACTGGATATCAGTTCTGAAGAACATAAAAACCGGCAACAGGCATTGGTCGACAGCGCCAATAATTTTGTCAATATGGCCGAGACCCGCACCGGCAATGTATTGCAGCACCTGGAAGGCATTAATGATCAGATCGATCGTTTATCGGATAGCAACGGCGGTCTGCGCAGTGTTTACGCGATTATCAGTGAGGCTGTTCAGGATGCTGAGGCAGTCAACACCAAGACCCGCGCGACGCTGTTGGAAGAGGCCGAAGGTGAAACCAATATTTCCAAGATGCGGCGGGAAAATAACAAGATGGCGGTGGAAAACCACATCACCGCATTAAACTCAGCCAAGGTTGACACCATGGGCACGTTTGGCGATTTAACCGCGGAAAGTTATCGAATTAAATCGATGCGTGATTCCAATAATAGCCAGGTCTCCAAAACCCGCAGCCTAAACAGTAAGGGCGTCGCCGGTGTTGCCAGCCGCTTGAGCACGGTATTGCAAGGTGTATCCATGGCGGCGCTATCGGAATCATCCGAAGTCGCCAGCATGACCCTGGAACGCATGAACGATCAAACCAACCGCATGGCGCAAAAAGAAGCCCTCAAAAATGCCATGGGTATCAGCCTGGAAAACGATGCACTGGTCAAGGCCATCGAAGAACTGGAAAACTATGGCAAGATTGCCCGGGCCGCTACCGATATCAGCCGCGAAGGATATACCGAAATGCGCGAAAATCTGGCCGAACTGGAAAAAACCGCACGCGATGTGGGCGAAGCGGTTAAGCATGCGGTGGCTGTCGGTGCGGAAGTTATGGAAGGCAAGCGAGCGGAGCCTGCTTCAACCAGGCAAGAACAGAAGCCCGAAGACCAAGATGACAACCCATTCAGCAAGCTCAATGTTTAATCATCAGCAACAGTTTTGAGAAGTGATTCAGCAACCATGAGGCCAGCCTGACAATGTCTGAGCAGACACTGGATATTACCCAGGATTTTTTAATCCGTGGTCGCGATTATCTGGAACAGTTTCCAGGTTTTGAACTGGTCGGCAGGCAGGCTACGCTGAAAAGTCTGACCGCGATACTGATGCGCAAACGCGCCAATAATGTGTTGCTGGTCGGCAGCGGTGGAGTGGGTTGCTCAGCCATCTGTATTGGTTTACAGGAAAGCAAACAAAAGCCTGATACACCGTTTGATATTGTCAGCAAACGGTTTTTCTGGCTGGACAGTGATTGGCTGTTTTCCTCCGGTGATCACAACAAAATCAGTGAGGGTTTTGAAAAAACCCTGCGCACCCTGTCACGCACACCCAACTCGGTCCTGGTGCTGGATGACATGCGCGATTTTATCGAAGCGGCGCGCAACAACGGCAGCACGCATTTGATCAATGCGCTGATGCGCAGTGTTAAAAAGAAACAGTTCCAGATCATCATGGAAACCCGTGACGAAGATCTGGAAGCGGTGCTGAAATGCCATTCCGACATGCAGGAAAGCTACACCATGCTGGATATCAGCGAGCCTGATGAAGGTTTGCTGCTGGACATTGTTACCAGTGCCGCCGGCAACCGGCTGCAACCGCATCACAAGATCAATATCTCTGCTGGCGCGATAAGCACCGCGATTGAAGTCACCAGCAAATACCGGGTGCGCGATCTGGGTCTAAGCCGGGCGCAACCGGAACGCTCATTAACCCTGCTGGACAGGGCGCTGACATCCTATCGTCTGGATGCACATGCTCAAGACCCGCGCCTGGATGAGCTGCAATCCAGGGTTTACAGCCTTGAGCAAAAGCTGAACGCAGCACCCGATTCAGAGGTACAGGCTGAACTGGCTGGATTGAACAGTGAAATTGAACAGATCAATACTGCCTGGGCTGAGCGGCAAAGCCAGATCAAAGCCATTTACGCCGAGCTGCGCGACGGTGAAGAAGCCATTCTCAGCCTGGAAACCGATCTGGAAGAACAACAGGCCAAAGAACAACGATTATTGGAACAGCAGGCCGAAACAGGCGAGCCGAACGAGCGTGACAGTACCTACAAGTCGTTCGCTGCCCGCACCTCCGCGGCCGGTTATGATTCTGAGGCGGCTACCGCCATTAAACAACAGATCACCAGGTTTCAGGCAGAGGTGGATAAAAACCGGAAGGCTTTTGACAGCCTGGCCGCACAGATCAACAACCAGCTGGAACTGACCAAAGAGCATGTCCTGGCCGAGTTCAGCAGTATCTCCGGTATTCCGGTCAGCAAACTGACCCAGGACGAGCGCGCCAAGCTATTGCACCTGGACGAAAACCTGGGCAACCGGGTATTCGGTCAAAGCGAAGCGGTCAGCAAATTATCCAACCAGGTCCGGGTCGCTCGGGCCGGGTTGCAAAGCGCCAACAAGCCGCAGGCTGCGTTTATGTTTCTGGGGCCATCGGGCGTCGGCAAAACCGAACTGGCCAAAGCACTGACCGCTGAATTATTTGATGACGAACGCGCTTTGCTGCGTTTTGATATGTCCGAGTACATGGAAAAACACGCGGTCGCCAAATTAATTGGAGCACCGCCGGGTTATGAAGGCTATGAAGCCGGCGGCATCTTAACCAATGAAATGCGCCGCAATCCAAGGCGGATCATTTTATTCGACGAAATCGAAAAAGCGCACGCCGATATATTTAATGTGTTTCTGCAAATACTTGACGATGCCCGATTAACGGACAATCGTGGATTAACCGTTTCCTTTCGTGATGCGATTATTTTAATGACCACCAATATCGGTACTCAGCACTTTTTGAATGCCGATAATTTCTCAGTGGCCAAGGAACTGGCATTGGAAGATCTGGACGCACAATACCGCCCGGAATTTTTGGCCCGGTTTAATGGCAAGCGCAACATCGTTTGTTTCAATACGTTGGATTTGCCCGTCATTGAAATGATTGCTGCTCGGGATATCGGCAAACTGAATAAAATGGTGCAAATCACATCGCCTGAAATCAGTATAGAAATATCCGATACGGCATTAACCTCCATGTGTCGTGATCATTACAAACCCATCACCGGCGCGCGAGGTATCACCGGATATATCGAAGGCGTCATTAAACCGGAAATTGCCCACACCGTTTTGTTCAATCCGGAAGCCGCTGGCGTTATCACCATTGATTATGATGAAGCCAACCAAACCGTTGTCCTGCAACCACCTAAAGCCAGTGGTGCACCGCAGGCTGCAGCAGGCTAACGACTGAGAGCCGGTAAGCAACCATGGTCGATAAAAAAACCGAAAACGATTTATTGCGCCGAGCCCGCAAGCTGCAGGAAAAAGCAGATCGCTTTCAGCAGGGCGACGGCATGGGTTCAGAATCCGGCCTGATTACGCGAATAAAAAACAACGCTTTTTATAAAAGCACGGCCAAGACCTTAAAAACAATACGCAAGTGGCTGGGACCATTGGGAACCGTTATCGTCTGGCTCGGCCGATTATTGTTGAAGATGTTTCGCTTCGCCGCATTCAAACGTGAAAAGGGAGAATATATACGCAATGCCAAAGGCGAGCGAATATTTTCGTTTAAAAGATTAAGTATAGTCAGCGGTATTTATCTGCTCACTTTAATTCTAATACACGCGACTTTCTCCGCGTTGTATTATTACAGCACCCAATTTGAAGAAATCGTCTACGTCACCGGCAAGCAGGAAATTGAAACCGGTGAACTTTATCAATTTGGCGGCTGTACCTCATTGCCCTGCAGTACCGATACCGACAACGGAAAATTTTACTTAATCGAAAGCAGTCTGTATTTTCCGCGCTTGTTCTATCCGGAAGAAAACGTATTCGCCAATATTCCGCAGCAGGACGCTGCCTGCAAAGTTTACGGTTACGGAATTTATTTCCGCACATTGCGTTGGCTGTATAAAAGTGCACAACTGTATCAGCACGTCACCCGGGTATCCTGCCGACCATACACCGAACAGGAAATTCAACGGGCCGTCAGTGACGGACAGATATTATCTGGCGATTAAAGCATGACCCGGGATAACAGTGACAATATTTATCAGCAGCAGCTGAAACAGGTCGAAGGTTTCAAATTCGATCAGCAGGTGGTGCGGGTATTCCCGGATATGATCCAGCGTTCGGTGCCCGGTTATGGCCTGGTGCTGGAACTCAGCGGGCTGCTCGCCCGCCGCCGGGTTACCGCCGGCAGTCACGTTTATGATCTGGGCTGTTCACTCGGCGCCAGTACGTTGGCGGTGCGGCGCAATATCCTGCATCGCGACTGCCGCATCATTGGCGTGGATAACTCCGCGGCCATGGTAGAACGCTGTCGGCAGATGCTGGCGGCGGATAATTCACGCGTACCGGTGGAGATCATCCAGGCGGATATCCTGGAGGCCACCATCAGCAACGCCAGCCTGGTGATGCTGAACTTCACGTTGCAGTTTATCGATCCGGATCAACGCCTGGACCTGCTGCAGAACATCTATCAGGGTCTGCTGCCGGGCGGGGCATTGCTGCTGGCGGAAAAACTGCACTTCGATGATCCCCAGGCCAATGAGCTGCTGATCGACTGGCACCACGACTTTAAACGCAGCCAGGGCTATTCGGATCTGGAAATCGCGCAAAAACGCCAGGCGCTGGAAAATGTTCTGCGTCCGGACAGTATAGACACCCATATCTCGCGATTGAAACAAGCCGGTTTTGAGCAAGTTACGCCGTGCTTCCAGGCCCTCAATTTCGCCGCGATGGTGGCGATTAAGTCGAACCAATAAAGCCAAGCGTTAATGAGCCAATCGGATCAGTACGCCGAATTGCGGCAAGCGTTATCTCAACAGCCGTTTGATAAAGGCTGGCCAGCGCTGGAAGAATACCTGCGGCAATACTGGCAAACCCAAAATCACGGAGATTTTCCACGTTGGCAGGCAGCCCTGGAACAAATTGATCGGTGCCTGAACCAGCAAGCAGGCCATTGGCAAGTTCACAACGGCTATCTGCAACTGGCCCAGCAAGCACTAGCCCAGAACCAGCATCCCCAACTGGAGCCCGCGCTGCGTCAACTGATGCCCTGGCGCAAAGGCCCGTTCAGCATTGGTGACATCAATATCGACACCGAATGGCGCTCCGACTGGAAATGGCAACGCCTGCAGACACAGCTGGATTTCACCGGCAAGCGCATTCTGGATGTGGGTTCTGGCAATGGCTATTACGGTTACCGGATGCTGGATGCGGGGGCCGAATGGGTGCTGGGTATCGATCCGACCCTGCTGTTCGTGATGCAAGCCAAACTCATGCAACGCTGCGCCGGCCACCCGGCCAACTGGGTACTGCCCATGACATTAGAACAACTGCCGGAAACCCTGACCGGTTTTGATATGGTGCTGTCCCTGGGCGTGCTCTATCACCGCAAAGACCCGGTGGAGCATATCCAGCGGCTATTGCATCATCTAAAACCGGGTGGGGAGCTGGTATTGGAAACATTTGTCATTCCACCCGGAATGGGTGATGCTATCGAGGTAGAGCGTTACGCGCGGATGCGCAATGTGTATCAGATTCCGTCGGTGGGATTATTGCGGCAATGGTTTGAGCAGGCGGGCTGTCCGGCTGTCAGAATGGTGGATTTATGCCGGACCAGTGTGGAAGAGCAAAGAAGTACGAACTGGATGCGGTTTGAGTCTTTGACCGAGTCGTTAGATAAAGGGGATGGAAAGGTGACGGTGGAGGGGTTGCCGGGGCCGGTTCGCGGAGTATGGATTGGCGGCAAAGCAGAATAACGTTTGTCATAAAATAAAACGCCGAGCCCAACACAAAAGCATGGAAGCCCAACACAAAAGCATGGACACCCACAATTCTCACAACAACACAAAAGCATGGACATCCACAATTCTCACAAAAGCATGGACATCCACAACTCTCACAACAAAACCTGAGTCAGGTAGCAGGCATATGATCAGATGATAAATAGGTGGGAATAGGGCAAGACTTGCCTAGCGATGATGATTTTACAGCAATCCAGATTTCAGACACAGGCAGGCCTCACCAAACGGTGACTCAGCGGCATAATCCGTTCGTTGACTAATGCAGTTGCGGAAACAACCGGTTGGCAGCTGAAATTCCTTTCAAGAACTTCCTGCCCAGCGCGATGGCGGCAGTTTGAATTGAGATAGTGGTTCCGATCACATTCACAAATCCTCGCTCCTTACGATTGAGATAGCGCAATAAGTGGACAGGCTCAATATTTAGCCGGATAAGGATTGGAGGCAGGTCATCAGCAATTTTACCGCGTTTATGAGGATGTATTGCTCGGCCGCTCCAATCCACCAATTGTAGATAATCACTACTGGAAAACGGTAATTCACGACTGTCATCCAGTCTGCCTGAAAAACCCAGCAGTTTGGGTATAGCTGAGTTTAAGTTTTGTATCGGTTGAGTTCTTGGTGGCTCTGAACGAATTCGCTGCTGAATCGAAGTAAAGTCTGAGCTTTCCGGTGTATTGGCTGTGCCGGCTCGAACGGGATTAAGATCAACGTAGGCCATGCAGCTAAGCAGAGCCTTTTCATCCAGTAGCGCCTGAGATTTGAACCGGCCCTCCCAAAATCGACCTGTGCAGTTATCTTCTGCATTGGCCATCCGGGCAATGGGTTCATTCAAACAGCGCATAAACCAGGATAAACTCGCCAGCCTGCCCCGATAGACGACGGTCATCTCAGCTATTCTGGCTAATTCTGCAGTCCCAAGCGTTTCTCCAGCCCGGTAACGCTGCACCAACAAAGGCCCTTCAAACAGTTCACACCACTGTTTCAGTACCTCGGCATCTGTCCAGGCTAAGGCGAGTGCGGTGTTGATCTTAAGGACGAGATGATAATGATTGCTCATCACAGCATAGGCACAGACATCAATGGCAAAAACCTCGGCCAGCTTGGCTAAGCGGGCCACAATCCATGCCCGGCGATGCTCGAATGAACAGCCAGTCAACTTGTCTCGCCCACAAAGGAAAGCGCGTCGAACACAACGACCGATACAATGATAGTAGGGCGTTGATTCCAAAGAGACCAGTGAAGATCGAGGTAAGGGCATACAAATAAGGGACGAAAACCAACGTCAAGCTTAGCTAAGTGTGGAGATATGAACTATGAGAAATTTCGGGAAATTTTGTAAGATAATGACTAGATGTTGTGGGTGTCCATCAAAAAGAAATTATCCAGGCAGACCAAAGATGATCGGGGCAGTGGCATAGCGAGAAGCAATGAAAACCAGTTGCCAGATTAACCAAATACCAGCTCACCAGCTATGGGAGAGTTCGGAGAATCTTGTAGTATTATGGCTATAAGTTATGGGTGTCTATAGAAGAAAGAATGTTTCACGGTCTAACAAATGCATTCAGCTGACCGACTTCGGCGGCAGCTGGTGCTAGTCGTTATGTGTAATACAAAATGAACGAACATCAAGAAAACTTGCTAAAGGAAGAGTATTTCTTCTTACAACAGGCATATGAAGATTTTGATCGGCGCGCACTACTCATTAAGGGGTGGTCAGTCACGCTCTCATTGGGTGGAATTGCGATTGCATTTCAGGAGGGATCAATTCAAATTCTAATATTATCAGGCCTTGTGGCTTTGCTGTTTTGGGTTCTAGAAGCAATGTGGAAGTTATTTCAATATTGCAACAGCGTTAGGATTCGAGAAATCGAGTCCTATTTTCGCGGGGATATCGAGTATTTAACACCTTTACAGGCTTACTCAACTTGGTTCAAAACATTTCAAGAATCGAAAAGCTGGGGTTATGAAATTTCACAGAATATGCTTCTTGGCCCGGTAGTAATTCCTCATGCTCCAGCGGTAGTTGTTGTTCTTAGTCTTACGGTTATCCACATTGTAAGTAATGGAGTATTTTGACGGATTTACGCATAATAATCGCATGCAGTCGGACGCGGCAGAGCCGCGTTAGGCATCGGAAGTTTATTGGAAATAACGATTGGAGGAGATCATTATGGAGTCGGGATGGCGATATAATTGCAGTCGCGCTCTTGGAATAGCAATCGTGCTAGGCATGGTGACATTCGCCGGGTCATTTCCAGGGAAACATCAGAATGGCGCTCTCGCCCAAACGCAGCCGTCCGTAGTTGTGCCTGACAAAGCGGCGGAGGCTCGACTGCAAGATATAGTCAAGGCCATTCTGACCGCCTGGGACACAGCCGATGTTGTCTGTCTGGGCGAGGATCACGGCAGCAAGAACGATTCCGATCTGCGCATCGCGTTGATCGAACACCCGGACTTCGTCCACAAGGTGAATGCGATCATTGTCGAATTCGCTGATTCCGTCCATCAGGACATTCTTGATCGGATAGCCCTTGATGTCGAAGACGTCCCTCGCGAGCAATTGCGTGTGGTCTGGAAGGATACCAGCGGGAAGGCGGTGTGGGAGTCGCCCATATATGAGGCGTTCCTGCGGGCTGTGCGTAAGGTCAATCTTGCAGTACCCCGGGACAGGCGGTTGCGTCTCGTCGCCGGGGACAATTCTACCGAGATGAACCGGGGGCGGTTTATCCGGGAGACGGTTAGCCGCGAGATATTGGACAAGGGATTAAAAGGGCTCGCTGTCTACGGTGCAGGTCACTGCGAGCGCCGTGGCATGGGCTTTCCCGGAGAGTTGCGTGATAAGTACCCAAGAAGGATTTGGGCGGTTTCGAGTTTCTACGATGTTGATGAAGCACGGCACGTTTTTGGTTTAGGAGATGAACCAAAGCTGATACTGATAACCGGCACTGAGAAGGCGAAGATTCCCGCCGGTAAGATGTTCTTCCTGGGTAGGTATAACGATCCGGTGACTCTGGGCGACATTTTCAATGCTATCGTCTATTACGGCAGCACCGAGGATGTCAAAGTACATCCAGACAAACGATGAGTCTTCGAGCCTCCGCCCAACAAGTCGCTCAAGCTAAGCAAGAAAGCATAGACACCCACAATTTCTATCGCCTAAATTGAGGCTTTTTCAAACTTAGATTCGGTGAGCCAAAAGCCTGGAGTTGAACAATATCGGATTTTCCATTGATGCTTCTCGCGAAAACCCCAGATGTCAGGCACAGCCAACGCTCACCCATCGGTGATTAAGTCTGATTCCAGGGTTATCATTTGTTGTCATTAAAGGCCAAAAAGTGGTGATTGCCGCGGGATTGGGGTTTGCTGATATCCTAAAAGCACTCCCGCTACTGCGGATACGCTTTACAACATCGCTTCGGTCACCAAACCGCTCGCTGCGGTTGTTGCGCTTCGGCTCGCGAGAGAGCATAGACACCCAAAATTCTTATAGAGAGAGCATAGACACCCACCATTTTCATCGCCTAAGTTGAGACTTTTCAGAACTTGCATTCTGGGAGCTAAAAGCCTGAGAGAGCATAGACACCCATAATTCTTATCGCCTAAATTGAGGCCTTTAACACGTATATGCTGGAGAAAAGCAAAAAAGCATAGACACCCACCATTTTCATCATAAAAAGCATGAAAAAGCATAGACACCCACCATTTTCATCGCCTAAGTTGAAACTTTTCAGAACTTGCATTCTGGGAGCTAAAAGCCAGGAATTGAGCAATATCTGGTTTTG
>JAJFKY010000004.1 GCA_021772975.1 Gammaproteobacteria bacterium
TCTTACCGAGAGGATTGTTCGGCACGTCGTGTGCCTCATCCCTTCGGGACCTGCGTGCCGCAGTCCAAATGCGTTCCCGACGCATTTAGTCAAACCTCTGACCCCTGCCTTCGGAGGGCAGTACTCTATCCAGCTGAGCTATGGGCGCGTCCTGCGGTGTATTGTAGGCAAGCGTGCGCGATTACGCTAGTTTGGCATGGTGTGTAGCGTTGGCTATGGCTATAATAGCGGGCTGTATCAAAGCGGCCTGCCGCACCAGACTTGAGGAGTTTTCAGCATGAATCACGAAGATGGCGTGTTCATGAAGCGTTTCAGCCTGCTGATTATCGGGCTGATGATATTTACTGTGGTCATTATCTTCTATGCGCTGCACCTGCATGATCAGCTGGTGCCCAGCGAAAACCCGATCCGGGAAGAAGTCAAACTGGCGCGCATTCAGCCTGCCGCTGGAGTGTATGCCGGTGAGAGCGGGCGTACGCAGGTGGCGGAGGCCGCCGCCGCTGCCAGCGCGGGACAACCGGCTGCTTACGGAGGCCGGTTGAATGCGGAAGAAATTTACAATGGTGTCTGCCAGGCCTGCCATACCACCGGTGCCGCGAGTTCTCCGATGATCAGTGATCCATCGGCCTGGACCGATCGTGTGTCACAGGGTATGGATACACTGGTGGCCCATGCTATCAATGGCTATAACCTGATGCCTGCCAAAGGCGGCATGCCCAGCCTGACCGATGAGCAGGTTCGGATTACCGTTGAATGGATGGTGGAACAGATTCAGTAATGCGCCTGCCGACAGCAAAACTTATCAACGCCGCACTGTTGCGGCGTTTTTTATGGCCGTTAGTTATTGCCATCAGCATGGCGGGTTGCGATCAGCAACCGACAGCTATCGATCCCGCCCAGCACTGTGAAGCGGATACCACCCCGATCAGCCAGGTGCAAGGTAGTGGCGCGCAATCAGAACTGACCGGGCAACGCGTCACGGTATCCGGGATTGTGACTCTGACACAGACGGAAGGGTTCTTTGTGCAGTCAGCGCCGGCCGATAGCGACGGTGATGCGGCAACCTCGGAGGCGCTGTGGATTGCCAATACTGAACCACCCGATCCACCCGGGCAGGGTGAGCGGGTAGCCGTTGCCGGGCAGGTAACCGAGTTGCCGACCGGCTCAGCACAGCACACGCTTACCGCGTTGCTGGACAGTTACTGGACTGTGTGTGGGCAGGCATCGCAGCTGCCGCTGCAGATGGTTGCGCGGCTGGATAATCTCGAGGCCTTTGAAAACATGCGCTTGCAGCTGCCGGATGGGTGGCAGGTGGCGGATTTATATCCCCTGCGTAACCAGCAATTGCGCATCGCCAGTGAAAAATTGTATATCCCGACCCAGATCGTCGCGCCCGGTCAATCCGCCCGCCGGTTGCAGGCACGCAACCGGCAACGCTCGGTGACGCTTGACTGGTCCGGCAGCGGCTTCAGCCTGCACAGCCGGCTACGCGCCGGCGATCAATTGCGGAGCATCACCGGGGTTATGGACTTGCGTCCGCAACGGCCGGTGCTGTTGGCGGAGCAGGCGCCCGCCATCAGTCGCGCGGCCAAAGTGCCCCCTGTGCCGCCACTGGCGGAGGGTTTAATCAGGGTGGTCAGCATGAATGTTGAAAACCTGTTCAACGGCAATGGCCGGGGCGGCGGCTTTCCTGCTCCCCGTGGTGCGCAAACGCGCTCGCAATATCAGCAGCAGCTGGCGCGGCTGGTAGCGGCGGTCACGGTCCTGGATCCGGCGGTACTGGCTTTGATGGAACTGGAAAACGACGGGTATTCTGCTGACAGCGCGATTGCCCAGTTAAGCGCCGAATTGCAGCAGGCCTCCGGCCAGCCATGGACATTTATCAAGCCTGCCGAAGAGCGGTTGGGTGATGATGAAATTGCGGTCGGTCTGCTTTACCGGACCGATCGCGTGATGCCGCTGGGAGCCTCCGCCACGCTCACGGCGCGGCCGTTTGACGGCTTAAGCAGAGTCCCGCTGGCACAGCGTTTTAAAGCCATAAATAGCAAGGCAAGCCTGATCATCGCCGTTAATCACTTTAAATCCAAAGGTGGGTGTCCGCGGGGCAATGCCCGCAACAGTGATCAGGATGACGGCCAGGGTTGCTGGAATGAAGCGCGGATACGCTCCGCAACGGTGTTATCGGACTGGCTTAAGCAATTGCAGCAGGATTGGCGGGAACCGCGGGTATTGATCGCCGGCGATTTGAACAGCTACCGCATGGAACAACCGATTCGAGCGCTGCTCAGAGCAGGCTGGTTGGACGTGGCGGGCGAGTTTCTGGAACCGCCGTTATACAGTTACCGTTATTTTGGTGAAATTGGGACGCTGGATTATATCTTTGCCAGCGCCGCCCAGATGCCATCGGTGCAGGCCGCGCATATCTGGCATATCAACAGTGATGCCGCGCCCGGCGAGCAGATTGCCGCGAGCAGCACCGGAATCGCCCGGTTTTCTGATCACGATCCGGTGATAGTGGATATTAAACTTTAACCACCCTGACTGAATCAGCGCTTGGGTATCACTATCAGCTTACCTGGGCTGGCTGCGCCGCGCCAAGAGAGTCCTCACGCCACTGTTGTGCGTAGCTCAGTAGCTGCGGAAAAAAAGAGTCGAAGGTTGCCGCCAGCTGCTGTTCGTGTTGCTGTAGTTCCGCTAAACCATCGGCAACCGGGTTGTCGTGCCGCAAACGCTGGCTGATGCCGGCATAAACCTGGGCCAGCATCTCGGTTTCACCATATCTTGCCAGCACGCGAGTTACGCGCGCATAACGGGTAAAGCGCTGCAGACCGGCGGGCAACTGGTGGAAATGTGCGTTCAGCAGAGCCATCGCATCATCAGCAAAATCAAGCAACGGTTGCTGACAATACCGGGCCCATTCACGGCTTAGCAGATGATCCCAGTACACATCCAGAAGAATACCGGCATAGCGCCTGAATGGTGCTTCGAACAGATTGCGCGCTACAGCCAGTTCCGGATGCTGATCGGTGTAACTGTCCACCGCGCGATGTAACTGGATACCCATTCCGAGCATGCCCGGATAGCGTGTGACCACATCACCACCGCGCACGTGGTCGCCGAACAGGACACCCAGGCGGACCTGCTCGTCCTGGCCGGCGGTAAGTAAGTGGGCCAGATGGTTCATGGATGGGGATGCTCGCTTAAGACTTGCCGGATGCCCGGCGTGGCTGTCATTTTAGCGCTGTTTGCCGCACAAGGCATCCATGCAAACATTCAGCACTTATTGCCTGACAGCATAACTGTTTGAAATTAAGAAGGAAAATTACCTAAAACCCATCTGTCTTTATGAAACCGGCGGGCTGGGTTATTATCACTGGCCCACCTTTGCATGTGGTCACTTGGCAACAGTATGACTGAACAGGCCCAACATCAGCCGGAAACCTTTCCGGACGGGAACACGGAGTTCACCCTGGACGGCCCGGCCGGCTTGCTGGAATGTATCGCTGATGTGCCTGAAGCTGAGGTCAGGCAACCGGCCTATGCGGTCATCTGTCATCCCCATCCGCAGCATGGCGGCACCATGCGCAACAAAGTGGTCACTATTCTGGAACGCTCATTGCGGGAGTTGGGCCTGGCAACGGTGCGGTTCAATTTTCGGGGGGTATGTGAGAGCCAGGGCAGCTACGCCGAAGGTGAAGGCGAATTGCAGGATTTACTGGCCGTCAACGACTGGGCGCGCCAGTGCCTGCCGGATCATGAATTATGGCTGGCGGGCTTTTCGTTTGGTTCCTGGATTGCCGCAAGAGCCGCGCATACGCTCAATCCACGGCAATTAATTTCTATTGCGCCACCGGTTGAGCGGTTGGAATTCGAAGCCGTGCATATTCCGGGCTGTCACTGGTTGATTATCCAGGGAGAGGATGATGATGTGGTTGACGCACAGGCGGTGCGTGCCTGGGCCGAAGACATTGATCCAGCGCCGCAACTGCTGGTGATGCCGCAGGCCGGGCATTTTTTTCACCGGCGCTTAATGGACTTAAGGGGGTTGCTGAAAAATACGCTGCGCGAGCATTTGCCGGCCCCGGCGCCCTGACGAACTGTTTTGCCTACCACCGCTTCCCCTCAGAAGCGCTATCAGGCGCTGCTGGATTCCGGTAAGTTTTCCGCTGACGAGACCCAGGCCACCGCGGTGGCGCTGCTGGAACAGCGTTATCAACAGATCATATCCGCGCAGACCATCCCGGGCTGGAAGTTCTGGCGGCAGCCTGAGGCGATTCCGGGTCTGTACCTATGGGGTGGGGTTGGCCGCGGTAAAACCTGGCTGATGGACCTGTTCTATGAATGCCTGCCAGCCGGAGTCAACAAGCGGCGAGTGCATTTTCACCGTCTGATGGGAGAAGTGCATGAACGGCTGAGGACTCTGGGTGAAGGTCGGGACCCGTTGCCCAGGCTGGCGGATGAAATTGCTGATCATGCCCATGTTTTGTGCTTTGATGAATTTTTTGTCAGTGATATCGGTGATGCAATGCTGCTGGCGGGCTTGCTGAAGCGCTTGTTCGAGCGGCGCGTGTTACTGATAGCAACCTCAAACGTGCATCCAGATGAGCTCTACAAGGATGGTCTGCAGCGCGCTAGATTTATGCCCAGTATTGAACTGTTGCAGCAGCATTGTGAAATCTATCATTTATCGGCTGAGCAGGATTACCGCCTGCGCAAACTGGAAAGAGCGCGGCTGTATCATTATCCGCTGGATGAACAAGCCTGTCAGGGCCTATTGAAAATTTTTGAAGAAGTGGTGCCGGGTGCCTGGCATCACGGCAAGCCATTACGGATCAACGGCCGTGGAATCGAAACGTTGCGCATTGCCAACAGTGTGGCCTGGTTTGAATTTGCACCGCTGTGCCGGCAGGCCCGCAGTGTGGATGATTACATTGAATTGGCGCGCCGTTTTGCCACCGTCATTATTGAAGCAGTGCCAGCCATGAGCGATGATGACAATGACGCCAGCCGCCGCTTTATTAACCTGGTGGATACGTTTTATGACCGGCAGGTCAAGCTGGTATTATCGGCGGAAGTCGAGTTGAGCCAGTTATATACCGGTGCCAGACTCAGCTTTGAATTCCAACGCACCCAGAGCCGCCTGCAGGAAATGCAAAGCAAAGATTATCTGTCAAGACCACATTTATCCTGATCGACAGCAAATTTTTTAACAATCAATAACTCCGAACGCGACAGCTTCGGAAATTACGTATTTGCGCCGAGTTTTTTACCTATATCTTGATACCTGAAGGGTTATTTAATCTGTTCGAGGTAATCAATATGCCAGCACACAATACCTATATACGCCGTTATCAGTATGAATTTTACGGCGATCAGGTTAAACAAAAAAATCAGCCATTGGCAATGCTGTATTTATACAGCGACAATAATACGTTGATTGCCGCTATCGCGTTTGGGGCAGAAGCCGATGCCCGTCCGCCGGTGGAAAATGAAGGGATTGTAATAGCCAGTTATCCAGCGGAAGTTATGAGTTCTATGATAGATATGCTGCGCAACGAAAAGCCGGTAATATTTTCATGGGATGCGACAGCACAGACCACCCGTATCACCACCGGTAATGAGCCAGTCGGCGAACAGGAGCTTAGAAAACTGTTCTCCTTTCTGTATATATAAAACATTGCCACTACAGACCAAACAAGGCCGCCCCACCAGGGTTACGCCCGAAATGGTCCAATCCTGCATTGCGCAACGACGCTTTGCCTTGGACCATTCCAGGCCCCTGATAAACTTTATATGGCGCGGGCATGGCAGATTAAATCAGAGGTTTCCTAGGTAATTACCCTGATGGATTAGGTAAAATCGCGAGTACTTCATCAGCGCATTCTGCGTTAGGCTGAGAGCAGCAAGTGGGTCTTGTACCAGGAGTAACCGGGCAGCATGGTTTCAGATAATCAGTTACTTGTCATTATTGATCCTCGAGAAGATTCAGGTTGCGTAATTCAGAGGGCTATAGAGTTGGCTCAAAACCTGGATGTAGGGCTGGAGTTGTTTGCTTGCCACCACCAGGCCAGCAATCTTTCCGCCGCGGTATTAAAAACTGAAATACTGCATCAGACTTTTTTTGATCCGCTGACGAAACTGCATGAGTCACTGGAAAAAATCGCCGAGCCGGTGCGTGCCTATGGCCTGGAAGTCAGCGTTGATGCAGTCTGTGATGCGCCCTTATATGCGGCGATTATCCGTAAAGTCCTGCGCGATGAGCCGCGTTGGGTGATCAAGGATGCCCGGCATCATAGAACCCTGGCGGGTATCGCGTTTGATAATACCGACTGGAATCTGATTCGCGAATGCCCCTGTCCGTTATGGCTGGTGCGTTCACCGGAAGCTATCGCTGGAGCACGGATCATCGCGGCGGTTGACCCGCTGCATGAACATGATAAGCCAGCTTCGCTGGATCAGCAGATTGTGGCACTGGCGCAATTCATCAGCGCACAGGTCAAAGGCGAACTGCATATTCTGCATGCTTATGACACAACACCTGCTTATATGATTACCCCCGGCGTTGAGTCGGGCAGTGTTGACTGGCAGCAAATTGAAGAGCACCTGTATAAAATTCACGACAGTGCATTATTCAAGCTGGCCAAAGAATTTTCCATACCAGCTTCTCAGGTCCATCTGGAAGCTGGCTCAGTACGCAAAACAATGTCACGTCTGGTTAAGGATCTGCAGGCAGGTCTGGTGGTCATGGGGGCGGTGGCAAGAAATCCGTTAAAACGCATTTTTATCGGCAGCTCCGCGGAAGAAGTACTGGATAATTTGCCATGCGACATTGTGGTGGTGAAACCAGACTGGTTTGTTACCTCGTTGGATAAAACGCCGTATGTCAAAGACCTTGAGTTGATCAAGGACCGGAAGTGGGGTTTGAAGTGTTGAGGTTTACCGGTTAGCGATGACTGTTGCGTTAATGCACTGGCGAGAAAGTTGATGAACGATAAATATTTGGAGTTGCGCGCGCGGCGGGATGAATTGAGGCAGCGCCTGAAGGCGATTCATGCGGACTACCGGCAAGGTTTGTCAGCTGATCTTGAAGAGCAGGCCGTGCAACTGGAAAACGCTGAGACCTTATCCGAGATAGCCCGGCTTGCACAGCTTGAGCTGGATGAGGTGGAGAAAAAAATACGCAGTTATGAACATACCTGAGCAGTGCGTGCCAGACTCTGACGACTCTGGCCAAGCAAGCTGGTGTCGATCACAGGTGTTGCCTCGAAATCTATACTGCCAATAAAGGGTGCATCCAGCAATTTGATCAGAGTGTCGATGTTCTCCTGCTGATACAACATGTCCGGATCGACATGATTGGCGAACCAACCCGCCAAAACCAGTTTATCCTGCTGGATATGCCGGGCGGTCAGCAAGCTATGATTCAGGCATCCCAAACGCATTCCGGCTATCAGTATGATCGTGGCGTCGACGGCCCGGGCAATATCCGCCTGCCAGATGACCTGTTCAGCCGTTAATGACACCGGCGCCAGCCAGCCGCCAAAACCTTCAATTAACACTACTTCGGCGTGGCAGTCTTCAATGGCCTGGCTGATCACGTCCAACTGAATATTAACGCCGGCCTGCCGGGCGGCAATATGCGGCGCGATGGGGGGCGCGAAGCAATAAGGGTTAAGTTGATCCAACGGCAGTTTTACTGAAGCCGCCTGATCCAGCCGGGTGACATCATCGTTGACCAATTGACCGTCAAGCTGCTCCGCGCCGCTGGCCAGCGGTTTGAAACAGGCCACGGATTTACCTTCGCGAATGAACTGTCTGGCCAGCAGACAGGTGACATGGGTTTTGCCGATACCGGTATCCGTGCCGGTGACGAAATAGCGTTCGCTGGTCATTTTCTGTTAAGTTCCTGACGCAAAGATTCGATTGAAAACGAGGCGGTTTCTCCGCCTTCGGGATGACGGATGGGTTGGCCTTCCTGCGCCCCCCAGGCAGTCGCATAAAAAACTTCCCAGGTGGCAGGCAGCTGTCCGCTGTGCGGATCACGAAAGGCATCATAGGCCTGCCGCATGGCGGCGATTTTGTACTTGCCGGTCAATCCGCGCGGCCGATGCCGATGGGCATTGTGGGCACCGATGGCTTTTAAATCCTGCATCAGCGTAGCGGTATCCGGATAAGTGGCGGTAATGCGGTCACAATCCATTACAGGATTACGGAAACCGCTGCTCAACAGCAGATCACCAATCACCTGCTGATCGACAAAATGACTGACCCGGGGTTGATCATCCGCCGCTGCCCAGGCCTGGCGCAGTTCAGTTAAGGTGTCAGGCCCCAGGGTCGAAAAGAACATGACGCCGTCGGGCTTCAATATCCTGCGCAGGGCAGTGATCACGCCCGGCAGGTCATCGATCCATTGCAACACCAGATTGGCGATCAGCAAGTCCACGCTGTTAGCCGCCAGCGGCAAATGCTGAATATCCGCCTGGATGCTATGCAGCCGCCGCCGCCAGCTGGACTGGCGCTGGCACTGGCGGCACATGGCATGGGCTATATCCAGTCCGATAACAGTCGCATCGGAATAGCGGCGTTTAAGCTCCGCCGTGCCGTGACCGCTGCCACAGCCCAGATCCAAGATGGTCTGCGGGCTGGCCTCGATATCTTCCAGACGTTCGTAGAGGCGCGCGCGGACTTCGCGCTGCAGCCAGGCATGCTGCTCATAGCGGGCCGCGGATCGTCCGAAAGCACGTTGCACTTCGCGCCGGTCAAAGCTCATGACAAAACTCCAGCACAGTATTACTAAAGGCCTCCGGGTCGCCGATAAACGGTGCATGCCCAGCACCGGGAATACGCTTCAGGCGGGCGTTTGGCATTAAATTTTCGGTCTGCTCAAGCGCTGTCCATGGTATCAAACGGTCACGGCGCCCACCCACGATTAGTGCAGGTAAGTTAAGCGCGGTTAGATGTGGGCTGAAATCAGCCTGCTGGAGCAACTCTAATCCGCCCTGCAAGGCACCCAGGGCCGGCGCACCATGTGCAAAGGCGGTCTGGTGCAGTTGCTGCAGCTGTCGTCTGGCGTCATCGCAACCATGTACTTCCAGCGCCAGGAAACGTTTTAACGTGCGCTCAAAATTGCCGGTCAAATCATCGGCGAACTGCTGAAAAACTTCGCCAGGCATGGCATATGGCCAGTGCGTCTGATGGATAAAGCAGGGGTTACTGGCGACCAGAATCAGCGCCTTGCACAGCGATTTCCGGGCCGCTTCCAGCGCCATCAAACCACCCATCGACCAACCCAGCCAGATGCTGTTGTCAGGTACCTGGCCGGCCAGTTGACTGGCCAGCTCAAGCGGTTGACCCGGCCAGTCGATATCGCGCGCCTGACCGTGTCCGGGCAAATCCACGCACCATAGATGATGAAACGGCTGCAAGCGGGCAAGCACTTCACCCCAGATGCCACTGTGCATTGCCCAGCCATGCAGCAACACCAGGTGTTCCGCGTCGGGCGCCGGGCTGTGATAAGTCTGAATGTGCATCAGCAGGTTGTCCGTGTGGCTGCGGCAATGCTGGTAATCAAGCCTTGAATATCGCTGCTGTGATGTTCCGCACTGATGGTTATCCGCAGCCGGGCAGTGTCAGCGGGAACCGTGGGGGGGCGAATAGCCGCCACATAAAAGCCCTGTTGCTGCAGGTGGTGCTGCAATCGCAGGGCAGTGCTGGCGTTACCAATCAGCAGTGGCTGGATCGGCGTGTCCGAAGGCAACAGATTGATGCCTGCAGCCAGTGCGGCCTGCTTAAACTCGGCGATATTGGCGTGCAGGCGCTGACGGCGCTCAGGTTCAGCTTGCAGCAGCCGTAAAGCAGCCCGTTGTGCGGCAACCAGCGGCAGTGGTGGCGCGGTGCTGTAAATCCAGCCCCGCGCGAAATTACGCAGATAGTCAATCAGCACATCGGGTCCGGTCACAAACGCGCCAGCCAGGCCAAATGCCTTGCCAAAAGTTCCGATCAGCACCGGCACGTCGGTTTGCGTTGCGCCTGCCTGCTCCAGCAGGCCCCGACCATTATTCCCCAGTACACCGATACCATGCGCATCATCAATCAGCAGCAAGGCGTCATGCTGGCTGGCCAGGGCGGATAACTCTCTGATCGGCGCTTGATCGCCATCCATGGAAAACACGCCGTCGCTGGCCAGCACACGCAATCCCGGCGCCTTGTTCAGTTGCGCAGCACAATGATCCACATCCAGATGGCGATAACGCAGCAAACGACCATCCGCCAGACGTGCGCCATCGATCAGTGAGGCATGACACAAACGGTCCTGCACAATCGCATCGCCGCGGCCTGCCAGCGCCTGCAAGACAGCCAGATTGGCCACATATCCGGTACTGAACAGCAGCGCTGCGTCGCGCTGAAAAAACCCGGCCAGTTCCTGCTCAAGCTGTTCATGCAAGGGATGATTGCCACTGATCAAACGCGCCGCGCCGGCGCCCGCGGCGGTCAATTCCGGCGCCTTGGTAATGGCGTTCAAAAGCGCTGGATGAGTGCGCAGGCCCAGATAGTCGTTGCCGGAGAAATTGACCAGCGGCTGTGGTGCGCCCGGTGTTCTGATCCGGGTGGCGTCGACAGCGTCAAACGCTGTCAGACGACGCTCCAGGTGCTGATCACGGTGCTGTCGCAGACGCTGCCTGAGCAGGTCCTGCCAAAGGCTCATTGTCAGTGCGGTCTGGACATCGCCCGGATACCCAGACGCTCGAACAGGGCCTGATCGGCATGCGTTTCAGGGTTGTCAGTGGTTAACAGTTTATCGCCATAAAAAATCGAATTGGCGCCCGCCAGAAAACACAGTGCCTGCATTTCGTCGCTCATCTCGGTGCGTCCTGCGGACAGCCGCACCATCGAACGCGGCAGCATGATTCTAGCCGTTGCTATGGTGCGCACGAACTCCATCGGGTCCAGCCTGGCAATGCCATGCAGTGGGGTGCCTTCAACCTGTACCAGGTTATTGATCGGTACGCTTTGCGGGTGTTCGGGCAGGTTGGCCAGTTGCTGCAGCAGGCCCAGGCGGTCGGCTTTCTGCTCACCCATGCCAATGATGCCACCGGAGCAGGTTTTCAGGCCGGAATCACGCACGTTCTTCAAGGTATCCAGACGCTCCTGGTAACTGCGGGTGCTGATCACCTGCTGGTAATACTCCGGTGAGCTGTCCAGGTTGTGATTGTAGTAATCCAGGCCGGCAGCTTTGAGTTTATGCGCCTGCTGTTCACTCAACATGCCCAAAGTCAGGCAGGTTTCCAGCCCTTCCTCTTGCACCGCCTGCACCAGCTCAATGACTTTATCAACATTGCGATCAGTCGGTTGACGCCAGGCAGCGCCCATGCAGAAGCGGCTGGCGCCGGCCTGTTTGGCTGCCCGGGCGGCATCGACCACCAACTGTTTATCCACCAGTTTTTCACGCTCCAGTCCGGTGTTGTAATGCACGCTTTGGGGGCAGTATTTGCAGTCTTCCGGACAGGCGCCGGTCTTGATGCTCATCAGGGTACTGACCTGGACTTCGTTGGGATCAAAATACTGCCGATGCAATTGCTGTGCCTGCCATAGCAGATCATTAAAGGGCTGCTGATAAATGGCTTCAATCTCAGCCAGCGTCCAATCGTGCCGCAGCGGGGATTTATTGGCGGATGAGGCTGGCAGACTTTCAACACTGACCGACATGGTGATTCCTGAATTTGGTTAGCCAATGAGTATGTGAAGGGCGCGATGGGCTGTCAACCTTTGGGTGACGCAGCAGTGCATCAGTTTAAATTTTAGCCATGAATGCATTGATATGTCCCTAGCCAGTAGGGTTATAGAGTAAACCTATCAAAACAAGCTAACTTATAGATATATTTATAGGCATTTGCTTTTTGATGAAACAACTGGTTTCAGAGTAAAAGTCAAACGCGTTCTTGGCAATTAAATATTCACTGTATCGGCTCCGACAGGGACATTAGATGATAGCCAGATTGAAGTGTTGAAAAATAATGAATGGCAAAGAAATCTGTATTAATGAAGGTGGATGCAAGAGAACTTAGAGGCGAAATCACAAGCGCCCGACTTGTTAAAGCTTCAGATATACAAATTAAGAGAGATCCAAAGATAAAATAGCGCTGGCTAGTAGCGGGTCAGAGGTAATTGGACTTTTGAAATGAGTTATTTCGCCGCTCACTGCGTGAGCTGATGCGAGCTACTTTTTTATGTGCGTAAAAAAAAGTAGCCAAAAAAGCGCATCCGGCATTCCGCCCAGCTTTGCTGGAAAGCTGGTGACAGTACCCTGCCATCAGCCGGAATTGCACGGAGATATTGAATACCGGAGGCTACCCGCTCTTCCCGCCATTTAAGCTGCCGAAGACGGTGGGGCGTGGTGGGTGGGGCAGCAGGGAGGCTGTCCCAGGTCCGGGCGGCAGGAAGCCGCATCGGAGCGTGCCCGCCTAAGCACCACTGGCTGAGGGAAGCCCGCAGGGCCAGCCCAATCGGGCCATGTTTCTTTGGGTCCTTTCTTAAGCTAAGAAAGGGCCTCGCCAGAGCTTACGCAGTGAGCGGCGAAACCACCTTCGGTGCAGCTCAAAGAAAAGCCACAAGAGTGCAGAGAACCGCTCTGCAAAAATTCAGGTCAGTTGCACGGCCACGGCTCGTCCCATAAACACCGAGCCGAGCAGGCGATAGCCACTGGACCAGTGCTGTTCGAGAAACTCCTGCCAGGCGCGCCACTCGTGTTGCGCATAGCCGGGATAGCCTATCAACTCATCAAACTGGATAACGGTGCCGGGCCGGCAACGATCTTTTAAAGTCTCCAATACGGTTCGGGTAGAGCTGTATAAATCACAGTCAATATGCATAAACGCCAGTCTGGTGTCGCTGGACTCAGCTGCGAAGCCGGGTAAGGTGTCGCTGAACCAACCGCTGTGCAGGGTGACATTATCCGGAACTTCAGGCTGCTGGCCGCCGGTTGAGTAACTGCCGGCGATTTCCTTGGCTGACCAGTCTTCGGGTAAGCCGTTAAAACTGTCAAAACCGTGCCAGTGGATAGTTCTAGAAGCTTCCGTCCGGGCCAGAATATTCAGACTGCGGCCGTGATATACGCCGAACTCCAGAAACCAGTCCTGATCTGAGAAGCTATCCACCGCCTGTTCCAGCGCATGCACCAGCAGGCGCGCCGAACTCCCGAAAAATCTGACTTCGGGATGTGATTTCAGCCAACTCAGGGATTGCTGATGAGCGGCATCCAGTTTCTGGTTGCGGGCTTTATCGACGCTGGTGTTAGGTCCCGCGCTGGATGTCTGTGCCTGTTCCAAAGGTGTATCGGCCTGTCGCAATTGTTGCAGCAAGCGGCTGGCGCGCAGGATTCCGGGATGGGGTGCGGCAGCCTGGCTTTGGCAGGCCTGCAGTAGCGCAGCGGCATCATCCAGTTTGTCTTCGGCCACCAGAAAAGCGTTTTCCATGATGCTGGTGACCGGGTCCTGACCGGCCCAGCGCTGGCAAATCCGGCGTTGCTGATCGGACTCTGCAAACTGACCATAGCGCTCCAGACATTGCCATAAGGATAGATTGGCTTCGGCATGCATGGTGTTGCCCGCAACGAAATCCTGCAGCCGCTGGATGGAGTTTTGGTATTGACCACTGCCCCATTCACAGCGGGCCAGCTGGATCGGAAACAGACTGCCATCCGGGTCCAGCTGCCGGAACAGCCGCAGTGCCTGTGGCCAGGCATGCATGGTCACATAGGCATCGGCAACCTGGGTGCGAATGGCCGGCTCGCCGAGGGCCATGGTGGCGGCTTCATCCAGAGCATCCAGGGCGGATTGGGTTTCGCCGACTGCCTGATACCAGGCCGCGGATAACAGCCATACGGTAGGCTTGCTGGTGTGGGTCTGGCGTAATTTATCGAGTAACCGTCCGGCGAAATCCAGTTGACCGCGTACAATGGCCTTGTGTGCCTGCTGCAGTTGTTGATCCAATGAGTCCATATCGTGCCTTACCAAAAACAGCCCAACAGTATGGAAAGGACATCCCAGAGTGTCAACGCCGTGCAGTGCCCGGAGAATGCGGTTAACTGCGCTTAACAACAGGCTGGGTGATGCCGCACGCAAGCTGTGGTTTGGTTTTTTCCCGCCGGTGTGTTTATTGTGCGCCCAGCCGGCGGCGGATCGGCGTCTGGATATATGTGCCGGCTGCCGCAGCGATTTGCCCGCTCTTGGTGAGCACTGCCAGCGCTGCGCTGAACCACTGGCGCAGCAGCAGTCTCTGTGCGGCAGATGCAGTCAGAAGCTGCCGCAGTTTGAGCATGTCTTTGCGGCATTTTTATATGCGCCGCCGTTGACTCAGCTGGTCACCTCATTCAAGTTTCAGCGACGCCACAGCGCAGGTTACGCACTTGGGCAATTGCTGGCTGACGCGACCCTGGAGCATTACCGCCAACAGCCATGGCCGGTGCCTGAGGTGCTGATACCTATCCCGTTACATCCATGGCGACAAAGCAGGCGCGGCTTTAATCAGGCGGCGCTGCTGGCCTGTGACGTGGCCAGGCAGTGGTCCCGCAACGGACAGCCGTTAGACGTCGATCAGAGGCTGTTACGGCGCGTGCGGCGCACCCGGGCGCAGACCGGTCTGACGCTTGCACAGCGGCGCATCAATCTGCGCGGAGCATTTCGTCTGACTGGCAAATCACCGCAGCGGGTGGCATTGATCGATGATGTTATGACCAGTGGCAGTACCGCCAACGAGTGCGCACGGCTATTGAAACAGGCAGGTTGCGAGTCAGTCCAGGTGTGGGTGGTGGCGCGGGCTGCCCGTCCCAGGTAAACAGGTTGGCCAGATAAACAGGCTGGACTGAGTGCGGATTTTAATTGTGGGTGGCTATGTGACCGGGGTATATCTGCTGCTAGGCCAATTGGTAATAGCCCAGTAAGCCCAGGAAAATAATTAATCCAACCCGGTTATTGGCTAAAAAAGCCTGCAGGCATCTGTCTGGTTCGCGGTCCTTCAGCAACCATTGCTGACGAGCAAATTCCAGTGCAATCAACAGCAGCGCCAGCCACACTGGCCAGCTATTGGGCCAGACCAGATAAGCCAGGCTGTAAAGCGCCAATAGCACCAGCATGCTGAACTGCAGAGCAGCGATAATCAACCGGTCATAGCGGCCAAACAATAGGGCGGTAGACTTCACCCCGATCCGACGGTCATCCTCGCGGTCGGCCAGCGCATACTCAGTATCATAAGCGACGGTCCAGGCGATATTGATAGCCAACCACCACCAGGCCTGGATTGGTACATGGCCGGTTTCAGCGGCAAACACCATCGGAATCGACCAGCCGAACGCGATGCCCAGGACCACCTGCGGCAAATTGGTAACACGCTTTAGAAACGGATAAACGGCAGCCAGTATGGCGCCGATAAAAGCCAGCCTGATGGTCAGCCAGTTGGTCTGCAGCACCAGTAAAAAAGCCAGCACCAGCAGCCCCACAAACAATATCAGCGCGTGCTGGGGCTGAACTTCTCCGGTTGCCAGCGGACGGCTTCTGGTGCGTGCCACATGTGGATCAAAATCGCGATCAGCGTAATCATTGATCACACAGCCGGCCGCGCGCATCACTACCACGCCGGTCAAGAAGATCAGCACATTCCGCCATGATGGATGGCCATTTCCGGCCACCAGTAAAGCCCAGGCAGTAGGCCACAACAGCAGCAGAGTGCCGATCGGCCGGTCGAAGCGCATCAGGCGCAGCCAGGCATTCATCAGCTTGACCGGGTGTGCTTATCGGGCCACAGCTGTTCGATCAGAACAGTATAATCCGCCCAGTTGCCGGCACTGATCCAATCCGCCAGTGGGCTGATCACTTCCGGCCAGTTGCGGGCGGCGATGGCCGGCATCGCTAGCCATTGATGGACGCTTTGCGCATTCAAATCAGCCATCCAATGCCCCAGTTGCAACTGCTCCAGAGCGAGCGCATTGGATTCCTGCTCCACCTGGCCGGTGAGTGGCTTGACCAGCACTTTTTTACCCAGGTGCAAGGCTTCGGAAACCAGCGAGAAGCCGGCATTACAAATCACTCCGCGGCTGCTGGCCAGATCATCGATAAAACCCTGACGGCCGATTTTGCACAAGCGGATATGATTGATTTCGCCCTGTTCCGGGGTGCCGGTATACAGACGGAAGCATTGCTGTGGAAACTGGCTTAGCAGTTCGATCACGTCAGCCTGCCGTTCGAACGGCAGGTAAACCAATATGTGCTCAGCTTCGCTGGGTGTCAGCTGGTGCACATCCTCGGCCACCGTGGGTGGCAGTAAGGGTTGGTCAAAATGGTGCCAGTGTGAGCCAATGGCGTATTGGACCGGGGCGAAGTTATTGGTCACCCAGTGCGCCAGATGGTTGCCGGGAGACTTCGGCACCGCATGGATAAAGGCATACAGATGGCCGATACCGATCGAAGGCAGGCCGCGCTTGCGCGCCATCCAGGCTGTCACCGGCTCGTAATCGCTGATTACCAGATCATATCCGCGCCACTCCAGTTGCCGCACATCACGTAAAAAGCGGATAGGTTTGTTATCGAGCACGGTGTGCAGATAGCTGATTTTGCCGCGTCGGCTGGCAAACGACAGTCCGGCACGGGTTTCATAGGGCTGGAATTGATCCAGATTCCAGCGCCGGTTGGTCGATGGACCGGTCAGAATGCAGTAAACGTCATGGCCGCGTTGCCGCAGTTGTTTCAATAACGCACCGGAACGGACAATATGCCCGTTGCCGGTGGTTTGCACACCCAGCAGAATTTTCAAAACTAGCCAGTCGCTTGATTCGATACAGTGACCGGCGCAGCTTCGCCCTGTTGGTCCAGCGACTGTTGCCGGGTCCAGCGTGAACTGGGCAGGATACGCGCCACATCACAGCGATCCTGGTAGCGCCGGGCGATGTCCACGACCTCATCCAGCAGGCCTTCATCCAGCGTGGTCGGGTTCAGGCCCAGACCCATGAACTTATTGCGATCAACCACCAGTTTGTTGTGAGTGGCCTCTTTGCGGGGGTTCTGGTAATGGCGAATCTGTGCGCCGCTGATGCGGGCCACTTTTTGCGCCAGTTCAGCCACCGTCCAGGTTTCGGTCACCTGATTGAAAATTTCTACCCGTTCCCCGGCCGCCGGCGGGTTTTCCACCGCCAGCTGAATACATCGCACGGTGTCGCGAATATGAATAAAGGCGCGGGTCTGGCCGCCGGTGCCATACACCGTCAGGGGATGCCCGATGGCCGATTGCATCAAAAACCGGTTCAACACCGTGCCGTAATCGCCATCATAATCAAACCGATTGATCAGATCGGGATGTTGCGCGGTTTCCGGTGTCTGAGTACCCCACACCACGCCCTGATGCAGATCGGTAATACGCAGGCCATCGTTTTTATTGTAAAAATAAAACAATAGCTGATCGATGGTTTTGGTGGTGTGATAGATACTGCCGGGATCGGCCGGGTGCAGGATATCGGTTTTTTGCCAGCCTGACTCGGTTTCGATCTGGACCGGCAGGTAGCCTTCCGGGATGGCGGCGCCGCTCACCCGGCCATAACCATACACACCCATGGTGCCCAGATGCACCAGATGGATATCCAGTCCGGATTCGACTATTGCGGCCAGCAGATTGTTGGTGCCGCTGACATTGTTATCCACGGTATAACGTTTATGCCAGGCGGTTTTCATGGAGTAGGGGGCCGCCCGCTGCTCGGCAAAATGCACGATCGCGGCAGGCTTGAACTGGTTGATACAGGCCAGTAGTTCCTGTGGCTGAGCAGCGATATCCAGATTGAAGAAAGGCACGTCCCTGCCGCTGATATCACGCCAGCTTTGCAACCGTTTACCGATGGTCTGAATTGGCGTGAGCGATTCGCAGCACAACTCATTGTCAATGTTGCGGCGTGACAGATTGTCGACGATCGCCACCTCAAAACCCTGACCGGACAAACGCAAAGCAGTCGGCCAGCCACAGAAGCCGTCGCCGCCAAGAATGAGTATGCGTTTTGTCATATTCACCTCCCGCACCGGAATAGTAATTCTGACGCTTATTCTAACAAGCCAATGGCATTCAATCCGGCCGGCAGCAATAATCCGTCATAAAGTCTTCGTCAAATCCGGCAGCCCCGGCCGGCGAAGCCGGTCACGTTGCCTGAAAAGCATGACACATTGATGACAGTGAGAGCATGAACGGGTGTCTGATCGCGGTTACAATGCCCGTTTGCGTCGGCCCGGGATCGGATTCAGGCAGCTTTGCCAGGCCTGAATCTGGACCATATAAGCAAGACGGCCGCTGTCAGTCACGGCTTGCTTCATCGACCTACAACCTTCTGGATTAAAGCATGCAGCTAATTGATATCGGCGCCAATCTGACCCATGACAGTTTCGATACCGATCGTGATCAGGTGATTGCCGCAGCACACGCTGCCGGCGTGGTACAGATGGTGATCACCGGGGCCAGCGCTGAGGGCAGCCGGTTGGCGGCGCAGCTGGCTGCCGCGCATCCGCGACAGTTGTTTGCCACCGCAGGTATGCACCCGCACCACGCCAGTGATTATGCTGCCGAGACGGGCAGTCTGTTTCGCGAGCTATTGCAGCAGCCGCAGGTGGTTGCCGTGGGTGAGGCCGGACTGGATTATTTTCGCGACTTATCGCCCCGCGATATCCAGCGACAGGTGTTTTTGGCGCATATTGAAATCGCTATCGAAACGGGTTTGCCAATGTTTCTGCATCAGCGCGAAGCGCATGCCGACTTTCTGTCCATCCTGAAAGCCCACCGACAGGAACTCAGCGATATTGTGGTGCATTGTTTTACCGATACGCATGCCGCCCTGCATGATTATCTGGCGCTTGACTGCTATATCGGAATCACCGGCTGGCTGTGTGATGAGCGCCGTGGTCGGCATCTGAAAGAATTTGTGGCTGAGATTCCCGCCGAGCGTCTGCTGGTGGAAACCGATTCACCGTACCTGAAACCGCGCAGCATGCGGCCGCGGGTCGCCACGCATCGCAATGAACCCAAATGGTTACCGTGGATAGTAGGTGAACTGGCGGCCTGCCGGAGTGAAACCCCGGAGCGAACCGCAGCGCTGACCACCGCCAACGCGCGGCGGTTTTTCCGTTTGCCGGAGCCTGGCTGAACCAGACAGCCGGTCAGGCTGGATTGGCGGCAGCCTCGCCCAGCAATACGCGCAGACGTTTCTTCTGTAGCCGCAGACTGTATTCAAGCTCTTTCAGACGGGTGTGCCACTGGCTGTCTTCAAAACGGCTGCGAATCTCCTGCTTGGCATGATCAACGCGTTCCAGTTGCAGCGCCTGCCAGTGCTTTACGGTTGCGCTGAAAGCTTCATATTCGGCTTCCAGTGATTCACGCCAGCGTTGGCTGGCGGGCAGTTTATTGAGCCGCAGTTCGGCGCGTTTAAACAGCATCTGCATTTGCGCGCGGCGAATCTTGAAACGCGGTACCCGCTTGAGTCCCCAGGCCAGCCCGAACCAGCTGCACACATTGATAAACCATTTGCCTATGTCAATATTCCACCAGCGCACGCCATTGCGGTAATCGTTCTGAAAGGAGTGATGGTAATTGTGATAACCCTCGCCCCAGGTCACGCTGGCGATCAGCGTGCTGTCTTTGGCAGTGGTGGCGTCTGAATAAGGCTGTTTGCCGACAAAATGGGCCAGTGAATTGATAAAGAAGGTGGTGTGGTGGTTGACCACCAGGCGCAGCACACCGGCCAGCAGGAACACGCCCAGGATATCGCCCATCAGCCAGCCGCAGAATAATGGCAGACCCAGGTTCAGAGTCACTACCAGGCTCCAGTAGTTGCGATGTTGCCAGCGCAGCATCGGATCGGCTTCCAGATCCTTGATATTGCTGAAATCCAGATCACTGGAAGGCCAGTCGCGCACCATCCAGCCCATATGCGAAAACCACAACCCAAGCTTGGCGGAGTATGGGTCACGATCGTTATCATCGGTATGGCGGTGGTGATAGCGGTGCCGGCTGGCCCAGACCAGCACGCTGTTTTGCAGCGCCATGGTGCCGGCCAGCAGCACAAACAGCCGCAATAGCCAGTGGGCCTGGTAGCTGCGATGTGACCACAGCCGGTGGTAACCGGCGGTGATGCCGATACCGTTCAGAAACCAGAAAAAACCTGCCAGCGCCCAGGCGCCCCAGGCATAACCGGCGCTCAGGCCATACCAGGGTACGACGGTCAGAGCTGCCAGGTTGGTCAGGATGAAAAAGCCGGTGACCGGCCAATTGATTGGTGGTTTGGTCCAGTCAGAATTCATATTGCGCATGGGTTTGTCCCAGATAAGGTGCACAGGAAGAACAGTTTATAACACAGTTTGTGTTACTGAAATGCTGTCTACGTCAGTCGGTGGGTAAGACAAGCCATAATATCAGGTATACCAGCAACCCTGGAAATGCCGCCGAGATGATCGAAACCAGAACATAGCCGACCCGGGTGCCGTTGTGCGACCAACCCATCCGGTTGGCGATACCGGCGCAAACCCCGCCCAGCATGGCGTGGCGGGAGTCGCGAATAATGCCTGAGCGATTTGTGTTACTCATCTGCTTTCACGGCGCGATTAGATTTCGATCATTTCAAAATCGTCTTTACTGGCCCCGCAATCCGGGCAGGTCCAGTAATCCGGTACGTCGTCCCAAAGCGTGCCGGCCGTGATGCCATCGTCCGGTGAGCCTTTGGCTTCATCGTAAATCCAGCCGCAGATAACGCACATGTAGGTTTTGTAAATGGTTTCGGTAGTCACAATTTATCTATGCTTCATGTTCTAGCCGCATTTATAATGTCGAAAGTGATACAAGACAAGCCAAACCGGCATAAATTTTACGGGTTGTATGCTATTACGCCGGTCCGGACAGGTGATAGCGCACTGTACCAATACGCCGAACAGGTGCTTGCCGGTGGCGCACAGGTGTTGCAGTACCGGGATAAAGTATCCAGCCTGCCCGACCGTCTGCGGCGGGCGCAAACGTTAGCGCAGCTGTGCCGGGCTCATCGGGCATTATTAATCATCAACGACGATATGGCGCTGGCGCAGGCCTGCCCGGGCAGCGGAGTGCATCTGGGCCGGACTGACGACAGTGTGGGTAACGCCCGGCGGCAATTGGGCGACGCAGCGGTGATCGGGGCGTCCTGCTATAACGATCTGCAGCGCGCGCAGCGGGCGGCCGAGGCTGGCGCGGACTATCTGGCATTCGGCAGTATCTATCCCTCCACCAGCAAGCCGGATGCCCGGCCATGTACGCTGCAGACTGTGCGCGAGGCGCGCCGGTTTGGCCTGCCGGTGGTTGCCATTGGTGGTATCACCCTGGAGAATGCTCCGGCGGTGCTGACTGCCGGTGCCGACATGCTGGCGGTAATCGGTGATCTGGCCAATGCCGTTGATCCGGCCCTGCGGGCGCAATGTTACAGTCAATTATGGAACTGAGGAGAATGCTATGAACACCAGCCTGCAAACCAGTCAGGCGTGGCTGGCCAGAGCCGAGCAAAAAATTCCTGGCGGCGTCAATTCTCCGGTGCGGGCATTTACCGGTGTCGGTGGTACGCCGGTGTTTATCGAGCGCGCCACAGGCGCGGAACTGATTGATGTAGCAGGCCGCCACTATGTGGATTATGTCGGTTCCTGGGGGCCGATGATTGCCGGACATGCCCATCCGCATGTCATCCAAGCAGTGCAGCAGGCTGCCAGCCGTGGCTTGAGCTATGGCGCGCCGACGCCCGGCGAGGTCAGCATGGCTGAGCGGCTGTGCGAGCTGATCCCCATGCTGGAGCAGGTGCGCCTGGTCAACTCCGGGACCGAAGCAACCATGAGTGCGCTGCGCCTGGCGCGTGGTGCTACCGGCCGCGATAAAATCATCAAGTTCGCCGGCTGCTATCACGGCCATGCGGATAGTTTTCTGGTCAATGCCGGTTCCGGCGCCTTGACCCTGGGTGTGCCCAGTTCACCGGGCGTACCAGCGGCCCTGGCGGATCTGACCATCACCTTGCCCTACAATGATAGTGAGGCGGTGCGCAGCCTGATGCAGGACATGGGCGATGAGATAGCTGCGATCATCGTGGAGCCTGTAGCGGGCAATATGAACTGTATTCCGCCGCTGCCGGGTTTTCTGGAAAGCCTGCGCGAGTGCTGCGATGAGCATGGCAGCATTCTGATTTTTGATGAAGTGATGACCGGCTTCCGGATTGCCCTGGGCGGCGCCCAGCAGGTGTTTGGCGTCACCGCCGACCTGGTGACCTATGGCAAGGTGATTGGTGGAGGTATGCCGTTGGGGGCGTTTGGTGGCAAGCATGCATTGATGCAGCAGATCGCGCCGGCGGGACCGATCTATCAGGCCGGGACGCTGTCCGGCAATCCGATCGCGGTGGCCGCCGGTATGGCCAATCTCGATCTGATCACCGTGGATGGGTTTTATCCGCAGTTGGCGATAGGCACCGCGGCACTGGTCAACGGTCTGCAGCAGGCCGCCCGGGCACAGGGGGTGGCGCTGGCAACAGTTCATATCGGGGGTATGTTTGGCGTGTTTTTCAGCGATCTGGATAAAGTCACCACCTTCGAGCAGGTGATGGCCTGTCAGCTGGACGTATTCAAGCAGTTTTTCCATGGCATGCTGGAGCGCGGACATTATTTCGCCCCGTCCGCCTATGAGGCCGGGTTTGTGTCCGCGGCGCATACTCCGGCGGTTATCCAGAGCACTGTCGACGCGGCACGCGCAACCTTCGCGGCAATAAGCACGGCATGAGCAGTCCCGGGTCGGTTATCCGCCGGGTCAGGCCGTGGCATTGATTTTGTTTTCAGGCATGACGCGCAGCGATAGCAATCGGCCTGTGCGGGGTACCATCAGCCTATGGGTACTGGCGCTGTTCAGCCTGTTGCTGGTGCCGGCTTATGACAGTTATCTGCTCAGCCCGTTACGGATGCCTGCTTATCTGATAGCGATGTTGCCGGTACTGGTGTTTTTTACGCTGTGCCTGTTATTGAGTGGCCGGTTGGTTTTTTCCACACTGTTGACGCACGCTGCTTTTTTACTGCTGGTGTATGGCAACAGCATAAAATATCAGGCACTGACTGCGCCGGTCATGTTTGAGGATCTGTTCTTCTTCCAGAATCCGGTTTCGGCTTACGGGCTGTTTTCCGAGTATGTCGGCATGCGGGCTTCCAAAGTGGTACTGGTGCTGATAGTGCTGGGTTTATTGCTTGGCCTGGTGTGGCACGAGCGCCGGCGTATCCGCCTGTTGCCCAGGCTGCTGGTGCTGGCGGCAACGCTGTTGGTTGCCCAGCAGCTGGTTTCCAGCAGCGCGGTCAGCGCCGGCTATCGCCAGCTGGGGGTCGAGGATAAAATCTGGAATCAAAGCAGTAACCTTAAGCAAAATGGTCTGTATACCGTATTTACTCTGTCAGCGGTCAATACCGGCCGCAGCCTGCCGCCAATTGATGCTGATATCGCCGCCCGCCTGCAGCACAACCGCAACGGGGTGGTGTTGCCGCAGGCCAGTGTCCGGCCTGACATCATCTACTATCTAAGCGAAAGCCTGTTTGATCCCGGCATTATGAGCGCTTACCAGTCCTGTGAGATATTCCAATTGCTGTGCCGGTTAGGCGATGCAGCGCAACTGGGCGTGTTTGATGTGCCCACTTACGGTGGCGGTACGACGCGCACGGAATTTGCGGTACTGACCGGTGCTGATCCGGAGCGCTTTGAGCATCAGTTGCATATACCGTATAGCAAAGTCATGTATCGGCAGGTCAACTCGATGGCCTGGGAGATGCGCTCGCGTGGCTATCGGACCATTGTCATTCACCCCAATCATGCTGAGTTCTACAACCGCAATGTGGCGATGCCCAATCTGGGTTTTGATGAATTTATCAGTCTGAAGCACTTTCCTCAGACCAAACATAAAAATGCGACTTACACTGACGACGCCGAACTCAATAAAAAAATCATTGCCAGCATTGCAGACAGCGACCAGCCGGTTTTTATTCTGGCGATTTCGATTGAAAATCACGGCCCCTGGGGGCAGCGCAAGATACGCGATAGAGCTGAACTGAACCGAATCAGAGTACCGGCGGACTTGCCCGGTGATCAGCAGCAGCAACTGCGGGAATATTTATTTCACGTGCGCTATGCGGCAGCAGCGTTGCAAGAGTTAAGTGACTACGTCCTGGGCAGTGATGATCCGATGGTGCTGTTTTTCTTTGGTGACCACCTGCCATCCCTGAATAAGGTATTTGCCAACACTGAGTTTGATAACGGCAAGCCAGCCCGCCAGCAGGATTCTTTTTTCGTCTATCTGAAAAATTACGCGCCCCCACAACTGCCTGCCAGGCTGGCCGCGCATCAGACAACACCGGCCATTCTGCACGAACTCAAACTGCTTCGGCCCAATCAGTTTTATGATTTGTACCAGCTCAATTTTGGCTGGGATGACAGGTTCTGGAATAGGCCCAGAGAACAGCTCATCAGACAGGCCCAATTGCAGCAGATGCACTGGCAGCCGCCACCTTAATCCATCTCCAGACCGGTGGTGAAAGCATTCAACCGGTGAGCGCTGGTAGCGACTGTTTACAGCACTCGTTTGAGATAGGTTTTCAGCCTTTGCCAGGCATCTTTGGCAGCCGGCAGATTGTTTTCCGGGTCACGTTCGACGTGCAGCCAGAAGCCATGTTTGACGGCATCGTAGATATGCACGTCATTGTCGATGCCGGCGGTGCGCAACGCGGCGACAAAAGCGTCCACCTGGGCCGGCGGAATGCCGCCATCCATTTCCGCAAAGGTGCCGTAAATCTCATGCTCGATGTGTTGCATCTGCTCCGGGTCATCCAATAGCCGCCCATAAAATATCGCGGTGCCATCATGCTGCTCACCGCCCAGGGCATAGGACAACGCGATACCACCTCCGAAACACCAGCCGATGGTGGCGATTTTGCCCGTGCTGGGGGTTTGGTTGCGCAGATACTCAACGGCCGCGTTCAAGTTGGCGATGATGGTGTCCGGTGTTGCGTTGGCCTGCTGCATCAGAGCGATGTTCTCGTCCCGGCTGGCGCCGGTCCGGCCCTGATATAAATCCGCGGCCAGCGTGATATAGCCTTCGGCTGCAAACGCATCAGCGGTTTGCTTAATGCGCTCCGCCAGACCATTCCATTCGTGAATCAGGATGACGGCGGGGAAAGGCCCATCACCTTCGGGCCGGGCAAGATAGCCGGCGGTGCTTTTATCGGCGGAAAAATAATGCACGGTCTGACCTTGCGGTGCGCCTGCATCACCGGTAATAGCGGCTGGAACCGCATCGCCCCGGGTGGGCTCGAACGGAATATCCGCGGCCATGGCGGTAATGGAACAAAACAGTAAGCTGAGTATTAAACGGAGCATATTGGACATCCTTGCTGGATTTGAAACTAGCTGTTCAGCGCCTTGCTGAAAGCGCGAATCCGGGCGGCATTCTTACCGATATCGGACTGACCGACGCGTGATTTGGAGCGGATGTCCACCCGTGTACCGGTACCCTGTGGCTGTAACCGGATAACCACATCATCCTTGAAACCAAACCAGAAAGTGGTGTCGGTGGCTTCCAGGGTCTGGGCATCACTGCTGACCACTTGCCAATCCTGACTGGCGGCGTAAGTCTTGACCCGTGCCATCACCTGAGCGGGCGGAAACGCCACTGTGATGGGTTGAATATCGGGATAGGCTGTGGCCTGTTGCGAGGCAGTTTCCGGCCCCGGGTATTCAGCCGGGTTGCGTGCCTCCGAACGGGCCTGACGCATCGCCTGACTAAACTCCGGTGGATTACTGGTATCGGTGCTGATGTCGTGAATATAAGGCAGCTTTTTGGCCTGCAGGGCCTGGGTGACAGGCAGATACAGCAGCGCGCCCAGCACCACCACAACCAGCAGGGCAACGTTTCCGGCCGCTCCGCTGAAGCGTCCGATCAGCAACAACACCAGCGCAAACAGACCCAGCGGGATGGTGATTTTCAAGGTTGCAAAAATACTGCCGAAAGACCACCAGCCCAGTTTGTACAATGGCCCGGACAGTAATACCGACAGGATACAGACAGCAGCCATAAGGTAAGCCAGGATAGTCAGCCAGCGCATAATTTGCATAATCACGATACTCCGTCAGGCAGCCTCAGGGGTCAGCTGGGCTCCGGGTTATAGATTGGTTCAAGCGACGCGGTATATATATTATCATCAGCGCCTGCAGGTACCTGGAAAGCCATCGTGTATGCGGTTATTTTTCGCTCCACCATCAACCAGCTGGATGCTGATTATCAGCGCATTGCACAACGGATGCGTGAATTGGCGTTCCGTGATTACCACTGTGTCGACTTCACCGCTGTTATCGAGGGCAGTGAGGAAGTGGCGGTTTCTTACTGGCACTCATTGGAAGACATTCAGGCCTGGCGTCAGAATCCCGAGCATATCGAGACCATAGCACGGGCCAGAGCAGGCTGGTATTCCAGCTATCGCGTGGAGGTGGTTGAAATCAAACGTTCTTATCAGTCGCCGTGATGCGCCGTTGTGCTTTTTTGACCATGCGTGATATCGGTGATTATGTCACCTATGATCATTTGCTGATACCCGCGATGCAGACAGCTGGGTGGCAGGTAGACATGGTTGTCTGGCAGGATGAAGTGGACTGGGATCAGTATGCGCTGGTGATTATCCGCACGCCGTGGGATTACTTCGATCATCAACAGGCGTTTCTGGTGGTACTGGAACGGATTGAACAATCCCGTGCCCGCCTGGAGAATCCGCTGGATATCGTACGCTGGAATATCGATAAACGGTATCTGCAGGAATTACAGCGGCGCGGCTGTCCGATCGTGCCGACCCTATTTGCCGGGCAACTGACCGCGGCTGATGTTGAGGCGGCATTTGCTGAGTTTGATTGTGACAGTCTGGTTATCAAACCAACCGTAAGCGCCAGCGCCATCAATACTTTTCCGGTCAAGCGTCAATTCTGGCAGACTCAGCAAGCCGACATTCTGCCGGTATTTCAGAACCGCACGGCAATGCTGCAGCCGTTTGTCCAGGCGGTCACCGAGGAAGGTGAATACTCGCTGTTTTATTTTGCCGGGCAGCTAAGCCATGTCATATTAAAAACCCCCAAGGCGGGCGATTTCCGTGTCCAGGAGGAATATGGCAGCCAGTTGCAGCGTATCGTTCCCGAGTCGGCACTGGTTAAGGCCGGGCAACAGGCGATTGACGCGCTTGGCAAAACTCTGCTGTATGCCCGGGTTGACCTGGTCCGGCTGGCAGATGGCAGTTTTGCCCTGATGGAACTGGAGCTCATTGAGCCCTCACTGTATTTCAATATGGATCCGGATTCTGCCCAGCGGTTCGTGACCAGGCTGGAACACTGGCTATAACTGGTATGAAAACCTGCCTTCCAGGTTCAGCCCGGGGTCAACGACTATTTCGGACATCTGCGTTGCGATAGTAAGCAACTGACTTTACGTTCCAATCCCGACGCTCTGGTCAGGTTATTGCAAGACAACTATCCGCAGCTGGTCACTCAATACGAAGTCAAGTGTAGGTACCTGACCAGTCAGTCCGATGCGGGTTGATGCTTAGCAAGCTGGGCATTGGCTGTAGTCTGGCCCGTCATTACAAAAATATATCCGGTGGGACTGGTCAAAAGCCTGTCTGGCCTGCTAACATACTAGCGTTTTCGTATTATTGTAATCCATCAGTTGAGGTTTTATATGATGTACACAAGAATAATCAATGCACTGTTACTGGCTGTGACTCTAATGTTGTCAGGTCAACTGCTGGCGCAGAATCTGGCCAGCGCCAATGCTGCGTTTGACCGGGGCGAATATGCCAATGCGCTGGTTCAGTATCAGCAACTGGCTGAGCAGGGCGAAAAGTTTGCCCAGTACCGGGTAGGCATGATGCAGTATTTCGGTCTTGGCACCGATGCCGACATCGTCTCCGCGTACAGTTGGATGGCGACGGCTGCCGAAGATCAGGTTGAGATCATGAAGAAGTTTCAACTCCTGATGTGGGAAGAGATGGACGCTGATCAGCGTGATGAAGCCACCAAGCAGGCGATCCGCAGGGAGATGAAAGCCGGTACTGAGGTTATGGACCTGGAGGCTCGCCGTGATCGCCGCCGTCGCGAACTGGATGGCTGTACTGCTTCCCGGCTGGGTAGAGGCTGTGACCGGGCGGAATCTTTTGGTTTGTCATTTGAGAATCGCGGGCTCCAGAAAAACGAAGAAATTCCCTATCAAATGACCGAAAAGGAGATCAATGCCTTCAGTGCTCGATACACTCCCATAGTACTGAGCGATTTTGCTAAATTCGATCAGTAATCACGCTGCCTAGCAAAAAGCCGGCCACTAAGAGGCCGGCTGATAAAGTTTTGAATACCGGCCAGGCTCGCCAGCCTGGGCACACTATTCAAGCGTTTAATGCGCGGCTTCCCAGTTATCCGCCAGCCCGGTGTCTACTACCAGCGGCAGGTCCAGCCGGGCAGCCGCTGCCATCCGCTGAACAATCTGCTCGGTAACATCCTCAGCAATATCCAGTTTGACTTCCAGCACCAGCTCATCGTGTACCTGCATGACCATGCGGGCATCCAGTCCGCTCGATTTTAACCACTGAGCAATATCCAGCATCGCCCGCTTGATGATATCCGCCGCGCTGCCCTGCATCGGTGCATTGATGGCGGCCCGTTCAGCGGCCTGACGGCGGGCAGGGTTACGGGCATTGATTTCGTTCAGCCATAGCCGCCGTCCGAACAGCGTTTCGACATAACCTTGATCACGCGCCAGCTGGCGAGTACGCTCCATATACTCTTGGACCCCCGGATAGCGGTTGAAGTAGGTATCGATATAAGCCTGCGCCTGCTTTTGTTCCACCTCCAGTTGCCGCGCCAGACCCCATGCCGACATGCCGTACATCAAGCCGAAATTAATCGCCTTGGCGGCACGCCGCTGGGTTTTATTCACCTGCTCATAGGGAATATCAAAAACTTCACCGGCGGTCGCCTGGTGAATATCAATGCCCTGCTGGAAAGCATTCAGCAGGCCTGTATCGGCGGACAGATGCGCCATGATGCGCAACTCCACCTGGGAATAGTCGGCCGCCAGCAACTGGTAGCCAGTGGGTGCGATAAATGCCTTGCGAATACGCCGGCCCTGCTCGCTGCGGACCGGAATATTCTGCAGGTTGGGATCCGAGGAAGACAATCGACCGGTAATCGCCACCGCCTGCTGGTAGGAGGTATGCACCCGCCCGGTATCCGGATGAATCTGTAGCGGCAGCTTATCGGTATAAGTCGATTTCAACTTACTCAGGCTGCGGTGTTCCAGAATCAGGCGTGGCAATTCATGCTGGTGGGCCAATTCCTGCAGCACGTTTTCGGCGGTAGATGGCTGGCCCTTGGGTGTTTTCGAGACCACTGGCAACTCCAGCTCCGCAAACAGAATTTGCTGCAGTTGCTTGGGTGAACCGAGATTAAAATCGTGTCCGGCCAGCTGGAAAGCCTGTTGCTCCAATTGATGAATGGTTTTGGCCAGCTCATTACTGTGACTTTTTAACTGCTCAGCATCAATCAAAACGCCGTTGTACTCGATATCCGCAAGTACCTCCAGTAGTGGAATTTCAATGTCCTGATAGATCGACAGCGGTCCCGCCTGCTGTTCCAGTTCCGGCCAAAGCTGTGCGTGGACACCCATCACCACGGCAGCATCCTCGCCGGCATAAGGGGCAGCCTGCTCCAGCGCCACCTGGTTGAAGGTCAATTGCTTCTTGCCGCTGCCGGCCACATCACTGAAGGCAATATTTTTGTGATTCAGATAGGCCTGCGCCAACACATCCAGATTGTGGCGGCCCGCGCTGCTGTTATAGCAATATGACTCGAGCATGGTGTCGTGCACAATGCCGCGCACCAGAATGTCATAGTGCCGCAGGACAGTGATGTCATATTTCAGGTTCTGGCCCAGTTTGCCGATAGCCGGATCTTCCAGGATCGGTTTGAGTTTTGCCAGTGCCTGCTCCAGCGGCAGTTGCTCAGGCGCGCCGGGATAATCGTGCGCCAACGGCAGATACCAGGCCTGCCGAGCATCCAGCGCGAACGACATACCCACCAGCCTGGCCCGCATCGGGTCCTGACTGGTGGTTTCGGTATCCCAGGCGAAAGCCTTGCAGCGTTTCAGCTGCTCCAGCAAATCGGCAAACTCAGCCTCACTGAGCACGGTGCTGGTCTGACAGGCAAAGCCTGGCTCGCCTGTCTGGTTGGCTGGGTTAGCGTCTGAGGAGCTATCGGCAGAACCTTCCAGGTCCTTCAGCCAACTGTTGAACTGCAGTTCGGTCAGACGCTGATACAGCTGCTGTTGCAGTTCCGGGTCTTGTCTGACCACCAGTTCATCCAGCTTGATATCCAGTTCAACATCATCCTTGAGCTGCACCAGCTGGCGTGACAGGCGCAGTTGCTCCAGGTTTTCGCCCAGCCGCTCGCCGATTTTTCCTTTGATCTGCGCGGCGTGCTCGACGATACCGTCCAGACTGCCATATTCCTGCAGCCACTTGACCGCCGTCTTGGGACCGACACCGGGCACGCCGGGAATGTTATCGCTGGTATCACCGATCAGCGCCAGATAATCGCCGATCAGCGCGGGGGGCACACCGAACTTGGCGCTCACGCCGTCCTCATCCAGGGTGCGTTCCTGCATGGTGTCTTCCAGCACGATGTGCGCATTGACCAGTTGCGCAAGGTCTTTGTCACTGGTGGAGATCAGGCAGTTTCTTGACTGTTCACTGGCCTGGCGTGCCAGCGTGGCGATGACATCATCGGCTTCCACCGAGGGCACCACCAGCCTGGGAATACCCATCAGATCGATCAATTCGTGCAGCGGCTCGATCTGAGCGGCCAACTCCGACGGCATGGCCGGGCGGTTGGCTTTGTAATCAGCAAATTGCCGGTGTCGGAAAGTTTTGCCCTTGGCATCGAACACCACCGCCATATGCCGGGGCTGATAGTGCGACTGCAACCTGCGCAGCATATTGGCCACGCCCAGGATAGCGCCCGTGGGTTGACTGCCGTCCCTGGTGGTCAGGTTGGGTAGCGCAAAAAATGCGCGAAACAGATAAGAGGAACCGTCTACCAGATACAGTCTCTCCGCATCGGCTGGCTGGGCTTTTTCAGTTTGTTGATCAGACATCAGATATTCACGTGTTCTTTGCTATAGTCTACTCTGGGTACTTTGAGGTCGCATTATGAAAACGTATAAGTGGATGGCGCTGCTGGCGTTGTTGGCTGCCCCGACAACACTATTGGCGCAAGACGAACTCGGCGAAGGACTGCCGCCCCCCGCTATTCCGGATAGAGGCGCGGCCCCTCTGATCGCCGAAGGTGAGTCAGTGGAACAGGCGCCCGCCATTGACGAATCCGGCCGGCCCACGCCGATTCCACCGAAAGTGGAAGGCGAAGACCCGGAGGTGGATGTGAACATCCGGCGCCGTGGTAATCAGGTGATTGAGGAGTACAGCGTGGGTGGCCGTATTTACATGGTCAAAGTCACTTCCGAGAATGGCATTCCTTATTTTTACATCGATAGCGACGGCGATGGCAGCCTGGAAAGCCGGATAGGTGAAAATGTGATGGAACCGGTTAAGCCGGCGCAGTATAAATTACTGGAATGGGATTAGGCTTCGCTGGCGAACCATTGAGATCAGTTCCTTTATTTAGGGGAAACGATACTTCGCGTTGCAAATAGATGGTAGCTAAAAAAACAGGGCGCGGAAAGCGAGTGCATCGCGTTGTCAGCAATAAATAGCTTTAATTAGAACAATGCAGTTACTGGAAAAAACCATTAACCGTATCGGCCAACTCAGCAGTTGGCTGACGGTGGCAATGATTGGTCTGTTGTTTTCGGTGGTGGTGTTACGCTATGTGTTCAGCGAAGGCTGGATTGCCATGCAGGAAAGCGTGTTATGGCTGCATTCCATGGTTTTTTTATTGACGGCTGCCTGGACCCTGGGGATCGATGGGCACGTGCGGGTGGATGTGTTTTACCGGGAGTTTTCTGAACGTCGCAAAGCTTGGGTAGATTTAATCGGGACGGTATTTTTGCTGTTTCCAGTCGCAGGCTTTTTGTTGTATAGCAGCGTGCCTTATGTGCAGCGGTCATGGGCAGTGAGTGAATCAAGTTTTGAAGCAGGCGGTTTACCCGCTGTGTATATATTGAAGACATTAATTCCCATCGCCGCCGGGCTGTTATTATTGCAGGGGCTGGTGATCATTCTGCGTCAGGCAAAAATACTGTTGCGGCGTCAGTGATGATACCGCAGGCTGGTCAATATCCGTGTGCGTATAGCATTGCTAATGGTTTTGTCGGTCCATAATTCAAACGCTTCGGCAGCCTGACCTAGCAGCATGCCCAGGCCATCGCTGGACGGATAATTGTTGTTATCAGCCCAGCGGATAAACCACTGTGCTGCCGCGCCATAGCTTAAATCGTAGCAGAGCGGGTGGGATGAGCCCTCCAGTTCGGGCAGTTCTGGGAGATTGCCGCCATGGCCGGCGGCACTGGCATGAATCATCAGCTGAATGTTTTCCAATTGCGCTATGTCATCCAGGCAGCAGGCGCTGACCGGGTGCTGAGCAAAGCATTCAGCAAGCTGTTGCGCGGTGCTGAAAGTGCGGTTGGCGATAATCAGCCGGGCAGGTTTCTGCTCTAGCAGTATCGGCACAATGCCGCGTGTTGCGCCGCCTGCACCAATGATCAGAATTCGGCTGTTCGCCAGTTGCACTGCTTGACGCTGTAAATCCCACAGCAGTCCCAGGCCATCGGTATTGTCGCCATGCCAGCCGGTGGGCTCACGTAGCAGCGTATTGACCGCACCGGCGGTTCGGGCACGCTGGCTGAGGCTGTTGCAGATTGATAAGCCGGCCTGTTTATGAGGTACGGTCAGATTGGCGCCCTGTCCACCGGACACATAAAAACCATCCAGAGCGGCGGTCAGCTCATCCGCCGACGCGCGGATCGCCCGATAATCGACGCTCAGGCCGGTATGCTCAGCGAACTGCTGGTGAATGGATGGAGACAGGCTGTGCGCGACCGGGTCACCGAACACCGCTAGCCGAATCATTTTATGCTGGGCTTGCTATGTAGCATCAGGTGTCATGTAACCACTGCGCTGTCTGCACCGCAAAATAGGTCAGAATGGCATCCGCGCCAGCGCGTTTGATGCTTAACAAAGCTTCCATAACGGTGGCCCGCTCATCCAGCCAGCCGTTGCTGGCCGCCGCTTTGAGCATCGCATATTCGCCGCTGACCTGATAAGCAAAGGTTGGCGCACCGAATTGATTTTTTACGCGCCAGATAATATCCAGATACGGCATGGCCGGCTTGACCATCAGCATATCCGCACCTTCTTCGAGATCGAGGGCGACTTCGCGCAGTGCCTCATTGCTGTTAGCCGGATCCATTTGATAGCTGTATTTGTTGCCACTGCCCAGGTTACCGGATGAGTCCACCGCATCGCGGAACGGACCATAAAAACCGGAGGCATATTTTGCGGCATAGCTGAGGATGCGGGTGTCGTAGAAACCGCTGCTTTCCAGTTCCGCGCGGATCGCACCGATGCGCCCGTCCATCATGTCCGAGGGGGCCACCACATCGGCCCCGGCGCCGGCATGGCACAGAGCCTGTTTGACCAGCGCCTCAACGGTACGGTCATTGGCTACTTCGCCGGCGCTGTTCAACAGTCCGTCCTGGCCGTGGCTGGTGTAGGGATCCAGAGCAATATCAGTGATGATGCCCAACTCCGGCAAAGCATCTTTGAGTGTCTTGACCGCGGTGGGCACCAGGCCATTTTCATCCCAGGCCGCGGCCGCATCGTCGCTTTTCGAGCCGGCGGGAATGACCGGAAAAAGAGCCAGCGCGGGAATACCCAGTTGCTGTGCCTGTCTGGCCTGGGGCAGCAGCAGATCAACCGACAGGCGTTGCACACCGGGCATGGAAGCCACCGGCTCAGCCTGTTGTTTGCCGTCCAGTACAAATACCGGCCAGATCAGATCAGCACTGGTTAAGCAGGTTTCGCGTTGCAGACGGCGGCTGAAATCGGCCATACGCATGCGCCGCAAGCGAGTTTGGGGATAAGCCATATCAAATCTCCGAATGGTCTTCAGCAACATCACTGTCAAGCGGCAACGTCCATTGATACCAGCTGTCCAGCCGTTCCTCCAGCTCTGCTACGCCGACTTTTTTGCTGGCTGAAAATAACTGCACGGTCACTTCAACGTTAGGCACTAAATCCGGCAGCGCGGCCTGCACAGTGCGCAGCGCATTGATCTGTTCCTGCCGATTGAGTTTATCGGATTTGGTCAGCAGCACGTGAGTGGGCATCAGAGCGGTATTGCTCCAGCTCAGCAGCTGCAGGTCAAACGGCTTGAGCGGATGGCGGGCATCCATCACCAGCACAATACCCTGTAGAGCCCGGCGCTGACGCAGATACCAGTCCAGCAGGTTCTGCCAGTGCCGCTGCAGATCAGCCGGAACTTTGGCATAGCCATAGCCGGGTAGATCCATCAAACGCCGCTGCGGATCCAGATCAAACACCACGATTTGCTGGGTTCGCCCGGGTGTGCGGCTGGTTTTTGCCAGCCCGGTCTGATTGCACAGGCAATTGATGGCGCTGGATTTGCCGGCGTTTGAACGTCCGGCAAAAGCGACCTCAAAACCCGTATCTTCCGGTAATTGACGGCGTTGATGTACCGACAGTCGGTAACTGGCATTGCGATAGCGGGCGGCGTTGATTGGCATGATTGGCTGTTTGGGCTGGCGTGGGTGAATCGAAACGACGATAATAGACGATTACGTTGATAATCCAAATCGTCAGGAGCGATGCATGCGTGTATTTACAGAGCAATGCCGGACAAAAATGGGCGTTGCATGTCAGGTTCTGCTGTTAGTGGCACTGCCCATATTATTAAGTCTGTCAACGGTAACATTCGCTCAGCAGCCCGATTCCGGGCAGTCGCCTGAGCAACTGGCAACGGTGTGTGCCGCGTGTCACGGTATCGATGGCAACAGCACCACCACGATCTGGCCAAAGCTGGCCGAACAACATGCCAGCTATATCGCCAGGCAAACCCGGATGGTGCGTGATGGACAGCGTTCGGTACCGGTGATGCTCGGCATCGTTGCGGGTTTGTCAGATGCGGATATCGACAAGATCAGTGGATATTTTGCCGAGCAGCAGATCAAACCCGGTGTTGCGGATGAAGATCTGGTGGCCCTGGGTAAGGGTATTTATCAGTCCGGGCTGCCAGCTAAGGGCGTGCCGGCCTGTCAGGCCTGCCATGGTCCGGTGGGTAACGGCAATCCGGCTTCGCAATATCCGATGCTGGCAGGTCAACACGCTGACTACACCGCAGCGCGGCTGAAAAGCTATCGCAGTGGCGTGATCAACGGCGAAGACGATCCCTATAGCCCGCAGATGGTGTTGATCGCGGAAAATCTGGGTGATCATGAAATTGAAGCGGTATCCAGTTATCTGGAAGGTTTATACGATCAGCGCCAGTAGCCATGCTGGGCAAATCCGCGGCCGGTATATCAGGTCGCACGGACAACCGCTGAGCGCCGGCAGTTAAGCTGGTATTCAGTGCCGAAAGGGATACTGGCACAACAGTAGACCGATGAATTTAACGGAACACCGGGTGATGAGCAATGTCAGTATTCGGTCAACGATGTGAAATAGTGGAGAACCAACAATGATCAAGCTTCAGAGCAAGCTAATTCTGATTCTGATGATGGGCATGTTTGCGCTGAGCGCAACTGCGCAAACGACGGCACAGCCTGTGTATGAAGCCGGCAAACATTACACTCTGATTGACCCGCCGGTAGCCACCAGAGCGCCTGACGGGCAAGTCGAAGTAGTCGAGATATTCAGTTACGCCTGTCCGCATTGTCTGCAGTTCAGCCCGCATATTTCCGCCTGGGAGGCCGACAAGCCTAGCAATGTGCACTTCCGCCGTGTGCCGGCTATGTTTAATCCCACCTTCCAGGTGTTTGCCCGTGCTTACATTACCGCCGATACCCTGGGAATCACGGAGCAAAGCCATCGTCCAATGTTCGATGCCGTGCATACTGAAAAGCGGGGTTTTCGCAGCCTGGATGATATCGCTGAATTTTATGGAGATTACGGGGTTGAGCCGGAAAAATTCTTAAGTACGGCTGAATCGTTCGCGGTTGTGACGCGCATGAATCAGGAAAGCAACGACTCGCGCCGCTATGGTCTACGGGGTACCCCAAGCGTCGTGGTTAATGGCAGGTATCTGGTCAGTGCTAACGACGTGCTGCGCACCCACCAGCAGATGTTGGAGGTAGTGGATTTTCTGGTGGCGAAGGAAACAGCCTCACCAACCCCGGCGGCACCGGTTGATTCGCTGTAAGGCTGATCTGTCGCTGATCCAGCTTTAAGCTCACAGCCAGGTATGGCCAGCACCGTAGAACATGTCGCTGCCAGCGCCACGCTGGCCGCTCGCCGCATCAGGGTGCTGAGCTACAATATTCAGGCGGGTATCTGTACCCGCCGTTACAGTGATTACGTTACCGGCAGCTGGCGACAGCTGATTCCCCACCACCAGCATCGGGATGTGTTGAAGCAGATTGCCGAGCTGGTTACTGATTATGACATTGTTGGCTTGCAGGAAGCGGATGCCGGCAGCCTGCGCACCGGCTTCATTGATCAAACCCGCTTTATCGCCGAGAGTGCCGGGTTTACTTTCCAGCACCATCAGTCCAACCGCCGGGTGGGCAATCTGGCTCATGCCGGCAATGGCCTGATGTCCCGCTGGCAGCCCGAGCGTGTCCAGGAATACCCATTGCCAGGCACGTTGCCGGGACGCGGCGCTTTATGTGCCTGGTACAACCTCAATGAGATTCAATTACTGGTGATGGTGGTGCATCTGTCGCTGGGGGCGCCATCCCGTCAACTGCAACTGCAGTATCTGCAGGATATTCTGCAAGATCACCCGTATTGTGTAGTGCTGGGTGACTTTAATGTATCCCAAAGCAGTCATTCATTTCAGCGTTTTCTGGACAGTACCGGCTTGCGTCACGCCAGTCGCGGCAGCCTGACGTTTCCGGCCTGGCAGCCGCAGCGGGGCATTGATCACCTGCTGGTTTCCGAAGGCCTGGATGTCGATCTGTGCCAGACCGGCATCGCTGCCTATTCCGACCACCTGCCGTTACAGGCCAGCCTAAGCTGGTGATCAGCGTACCGCTACAGCCATACCAGCCGGGCTGCCAGTACCAGCAATAACAGCGCGAACACCCGGCGCAGTAGCTGCTCCGGCATGCTGTGCGCCAGGCGCGCTCCCAAGGGGGCGGCCAGCAAGCCGCAGACGCCGATCAACAGGCCCGCCCGCCATTCAATAGCGCCGACCAATGACAGCTGTGCAGCGTTGCTGCTGCTGATCTGCTGCAGCGCAAAGCCGATTGCGGCGGCCAATGCCAGTGGATAACCGCAGGCCGCCGCGGTTCCTACCGCTACCGGCATGCGCAGGCCGCGCCAGTTAAAGTAAGGTGCATTCATACTGCCGCCCCCAATGCCCAACAGCGCGGACAGGTGACCGATCAGCAGCCCGAGGACTGCGTCCCGGGGCCGGTCAAACCGCAGCACTGGCGTGGCTTTGCAGGCCGATGTGGTTTTGCTGCGCCATAACTTGCTGGCGGTGACCACGGCAAATAGTACAAATAATGCGATCAATAAGCGCCCCTCGAACACACCGGATAGATAACTGACGGTAAAACTGGCCAGCCAGGCGCCGCCCGCCAGCCACGGGGTATAGCGCCATAAAAATGACCACAGCACCGCACCTCTGCGCTGATGGGCGGTAATGCTGCCGAGCGCGGTCAACAGAATACTGCCCATTGAGGTGGCAATAGCAATATGCATGGCCTCGCCGGTCGGCAGACCTTGCTGTACCAGCAGTGATACCAGCACCGGCACAATCACCAATCCGCCACCGATGCCCAGCAAACCCGCCAGCAGACCGGCACTTAGTCCGGTCAGAATTAAAATCAGCAATGACACAACAAATCGAGGTTGAAAGCTGTCATATTCTAGTCTTGCAACCAGAACGAAGATAAATGGATTTCCATGCGCACTAAATGGCTGAAAATGATCCGGCAGACTGCCACATGGCTGGTATTTTTGCTACTGCTGCAGGGTTCGTGGCCCAGTCTGGCACAGACGCCGTCACTGCAGTCACAACGCGCTGCCTTTCAGCGTGCCTGGCAGGCACTGGGCCGCTCTGACTGGAATACCGCCAACACCGAAGCGCGGGCCCTGGCTGACTATCCACTACTGCCTTACCTGCGTGGCGAGCAGATGCGTCAGCGGCCGGATGCTTTTTCCGAAGCTGAAATCCGGGCCTATCTGCAGCGCTACGCCGACTGGTCATTCGCGGCCTCACTGCGTAACAGCTGGCTGCGCTGGTTGGGCCGCACCGGTCAATATGAGCTGCTACTGGAGCAGGCCGACAACCCAAGTGACGATCTGCTGCGCTGTTATATCGCGCATGGCCAGATGGTGCTGCGCGGATCGCAGGCTGAGCACAGAGCGGAATTAATCCAGGCCATCCAGGCGCTGTGGTTATCGGCCAGAAGCCTGCCCAAACAATGCGATGCGGCATTTACCTGGCTGGAAAAAGCCGGAGGCATTACCCCGGCATTGGCCTGGCAACGGGTCAGCCGGGCTATGGATGCCGATCAAGCAGGCCTGGCGGGTTATCTGCGTCGTTATCTGAATGCCGCCGACCGCGCCTGGCTGCAACGCTGGCTGGCGCTGCGCAACCGGCGGGTGGCGACGCTGCGCAGTGCCCGGCAATGGCCGGATGAACCACGCGCCTGGCAGATTGCCGCCTGGGGCTTGAGCCGACAGGCACGCAGCGATGCCACTGCCGGTTTGGCGTTGTGGCAGGCGCTGGATCAGCATTTCAGCTGGCCGGCCAGTATCAGCATGCCGCCGCTGCACAGTATGGGGGTATTTCATGCTCTGGATCTGGAGCGTGACGCATTGCAGACCATAGACAGCGTCAGCAGCGAGTTTCAGGATCAACAGTTACTGGATTGGCGGGCCCGCGTCGCGCTTGCCAACGGCTTGTGGGATGAGCTACAGAGCAGCATTTTACGCATGTCCGGTGAAGGCCAGCAGGATGAGCGCTGGCGCTATTGGCTGGCACGCAGCCTGCAGCACAGAGGACAGCAGCCAGGGGCGCAGGCACTGCTCGCTGAGCTGGCGGAACAAGCCAGTTACTATGGTTTTCTGGCGGCCGACTGGCTTGATCAGTCCTATCGTATCTGCCCGGCCACCAGCCAGCCGAATGCTGATATCGATCAACTACCCAATCAAGCGCTGATCGAGCGGGCGCTGGAGTTATTCCAGGTGGGTCTGGAAAGTCATGCCTACCGGACCTGGCGCAACGCACAAAATGGGCTGGATGATCAGCAGCGTCTGGATGCAGCGCAACTGGCTGCCGATGCCGGCTGGTTGCAGCAATCTATTTTCACGCTCAACGATGCCGGCCAGCGACAGCAGTATGCTTTGCGTTTTCCAGTGGCCTATGCCAATGAACTGGCGCAACAAACGCAAAACCGTGGGCTTGATACCGCCCTGGTGCATGGCTTGATCCGGGCAGAAAGCGCGTGGCACCCGGGCGCTGTTTCCAGCGCGGGGGCACGTGGCCTGATGCAGGTTACCCCCGATACCGCCCGCCGGCTGGCCGGCCAGCACGGGCTTCGCTATCGTGGCAGCGCCAGCCTGCTGGAACCGGAGACCAATATTCAGTTCGGCACCGCCAATCTGGCCAGATTGCTGGCTCAGTTCGGCAGTGATCCGGTGGCTGTGCTGGCGGCCTACAACGCCGGGCCGCATGTACAGACCCGCTGGCAGAACACCCGGCCCGCCAATCCGCCGGATATCTGGATTGAAACCCTGCCTTATTTTGAAACCCGGGATTACATCCCACGGGTGCTGGCTTTTAGTGTGGTCTACGATTGGCGATTGGATGGCAGCGCGCAACCGATCAGTCAGCGCATGCCCGGAATGACGGCGCTGACCAACGTCCAGACGGGGCAACGTGCGGTAAACTGTACAGTTAACACCATCAATGAGTCAGGCGGATAATCCAGTCATGAACAAATCTGCGCAACATATTGCCGTTCTGGGTGGCAGCGGCTTCGTCGGTGGACATCTGTGTCAGCAACTGGCCAGGGCCGGGCATCGCATCACCGTGCTGTCGCGGGCCGGAGCCAGCTGTCACAGCACCACGTTGATCCCGCGTACCCGGGTGATTACCGCGGACGTTTACGATGCCGGGGCATTGACCGGCATTTTCAAACAGCACGATGTGGTGATTAACCTGGTCGGCATTCTTAATGAGCGCGGCTTCAGTGGCAAAGGTTTTCAGCGCGCGCATGTCGAGCTGACCGAAACGATCATCAAGGCCATGCAGCAGGCCGGTTGCCAGCGTTATCTGCACATGAGCGCGCTCGGTGCGGGTCAGGGCAAGAGCCATTACCTGATCAGCCGGGGGCAGGCCGAGGCCCTGGTTGAGCAGGCCAGCCAGCAAGGGTTGCAGACCACGATATTTCAGCCCTCGGTAATTTTTGGCCGGGGCGACAGTTTTATCAACCGCTTTGCTCAGTTACTTAAAATCGCTCCGGTATTACCATTGGCCTGTCCGCACAGCCGCTTCCAGCCGGTGTGGGTCGGTGATGTTGCGGCTGCGTTTGGCCGGGCAGTCAACGACAAGTCGCTGGTTGCTGAAACCCTGGAACTGGGTGGTCCAAATATTTATACCCTGAAACAGCTGGTCAACTACACCCGTCAGGTATTGGGTCTGCGCCGCTGGATCATCGGATTGCCCAAACCATTGTCATGGCTGCAGGGTCAGGTCATGGATTTCGTACCCGGCAAACCTTTTTCCAGTGATAACTATCGATCGCTGCAGCTGGACAGCATCTGTCAGCACAACGCATTGCCGGAGCTGGGCATACCACCGCGCGCGTTGGAAGAAGTCGCCCCGGAGTATCTGTTAAGCGCTTCCAAGCGGCGGCGTTATCAGCGTTATCAGGCCACCGCCCGGCGCGATTGACGCGGCTGGCTGATCAACGCCCCTGACACGATGCAGATTTATACCGTTGGTGGAGCAGTGCGCGATCAGCTGCTGGGTCTGCCGGTCGAAGATCGCGATTATGTGGTGGTGGGCGCAACCCCGGAACAACTGATCAAACAGGGTTACCGACCGGTTGGCAAAGATTTCCCGGTGTTCCTGCATCCCCGCACCCAGCAGGAGTATGCCCTGGCCCGCACTGAACGCAAACAGGGCAGGGGCCATCAGGGTTTTGTGTTTCATACCGGCCAGGATGTCACCCTGGAAGAAGATCTGCAGCGGCGTGACCTAACCATTAATGCCATTGCCCGCGATGCTGAGGGGCAGTTGATCGATCCCTATCACGGCCAGCGCGATCTGGCGGCGGGAATACTGCGGCATATCTCGCCCGCCTTTGGTGAAGATCCTCTGCGGGTATTCAGAGTCGCCCGATTTGCCGCCCGATTTGCACCGCTGGGCTTTAGCATTGCGCCGGAAACACTGACTTTGATGCGTCAGATCAGCGCCTCCGGAGAACTCGCCACACTCAGCGCCGAGCGTATCTGGCAGGAAATGCACAAAGCCTTGAGTGGACCCGCGCCACAGGTGTTTATTCGAGTGTTACGCGAATGTGATGCGCTGGTCGAAATTCTGCCGGAGGTCGATGCGCTGTTCGGGGTGCCGCAACCAGCCCAGTATCATCCGGAAATCGACACCGGTCTGCATGTTCTGCTGTGTCTGGAGCAGGCAGCGCAGGCCAATTGTGATCCGATAGTGGTGTATGCCGTATTGCTGCACGACCTGGGCAAGGCATTGACACCAACGGCCGTGCTGCCGGCCCATCATGGTCATGAATTGTCCGGTGTACCGCTGGTGCAGGCCGTTGGTCAGCGGCTGAAGGTCCCGAAAAAATATACTGAACTGGCGGAAATTGTCAGCGAATGGCATCTGTATGCACACCGCGCGATGGAACTTAAACCCAAAACGTTACTGAAATTACTGGAAAGCACGGATGCTTTTCGCCGGCCGGCAAGATTTATGCAGTTTCTGCAGGCCTGTGAGATGGACGCACGCGGGCGGACCGGGCTGGCAGATCGGGATTATTCGCAGCGAGAGTTTTTACAGCAGGTGTTCAGAGCCGCCGCGGATATTGATATGGCTGAGCTGGTCAAAAACAAACTGCCGGGTCCGGACATCGCGGCAAGCATTTATAGCGAACGACTGGCGGCGATACGGGTCATGACAAAAGAGTATCAAACGGGCCAGAGTATTTAACCAGCTAGTCGACCCCGTTTGTATTATTTGCGTAAGCGCAGCACCTTGAATTTTTCCCCCATCTCACCGGGTAGCATCAATTGCTTCATTTCATGCGAGCGCTCCAGCGCCGCCTGTGTACTACAGTCAGCCAGGGCATTTTGCATCACCTGCTCTATTCCGGCGCTGATTAAGAAATTGGCCTGAGTCTGATAATCAATAATCGTCAGGCCGCAGGCTTCGGCGGCATCCATAACCGCTGAAAAATCGACAAACGCGGTAATGTCCTGCCCGCCCGGATCAGCCAGGATGTCGAAATGTCCCTGCTGGGCCTGATGGCTGACCAGGGTGCCCATGTGTCGTTGCGGATGATAGAACTCGTGGCGCAGGTAGCCATAATCGATCAGCAGGATTTCACCGGCGTTCAGGTTGGCGCTGATGGCATCGATAAAATCCGGCAGTTGCAGGCATATTTCGGAACGATAAGGCGATGGCCACGTAATCTCGTGCTCGGTCGCGAGCGTCTGCTGTAATCGAGTCACGGCCTGAGTCAGGGCAGCGGTGGCTGGCTGTGCGCGCCATTCCAGTTGCGTAGCATGATTAACGGCTACCGCCATACGTTCAACAGTCCCGTCAGCCACCTGAAAATGTTCAACCGGCAGAGCATCAAGCACTTCATTGGCGATCACAATGCCCTGCCAGGCTTGTCCAGGCGGCTCATCCAGCCACTCCAGCGTGACCGGCAAACCGAGTCTGGCCAGACGATCCTGTTGACGTTGCCGCAAAGCGTCGCTTTTTTCCAGAATTCGATAGTGGCCGGGTAAGCGTTCCAGCTGGTGCAGCGCCTTCAGCAGATCAAAAGCCAGCTGGCCGCTGCCGGCGCCGATCTCCAGAATATCGTAAGTATCCCCTTGCTCAGCCATTGCCAGCACTGGCCGGGCCAGCGTCTCGGCAAACAGGCTGCCCAGTTCCGGCGCGGTGACAAAATCACCTTCAGCGCCAAAAATCGCCTTGCCGGAAGCGTAATAACCATGGCCTGGCGCGTACAGGCAATAATTCATAAAATCCACGAACGGCAGCGGACCATGGAGCCGGATATCCTCGCTGATCTGTTGCTGCAGTGCGTTCATGCGACAATGTTGACATGCCAGACCAGAATCCTCCAGAGCAAAATCCGAAAGCGCGACAGGTTGCGCTGATTACCGGCGCGGCGCGGCGTATCGGCGCCAGCATTGCCGGCCATCTGCATGCCCGGGGGTTGCAGGTATTGATTCATTGCCGCGCTTCACGGCAGGCAGCCGACGCACTGGCCGCTAAGCTGAACGCCCGCCGGGCGGACTCGGCCCAGGTGGTGTGCGCTGATCTGGCTGACCTGCAGGCTTTGCGGCAGCTGGCCGGAAACATCGCTGAGCGAAACGGCCGGCTGGATGTGCTGGTGCATAATGCCTCGCAGTTTTATCCCACACCATTGGCGTCAGCAACGCCGGAAGACTGGACGGCGCTGATGGACAGCAATGCCCGCGGTGCGTTGTTTCTGACCCAGCAACTGGAATCGTTGCTGCGTGAATCGCAGGGCAGTATCGTCAGCATTGTGGATATCCACGTGGACCGCCCGTTAAAAGAGCACACCGTTTATTGCATGGCCAAGTCCGCACTGCAGACCATGACCCGCTCACTGGCCAAGGAGCTGGCGCCGGAGGTGCGCGTTAACGGCGTAGCGCCGGGGGCCATCTTGTGGCCGGAACAGGGTTTATCCGAGCGCGCGCAAGCCACGATTCTGGAGCGCATACCGCTGCAGCGCAGTGGCAGCCCGGACGACATCGCCGCCGCAGTGGCCTTTCTGGCGCTGGATGCGCCATATATTACCGGTCAGATTCTGGCCGTAGATGGTGGCCGCAGCCTGTTTATGTGATGACTGATCAGCCTGGACTCTGATCCCGAGTCCGGCTCGGTCTGGCCGGGCACCAATTTACAGGGTGGTTAAAGACATCGGTTGCCGGGCTTTATCCGGAAACTCCCGCCATAGACGCCGATAGGATTTTTTTTCAATTGGATGGCGTAATCTTGGCGCCAGGTCAGCTAAAGGCTTCAGCACATGCGCGTAGTTAAGAATTTCCGCGCGTGGCAGTTCCAGGCTTTCATCAGCCTGGACACGATGGCCGAATAACAGAATATCGATATCCAGGGAGCGATCAGAAAATTTAGGCTGGGTGCGGTCCCGGCCGTGCTCGTCTTCCAGTTGCCGCAGCCAATCACGCAGGGCGCGGGCCTGCAGGTTGGTTTTGATTTTGACCGCCATATTCAAAAAATCATCGCCATCAAAGCCAACCGCCGGGCAACAATAGACCGGTGACCACTCAATTGCACCGAATTTGGTTTCCAGTGCCCGCAGCGCGCTGCGCAGATGCTTGCGAGCCTCGGTGTTGCTGCCCAGGCCAAGATAAACGTCGGTCATTGTATCGGTCCGCTGGCCGTCCGCTCGATCAATACACCGACCGCGCGGGAACCGCGTACCGCGCCGGGTTTGCTGAGTTTGAGCCGCAGCCACTCTACCGGAAATTCGTTGAGCACGATTTCGGCACAGCGCTGGGCCAGCGTTTCCACCAGCTGGAATTCGCTTTGCTCAATAAAGCCGATCAAACGCTTGGCGACCTGCTTGTAATTCAAGGTTTGGTCGATCTGGTCGGTCAGGGCGGCATGCGCGATATTCGCGTCCATTTCCAGATCCAGACTGACGATTTGTTTCTGGGTGCGCTCCCAGTCGTAGATACCGATAATGGTTTCCACTTCCAGGGCTTCAATAAATACCCGGTCATGGGCAGGTGGTCGGTGCATAGGCAAACTCTTTTAACGGTTAACGGCTGGCAGTTCTTCCAGCGGCCAGCGGGGCCGGGCATCAATTCTGGTGTGTTGATAACCCTTACCATATTGGCCCGTTTGCAGCCGAAGGCAACCGGCAAAAGCGATCATGGCGCCATTGTCGGTACAAAATTCGGGACGCGGATAGCTGACCTGGAAGCCCGCTTTGGCGCCGGCCTGCTGCAACCCCCGGCGTAATGCACGGTTGGCGCCCACCCCGCCGGCTACAATCAATTGCTGGTGACCGGTCTGCTGCATCGCCCGGCGGCATTTGATCGCCAGAGTATCAACCACCGCTAACTCAAAACCAGCGGCAATATCAGCTTTGACCTGATCCGCATCAGGCGCCAGCGATTGTTTTTCCCACAGCGTGCGGGTGTGGGTTTTCAAACCGCTGAAACTGAAATCCAGGCCGGGGCGGTCGGTCATCGGCCGCGGAAAACGAAACCGCTGTGGATCACCCGATTGCGCCAGTGCCGCCAGTGCCGGCCCGCCGGGGTAGCTCAGACCCAGCAACTTGGCGGTTTTATCAAAGGCTTCACCGGCAGCATCATCCAGCGTCTCGCCCAGCAGCCGGTACTGGCCCACTTCGGTGACATCCACCAGCATGGTATGCCCACCGGATACCAGTAACGCCACAAACGGAAACTCGGGCGGCTCGTCTTCCAGTAACGGCGCCAGCAAATGGCCTTCCATATGATGAACGCCGAGTGCCGGTACATCCAGCGCCCAGGCCAGTGCCTCGGCCATGCCCGAACCCACCAGTAATGCCCCGATCAGACCCGGACCCTGGGTATAAGCAATGCCGTCTATGGCGTCCAGGGTCAACCCGGCGGAGTCCAGCAGGGCTCGAATCAGGGGCAATAATTTGCGCACGTGGTCGCGGGAAGCCAATTCCGGCACCACACCACCAAATTCGGCATGCAGTTCAATCTGACTGTAGAGGCGATCAGCCAGCAGGCCATCTACATCTGAATACAGGGCAACGCCGGTTTCGTCGCAGGAAGTTTCGATGCCAAGAATGTTCACATGCTGCCGATTGCGAAAAGTGCTCAGGAGCGGGAAGTTTACCTGAATGTGGGGGTCGACAGACACTGCGCTGGCAGTTGCGGAGCGACACCTTATCGCGGGCAAAAATGATCATGTGGGATGGTTTGTCCGGTCTCCAGGCTGGAGCAGGTGAGCTCACCCGGACGCCCGGCGCAGCGGATTTTGCGATACGCCATAAATGGCTGCTATAATAAGCGGCTAACTGTTTATTTTGTCAGCACATGCTGCAACAACTGAAGGAGCCTTCATGCCAAGTGTAAAAGTTCGTGAAAACGAGCCATTTGAATACGCATTGCGCCGTTTCAAACGGTCGTGCGAAAAAGCCGGTGTTATCGCCGAAACTCGTCGCCGTGAATTCTATGAAAAGCCGACGCAGGAACGCAAGCGTAAAGCTGCCGCTGCCGTGAAGCGCAATCTGCGCCGCGTATCGCGCGATGCCGCGCCACGCCGCCAGTACTAAAACATCTTTTTTATTCTGATCCAACCCTTCCGGATGGTATGACCGCTGCATTGAAAAACCGATTGCTTGAGGACGTCAAGCAAGCTATGCGGGCGGGCGACAAAGCACGACTGGGTACGCTGCGCATGACCACCGCTGCTGTCAAGCAGCGCGAAGTGGACGAGCGTATCGAACTGGACGATTCAGACATCATTGCGATCATTGAGAAAATGATCAAACAGCGGCGCGATGCGGAACAGCAGTTTCGTGCAGCCGGACGCAATGAACTGGCCGATCAGGAAGCCTCGGAAATAGTCATCCTGCAGGATTATCTGCCCGCTCAATTGAGTGAGGCCGAGATTGAAGCTGAAATCGGCAAGCTGCTGGCGGAGCTGGATGTCAGCGGTATGCAGGCCATGGGCCAGGTAATGGGCGAGCTCAAGCCGCGTCTGCAGGGACGTGCGGACATGGGTAAGGTCAGCGCGCTGGTCCGACAGCAATTACAGGGCTAGCCGGCGTTATTACCCGGCCATCAAACAGGCTAAGCGCTAACCAGTTTTATATCGGTTAGCTGCATTCCCCTAACCGGCAAATTCCCGGCTCATCCATGCCCAGTCGTATTCCTGAATCATTCATTGATGATTTGCTGGAACGGGTGGATATCGTACAGACCATCCATCAGCGCGTCCCGCTCAAACCCAGCGGACGTGAATACCAGGCCTGTTGCCCGTTCCACGACGAAAAAACCCCCTCATTTACGGTCAGCCCGCAAAAACAGTTCTATCACTGCTTCGGCTGCGGCAAACATGGCAGTGCGATCGGATTTTTGATGGATTATGACGGCCTGAATTTTACCGATGCGGTGGCCGAGTTGGCCCAGAGTGTTGGTATGGAGGTCCCGGTGACCAGCGCTGGCGGCGGTCCACCGAGCGACAAACTGGAACAGATGTATGGTTGGTTGCAATCGGCCGAGGATTTTTTTGTAGCGCAACTGCGCAGGCACAAGCCAGCCCAGGATTATCTGCGCAAGCGTGGCCTGAGCGGTGAAATCTGCGCGCAGTTTAAAATCGGCTATGCCCCGGATGCCTGGCAGGGACTGATGCAGCATCTGACCCAGCAGGGTGTCAATCAGCAGCAGCTGCTGGAAGCCGGACTGCTGGCTGATAATGAAGGGCGCGTGTATGACAAATTCCGGGACCGGATCATGTTTCCGATTCTGGACCGGCGTGGCCGGGTATGCGGTTTTGGTGGTCGGGCACTAACCGAGCGCGGACCCAAATACCTGAACAGCCCGGAAACCCCGGTCTTCCACAAGGGCCGTGAACTGTACGGCTTATTCCAGGCCCGTCAGGGTGGCAAGCCCGATCAGTTGCTGCTGGTGGAAGGTTATATGGACGTGGTGGCGCTGGCGCAGTTCGGCATCGAAGGCGCGGTGGCTGCGCTGGGAACCGCCACCACCGAACATCAGGTGCGGCTGTTGTTTCAGACCACTGACAACATCGTGTGTTGTTTCGATGGTGACCGGGCGGGCCGGCAGGCCGCCTGGAAAGCGCTGGAAACCATGCTGCCGCAGTTATTGGCCGGTCGCCAGGTTCGATTTTTGTTTTTGCCACAGGGTGAAGATCCCGACAGCCTGGTCAGAAAAACCTCGGCCGAAGCCTTTCTGGAGCAGGTCAGGCAGTCCGAACCACTGTCCACGTTTTTATTCCGGAATCTGCAGCAGGGCCTGGAAATGAACACCGCGGAAGGCCGTGCCAGCCTGATTGCCCGGGCTGCTCCCCTGCTGGGGCGATTGCCTTCAGGGGCCTATAAAGAACTGCTGCACGATGAGCTGGAGGGCTTGACGAAGCATCGCCTGCAGGCTGGCGATGTACCGGTCAGCAAGCGCCGTTCCAACGCGCCGGTCAACCCACGCCAGCCGGTCGGCAAAACCAGCTTGCGGCAACTGGTGGCCCTGCTGGTCCAGCAACCGGAATTAGCACAGCACATCGAGCCGGACGATCTGGAGATTATCCGGGCACAAAAAAATGCTGATGCAATCATGGAATTGATTGACTTCTGCCGTGAACGCCCGCAGATTAGCATGGTTGCGTTACTGGAGCGCTGGAGCGCGCGTCCCGTGGCCGGGCTTTTGGCCGAGCTGGCGACCTGGCAGATACCCGAAACAACCAGCGGACAACAACACGAACTATCCCAGTTGCTGCGGCAACTGCACGCGGAGCATCTGGCCACCAGGATAGACGCATTGATGGACGCCCAGCAGCAGACAGGACTGACAACGCAGCAAAAGCAGGAATTGCGTGAGCTTTTGAGCAACAAACACCATGTGCAGAACCCTTCGGATAAAGGTGCTGCATAACCGAGACACTCACAGAGCATAGTATGGAACCTAAGAAAGAATCGCAGCTAAAACAGTTAATCAGCATCGGTCGTGAGCAGGGTAACTGGCTGACCTACGCCCAGGTCAACGACCACCTGCCCGATGAGATTGTGGAAGCAGATCAGATCGAAGACATCATCGGCATGATTGAAAATATGGGTATTCAGGTGCATGAAGAAGCGCCGGATGCTGACTCACTGATCCTGAATGATGAAGCCAGCAGCGAGGATGATGAAACCGCCAGTGAAGAAGCCGCGGCGGCGCTGGCGGCGGTGGATACCGAAATTGGCCGGACCACCGATCCGGTGCGCATGTATATGCGTGAAATGGGTGCGGTTGAGCTGCTGACCCGCGAGGGCGAAATCGTCATTGCCAAACGCATCGAGGAAGGCCTTAATGAGGTCAACCAGGCGCTGTCACGTTACACCGACAGCATCGGTACCCTGATCAGGGAATACGGCGAGCACCTGCAGGGCAATCGCCGCATGAACGAAGTGCTGATCGGTTTTATTCATCCCGAACTGCTGGAAGAGCAGGGTGTGGAACCGCCCGATATCGCGGTCGAAGATCAGCGCGAGGAAGACCGTGCCGCTGAACTGGCCGGCGATGACGAAGATGAAAACCCCAATACCGGTCCCGACCCTGAACAGGTCGCGCGTCATTTTGATGAACTGAGTCAGTTATATAAGGTGTTCAGCGCCAAATATGACCGCTATGGCCAAACCAAGAAAGTCATGCAGTTGCGCGATGAGATGTCGGCGCTGTATCTGCGCATGAAACTTCCCAGCATCATGACCGACGCGCTGATCGACCGGATGCGCTACAAGGTCTCTAAAATCCGCGCCATGGAGCGCCGGATCATGATGATCTGCGTCAGCCAGTGCGGGATGCCCAAACGGACTTTTCTGCAGACCTTCTCCAACAATGAGTCGGACACCAGCTGGGTGGACACTCAGATCAAGCGCAAACAGAAATTCAGTGCGCCGCTGCGCGAGCATCGCGAAGACCTGCTGGCCATCCAGGAAAACCTGGCCACCATCGAGGTGGAAACCCGCTTGACGATCAGCGAACTCAAGGACCTGCATCGCACCATATCTCTGGGCGAAGCCAAAGCACGCCGCGCCAAAAAAGAAATGTGCGAAGCCAATCTGCGCCTGGTGATTTCGATCGCCAAAAAATACACCAACCGTGGCCTGCAATTTCTGGACCTGATCCAGGAAGGCAACATCGGCCTGATGAAAGCGGTGGACAAATTCGAATACCGTCGTGGTTACAAATTTTCCACCTACGCCACCTGGTGGATTCGCCAGGCAATCACCCGCTCGATTGCCGACCAGGCGCGCACCATCCGTATTCCGGTGCACATGATCGAAACCATCAACAAGCTGAACCGCATCTCGCGGCAGATGTTGCAGGAAATGGGCCGCGAACCCACCCCGGACGAACTGGCCGAACGGCTGGAAATGCCGGAAGACAAGGTTCGCAAAGTGCTCAAGATCGCCAAGGAACCGATTTCCATGGAAACACCGATCGGTGACGATGAAGACTCGCACCTGGGCGACTTTATCGAAGATCTGAATATCGACTCACCGATTGAATCGGCCACCGTTTCAGGTCTGACCAACACGGTCAAAGACGTGCTCGGCAGCCTGACGCCGCGTGAAGCCAAGGTGTTGCGCATGCGCTTCGGTATCGATATGAACACCGATCACACCCTGGAAGAAGTCGGCAAGCAGTTCGACGTAACCCGTGAGCGTATCCGTCAGATTGAAGCCAAAGCGCTGCGCAAACTGCGCCATCCAACGCGTTCCGAGCAATTGCGCAGTTTTCTGGACATGGATTAAGCTAAGATACTGTCAGTCGATCAATCGGAATGTTAAGCATGCAGACAGATAGCTACGGAAAGGTGTCGCGCTGGAATCACTGGCTGACGGCCGCGGTGATAGTAACCATGCTGGCCATTGGCCTGTACTTCCATGAAATGCCGCGTGGCGAAGAAAAGCTGTTCTGGCAGCACCTGCACATCTCGATCGGCGCCACGGCGTGGTTGCTGGTGATGTTCCGCGTTGTCTGGCGTCTGCGCCAGGGCTTCGCCACATCGCTACAGCAGAATGCCTGGCTGATACGCTTAAGCCAGCTCAGTCACTGGCTGCTGCTGCTGCTGATCGTAGTCATGTTTATAACCGGCCCGCTAACCATCTGGTCAGCCGGCCGTGGCATAGAAATCTTCGGGATGATCACCATCCCCAGCCCGATGGAACGCATGCACGAGCTGCACGAATGGCTGGAAGAAGTCCACGCCTTTGCCGCCCGCACCATGATGTATCTGATCGGCCTGCATGTGCTGGCGGCTATCTGGCATCAGATCAAACACAAAGGTATACTGCGCGGCCGCATGTGGGGCTAACCCGGTTATCACATGCACTGCAGGAGCCCGCTTGCGGGCGAGCATTCAGCACAATTTGCTGCCAATGTGGGCATACCGCTAAACTACCCGCACCACAATCTCACACGGGCCCTTAGCTCAGCTGGTTAGAGCAGTCGACTCATAATCGATAGGTCGTAGGTTCAAGTCCTACAGGGCCCACCATTTAGCCTTCCGAAGACATCCGATAAAACTCTGAAACCCTTATAGAATAAGCATTATTTGACCATCTTTAGTATCAAGGCGTCCGGGGGCATCTATTGACATCCGGGGGCAAGTGGGGGCAAAATCTGGGGCATCACCTACTTAATCAGGTTGTCTTGCCCCCAAAATGGCACTAACAGCAACACAAATACGCAATGCGAAATACGGGCAAGGTAAGGCCAAGCTTTTTGATGGTGGTGGCTTATACCTGGAACTGGTGAAGACAGGCAGTAAGTTATGGCGCTATAAATACCGTTATCAGGGTAAGGAAAAGCGGTTGGCGCTTGGCCAGTATCCAGAGGTAACCTTGCATGATGCAAGGGAAAAGCACTTGCAAGCCCGTAAGCTACTCAGCCAAGGCATTGACCCCAGCGAAGCCAAGAAAATGGCACATAGAGCCGGTATTGATGCGCAAACGGGAAGTTTTGAGGCAGTTGCCAGCGAATGGCTGGCCAAGCAAGCCAACAAGTGGACAGCCACCACACACGATAAAACACTATCACGCCTGCAAACCTATATTTTTCCATGGCTTGGCAAAAAGCCGATCAATGAGATCACCGCCCCCGACTTACTCGGCTGTCTGCGAAGGATTGAGGAACGCGGCATCATTGAAACAGCCCACCGTGTTAAAGCAGCCTGCGGGCAAGTGTTCCGATATGCGGTGGCAACCGGTCGGACAGATCGCGACCCATCACAAGACCTGAAAGGCGCATTGACACCGCGAAAGATTGAGCATCTGGCCACCATCACCGATGAAAAAGAGATTGGCGGCTTGTTGCGGGCAATGGAAAGCTATAGCGGCCATATTATTACCCGGTGGGCGTTACAGCTTGCCCCCTACGTATTCGTGCGTCCGGGCGAGCTAAGGCAGGCCGAATGGTCAGAGATCGACTTTGACGCGGCGCTGTGGCGCATACCAGCCGACAAAATGAAAATGGGGCGCATACACCTTGTCCCGTTATCTAATCAAGCGTTAGCCATTCTTGAGGAAGCCAAACCATTAACCGGTAAAAGCCGTTATGTGTTTCATAGTGTACGCACCAACACGCGGCCAATGAGTGAGAACACCGTAACCGGTGCATTACGTCGCCTTGGTTACCCATCCGGCACCATGACCGGCCACGGCTTCCGGGCGATGGCATCCACGCGACTGCATGAAATGGGATGGCGTACTGATATTATCGAGCGTCAGCTAGCCCATGCCGAGCAAAACGAAGTTAAAGCCGCATACAACCATGCTGAATACCTGGACGACCGGCGAACCATGATGCAAAGCTGGGCGGATTATCTGGACAACCTGAAATCAGGTGGTGAAGTCATACCCATTGGTAGGAAAAAACAACTATGAGCAATGACGCCTATTTGGACGCACAAGATATGCTCGATAAGCGGCTTGCACAGTTGTACGCTGGTTTGATGATGCTCAGAGGTGATAATGCAGTTCGAGACTTTGAGAAACAATCAGATGAAATCCAAGAGGGCTATCTATGGCTATTGTCTGATCTGGCCAAAGAAGCAAAGCAGCATGCAAACTCAGCCTATCAAGCATGGGGTAATGAACAAGCGCAGAATAAAATAGCTCTATAGCGTAACTGTGGCGCTGTTTTATACTGGGTAACTTGTAACTATGTTTCATGGCCACATCAAGGATGCAGCACATGTCAGTTAAATTAACAGAAAAGCCAGTAACCTACTCAGAAAAATATGAAGCTGTGAGACAGCATTGCGAAAAAAATGTGATGTGGGACAGGGACGGGAAACGCGCCAAAAGTAACCGCAGTGGTGGATTAAAGCGGCTTGCTTATCTGGTTCCCGGTGTCATTGATACGCAAGAGGAATTAGCAACAATTCTCGCACGCATGGCGTTAAACAATAGGCCGGGGATAGCTAAGCCAAAAGAGCATATAGATAAACTGGCAAAAAGAGCATGGGGTAAAGGGAAAATAGCTGATTTGGCAGAATCTGCAAAAACGGATAGAGCAGCATGGGACGCTTGCCAAATTTTAATAGCTATGAATATCAGCGTTGACGTTCCAATAATGCCAGAACTAAAACCCATCGTCGCAAGGGAAATCACAGCCCCACCAAAAAAAAGGGGCAAAGACCCAGCAGATAATGCCTTTCGTGATGAGTCAATTATTTTTATGATTCACATGGCTAGTGAGTCTGATTTGCTACCTACAAAAAATAACGCAACAGAAGGCAAGTTAGCTGCATCGGAAATCGTTCATCGACTACTAAGCGAATACACCGATATCAAGATATCCGTAAAGACTATTGAGAATATATGGAATAGTAGACATAAGCTGCACTCTGTCCCCGACATTAAGCGTTAATAGTGGGTATGCGCGATTGATTTTATAGGATGATACTAATGGCCATGCGACCTTATAGGAACCCATGGCATGGCAAAACAACTACTCAGACTACCTACAGTAATTTCACTAACTGGCATGAGCCGCAGCAGCATCTATGCTGAAATGGCAAATGGCGCGTTTCCCACCAGTATCAAGCTAACTGAACGATCTGTGGCATGGGATGCTGACGTGATAGATGCATGGATAACGGCAAAGATTAAAGCCGGGCATAACTCACAAAAGCCTACAAAACCGGCATGATCATAGTTCGGTATCTGTGAGCAACGAAAAACATCAAATGGTTAAAGTATGAAAGTCTTTTTGGCTGTTCATCACCAGCAAGCCGTAACCCATGGGTTAATAGGTTGTATCCACTGGGGGCTACAGCAACGCCACCTAAAACAACAACCGGTAAAGATATACAAAGTAATGCCCCCGGAAAGAAAAGCCCGTGTAGTGGCTGAGGTTGACCATACCGGAGTCAGATATATCCGGTTAGGTCAGCTTTATGATGTCAGCAAGGCATTGAAAATCGCCAAACCATACAGATACCCGAATGGCTAAAGCACCGTTAACAAAAGCAGCTCTCAAAAAAGCGGACTACAGCAATTACCCCGACGATCTTATTCGCTGTTCGGCTTACAAACAGTTGAAACCAACGGCCCGGATTGTGCTGCTTGAGTTTATGACAGGTTGCAAGCCTTGGTTTAATGGTAAGTATGGTTGTGGGTTGATCAATTTGATAGAGAAAACAGGCTTATCCGAGAACACAATCAGGGCTGCTATCACTCAATTACAGGAATACGGCTTTATCGAAATGAAAAAACGTGAATGCCGAGCTAGACATCAGGCCAGAGAATGGCATGTTACATGGCAAAAATGTGAACAGCGTGAGCCTACGAAAAACTACTTAAATTGGCAGCCTGGTATTCGTATATTTCCTTGTGCCTAGTTTTTTGCAGGTGCAATGGTTGAGGGTGGCGTACCTCAAGGTATGAGGCTGGCGTACCTCAAATTATGAGGGTTAGCAAAAACAACAGAAAACTATGGAACTGATGAAATGCATAACTATCAAGTACATACAAGTGTAGGTGTTGAAAGCAACGGCTTATCTTACCCGCAGATATTGCACCCCATGTTATATAGCCAATGCTTAGGTGTTTATCAGTGGTATCAATTGGCCATGCTTTACTTGAAAAACAATCAATGGATTCAACTATGAGCGGGCATGGTGGTTACCGTTCAGGCGCTGGCAGACCGAAAGGCAAAGTTAGTGCCGTCAAACAGATGCTAAGCGCGAAACTGGCTGATCACGTAGACATGGCAATAGATGTGCTGGTCAAAGCGGCTGAGGGTGGCGATACGGCTTGTGCGCGAGACATCCTAGATCGCGTATATGGCAAACCACGAATATCTATTGAACATTCAGACCCGGTTCAGCGACCGACAAGAATTGTATTAGTGGACGGCGAAGCTAATCGACTACGAAACGGAAGTAATGACAATGTCTAATCATGGGGGCAGGCGTAATGGTGCAGGACGGCCACGAGGCCAGGTGTCTGAGGCTAAGAAACAGATTGCAGAATTGATGGCTGAGTACGTGCCAGCGGCCATTGAAACAATAGGAAAAGCTGCGGAGGGCGGTGACTTGGTGGCAGCACGGGAAATACTAGACCGGGTATACGGAAAGCCGACACAGGCGCTACAGCATGAAAAGACGCGACCCGATTGCGTTGTTATCCTTCCAGCTAAGACGATCACGAAAGATATGACGCCAAAGGAAGCGGCAGACGCTTATGCATAGACCCGACTAAGGTACAGTGAATAAGCAAGTATATAGGCCGTTGATCGACTCACCTGGCGATATACGATACAGTTGCATCGGTCTGGAAGTTGCGCAAGTATTACCCATACAGTTATGAAAAACATTTATCTAGATCAAAATGTGCTGGGATTCATAGCCGAGGGGCGGCTCAGTATTAAGCCAAAAGAACCTGTACGGTTGATATTCTCGAACGAGCATCTAAAAGAGATAGCACGAGGTGATAGAACAGAAATCCTTGATGTGCTTAGGAATCTCAAAGCACAACGATTATGGATAAAATTAGATTCAAGTCAGCGCATAACTGATGACTGGGTAATTGACAAATACATCGATCCTGAGCAAGTTTATTTTGAACATCAAGAGTCTGAATCTAATGCTGTAATCAAACCAGACGCAGTCACTGGAATTATTGCTACTCTTTTTGGCTCTCAAGATAGATCAGTTATTAAAGACTATCCAAATGAAATTGCAAAAACGGTTGGGTCAAGTCTAAGAGGGATACCTTGGTTAGATGATGCTGTAGTAAAAGGCTTAGAAGAACTGCTAAAAAACACTGGAGATGAAACAGTACGTTTATTATCAGATTATCAGCCGCTTGAGATGCGCCGCAAAGCTTTAGGTTTCAACAAAGGCCAAGCCTCGCAGTTTTCAAATTCAGATAACCCACTACGAGATTTATGGAAACATGCAAACGCACACTTTCCAGCGGCTATAACAGCAGAGCAGTTCTATGGTTTTGATTGTATGTACAAAGAAAATTTCGGATACGAGAAATGGCCTATATTTTTAGGTGTCGCTACATGTTACAACCTACTCAACGCTATTGGCTTCCGACCAGACAAGGGGTTAGCTGATAGCTCGCGTGTGCCAGCAAACATCAGTGATGCATACCATGTGGCATATGCAGCACTTTGTCATGGTCTGGTCAGCGCTGATACTAAGATGTGCGAAAAAGCTATGGCGATCTTTAAGTATCGAAAGATTGGATGTGGTGTAGTGAATATTAGCGAAAAACTGAAAGCTAAAAGATAGATTAAGTAATCGGTTAACAAAATACGTATGAAGTAAGGCAAGATAAAACTCAGTCTTGCTAAAATACCCAACTCTGGGTGCTACAGATAGAGGAAATGCGAATAGGGGGCAAATATGGGGGTTCTTCGAGATTTTCAATAAGTAAATTAGTATATTATTCAAATAGTTGGAGCCATAAATTCAGGGATACAGGGGCCCACCATTTAGCCTTCCGAAATCATCTAATAGTATCCTATGAGCCCTATAAAGTAGGGAGTTAGTGCCTTAGCGGGGTTCTGTGTAGTCCCCCATTTATACCTGCCCTCAGAAGTAGAGCATTAAGCGGCCTGTAATAGCTTCTGTTTCAGGGCCGTTCCGCCCAGTGCCATATGTGGCTTTGCATGGTTGTAGCGCCATTGGCATTTCTCCTGTAAGGTCTCCACTTCAAGAGAGAAAAAACATCTTATCAAGCTGCTTGCTGTGGGCTTCACTTCACCTTTCTTATAACTTTTTCGGGCCGATCAGCCAAGCCCAAAAAAGCTTATACTAGTATTCACGCATTAAAGGGAGCACGCAGGGAGTGTGCTTAAGTATCCGAGGGAACTGCCGCAAAAAGCGGTAAGGAGCAATCATATGGCTCGTTTTATCATTGTTCTGGTGAGTTTTTTTATTGCCCATCAGGGGCTGGCTTATCACAAGTCAGCTCGCTGCGATAACTGCACAGCCACTCAATACCGCAACCTGGCGGCTTCGACGGCTGGTTCTTCCGCGAATGTCGGGGTAACTATTTATATCGGTGATTTTGATAACCATCAATTTAATAAATACTTTGTGGTGGTGGATCAACCGCTTTCACCAACTGGTGATCCGATTGAAGCCTTAAAAGAGGTGGGTCTTGATTCGGGCGTAACCCCTTGTGGGAGCGGCCTTGTTTGGCGCATTGCAGCACTTTGTCCACTCGACATAGCCAGCTATGCTATCGTTGACAAAGACACTGCACTGCATCAAACAAGACTCGCTCGCGACCATGTCAGATTAAATCAGAGGTTCCCTTGACTGGTTCGTGAATTTCCTGGAAGGGCGGGGTATATTAACGCGAGGTGGCATCGGAGTCGGTAGCGGCCCCAAAGTGATTGGCACCTATCATGTGCCACGATCAAGCGGCTTTACCACGGCTTATAATGTCGTGAGCATACCCGCCTTTACCCGCCAGCTTGGTCGTCTGGCCAGTGAGACGACACCTTTAATTTCTGATAGCTTTGCGGCGGTGGAGTTTACCGGTACGATCTTTGAGGCAGTTAATCTGAATTTCTCCTTTGAGTTTATTTTTGAAGATGGTTCATCTGGTCTCTGGACGTTTAATGAAAGACATGAACTTGATGCGATTCCCGATAAATTCGTGGATTCAGATGACAATGACATCCCGGACACGGCTTCGATGTGGCTGGCATGACGGCCATTTTTCCGCGCTTTAACTCGGTCAACATGGCACGCATGGGTGACAGAGTCGGTCAGTTTGGTTTCAGTGTCTCAGGTCCTGGCCCAGGCGGCGGTGGTAATGGTGGACGCGGTACCTTCAGTTGTGATGAGCAGAGTTGTACGGTTACCTGCCGGCAAAACTGAGCGGCTTAGTACGCTGGAAGTGGTTATCTGATTAGCTTGAATCAAGCTACTGGTAAACAGTGATGCTGTTTTGCTTACGTAGCTAAAACACTATCGTACTTAGAGCAAACTCACGCAACTTGTTCAATCTGAACCCCGTGGCCTCGCTGCCTGTTCTCAAAAGTCGGATGCAGGCTGGTTACCAGATCTCTGACCACACGCTTTCTTTTCAGCAGGTTGCACTGCAGATAGATATGTACATGAGTGGCGCCCTGGCTGCTGGCGTAGAGCCAGCCTTTGCTGCTGAGGGGGTTCAGGGCGCTGGAGAAATCATCGGATTCACCGATGTAGTGCACCTGCCAGCCTGATTCGGTCTGGCTGCACAGCATATACACGCCACCCCACAGCGGCAGACTGGAATCGCTGCTATGGACAATAAAGTCGTAGTCTGTTTTCGATGCGCCGCACCACATTTGCTCTAACTGCATTGCCTTGTCCTCTGGAGCTTATTATCTTTAAATCTTCTGCAGTGCGCTCAAAGACACCGATCGGGTTTGACCTTTCGAGCCTGTGCCGGTGACGTCAGGCTTGACACGACTGCATGGGCATAGAGTCGCATTTTTGCGGAAAGCTGTCTGTAGGAAAATCCCCCGCTCTGAAGTAATCAATACCAGCCGAACAGGCCCAGGCTTCGTCATGGGAGAGGGCGAGATGCTGGTGGATTGTCTGCAGTCCGCGGCAGGCCTTGCCTGTTCTCGATTTGTTCTATATAGTGTTCTATATATATACTCGCACAATCGGAGCATACCCCATGACCCAACCCGAACGTCAGATTATGGATTTTATCGAGAAGCATATTCAGACCCAGGGCTACAGCCCCAGTGTGACGGAAATCATGCTGGGTATAGGTTATAAGTCGAGGGGTTCGGTGCATCGCTATATCGATTCTCTGGTCAGAAAGGGGCTGCTGTTACGCGAATCAGGGAGGAACCGTGGGTTAACGCTGCCGGAAAAGCCCAAAATTCCGCTGCTGGGACGGATTGCAGCCGGCATGCCGATTGAGGCGATTCCCGAAAGTGAATGCGTGGATTTCTACGAAAAACTGAATTGTCCGGGTCTGTATCAGTTGATTGTGTCCGGGGATTCGATGATCGACGCAGGTATCTGCGATGGTGATTCGGTACTGATCCAGCCGGCTCAATCAGCGCCCAACGGCGCGATTGTGGTGGCTTTGATTGATGGAGAGAATGCGACCTTGAAGCGTATTTATCAGCGTGACGGCCGGGTTACGCTGAAAGCGGAAAACCCCGCTTATGAACCGCAATATTACCGGCCCGAACAGGTTCAGGTTCAGGGCGTATTGTTTTGCCTGGCCAGGTTTTATCGCTAAACAGCATTTCGAGGTTATGTGACCGGGCCAGCGGCATTGCTTCTGGCGTTCGGGATAAGCACAATAAGTCTTCTTGACCACGCTTAGTCAGGCATGACAGACAAGCCTTTTTTCAGTGCGTTCGCGCCCGCATCCATCGGTAATTTTATCGTCGGTTTTGATGTTCTGGGGCTGGCTATAGCGCCGGTAGATGGCAGTCTGCTGGGAGATCAGGTTACGGTTGAACCGGCTGAGCACAATACACTGACGGTTACCGGAACATACCGTGATCGGGTGCCTCAGGGTGAGGATAACCTGGTTTATAAAGCGGCTCAGCAGATACAAAACTGGTTATCCAAAAAAGACCATCAACATGTAGCTTTTTCGCTGACCTTGCAAAAGAATTTACCGGTCGGCAGTGGTACAGGCTCCAGTGCGGCATCAGTGGTGGCAGCGATTCAGGCACTAACGGCTCTGCTTGATAATCATCAGGGTATCAAAATTCCGATGGCGGATCGCTGGCAAATTATGGCGATGCTTGAAGGCGGGGTTAGTGGAGCCCAGCATCTGGATAACATTGCACCGGCGGTGTTGGGTGGGTTGGTGCTTTGCCCGGAACAGGGTAACCCGCAGCAGCTGCCGTTTTTCGACGACTGGCATCTGGTGCTGGCATTCAACGGCCAGCAACTGTTGACTCGTGATTCACGAGCGTGCTTGCCACCTAGCTATCCCAAAGCCCATACCATTGCACAGATGCAGCGTATGGCAGCGGTGGTGGATGGTTTGTATCGGCAAGATCAGAAGCAGGTGTTACTGCACTTGCAGGATTGCCTGGCAGAACCGTATCGGGCAGAGCTGATTAGCGGGTATCGGGAATGCAGAGCGGAATTACTGCAACAAGGTGCATTGGCGGTAGGCATATCCGGCGCGGGACCATCTTTTTTTGCCGTCTGCCGGGAACGAGAACGCGCGCAATCAATGGCCGATTGGTTGCGTGGCAATATGCCACAACAGTCCGGCAGTTTTGTGCATGTTTGCAAGTCCTGGTATCCAAAGTAGCAGTGTTGAATCAATGAACGGATTTATCAATATCAGCCAGGCGGATGCCTCGTCACAGGAGAAGCTGAGTTTTACCCAGGCCCTGCTGCGTGGTTTGGGCCGTGGCGACGGCTTGTTTATGCCGGCCAGCATCATACCGTTGGACAATATTCCAGAGTTATTACAATGCCCGTTTATTGAGCGTAGCGTCAGCATACTCCAACACCTGATTGGCGCTGATCCACTACGCGTAAAACTGGACGAAATCGTTACTAGGGCATTTGATTTCCCACTGATGTTGCGACCTTTGGATGATCAGGTCGCAGTGTTGGAGCTGTTCCATGGCCCATCATTGTCGTTTAAGGATTTCGGCGCCAGGTTTCTGGCAGGTTGCATGCAACATTCATCGGCAGGTCAATCGATCACGGTTTTGACAGCCACCAGTGGTGATACCGGCGGAGCTGTTGCCAAAGCATTTTATGACCAGCCGAACGTTCAGGTTGTGATTATTTATCCGCAGCATGGGGTTACTGATCAGCAGGCCGCCCATTTTGTGGGGCTGGGCGGAAACGTGATCAGCGTGGCGGTAGAAGGCAGTTTTGACGATTGCCAGCGACTGGCAAAACAGGCTTTTGCCGAGCAGTCACAGGCAGGCAGAAAGCTGATTTCCGCCAACTCCATCAATATAGCGCGGTTACTTGCACAGGTTTGCTACTATTTTGAATTGGCTGCTCAGCAAGCTTTTTCAGCGCCATTAACCGTTGCTATACCCAGCGGTAATTTTGGTAACTCAACAGCAGCGATGATAGCCTGTGCATTAGGGTTACCGGTCAAAACGGTACTGGCGGTCACCAACGAAAACGACACCGTGCCGCGCTATCTGCTGGACGGTCAATGGCTGCCGAAATCAGTGGTGCAGACCATTACCAATGCCATTGATATCGCTGCGCCGAATAACTTCACCCGGATTGAATACCTGCAACGACAACAGGCTCATCTGTTGCCGGTATTCCAGTCCAGCAGCATCAGCGAGCAGCAGACACGTGCCGCCATGCGCGAGCTCGCCAGTGGAGGTTATCTGGCCGATCCGCACACGGCGCTGGCCTGGATGGGTTTGCGGCAACAGCTGGGTAATGATGAATGTGGAGTGGTTGTTGCGACCGCCCATCCTGCCAAGTTTGCAGATGAGGTACAGGCCATCACCGGCGTCAAGGCTGAACATACCCCCAGTTCGGACAGCAAGCTGGCGAGATTGCCGCTTATTCCGGCTGAGTACTCATCACTAAAGAAGATACTTGATAACTATTCTGATTGACTGGACCAGCATTAGCTGTTCTCAAATGGATTTAACAGTATAGAGTGGGAGAGTAAAACCAGTCCGAACGATAAAGCGATGACGACATGGTCAGCCTGTGATCAAGTCTGGCTCTTAGGTGCAGGCTGGGCAACATCGTGACCGGCAGCCTGCAGTTCCGCTTTTTTGCGTTGCTGAATAAATTCCAGTTGCTTGCGGTAGGCGGCACAAACCCTGTCTACCCCGCCGGGCTGCAGAAAACCCTGGTTGCCGGCTTCCACATAGGTGGTATAGATGCCTGCAGCGGTGTTCATCGCGGCAGCAATGATCCGGATATCGGTGCCGTTGTCTTTAAGCTGATTGGCCAGCTCAATTAACTGATTAACGGCCTGATCATGAGACTGGTTGGAATCTGAGCTCATCAGAAGTGCCGCTCAGGCGGCATTACCGCTTTCCGAGGATTTGGCATCCCCACTGGGTTTGACCAGACTGACGGTTTTGTCATCCCGGATTCGGCTCTGGCCGATAAAGCGGCCGCCGGATTCAATCACCAGATCATCGGTGACCACTTCACCATTGACTTGCCCGCTGGCGACAATCTCCAGACGCTGGCAGTCAACATTGGCGTCCATATGCCCGCACACCACAATATGCTTGGCTTTGATCTGTCCTTCGAACCGGCCGGTTTCACCAATCGCGACATTAGCCTGCGACTCGATGCTGCCCTCGACGCGGCCGTCGATATGCAGATTATCGCTTAGGGTGAGGCTGCCGTTAACGTGACTTTGGGCGGCGACAAGCGTTGTGCCACTCGGGGCTGAAGTTGCTGTCTGGCGTTCCTCGCGATCACTTTTTCCAATGATTCCCATGGTATGGCCTGCTGTTGGGTAAAGAGAGTTTCGTATTGATCCAGATCCCAATTAAGGAATGGCTTCGGATTAAGGCGCTTGTCCATGTAGCGCACTTCGTAATGCAGATGTGGACCGGTAATCATGCCGGTTTTACCGCTTAATCCCAGCTGATCACCTTGCTGCACCACATCGCCTGCTGCCACGCTGATGCTGTCGAGGTGGCCGTAAATGGTTGAGAAACCATAGTTATGCCGGATTTCGACAACCTTGCCGATACCATTACTGTCGTAACCCGCGCGTTTGACGATACCGTCTGAGGTGGCCATCACCGGCGTGTACATGTCGGCTCGCAGATCCAGTCCGGGATGAAACTCGCGGACCTGCTTGACCGGATGCTGGCGGTTGCCATAGTTGCTGGTGATGCCTTTATAGGGAATCGGTGCGCCGCGTGGAATGCTGCGCAGTATCAGCAGTTTTTCAAACGCGAGATCGGTAGTGGCGGTCAGTCGCTGTTCCAGCGCCGCTGTCTGCTGGCTGTCTTCGGGCTGGCTGCCGAGCAGAGATTCCAGTCTTTGTACACCACTGTCCAGGCTTACCAGACGCTGATTGCGGTGTTGAATGGTAGCCAGCAGGTCCTGCTGTTCGGCCTGGAGGTAATTGTTTTGCTGGATCAGGGCAATCTGCTGACTGCCAAGCTGATCAATTTGTGAGTTGAGTTCGCCAATCTGCTGAGTCTGATTGAGCAGGCTCAAAAATCCCAGCGTACATGCGGATACCGCGCCAGTTGCGCCATAGGCAACCCAGCGACGGAATTTCGCGCTTAGTGTGTATTGACGTGCCCCTCGATAGTCCGTGATTGTTATCGTCCAGTCTGTCCGCACAGTCTAGTCCTTGATGCTGGTTTTGAGTTTCGTTATTGATGCGCCCTAAGCGCACGCTTTATACGACGAAGGGGCACCCATTATCCAGAAACATGCTGCGGCTGGCAAGTGTTAATGACATGTTAATCAGATAGTTAGATCAGTCGGTCACCGTGCCGGCTGAACCATCACTTATTCAGCACCCGGTTTTAAGCCCGTATCCGCGCCAGGCGCAAGCCACCCGCAGCCAGCAGAATCACTAACAATAACACCAGCCCAAAACCGCTAAGCGCGGGCACCGCAGGCGCAATATCGATCAGATTGAAGACTGAAACCGTACCGCTGCTTTCATTGGAAACCACCAGCAGGGGGAAACTGGTGGGACTGTCCGTGGCGGAAATGAAGCTGACACCTTCGGGCCGTTCGTCACCCGGTGGTGACAAGACATAACGCTCGAAGACCGCCGCGGCAGGGTTGGTCACGTTGTAAACCATCACCCCGCCGGTCCGTTCCAGTCCAATAAAGGCATACCACTGGTCATTGATCTGGCCAACCGCGATACCTTCCGGTTCCGGACCGCGGTTGTCGCTGCGGCCATCGTCGTCGTTGAACAACGGCAGGCCAAAACCGGCTGTGATCCGCTCAAAATCATCGCCGCTGTCAAACACCAATGCGCCGGTGACACCGTCACGGATACCGAATGAGCGGGCGCCGGTAGCAAAAATCTGCTCAAATTCGGGATCGCCATCGGTATTGCCATTCACGGTGGTAATCGACAGCCGGCCCAGATTCTGTTCCATCTGCAGATCAGCAGTGTTGGGGAACACCGCCGGATCAAGCGCCAAATCATCGACCCGGTCTTCTTCACTGAAACCATCATAATCGCGGGTATCGCCTTCATTGGCGGTGAATACAAATAATTGTCCGCCGATGGTGGCGCTGGCAATCGCATCGGGTTGATAAAAGCTGCTGGTTGGCCAGTTTTGGATGTTGATGGCATCGTCACGGTCGCTGGCGTCAAAGCCGTTGCCGGGCAGGCTGTTATCTTTAACACCCAGATCAGTAATGGCGAGTACCGCGGCATTGGGTATGTCAATCATCGCCAGCGCATTATTTTCCTGCAGACTGACATAAGCTATTGAACCATCCTCGGAGATGGTGATGAACTCAGGTTCCAAGTCCTGCGCCACCGTTGCACCGGGGCCAAAAATGCGCACCCCGGGAGGCAATTCGCCGTTGCGCGGGTTGCCGGCATTAAAATCGTTGAAGCCAACCGTGGTTACCGCCAGCGTGCTGACAGTAATGATGCTGATGCTGCCTTCCGGATCAACCACATAGTCATCATCAGGCTCCCCTTCGTTGGCGACCACTAACGCTGTGCCATCAGGAGTAAAGGTCAGCATATCCGGCAGCGCACCAACGGTTACCGTATTCTGGAGCATGCCATCACTGTTATAAAACGCCACCAGTCCAGGCAGCTGAGGGTCAGCGGCTTCCACCGCCACTGCGATCAGACCATCAAAAGCCGCCACGCTGTTAGGCCCGCCTTCACCCAGCGCGCTCAGATCGATGCTGTTAAGCAACGCCACCCCGGCCCGCGGATCGGAGAAATCATAGATATCTATCTGGTTGGCGGCCACATTGGTTACCAACATGCGCTGGCTGGTGGAATCGAAAGCAGCGATTTCCGCACTGTCTTCCAGATCAGGTCCAAACTGGGCAATGGGCTGCAGCAATAAAGCAAAGCTGGCATTGGCAAAAAACAGCAGGCAAACTGCCGTGACAATACGTATCATCAGGAACCTCGGCTGGTTGGCAAAGCCTGCAAGAGTAGGCGCTGCTGATGGCATTTTGATGGCAGTTCAATGACAGGCAGGTAACATATGCACAAACCAACCCTGGCAGTACACAGCGGCACCCGGCGTCAGCCACTGGGTGGCCTCAATACGCCGGTTTACGCGGACAGCGCTTATCCTTATCTGGGTCACGATCAGGTCCGTTATCCGCGTTATTTCAATACCCCCAACCAGCAGGCCGTGGTGGATAAACTGGCGGCTCTGGAGCAGGCTCAGGATGGGGTGTTGTTTGCTTCCGGGCTGGCCGCCATCAGCACCACCCTGCAGGCGCATCTGAACAGCGGCGATCAGCTGGTGGTGGCGCATGGTATTTACGGTGGCAGCGATGATATGTGCCGTCAGCACCTGCCACGCCTGGGGATTGAGCTGACCCATGCCGAGCCGAACGCTGAGGCATTGCTGGCTGCCTGTCGGGACAATGCCCGGATCATTTACTGCGAAACACCCTGCAATCCCCGTTTACAGGTTATCGATCTGGAGCAGCTGTGTCGCCAGGCGCGGGCCAGCCAGATCATGGTGGTGATTGACAACACCTTCGCGACCCCGATGCTGCAGAATCCGCTGGCATTGGGCGCTGATCTGGTGGTCCACAGCGCGACCAAATATATGGGCGGTCACAGTGATCTGTGCGCCGGGGTAGTGCTGGGCAGCAAGTTACTGATCGCACCGATCCGGGAGCTGGGATTACGCACCGGTGGCAGTATGAATGCGCAGACAGCCGCGCTGCTGGAGCGCAGTCTCAAGACGCTCGCCATCCGGGTCGAACGCCAATGCCACAATGCCATGTTGATCGCCCAGGCGTTGAGCCGGCATCAGCAGATCGAATCGGTCGATTATCCCGGTTTGCCCGATCACCCCCAGCATCAGCTGGCGCAGCGGCAGATGAGCGATTTTGGTGGCATGCTGTCTTTTCGGGTTAAGCCGCCGCTGACTGCTGAACAGGTGGAAAGGAAGTTCAAACTCATCACTTCGGCAGTCAGCCTGGGCGGCGTCGAGTCGACCTGCTGTCAGCCGATCCTGACTTCACACGCGCGGGTGCCGGCGGAGCAGAGCCGACAGCAGGGTGTTGATCAGCACTTGCTGAGGCTGTCGGTTGGTATTGAGGCTGCGCAGGACCTGATTGATGATCTGCATCAGGCGCTGGACCAGCAGGTACAGTAGATGAGTCATTACCAGAACCGCCAATGGATTTATGCGCGCAGGCCGGAAACTGAGGTTGGTATCGAGCACTACGATTTAACCGAGCAAACTCTCGACAGCGACCAGTTGGGTGATGATGAAATTCTGGTAAAGGCGCGTTATTGGAGCGTGGACCCGTATATGCGGATTCAACAGGCCAACCACACCACCTGGGAAGCGCCTCATCCAGTGGGGGCGGTGCAGGGTGGGGGAATGGTCGGGCAGGTCATTGCCACAGGTAGCAAGGTCTCCGGTCTGGCTGCTTCAGACTGGGTCAATGCGTATACCGGCTGGCAGGAGTATGCGGTTTGTCCGTCCGATGAAGCCATTCGGCTTGACCCTGACACCGCACCGGTAACCACTGCCCTGGGTGTGCTGGGCATGCCTGGCAGGACCGCTTATTTTGGCTTGCTGGAAGCGGGCCGGCCGCAGGCGGGTGAAACCGTGGTGGTGTCCGGAGCGGCTGGCGCGGTCGGCTCTATTGTCGGTCAGATCGCCAGACTGAAAGGTTGCCGGGTGATTGGTATTGCCGGCAGTGATGCCAAATGCACGCAACTGGTGGAGGAGCTGGGTTTTGATGCAGCGATCAATTACCGTGAGCACCCCGGTCAGGCAGACATGCAGCAGGCCTTTGCGCGGCACTGCCCTGACGGAATTGATATTTATTTTGACAACGTGGGCGGGGTCATAACCGATGCGGTCATGGAATGTATCAATCTGCGCGCACGGATTATTGTCTGCGGTCAGATTTCGCAGTACTCAGGGCAGCTGGATCAACCTGAAATGGGGCCGCGTTTTCTGCATCGCATACTCTACGCGCGTGCCACCATCCAAGGTATTCTATCGCGCGATTACAGTGAGCGGCATGCGCAGATGCTGGCGGCAATGGCGCCCTGGGTCAAACACGGTGATATTCGTTATCAGGAAACATTCATGGACGGCTTCGCAAGCCTGCCGACTGCACTGGCGGCCTTATTTGCCGGTGCGAATACCGGCAAAATGATCGTTCGCGCTTAAGCCATAGCGATGCACAATCCGCTACAGACTACCCGCCGGCTATTGCATCAGTGGCCGGAGTTGTCCGGCCAGGAACAGGCCACCGCCAATCGTATTAGCGCATGGCTCAAGGCCTGTGAGCCTGACCGGCTGCTGACCCGGTTGGGTGGGCATGGTGTGCTGGCGGTGTTTGGCAAAAGTACCACCGGGCCGAGAATACTGCTGCGCTGTGAGCTGGATGCTTTGCCCATTCAGGAAAGCAACTCGTTTGAGTATCGTTCCAGACAGGCCGGTGTGGCCCATCAATGCGGGCACGATGGGCATATGGCGATTCTGCTGGAAGTTGCCCGGCGGTTGCAGCAAAGCTCTCCGCGGCGCGGACAGGTCATGCTGCTTTTCCAGCCCGCCGAGGAAACGGGAACCGGCGCACGCGATGTTCTCAGCGATCCAGAGTTTGCCCGACTCGCGCCAGATTATGCATTTGCCTTGCACAACATGCCCGGCTATCCGCTCGGCAGCGTGATGCTGCGGCAGGGCACCATGAACTGTGCTTCAAGGGGCATGACGATAGGCTTATCCGGCAAAACCGCCCATGCAGCACAACCTGAAACCGGACGCTCGCCTGCGCTGGCGATAGCAGCATTGATCTATGCACTGGCAGACTATGCGCAACGCTTCGGTCAGTCAGAGCTGGCACTGGCGACTGTGGTCGGTGCGCAACTGGGCGACAAGGCTTTCGGCACCGCGCCCGCCCGCGCCGAACTGTACGTGACCCTGCGCAGTGAAACCGATACCGTCATGCAGGCCATGCTGGATGATATCGAAGGTTGCCTGCAGCAGCTTTGTGAGCAACATCGATTAACTTATACCAAGACTTTTGCGGACGTATTTCCTGCTGTAAACAACACCGCCGAGGGCGCCAGACTGGTTACCGCAGCAGCTGAACAATGCAACGTACAACTGATTAAGCTGGCACAGCCAATTCGCTGGTCGGAGGACTTTGGCCGTTTGATCAATGGCCGTCAGGGCGCTTTATTTGGTTTGGGTGCCGGTGAGCAGCAGGCGGCGCTGCACAACCCTGATTATGATTTTCCCGATGCCTTGATCAGCCAGGGCGCTGACTTGTTTACGGCGATTGTGCAGCAATGCCTGGCACAGGCCAGTTGATCAATGTAGCCGGCAGATGCTCTACAATATTCAAAAAACCTACGGACTGTCATATGCAGGCTGAAATACCCATCGTTGATTTATCGGAATTTCCAGCGGATAAGGCCGGTTTCGCGCGTAAGCTGGGTGAGCATTACCAGCGCTTTGGTTTTGTCGGATTTATCAACCACGGTGTTTCCGATGCTGTGATCGACAATGCCCGGAAAGCGTTTGAAGCCTTTTTTAAACTGGATGCCGTCACCAAAAACCGTTACCGGAATCCTGCCCAGGGCGGGGCAAGAGGTTACACCGATTTTGGCGTCGAGCAGGCCAAGGATCATAACCTGCCGGATCTGAAAGAATTCTGGCATCTCGGCAAGCAACCGGTGGGTGAAAATCCGTTCCCGGAAAAAGTCCTGCCCAATATCTGGCCGGACGAGGTTCCGCAAATGCGTACCGACGGCTATCGCCTGTGTGAAGAACTGGATCAGCTGGGCCGCGGCATCTTAAGTGCGTTGGCCATTTATCTGCAGCTGGAGGCTGACTGGTTTGAGGATAAGGTCAATTACGGCACCAGTATATTGCGCGCCATTCATTACCCACCGATTACCGAAGCACAAGTCGGCCAGGTACGTGCGGCACAGCACGAGGACATTAATTTAATCACCCTGCTGGTGGGTTCAGAACAATCCGGCCTGGAAATATTGACGCGCCACGGGCAATGGATTCCAGTCACCACGATTGAAGGAACCATTGTGGTGAATATCGGCGATATGCTGCAGCGCCTGACCAATCACGTGCTGCCATCCACCACGCACAGGGTGGTTAACCCGGAAGGCGTCAAGGCATTGCAGCCGCGTTATTCGATGCCTTATTTCTTACATCTTAATCCGGATTATTTAATCAAAACTCTGCCGCAATGTATCAGCGATCAAAACCCGGATCGCTATCCACAGGCCATCACCGCGCACGATTATCTGCAGCAACGGCTGCGCGAAATCAAGCTGGCCTGAGCTTGCAGCCAGCATTTTAACCGTGCGCTGCCGGAGTCATATGTGACCAGAAAAATGATCATTGATACCGACACCGCGTCAGATGACGCGGTGGCATTGGTGATGGCTTTGATGCACCCTGATATCGACGTGGTCGCGCTGACCATCGTGGCTGGCAATGTGGCTCTGCGGCAGGCCAGTATCAATGCGCGTTATACCCTGCAGATGTGTGGCAAAGATGTGCCAGTCTATGAAGGCGCGGACCGACCGTTGCAGCGTGCGCCGTACCGGGCCGAATTTGTACACGGCCAGGATGGCATGAGCAACCAGCATTTTCCTTCGCCCGGGCAGCCGCCGGAAAGCATGCCCGCGGTGGACGCGTTGATTGCACATATCCAGGCCAACCCCGGCATTGTGCTGGTCACGCTTGGTCCAATGACCAATGTTGCCAATGCTATCGGCAAGGCTCCGGAGATCATCAAAAATATCAGCCGCTGTGTGGTGATGGGCGGGGTAGCCTGTACCGTCGGCAATATCACCCCCGCCGCTGAATACAATATCTGGTGTGATCCGGAAGCGGCGAGAATCTGTTTTCATTCCGGGTTGCCGATTGAAATGGTGGGTTGGGAATTATGCCGTGGCGAAGCCAATCTGCTGGAGTCGGAAGTTAGGCATATTAAAGATGACATCAATACCGAGCTGGCAAATTTTGCCATGGATATAAATGCGGTCGGTTTTGATGTGAACCGCAATCTGCTGGGTGATCCCGGCATGGCATTACCGGACCCGGTAGCCATGGCGGTGGCCATTGATCCTGCTATCTGTATACAAAGCAGCCGGCATTATGTGGATATCGAGTGCCAGGGCGAATTAACGCGTGGCATGACAGTGGTTGATCAATTAAATGTCACCACCACCGGCACCGAAAATGTCGCGATGTGGCAGCCGCTGATCAAGCGCGGTCCGGCCAATGCAACGGTATGCTGGGCGATTGATCCGGTCAAATGGAAAGCTTTGTTGATGCAAAGCCTTCAGTAAGCGGCAGGCTGAATATTATGCGTTTATTTAATTTCGGTTCATTAAATATCGACCATGTTTATAACGTGGACGAATTTGTAAAACCCGGCCAGACCATTCATGCCCGTCACTATCAGCAGTTTTGCGGCGGTAAAGGACTTAATCAATCTATTGCCGCAGCGCGGGCCGGCATGCAGGTGCTGCATGTGGGCCAGATCGGAGCAGGTGGGGAGGTGCTGACCAGGCAGCTTGATAATGCTCAGGTTGATACCTCGCTCGTTGATCAGGTTGATGCTGCTACTGGACATGCCATTATCCAGGTCGCTGCATCAGGGGAAAATGAAATCATTGTGTTCGGTGGCGCCAATCAGAGCCTGACCCGGAATAAAATTGACGCCGCGCTGGCCACTGCGCGTTCCGATGACTGGGTGCTGTGTCAGAACGAAATCAACCAGGTGGATTATCTGCTGGATAAGTCCGCCCAAGCCGGCTTGTTGGTGGCATTTAATCCAGCGCCGATGACTGATCTGGTCAAAGCTTACCCGTTACATACAGTCGATCTGCTGATCGTCAACCAAACCGAGGGCGCAGCATTAACCGGGCAGACCGAAGCAGCAGCGATTGCGGTCGGTTTAAGCCAACACTATCCAGACACCAGAATCGTTTTGACGCTGGGCGCTCAAGGCGCGATGTATGTGGATCAGCAGCAAACCATCAGTGTCGCCGCGGAACCGTTGGATGCCATCGACACTACCGCCGCGGGCGATACTTTCATCGGATATTTCCTTAGCGAGCTGGCCGATCAGAAAACTATCGACACTTGCCTGCAGACCGCCTGCCGGGCGGCGGCGCTGTGCGTGCAAAAAGCCGGAGCGTCGGATTCAATTCCGCTGCGATCAGCATTAAATTAGACTGAATAAATCGGCTAATAGCCTGCCGCCTGCCCGTCTTTGCGCGATTCCGAAGCACCGAAATAAACCCCGCTTTCCAGATCCCGCAGAATGGCCTGATAGCCACCATAGACACCACGGGCCGGCGCCATGCGATGGCCTTTGTCATGCAACGCCCGAATCACCGCATAATCAAAACCTGATTCCAGATTGACGATGCCGCCGGTGGTCATGGCCGTGTTCTGGCCGGTGGGCTGAGTAGAGCCACTGTGATGAATGCGCGGGGCGTCGCCGGCTTCCTGCAGATTCATACCGAAATCGATCAGATTGATCACGATCTGCGCATGTCCCTGCGGCTGCATGCCGCCACCCATCAATCCAAAACTGACCCAGGGTTTACCGTCTTTGGTGATAAACGCCGGAATAATCGTATGAAATGGGCGTTTGCCGGGTGCAAAGGTATTCGCGTGGCCCTCTTTCAGCACGAACATTTCGCCGCGATCCTGCAGAATAAAGCCCAGTCCTGGCGGCGCCATGCCCGAGCCCATGCCGCGGTAATTGGATTGAATCAAAGACACCATATTGCCGTGCTTATCAGCAGTGGTCAGATAAATGGTGTCCCCGTGCTCGGGAGCGTTGCCGGCGCTGATGTGCTGCAGGGCCTGGTCGGGATTAATCAACGCGCGTCGCTGGGCAGCGTATTGCTTGGACAGCAACCAGTCCAACGGGATGCTCGCAAAGTCCGGATCGGCGTAGTATTTGCCCCGGTCTTCAAAAGCCAGTTTCTTGGCTTCCAGAAACAGATGGACATAGTCCGGGTCGGTGCTTGAATATTGGCTCAGATCAAAACCTTCGAGGATATTCAGAATCTGCAGGGCAGCGATGCCCTGGCCATTGGGTGGCAGTTCCCAGACCTGATAACCGCGATAATCGACCGCTTGCGGTTCAACCCACTCGCCCTGGTGCTCTGCCATATCCTGATAACTCAAAAAGCCGCCGTTGGCCTGCATGTAATCGCCAATTACCCGCGCGATATCGCCTTTATAGAAGACATCCCGGCCGCCTTTGGCAAGCGCTTTCAAAGTATTGGCCAGGTTCGGGTTTTTCCATAACTCGCCCTTTTGCGGGGGGCGGCCGTTATCGGTAAATTGCTCACTGAAGCCCGGGAACTCGGACAACACCGGTGTAGAGCGCTGCCAATACCAGGCAATCAATTCACTCAGCGGAAAACCGTTCTCGGCGTAATCAATGGTTGGTTGCAATACCTTGGCCATGTCCAGTTCACCAAAGCGCTGATGCAAGGCAAACCAGCCATCTACTGCTCCCGGCACGGACACCGGCAACGGGCCATGCGCGGGAATATCGGTGTAACCGTTATCCACAAACCAATCCAGGCTTAGTGATTGGGGTGAGCGGCCGCTGCCGTTGTAGCCGTACAGTTGTTCGCTGGCCGCGTCCCACACAATCGCAAACAGGTCACCGCCGATTCCGTTGCCGGTGGGTTCCATCAATCCCAATGCGGCATTGGCGGCAATCGCCGCGTCAATCGCGTTGCCACCCTGTTTGAGGATATCCAGAGCAATCTGGGTGGCCAGCGGCTGGCTGGTGGCGGCCATACCATGCGCGGCGATGACTTCCGAGCGGGTAGCGAACAATTCGCCGGTAACGCGATCAGCGGCCATGCCGGTCAGAGCCGATAAGTACAGCAGAGTGAAAACGAGGTAACGCGGCGAGTTCATCCAATGCTCCTGGGACTAAACGTGGGAAGTGCATTCCGGTAGAATAGCAGACCGTTAAAAACCCTTTACCGGACTCAGTATTTTAATAGACGACTGAGTCACCCCAGGATTACGGAGTGAATGCATGAAAAACCCTGTTCGCGTGGCGATTACCGGCGCCGCTGGTCAAATCGGATATCAACTGTGCTTTCGGATTGCCGCCGGCGATATGCTGGGCAAGGATCAGCCGGTTATTCTGCAGTTGCTGGAAATTCCGCCGGCGATCAATGCCGCCAACGGCGTTGCCATGGAACTTAACGACGCGGCCTTTCCGCTATTGCATGGTGTGGTGGTGACCGACGATGCCAATGTTGCCTTTAAGGATGCCGACTACGCATTGCTGGTTGGTGCCAAGCCGCGTGGTCCGGGTATGGAGCGCAGCGATCTGTTGAGTGAGAACGGCAAAATCTTTGGCCCCCAGGGCAAGGCCATGAATGAACATGCCAACCGCAATATCAAAGTGCTGGTGGTAGGTAATCCGGCCAATACCAATGCTTTAATCGCGCAGGCCGCGGCGCCCGATCTGCCCCCGGAAAACTTTACCGCCATGACCCGCCTGGACCACAATCGGGCGCTCAGTCAGCTGGCGGAAAAAACCGGCAAACACACCACCGACATCAAACAGATGATCATCTGGGGGAATCACTCGGCTACCCAGTATCCGGATATCAGCCACTGCAGCGTCGCGGGTCAGGCGGCTAAAGAGCTGGTTGATCAGGATTGGAACAGCGGGACTTTTATTCCGGATGTTCAGCAGCGCGGCGCGGCGATCATCAAAGCGCGGGGTGCTTCCAGCGCGGCCTCAGCGGCCTCAGCCGCAATTGATCATATTCGCAGCTGGGCGTTGGGTACACCGGACGATGACTGGGTTTCCATGGCGGTGCCCGCCGATGGCAGCTACGGCATCGAACCGGGTGTGATCTATTCCTTCCCGTGCCGTTGCAGCAATGGTCGATACGAAATTGTCCAGGGACTCAGCATTGACGAGTTCAGCCGCGAGCGGATGTCGGCGACTGAACAGGAGCTGCGCGAAGAACGTGCCGCGGTTGAACATCTGCTGGGCTGATTATCAGCGCTGACGTAGTCAAAGGCCGTGCCGGGGTTGCAGCGTGAATGGCCAGTCCGTTAAGCGTGCTCAAAGATTCAACAGCCAATGGCCGTGCGGTCTGGGTGCGGCTATCAGCCACATAGATGGCATAGCGGCCTTGAAACATTGAGGTTATACTGATCGGCCAGCAGGATAGCTGGGTCGATCAACCGAAATAACTCACGACTGTAGAGTGGGTCCATTTGCAGGCAGCAGTCACTTAAAAATTATAAGGTCGGGCGGAGTCTAACTATGTTCAAACGTATTCTGGTGGCAATCTTCTTTATCGCTTTTTCAGCCTCGGTTTCAGCGGATTTTACCGTTGAGCAAAACCCTGATGGTTTGCTGATCACGCCAGGCATCGATTTTGTCACTGCCGTGGCAACGGTCGATGGACCCTATGGCCAACAGCAGTTCAACTTCGCCGCTGATCAACAGATTGTTATTCCACCGCCACGCCTGGATGGTCAGTATAGCTATCAGGTGGTGCTTGAACCACGCCTGTCAGCAGCCCAGTTACAGGCTCGCGATGCGGCCCGCGCAGCGCAGAATGGCGCTACTGTGATAGATTCAGCGCTGACCATGACCAGCGGCAACTTTGCTGTTATCGGCAACAGCTTTGCCGGCACTCTGGAAGAGGCTGCCAATGGAGATGATCCCAGCACAAGTTCGCCGGTTCCGGTCCCCCGGGTGGTGCTGGTGCCGTCAGGCCAGGATGGTATTATCCAGGGCAGCTTGTGTATCGGTTTTGATTGTCCGGCTTCGCCAAGCTTTGGTTCCGATACTATTCGGCTGCAGGAAAATAATTTAAGAATTCATTTCGACGACACCAGCAATTCAGGGAGTTTCCCGGGAAATGACTGGCGGTTGATAGCCAATGATGATAGTAACGGTGGCGCTAACCTGTTTGCGTTGCAAGATGCCACCGCCAACCGGCGCATTGCTGTGTTTGAAGCCGGTGCGCCAGCCAACAGCCTCTACGTCACAGACAATGGTGATATCGGTATCAACACCAATATGCCAGTGGTGGAAATGCATGTCGTTGACGGGGACAGCCCGACGCTGAGGCTGGACCAGAATGGCAGTGCGGGCTTCGGCACCCAGGTGTGGGATATGGTGGGCAACGAAACCAATTTCTTTATTCGTGATGTGACCAACTCCAGTGCGCTGCCATTTCGGATTCGGCCCGGGGCGGCCACCGACGATACGCTGATTATTGATAACGCGGGTCAGGTCATAATCGGTGACACTGGCAGCGTCAACGCTGGCGCCACCCTGCATGTGCGGTCACGCAATACCGGTGAGCCGGCACTGTTGATTCAGAGCAGGTCTCCGGTGACGGATTTGTTAAGCCTGGCAGACAGCGGCGATATGATTCTGTCCGGCACACTGGCGCAATTATCACGCCGTGATAGCAAGGAGCATTTCAGCAAGATTGATCATCAGGCGATGCTGGTTGCGCTCAAGGGTTTGGATATCAGTACCTGGAATTACAAGCATCAGGACGATAATGAGCGGCATATCGGGCCGATGGCGGAAGCGTTTTATACGACTTACGGACTGGGCACCGATCCGGAACATATCGCTACCTCGGACATGGCCGCGGTGGCCTTGGCCTCCAGCCAGGCATTGTTGTTTGAACTGGAAGCCAAAGACCAGCGCATAGCCGAACTGGAAACCCGTCTGCAGCGGCTGGAAGCCTTGATGGTCCAGGTACTGGATCAGGCAGAGAATCAGGATAGCCAGCAAATCGTCAGCCGCTAGGGGGTTGACCATGAAATCCAGGAATATCCTGCCGGTGGTCCTGCTGGGGCTGCTCGGCTTTGCAATGACTGCGCACGCGCAGCCTCTGGCGCTGATGTATGACCAGGCCAGCGATACTCAGATATTGGCTGAAGTTGATGGCACTGGTGCGCTTACGCCTTTTGGAACCGGTGTGGCCAATTGCTGCAGCGTGTCTGGAGCATTGGCCACCCGCAATAATGCCTCGGTATTTTTTGTCGGTAGCACCACCGGCAGCGCCACCCAAACCCTGCAGGTGCTGGATGCGGTAACCGGCAACAGCGCCCAGGCCGGCATTAATTTCCCCGCTGCGCTGAGTGTTCTCGGCCTGCGCTGGGACGATGCTAATGACCGCCTGCTGGCATTGACCATGAGCGCTGGCACCAGCACGCTGCAATTGAATTCAGTGGATACCACTACGGCGGCCCTGACGCCCATCGGCGCCGGCATCGCTGATTGCTGCGGCGTGGCGCTGGGCGCGGATGCGCTCGATTCGGATATGCAGTTGTGGCACTTCACCGCGCAACCGGTTTCCACCGCTGAGTGGCGAATATTCACGCTTGATCTGGTCACAGGCAATCTGGCCATGCCTGCCGCGTTGCTGGGACAGCCGCCGGTCAGCCTGAACCTGGATGTGCAGCTGTTTGCTGTTTATCACGATGCCGCGGTGCCGGCGGAACGACTGGCGACGCTTGACCCGGCCAGCGGCGCTTATACCAATATCGGCAGCGGGCTAAACGACTGCTGCTTTGCCGCGCAGGGCGTGGCTGCCCAGATCGATACCGCGATACTGCAGGTGGCGCGTGCCGGTGCCGCCAGTCCGTTTGTGTTTTACTCGGCTGACCAGGCGACTGGCGTGGTATCACCGCAGGCATCCATACCATCCAATATGGTGATCAATGCCATGCTGGGTGAGGTTGACAGCCCGGTGATTACCCAGGGCGCCAGCATTGATGTGATGCTGGATGAAGACAACATGCCCACGGCCTTTGCCCTGACGCTGGACTCCAGTGATCCGAAAGGTGGTGGTTTGACGTGGTCGATCTCGACTCCCGCCAGTATGGGTACCGCCAGTGTGACCACCGGCACCGGCTTATCGCAGGATATCAGTTACATCGCCAATCCGGACGTTAATGGCAGCGACAGTTTCGTGGTGCAGGTGACCGATATCAAAGGTGATTTCGATCAGATTACGGTTAATGCCATCATCAACCCGGTCAATGACGCCCCGTCGTTTGTTATTGGTCCGAACCAGGCAAGCAACGAGGATGCGGGCGCGCAAACCGTGCCCAACTGGGTTACCGCCATCAGTGCCGGGCCGGCCAACGAGGGCGGACAGACCGTGCAATTTCTGGTCAGCAGTGACAACCCCGCCCTGTTCAGTACCGCGCCAGCGGTGGCCATGAATGGAACGCTGACCTATACCGCCGCGCCGGATGCCTTTGGTATGGCAACGGTGATGGTACAGGCCATGGACGATGGTGGCACTGCCAGTGGCGGGGTAGATACTTCGGCGGTACAGATGGCTACCATTACCATCAATCCGGTCAACGATGCACCGTCGTTTGCGGCTGGACCGAATCTGATGATTCAGGAGGATGCGGGTCCCCAAAGCCTGCCCGGCTGGGCGACCGCGATCAGCGCCGGCCCTGCCAACGAGGCCGGCCAGGCGTTGAGCTTTATTGTCAGCAATGACAATGCCGCGCTGTTCAGCCAGGCGCCGCAGGTGGATGCTGCAACGGGAACACTGACCTACACCCCAGCCGATGATGCGGTCGGTACCGCGTTGGTGGATGTGCAATTGATGGATGATGGCGGTACCGCCAACGGCGGCGTCAATATCTCAGGTGTGCAGCAATTCAGTATTACCGTTAATGCCGTCAATGATGCACCAACATTCACCCCGGGACCGGATCAGGATGTGCTGGAAGATGCCGGTCCGCAGGCGGTAGCCTGGGCGACCAATATTGATCCCGGTGCACCGGATGAGGTTGGTCAGACACTGACCTTTATTGTCAGTAACGACAATAATGCATTGTTCAGCGTACAGCCGGCGATTGATGCGGCCGGCATGCTGACTTATACCAGTGCGGCCGATGAAGTCGGCAGCGCCACGGTGAGTGTGCAATTGATGGACGACGGCGGCACCGCCAATGGTGGTATGGATACCTCGCCAGTATCACAGTTCTCCATCAATGTGGCTGAAGTCAATGACGTGCCGTCATTTACGGCTGGTCCGGATCAGACGCTGTTCAAGGACCTGGGGCCGCAAACCGTGGTTGGCTGGGCGACCGGCATCAGCCCCGGGCCTGCCAGTGAGAGCGGGCAAACGGTGAGCTTTGTTGTCAGCAATGACAATACTGGCCTGTTCAGCCAGCAGCCCGGTATTGATGCCAGTGGTACGCTGACATTTACCTCCGCGCCGGATATCAATGGCAGCGCCACAGTGGAGGTAATGATCATGGATAATGGCGGCACCGCCAATGGTGGTGTGGATACCTCGCCGGTGCAGCAATTTATGATCAACATCGAAGCCGTCAACGATGCGCCCAGCTTTGTGGTGGGTCCGGATGTGTTTGCCTTTGATGAAGATCCCGCTCAAGTGATCAGCCCATGGGCCACGGCGATCAGCGCCGGTCCACCAGATGAAAGCGGACAGGCATTGAGCTTTAACGTGACGGGGAATACCAATCCGGGCATATTTGCGGTACAGCCGAGCGTGGCGCCGGACGGATCGCTGAGCTTTACCCCGCTGTTAGGCGCGGACGGTGATAGCGTAATCACGCTCGAACTGATGGATGATGGCGGCACCGCCAATGGTGGTGTGGATACTTCACCGGCACAGAACTTCATGATTACGGTTGGTCCGGCGATAGCCGATCTGGAGCTGATCCTGTCAGCCGCTAATGCACCGTCGGTGATACACCCGTTTGCGTCATTCGATATTGTTATGCAGGTAATCAACGATGGCCCGCAGCCCGCCACTGGCGTGAGCACGGAAGTGGCGCTATCCAGCCAGCTGGAATTCATCAGCGCACAGGCTGGCTGCGCCACCGAGGCAGCTGGTCTGGTAACTTGGAATCTGGGTGCGCTGGGCAACAATGGCGCCAGCGCCAGTTGCAGCTTTACGGTACAGGTTACCGGGTTGGGCGACTTGACCGCCGTTGGCACCACCACCAGCGATCAGCTGGATCCTGATCCGGTGAACAATACCGATATCAGTTTGCTGCGGGCACTAGAAGCAGTGCCACTGGAAGTCCCGACACTCAGCCGCTGGTCGTTGTTAATGCTGATGTTGCTGCTGGGATTGGGTGGCCTTTGGCAGGTCCGGTTCAGGCTAAAGTCTAAAGCTTAGTCAGACAGGCTTAAGCAGCAAGCTTAGCCAGACAGGTTTTAGCGTTAAATAAAGCCCCGGCGATAGTGCCGGGGCTTTTTTATGCATGGTAAAATACCGCCATGAATGTTTCTTCGCACCCCGGGCAACGCCTGCGCAAGGCAGTTGCCGACCACCACCCCTTACCCATTGTGGGCACCATCAATGCCTATACCGCACGTATGGCGCAGCGGGTCGGGCACCAGGCCATCTATCTTTCCGGTGGTGGCGTGGCCGCCAACTCACTGGGTATGCCGGACCTGGGTATCTCAACCCTGGAAGATGTGTTGATCGATGTCCGGCGTATCACCGAAGTCTGTGATTTGCCTTTACTGGTGGATGCCGACACCGGCTTCGGCGCCAGTGCTTTCAATATTGCCCGCAGCATCCGCAGCCTGGATAAGGCCGGCGCCGCCGGTTGTCATCTGGAAGATCAGGTCGGCGCCAAGCGTTGTGGGCATCGTCCCGGTAAGGCGGTGGTGTCGAAACAAGAAATGGTCAACCGCATCAAGGCCGCGGTGGATGCCCGCCCGCATGACGAGTTTGTCATCATGGCGCGTACCGATGCCCTGCAGGTTGAGGGCATGCAGGCAACCATCGAGCGCGCCGCCGCCTATGTGGAAGCCGGTGCGGACATGATTTTCCCGGAAGCCATGCGCAGCCTGGAGCATTATCAGCAGTTTCGCGCCGCCATTGATGTGCCGATGCTGGCCAATATCACTGAATTCGGGCATACCCCGCTGTTCACCTGTGAAGAGCTGGCCAGCGTGGGTATCGATATCGTGCTGTATTGCTGTTCCGCTTACCGGGCCATGAACCAAGCGGCGGTGACCGTATACGAAGCGATCAAGCGCGACGGCCATCAGAAAAATGTCATCGATATCATGCAGACCCGCGAACAACTGTATGACTATCTGGATTATCACAGCTACGAACAAAAGCTGGACCAGCTATTTGCCGATACCGGCTCTGCAACACAAGATTAAGGATTGAATATGACGGACAAAAAGACCGGCGCAGGTCTGCGCGGACAATCAGCGGGTGAAACCGCTATCTGTACAGTTGGCGCGGCAGGCAACAGTCTGCGTTACCGTGGTTATGACGTGCGCGACCTGGCTGATAATGCCACCTTCAACGAAGTGGCTTATATGATTCTGAAAGGCGAGCTGCCTGATCAGTCTGAACTGACTGCCTATCAGGCTCGCCTGAAAAGCATGCGTGGCTTACCGCAGGCGCTCAAGGAAGTACTGGAACGCATTCCCAAACAGGCTCATCCGATGGATGTGTTGCGCACCGCCTGCTCATTTTTAGGCAATGTGGAGCCGGAAAGCGACTTTTCCGAGCAGCAGGATAAAGCCGACCGCCTGCTGGCCGCCATACCCGGCATGCTGCTGTACTGGTACCGTTTCAGCCATGATGGCGTACGGGTGGATACGGAAACCGACGATGACAGTATCGGTGGCCAGTTTCTGCGTTTGCTGCATGGTGCTGATCCCAGTGCTTTACACAGCAAGGTGATGGATGTCTCACTGATTCTGTATGCCGAGCATGAATTTAATGCCTCCACGTTTACCGCCCGGGTGTGCGCTTCCACTCTGTCGGACATGTTCTCCTGCGTAACCGGTGCGATTGGTTCACTGCGCGGCCCACTGCATGGCGGTGCCAACGAAGCGGCCATGGCCATGCTGGAACAATACGATTCCGTAGAGCAGGCGCGCGCAGACGTGCACGCCAAACTGGCGGCCAAGGACAAAATCATGGGCTTCGGGCACGCGGTGTATCGGGAACGTGATCCGCGCAATGCCATTATCAAGGAATGGTCGCGCAAACTGTCCGAAGAAGTTGGCGACAAAGTGCTGTTTGCGGTTTCCGATGAAGTCGAACGCATTATGTGGGATGAAAAGAAACTGTTCGCCAACGCGGACTTCTTCCACGCCTCGGCCTATAACTTTATGGGCATCCCCACCAAACTGTTCACGCCGATCTTTGTGATGTCCCGCATCACGGGTTGGGCGGCGCATATTATGGAGCAGCGAGCGAATAACCGGATTATTCGGCCGGGGGCGGATTATACCGGGCCGGAAGCGCGCAGCGTGATGCCGATTGAGGAGCGCTAATATGCGTCTATGGTTCAAACCGCCCAGAGAGAATGACTATCTTTTGTTGAGAGTTATCGGCAGCATCATTACCACCGGTGCCGCTCTGCTGGTGCTGGTCAACCTGGGCTTGATGATCGCAGTGATTGTAGAGGCACTGGCTTCGCCTGGCATCAGTTTGCGTTGGCCGATTTATGGCGTTTTCTTATCGTTTATTGGTACCGGTTTCCTGGGCATTATTATCGGTCAGGTTTGTCACTTAGGAGCAGATTACGCCACTAAGTTGAACGGCAAATAGCCCAAGGAAATGTGGATGGAAAACTGGTTAAAAGGGCGTCCCGTTGATAGTGATTTCTGGTTACTGCGTAGCTCTGGAGTTTAAATAACACTGTTTCTTTGGTGTTTGGTTTTTTATGTTGCTAGTGTTTATCGGCAACATCTTGATTTTGTTTGGAGATAACATTTAAACAATGCTATTTTGGAAAGCGAGCAGTTCATTTAAGATGATCTACGAGTAATTCCGCAAGTCTGGCTAATAGGCGACAGTGTCAAATCCAAAAGCTAGACTCAGTCATACAGTATTTGGTCGAGGTGATCTTGCAGTCGCCTCAAGGATGGTCATGCTGGTGGTATGAAAACAGCAATTTCAGTACCTGATGACGTATTCCACGCTGCAGAGCGTCATGCACGTCGCACGCATAAATCGCGTAGCCAGCTCTATGCGGAGGCGCTTTCGGAATATCTTGACCGGCATGTCCCCGATGAAATCACACAAGCGATGAATCAGGTTATCAATAAGCTGGATGATCAAACTGACCCATTTGTTGCCGGTACGGCACGCAGAGTTCTGGAACAAACCGAGTGGTAGATATTGCACAGGGGGAAATCTGGTGGGCCGATCTTCCGGAACCCGAAGACTCAGGCTGGCCTTCGCTGACCGGTGGTAATCGTGCTGGGAGACCATCTGAACAGGAGTAGAATCGCGACCGCGGTTTGTGTTCCATTGACCAGCAATCTGACATGGGTGCAAGCCCCGGGGAATGTGCAGCTTTCTACAAGAGCCACAAGGCTGCCTAAGAATTCGGTAGCGAACACGTCTCAGACTATCGTTATAGATCGAGCATATCTTACCGAGCGTGTGTGTAAGCTTGCCCCGAAAAAACCAGCAGAAATACTCAGCGGCATAGACATCATTCTTGGTAAATGAAGTTTTGCTAAACAGCCATCGGGTATCGTTTTCAGGTATCTGGGAATTGCAGGCCATTCGAACGTGACAAATGCGTTATACCCGTTGCACGCTTCATCCAGCGATACGTCACAATCCGTTGACAGTTCGTGTTCTTCATGAGAAAATGAAACCTTAAGGTATCAATATGATCAGTAAAGTTATCATTTTGATGATTTCAGGTATCGAAGATCCTCGCGGAGATTGATTAATGCATACCAAAACCAGTCTATCCAGTGCGGAGATACTGGATAAGTTTATTCAGCTGACAGCCTTCCTGATGCTGTTGACCTGTTTGGTGTTTGCTGTTTCGGCCAGCACCTTTATTGCCGGCGAGGCCGTGGCCGGGTACCTGAATTTGCTTGAAAAAGGGCTGGAAGTGCTGGTTATCCTGACGCTGGTGCCGATGTTTTTTCTGATCTTCAGAAAAATGTCGCTGCAAGATGAGGCCTCGACAGCCGATTCCGACAGTTTCACGCACGCGGTGGTCAGGCAGTCACTGAGCATCAGTTTTCTGGTGACGCTGGTGTGCGTGGTGTTATTGAGCATGCTGTCGGAGGGCTACCTGGCTACTCAGCCGCTGGAGTTCTTCATGGATGTTATGAAAGCCATTATGACGGGCGTGTTCAGCATCAGTTTTTTTGCCTTAAACTGGCGGATTAATCAAGCTTCGAGCGACGCAGCTTAGCCGCATGTCTGCCGTTTTACACAACCGCATCCGCGTATTCCGGGCCGAGCACCGCCTCAGTCAGAGTGATCTGGCTGACATCATCGGTGTATCGAGAAAAACCATCAGTACCATCGAAGTTGGCCGGTTTGTCCCGTCAACCATCATTGCATTAAAAATAGCCCGTCACTTCGAAGTGCCGGTAGAAGAGATTTTTGCACTTGAACAGCTATCTGATTCACCGTAGTCAGCCAATAGTCATCATTAGGGTTTGTACAATCAAATCCGTTAAATATTATGGAGAATAAAATGACAAATACAGATTCAGCCAATGTCGCGATACATCCCATGGTTGTCTATGCAGTAGCAGTGGCTATCGCTTTTGGTCTTGGCTATATCTGGCCACTGACTTACCCGCAAGACCCTATTTATGAGCATATTGGCAAAGGGCTTATTGCGCTTGGCGTGATTATATGCGTCGCGGCCGGGTTTCAGTTTTGGCGGCATAAAACCAGTGTTGACTGTAATGGTTGCGTGACCTCGATACTGACCACCGGGGTATTCCGTATTTCACGCAATCCGATTTATCTGGGTTTTATATTGATATACATCGGATTTTCCCGGTATTGGAATAATATCTGGATGCTGGTGCTGCTGATCCCGATGTGTGTTGCGCTGTTTCAGCTGGTGATAGCCAGAGAAGAAGCCTATCTGGAGCGTAAGTTCGGCGATGAATATATCCGCTATAAGCAAAAAGTCAGACGCTGGCTGTAACTGCCTGCAACTATATTACAGCGCCACCACGAGCTGAGTTGCTGACCGGCACTCAATCCCTTTACCCGGCGTGCCGGCCAGTCTCCTGGCCGGTAGGGGCCGGTCAGAACAGCCGTATTCAGCCTGCTCAGCTGCCCCGGTTGTGGCAGGCAATCATACCGCCATGCGCGGTTACGGTCTGATCTGATGCCTGCAATAGCAGGTATTAGGCTAACTTTTTAGCGCCGGGGCGCATCCAACCCTCATGGCTGCCTTGCTAGACCCACAAACCGAGCCCACGCTGGATGAATTTCATGCCGCACTGCGCAGCCATGGCAATCGCTGGTATAGCGCCAGCCTGAAAATAACCCGCAATCCCGCGCTGGCCGAGGATGCGGTTCAGGATGGACTGCTGACGGCCTGGAGCAAGCGCGAGCAATTTCAGGGCACGGCCCGGCTGGAAACCTGGATTCATCGTATTGTGGTCAATGCCGCGCTGCAATTGCTGCGCAGACAGCGGCCGCAGGCCTGGCTGCCACTGGAGGAAGATGCGGCAGTGGAACCTTTGACTCCCTTTGATGCGCGGCTGGAACAGGAGATGGATGCGCAGCTGGCAACGGCCATCGCCCGATTAAGTGAATTTGAACGGATCTGCTTCGTGCTCAAGCATCTTGAACAGTGGCGGTTAAAAGAGATTGCGGACTCCCTGGAAACCGCGGTCAGCAATATCAAACAGGGACTGTTTCGGGCGGTGCGAAAACTGCGCAGGGATATGCACGAATGGCGGAGTGAACAATGATTAACGATCAAGAACTGGTTCTGTATTATTACCGTGATGGCCTGTCAGATGAGCGTTTGAAGCAAATCGAAACGTCGTTGCGGCAGGACAAGCTTTTGGCAGCGCGTTATCAGGCGCTGCATGATCAAATGGAGCAATTACCGGTGATGCTTGAGGTGCCTGCATCGTCCCAGGTAAAGGCACGCTGGCATGCCAGTTTGGATGCCGCTGCAAATAGCACAAAAAGCAAGACAAAATCGACTAGAGATTTTTCCTGGTTTTTTGATCCCTTAAGGTCCGCTGTGGCGATACCAGCGACGGCTGTTTTAGTGCTTGGTCTGGGTATCATAATTGGTTTGTACTGGCCCGACAGACAACCGCTTACTCAGCCCGTCATCGGGATCAAAGTTGATTCTTCGCAGTCATTCGCGTTGGGCGTGCGCGCTTACCTGCACGATACCGAAACGCAATTGGCCAGTTTGACGGTGACTGATGTCGCGCAACGCGATGCTTTACTGAATGACATTCTTAGCCGAAACCGCTTGTATATAAAAGCAGCGGAAAACAGCAATGCGCCAGAGCTTGCAAGAGTTTTGAGAGCTTTTGGCCCGGTGCTGGCCAGCCTGGGTGACCCTGATAACAGTGAACATGAACTTCAGGCGGCGATGGCGCAGCTGACTTTCGAGCTAAGCGCCATGCAAACAAAACTGGCCTACGCTGCATCCAAACAGATAACCAGGCTATAGGCCTGTTTTCTAAAACTTGAATCAGAGAAACATTATGCGAATTGTACTCAGTCTGTTATTAAGCTTTTCACTGCTGTTGGGAAGCGTGTTGGCACAGCCAGTGGATGAGGGGCCTTTGAATGAGCGTGAAGAATTGATCTTGACCGCTTTGGAAGCTTTGCTTTCCGCCATGCCCGAGCGCGCCTTACCTCTGGCACAAAAAGTATTGAACGGTGATCACCGCGATGCTATTAAAGCACGTGCGCTATTTGTAATCAGTCAGATAAATCTGCCCGAGGCGCAGACGGTGTTGTTGGATTACGCCACCAATCCCAATTCAACGCTCAACAGCATCGCGATTCGCAATATTGGCATTAGTGGAAATGCCGACAGTCTGGAAGCATTGGCCGATATTTACACCGCGGGTGATGATGAGGTTAAACATCATGTGCTGGAGGCCTACATGATCGCTGGTGATACCCAGGCTGTATACGATATTGCCGCCAATGCACAGTCGGATGAAGAGTTCGATGAGGCGCTCAATATGCTGGGGGTGATGGGCGCTACTCAGGAATTAAGACAATTAGTGAAACAGGGCGCCTCCTCAGAAAGTCTGGCGCGTGCCTATGCGATATCCGGTGATCTGGAAGGTTTATTGGAATTATCCGAAAACGCAGAAGCTGCCGGCAATCCGGAGCTACAGGTTACCGCGATCAGAAGCATTGGCATTATCGGTGGCGAGCAGGCCAACCGGGCCCTGGTGGACATTTACCGCAACACTGGCAATGAGTCTGTCAAACAAGCGGCCTTGCATGGCCTGAGTATATCCGGTGATGAGCAAGGCTTGCTGGAATTATATCGTCAGGCCCAGGACATTGGAGAGAAACGCGATCTGCTGCGTATGTTATCTGTCTCTGGCGGTGATGCAGCGCTGGAGGCCATTGATTCAGCGCTGGAGGGTAACCAGCCATGAATCAGATAGAATTTTTCCTCCAGCAAGCAGCACGTTTAAAGTTGGGAGCGGGTCTATTGGCTCTTCTGATTAGCCAGGTCATACCGGCAGCTGCGTTAGAGCTGCCCGAAAACGGCTGGGTCAAGTGGCGCACAGACGCGGTTGCTGATGCCCCCTCATGGTGCTGTTTTGATTGGCAGGGTGACCAGGCAATGCCCCGGGTATGTGATTTGGACAGTCGTCATATCAATTACGGTGACGGCCAGGACAGTGACGGCAGTCCGGAAAATATGCAGGTTTACGCCTTGCTTGAAAATGGCGTATTACAAAAAGTCCGTGCCTTGACTCCAGCCTGCCCGGTCAAATCAGACCAGCCAGTTACAGACCTGGGCAGAGTCGCTGCGGATGATAGTGTCCAATGGTTAGCGGCTCATATCAGTCCGCGCAGCAATATCAGCACACATGTGCTGGCTGCGATAGCAGTGCACTCGGGTGATCAGGCAAGGGATATTCTGGTTAACACGGCTGGTGACGAAGATAACCTGGACAATCGCAAGCATGCTGTGTTCTGGATGGGGCAGGTGCGGGCGCTGGAGACAGCCGATGAACTCAGACGGATCATGTTCAACGACCGCAACGCAAAGCTCCGGGAGCACGCGGCGTTCTCCATTTCGCAGTCGGTTATTTCTGATCGAGCCGCGGCGCTGATCAGGCTGGGCAAAACCGATCAGGACGCCAAGGTGCGCTCTCAGGCCTGGTTCTGGCTGGCACAGACCAAGGCGCCGGAAAGTGAGGCGGCTATTTTTGCGGCGTTGCAAACCGAGTCTAGCAGCCAGGTCAAAAAACAGGCGATTTTTGCTTTATCGCAATTGCCGGGCGAGCGGGCGGTCAAAGCATTGGCGAGCATTTTAGAAAATCAGCAGTCGGGTCACGAGGCTCGCAAACAGGCCCTGTTCTGGCTGGCTCAGGATGAATCCGAGTTGGCCTTTGAATATATCGACGAGTTGTTGGCCGCCGAATGATGGCGGTATTCAGGCACTGGGCGTGATAAGCAGGGGGCATGACGCTGCTTCAGGCTGGGTTATCAGCTGATAACCCAGCCCATGCAGGCGAGTTTAACCGGTGAATAACAGCTTTGGTTTCTGGTAAAACCGGGCAGCGGTCAGAGCCAGAATAATGCCCAGTGCCAGGGTGCTTAAGATGCTGATCAGTTCCCATATCATCAGCACGGGATCGCCCCGGATCAGCTGGTTGACCAGCACGTTCTGTGACAGCAGGGGTATCCACATCATCCAGGTTTCCGCTTTCACTGGATTGATGAACAGCCACAGACTGGGCAGCATCGGAATCAAAATCACCATACCCATATATGATTGCGCCTCGCGCAGACTTTTCGAGGCAGCCGATATGGTGGTCAGCAGCGCGGCGGCAACCAGCCCCACCGGGGCGGTGATATACCAGAAACGCATCGCCAGCACCGGATTGATGTTCAGCTCAAAATCCAGGCGGGAAGAAGGAATAAAGCCCACGAAGACCATGAATGCAATCAAGGTGAGCGCCAGCGCGACCAGTGAGAACAGCGTGGTAGCGGCCAGTTTCCCGGCCATTATCTGCCAGCGCGGCAGCGGATTGATCAGCAGCGGTTCCAGCGATTGGCGTTCTTTTTCGCCGGCCGTGGTATCTACCGCGATGGCGGTGCTGCTGACAAACAGGGTAATCATGATGAAATACGGCAGCATGGCCAGGATCAGCGCGCCACGACTGGCTGGCGTAGACAAATCAATATCCCGCACCTGTACCGCGCGTACCAGGCGGGGATCAACACCACGCAGTTGTATACGCTGGCTGCCGATCTGTCCGCTATAGCCGTTCAGCAATAGCCTGACTCTGGTCAAGGTGGTACTGATTTCCCGTTTGGAGGAGTCCGCGATAACTTCGACCACCGCCGGTTTACCGCTGCGCCACTGTTCCGGATACTGCTCGGTAATCCGGATGACCACCGCATGATCTTCGTTGCGAATAGCCTGTTCCGGATCACTGGGGGCCGGTTCGACAACCACACCCTGTTGCTCCAGAAAACCAATCAGATTGGGCGCCAGGCTTTGATTGACCACCGGGATGTGCAGGGTCTCAACCGCCTTTTCGACTTCCTTCTGGGTGATCAGGGTCAGCATACCGATAAAGATCAACGGGCCCAGAATCGGGCCCATGGCCAGCGAGTTGATAATCGTCCGGCGATCACGCAGGCTGTCACGGAGTTCCTTCAGTGCAACAATTTTAGCTCCTCGCATCATGCCAGCAGACCCTCCTCGGTGCCGATCAATTTGACGAAAGCATCCTCGAGTTCGGGACACCCGCTCAACTCCCGCAGATGCTCGGCGGTACCGTTGGCCACTACCTGACCATCGGAAATAATCACGATCTGATCACACAGCGCGGCCACCTCCTGCATGATATGCGTGGACAGCACCACGCAATGGCCTGCCTGCTTCAGGTCGCGCAGCAGATGGCGCAGGGCGCGGGTGCTCATCACATCCAAGCCATTGCTGGGCTCATCCAGCAACAGCGTCTGAGGTTTGTGCACCAGGGCTCTGGCCAGTGCCACGCGTACCCGCTGGCCTTGTGAAAAGCCTTCGGTACGGCGATCAAGAAATCCGCCCAGGTCCAGCAATGTGCTCAGCTCGTCGATGCGCTGTTTTAACTGACCCTGTTTGAGCCCATGCAGCTGGCCGAAATATTCGATATTTTCGCGGGCCGTCAGACGGGTATATAACCCCCGTGCGTCCGGCACCACGCCCAGCTGGCGTTTAACCTTTAAAGGCTCACTTTGGGGATCAACACCATCGATGGAAATCGTACCGCCATCCTGCGGCAGCAGTGAATACAGCATCCGCAGGGTGGTGGTTTTACCGGCGCCGTTGGGCCCCAGCAAACCGGTAATCTGCCCATCCAGGGCGGTAAAGGAAACATCTTTCACCGCTTGCACATCGCCAAAGGATTTTTGCAGGTTCTGAACTTTAATCATGCTGTTGATCCTTTAACAGATTGTGGCGTGCGGACAGGTTGGCTGACGTTGGCGGACCGCATCTGGGTAAGCACGTCGAATCGAGCTGTCGATCAGGCATAGTCTGAGCTATTAGCTGAGCAAGATAATGGCTGGCGCAATCACGCGGGAGAGCAGCAGCGGCTATGGGGATGGGCCTGTCATCGAGAGAAAAAACGGCGCCGGTCCGATGCTCTCGATACAGCTGGGGTCCAGCTCGCTCAAATCGGCGGAAGCCATAAAGATGGCCAGCTGGGCTGGCAGGCAACCATGCCGCATCACGCTGTGACCCTTGCCGGGGATCACCCAATGGGCCGAGTTGGCAAACTGCTCGGCAGCCTGCTCGCCATACCTGGGCGGTGTCACCGGGTCGTATTCACCGGACAATAACAGCACCGGCACCTGATCATTGGCTCTGGGTTCGTGAAAGTCAGCCGCGACTTCGCCCCGCGGCCAGACCTCACATTGGGCCTGAACCAGATCAACCAGCAGTTGACCCAGCAGGGTATTGTCCTGATCGATGTCAGCCGGGAAGAAAGGTTCGTCCTCACTGCACAGCACCGCTAATTCCATGCCCCGTGCCAGCATGTCATCCAGGTTCTCCACCTGCATCAGCGCCTGAGCGGTCAATGGCTGCCAGTCACCCAGGCTGGCCTGTTCCAATAAAATCGGTAGTAGCGCCTGGGTTTCACTGCTGTAACTGAGCAACCGGACAGCCACGGCCAGTACATCACGACTGACCAGTACGTCATCGTACTCGCCGGTAGTCGGCATGCGCATGCGCAATGTCTGAGGGGTGTTGATCACGGCCTCACGCAGACTGCTCAGTTGCGAGCCCAGATTGCCAAAACGATCGTTGCAGGCCTGCTCCTGCTGACAGCGCCGGAATATCTTGCGCAGCGCCGAATCCAGATTCCGGGCATGTTCCAGGCCCAGCAGTAACTGCGGTGGGACGACACTGTCCAGCACCACGCTGCGGACCTGCTGTGGATATTCCCGCAAATAAACCTGGGCCGCGCGGGTGCCGTAGGAAACACCGATCAGATTGATTTTCTCATAGCCTAGTGCTGCCCGGACATGATCAATATCCTGCATGCCGATGGTGGTGGTATAAAAACGCGGGTCGGCCTGCAGCGAGGCCAAGCATTCGCGGGTCTGCTGGGCCACTTCGGCCACGCTCAGCTCCAGTTCCAGTTCTATCTCACCGTCATCACAGGTGAGTTTGTTGGAACCGCCGGTACCGCGCTGATCAACCAGTATAATGTCGCGGGTCTCATTAATATCCGTCATCACCGCCGCGACAATCGGATATGATTCGGTGGCCGACTGGCCCGGGCCGCCGGCGAAAAAGAACACCGGATCGGGAGATTTTTCGGCTTGTTTCAGGGCAGCGATCCGGGCTAGATTAATGCTGATATGGCGACCGTCGGGATCGGCTGGGTTTTCCGGCACCAGGCGACTCCCGCATTCGGCCTTGACGGACAGGCTGGTGCCCGGTAAAACCAGTTCACAGGGCGAAAACTCGATGCTGTTATTTGAGCTATCGGCAATTGCCCATGACGAAAGGCTCAGTAAAAACAATGCACTAGGCAAGCGCCAAGTCAGCGACCTGGGTACTGGCATGTTGTATTCCTATTGTTGGCCCCAAATTAGTCAGCAACCTTAACATAAGCGGATAACCGATATAAGGTGCCGTTTGTCACCTTTTATGCAGTGGACATAATCATGTTGGCCTTAGACATTCGCGATCTGAAAAAAACCTATAAAAACGGTGTTGAAGCCTTGCGGGGCGTTAGTCTGCAGGTTGAGCAGGGTGATTTTTTTGCTCTGCTGGGCCCCAATGGCGCCGGCAAATCCACCATGATCGGCATCATCAGTTCGCTGGTCAATCCGTCGGCTGGCCAGGTGACCATTTGCGGTCATGATCTGCAGGCCAAACGCGCCGAAGCGATGGCCAGCATTGGGCTGGTGCCGCAGGAAGTGAATTTTAACCAGTTCGAACGGCCCCTGGATATTGTCAGCCATCAGGCCGGCTATTACGGCATTCCGCGCAGCGAGGCGCTGGAACGCGCGGAATATTATTTAAACAAGCTGGCGTTGTGGGATAAACACGACAAACCGTCGAGGTCGTTATCCGGGGGTATGAAACGCCGTCTGATGATTGCCCGGGCAATGGTCAATCAGCCCAAACTGCTGATTCTGGATGAGCCGACCGCCGGTGTGGATATTGAGATTCGCCGCTCGATGTGGAGCTTTCTTAATGAGATCAACAGGCAGGGCACCACGGTTATTCTGACTACTCATTACCTGGAGGAAGCGGAAAGCCTGTGCCGCAACATCGCGATTATCGATCATGGCAGGATTGTCGAAAACACGGATATCAAAACCTTGCTGGCCAAGCTGGATGTGGAAACATTCGTACTGGACCTGCGGGCGCCAATCCAGCAGCTGCCCAGCTCCGAGGGGATTCATTTCCACCTGCGTGATGACACCACCCTGGAAGCCTCACTGCCTAAAGAACGATCCCTGAATACGTTATTTGCCGCCCTGGCCGGAAACGGGATTGAAGTGCTGTCGATGCGCAATAAAAGCAATCGACTGGAAGAGTTGTTTATGCGTCTGGTCGAAAGCGAGCAGCCGTCCGGAGCAGCAGTATGAATCACGCCGAAGTCAATTGGGTCGGTTATCGCACCCTGATGCGCAAGGAGCTGACCAGAATCCTGCGGATATGGGGGCAGACGCTGGTGCCGCCGGCCATCACCATGTCATTGTATTTCATCATCTTCGGTAATCTGATCGGCAGTCGGATTGGCGACATGGGCGGTTTCGACTATATGCAGTTCATCGTGCCCGGGCTGGTGATGATGTCCGTCATCCAGAACAGCTATGGCAATATGGTCTCGTCTTTTTTCGGGGCAAAATTCGGTCGTCACATCGAGGAAATTCTGATCTCACCGCTACCCAACTGGATAGTCCTGCTGGGCTATATGTCCGGCGCGGTGGCACGCGGATTGATGGTCGGTGCGGTGGTTACCGGGGTGGCGTTGTTCTTCACCGATATCCATGTTCACAACTGGCTGGTAACACTCAGCGTGGTGCTGCTGACCGCGGTGGTGTTTGCACTGGCGGGTATGGTGAATGCCATCTTTGCCCAGAAGTTTGATGACATCGCCATCATTCCCACTTTTGTGCTGACGCCGCTGACCTATCTGGGCGGGGTGTTCTATTCGGTCTCGCTGCTGCCGGAATTCTGGCAGCACGTTTCCGCGGTCAATCCCATTTTATATATGGTCAATGCTTTCCGCTATGGCATGCTCGGTGTTTCGGATGTGCCTCTGCTTACTTCATACCTGATCATCTTTGGCTTTATCGCGCTGCTGACAGGCTTCTGCCTGTGGCTGTTGCGCAAGGGTGTCGGCCTGCGCAGCTGAGCTGGCTGGCCGAGCAGTGGGCAAAGCTTATCCGCAACGGTTGACAAAACTTCGAATACTGAGAGAATACGCGGTTCTGCGGGGGTGATGTAGCTCAGTTGGTTAGAGCGCGGCACTCATAATGCTGAGGTCGGTGGTTCAAATCCACCCATCACCACCATCTATTCTTCCCCGACTTCCCAAACCTTGCCGGCTGTTGCGGCATATCCTGCCGTGAACTATATTGTGGAGCAACCGTGATCACTCACAGGTGCCCGCCCACCTGCTATATGCCGTGCCCGAAATGAAACCTATTCCCCGCTGCGCTGAGCTGGACAAGCAGCAGTTTCAGAAGCGCTTTTTTACCGTCAGGCAGCCCGTGGTCATGCAGTCCCTGACGCAGCAATGGCCCGCCTGCCGAAAGTGGAATCTGGATTATTTCAGACGCGTCGCCGGGGATAAGATTGTACCCCTGTATAACAGTGAGCCGGCACGTGGCAAGCAGCACCAGCACGCCGCCGCGGCGCATATGCCGCTGGCCCGGTTCATAGACCGGCTGGAAGCCGGGGAGAAAGATCTGCGGATGTTTTTCTGGCAGATCATGAAAGAAGCCCCGCAGCTGATTGATGATTTCGAATACCCGAATCTGGGCATGACTTTTTTCAAACGACTGCCGGTGCTGTTTTTTGCCGGCCGTAACGCGCGCGTCAATCTGCATTTTGATATTGATCTGGCGGATATCCTGCTATGCCATTTCGGTGGTCCGAAGACGGTCTATCTGTTCGCGCCCGATCAGTCTGAGAATCTCTATCGGGTGCCGTTTTCATTCAGCAGTGTGTTTGATATCGACATCAGTCAGCCCGATTATGATCGTTTCCCCAAACTGCGCCAGGCACGGGGTTTCAAGACCACTCTCCAGCACGGGGAGGTACTGTATATTCCCTCCGGCTACTGGCATTACGTCGTTTATGACGAGATCAGCTGTTCGATGTCTTTGCGCGCCTTACCGGGCGCTTTCCACGATCGTGCCAGGATGATCAATAACATTGTTGTGATTCGCACTGTCGATGCGGTGATGCGGCGACTGTTCGGCGATCGCTGGATCAGGCGTAATCTGGCCCGCGCGCTGAGCTGAAGCGAAACTCCCGGTCTCCGCGGGCGTAGTGTTGGTCATTCGGAGGGCCGACAGAACCGCACATCTTATTAATAGTCAAACAGGTACTGTATTGATAAGATGGCATCCTGGACGGCGAATACTGTCCGGTATAAGCCATAAATATATCAATGGGGTTGATTGATAATCGTTGTTTTTAACCAGCGGTTAACTTGGATGACCAACAGGTAATCCGAAAGAAGTAGAGATTCTACTAAACATTTCGGATAACATGGTTGGATATACACCTTAGGTATTATAAATTCGACTGTTTCGGGGTGGAGCAGTGGTTTGGAGATGAGCAAAGGATGCACTGTCATGGAAATAGCCGGTTGGCCAGGCGATGTTAGATACTTCGGGCCAGGATCGTGTTATAGCATCAACAAATAACCGCAAAAGCAGATTACTTAAAATCGGATTAGGTGTGGCCGTCATCTTTGTGGCGGCTGTATTGTTGACTGTCACAGTACCCGCTGTACAAAGGCTTAACAGCTCCGATTCATCGGTGGCCCGGGACTTATTGCGTTTCTCAACAGTCAGGCGTGGCGATCTGCAGCGCGATATCGCTGTTGATGGAACCATTGTCGCCTCTAACAGCCCTGCGATATATGCCCCCTCCAGTGGCGTGATCAATCTGCAGGTGCGTTCCGGTGAGCGGATTGCCAGGGATCAGATTCTGGCCGTCATCAACAGCCCGCAGCTGAGCAATCAACTGGTTCAGGAGCAGTCCAGCCTGGAGCAGTCCAGACTGGAACTGGAGCGCCAGCAGATAGAGACCAAAAATTCGCTGGTTGATCTGCAGCATGCCAAAGAGCTGGCGCAGGTCAATGTAGAGCTGGAGCAGAGCAAAAAAAAACGGGCTGATGAGTCAATTGTTAATCACATCATCAGCCAGTCAGAATATGAACTCAGAATTGCGGAGCTCAAGAAGGCTGAGTTTGAGTATCAGCATGCGATACAGAATCTTGCCTTGCAGCAGGAGAATCTGGAGTTTGAGCTGGGCGCCAAGCAGTTCGAGATAGATCGCCAGCAGTATGTGGTGGAAGATTTGAATCGCCAGGTCAGCGAGTTGGAGCTCAGATCGCCGATTGATGGTGTGGTCGGCAATGTGAATATCCGCGACCGGGATACCGTGGCTGCTGATGTTCTGCTGATTACACTGGTGGATTTGACCACCCTGGAGATTGAGCTTGCGATACCGGAGAACTATGCGGATGACCTGCAGGTAGGAATGTTCTCGGAAGCAAACTTCAATGGCGAAACCAAACGCGGAGAGTTGATTTCCATATCTCCTGAAGTAGCCGATGGTTTTGTAGGTGGCCGGATGGGCTTTCTTGATAGTGTCATCGGGCTGCGTCAGAATCAGCGGGTGAATGTCCGGATTATCATCCAGGACAAGCCGGACGTTTTGAAAGTGCGCAATGGCGCCTTTGTGGAAAGCGGTGGTGGTCGGATTGCCTACGTGCTGGACGACAATATCGCAACCCGGCGTGATATCACCCTGGGTGCCCGCAGCATTGCTGAGGTGGAAGTTATCAGCGGTTTACAGGAAGGAGAAGAGGTCATCATATCCAGCCTGGACCGGTTTAATGATTTTGAAACATTGCTTGTTATAGATTAAAAACTATAGCGTAAGAGCGCTAATACTGCGGGGTTTGGGTGTTTCATGATGAGCACGCAGGCCCTGTATGTTTTGGCCGCTATAAAAATAAACTCGCATTGGAAAATTGCAGTCAATAAAAATAGCTAAGGCAAATCCTAAGGAGTAGGAAATAATGCTAAGAATAAACGGTCTCAGTAAGATCTATCGCACTTCTGAAATTGAAACTCGCGCACTGAATAATATAGATTTACATATTAAGTCCGGTGAGTTCATCAGTGTGACTGGACCGTCGGGCTCGGGTAAGACGACTTTCTTAAATGTCGCGGGCTTGCTGGAAAGCTTTGAAGAGGGTGATTATTTTCTGGATGGAAATAATGTAAAAGGCCTGCATGATAAACAGCTGTCAGCGATTCGCAACGAAAAAATCGGTTTTATTTTCCAGGGCTTTAATCTGCTGCCGGATTTGCCGGTGTTTGACAATGTTGATGTGCCATTGCGTTATCGCGGCTTCAATGCCAAAGAGCGTAAACGACGGATTGACCAGGCGCTGGAAACAGTCGGGCTGGCATCCCGGCATAAACATTTGCCCACCCAACTGTCCGGTGGTCAGCAGCAACGCGTTGCCATAGCCAGAGCCCTGGCAGGCGAGCCCAGATTTTTACTTGCGGATGAGCCAACCGGTAATCTTGACAGCGGCATGGCCGCGGAAGTCATGCAGTTGCTGGAAAACATAAACGCAGCGGGCACCACCATCATTATGGTGACTCACGATCCCAGACTGTCCGCCCGTGCCAGCCGTAATATTAATATTCTGGACGGCAGGATAGTGGCTACGCCACAGACTGCTGATACGGCAGTATCCCAGCCGTCAGAAACCGGACAGGCGCAACATGCTGGCCTATAACCTGCAGCTTGCCTGGCTGAGCCTGAAAGAGCATCCGGCGCTTACCGCGCTGGCGGTTGCCGCGATTGCCATTGGCCTGGGCATTCTGATGACCATTCAGGCCCAATCGCATCAGATGCAAAGTCTGCCGGTGGGTGAAGACAGTGACAATATCTATCTGGTGCAGATTGATAATCGCGACAGCAATGCTCCCAATGTGGCGGAATCATTTGAGATGCCCAGCCTGAGCTATCGCGACGCAATGAATTTAATGGCCGCCGAAACAGCTGCGCAACAGCAAACCACCGTTTGGAAAACGCGTGGAATTGTCAATACGTTTGCGCAGGACCGTAATCCGGTAAGAGCCCCGGCGGTGGTCACTACCCGTGAATTTTTCAGTTTGTTCAAGGTGCCGTTTTTATATGGTTCGGGCTGGTCGGCGGAAGCTGATGAGCAGGGCGCACAGGTCGCCGTGATAACACGCAGTTTGAACAACGCTCTGTTCGGTGGTGCGGACAGCGTAGGTCAGAAAATCACCATTATTGAAAGCGTGGCAACCATCGTCGGGGTGCTGGATGACTGGCCTATTAAAAGCCAGTTCTATGACCGAAGCTTTTTCAGAGGCTTCGCCGATGATCTGTTTCTGCCGCAGGGCTTTGCGTTGAATATGAACCTGCCCCGCTATACCCGAATTGACTGCCGCCCGGCCGATATGCCGCGCATGCCGGCCTATCGCCTGGGCAATGTGCAGGCGTTGATAAACTCGGAATGCTCGTGGATTAATTTATGGGTTAAGCTGCCGTCCTCCGAGGCTGTTCAGGATTATCAGGACTTTGTTTCCAGCTATGTGGACGAACAAAAAACACTGGGCCGTTTCCCGCGTGAAAAGAACAACTTTCTGGACAGTATTGTCACCCATCAGAATATCGCGTTAAGTAATGACAGCCGGTTTAAGTTATATCAGCGGCTGGCATGGTTTTTTGCCGGCGTATGTCTGCTTAATGCGATTGTGATTCTGTTGGCAAAGTTTATTCGAAAAACCAAGGAAGTGGCGTTGCGCAGGGCATTGGGTGCACGGCGTAATACGCTGCTGATGCAGTATCTGGTTGAGCTGGTTGTGATCGGAATCATCGGCGGCCTGCTGGGAATTGTGCTGGCCTATCTGGGGTTGCAGGGCATGCTGGAGATTTATCTGTATGCGACAGACTATATGTTGCCGCGCAACACCGTCGATCAGTTATACAGCCTGGACTGGAAGCTGGTGCAGACGGCTTTGTTGATTGGCATCTGCAGTACAGTGATAGCTGGTCTGTATCCGATCTGGAAAGTTTGCAATATCGCACCAGCGCCACAGTTGAAGACTGACTGATGACGGTGGCCGGCAGCTAATTGGAAAAAGCATGGGATTAAGACCACTATTATTAAGTTTAAAGCAGAATAAATTTTTTGCTTTGCTGATTATATTGCAGGTAGCTTTAACGCTGGCGGCGGTATCGCATTCTGTATTCAGCACTACGGTGCTGCTCAAGGACTGGAATGTCCCATCCGGCCTGGATGACGAAAATCTGGTCTATGCCGGGGCTCAGTTTTTTATCCAGAATCCGGACCGGCAAAGCGCCATCATTAATGATCTGCAGAACCTCCGGAGCCTGCCGGGTGTGGAAAGCGTAACCACGACCAATCAAACACCGTTTGCGGCGGAGAATGTCAGTAGCGTTTTCAAAGCCAGCGGAGATCAGGCGCAACGTTATCTGGCTGCGGTGTTTGAGATGAACAGTGCAGCTTTGGATGTACTGGGCATCGAGCTGGTTGCTGGCCGTGGTTTTCGTGACAATGAGGTTGTGCGTGCGGAACTTTCCGGCACCACCGAATATCCCGCGGTGGTTATGCTCAGTGAGGCTCTGGCAGAAGATATGTTTGGCGACGAAAGCGCGCTGGGGAAAACCTTCTGGCCGGTAAGCAATGCCCAACCCGCGGAGATCATCGGGGTTTATGAAAACATCATGACGGGTGAAAGATTGAACGGCATCGGTAAATCATACAACTCCGCGATTCGTCCCATGGTACTGTGGTCCGCCAACCGGTTCGATCCCAGCTATCTGATTCGTACCGAGCCAGGTGCTGCTCCGGCATTGCTGGAGGATGTGCGTTCCGCCCTTTATACTCAGCGTGGCCGTTATCTGTATATCAATGAAGTTTTAACCAGAACCCAAAAGCGTATGTATGATGGCCGCGGCAGCCAGTCCATGGTGATGCTGACCATCAGTGCGGTACTGATTTTGATTACTGGCCTGGGTATGGCCGGGCTGGTATCGTTTCTGGTTCGGCAAAGACGCAAGCAGATCGGTATTCGCCGGGCACTGGGTGCAACCAAAGCAGATATATTGCGTTATTTCCTGGCTGAAAACAGTTTACTGACAGTCGTCGGCCTGGTGTTAGGTATATTCATCACAATAGCTATTGCACTGAAATTTCCCGCCCTGAGCGGTGATGGTTCATTGCGCTACGATTTGATTTTGATGGTAGCCATATTGCTATGGCTGATTAATGTTTTCGCGGTTTTCTGGCCGGCCAGGCGTGCTGCTAATATTCAGCCCGCCAGTGTTATAGGCTGACAGTCGGCACGTAAAAACCATACTGGCAAAAAGATAAGCAGGTAATAGAACGAATAAAAAGCAGTACAGGTATCTTTTGCAATACAACGCAATGGAGGATATGGAGTCATGCAGATAAGACGGATTTTTTTGATATGGAATCAAACAATAAGATCAGCAGTAAGAACAATAACGTAAGTGTAAAAGCTGCTAACAAGAAACCACCGCTGGCGGCAATTAAAAGATTGTCAAGCCTGCGGATGGTGTTTGGTTATATGTGGTCATACAAGGGGCTGCTGACTGGTGGCCTGCTGGCCATGCTGATCTCGGCCGGTTTTACTCTGGCAATATTCCGTTCGCTTGAATGGCTGATCGATGGTGGTTTCAGCGCCAGCGATCCGGCTGCTATCAGGCCTTACTTTATCGCGGTTTTCGTGGCGATTGCCATCCTGGCGGTAGCAACTTTTTTCCGTGTTCTGCTGATCACCTTGCTGGGAGAGCGGGTGGTTGCCGATATACGTAAAGCGGTCCACGAGCATTTGTTGGGCCTGTCGCCCGCATTTTTTGAAAGTAACCGGCCTTCGGAAATTGCTTCGCGACTGACCGCTGATACCACACTGATTCAAACTGTGGTCAGCGCGGCCATTCCAATCGCTTTGCGCAGCAGCATTCAGGCCCTGGGTGCCCTGGTGCTGGTCATTTTGTTCAAACCGCTGCTGGTGGGGGGAATACTGGCGGTAGCGGTATTGATCATGCTGCCGGTGTTTTATTTTGGCCGCAAAGTACGCAGGTTATCCCGCTTCAGTCAGGATCGTGTTGCCGATGTGGGGACGATGGCGAATGAAGCCTACGGCGGTATTCAGGTGCTACAGGCTTTCACCCGGGAACCAGAGGAAATCAGCCGCTTCGAGCGCTGTGTTGAGAGTGCCTATGAGGTGGCCAAAAAGCGCATTCTGGCGCGCAGCTGGCTGGTACTGATCATCGTCGCATTGGTTTATGGCTTCTTGAATTACAGTCTATGGCTGGGCGCTATAGCGGTCATGCTGGGTAACCTAACCGGTGGTCAGTTAGCCACCATGCTGGCGCTGGGCCTGTTGGTGGCGTCTTCCATGGCCAATATCAGTGAAGTGCTGACGATCCTGCAGCGGGCCGCGGGAGCAGCCGGCCGGCTATCAGAATTGCTGGCCATTCAATCCGATTTGCCTGTTGCGCAAGACCCCGTCCGATTAAGCGCGTCACGCAAACAGCCGGTGCAGTTTGATAACGTTTCATTTGCCTATCCGACCAAGCCTGGTATATGGGCACTGCAAAATTTCTCACTGGATATTGCGCCTGGCGAAACGGTCGCGGTGGTTGGCCCGTCAGGGGCCGGCAAGTCGACTATTCTGCAATTGCTGTTGAGATTTTTTGATCCGCAGCAGGGCGTGATCCGATTGGACGGGCACGATATACGCACCCTGGACACCACCGAATTGCGTGGGCGGCTGGGATTTGTGCCACAGGATACGATCATTTTCGCGGAAACCATTGAAGCCAATGTGCGCTTCGGTCGTCCGGAAGCATCACCGGAAGATGTGCGGGCGGCGCTGCAGGCAGCCTCATGCGCCGAATTTGTAGATGCCTTGCCTGATGGTATGAATACCTATCTGGGCGAACGTGGAGTCAGGCTTTCCGGTGGCCAGCGACAGCGTTTGGCCATCGCCAGAGCCATACTCCGGGATGCGCCTATTCTGCTGTTGGATGAAGCGACCAGTTCACTCGACAGCGAGGCGGAAAACGATGTTCAACAGGCGCTGGATCGTTTAATGAAAGATAGAACCACGCTGGTTATCGCCCATCGCCTGGCCACGGTGCGCAAGGCGGATAAGATCATCGTAATGGAAGATGGCGCCATAGTAGCCAGTGGAACCCATGCTGAATTGATCAGCCATGCTGGTCTGTATGCTCGCCTGGCTAAATTACAGTTTACCGATACTGAGTATAAGCAGGCTGTTTGATAACAGGCGTTAACAGTTATGGCAAAGCGGAATCAGACTGACAATATCCAACCGAGGTAGAAATGAGCGATTTAGTTGAACGGTTATCCAATGGCAAACATCCTGTTGCTGCCGAGCAATACCAGGACTGTGCTGATCTTAAGCAAAGTATTGAGCGTGATTATGTACTGGTCAGGTTTACTGAAACCCAGGGCGGTACTGAGCTCGGGTTCAAGCTGGATAAATCACGCAGTGAATTAAATTCAGCGGATTTTGAAAACGCCAGCGGCACGGTGCGGCTGGCGGGTGAGCTGACACTGGACTATCAGCGGGTACGCTGCATTGCTGAGATTGATCTGGCTACCCTGCAAGGCGAAGGGCAGCTGGAGCTGCTCGAATCGTCAACGCAGGCTACCGATGCTGATGACTTAGCAGCAAAAGAATCTGATACAACCATTCATTAAATTAAATAATAGAAAATCAAGGAATTGAAAGATGGATCAAAACGAACAGGATACACGCAACTATAACGTGGTGGTAAACCACGAAGAGCAGTATTCAATCTGGTTTTCGGATAGAGAGTTGCCGCTGGGCTGGGAGATTGTGGAAATACCGGCTGAGTGGCACAAAAAGTATCTGGCCGAACTGCCTGAAGATCAGCGTGATCAAGCAGGTAATAAACAGGAATGTCTGGCTTATATTGAGGAAATATGGACGGATATGCGGCCACTGAGTTTGCGTAAAAAGATGGAAGAAATGCAGCAATAGTATGGCAGACCAATAAGCAATATATTTTTTGCGGAATAGAAATTAGAGCAGACCTGCAGGATATCCGGATAACCTTGAAAGCAGGGGTATCCGCGGTACTCAGGCAGAGTCTTGGAATTTGAGTTTTTAACTAACAGGAAGTTTTCACGATAGCCACCTGGAAGATGGTTGCAATCAGGAAAATTGCAGATAACAACAATACAGCCTACAGGAATAGTCTGGTGAAGGAAAAAACAATAAGCAGCCACGATGGCGTGCCTTTAAGATATGTAATCAGCGATCAGGTTGAAGACGGTCCCTGGATAGCTTTTATTATCCCATTCGGGCTTAAGTCAAATCATGCTAAGGCTTTTTTTGATTTCTTTTCTGAATTTTTCAACATCTTTTCCTGGGAGGCCCGGATCATTCTGGAGCCGGAAGATAGCCAGGCGGAAACCAGCAAGTTAAGTGTGGATAATCACGCCCAGGATCTGCTCACAATTATGGATGACCTTGAGCTTGATGAAGTCACCGCAGTTGGCTATTGCTCAGGGGCAGGTATTGCTCTGGTAGCGGCCAATAAAGCGCCGGAGAGATTCGATGGTCTGGTGCTGGTGAATGGCGAATATACGCTGATGAATAAACCTGACTGCGTGACCCAGTTCGGCAGTGATATTGATAATATCCTTTCGATCGCAGCCCAGGATCAGGATAAGGCCGAGCTTATCTTCGACAAGATTAAAGGCAATATCAATTTTGATACCAAGGATATGCCGGATAATATTGATCTGCCGTTTTCAGAATCACACTACCTGCATCGCTACGGGGTGAATTATTTATCCTACCGGGCCTGCGATTTTGAACAGATGGCCAGCAATATTGAGCATGAAACCTACATGCTGGCGGGTGAAAAAGACGCTCAAAGCAATGTCCAAAGCGCCCACGCAATCAAGCAGCTGATCAGCAACGCCGAGCTGTATATTGATCCCGAAGGTGATCATTATGAAGTATTGAGGCCCGAATCGAAGTCGCTGGTTCAAATCTGGAATTACCTGAGCATGGGCGGCTGATAATGACTGCTCGGACGCCCACCAGCCAGATGATACACGATGTATTTGCCGTCAGTGCGGCACAGCATGCGGGTAAAGCAGCGCTCAAATTCGGCGGCAGCGAAATTTCCTATCGTCAGCTTGCGGCAGCCGCGGACTATCTGTCCGGTCTGCTTGTTCGCCAGGGCGTCAAACGAGGGGATATCGTGGCTTTGCTGATGCCCCGGAGTCCGGAGTTAATAGCGGCCATGCTGGCGGTATTGAAATGTGGCGCCGCTTATCTGCCATTGGATGTTGACGGGCCGGTAACAAGAAACCTTGGGTTGCTGGCTGAGGCGCAGGTGGATGTGCTGATGCTGAATCAGGACTGTGCCGATGATTTACGGGCTGGGCGCAAGTTGGTTGAGGTTAACAGCGATACGATTTTTTCGGATGCTGTCAGGCAAAGCCGGCAATCTGATCTGGCGGCTGTTCAGGCAGACCCGGAGGACAAAGCCTACGTGATGTATACATCCGGCTCAACCGGCGGACCCAAGGGCGTAGTGGTTCCGCATCGCGCCATCTACCGGTTGGTGCAATCGCCGAATTATATACACATCACGCCTGACGATAATATTCTGCATGTCGCTGCAACAGAGTTTGACGCCGCGACATTTGAGGTCTGGGGCGCGTTACTGAATGGCGCAACACTGATCATTTACCCTGAAAAGACCTTGGATCCCAATCTGTTTGTGCAGGTGGTGCGGGATAACAAAGTGACTATGATGTTTCTGACCTCAGCTCTGTTTCATCTGTTTGCGGCAAAATATCCAGATGCATTTGACACAGTAAAATTCCTGCTGGCCGGTGGCGATATCATTTCTCCCACGGTGGTTAATGGGCTGCTCGATGCGCAGCCGGACATTACCATCATTAACTGTTATGGCCCGACCGAAAACACAACCTTCACCACCACTCATGGCATGACAACCGGCAACCGGCCTGGTGCGACTGTGCCGATTGGCAAAGCCATCAGTGGGACCGCATTGCATATTCTGGACAGTAATAAACAACCGGTCCCGGCGGGTCAGACCGGCGAGTTATTTACCTCTGGCTCAGGCGTGGCGCTTGGCTATCTCGATCCAGCCAGAAACAAGGATGCATTTTTCATTGATCAGACAATAAGCGAAGGCCTGATTTACCGTACCGGCGATCTGGTGCGCGCCAACAACGATGGAACACTGGAGTTTATCGGCAGAAAAGATAACCAGGTTAAAGTCAGAGGCTTCAGAATGTCGCTGGAAGAAGTGCTGTCCCCATTGCTGGAGCTGGACGAAGTTATCGAGGCCGCGGTAACCGTGAAGAAACATGCATCAGGTGATCAACAGTTAATCGCTTTTGTACAGTTGCGTCCGAAAATTAAGCTGAAAGTCTCGGACATAAAGCATAAGTTGGCCGCCAAGGTTCCGGCATATATGGTGCCTGACAGTATTTATCTTGATGTTGAGTTATTGATTAATAAGAACGGCAAGATTGATAAAAAGAAAATGCAAGAAATGTTGGCTTGCTGAAGTATTGGATTAGTTAATTAGTATATGGAGAAGAAGATGTCAGAAAATGAACTGCGTAAGACTTTATTGGAGATGTTTCGGGCCAAGCCGATCATGAAGAGCATTGATGTGGACGATGATTTTTTTGATCTGGGAGCATCTTCTCTGACTGTCGTTGATTTACAGTTGGATATAGAGAAAAAGATTGGTGCAACTGTGCCCACCAGGGTTCTGATGAGCCAGCCATCAATTAACGGCTGGGTGTCCGCTTATTCCGAAAAAATATCAGAATAAACTGATACCTGAAGAATAAGTTACCGACGGAATCGGAAGTCGTATAAATAAAACCAAACAGTATGAGTATATCATGAAAGATAAATTTAAATTAACACCGGAGCAACTCAATTCATTTAGAGAAAATGGTTATATCGGGCCGTTTGACCTGTATGATCCAGATGAAATTAAGAATATTTATAAGCAAGTACGTGCGGACCTGTTTGACCGGGATCACGCCATTTACGATCTGCCTATGACCAGTGTTATTTCTGGTTACGACAGGCATTTCGATGTTAATTATTTAAGTGAACATATTGCCCGAAAAGAGATCGTGCACAGAGTTAATAGCATTTTAGGTCCGGATTTATTGTGCTGGCGTTCTGAGACTTTTCCAAAATATCCCGGCGACGAAGGTACCGACTGGCATCAGGCGGATACTTTTGCGCATGCCTCCGGACAGCCCCAGATTGAGTGGCCGGATGCGGATTTTGGCGGCGCCATAACGGTCTGGACAGCGTTTACTGATGCAACCGAAGAGAATGGTTGCCTGCGATTTATTCCCGGCACTCACGAAGAGATGCTATACGATGAGTCACTGGGGATGGAATACAACCCGGACAATGTCAATAAAGTTGAAAAAGACGGTATGAAAAGAGGCTTTTTCGGTTATGACTATCGCAACCTGCAGAAGGATCCGGACTTTGTGCCAGATGAATCACAGGCCGTATCGCTGGTCATGAAAGCCGGTCAGTTTGTCATTTTCTGGTCAACCCTGATGCATTCATCCTGGCCCAACAGCACGACTAATAAGACCCGCCTGGGCTTTGCCTCCCGTTACGTACCTACCTGTGTCAAGGTTTATCCGGGTGCGGACAGCGTAGAGGAATACGGCGATAAAATTTCACTGGATAAATACGGCGTGGTGCTGGTTTCCGGTAAGGATGAATATCGTCATAACACCATAAAAGCGGTCAACAACAGAGGATTCAGCTTTTCGGATAAAGCAGCTTAAGTTCGGTTTTGCCAATAGTGGTCTGCTTAATTCAGGCAGGCCTGTAAAAGCAAAATGCAACTGTCCTGTTTGCCGGCCTTAAATGGTGATCAATCGCTATGCATCATTATTTATTTAACAGGCGTTTTCGTCCTGTTGGATGTCGGCAGCCAGGAAGCGCGGCATATTAGAAGAAACTTATGAAGCACATAACCAAAGCCATTGCCGGGTCCGGGCCCGGGAATGTTTTTCCCATGTCTTACGCGCAACAGCGGCACTGGGTTCTGGCACGTAACAGCAAGCAGCATGCTTATGCCAGCCCGGTATATTTTGCTTTTGACCGGCTGGTGGATTTTGCCTCGGTTGAGCAGGCGATCAGGCTTTTGATCGAACGCCATGCCTGCCTGCGTACCGGTTTCTATGTCAGTGAAAACAGGCCGTTACAGGAGGTCCATACGGCTGCTGATGTGGCCAGTCCCTTAGCTTTTTCGGCGCTATCCGAAGGGCAGTTAAAAAGTGAATTACAGCGTTTTTTCAAGCTCCCTTTTGAACTGTCCTCAGCGCCGCTAATTAAGGCTGTACTACTGGATGTGGCAGGTGAAAAAAGCGTATTGGCAATGCATGTTCACCCGATCTGCGTGTCCGGGAATTCACTGAACCATATCTGGACGGATGTGCTCGAGCTTTGTGCTGTCTGTCTGGATAATAATAATACTGCTGCACCGGTGGCGGTTAAATCCAGCTATGCGGATTATGTGCGCTGGCAGCAGAGCTATATCGTCAGTAACGACTGCCAGGATGATTTGCAATACTGGTCAGCAAGGCTCAGCGGTATGAACTGTGTTACCGCTTTGCCAACCGATAAAATCCGGCCGCTGGTGCCCGCTTACAACGGGTTTATCAATAATGCCAGACTGGCTGCTGAGACTGTCGATCAATTAACCGCGCTGGCCGATGCCCAGGGCATTGACGTGCAGCAATATCTGCTGTTTGCCATCAACCTGCTTATGCATCAGTGGACAGGCCAGAACAATGTTGTGATTGGCTGTCAGGTTGCAGGTCAGCATCCTGGCGAGCCTGATTTGCCGGGTTGTTTCGACAATTGGATTCCAGTCGCCTGGCAGCTGAATCCCGGTGCCGGTATTAGGGCTCAGCTGCAGTCGTTCAGTGATCAACTGGCCAGTGACAGGCAACATGCAGCGGTGCCGCTAGAACTGCTGGTGGAGCATATTGAGGGAGTGGCAACCGGCGTTAAAAATCCCCTGTTCAACGTGGCGCTGGTGATGCGCAGCATGCCTGTGGTTGACGGTGCCGTGCAGGCCAGGGCCAATGGCCGGTTGCAGCAATTGCCCAGGAACGAAGATGAGACGCCCGCGCTGGCGGATCTTTGTTTTGTGGTATCCGAGCTCAGCGATGGCTGGCAGATAGGTTGTGAATACGATACTTCGCTGTTTCGGCATAACACCGTCAGCCATTTACTGGATGGCCTTGCAGCAGTGTTGCAGCAGATACTCGCTGATGATGATAAGCCGCCCGCGGATATCACCATACCCGAGCACCTCAGGGACCAGGCCAGATCAATATCAGCCAGTCAGATAGCGCTTCAGCTGGCGGCTGATTTTACCCTGGACCCGCTGTATGAAAGTTTATATTTCTGGCGCTATCAGACCGGCCTGCAGGTGCGGCCCGATAAACCTATTTATCAACAGTTGTACCAGCAGTTGCTTGACCCTGGCAGTAGCCTTGCCCGCAATAACAATGGCGCCAATGTTATCCTGGTGCAGCTCGATCAATGGCTGCATGGTGATGGCGATAAGCCGATTGATGAAGCGATAAACGCATTCCGGCAGTTTCAGACGATGCTGCGGGACTATCTGGCCAGGGTAACCATGCCGCATCTGCTGGTTATCTGTCCGGCCGCGCCGGCCAGCATCATGCTGTCGGATTTTGCCCGCTTGAAGTCAGCAGTGGTCTCTGGCCTGCAGGCCGTGGCGCAGGACAATACCCATCTATCGGTGCTTGGCGAGGAAGAGATACGGCGGCAGTATCCGGTTACCAGAATACATGACGCTTACAGCAAGGAACTTGCTGATATACCTTACACGCAGGAATATTATCAGGCGCTTGGTTCGTCCCTATTCAGACAGCTGGCCAGCCTGTATAAGCCACGTTATAAAGTTATTGTGCTTGATTGCGACAATACCCTGTGGGGTGGGGTTTGTGGTGAGTCCGCTATCGAGCAATTGCGCATCGACCAGCACCGTCAATATCTACAGCGGTTCATGCTGCGGCAGAAAGATCAGGGGATGTTGTTGTGTCTGTGCAGCAAAAATAATCAAGCCGATGTATGGGCTGTATTCGACCATCATCCGGACATGTTGTTAACGCGTACTGATATTGCCGCGGCCAGAATCAACTGGGATGCAAAATCCACCAATATCAGCCAACTGGCGGATGAGCTTAACCTGGGTCTGGACAGCTTTATCTTCATTGACGATGATGCCGTGCAGTGTGCTGAAGTTCGTGCTAATAACCCTGCCGTTGCTACCATTCAGTTGCCCGCCGATACGACCACTCTAGCTCAGTTTTTTGATCATCTGTGGTTATTTGACCAGGCCGTCACCAGCAATGATTCCGTTGATCGGACTTTGCTGTATCAGCAGAATAAAGCCAGAGACCTCAGCAAAATACAGGTCAGCAGCTATGCACAATTCGTTGAGCAACTGGATATTCAGCTCAACTTTCACAAGCTGGAGCAGCCTGGTCATATCGAACGTGCGTCTGAGTTAACCTATCGCACCAATCAATTTAATTGCACGGCTATCAAGCACTCGCGTAAAGAGCTTGAGGTGGCATTGGCGGCCGGTGATCTGCACGGCATCATTATTGATGCTGAAGATAAATTTGGCAGTTATGGTCTGGTCGGCGTAGTACTCTACAGCCAGGCGGAAGATGCGCTGCAGGTCCACAATTTGCTGCTCAGTTGCCGCGCTCTGGCGCGCGGGATTGAATACCGGATAATCAGGCATCTGGCCAGCCTGGCCCAGCAGCAGGCGCTGCGGAATATTATCCTCGACTATAAAAAAACGGGCAGAAATACACCGGCACTGGAGTTCCTGCACAGCATCGGTAAAAACCACCATGTCGAGCATGACTCAGCAAATTATTATCTTATCCCCGTCAGTGCCGCGGTAGACCTTGAGGTTGCTGATTATCTGGCAGAGCCGCAGGCCGATCCGGATAGACAGGACACACAACACAGCAGCAATAGTGTCAAGCACAGTGATGCCCAGCGCTATGAAGATATCGCCAAGCAACTGAATACCATTCCTCGTTTGCAGACACGTCTGCGCGCGGACAGCAACAATGACAGCCAACCATTGCGCCGCGGAGACCTGCAACTGCCGCGCACCACAGTGGAAAAAACACTGGCTGCCATCTGGCGTGAATTGCTGAATATCCAGACCATCAGTATTACCGATAATTTTTTCGATCTGGGCGCCCAGTCGTTGCTGGCGACGCGCATGATCAGCCGTATCCGGCAGGAACTGCAGGCTGAGATAGCGCTGTGGGAATTATTCGAACAGCCTACTATTCAGGGGCTGGCGAAAACCATCGAGCAGCACCAGGGCGATGCGGTATTGCCAGCCATAACGTCGCGTACAGCGTCGTCCGGGACCGGCAGCCCGATGTCGTTTGCGCAACAGAGAATCTGGTTTATTGATCAGCTGGGAGATGGCAGCAGTCAATACAATATTTCCGCGGCGCTGAATATCACAGGTCGGATTAACCGCCAGGCGCTCCAGGATGCGGTCCAGACCATCATCACCCGTCATACGGTCCTGGGCAGTCATTTTGTGGAGCGCGAGGGTGGCTTCTATCAACTGGCAGCCCAGGTCGATACTCCCATACTGCAGACTATCGATTTGCGTGCTCAGCATGCTGAGCAGCAATCCGAAGCCATCCGGCGGCAGCTTGCTGATGTTGCTGGTTCAGCATTTGATTTGTCCGCGGATTGGTTGCTCCGGGTTCGGCTGCTCAGACTGACTGATAGCGAGCAGATGCTGCTGCTGAGCATGCACCATATCGTTTCCGATGGCTGGTCGATGGGGGTGTTCTATCAGGAGCTGAGTGAGTTGTATGCCGCTTATTGTCAGGGCCGGGACAACCCATTATCTGCGCTTGGTATTCAATACGCCGACTACGCGCAGTGGCAGCGCGAATGGCTGAAATCGGGGATGCGTGAGCGGCAGCTGGATTACTGGCAGCAACAATTGTCAGGCATACCGGCCGTGCATGCGGTGCAGCTGGATCATGCTCGACCGGAGCAGCAGAGCTTTGTCGGCGATATCCACTGCCAGTCTATTGAGCAGGGGCTGACCAGCCGGATAAGATGGCTTTGCGCGACATTTGATGTCACTTTGTTTATGTTGCTGCAGACCGCTTTCGCGGTGCTGTTAAGCCGCTACAGCAATAAGTCGGATGTCGTGATCGGCACCACCATGTCGGGACGTAACCACATCGATACCGAACCGCTGATCGGTTTTTTTGTTAACACGGTTGCACTGCGCACCCGCTTTGATGCTACCGATAGCTTCAGCAAAGTGCTGGTGGATAACAAGCAGACCATACTGGATGCACATACTCACCAGCATCTGCCTTTTGACATGCTGGTGGAAGCGTTGCAACCGGAACGTGATCTGCGCCACAGCCCGATTATTCAAATCATGTTCACCATGCTGGAGCGCGAAAGTGACAAGCTGGTATTGCCGGGTCTGAAGCTGCAGGACGTCACCGCGGCGGATGACAGTCTTAATTTTGATCTGCGTTTATCCGCGCTGGAATCCTCAGCCAGCATCGAGCTGGAATGGGTCTATAACCCGGACATTTTCGAGGCCGACACGATCCAACGCATGGCGCGGAATTTCGGCTGCCTGCTGCGGTATGTCACCGATTCTCCGGAACGGGCGGTGCGGCAGATTCCATTGCTGGCTGAAACCGAGCGGCAACTGTTACTGCAGGACTGGAATCATGCCGTCGGTGGTCACCCCGCAAGTGACCGGGTGGATGCAACCACCATGCCCGCATTATTCGAGGCGCAGGTGGCCCGCACGCCTGACGCGGTTGCACTGACAGCCGGTGATCAGCGTCTGAGTTATCGCGCATTGAATGCCCAGGCCAACCGGGTCGCCCATTATCTGATTGAGCAGGGGGTTAAGCCCGATACCCTGGTGGGGCTGTGCGTGCTGCCGTCACTGGAAACCGTGATCGGTATTCTGGGCATTATCAAAGCAGGCGGCGCCTATGTGCCGCTGGATCATGGCAACCCGGAAAAACGGCTGGCCTATATGCTGAGTGATGCCGGCATAGACATTATTCTGACCCAGCGGAAGCTGCTGGATACGCTGCCGCTGAGCGGGCAGCTGGTGGCCTGTCTGGATTCACCGCAACTGCAGCAGCAGCTGACGCAGTACAGCAGTGATAACCCCGTAGCGGCAAGCCGGCCACTGGCGCCACACCATCTGCTGTACGTGATCTACACCTCGGGTTCGACCGGACAACCCAAGGGCGTGATGGTTGAGCAGCGTAATCTGTGCCATTTCCAGGACATTTTTGCACACCAGCTGGCACAGCTGGAGGTGCCGGATGGTTCCGCGTGGCTATGGAGTTCCTCCTATGCTTTTGATGCTTCATTCAAGGGCATACTGGCGCTGAACCAGGGCCGCCAGGTAGTTATGGCAGCACAGTCCCAGCGGAGTGACGCCGTGCAGCTCGCGGAATTGCTGCGGCAGCATAAAATTGCGGTATTCAACGGCATGCCGCAACTGGCGGAACAGATCATTGAGCATGTCCAGACGCGGTTTAACAGTGGCGTCAATCTGATCATTGGCGGTGACGAGATTAACAGCAGTTTATGGCGGAAAGTGGCCGCTTTCTGCCAACGGTATGACTGTCGCGCCATTAATGCCTATGGTCCGACCGAATTAACCATCAACACTACCTACGCGCCAGTGCATGACAATGCTGTCATCAGCATTGGCAGGCCAGTCCGCAATACCACCGCCTACGTGCTGGACCGGCATCAGGAGTTGCTGCCGATTGGTATGCCCGGTGAGTTGTACGTGGGTGGCGCGGGGGTAGCGCGGGGTTACTGGCGGCGTGATGCTTTGACCGCGGAACGCTTCGTACCGGATGTTTTCAGCGGCGTCCGGAGCGGACGTTTATATCGAACCGGTGACCGGGTGCGCTGGCTGGCCAGCGGCGAGCTGGAGTTTCTTGGCCGGATGGATAACCAGGTCAAGCTGCGCGGCTTCAGAATCGAATTGGGTGAGATTGAGGCGCGTTTGCTTGAGCAACAGGTGGTGCAGCAGGCGCGCGTGCTGGTCAAGCTCAGTGAGTCCGGCAGCCAGCAATTAGCAGCCTATATGGTGCTTGAGCAAAACACGGCTGACAACTCACTTGAGCAGATCAAACACACGCTCCAGCAAACCCTGCCGGAATACATGCTGCCGACGGCATGGCTGGTGCTGGACGAGATGCCGTTATTAAGCAGTGGCAAGATTGATCGCGATGCACTGTTGGCATTGAGCGCAGAACAAACCGCACCGGCGGATTATGCTCAGCCACGCAATGAGGTTGAGGACAAGCTGTGTGCGATCTGGCAGACCGCGCTGGGCATCGACCAGGTTGGTATCCAGGATAACTTTTTTGATCTGGGCGGCCATTCGCTGCTGGCGATGAAGCTGATCAACCTGATCCGGGAAGAGCTGGGCGCGGAGCTGGATCTGCAGGATGTGTTTGAACACCCCGACGTGGCCAGCCTGGCGGGCATTCTGCGGCAGGACAGCGAAGCTTCATTACCGCCTATCCGGCCGGTGGATGATGGTCATCCACTACGCCTGTCTTACATTCAGCAGCGCTTGAGATTCATTGATCAACTGGAAGGCGGTAGCAGCCAATATAACGTGCCCTGGTCTTTCCGGCTGGATGGTCCTTTTGACCAGGCCGCCATGCAGGCCGCGATTACCTCGATCATCGAGCGGCACGAGGTGCTGCGCAGCTACTTTGTAGAAGTAGATGGTGACTGCCAGCAAGTGATCAGGCAGGATTTCGAGGCACCTATAACCGTGCTTGATTTAACCGGCTTGAGTGCGGATAAACAACAGCTGGAAGTTAACCGGCTGGTGACCGCTGATGCCCAGGCGGTATTTGATTTAAGCCAGGATATTTTATTGCGGTCGCACATTATCCGGTTGGCTGATGATCGGCATGTATTGTTATTCGCTTTTCATCATATTGTTACTGATGCCTGGTCATCCAGGATATTTTTCAGCGAGTTAAGCAGCTTGTATTCAGCTTATCGGCAGCAGCAGCCTGATCCGTTGCCGCCGCTGACTTTGCAGTATGCCGACTATGCTCAATGGCAGCGTGACTGGCTGCAGGGTGAGGCGCTGGATCGGCAGCTGGACTATTGGAAAACCCAGTTACAGGGTATCCCCCAGGTTCACAGCCTGCCACTGGATCATGCGCGCCCCGCGCAGCAGGGTTTTACCGGCAAAACTTACCGGCAGGTACTGGATCAAACGCTCACCAGGCGTTTGAACAGTTGTGCGCAGCAGCATAGCGCGACTTTGTTCATGCTGATGCAAACCGCGTTCGCGGTGCTGATCAGCCGGTTCAGCAATGCCGATGATATTGTCATCGGCACCCCGGTCGCCGGCCGGACACACAATGACATCGAAGCCTTGATCGGTTGTTTTATCAATACCCTGGTGTTGCGCAGTAGATTCATTGATAACCCTTCGTTTGCCCAGGCGCTGGCCGACAGCAAGCAGGTGTTGTTAGACGCTTACAGTCATCAGAATATACCGTTTGAAATGCTGGTCGAGCAGTTGCAGATCGAACGCAATCTGAGTCACAGCGCGGTTTTTCAAATAGCGATCGCATTGGAACAGACCCAGCAATCCAATCTGCGCCTGCCGGAACTGGAAATGAGCATCCTGGAGCGGGGGCACAGCATCCTCAAGTTCGATCTGGAACTGGTAATTATCGAACGCGACAGCTCGCTGATATTGAAGTGGGACTACAACACCGATCTGTTCGAGACCGCAACCATTCAGCGCATGGCGGATAACTTCGTGGTGTTGTTGCAAGGCATCCTGGATGATCCTGAACTGGGCATCAATAATCTGCCGCTGTTAAGTGCCGATGAGCAGCAACAGGTAGTGCAGCAATGGAGCTGCCGCGAGGCCTGGACAGACCCCTCCGAACGTGAGGTTCTACCAAGTCTGCAACAGCTGCTGGAGGTTTGCGCCGAGCAACATAATAAAGCCATGGCAGTGGATATCGATGGCCAGCGTATGGCTTATCAGACACTGAATATTCACGCCAATCAACTGGCGCATCAGCTGATCAGCGCAGGGGTTGGGCCGGATACCGTGGTGGGCGTGTGTCTGCCGGCTGGACTGCGTGCGGTCAGCACGCAACTGGCCATTCTGAAAGCAGGTGGCGCCTATCTGGCATGGGATCCCGAGGCGGAACAGGACTGGCAGGCAGCATGTCAGGCAATGCGGATACGGCTGGCGCTGAGCGTTCAGGCGCTGGCGGATCGCTTCAGCATGCCCGAGGATGGCGAGCTTTGGTGTATCGATGATCCGGTGTTCCAGCGCCAGGTGGTGGAACAGTCAGGCGATAACCCTACAAACAGCCAGCATAGTAGCGATTATCTGGCCTGCGTACTGGCGGTTACCGGTAAGGATGGCGCACCGGCTTATATCGAAATTGAGCATCAGAATCTGGTCAGCCTGCTGCAGCATGATGGTTATCCTGAGATTGCAGTCGGCGAGACGGTGATAACGCTGGGCCAGGATGGTCAGGATTTTGGCAGCTTTCTGATCTGGGCCGCGTTGGCTGCCGGAGCCTGTTACACCCGCTATACGCAAGCGCCGGAAGCCCTGCCGGAGTTGCTGACAACTGGTGACACAACAACTCTGGCACTGACCACTGAGCAGTTTGCTGAACTGGCCGAACAGGCGCCGGCGATATTCGCTGAGCTTGACAAGCTGATTGTTGGTGGTGGTCGAATCAACAACAAACGGCTGGCCGAGGTGCTGGAACAGGGCGCGCCGCGGGCGCTGCATTACGTCACCGGCCCGACCGCCAGCAATGCCAACAGCCGCTGGCAATTGATCCGGCAGGTCAACAAACGGGGCATGTATCCGATCAGCCTCAATCTCCCCCTGGCGCGGGAACAGTCGCACACCTCAATCTATGTATTGAACAAGCAACTGCAGCCTGTTCCAGTGGGAGTGGCGGGCGATGTTTATCACGCCGGAATGCGGCTTGAGCGCGATGCCGGGCTGGATCCGGCGGCTATTCTGCCCAGCCCGTTCCGGACGGGCGAAAGCCTGTATCGCAGTGGTGATTGGGCGCGCTGGGTGATGACCGAACAAGGCGCTTACCTGGAGCAGGCTGAGCGTCTGGAAGGCCGGGTACTGATTCGTGGCAAGCGGGTGAACCTGGCGGAGGTCAACGAACATTTACTGGCGCTGGAAAGCATTGCCGATGCCGCGGTGCTGGCGGATATTGACGTCCACGGTCAGCCGCAGCTGGTGGCCTATGTGGTCCCGGCGGAAGCACCGCCGGTCGATCAGCACGCGCTGCTGGAAAAGCTGGGGCAGGCGCTGCAGGGCCAGCTGGCTGCTTTCATGCTGCCGTCGATATTCGTCTTTGTCGAGCAGCTGGTCCGCGATGAGGCGGACGAACTGCAACGCGACGCATTGCCAGCGCTTGAGCAGGGCTTGCGTCTGGAAACCTATGTCGCGCCTGAAGATGAACTGGAGCGGCAACTGTGTGATATCTGGCAGGAATTGCTGGACCTGGATCAGATCGGGGTTAAGGATGATTTCTTTTTGCTCGGCGGTCACTCGCTGCTGGCAACCCGCCTGATCAGTCAGGTTCGCCGTCAGCTCAGTATTGAACTGCCGCTACGGGTGCTGTTTGAACATCCGACGGTGCGCAGCCTGGCAGTGGCATTACAGGCCTATCAGGACGACGTGGTATTGCCACCGATCGAGCAGGTTGACCGCGCACGGCCATTGGAGCTGTCCTATGCTCAACAACGCCTGTGGTTTATTGATCAGCTGGAGGGCGGCAGCAGCCAGTACAACATCCCGATCGCCTATCAACTGCGCGGAGCGTTTAACGAGCCGGCTTTCCGGCAGGCTATTGATAGCATCATCCAGCGTCACGAAGTGTTGCGCACCGGCTACCTGGAGCAATCCGGCGAAGCTTATCAAGTTATCCGGGAAGATTTCCGCCTGCCGGTGCGGAGCGTTGATCTGAGCGGATTGGAACCGGCGGAACAGCAGCGACAAGTGCAGCGTCTGGCCGCCGACGACGCTCGGCAGCCGTTTGATCTCAGCCAGGATATGTTACTGCGGATGCAGTTGCTGAAACTCTCCGAGGATCAGCATGTGGTGTTGACCAACATGCATCATATCGCTTCGGATGGCTGGTCGATGGCGATCTTTTTTAATGAATTAAGCCAGTTATACGCGGCTTATTGCGAGGCCCGTGAAAACCCGTTACCGGCCCTGCCGGTACAGTACGCCGACTACGCGCACTGGCAGAGAAACTGGCTGCAGGGTGAGGTGCTGGAACAGCAGTTAAGTTACTGGCGTCAGCAACTCGCCGACCTCCCCCCGGTCCACGCGCTGCCGCTGGATTATCCACGTCCGGCTCAGCAGACATTCAACGGCAGGCGTTTTACCCAGCAGCTGGATAAGACGATGCTGGACTCGATCAAGGCGCTGTGTCAGCAGCAGGATGTGACGCTGTTCATGTTCCTGCAGACCGCGTTTGCGGTCTTGCTCAGCCGTTATAGCAATGAGCAGGATATTATGCTGGGCACGCCCATCGCCGGGCGTACCCATACGGATACCGAAGCGCTGATCGGTTTTTTTGTCAACACCCTGGTACTGCGCAGCCGCTTCGATGACAAGCCCAGCTTCCTGCAGGCTTTAAACACCAATAAACAAACCATCCTGGACGCTTATACCCATCAGCATATTCCCTTCGAAATGCTGGTGCAGGAAGTCCAGCCGGAACGCAATCTGCGCCACAGCCCGGTATTTCAGATTCTGTTCGGCCTGCAGAACAACGAGGTTGGTGAAGCCGAACTGGCGGGTCTGGAAAGAACACTGGTGGCGCGTGAGCACAGTATCATCAAGTTTGATCTGGAGCTGTTTGGCACCGAGGCAGACGACCAGCTGACGCTGGTCTGGAACTACAACACCGACCTGTTCGCCGATGCGAGTATCGTCCAGCTGGCTGACAGTTTTGCGGTGCTGCTGGCAGCGGCGCTCGACAACCCACAGCAGGCGGTGGCTGAACTGCCGATATTATCGGACCAGCAGCAAACCAGACTGACCGCCTGGAATAACACCGCCACGGCGCTGCCGGAGCAGCGGAGCATCGCCGGGCTGTTTGAACAGCAGGCCAGCCAGCGTCCCGAAGCGATCGCGGTGGTGATGGACGATACATGCCTGAGCTATCGGGCATTAAACCAGCGCGCTAATCAGCTGGCGCATTATCTGCGTGAGCATGGCGTCGGCCCGGACAAACGGGTAGGTGTTTGTCTGCACCGTTGTCCGGACTTGATCGTGGCCTTCCTGGGCATTCTGAAGGCGGGTGGCGCGTATGTGCCGATGAACCCTGATTACCCGCGCGAACGCCTGACCTATATAGCGCAGGATGCCGCCACTGAGTTACTGCTGAACAATGATCAGGCCGGAATTGCGGAACAGCTGGGACTGGAAGCACTGAATCTGGACACTCAGTCAGCTCGCCTGGCTGAGTATTCCATGGATAATCCGAGCGTGCCTGTCAGCAGTGCCAATCTGGCGCATCTGCTGTATACCTCAGGTTCGACCGGGCAGCCCAAAGGCGTCGGCGTGACGCATCAGTGTGTGCGCCGTTTACTGTTCGGCGTGGATTACATGCAACTGGACAGCAGTATGCGGATACTGCAGGCAGTACCGGTGACATTTGATGTTTCCACCCTGGAAGTCTGGGCGCCGCTGTTGCACGGCGGTTGTTGCATTCTGCTGCCGCAGGCCGTGCCCGAAGCACAGCAGCTGGCGCATTACATCCGCGATCAGAAGCTCAATACCCTGTGGCTGACGACCGCCTTATTTAACGCGCTGGTGGATGAATCAGTAGCCAGTCTGGTCGGCTTAAGGCAATTGCTGGTGGGCGGAGAGGCCGTTTCAGCGGCCCACGTGGAACGCCTGTACCAACTCGATGATACCGTTCAGATCATCAATGGCTATGGCCCTACCGAAAGCACCACGTTTGCCAGCTGCTACTGGATACCGCGGGCATCGGCAGGCGCCGACAGCGTACCGATCGGCCGGCCGATCGCCAATACCCAGGCATATGTGGTGGATGACGGCCTGGAACAGTTACCGCCGGTCGGTCTGGTCGGTGAGTTATTTCTCGGTGGTCTGGGTCTGGCCCGCTGTTACTGGAATCAACCTGCTCTGACCGCGCTGGCTTTCCGACCGAATCCGTTCACGGGTCAGCCCGGTGAGCGCATGTACCGGACCGGTGATCTGGCGCGCTACCGCGATGATGGCACGCTTGAATACATGGGCCGGACCGACTTTCAGGTGAAAGTCAGTGGTGTCCGCATTGAACTGGCGGAAATTGAAAACAAACTGGAGCAACTGCCGGGCGTTGACGCGGCGCTGGTGCAGGTGCTGGACGGCGAGTTGGGCAAACAGCTGGTGGGTTACGCCGTGGCTGACGAGCAACTCAGCGAAGCGGATGTAAAGGCGGCACTGCAGCAGAGCCTGCCTGCCTACATGGTGCCGCTGGCGGTGATTATTCTGGCTGGTTTTCCCCGCACCGCTAATGGCAAAGTTGATCGTCAGGCACTGCCGGCCCCGAACTGGGAAGCTTACCGGCAGCGCTACGTTGCCCCTCGCGATGAGCTGGAACAACAGCTGGCGGCGAGCTACCAGGAGGTGCTGCAACTTGAGCAGGTCGGTATCGACGATAACTTCTTTGAACTGGGCGGGCATTCTCTGCTGGCCACTCGCCTGGTCAGCCAGATCCGTCAGATACTGAAGCTTGAGCTACCCTTAAAACGCCTGTTTGAGCAGCCGACCATTCGTGGCCTGGCGCAGGCCCTGGGTGAATACCGGCAGGCGCTGGTACTGCCGCCAATCAGCAAACTGGCCGATACGCAGTCCGTCTTGCTGTCTTATGCCCAGCAGCGTATCTGGTTTATCGACCGGTTTGAGGGCAGTACTCAATACAACATACCGGTCGCCTTCAGACTCAGCGGCAAGCTGGATGAGCCCGCGCTGAGAAAAGCACTGCACGTGGTGGTCGAGCGGCATGAAGTGTTACGCAGTTACTTTTCAGAAAGCGGCGATGATCTGCGTCAGGTGCTGCGGACAAGCTTTAGCGTACCGTTCCAGGTGATCGACTTAACCGCCATTGATCCGGCCGATCAGCAGGCCGCGATTCAGCAGTTGATGCTCAAAGACGCCGGCAGACCCTTCGATCTGAGCGCCGATCTGATGCTGCGCGCGGGTTTGATGAAGCTGGCTGAGGATGAGCACGCCTTATTGATGACGTTGCATCATATCGCCTCGGATGGCTGGTCGCTGGGCATTTTGTTTAATGAATTATCAGCCTTGTATAACGCTTTCCAGAACGGTGCTGACAATCCGCTGCCGGCGTTACCGATTCAATATGCGGATTACGCCCAATGGCAGCGTGACTGGTTACAGGCTGAAGTTTTAAGCGCACAGCTGGATTACTGGAAAGCGCAGCTGGCCGGTATTCCACCGGTTCACCAGCTGCCGCTGGATCATCCCCGTCCGGCGCAGCAGAATTTTAAGGGTAAGACCTACCATCAGAATCTTGAGCCGGCGCTGGCTGAGCAGATCCGGGCTTTCTGCCAGGCCAATAATGTGACGTTGTTCATGTTCCTGCAAACCGCTTATGCAGTGTTGCTCAGCCGCTACAGCCACAGCACGGATATTGTCATGGGCACGCCGATAGCGGGGCGGATGCATCAGGATATCGAACCGCTGATCGGCTTTTTCACCAATATGCTGCCGCTCAGAAACGACTTGTCCGGAAACCCTGGTTTCCGCGCATTGCTGCAGCACAATAAAACCATGCTGCTGGATGCCTACGCACACCAGCACCTGCCGTTTGAGATGCTGGTGGAGGAATTGAAACCGGAACGCAGTCTGAGTCACAGCCCGGTGTTCCAACTGGCGTTTGCAACGCCCAGCCTGGAGCAAAATCAGCTGGCATTGAATGGCCTGGAACAGCACTCGATAAGATTGCCGGAGCTGCCGGCCAAATTTGATCTCGGTTTAAGTGTCATCGAGGAAGACGATTCGCTGCGGGTCAACTGGGTTTACTGCAGCGCATTGTTTGCACGCGACACCGTAGCGCGGTTGTGTGCCAATTACATTTGTCTGCTGCAAAGTATTCTGCGGCAGCCTGATCTGCCGGTCAGTGATCTGAACCTGTTGGCGGATGCCGAGCGCCAGCGCCTGCTGCTGAACGGACAAAGTTCTGCAGTTGAATACCCGGTCGGGCAATGTGTGCATGAGTTGTTCGAGCAGCAGGCTGCGCGCACCCCTGACAGCACTGCGCTGGTGATAGATGATCAGCAGCTGACGTATCAGATGCTCAATGCCCGCGCCAATGCGCTGGCGCATTATCTGCTGGCCCAGGGTGTCAGGCCGGATACCCTGGTTGGTTTGTATTGCAATCCCTCACTGGAAATGGTGATCGGGATACTCGGTATTATCAAAGCCGGCGGCGCCTATGTACCGCTGGATCCGCTGCAGCCCGCCCAACGTCTCAGTTACATGCTGGAGGATTCCGGGATCGGTATTGTCCTCACCCACAGCAGCCTGGAGCGTCAGCTTCCGGTTACCGGACAACTGGTGATGCAACTGGACAGCCCTGAATCGCAGGCTCATCTGCAGCAATATCCAGACACCAACCCGTCTGTCAATCAGCTGGGTTTGACACCACGGCATTTGATGTACGTGATTTATACCTCTGGCTCTACCGGTCAGCCCAAAGGCGTGCTGGTGGAGCACCGTAATCTGAGTCATTTCCAGGCGGTGTTCGCGGAGCAGATGCGCGCACTCGGGCTGCCGGAGAATGCTGGCTGGCTGTGGACCGCATCCTATGCTTTCGATGCTTCCCTAAAAGGCATCCTGGCCTTAAACCGCGGTGCACGGGTGGTGCTGGCGTCGGCGTCACAACGCACCGATGCTGAGCAGCTGGCCGAATTGCTGCTGATAAATCGGATCGGTGTATTTAACGGCATGCCGCAATTGGTTGAGCACGTGCTGACCGCGCTGCAGGCACGCACCAGCACAGGCATTCATATGCTTCTGAGTGGCGATGAAGTTTCACCAGAGCTATGGAACAGGGTGGCCGAATACTGTCTGCAGCGTGGCTGCAAAGCCATCAATGCCTACGGTCCGACCGAACTAACCGTTAATGCCGCCTACGCCATGCTGCAGTCGGGGGTGCGCGGTCACATCGGCAAACCGGTCAGCAACAGCGTCGCCTACGTGCTGGGCGAGCAGCAGCAACTGCTGCCGGTCGGGGTTGCCGGTGAGCTGTATGTCGGCGGTGCCGGAGTCGTGCGCGGCTATCTGAATCAGCCTGAAGCGAATGCCGAAAAATTTATCGCTAATCCTTTTGCCGAGCAGCACGCCGGGGCGGACTGCACGCGCCTGTATCGTACCGGCGACCGGGTTCGCTGGCGTGCCAGCGGAGAGCTGGAATTTCTGGGCCGGCTGGATGATCAGATCAAGCTGCACGGTTTCCGGATCGAGTTGGGTGACATTGAAGCACAACTGCTGGAGCAGGCCGCGGTGCAACAGGCACAGGTGCTGGTCAGAAACAGTGCCAGTGGCGAAAAGCAGCTGGTGGCTTATCTGGTGCTGACCGGGCGGAGCGACGATGCGGATGCCGCCCTGGAGCAGATCAAACAGACCGTAGGGCAGCGATTACCGGACTACATGCTGCCGACGGTGTGGCTGACGGTGGCTGCCATGCCGCAACTGATCAGCGGCAAGGTTAACCGTCAGGCGCTGCTGGAGATGGCTGATGTAAGCCATCAGGCGGGCAGCTATATTGCGCCCTCGAATGCGATTGAACAGACGCTCTGCGAAATCTGGCAGGACACTCTGCAGGTTGAGCAGGTTGGCATGCAGGATAACTTTTTCGAGCTGGGTGGTTTCTCGTTACTGGCGATCAAGCTGATCAATCAGATTCGTGACCTGCTGGGCACGGAGCTGGATTTGCAGGATTTGTTCGAGCACCCGGATGTGGCCAGCCTGGCCAGCCTGATCGGCAGCGATAATGAAGTGTCATTGCCGGATATTGTCAGGCTTGAGCGCGACCAGCCGATCCCGGTGTCATTCGCCCAGGGCCGGCTGTGGTTTATTGATCAGTTGGAAGGCGCCAGCAGCCAGTACAACATACCGATGGCCTTCCGGATAACCGGCCAACTGGACGGCACGGTGCTGGAGCGTTGTCTGAACACGATTGTGGAACGGCATGAGGTATTGCGCACTGAGTTTATTGAGCAGGCCGGTGATGCGTATCAGTTAATCCGGGCCAGCTACAGTCTGCCTTTTGAAACCATCGACTTAAGCGATCTCGACCCGCGGCAGCAGCAACTCGAAGTGCAGCAGCGTGCGCAGGCGGATGCTGCCCGGACATTTGATTTACAGCGTGATCTGCTGTTGCGGGCACAGCTGCTGCGCTTATCCGACGATCAGCACGTGGTCTTGATGAGCATGCACCACATCGCCTCCGATGGCTGGTCGGTAGGGCTTTTCTTAAGCGAACTGGAGACTTTATACCAGGCCTATCAACGGGGTCAGAGTAACCCGCTGCCGCCGTTGCCGGTGCAGTACGCGGATTACGCCCAGTGGCAGCGCGGCTGGCTGCAGGGTGAACTGCTGGAGCAGCAACTGAAATACTGGCGCAACCAGTTAGCCGGTATTCCACCGCTGCACAGTTTGCCGTTGGATCATCAACGCCCCAGCGAACAAAGCTTCCAGGGTAAAACGCACCGGCAGATGCTGGACAGTGCGCTCACCCGGTCGCTGAAAGATTTATGCCGGCGCACCGACACCAGCCTGTTTATGTTGTTGCAGACCGCGTTCGCGGTATTACTCAGCCGTCACAGCAATGAGCAGGATATCGTCATGGGCACGCCGATTGCCGGCCGTACCCATGCCGCGACTGAAAATCTCATCGGCTTTTTCATCAGCAATCTGGTGCTGCGTACTCAACTGCAGCCCGCCGAATCATTCACCCAGCTGTTGCAGCGCAATAAGCAGACCATCCTGGACGCGTTCACCCATCAGCACATGCCTTTTGAAATGCTGGTCGATGAACTGCAGCCGGAGCGCAGCCTGCGCCACAGTCCGGTGTTTCAGGTTCTCTTCGCCCTGCAAAGCAGGCAGCCCGCATCACTGCAGTTGCCGGGCCTGCAATTGCAGCGCCTGGCAACCAGCCACAGCATCATAAAGTTTGACCTGGAACTGTTTGCCGCCGAGCGCGACGAGCACATAGGCCTGGCCTGGAATTTCAACAGCGAGCTGTTCGAACCGGACAGTATCGAGCGGCTGGCGGCCAGTTACGAGGTATTGCTGCAAGGTATCCTGCAGGATGCCGGACAGGCGGTAGCGCATTTGCCGGTCCTGCCACAGCAGCAGCAAAACTGGTTACGCGAGTGGAATCTCACCGCCATGCCGTTGCCTGCGCAGCACAGCATTCAGCAGTTGTTTGAACGCCAGGTTGCCGTTCAGCCACAGGCCACCGCCCTGGTGGCTGGTGAGCAACGACTAAGCTACGCTGAACTTAACCAGCAGGCCAACCGGCTGGCGCATTATCTGCGCGGGCGGGGCATTACGACTGAGCAGCGGGTTGGCGTGTGCATGCAGCGTAACGCGCAATTGCTCATTGCTCTGCTGGGTGTGCTCAAAGCGGGCGGCGCCTACGTGCCACTGGATCCGGAATACCCGCTGGAACGTCTGGCCTTTATGGTCGGTGATGCCCAGGTGGGGCTGCTGCTCACCAATAACGATCTGGAAGTTGCCGCTGAGCTGGCTGCTCCAGGTGTAGAGGTGGTGGATATCGGACAGTTGCCGCTGGATGATTATCCTGCTGATTCACCGGCGCCACGCATTCACACCGGACAGCTGGCCTACGTTATGTATACCTCTGGTTCGACCGGTCGTCCCAAGGGTGTGGCGATCAGCCACGGCAATGGCGTGGCGTTTCTGGCCTGGGCCAGCGACTACTTTGGCCAGCCGGCGCTGGACGGCGTACTGGCTTCCACCTCGGTGTGCTTTGATCTGTCGGTG
>JAJFKY010000005.1 GCA_021772975.1 Gammaproteobacteria bacterium
TTTAATTTGTGGAAGCGGTAGGTGAGAAAGCTCGTCAGGGTTCGACCGATTGGCAGGAGAGCCCATCGGGGCGCACGACAGTGCGTCCGCGCAGCGGGTGCGAGCCAGGGATGGCGAGCATCAATCCCACCCTCTCCGCCAATAAGAAAAGGTCCGCATCAGCGGGCTTTTTTTGCTGGGTTAACGCAAACTGAGAAGACGCGGAGCGGCCTCACACCTGCAGCACTGGTTACAGGCCGGATCGACCAACCTGAACGACTTTCATTCTTATACATATCAGTAAGTTATATTGACTTTAGAGGTATCAGCATAATAGATCACGACGCTCTGAAAATCGTACCGCCGGAGCATATCGCTGGTTAAAAACCCGGCAAGCTGAATCGTGCTGCTTCGGTATGGCCATCGCGGTATGCTCTGAATACCGCTCAAAATTAATTTCGCTGAACGCAACAGCATCCAATCCACACTCCGGATTCCGACCCGAAACAAAGGCTCTGACAGGCTGAATCATCAGTTTAAACCGCACTAATACTGAAGTAGTAATAAACTAAATACTAGTGTTAAAAGCCGTCAAATAAGCGTAATCTCGTCCATAGCATGCAGGAAGTATGCAGATATAAGACTCGGATCATGGAGCTTAAATAATAAAAGAGGACAAAAAACTATGGATAGGATATCTAATCAAGATAACTATAATCACAAAAAACACCACCTGCTCAGAATTCTAAGCGTTGTCCTTGCCTGCTGTATTGGCGCAAGTGCATATGCTGACGATCCTGGCGATCTACCCGACGGCCTTGAAGACGCCAACATTGGCGCTTTTGAAGGCGGGGCCACCGGCACCGTCGAGGATGCTGCCGAGCAAAACGTTATTTCCGAAGAGGAACAGCGTGAGGACGGGTTGTTTTTTAACATTCCCACCAATGGCCCACCCAGTCCGCTGTTCGGAGCCCAGCCATTCATACAGAAAATGCTGCGCTTCGAAGAGTTCGGCACTCAGCCATTAAACTCTTCAGCACGCTGGCGCCCATGTCTGCCGTTCGATCCGGACTGGCCAAGTTGCATATTCCCGCCTAAATTACCGGCACCGGACAGCGCTCAGGGCGTGCCCGACCCGGAAAATCTGGAAGGCTTTCTGGCCGAAGATCATATCTTCCCCTACCCCAGGCGCAGCTCGAACACTATTTCACGCAACCCCTGGGAGCAGGAAATCGAAGGCTATCTGGGACGTAACCTCAGACGCCCGCCGGCGGAAGGACGCCCACCCGGACGGTTGTGGTCACATCAGCGCTGGAATGAATTCCGGCCTAAAGTGTATTTCAAGACAGCCCAGGCTGGCGCACGCGATAACGGCGGCTTCCGAGATGGAATGCAGCTGCATGAATTTAACGTGGGTGAATTTGGCCCAGGCGGTCTATACCACAACACCGCGGGCGCACCCGGATTTGATGGCACCAATGCCGGCGTAGAGGTTCGATTCCACCCGGATATGCCGGTTCAGGACCCGTTGGCCCTGTGGACCTTCGACGGTACCTTCCCACCCAAGCTGTTGATGGCCAGGTATGGCGAATCACTGGTTATGCGTCATTACAATGCATTGCCGATTGATGTTGCCGCCAATCGCGGTTTTGGTCTGCATACCCTGTCCACGCATGAACACAATGGTCATAACCCCGCGGAAAGCGACGGTTATACCAACTCGTTCTTCTTCCCCGGTCAGTATTATGATTATCGCTGGCCAATGGTCTTAGCCGGTCACGATACGATCAATGTGACCGCTTCTGATCCGCGCGCCGGAGCGCCGGACGGACATGGCGGTATCGCACAGCTGCGCGGTGACTGGCGTGAAACCATGAGTACTCACTGGTTCCATGACCATATGCTCGATTTTACCGCCCAGAATGTTTATAAGGGCAACGCTGCCATGATGAACTACTACAGTGCGCTGGATCGTGGTAATGAAGCTCTGGATGACGGTGTTAATCTGCGTCTGCCCAGTGGTTCATCACTGGACTGGGGCAACCGTGATTATGACGTCAATCTGCTGCTGGCGGAAAAAGCCTGGGATGAGGAAGGCCAGCTGTGGTTCAACCCATTCAACCAAACCGGCTTTATCGGTGACGTGATGACCGTCAACTGGCTGTATAAGCCTTATTTTGACGTGCGTGCCCGCCGCTATCGTTTCCGTATCCTGAATGGTTCGGTATCGCGTTACTTCAAAGTCGCGGTGGTCACCGAAACCGGTGAGCCCGTACCGTTCCACATGGTGGCCAATGACGGCAACATCATGGAACACACCGTGGCATTCGATAACGGTCAGTTACCGACCATCGGTATTGCTGAACGTTATGACATCATTATTGATTTCAGCCAGTTCCAGCCCGGTCAAAAGCTCTACATGGTTAACATGTTGTCACAGCGCACCGGCCAGGGTACTGATGCAGTCATTCCGATGGATGAAATCCTGAGTGGCGAGTATGAAGCCATCCAGGTTGATCAGGATGGTGACGGCGTTGCCGATAGCTGGTTCAATGATCCGGTCGTTGGTAAGTTCATGGAATTCCGTGTCCACGAATACAACGACGTGGACGTGAGCATGGACCCGGTGAATTTCGTCGCCGGTCAGCAGAAACTGATTCCACTGCGGCGTCCTACCGAGGAAGAACTGGCCAACGCGCTGCATCGCAGCTTCGAGTTCGAACGTCAGCCTACTGACGAAGCCCCCTGGGTGATCGAAACCGATGGTGGCAAAGGCTTCAATATGGATCCACGCCGTCTGTCCGCGGCACCGACCAAGAACTCCAGCGGTCTGGAAGTCTGGCGGATCATGAACAGCGGCACCTGGAGCCATCCGATCCATATCCACTTTGAGGAAGGTATCGTATTGCGCCGCAATGGTGTCGAGCCTCCTGAATGGGAAAAATGGGCGCGTAAAGATGTGTACCGCATCGGTCCGCAACCGGACAGTGGCACCATGGTGGAAATAGCCTTGCGCTTCCGTGAATTCGCCGGACAGTACATGGAGCATTGCCACAATACTCAGCATGAAGATCATGCCATGTTGTTACGCTGGGATATTGAAAACCCCGGTCAGACCCGTACCATGCCTGCACCTATCCCGACCTGGGACGGCGTCAGCTATGTTGACACCCTGGCTCTGCCAACCGCACGCACCGGTGATGATGTCGGTCAGTTCGGCCCGACCCTGGATGGTCAAGCGGTCTCAATCTGGGTTGAGGGTATGGAAATTGAGGAAATCGACCTCGTTAACGTGGAAATCGGCAGTGCGCTGAACCCCACCGAGGACGAACGCTCAGTAGGCAAATATCCGCTGCGGCGCGGCATCAATATTGATGATCAGGGCAATGAAAGAGAAGTCTTCTTTATCCTGCATGACATTTCCGACGAAGATCTGGCCGATGACATGGGCATTATCTGGGCCGGCGGACTGGTCGGCACACCGGAAGCGGCCACCTCCGAAGCGGAAGTATCGGACAGCGGCGTGTTCACCTTCTTTGGTGATCTGCCCAATCCGATTACCCGTATTCACCCGGATTTCGTACAGTTCAATGATCCCAATATTCCGCCTCAAAGCGCGGATAATAACTACTCTCCGCTACGCCGGATGACGATTGCCGGTAAAGATGTGATTGTAAATGCCTTCTTTATCCAGTGGGGTGATGAGGACTGGGAACATCTGAGAATAGATCAGAACTGTACTTCCTTCCCGGATGATCCACCCAATACCACTTGCCGTTATAACGGTCAGAACTGGGGTGGTGATACCGGCCATGTGCTGGAAATCAATACCACCGCGGCACAGCCGTATGCGAAACTGAAACTGCATAAATCCTGGACGGATAATGGCGACTACAATCCTTATTACGTGGTAGTCGATTCCTTCCCGGCTGGTCCTGCCAATAATATGGGTATCCCATACGTGCCGAAACATGCCTTCCTGGCGGGCGCTGCGGTACCACTGGTGCAGTTCGTGCCACCTGAGCCATTGGTTGGTCGTTATCCTCCTACCGGTACACTGCCTAATAACCTGTCAGGCGGTGGCCCATTGGGCGGACAAATCGGCATTCCATCGTATTTCATGCCTGGTGAAGAGTTCAGCCCGATGTGGCACATCGGTTTCGCCAACTGGCTGGAACCGTCGACCGAAGTTGTGAAAGGCTTGAATCGCCTGAAACAGCTGCGTGAGATTGGCGCTCTTGAAATTCATGAGTGGCCGGCTATCAAGATTGGTGATAATGATTATGATTTTGCAAATCTGAATTCACCACACGTGGTCAACTGCCCGACACCGGTGACTATTGACCGTAAGATGCATGACAACAACAAACTGGTTAAAGCAGCCATGATGGCGGCATCCAGCGAATAGTTATTCATCGATAAACTATGCACCCACAGAGCGTGTAACAGCGCTCTGTGGTTTTTTAACTTTAGTGATTGATGAATATGACTATGGATAGCAAATATAACTTTCTGACAGCAGCACTTGTGCTGCTGTTGGCGTTTGCAGCTGAACCTACATTGGCTGAAAGCCGTTGGGGTGCGAAATATTTCCCGAATGTTGAGCTGACCAGCCATACCGGAGAGAAACTGCGCTTTTTTGATGACCTGATCAAAGACAAGGTCGTCGTTATCAATTTTATTTATACCACCTGCCCGGACGTCTGCCCGATGGAAACCGCCCAGCTGACCCGGGTGCAAAGAATACTGGGTGACCGTTTGGGCCACGATGTGTTTTTCTATTCCATCACCATTGACCCCGATCACGACACGCCTGAAGTGCTCAAAGATTATCGTGACCGGTTTGGCGCAAAATGGACGTTCCTGACCGGAGATGAGCAGGACATTATCAGCTTGCGGCGTAAGCTGGGGCTGTACATAGAGGATATCGGTGGCGGCGAGAATAACCATAATGTCAATATGATTATGGGCAACCAGAAAACCGGGCGCTGGATGAAACGTTCACCGTTCGAAAACCCTTATGTCATGGCTGATCAGATCGGCAACTGGCTGCATGGCTGGAAAATGCCACAGGAGCTTAAGGATTATGCCAGCGTGCCTGAACTGCGCAATATGTCCGCCGGTGAAAAACTGTTCCGGACACGTTGCACCAGTTGTCATACCATCGATGGCACCAGTGACTCAGAGATTGGGCCGGATCTGCTCGGCGTTACCCGCAGACGTGACCGCACCTGGTTAATCAACTGGATGCGGGCGCCCGATGAGATGCTGGCCAATCAGGATTCTATCGCGATTGAGATGTACAACCGTTTTAACCAGATTCCCATGCCGAATATGGATCTCAGTCAGGTTGATGTGAAAGACCTGATCAACTACATGCAGGCTGAAACTGACCGGGTGCTGGGCGATGATGCTACCGCCACCGCGGGTAACCTTTCAGCCGCAGCACCGGATGAAGATGTGGTCGCGACCATGAATGCCTGGGTTCGCGAAGCGCTGCCCGGCGCGCCTGTCAATGCAGGCTATATGACGCTGATCAATCTCGGCCGCGAAGACCTGAAACTGGAATCCGTGGATGCCGAAAACTTTGGCAAGGTGGAAATTCACAATATGGCAACCGTAGACGGCATGATGAAAATGCAGCGCGTCGCTGAACTCACCATTCCGGCCAGCGGTAAGGTCAGCCTGAAGCCCGGCGGCATGCATTTGATGCTGATGCAACCGGAACAGGAACTGGCCAGTGGTGACCAGGTCAGGATGAAGCTGAATTTTTCCTCCGGACGAAGCCAGACACTGACACTGTCGGTAAGAGATCAATAACCCGCTACCTACTTCGCCACAGGGCCTGATCACAGGCCCTGACTGGTTCCTAGGACTGATTTGCTGACACAGCTGGAGCAGTCCAAGCCGACAACTTGTCTGGTTTGCACTGACTCAAAGCATTTCTGGCTGTGTACTGGCAAGCCTGGATTGGCTGTCGGCGGCTATAATGACAGACAATCAACGCCGCACAGGTTGCCAGCATGCCGCACAAAAAGTTTCTCTGCCCGGATGGTCAGGATGTTATCAAGGCGCATGCGTTAAGCCTGCCGGAAGCGGCCGAAGAGCATCCGTGGGATCATGATGCCATCAAGGTGCGTAAGAAAACCTTTGTATTCCTATCCGGTAAACAACGCACCGATGGCAGTTTTTCCATGTCGGTCAAGCTGCCGGAATCGGCGGAAGTGGTGTTAATGATGCCATTTACCGAACCCACTGGTTATGGATTAGGTAAAAGCAATTGGATCACGGCCGAGTTTCAGCCGGGTGATGAATTGCCGGTCGATATGTTAAACGCCTGGATTACTGAAAGCTATCGTGCGATTGCGCCCAAAACACTCAGCAGGCAGCTCGGCGAAGCATGACTTCCTGCCTATTGTAAAATCAACAAAAAAAACCAATTGTGGAACCCATACGCTGGCGCTGCACTCCAAGCTGCAACACGTTAGAATAGACCCTGCAAGGAATATACCTGGAGATCGTTAATGGATAAATCCGTCGTTCGTCAATACTCACAAACCGGTACCCATGGACAGGATTTGCTGTCTACCGCTGCCGGTAACAAAGTACTGCGCAACACCTACCTGCTGCTGTCGATGACCCTGCTCTTCAGCGGTGTTATGGCCTGGGTCGCGGCGGCCAACAACTGGCCGTATCTGGGGCCATGGGTCACTCTGGGCGGCTATTTCGGCCTGTTATTTCTGACCACCTCACTGCGTAACAGCGCCTGGGGGCTATTGTCCATCTTTGCCCTGACCGGCTTCATGGGCGCCACCCTGGGACCAATCATCAGCATGTATACCAATGCCTTCAGCAACGGCAGCCAACTGGTGATCATGGCAATGGGCGGCACCGGGGTTATTTTTCTGGGCATGTCCGGACTGGCGCTGGTCAGCAAGCGCGATTTCAGCTGGCTCGGGAAGTTTCTGTTTATCGGGATTCTGGTTGCTTTCGTGGCAGGTCTGGGAGCGCTCTTTTTTGATATGCCTGCGTTGTCGCTGGCGGTATCCAGTGCCTTCGTAATGCTGATGGCCGGTCTGATTCTCTACCAGACCCAGGCGATTATCCGTGGCGGTGAAACCAACTACATCATGGCGACCATCACTTTGTTCGTGGCCATCTATAATCTGTTTACCAGCCTGCTGCATTTGCTGGGCTTTTTTGCCGGCGAAGATTAAAGTCGCTCGGTAATCCTTATCCAAGGCCGCTGACAGCGGCCTTTTTTGCTACGCTGGTGACACCGGTCTGGTAAGATGGCCGAGATAAGATTGGCAGCATAATGCAAGGATTCATAGCATGAATAAATCATCCACCAAGGGTTTTGGAATGGTTGTCCTGTGGGTTGCACTGATTGGCATACCCGGCAGCGCCGCACTCGCGGATGTCCTGCTCATTGATGAGGTTCGCGCCAGCAGATCAATGGATTTGCCTGATAACGGTTTGAGCATGCAGTCGGTTGAAAATCGCTGGGGTACCCCGCTACAACGTTACGGCGCTGTTGGCGAACCACCGATCACCCGCTGGCAGTATTCCGAATACAGCGTTTATTTTGAACACGACCTGGTTATTACCAGCGTGCTGCACAACGACGTCAGCAGCCAGTAACGCCACCCACTCACACACCTGACCAGCGATAGCTGGAGTTATCGCTATGCCTGAACATTTCAACGCCACTGATCCTGCCGATGAATCCGGTTCTAATGCCAGTTCTGATGCTGTGGACACCCCGAAAGCCGATCCGCCCAGCCCATCGGAGCTACCGACCGATCCGGCGGACATCCAGCAATGGCTAAGTGATCAGCCCTGGCGGGAAATAACCCGTGACGGTGTTGATTACTGCATTCTGGGGACCGCGCACGTCTCCCGGCGCAGCGCGGAGGTGGTAGCCGGACTGATTGATTCGCGCCAGTTTGACGCGGTCGCTATCGAGCTTTGCCCCAGCCGGCACAAATTACTCACCGACAGCCAGCAATGGCAATCAACTGATTTGTTTGCCCTGATCCGGCAGGGTAAAGCCGGTCTGATGCTGGCCAACCTGGTGTTATCAGGCTATCAGAAACGGCTGGCCAAGCAGTTTGGAATTGAACCGGGCGCGGAGATGCGCGCTGCCATGCAGGCCGCGCAACAGCACAATCTGCCACTGCAGTTAATTGATCGTGATCTGGGCACCACCATGAAGCGGGTCTGGCGCAGTCTGGGGTTCTGGAATCGGTTGATGTTGTTTACCGGTCTGATCACCAGTGTGTTTTCGCGCGAAACGGTCAGCGAAGATGATATTGAAAAGCTCAAAGAAGGCGACATGCTGGAAAGCGCCTTCGCTGAATTTGCAGCACAGTCCCCCGCTCTGTTCAACGCCTTGATAGCCGAGCGCGACGGCTACATGGCCGCCCGCCTGAGGGCGGAGAATCCGGTGGTGGAAAGACTTCAGCCCCACCGGGTACTGGTTGTGATAGGGGCTGGGCATCTGCAGGGACTGGCCAGACAGCTGCGTGAAGAGCAAGCCGATCCAGACGGCATCAGCGCCGAATTAACGCATATCCCGCCCGCCTCACGCTGGCCGAAGATCATACCCTGGTTGATTGTGGCATTGATTACCGCCGGCTTTGCCTTTGGCTTTATGCGTAATGCCGACCTGGGCTGGAATCTGGTTAAAACCTGGGTAGTGATTAATGGCGGTCTGGCTGCACTGGGTGCCATCATTGCCCGCGCTCATCCGTTAACCGTGTTAAGTGCTCTGGTTGGAGCCCCGCTGACCTCACTCAACCCCACCATTGGCGCCGGCATGGTGACCGCCAGTGTGGAAGCCTGGGTGCGCAAGCCCAATGTGGCCGATTTTGAAACCCTGCGGGATGATGTCATCGAATTATCCGGCTGGTGGCGGAACCGGGTCGCGCGCACGCTGCTGGTGTTTTTCCTGTGCACGCTGGGATCCGCGATAGGTACCTGGGTAGCCGGTTTTTCGATTATTCAGCAACTGTCTTAACCGGCCGCCATGTCTGACTCACCAGCCATATTGCAGATTGGTGATCACCACCTGGCCACCCGCTGTCTGGTTGCACCCATGGCGGGTGTCACCGATCAGCCGTTCCGGCTGCTGTGCAAACAGCTGGGCGCCCGCTACGCGGTCTCGGAAATGGTTTCCGCTGACCCGCGCCTGCGCAATACCCGCAAAAGCCTGCTGCGCCGGCAGCATCATCAGGAACCCGCGCCGATAGCCGTTCAGATTGCCGGCGCGGATGCTGATTTCCTGGCCGAGGCCGCCCGTTACAACGTCGCGCACGGCGCCCAGATCATTGATATCAACATGGGTTGTCCAGCCAAGAAGGTGTGCAAAAAAGCCGCTGGTTCAGCTTTGCTGGCAGATGAGCGTTTGGTCGGAAAAATCCTCAATGCGGTAACCTGCGCCGTCGATATTCCAGTGACTCTGAAAATCCGCACCGGTATCGACCCTGCCAATATCAATGCTGTACGTATTGCGCGACTGGCGCAACAGGCCGGTATCCAGATGCTGACCATCCATGGCCGCACCCGCGCACAGCACTATACCGGCCAGGCTGAATACGACACCCTGAGGGAAGTGATCGACACAGTCACGCTGCCGGTAATCGCCAACGGTGATATCGATTCACCGCAAAGCGCAGCGCGGGTATTGCGGCATACCGGCGCTGCCGGCGTGATGGTCGGACGCGCCGGTCAAGGTAATCCGTGGCTGTATGCTCAAATTGACCATTATCTGAATACCGGTCAACAACTGCCGGCGCCTGATCGGCACCAGATTGGTCAGACACTGCTGATGCATGTCCAGGCGCTGCACCGATTTTATGGCGATCAACAGGGCCTGCGGGTCGCGCGTAAACATATCGGCTGGTATCTGGACACTCTGCCCGACAGCCAGGCCATTAAGCAAAGCCTGGTGCGGATCGATGATGCCGTCCGGCAATGCCATTTGATAGAACAATGGTTTGCTTCAGAACCTGTCCCTATGGCTGCCTGAGCCACCCGCTCTGTAACCCTTCTCACTGTAACGATTTGAAACCATCCGGCAGGCCCGCTGCCGGCATTATCCCTGGATCTGCCCGCGGGCTAACAGCCGGAGTGTAGGCCGGATAAATATAATCACGAAAGAAATAGTACGAATAATACTGTAATATAAAACCTGAATTGCTGTCTACCTATGATCTTAAAATGGATATGGCATGCCAGTCATGCCAGGGGCTGTATGAAGGATTCAAGCACACAGACCATCAATCACTTGCCGGAACAGGCTTTTTATCTGGACAACTGGTTGGTCTGCCCGACTGAACACACGCTGCGTCACCGGCAGCGTGCTGTCACCCGGCAGCTCGAATCCAAAGCCATGTTGGTATTGCAGCAACTGGCACGGCATAGCGGTGAGTTCGTGACCCGCGAGCAACTGCTGGAATCAGTCTGGAATACCCGCTTTGTCAGCGAGGATGTACTGACCGGCGCGGTGGCCGCGATTCGCAAAGCACTGGGCGATAACACCAAACGGCCGCGCTATATCGAAACCCGGCGCGGCCTGGGCTACCGCCTGCTGATCACGCCGGTGCCGCAGGCGGATCAATCGGTCACTCGCCCGCCGCGCGGATACCGGACAATCGCTGCGCTGCTGCTGATTGTCACCGCTGGACTGCTGTTGATCAAACCACCCTCCAGCGTAACGCAGCCTGGACCGCCGACGCTGGCGGTACTGCCATTCGCTGATTACTCGGCGACTACTGAGCAGGGTTATTTTGCCGATGCGATGACCGAGGCACTAATTCAAAAACTGGCCGAACTGCAGACCTTCCGGGTGATCTCGCGCACCTCGGTTATGCGGTATCGGAATAGCCGGAAAAATGCCCGGCAAATCGCCGCGGAATTAGGCGCCGACTGGTTTGTGGAAGGCTCTGTATTGCATGCCCAGGACCGGGTACGGATCACCGCACAGCTGATTGATGCGCAGCGTGATGAACATCTATGGGCCGGTCACTTTGAGCGAGCCTATAGCGATGTGTTTGCCTTGCTCAATGATGCCGCCACCGCGATCAGCATGCCGGTGATGAATACCGCCGTTAACAATCAATCGCCACCGACCGTGCAGGCCTCTGACTATGCCCTGCCCGCGGATGATCTGGACAACTATCTGCTGGCGCGTTATCTGTTATCCAGCCAGACACCGCAAAACATGACCCGGGCACTGCAGCAGTTTACTCAACTGAGTATGCAGCAGGCAGACTTCTACGGCGGTCATCTCGGCCGCGCTCAGGCATTACTGGCGCTATTCAAGCAGGCGCAGCTGGACAATAACGTGTTGGATGAAGCCCTGCTGGCGGCGCAACGCGCGTTGGACTTGAATCCGCAATCTGGCCCGGCTTATCGTTGCCGTGGTCAGATTGTGTTTTTTCGGGACCTGGATTATCAACAGGCCGAATCGGATTACCTGATGAGCATCGCTTTGAATGCCAGTGACCACATAGCCCGGCGGCGTTACGCCTGGCTGCTGGTGGCCCAGCAGCGTTATCCGGAAGCCGGTGCGCAATTGGCCGAACTCAAACGCCTGGACCCGGTTTATTACGCCGACGCCGCCAACGGCCTGTTGCTGTTGTATGCCCAGCGCACCGATGAAGCGATTGACGAATTGGAACGTCTGCGAGCCACTTCACCGGACTCGCCGGATATCCACACCGTGCTGTGGCGGGCTTACCTGGCCGCCGGTCAACACCACCTCGCCAGTCAGACCCTGCTGGAATGGCTGCGGCTGCGAGGCCTGGCCGGATCACAATATACTGATCTTCAGACCCGCCTGCAGAATACTGACAGTCAGGGCTTTTACCTTGCGGTACTCAGCCACAAGCTGCTTGCATCACCATTGCAGCAGGCCATCCTGGAGCTTCAGCTGGGCCACACTGAAACAGCCCTGGCGCTGATCGAACAGGCGTGGCAGGCACATCATCCCGCCATCGCTTATCTGGCGGTAATGCCCAATCTGCGTGATCTGCATGATCAACCGCGTTTTCAGAACCTGCTCAGTCAGATCAGCCATAGCAGTCAACTGCGCAGTCTCAGTGCCCTGCCCTGAGTTCACTCAGAAAACCTCAGCTTTCCTCAGCTAAATATCAGGCTTCCCGATAACGCCTGTGAGTAGGCTTGAAGCCTGGCATATCTGTGCCAGACAGGCGCGGCGCAGCCGTGCACTGATTCAAGCCACAGGAGATTATGATGCGATTATCACAACCATTAATGACTTTGATGTTTTTATTGTTCTCAACACTATGCCTGGCACAAAAATCCGAACCTCAGGGGGATTTACTGAGTCAGACCGATCTGAATGCGCTGGGCTTATCCGATGGCGCTGATTTGAGCGCTCTGGCGCAACGCGGCCGGGTGTCATTGACCGTCGGCCACGGCAATTATCTGATTGCCGATACCTTTGACGTCAGTTTTGCCACCCTGGCGATAGCCGGTTCGCATGGCTTTGCGTTTGGACGTTTCCGGCAGTCGCTGATATTTCAGGATCTGGCGGTTGATTTTAAAGGCCGGGTCACCTGTCTGGCGGTTGATGCCGAGAATGGCCGGGCCTGGGTGGGTGGCGTAGTCACGGAAAATAATTCCGAACACCCCAGCTTCACCACCGAGATTCATCAGCCCGGACGCGATGTCTGGTTCCGGGTTCTGGATACTGGCCCGCACAATGCAGAACCGGATCGAAGCACTTTTATGGGCTTTGAAGGCGCCGCCGGCATTATCACCTCACAGGAATACTGTGACGCGCAAATCTGGCCAAACGACCCACCCAATGATCGCACCAACCCGGTAACGAGCGGCAATATTTTGGTGAAACCATAGTCCGGACAGTGCATATGGTGCACACACCAGTTTCCCTGGTCATTAGAAACCAGGGCAGGTCACTGCCCGTTCGATAGATTCAGAACGGGCATTGATCACTTTACCCGCCATACCGCTGGAAGGCTCCAGATGTAGATCGCTGGAGTAGTGGCAGCCTCCCCAACCAGCGGTTGGCGGGTAATTTTTATTCAAGATGATAACTGAAAGAGACTTAAGCAACCTCTGATTGAATCAGAGGTTGCTTATTTCATCACAGAACCAGGAAGCCAACTATTTGAATGGACACTTGGGTCCGCCAAAATAAAGGTAACTGTTCCAATCAGGTGTGCTGCTATTAAAGATATTCAGCGTATAACAGGGTTCAGTCACCACGTTGTCAGAAAGTTCTGGAGACAAAAAACTGCTTTCACCCAGTGGGCGATAACGAACATCGCGCTGATATGCCGCTTTTTTAAAGCCTTGACTGGCAAACTGCCCACTGCCCATCTGCAAGGCGTTGGGCTCACCGGTATCTTCGCCGCCAAACTCCAGCTCATCGGCGAACATAGTGATCGCGCCACCATTAAATACTTCCTTGGGATAATAACCAGCCCAATCACGGATTCCACCACCTTCATACCACAGCCACCAACTGCCAGTCATTGAGTTCAGGGTCCACTCCAACTGGATTTCCTTTTGTGCACCTTCCATTTGACTGATCATGCTCGATGGCAAAGCCTGGCCGATGGGAATGTCCTTGCTGATTACCACAAATGCTTTGCAATCCAAGTTGTAACAGCCATTGGCATAATTATCCGGTGTATAGAAAATAAATACCACAGGCCTGTCAGACGAATACTTATTGGGATAAACCTGCCAACCGCTTTCAACCGTTTGCAAACTGCCGCCAGAACCGCTGCTCAGCCACAGTTGCGACAATGACATCCTTTTACTGGATACAGTTGGCTGCCAGACATTAAAATTGCTGCGTGTGCCGGTAATCTTATTTGATTTACCCGTTTTAATGGCCGTCGCATAATAGTGCTTGACCCCACCGGTCAGGCTAGCCGTGTGGGCATTATCCGGAACCGGGCTTTTCAATAAAAACTCATGCAGGTTGCGGAACTGGCGCATCATATCCAGACTTAATCTCGGGACCTGTACCTCCCCGGATTTACACCGTGACGAGTTAGACAGCGCTTTGCTGGATAGGCTGTTTCTGGACTCGGGCGGTGATTCCAGTGCCCGGTAACTGCCGTTGCGGCCAAGCAAGGCAGGTTGATACTCCGCCCGGAAACAGTCTATCAGACGCTGTTCGCGGTTTCGAAAACTGCTTTCAGGACGGGCATCCCCATAAAAGGCTTTGATATGCAACACCATAGGTAAAACCCTGGTATGTTCATAAGATGCCTGGTCTTGACCAGCAGATAACTCCAGAAAGGAATTCAGTTCATCCAAGTAATCCTGTAGTGATAAATCGTCATTGGCGGTTGCATTACTGCAAACCGCCAGGTTGCCCAATAGGATAAATGTGAATAGTTTAAACATGATCACTCCTGTAATCCGTGATAAATAACCTTGCTTAGAAGCCACTCGTTAAGAGTGGCTGCATTAGCTAAGCCATAACAATAAATACTGACACGCCTAAACGGCTTTGATGAAATTCCCACCCAAAGGGTTGTATTTCAGAGAAACTTCACTGACATCACCACCAAAAGTCACTTCGGTTAATGGCGAAGTTATGGTGGTAATCACGGTATTGCTCTCAACCTGTGACTGCACCCAGATATATACCGTGGTAAACGGCGTCATAACGGCAGTGCTGTTAAACAATACCGGTGCCGCGGACACTGCATTACCAAGGATATTCACACCGTTAACGCTGGCATCCTGATAAAGACCAAATACCAGGTTGGCCGGTGATGGCAGGTTATTGTATTGATTGATTGCAGTATATGAGTTTTCAGTACCCAGCCCTTCAGGCGCACTGAAATACCCTGAAGGTAACAGTTTATATACTTTATCATCAGCGGCCGGAACGCCGGTTGCTGACAATTGAGTCAGAACCGCACCATGCTCTATCGCCGCAGCCGACGCATAGATACCATATTGCTCTTCCCAGACCACTCTGTTGCTCTTTAGCGGTCGAAAGCTGAGCCAGGCCACGTTGGGTTCGCCATCATCGGATGGCTTGGCAATAATAATATTGCTGTTGGTATTATGGATATTATCCAGATCAACATTTGAAAAAGCGGTATTTAAGGTAAAGGTTGGCATAAAATTCTCCATAAACTATTGTTTATTACGTTATTCAAGCAAAGAATTTTGCTTGCGTTACCGATAATATATATACGCTTATAAATAACCATTACCATTACTTACCAGGCATTACAGATAAATCCTTACCCGGTAATTATTCGACGATCAGCATTTCCCCTTCAAAGCTGGAACCACGCATGATCTTGAAACCCCAATCACCCAAACGGATACTGCCCAATCTACGCTCAATCAGGCGCGGTGGATCTTCTTCCTGAAACAATGCTTCAGCGATTTGTTTGCGGGCCCGATAAATTTGAATATTAATATGCGCAATGTCCAGCGCCAGCATTTTGCTCAGGTCGGCCATCTCGATCCAACCACAAGTACTGGAATCAAGACCTCGGCGATGATCCTGCAGCTTGCTCCGGGCCAGAGTAACCAGCAGATAATGATGCGCGCGTTCATGCAGGTTAATCTGCTGACCACCCGCCTCAATGCTCGCAAACACATGCTCCTCATCCGCGCTGACCTGGAACAGCACCACTGGCGCAGCATAGTCCTGGGGGGCTGCTGTCCGGATGCTGGGTTCGACCAGTGTTTGTTTGATCCGGCACAAACACCATCTGCGGCTTGCGGTAGCCACTACATCACCATTGTTCAGCGCCACAGGTTTGCTCTCGCCCCGAGCGTACCAATGACCGTTGCCAGATATAAACACCACATTCTGTTGCGGCGGGCTTGCATCAAGCATTCGCCATCGACAGTACCAGTGTGCACCAAAACAAATTTCATCACCTGTGGTCAGCGGTGCTACGCAATCCCGGGCCAGTTCTGTGCCCCCGACAAAAATAGCAGCGTTGCTGTTGTTATAAACCTGCCAACAGCCGCCATTCCAGATCAACAGGATGTTGCTGGAATAAGCCTCCGGTTCAGTGCTGGCATGTGGTTGAGTTACAGATGGCCAGTCCAAAGCGTATTGCCCGTGAAACACCACACATTTCAAGCCAAACGCACTTTCGATAATTGCCATTTTTGATCCCTTCAATATTTGCGAAATACCAGTCAATTAAATAATTCAGTTAGCTTGAAAATATGACGCTGGAGTAAGCATTTAAAGGGAGCATTCTTCCCCCTGGTAATCATTGAATATTTTGCTACTCTAGTAACCAGGGAACAATACAAAAAATAATACACAAGTTTGAGGGAAACATGTGTGACGAAAACGGACTACACTCGTCTTTCACGCTGGATAATGATTATCTAGAGGTTTTCAGAGGGCTGCCATTGGCTGGTTCTGATGCTTATCAACAGTTAGTGGCTTTCTATCACCATCACACTGAAGCATCACTGGCAGCAATGCCAACGATAGCATCGGAGCTTGCCGTAATCATTGGTTTTGCAAGAATGCTGGATTTTTTTCGCGATAATCATGCTGCCAAAGTTCATGTGCGGAAAGGTTGTAAATTTTTCTCAGCCATGCAACTGTGCGCCAATGACGTTGCCTGTCAGCGCATCATCAAAATCGCCGACAACGATGGCTATCTTTACCTGCCATCGGCTGGTGGTATTTATTCCGGCATCAAGCGCGCGGCCATTAATCTGGCTTTGCAGAGTAGAATCAATCGCCATGAAGTCGTACGCTTTTTTGGTATTACCAGCCGCCATATAAGAAACATCGTCAATACTTCTTAATTCAAGGGAACCTCTGATTTAATCTGCCATGACCGCATTACTGATTGAAATGCTCCAGGACAAAGTGTCGTTGCTCGGTGCAATAGCCGGTCTATTGCTAAGCAACGCGACACAGGATTGGAGCATTTCAAGCATAGCCCCTTGTGGGAGCGGCCTTGTCAGATTAAACCAGAGGTTCCCAGGTAATATTGCTATCGGATTGACACGCGCTGTTGTACAACTACACTGATTGCTTATTCATCTGTTGTAGCGACAGGCCACAATAGCCATAATCTACCTGGCAGACACCAAGCCTATGCTGTATTCACTATGAACCGCACCATATTTGACTATTGCCTTCAGCCGGATGGTTGCTTCACTGTCCCTATCGATTACCTGTCAAACACGGGGATTGATCAGAATTTTGCACAGTATCTGATTGACAATGCTGTCTGGACAGCGGTCAATATTGACTTGTTTAACCAGGCCTTTGCCCTTTATTTTCAACGCGCCAGACAGTTGTACGCACAGGCCCGTGGTTTTTGGTTTCCGCCGCGCATCCAGCACATCTGCATCGTTACCGATTCAGATCAAATCAGACCCTATTTTCAGCCCTTTAACAAAAACTCATGGCTGTTGTATCAAAGTGATTTTGAGCTGGACAGCTCTTCGCTTGAATTTGCCGTCTATCAATTTCTGCATCTCGAACGCATGTGGTTGTTACAACAAATTGACCCGGTCTTATATGCTAACTTCAGTTACTTTCTGACGCTTGAGGACACCCCTATTCAGGATTTTATTGGTGGCTGCCGAAAAACCAACCGCCCCGATGCCGCTGGTTTTCTGGCACTGGCTGAAGCCATGCCATCAATTCGGAAAATGTATCACCAACAACTTAAAAAGCCGGTTAGCGTGGTGCGTAATGTACGGGTCATGCAGGACACTGGACTGATTATTCCAGCCGCGGTGTACCCTGCGCTTGCACAATGTCAGCAAAAATGGTCGCACACGGTGGCTGCGGCGATCAATACTTTCCGTGATCAGCATAACAAAGCATCCAGTCATTGCGGACAAACCATCCGCCGCTGGCTGGTTGATAACCATCCGCCATTGCTGATTACCGGCGATAAGGGCCGCATCCTGTGGGAACCAGGTAATGCCGAACACACCGATACACTCCAAGCAACCCTGCACGGAGTGACTGAAGCGGCTGAACCGGACATTCTGCGTGACCTGCAAACCATTGCTTTTCACAGCCAGCGCTTCCTGAGCTGTCTGCGCAGCCCGGCAGAACTCTCCAAACCCGCCGACTTCATTACCGAGGACGGGCTGTGTTACATCCACAAGCAGCAGCAACTGATTGCCTACAACATCGGTTCCGACAGGCATGCCGCCCGCCTGTGGCAGCCTGCGCCGCCCTATGAACGGCTGATGCTGGCAGCCCGCACCGTGCATGAATGGGGTCATCTGGTGGCGGAATCGGGTTGGGTCATTATCCCGGCCGCGCGGCAAGCTGAAAGGCAGGCACTCGAGCATGCTCTGGTGACTTTGTTTGATCAAATTCATGCCGAGGCATCGCCCGCGGTGCAAAAAAACGCCGCGGCGGAGGTTACCCGACTGAAAGCAGAAACCGGCAGCCTGGGGCAAACCCTGTTGCAACGCATGCTGGTCCGGATCGAAGACTATATGGCCAATCTGGTCGCTTACCGCTTTCTCAGTGCGGATGAAATGGACACTTATGTACGCAATAACGTGCACAGCCACCTGCAAAGCTACAGCACTGAAGGTGTCTATATGCAGTTGATCCGCCTGGCCTATGAGTTTCAGTATCTGCGCTTAAGCCGCATTGCTGATCCATTTGACTGGTTTTATAAAAGCACCTGGTTTGGTGAATACTTTATCGACCACGGCGTGATCAGCAAGACCCGATTTGAACAACTGCTCGAGACGGTACAGGGGATTTGCGATTGTTATGAACTGGATGCAGGCAAGTTCGATTTTGAGGCACTAGCCACGAACCAGTAAAGCCTGTAGAGCAACAGGAATTAGCCACCGATTAGGCGGGCTTACCCGGACAACCCGGAATGACTCTATATTGGCCTTACATAACCATCAAAATACAAACTGCGGTCCCGGGCGGTGCCCCAAAATATCAAAGGCAATCACAATGCGCGGTTCCTGATTACTGACCGGATGCACATAATGCATATGATAGGGTGGAAACATGATCAACTTACCGGCCTGTGGTTGCACCCGCTGACACGGGCTGTACCCGTGATGCTGCGAGATCGGCAACGGGTTCAGAAAATCAATGCAGCCCTTGGGCGGCTGTTCTTCAGGTACTGAAACGTAATACACCCCGCTGGCCACATTGCCGGTGGAGGCGTGAAAATGCGGGCGTTGCCAGTCGCCGTCACGCAGCACATTCGCCCAGCCAAATGCGTACGGTGAGAGTTGTCGGGCTTCGGCCTCAAAAATATGCTCCAGATAAGCATCCACCGCTGGCATCAGCAGATCGTTACAAAAACTGCTTACCGCAGGCTGCTTAAGGTCAAAGAAGTTTTTCTGGCCAGAGGTCTGATAACCACCTTCGGTGGCAATATGATCCTGCCGCGCGGCATTCTGACTGGTATCGCGAAAATCCTCTTCCATGCCCAGGATGACTTCGCTTAAAGCTCTGTTGAGCGCATCAGCTGAAGCAAAATCCTGCTGCATGACGGTCACCGGAAAATGGGCTTTGAACTCTGTTTTGGCGATGACCGGCTTGTCCATGGACGCAGTCTCCAGACTGGATATCAAGTTCCGCAGTATAGATAATTCGCCCCTGCCGTACTAGCTGTACCAGCCGTCAGGGCGGCTGACGGCAAGATATTAAGCGGCTCAGATCAGCGCGCCCTGTTAGGTGAGTCTCCGCTATCTGCCGAGCTGCTGATACAGTATCATCAGCAATCAATAATCAGCCGGAGCAAAATATGCCCATTATCACTACCCTGTATGCTGGACTGCTGGGGCTGTTATCTCTGGCCCTGTCGTTTCAGGCCGGGAGCATGCGCGGCAAGACCGGTATTTCCATTGGTGACGGCGGTCAGCAGGAGATGCTGCTGGCGATGCGCCGACACGCCAACTTTGTTGAATATGTGCCACTGGCATTGATTCTGATCGGTTTACTGGAATTCAATGCCGTCAACGCCCTGGCCATTCACGTTATGGGCGCCAGCCTGGTGCTATTCCGGATTGCTCACGCGGTCGGTTTAAAAGCAGACACCATGCAGGGCGCAGGCCGTTTGATTGGCGCTGCCGGCACCGCGTTGTTAACCTTGACTGCCTCGATCTGGGCGATTGTTATTTTTGTGCAGACCTCGCTTTGAGCAAAGCTTTAGATCGGGTATAGCAGGCTGAGCAAACTCTAATCGGTGGCTACATGCGCTTTAAATTAATGGCTGTTTACCTGGCACTGGGGTGCCTGGTGTTAAATCCTGCCCTGGCTGAACAATGCCAGTCAGCTGCGAATCGTCTGCAGGTACTCGGCTCGGGTGGTCCGATTGCTGATGATGCACGGGCCAGCAGCAGTTATCTGATCTGGCAGCACAATACTGCACGGGTACTGGTTGATATCGGCGGTGGCAGTATTTTACGTTTTGCGCAAAGCAGTGCGCGCATCAACGATCTGGATGCCGTTGCGATTACGCATACTCATATTGATCATATCGGCGACTTCCCGGCGCTGATGAAAACAGGTTATTTCAGCAACCGCCGCCGCCCGCTGGCACTGCTGGGACCGGATGGCAGCAATCTATATCCTTCCATTAACGAATATGTCCAGCAGACTTTTCTGCTGGACACCGCCAGCCATCGCTATCTGAGCGGCATCGGCGATGGCAGCAATGGCTTGTTTCAGGTCAGCGTAACGGAAATACCCCGCACTCTGGAAGCGCGTGAATGGCTGCAGGCCCGCCACTTAAGCATCTCCGCGGTGGGTGTGCAGCACGCGATCGTGCCGGCGGTGGGTTATGTGATCAATCTGGATGGTCGGCGGGTAGCTATTCCCGGTGATATGAGCGCTGATAACCCGCGCTTTATCGAGCTGGCCAAAGGCAGCGATATTCTGGTGCTGCACCTGGCCTTGCCGGAATCGGCCAGCACCAACCTGACCCGACTGCATGCCCGGCCGAGCGGAATGGGCAAGCTGGCGGCAGCGATCCAGCCTAAGCTGCTGGTGATCAGTCACATCATGCAGCGTGCGGAACGCGAACTGGATAAAAATCTGGCTGCGCTGCGCAAGTATTATTCCGGCCCGTTAAAGCTGGCTTCTGACCTGGCCTGTTTCCCGCTGATCAGCGGTTCGTGATAACCAACCACCGCTTTGCCACTGGCAATTCGGGCCTGAATTGCCGACAATCTAGTCCGGTTAAATTGTTGTTATAAAGTTGTTATAAAGACGTGGGTTTACGTACGACTCTATTCGGCCCTGCCTGGCAGCATCGCGATCCCGCCACCCGCGCGGAGGCTGTCGCACGCCTGCAGGATCCCGCCCTGTTGGCTGAGTTGGCTAAAATCGCCACCAGCGATAGCAGTGCCGAAGTGCGCCGGGCAGCCTTGCAGCGCGTCACCAACCCCACTGTACTGCAGCAGTGCCGGCAACACGACGAGGCCGCGACCAATCGCCAGCTGGCCACCGAGCGACTGGTGCAAAGCCTGTGCCAACTGAGCTCAGAAACAGCAGTTAAGGATGCTCAGAATGTCATAACGGAATTATTGGATACCCCCGAACTGCCCGCCGCGCTGCTGGAATCTATCGCCCGGGGGGCGCATCAGTCCGCTTTACGGCGTCAAGCGCTGCAGCGTATCCAACGGGCCGGTTTTCTGGGCGACCGGGTATTGCAGGAAAGCGATCCGGAACTGCGGCAAATGGCACTGCAACAGATTCAGCAACCCTCCACGCTGGAACGGATCGCCGGGCAACTGCGCAAAACCAACAAAAAATTATACCGGGAAGCGCAACAGAAACTGGCCAGCCTGCAACCTGGTAAGCCAGGGACAGGTCTGGATCAGGAGCAGGCCTTGCGCTTATGTCAGCAACTGGAGCAATTGACCAAAGGCTCCCAGCAATCACAAGCGGGTAGCCTGCAGGCTCAGCTTGAGCAGATTGATCGGGCCTGGCAACAATTATCCGGCCTGGATGATAGCATCCGGCAGCGCTTCAGCAACACCCGCGCTATTCTGCAACAGGCGCTGGCAGGACCACGGAGCATTCCGACTGAGGCCCCGGTGGAGTCTGAACCGAGCCCGCCCGGCGCCGACAATACCGCGGATAACGATACTCAACCTGAACCCGCGCTGCAGCAGCTGGCGGTGGCGCTGGATGAAATGCTGCGTAGCAAGCCCAAACCCGCCACCATCGAGAACTGGCGGGAAAGCTGGCGTTCGGCCTGGCGCAAGCTGGCCAGTCCCAGTGTTGCTGATCAGCGTTTGCAGGATAGCCTGCGCAACCGGTTGCTTGAGCATGAACAAAACCAACAGCAAAACCGTGAGGCCAGGACGGCCCGTGAAAAAGCCTTACAGGATCGTGTCGAAGCGGTCGCCGAGGCCGCCGAAGCCGGCCAGTTAGCATCGGTCACAACAAAACTGCAGGCCCTGCGCGATGAGTTACCCGGCCGGCCACCAGCCAGACTGGCTGCTCGCCTGCGCGCGATAGACCAGCAACTGGGCGAACTGCGCCGCTGGCAGCGCTGGTCGGACAATGAACAACGGCTGCGTCTTATCAAAGCGGTTGAAAAGGCGCTGCAGGACGAGTTGAATGCCGATGCGCTGCTGAATCTGGTGCGTGATGTACGCACCACCTGGGAACAATTGGAACAGCAGGAAGTGTCTCACGGCATGCGCCCCCTGCCCGCTGATCATTCCCTGGCACGCCAATTCAAAGGCGTGTGCGGCCGCGCAATGGCTCAGGCCCGGCCATTTCTGGATAACCGGCGCAAAGTCCAGCAGGAACGCAGCAGCCTGCTGGGTGAGTTACTGGACAATACCCGCCGCTTGCTTGAGCGGGAACCTGGCGACGCACGGGAACTGATTAAACATAAACGCATTCTGGGCAAGTCATTCCGCGAGTTGCCCGGCCTGCCACCCAAACAGCGCAAGCGCACCGCTGAAGCAATCCGTCAGCTTCAGGATCAGATCAGCCAACGGCTGACCGACAGCTTCCAGCAGGCGGAAGCCGAGAAGCGCAAATTAATCCGCCTGGCTGAGCAACTGCAGCATGTCGCCGATCAGCATGAGGCGATTAATCAGGCCAAACAGCTGCAGCGACAGTGGCAATCCGCCGGGCCGACCGCGCGCAAACTCGATCAGGAACTGTGGCAGACTTTCCGTGCCCAGCTGGACCCTCTGTTCGAAGGCCAGCAGCAGCAGCGGGCTGAACAACAGGCCGAGCGTGAGGCAGTGCATAGCCGCCACCTCGAGCTGTGCGAGCAACTGGAAGCATTGGCATCGCTGGGTGATGAGGAATTATCAGCCAGTGCCGGCAAAGTCGACGGTCTGCAGGCCAGCTGGCCAGAGCATGAGGTGTTCGATAAACGTCTGCGGCAGCGCTTCCAGGCGGCTGGCGAAAAATTCCACCAGCGCCTGCGGAGCTGGCGGAATGGGCAGCGTGATCAACGCCAGCAGGCTCGCGCGGACGCCGCCGAACTGCGTCAGCAGGCCGTGCTGCAGTTATTGTCCGAGGAACCACAAGCACTGGCCGCGGAAGCACGCCAGGCGTTGGGCGAGTTAGTCGAATTGAGCACCGATGAGTTGCGTGCCCGCTTGCAGCAACATGCCGAGCAGGCGCATCAATTGTGTATTACGGCCGAGTTTCTGTCCGGCCTGCCGTCACCCGCCGAGGATCGCGCGGCACGTATGCAATATCAGGTAGAACGACTGGCGCAGCGGATGTCACAGCGCGCCGGTCAACAGGAATTATCGGCCGAGCTGCGCGAGCTGGAGCGGGAGTGGTATGCCAATCAGCCGTTGCCGCCGGAGCATTACTTACCACTCAATAAACGTTTTCAAAAAGCGCTGCGTGCGGCGCAACAACTATCAGGTGCTTAATATGGTATTTCGTTGGATATATGTTGCAAGCATCTGCCTGCTAATGGCTGCCCCCGCGCTGGCTCAGCCAGTGGCGGCTGACGCCATGGCCCATAGCGGCTGGTGGTCGATTATGCCGCCGTTATTGGCCATTGCGCTGGCATTGCTGCTCAAACGGGTTATTCCGGCGTTGTTTATCGGTATCTGGCTGGGTGGCTGGATTATCGCCGGCAAGTCATTCGGGGCTCTCTGGCAGGGCTTGCTGGACAGCTTTCAGATTTACGTGCTGAATGCCATGGCTAATCGGGATCATGCCGCCATTATTCTGTTTTCGATGATGGTCGGTGGCATGGTCGGCATTATTTCCGCCAACGGTGGGATGCATGGTGTGGTCAACCGGGTCATTGGCTGGGCCAGTGATGCCCGACGGGCCGCGGTCACCACCTGGTGCATGGGTCTGACCATTTTCTTCGATGACTATGCCAACACCCTGGTGGTCGGCAACAGCATGCGCCCGCTGACCGATAAAATGCGCATTTCACGGGAAAAGCTGGCTTATATCGTCGATTCAACCGCCGCGCCGGTATCCTGTATCGCGCTGATTACCACCTGGATTGGTTACGAAGTTGGCCTCATCCAAAGTGCCATGGACAAGCTGCCGGGCTTCAACGGGCAGGCCTACTGGGTGTTTCTGAACACCATTCCCTACAGTTTCTACCCGCTGCTGGCGTTGTTTTTTGTGCTGCTGGTCTGTCTGCTCGGGCGTGATTTCGGGCCGATGTACCAAGCCGAAAAACGCGCCCGTGAAAGCGGTGAGATCGCCCCTGTCAGCAGCACCAGCGAAGCGCAGGAAACCGAGTTAAAAATATCGGAAAACGTCGTCAAAACCCGGGCCCGTAATGCCTTGTTACCGATTCTGGGACTGGTACTGACAGTACTCTATGGACTGTGGAGCACCGGCCAGCCGGATGACCCCAGCGCCAGTTCCACGCTGCGCGAGGTAATCAGCAACGCTGATTCCTATCAGGCCTTGATGTGGGGCTCGCTGGTGGGGGTCATGGTCGCAGCGCTGCTGACCATGGGCCAACGCATTCTGGATCTGGAACAAACCGTACAGGCCTGGTTCAAAGGCGTGCGCAGTATGCTGTTTGCCATGATTATCCTGGTCCTGGCATGGTCATTGAGCAATATTACCCAGGAGTTGGGCACCGCCGGTTTTCTGGTGGATTTGATCGGCGAGTCGTTACCGGTCGGGCTACTGCCTGCGCTGGTGTTTCTGATTGCCGCCAGCACCGCATTTGCCACCGGTTCCAGCTGGGGAGCAATGGGTATTCTGCTGCCGCTGGTGGTACCGCTGGCGTGGGCCATGCTGAGCGTGCAGCAGCCCGGGGTAAGTCCGGATATGCACATCCTGTACGCCGCTATCGCCGCGGTCCTGGGCGGGGCGGTATGGGGGGATCACTGCTCGCCCATTTCCGACACTACCATCCTGTCATCAATGGCCTCACAATGTGATCATATTGAGCATGTGCGTACCCAGTTGCCCTATGCCATGCTGACGGGTGCGGTGGTGATTATGATTTGTCTGATCCCGAGCGGCTTTGGTTTCGCCTGGTGGATATGTCTATTGCTGGGCAGCCTGGCGTTACTGGGTTTTTTACTGCTGTTTGGCAAACCGGTGCCCAATTACGCACCGGACCGGAATAGCCACTCCTAGCAGCGACGATGTCTGTGCTTAACTCAACGTCCGCCCGGCAGCCGGACGCCGAACTGCATTCGCCCCTGCATCCGCCGCGAACCGATTCCGCGATGCTCTGGCAGGGCCTGCACGGGCCCGCCACGGCGCTGGCCGTGGCGGGGATAGCCAGGCAGCAGCAGGGCTTGACGGTAGCCATCACCGCTACTCCCCAGCAGGCTCAGACGCTGGAACAGGATCTGCAGTTATTACGGGATGACCAGCGGTTGCCGGTCGCGCATTTTCCTGACTGGGAAACCCTGCCCTACGACCTGTTCTCACCGCACCCGGACATCCTGTCACAGCGTCTGCATGCCATGGCCACCCTGCCCGGGCTGCAGCGCGGCCTGTTGGTAGTGCCGATCAGCACGGTGCTGCAGCGCCTGGCTCCGGTCAGTTATATCCAGGCCCGCAGCCTGGTTTTAAGGCGTGGCGATCAGCTTGATCTGAATGCTTTCCGGCAGCGCCTGGCGGAAGCCGGTTATGAGCATACTGAAACCGTTTATCAATCCGGGCAATATGCATTGCGCGGCGGTTTGCTGGATATTTTTCCGGCTGGTACCCGCCAGCCGTTGCGACTGGAATGGCTGGACGATGAAATTGATACCATCCGACATTTTGATCCGGACAGCCAGCGTTCCACTGGCCAGCTTGAACAGATCGACCTGCTACCCGGGCGTGAATATCCTTTCGACCAGCATTCAATTGATGATTTCCGACGCGCTTTCCGTAACCGGTTTGCCATCGATGTAAGAAGCTGCACGCTCTATCAGGACCTGCGGGCTGGCCGTCACCCCCAGGGGCTGGAATATTATCTGCCGCTGTTTTTTACCGAAACCGCCAGTCTGTTTGATTATCTGGGTGATAATCCTCGCATCATTGCCGCGCAGGGATGCCTGCAGGCGGCGCAGCATTTTCTGGAAGCTGTGGATCACCGTTATGAGCAGCGCCGTTATGATCTGGCGCGGCCGATACTCGAACCAGATGAGCTCTACCACTCGCTGGACAGCATAACCGCCCAGTTGGACAGGCCCTCGACTATCTGGCTGGCGGATGCCGAGCCTGACCAGACTGCAACGCCGCCGGGCGGCAGCGCCGCAGTGATTCAATTTGCCAGTCAACCGGCGCCTGAACTGTCACTGCATGATGCCGCCGATCATGATGCGTTTGCACGTTACATCGGTAACTATCCCGGCAGAATTTTATTGGCGGCGGACAGCCCCGGCCGCCGTGAAGTGCTGCTGGAAACCCTGCAGGCGTTTGCAATCCGGCCTAAACCACTGCCTGACTGGCATGCTTTCCGTGCGGCTGATAATATCCCGCTGGCACTGGCGGTGTTACCAGTCAGTGACGGCATATTACTGCCTACTGAAAACCTGCTGATACTGACTGAATCACAGTTATTTGCCGGCCGCCTGCGGCAGCGTCAGAAACGCACTACTGATCGCGACAGCGCCAGCATTATCCGCAATCTCACCGACCTGAATATCGGTGCGCCGGTGGTCCATGAAGAGCACGGTGTCGGCCGTTATCTGGGTCTGAACCCTTTACAAGTGGCAGGTCAATTGGGTGAGTTTCTGACCCTCGAATATGCCGAAGGGGACAAACTGTATGTCCCGGTCAGCGATCTAAATCTGATCAGCCGCTACGCCGGCGGCAGCATTGAAAATGCGCCACTGCACAAGCTCGGCAATGACCGCTGGATTAAGACCAAGCGCAAAGCGATCCGTAAAATTCGTGATGCGGCAGCCGAACTGCTGGATATTTACGCCCGGCGCGAGGCGGCCCAGGGGTTTGCTTTTCCTCTGGACCGCAAACTCTACGCTGAGTTTGCCGCCGGTTTCCCGTATGAAGAAACCGCTGATCAGCAGCAGGCCATTAATGCGGTTATAGCGGATATGACCGCCGACAAAGTGATGGACCGGGTGGTCTGCGGTGATGTGGGCTTCGGCAAGACTGAAGTGGCGCTGCGGGCGGCTTTCATAGCAGCTACCGCCGGCCGCCAGGTGGCCATCCTGGCGCCCACCACCCTGCTGGTGCGCCAGCATTTCAATCTGTTCCGTGACCGTTTCGCCGACTGGCCTGTGAATGTCGCCATGTTATCGCGGCTGCGTAATGCCGGTGAAACCAAACAGGTGCTGGAAGGCCTGCAACAGGGCGGTATCGATATTGTTATCGGCACTCATCGATTATTGCAGCGCAGCGTCGAATTCAAGGACCTGGGCTTAATCATAATTGACGAAGAGCAGCGCTTCGGGGTACGCCAGAAAGAGCAACTCAAAGCGCTGCGTGCGGCCATCGATCTGCTGACTTTGACCGCCACCCCGATCCCGCGCACGCTGGGCATGGCCATGTCCGGAATCCGTGACCTGTCGATTATCGCCACGCCACCGGCGCGTCGCATGGCAGTCAAAACCAGCATCAGTCAATGGGATGAAAGCCTGATCCAGGACGCGGTCGAGCGTGAACTGCAACGTGGTGGGCAGGTGTATTTTCTGCACAATGAAGTCCGCACCATTCAAGCCATGGCCGCGCAACTGGGTAAGCTGTTTCCGGATGCTTCCATTGCGGTTGCCCACGGCCAGATGGCGGGCAACAACATGGACCAGGTGATGCGTGAGTTTTACGCCCGCAAACACCATATTCTGGTGTGCACCACGATCATAGAAAACGGCATCGACGTGGCCAGCGCCAATACCATGATTATCAACAACGCCGATCATTTCGGACTCGCTCAGCTGCATCAATTGCGTGGCCGGGTCGGCCGCTCACACCACCGTGCATTCGCTTACCTGCTGGTGCCGGACTGGCAGAACATCACCCGCGATGCCCAGAAGCGCCTGGAGGCGCTGACTGAACTGGAGGACCTGGGCGCCGGCTTCACCCTGGCCAGCCACGACATGGAAATCCGTGGTGCCGGTGAACTGCTGGGCGAGGAACAGAGCGGACAGATCGAGGAACTGGGTTTTGAACTGCATCTGGCGTTGCTGGAACGGGCGGTAGCAGCGCTAAGATCGGGCCACGAACCGGACCTGGAAGCACCGCTGCACAGCGGCAGCGAAGTACAACTGCACCTGCCGGCGCTGATCCCGGAAGCCTACCTGCCGGATATCCATACCCGCTTAACGCTGTATAAACGCATCAGTTCGGCCAGTGATAAAGAAGACCTGCGGCAACTGCAAATTGAAATGATCGACCGTTTCGGCCTGTTGCCGCAACCCACCAAGAATCTATTTGCGGTGGCCACGATAAAATTACAGGCTGGCAGCATGGGCATTACCCGAATCGAACTCGGTCAGGCCGGCGGCTGGCTCGATTTTACCGATCAACCTGAGATTAACGCTGCCGCGCTGATCAAGCTGGTGCGGACCAGAGGTGATGAGTTTGCCCTGCGTGGCAGCGAGCGTCTCAGCTTGCGGGCTAAAATAGAAGATGATCAAAAGCGGCTACAATATCTGCGTGAACTGCTCCTAACACTGCGGCGATAATGATGATGCCAAACCGTAACCTGCTTGAATATCTGCTCAACCCAGCGCGTCTGCTGGCAGTCTGCTGCATGCTGCTGGCGGCCACTTCCAGTGCCCAGGATCAACAGAATGCGGTAGCGCTGGTCGATACCGTTAACGATAACTGGCGGGTGGAAGTGATTGTTTTTATGCAGGCGCGTCCCGACGAAGCTTTTCGTGACCGTATGGATATCGATGATTATCGTGATCTGCCCGCGTTGGCGGCACGTTTGACGGCAGCCTCACCGATCCAACCTCTGGCCGGACCATCATTGAACAGTCAAGCTGGCGAACCGCTGCCCGCCACCAGCAGCATGGCCGACGCCTGGCGTCGTCTGGAGCGGGATTATCAGCGTATTGCTTATTTTTACTGGCAGCAGCCCGCCGGCCGCGGCGGCCTGCGTCGCATCCATAATGATCAGCCGCTGCGGGTTGATGACAGCCTCAGCCTGGGACCACATTACGAACTTGATGGCAGCCTGCGCATCAGTACCGGCACCATCGGCTATGCTCGCCTGGAGCTGGTGCAACGCACTCCGTTACTGATCACCCCGGCCGCCGGCAGTACGGCAAATGCTGGCGTTGAACGTTTATGGCGAACCTTGAAACTTGCCCAGCAACGTCGCATACAACCCGGACGAGTGGAGTATTTTGACAGCGCCGGGCTGGCGGCATTGATCTTGATCACACCACCGGAAGCTGTCGCCCAGGCTGACGACGAGGATAACTAAATCAAGCGAGCGGGCCCGGCACAATATCAAGCATTAATCCTACCCCAGTTTATATTCCTGCTGTAATGCCAATACAAAAATCAGCGGTTCCTTAACTGATTTTATTCACAACCCCTGCTGTCATTCAGTCATGCACAACGGCATATCATCCAGGCAGCAGTCATGCTATCAACCGATGTGCCTGCGGATTTTTTTAACCTGTTTTTAATTGCAGCTTTATTCACACTGATAGTGCTAGCCTTTTAAGCACCCAAGGATGGGTAAACATTATTAACGCTTAAGGAGAGCCGTTATGAAACATATTTTAACCATTATCTCATTATCCGCATTCAGCATTTTTTCATTATCAAGCGCTTTGGCCGAGCCACAGCTTAACGATATTATCAATGCTCAGCAGTCCAACGCCGATATCGAAGCGCTGGTCGCGCAACATGATCTGCAGAAAGGTCCTGCCTGGCTGGAAGTTACTTCCAATGCACAAGGCACGGTAGCTTTTGCTTCGGCGCATAAGGACATGCTGGATCTGGATTTTACCGCCGGCGCTGATCTGGGTCAGGTTTACTATGCTCCTTCCGCCGATTCCAACTCCAAACTGGAACAGGGTTTTTATACTCTGCGCCTGAGTGATGATCCTGTGCTGGGCGTCGCTGCCCTGCTGCTTGATCAGAAGGGCCAGGTGGCTCAGCTCGGTCAGGCCGAGGTAAAAATGATGACGTTCAGCCCGGAATCAGCCAATCTTGAACATGCGGTCGAAGTGGTCGCCCGCATGAACAGCTTTGGTGAACTGGAAGCGGCCGCGCATGGTGATTGCTGGCTGGTAGGCAGTGGCGGTTCCGCCCACGGCCGTTGCTGGATAACCATTGTACCGATTATCGAAGAGCAGTAATTTATTCATCTGCCATAGTCACGGGGTGCGTCTTCGCACCCCGAATTTTCTCTGCGTGCTGGCATAGACTGCCTGTTATTGTAACAATGACATCATTATTTCCAAGCTGTTGCTGACCCACCTGATAGTGTGCAGAAAGGCTTAAAATTTAAGCCACCCGGAATAAATTAATGGCTTCACGCAAATCCGCCACTGATTGCCAGCGGTCATCCGGTGAGAGTTCCAGACATTGCAGGATAATAGCCTCCAGCACCTGGGGAATACCTGACCACAACTGCGACGGCAAAACCAATTTATTCTCCAGGTGTGATTTAAATATTTCCGCGGTTTCGGTACTCCCGTGAGGTAGCTTGCCGGTAAACATTTCTGTCAGCAAAATCCCCAGCGCATAAATATCTGATCGCTCGTCAGCCGTCTCACCACGCAATTGTTCCGGTGACAAATAAGCGGCGGTTCCCTCAATCGTGCGCGGCCCCGAATCGGACTGCTCCTCAGAGTACACCACTGAAGGATGGGCAATACCAAAGTCCATGACTTTTGCGTGGTGCGTAATAATAACGTTGCCCGGTTTGATATCCCGATGCAGCACACCGGCACGATGGGCCGCGGCAACCCCGTCACAGATCTGCAGCGCCAGACGCAGACAGGCATAATAATTAACCCTGCCCGACTGGCGGATAGCATCCTCCAGACTGATACCACGAACATATTCCATGGAAATCAGAGGCAAACCATCCAGATGCGAAAATTCAAAGATGCGCACGATATTCGGATGCGTAATACGGCGGGCCAGGCGAATTTCCACTTTCAGCTGTTCGATCTTGTCGCTGTCATGCAGTAATTCCGGCCGCAGGGTTTTAAGCGCAACGATATCATCCAGCTCAAGATCAATGGCTTCATAGACAAAACCCATGTTGCCTTTGCCGATCAGATTGAGTATTTCAAAACGTTCACCCAGGATGGTGCCGGTTGACAGCGCCTGCCCGCCCTGCCCGCTGACATCGCCGAAGCCACGCCGCTGCTTGAGCCGTTGACTGGCAATATGCTTCTGCGCCAGATCCTCAAAATAAACTTCGGCGGCCTGCTGCTCACGCAGATCCGAAATCATGCGATTGAATGCCCGCTCCAGACGCCGCAGTTCGGAACTGCCGGCGACATCAATATGACTGTGATACTCACCCCGGGTAGCGTCCTCAGCGACAGAAATAACCGCATCAATAGGCTCCAGTAACTGCCGGGATGCGGTGACCGACACGATCAGCGCCAGCAGAATGGAAACCAGGCCGGCGATGATCAGCACATTGGAGATATCGCGGAAGGTTTTAAACAATTGTGCTTCCGGCACCAGTGAAATCAGCATCGCGCTGTTCTGTCTGCCCTCCAGCGGCACCACCCGCAAGACCCAGTCCTGACCGCCCAGCCGGGCTCTGCGCGGTTCGGTTAGATTCCCATTACGCAAATCCGTCATCACACTCTCATCCGACGACAGATAACTGATCAGGTCTTCACGCTCACTGATCCGCAAGGTCGTGGTGGCGATCTGTGCGCCCTGCTCGTCCAGCGATGCGTAAGCCAGCTCAATGCCGGATATGCGCGCCAGATCACCCGCGAACTCACTGGTAACCCGGCTGCCGGTCAGCAGGTATGCCTGCACCGTCCGCCCGGTCAACAACGGGGCCACCGCCACCTGCGACACCTGTTCGTCAGCGATCCACAGACCACTGGCTGAACTCAGCGAGCGCAGCGCTTCGGTGACTATTTCACGTTGTGATACATCGGCGCCCAGCTGCACCACACCACCGGTCTCCACCTGCACCCGGCCATCGGGGCTCAATACCACGCCAAAATCAAACTCGTATTCAGCCACCCGGTCATTCAACAGATCGCTGATCGAACGGATGTCCACCGGCGTGTCCGCGCTGACATTCAACGCCTCGGAAACATAGGCCACGAATGCCCGGTCCGAAGCAATCAGTGCGGAAACGAGTTCAGTTTCACGAATTTTCTGTTCCAGGAAGTAGCGCTGCACCGATTGACTGGTAATAAATGCGCTGTCAATCTGATTTTCGACGGTATTCCGGCCCAGCCAGTAAGTCAGCCCAATGGCTGAACCGACCGACATCGCAATCAGTATCGCGAAGGTAATGAATAATCGAGTGGCCAGATTCATCTTGTTGTTATCTTCCAGTGCCTGTGGCGGGGTAGCGTCTACCCACGCCCCCAATGCTGAAAATCAGCCTTACCCACTAATCTTCGGCAACCGGCAGGCGCGGTTTGGTGAGCTTGAGTTCCAGATTTAATGGCTCGCTGACCGGTAATTTGACAGCATGACTGTCTTCCCGCGCCTGTGGATGCCATATAAACAATCGTCCCGTACCGGCCGGCAGATTCATCAGCGTAAACTCTCCGGTATTATCCAGCCGGGCATAATACGGGGTATTCAGCACCAGAATATCCGCACTCATACTGTCATGCACGCTGCAGTTGATCAACGCTGTGCCAGGCTCAGTAAAAGTATAAGAGCGTGACTCACCGGCAGCATAAAAGCCCAGATCAAACTGTGCCCCACTGGATACCGAAAACACATTGTGCAGAATATTGTCATTGTTCGGGAAGGCGACTTCGCTGCCCACCGGAATCACCAGCAAAGCCGGCTCAAACAGTTTATTTTCCGTGCTGACGGCAAACTGCCGTGGCTGCACCCGGGGTGTCCGGCCAGCCGGTATGAAATACACCACCGCGCTGTTCAAGGAGTCGTCATTCAGGATATTATCACTGTCAGCGCTGAGGCTTAAACGACCTTCCAAAGTATATCTGGGTGCCGGCCTCGGTGCGGGTGGCGGTGTTGGTTCCGGCGCCGGTTCGATAGGTTCAGGCTCCGGCTGCTGAACCGGTTCAACCACTTCGGGAGCTTGCTCGGCCTGCTGACCATCCTGTTTCAGAAAAGCCTCACAGCCGGCCATCAGCAACACGCAGACCAGTAATAAAAGGTTCCGATAAATTCTCCAGAGTTCGCCACCCGCAGCGCGGTCTTGTCTGGTTGTTAATGCCACTATCACTTGTCCATCCCTAAGCTCCGTTCCAGCAGTTGCCGGTAGCGATCAGGATGAATGGCTGGTTTGCCTTCCTCATCCCAGTGCAGCCAGTGTACATAAGCATCCATGTTGATGGAAATGCGCAGTTCCCGGGCCGAAGGGCAAGGTTCCGGACGATGCGATAAATACGAGGGAAACAGAATAAAGTCACCCTGACGGGGCTTGACGTACTGGACCTGCTGGACAAAAGCGTCTACCGCCCCGGGGCGCTGAAATGCCAGCGCACCCTCGGTTGCCTGCTCGGTGTCGGGCTGCTGCAGGTAATAACAACCGCTCAACAACGCCGGCGCATGATCATGCCAGCTGCCATTGACCCAGTCCTCGTTGGTCTGCACCAGCACCCAGGCCATGTAAGCGTATGGCTGGGGCGGCAGATAACCGGTGTGGTTTTCACGCTGCTGCAGAATCTCGTCGACCCGTTGCGCGAAAGCCTGCTTCAACACGGCCAGGCCCGGCAGCTTCTCGAGCAGCTTCTCGTTGTACAGATTACTGGGCGTTTGATAACCATAGCCATGCTGATCCCTGCGAAACTCTCCCGCCTCCCACCAGCTCATGATCTGCTCCCGCAGAGCGTTCACATGCGGAGCTAAATCCGGCACCTGAGTTTTCCAGAACGGTATGCTAAACAGGTTGTGGCGTTGCATTGGCATGACAAATTGCACTGTGCTGATCTGACTGGAACGCTAGAATGTAATGTAAGTCTCAAAACTGCAAGTCGTCTGCCAAGGAAAACCATGCGAAATCTGTTATCACCACCAACCATTCTGCTGTGGATAAGCGCCACTCTGCTGACCGGCGGCAATGCGCTGGCGCAGGCGCCGGAACTGGACATACCGTTTGAAAAATTCACCCTGGATAATGGCCTGCGGGTGATTGTGCATGAAGACCGCAAAGCCCCCATCGTAGCGGTCAGTGTGTGGTATCACGTCGGCTCCAAAGACGAAAAACCGGGTAAAACAGGCTTTGCTCACCTGTTTGAGCATCTGATGTTCAACGGCAGTGAAAATTATAACGATGAATATTTCATCCCCTTCGAACAGGTCGGCGCCACCGGTGTGAATGGCACCACCTGGTTTGACCGCACCAACTACTTTGAAACCGTTCCCACGCCCGCTCTGGAGTTGGCATTATGGATGGAATCAGATCGCATGGGCCATCTGCTGGGCGTGTTGGATCAGGCCAAACTGGATGAACAGCGCGGCGTGGTCCAGAACGAAAAACGCCAGGGCGATAATCAACCTTATGGCCGGGTCGAATACCGCCAGCTGGAAGGTCTGTTCCCCGCCGGTCATCCTTATCGCTGGAGCAGCATCGGTTCCATGCAGGATTTGAACGCCGCCAGCCTGGAAGACGTCCAGGACTGGTTCAAGACTTATTACGGCGCCGCTAATACCGTAGTGGTGCTGGCCGGCGACATCGATGCCGCCACTGCTCGCCCCCTGGTGGAAAAATACTTTGCTGATATCGCCGCCGGCCCGCCATTGACGCGGCGCGCGGCCTGGGTGCCGCGGCTAGCGGAAAACGTGCTGGAAACCATGCAGGATCAGGTTCCGCAAACCCGCATCTACCGTAGCTGGCCAGTACCCGGGCGGATTACCGCACAAGCCGATTATCTATCCCTGGCAGCCACCATTCTGGGTGGCGGTAAAACCTCGCGGCTGTACCAGAAGCTGGTTCAGGAACTGCAACTGGCCACTCAGGCCAGCGCCGGCGTGCAGCGTCAGGAACTGGCCAGCGTGCTGGAAATTCAGGTGACGCTGCAACCCGGCGTAACGATGGCCGAGGTATCGCCGGTACTGGATGCCGAAGTGGCGCGCTTTCTGCAACAAGGCCCAACCAGAGAAGAAATCGAACGCGCCCGGACGAGGATCAATGCCGGGGTTATCCGTGGACTGGAACAGGTCGGGGGATTTGGCGGCAAAGCCACCGCGCTGGCCCAGGGTGAGCTGTATGCCGGCGATCCGGGTCATTTCCGAACCAGTCTGGAGCGCATCAATACGGCCACCCCGGCGCAGTTGCGAGAGCTTAGCCGGACCTGGCTAAGCCATGGCTACTACCAGTTGACGGTATTGCCTTTCGCTGAATACTCAAACACCGCCACCGGCGCCGATCGCAGTAGCCTGCCGGATGTCGGTGCGCTGCCGGATCTGGAGTTTCCCGCCGTGCAGCGCGGGCAACTGCGCAACCGCATACCGGTGGTGTTCGCGCGCCGCGACGCGGTTCCGGTGGTCGAAATTCTGCTGTCTTTTGATGCTGGCTACGCCGCTGACGCAGCCAGCGAAGATACCGCCCTGGGGACGGCCAGCTTTGTCTCAGCCATGCTGGATGAAGGCACTGAGCAGCTTTCCGCGCTGGACATCAGCATCGCCAGCGAATCACTGGGCGCAGAGATTTCCGCCGGCAGCGGCCTGGACACCACCCAGGTGAGCCTGTCGGCGCTGACCAGCAACCTGGATGAATCCGTTGAGCTGTTCGCGGATATTGTGCGCAACCCCGCTTTTCGGGAGGCTGATATCGAACTGCTGCGCAAGCGCTGGCTGGCACAGATTCAGCAGGAAAAAGCCCAGCCCTTCGGTATCGCGCTGCGCACCCTGCCACCGCTGCTGTATGGTGCCGAGCATGCCTACGGCATTCCCTTCAGCGGCACCGGCACCGAGGCTTCCATCAATAGCCTGAGCCATGACTCACTGCGCGATTTCCAACGCGACTGGCTGCGCCCTGACAACGCGGTGATATTTGTGGTCGGAGACACCACGCTGGAAGCCATTACCAAGGTACTCAACCGGCAGTTCGGAGACTGGCGGACGCCGCGCAGTCCGATACCCGCCAAACAGGTGGCGCAGGTGGCCGGTGCCGATCAGGCTCAGGTGTATATCATCGATAAACCCGGTGCGCCGCAAACCCTGATCCTTGGCGGGCAATTGTTCCCGCCCACCGGTGACCCGGATAACCTGGCCATCAGCGCGATGAATGAAATCATCGGTGGCGGTTTCAGCGCACGCATCAATATGAACCTGCGCGAAGACAAAGGCTGGGCCTATGGTGCCTATACCTACCTGCCCAATGCCCGCGGCCAGCGCCCCTGGATGGTCTATGCGCCGGTGCAGGTTGATAAAACCAGCGAATCCATTGGCGAAATCCAACGCGAACTGAGCAGTTACCTGAGCACCGCACCGGCCAGCGAAGCAGAACTGCAGAAAACCAAGAACAACAACACCAATAGCCTGCCCGGGCAGTTTGAAACGGCTGGCGCGGTGCTGGGCACGCTGCAGAATAACCATGTCTATCAACGCCCGCCGGACTATATTGAAACCCTGACCAGCCGTTACCGCGCGCTCAGTCTGGAGCAGGTGCGTCAGCAGGCCAGCGAACTGCTGCACCCCGAGCGTCTGATCTGGGTCATCATCGGTGATCGCAGCCAGATTGATGCGGGTATCGCGGAATTGGATTTGGGAGAAATCCATTACCTGGACGAAGACGGAAATGTACTATAAGCCCGGTTGCTAGCAAACACTTAAAAACAGCCTGCGATAAGCGCAGCATATTAAACCTGAAGACGTAACCCGAACTGGTGCAATGTGCTGTGCCTATTGCACCCTACAATAGAAATTAATTCTGTGTAATCTATGAATAAATATTCCTGAGACCTTAAAACAGCTGCTTCTGCAGGCCCAGGTCATTTAATATCCGGCTGGCGATTTCCTCGATGGACGAATGCGTGGTGCTGATGATCGGAATGCCCTCGCCCTGTAACAGCGCTTCGGCGGTTTCGACCTCGTTACGGCATTGTTTCATGGAAGCATAGCGGCTGCCGGGACGCCGGGTCTCACGAATCTGCACCAGCCGCTCGGGCGTGATGGTCAGACCATAGAGCTTCTTTTTATGCTTGCGCAGAAAAGCCGGCAAGCGGCCATCGCCCAGATCATCATCAGTCAGCGGGTAATTGGCGGCGCGTACCCCGTAATGCAGTGCCATATACAGACAGGTGGGGGTTTTGCCGGAACGTGACACCCCCACTAAAATCAGTTCGGCATCATCAAAGCGGATGCTCACGCCATCGTCGTGCGCCAGCGCATAGTTGGTCGCTTCCATGCGGTGCTCGTAGCTGACAATATCGTGCATACCGTGCGCCATCCCCACCGAGGGTGAGCGCTGCACGCCCAGCGCCTGCTCCAGCGGTTCCATAAACATACCGAACAGATCAATCATGTGGGCGTTGGCCCGCGCCAGCATGGCCGATAAGTCCCCATCCACGATGGTATTGAAGATGACCGGCAGATGCTCATCATCCGTGGCCGCCTGCTGTGCGGCTTCCAGCACCTTGCGAACTTTTTCCTCGCTGTCCACGAATGGCACCCGGACCTGATTGATGATCAGGCCATCAAACTGGGTCAGCAGACTGTGACCCAGGGTCTCGGCGGTAATGGCGGTGCCATCAGAAACAAAGAACACAGTGCGCTTCAGCATTCGGTACAATAGCCTGTTGTTATTCCGGCAAACAAATCACTATGAGCGAGTATATCCTGTGGCTGCATGAACTGGGCATGGATGATCTATCCAGAGTGGGCGGTAAAAACGCCAGTCTGGGGGAAATGATCAGCCATCTCAGTGACTTGGGAGTATCTGTACCCGGCGGTTTTGCTACCAGCGCCGATGCCTTTCGCGAGTTTCTGGCGCAATCGGGGCTGGATAACAAAATTCAGCAGCGCCTGAGCAGTCTGGATGTTGATGACGTCAATGCGCTGAGTCAGGCGGGCGCGGAGATTCGGCAATGGATCATGGACACCCCCTTCCCGGCCGATCTGAACAGCGCAATAACCCAGGCCTGGCAGCAGCTGGTGGAACAGCACGGGGCTGAACCGGCGGTCGCGGTACGCAGTTCCGCCACCGCCGAAGATCTGCCTGACGCATCATTTGCCGGTCAGCAGGAGACCTTTCTGAACGTGCGCGGACTGAGTGACGTACTTAAGTACATCCATGAAGTGTTCGCCTCACTCTACAACAACCGTGCCATCGCCTATCGTGTCCATCAGGGCTTCGAGCATGAACTGGTGGCGCTGTCCGCCGGGATTCAGATTATGGTGCGCAGCGATATCGGCGCCAGCGGAGTGATGTTTACCCTGGATACCGAATCGGGCTTTCGCGAAGTGGTGTTTATTACCGCTGCCTATGGCCTGGGCGAAACCGTGGTCCAGGGGGCGGTCAATCCGGATGAGTTTTATCTGTATAAACCCAACCTGCGGGCCGCACGTCCGTCGGTGCTGCGCCGCAATCTGGGCAGCAAGGCGGAACGGATGATTTATCTGGACGACGCTGGCGGCGGCGGCACCCACGTCGAAGACACTCCGGAAGAACTGCAACGACAATTCTCAATCACTGATGCGGAAGCCGAAGAGCTGGCACGCCAGGCACTGATCATTGAACAGCACTATGCCCGGCCGATGGATATCGAATGGGCCAAGGACGGAACAACCGGTCAGCTGTATATCGTGCAGGCCCGCCCGGAAACCGTCAAAAGCCGCAGCAGCACCAGCACCGAACGTTTTTCTCTGCACCAGCACGACAGTGAGGTGCTGGTGGAAGGCCGCAGCATCGGACATAAGATCGGTAAGGGCACCGCGCGGGTGGTGGCGAGTATTGATGCCATGCATGAAGTCCAGGCAGGCGATGTACTGGTCACTGATATGACCGATCCGGACTGGGAGCCGGTGATGAAAAAAGCAGCCGCGATTGTCACCAACCGGGGCGGCCGCACCTGCCACGCGGCCATTATCGCGCGTGAGCTGGGTATTCCGGCGGTGGTCGGCTGTGGTGACGCCACCCAGCGGATTGCCAATGGCCAGGAAATTACCGTTTCCTGCGCGCAAGGCGACACCGGATTTATTTACTCAGGACTGCTGGACTTTGACGTCGTGACCAGCGATCTGGGCGCCATGCCCGAACCGCCCCTGAAGATCATGATGAATGTCGGCAATCCTGATCGGGCCTTCGATTTTGCCCAGATTCCCAATGCCGGAGTGGGCCTGGCGCGGCTGGAATTCATCATCAACCGCATGATCGGCATACATCCGCGCGCGTTATTGGAATTTAATCAACAGTCCCCCGAACTGCAGCAGCAGATTCAGCAGCGGATTGCCGGTTATGCTGACCCGGTCAGTTACTATGTTGATCGGCTGGCGGAAGGCATCGCCACCATTGCCGCGGCATTTAACCCGGAGCCGGTCATCGTACGGCTGTCGGATTTCAAATCCAATGAATACGCCAACCTGCTGGGCGGCGCGCATTACGAGCCGGAGGAAGAAAACCCGATGCTGGGTTATCGCGGTGCCTCGCGTTACGTCGATGCTGACTTCAAAGCCTGTTTTGAACTGGAGTGCCAGGCCTTGCTTAAAGTCCGCAACACCCTGGGGCTGAGCAATGTCTGGGCGATGGTGCCGTTTGTACGCACCCTGGAGGAAGCCCGGGAAGTGATCGCGGTGATGGATGAATTTGGCTTACGCCGGGGTGAAGCGGGACTGAAAATCATCATGATGTGCGAATTGCCCTCCAATGCCCTGCTGGCGGATGAATTTCTGGAATACTTTGACGGTTTCTCGATTGGCTCTAATGATATGACTCAGTTAACTCTGGGTCTGGATCGTGATTCCGGACTGGTTGCGCATCGCTTCGATGAACGCGATCCGGCGGTCAAAAAACTGCTGGCCATGGCCATTACCGCCTGTAAGCGACAGGGTAAATACATCGGCATCTGTGGGCAGGGCCCGTCTGATCATGCCGATCTGGCACAGTGGCTGCTGGACCAGGGTATCGAAAGCATGTCACTGAACCCGGATACGGTGGTGGACACCTGGTTGAAACTGTCGCGCTGATCCGGTAATCCCCCGCATGACACCCGGTTCAACCAGAGCCGGGTGTCATACTATGCTCATCAGTCCGAGCCGTTCAGGCTTACCGCTTGAGAATTTCAAATCACGCCTTCTGATCCTGCCCACCACGCCCCAGAAACAAATCTGAAAACCTGTTTTACAGACTGGATTTACGGCGTCCATATCCGGCTGCCGGTGTTTGACTAACAGGCCGTTCGTATAGAATACTTGCAGCGTTACAATTTTATTAAGTTAATCCCAAGCCAGAACGGCTGGTCAAAACATCATAGAGAAGATCATGGATAGAAAACTCAGACTCCGCGTACTGGCAGCCTGCCTGTTGACAGCATTCACGATATCCACCTATGCCAGCGATGGCACTCAATCAGCCGGTGTTTATCGCGGCGTCAACCCGATAGTAAAGTTCGATGAATCACCGCCGTTGCGGGATATCCCGCCCAAACCGATCACCCGCCAGCAGGACCGCGGCGGCTTGATGGTTGACCCACCCGGCAATATTACCGAAAAAACCGAGAACGGCCCGCAGACCCCTGATACAGCCGCCCAGACTGAACTGGGTTTGGGCAGTATCCCCGGTCCGCTGATCAGCTTTGATGGCCCCAATAACATTGCCGGTGTATCACCGCCTGATCCAATCGGCGATGTCGGTCCCAACCATTATGTGGTGATGAGTAATCTGTTTTTTCAGATTTATGACAAGAACGGCGTATCGTTAATGAATGCCACTGCCAACAATACCCTGTGGAGCGGTTTTGGTGGCCCCTGCGAAAACGAAAATGCCGGTGACCCGGTGGTCCTGCATGACCAGATTGCCGACCGTTGGCTGCTCAGCCAGTTCACCTCGGCGGGTCCGCAGTTTTTCTTCTGTGTCGCGGTATCGACTTCACCGGATCCCACCGGTACCTATTTTCGCTACGCGGTCAGCACTGGCACCAATTTTCCGGACTATCCCAAAGTGGGGGTCTGGTCAGACGGTTATTACATCAGTACCCGTGAGTTTGCCGGTGGATTTGCCGGCATCGGCGCTTACGCCATGGACCGCGATGAAGTAGTAGCCGGTGATCCCAACGCCACCATCATTTCTTTTCTGGCCACTCCCGGAGCGGTCGGCGCCCAGAATACCGGTGATGGCCTGCTACCCGCTGACCTGGATGGCTTTGACCTGCCGCCAGCTGGCAGCCCGGCCTATTTTGTCGGCTCCATGGACGATGGCGGCCCCTATGGCGCACCTCAGGATGCACTCACTTTCTGGCGCTTTGATGCGGATTTTGATAACCCGCCGGCCTCCAGTTTCACCTTGACGGAGACCATTCCGATTGCCGCGATGGACACCATCTTCCCCTGCCCCGGTGGCGGCAGAAGCTGTATTCCTCAGCCCGGCACTACCAATCTGATTGATATTCTGTCCTATCGCCAGCGACCCATTCATCGTTTGGCCTATCGCAATTTTGGCAGCCATGAATCACTGGTGACCAGCCAATCAGTGGAAGGCCCCAATCAGATTGCGGGTACCCGCTGGTGGGAAATCCGTCTGCCGGGCGGCACGCCGGTTATTCACCAGGAAGGCACCTATTCACCCGGCGCTACGGATGGCATCCACCGCTGGATGGGTTCCGCGGCGATGGATTCGGCCGGCAACATCGCCCTGGGCTACAGTGCCTCCGACGATACCAGCGTGTTTCCCAGCCTGCGCTACAGCGGGCGCTTATCCAGCGACCCACTGGGCACTTTCCCCCAGGGTGAAGGCAGTATTGTGGAGGGCACCGGCGTACAGACCGGCAGTCAGCGCTGGGGTGATTATTCTTCACTAAACCTGGACCCGGTTGATGACTGCACTTTCTGGTATACCAATGAGTACTACATCAATGATGGCGGCAACTGGCAACTGCGCATTGGCGCTTTCCGGTTTAACGAATGCGGCACGCCTGGCTTCACGCTGGGTGTTCAGGATGCCAGCCTGTCGATCTGTGCAGGTGATCCGGCGGTCTATGATCTGACTCTGGGTTCTATCTCGGAATTCGACCAGCCGGTGGATTTAAGCGCGGTCAACCTGCAGGCACCGGCAAGCGCCAGTTTCATACCCGATCCAGTCCCCAGTCTGCCTGGCAGCAGTCAATTGACGGTCAGCAATACCGCCGGCCTGGGTACCGCCAGCTTCATCTTTCAGGTGGAAGGCACCGCCAGCGGCGCGGATGACCGCAGTATTGATCTGAGCCTCAGCTCATTCGCGGCGGTGCCAGCAGCACCAGCGCTCAGCACGCCGGCCAATAACCAGAACAATGTCGCTTTCCGTCCGGCGTTTGTCTGGAGTGGCGCGGATACCGAACTGTATACGCTGGAACTGGCCACCGATCCGGCTTTCAGCAATATCATCTTTACCACCAGCGTGGCCACCACCACCGCTGCGATCGGTTTTGATCTGAACTCCAACACCCAGTATTTCTGGCGGGTGCGTGGCAGCAATGCCTGCGGTGACAGTGTCGATTCGCAGGTATTCAGCTTTACCACCATGCCCGCGCCGGGTGACTGCCCGGCGGGTATCACCCCGATCGAGCTGTTCTCGGATGACATTGAAAATGGCGACAACGGCTGGACCCACAGCGGCACCCAGGATACCTGGCAGCGTTCCGGCCTGGAAACCAGCAGTGGTGATTTTGCCTGGTTTGCCGAGGACCTGACCAGCATTTCCGATCAGTTACTGGTCTCGCCTGCTATTACTCTGCCCAGTGGCTCGTTACCGATGGTGCTATCGTTCCAGAACAGCCAGACCATCGAAGACGATGCCGCCAACGGCGCCTGCTGGGATGCCGCGATCCTGGAAATCAGCACTGATGATGGCGTCAGCTGGACTCAGATTACCCCGGCGGAACTGTTGACCGACCCCTACGATGGCGTCGTGAATGACTTTATGGCCGGCCCGAACCCATTGGCTGGTTTGCAGGCCTGGTGCGCTGATCCTGAGGATTTCCTGCGTTCGATTGTTGATCTGTCCGCCTATCAGGGCGAAACCGTACGCTTCCGCTTCCGGCTGGGCACCGATGGCACCGTGGGCCGCGCCAATGATGGCTGGTTTATCGATGACGTGGTGGTGCAGGCCTGCCCGGCCAGCGAGGATATCCTGGTGGATGGCTTTGAGGACCTACTTTAGCGGTGGCGCTTAACCGCAACTCAACACAAGGCGTGCAGTTGCACGCCTTGTGTTTATCCGGTGCGCGAATGCTCAGCCCAGCACTGGTTCGCCGCTGCGGATTTCCCCGGGATAATAAATGGCGCGGTGATTACCTGCCTGGGCTTTTGCTAACCGTCTGACTGTAAGCCGTCTGCTACGGTCTATTTGCGGATGATTTTTTTACTGGATTTTTTACCGCGGGTTTTCCAGGCGGGCTTATAGTCCGGGTTGTCGCCTGACTGACCACCGGCTTTTGACGGCATCGCTTTGCGCACCGGTTTGACCGGGCTTTTCTTGCTGGTCCGCCGCTTGGCCGGACTGCCCGTCAGCGAGGTCTTTTTACCTGCGCCCGGACGCCTGGCAGACTGTTTTTTAGCGGTGCTTTTTGAGGTTGTTTTAGCGGTTTTTTTAGCACTGGCTTTGTTAGCCGTCTTGCGGACTGGCTTTTTCCCGCTTGCCTTGGGTTTAACCGCTGGGGGTTTAACCGCCGGGGATTTAACCGCCGGACTGGCAGCAGTCTGCTGTCTGACTGTTTTAGATTTTTTCGTGACTGGCTTAGCGGCCTGCTGCTTAGCACGCCTGGTGGACTTCCGCTGCCTGGCGGTGGCCACCGGGGAAGCCCGCTGCGAAGCTTTGAGTTGTTCCTGCAACCAGCGATGCACGTGCTCGGGAGCAACCTCGCCATCCGGTAACTGCATCGCCAGATACAGCAGCTTTTCAAACTCCAGCTGAAACCGGCTGATGATCGCTTCCGGATCAGGCACCAGTCGCCGGTCGGTGATCAGGCCCATATAGACTTTCTGGGCATAACTCAGAATGCTGATACCCATGCCGATAGTGCCGTTCTGCGGCACCCAGAACATCATCTCACTGATGGCTGTGCCGGCAATATACAATGCTTGGCGTGGTCCCGGCACATTGGTTAAAACGGTACTGGCTTTACGGCTCATCATATCCAGCATCGGTTTCTGCAATGCCTGCGGGCCCATGCCCAATGCCGCGAGCAAACCGAAAGCCACCGCCGCCTGACGGGAGCTTTTCAGTTCCTCCATATTCTGGTGCACCAGAATCAGACGCTTGAGCGGATTGTCTTCGCCGATGGGCAATGGCAGAAACACCAGGCCAAAATGATTGCCCAGGTCTTTGGCGTGCTCCAAGGGTCGCAAATTAACCGGCACGGTGGCGCGAATTTCCAGACCTGCCGGGTCTTCGCCACAACTGACCAGATAATCATGCAAAGCCCCGGTAGCGCTGGCAATCAGTACGTCATTAACCGTACAGCCCAGTGCCCGGCCCACGGCTTTGACCTCATACAGTGGTAAGGGCGGAGTCCAGGCGACCCGCTTGCGCACCCCCAGACGCCCGCGAAAACGGGTTTGCGGATCATCGCTGAGGGTCAACGCGGTGCCCAGCTCTTCCGCGATTTCAACGGCTTCATGTGCGTAAACACCCAACTGATCCGGGTCTTTCAGCAACCCCATGGCTTCTTCGATAAGCTTCTGTCCAAAATGGGTGGCCGCACCGATGCCTTCCCGGGCCGGCTCTAAAAATCGTTTGAATATATTCGATTCCGCCACCCGCCGGGAGGTCCAGGTTTTCAATGAGCTGGCGCTGGCACGCGGTTCAGGGGTGGGATCGGTCAGGCTTAACATCACCTGGATCAAGGCAATGCCGTCGGCATAGCAGTGATGAATGCGGCTGACCAGCACCGGCCCTTCCACATAGTTTTCCACCAGATTGAACTGCCACAGTGGCTTGGATTGATCCAGCGGCGTACTGGCCAACTCGCTGACATATTCCTGCAATTCGGCTTTATCGGCCTGGCCTGGCAAAGCAGCGCGCCGGACATGCGCCAATATGTCAAAATCTTCGTCGAACTCCCAGAAACAACCTCGATTCGTCGTTACCGCTTTATGCCGGAAACGCGGGAATGCCAGAAAACGCAAAGCAATGGTATCCACCAATCGCTCAAAGTTAACGTCTTGTCCCAGACCGATCACTCCGGTGATCATCATCAGGTTGGTGGGCTGCTCCATACGCAGCCAGGCGGTATCAACTTTGGAAATGGGGTGGCGTTTTGCGCTCATCGTGTATTTATGCGGATCCTCAATGCTGCAGATTGCCGCAGTGGCCAGACAGTTGCAAGCAATAATGCGCGACCAGCAGCACATTAGCGCGTCTGTGCTCGCTGACGTGGGACTGATTATCGTGGGATTGCGCCCTTATGGTGAACTTGTCAAATGCATGCCCAGCCTCTAGCATGTGCTGATAACGATAACACCGGATGCGCTCGGGGCGTCTGATTTAACCTCTCATCATGTTAGCGATCGGCAAACTGATGCCAATCTGATCCAGCCTGACTGCTCATCCGGTCCATCGTTGCCAGCACGGGCATGCTGTTATTGGGGTCAGTGAGGCTGATCAATATTAGTGAGGACCAATCATGAACAAGAAATTTTTTATCTGCTGGCTGATTATTTTTATCGCCTGGATGCTGGGCAGTTTCCTGATCCACGGCACGTTATTGAGTGCTGAGTATTCACAACTGCCCGAGCTATTCCGCCCCGAAGCCGAGGCACAGCAGTATTTTCCGCTGATGCTGCTGGCACATATCATTATGGCCGGCGCATTTGTATGGATTTATATGCGTGGCGTCAACAACAGTGCCTGGCTGGGCCAGGGCATCCGTTATGGATTGGCGATTGCGCTGCTGGGCGTGGTATCGACTTACACCATTTATTATGTGGTGCAACCCATGCCGGGCCTGCTGACCATCAAACAGATCGTTTTTGATGGCCTGCTGGTTGTGCTGCTGGGAACCCTGGTTGCCTATCTGTACAAACCGGCAAACGCTTAGCGGTCGACGCCTGTGCCGGGCATTTTCCCGCCAGGCTTAAAATCGCAGGCTCGCACTCGAACACCGTCATTGTCTGCTTACGGCTTTGCCTAAGCAGACCTGCTCTTGATGTCGCGGGTCGACTTAGAGCCACAGGTTCGTAAACAGACGCTGGCTTGCGCATGGTTATTCAATCAGAGGTTCCTTGGGTAATATCGTCAATGTGAATAACACTATCCAACTGACGCCTGCCACGCCACAGCAACTTGAATCAATGCAGCAGTGGTTCACCACGCGCGAACAATGCCAGCAATGGGGCGGGCCCGCTTTTCGCTTTCCCGTTACGGAAAAAAGCTTTACTGAGGATTGCAGATTTGCTCAGTTACCCTCTTATGCTCTGGTGAATGCTGACAATGCATTGCTAGCATTCGGTCAGTTTTATCCGCGCCTGAACCATTGTCACCTGGGCCGTCTGGCGGTCAATCCGCAACACCGGCAACGTGGTTACGCAATCACCCTGATTGCCGCGTTAAGCGACTGCGGTAGCGGGCAGCTTGGGCTGCGCGAGTGCTCGCTGTTTGTCCTGGCGAATAATCCGGCGGCTATCCTGCTGTATCGCAAGCTGGGATTTACGCCGGTTGATTATCCGGCTGATGATATTGCGCTGGACAATTTTCTGTATATGACCGTGCCGTCTCAACATCTGCAACAGTGGCGGCATAGCCACCCCTGTATGATCCAGCAATCATCAGCCTTTTAACCTGCCACGGTTGTGGATGGTGCAATGCGTTTCACCTATTGCGCCCTACCCTCAATGACAATAGCAGGGTGTAATAAACGAAGTACATTACACCATTACGCTGATGGATTCTTTTGTGACGCATGCTGGTGCAATGTACAGGGTTAATTACAACCAACTCTGGTTGTTGGTTGGCGCTGAATCAGTGACTCTGCTAGCCTTTGTCGCACAAATCACCGGGAAACCAACATGCGCGTAACCACCCTGCTGCACCGCCTGCTGTTGTTAACTGTATTGCCACTGCTCAGTGCCTGCCAGCAGCAGACCCCGGAACAATCCTCTAGCCAGCCCGCCGCACAATCCGTGCTGCAAACCGAACGTGAACGGATGGAGGCCAGAGCGCAGCAGGTCACCATCATTCGCGATGATTACGGTGTACCGCATATTTATGCCAAAACCGATGCCGATGCGGTCTTTGGTCTGATGTATGCGCAAAGCGAGGATGATTTTAACCGGGTTGAGCGCAATTACATCTGGGCCACCGGACGGCTGGCGGAAGTCGCAGGCGAGCAGGCGCTGTACAGCGATCTGCGGGCGCGTTTGTTTATGACGGTAGCCGAAGCCAAAGCCGCTTATGCATCCGCACCTGATTGGTTACAGGAACTGTGCGATGCGTTTGCTGACGGCGTCAATTATTACCTGCTCACTCACCCAGAGGTTCAGCCGCAATTGCTGACCCGCTTTGAGCCGTGGATGCCGATGTTCTTCAGCGAAGGCTCCATCGGTGGCGATATTGAGCAGATTCCGCTGGCCGGTATTGAAGCTTTTTATGGCGGCAAGCCGGAAGTGGCGGTTGCCATGCAGGACCCGGATCAGGAACCGCGCGGTTCCAACGGCTTTGCCATCTCCGGTGAACTGACCGAATCCGGTAACGCCATGCTGTTGATCAACCCGCATACCTCGTTTTATTTTCGTGGCGAAGTGCATGTGATCAGCGAACAGGGCCTGAATGCCTATGGCGCGGTCACCTGGGGCCAGTTTTTTGTCTATCAGGGCTTTAACGAGCACACCGGCTGGATGCATACCTCCACCTACGTGGATTTTATCGATGAATTTGTGGAGGATATTCAGGACATCGATGTTCGCTTAATGTACCGCTATGGCAGCGACCTGCTGCCGGTGAGTGTCGCCGAAGTCACCCTGAAATATAAAACCGATACGGGCATGTCGGAGCGTACTTTCCCGACGTATCACACCCATCACGGGCCGATCACCCACACCGTTGATGGCCAATGGACCGCCAGCAAAATCAACTGGGACCCGATCAATGCGCTGAAGCAATCTTTTACCCGCACCAAGACCAAAAACTATGCTGAGTTTCGCGAAATGATGGAGATCCGCACCAACTCATCCAATAACACCGTATTTGCCGATTCCAGCGGCAATATCGCCTATTTCCACGGCAACTTTGTGCCCAGGCGCGATCCACGGTTTGATTATTCACAACCGGTCGATGGCGGCAACCCGGCCACCGACTGGAACGGTCTGCACAACGTGGATGAAACCATTACCCTGTTAAATCCCGCCAACGGCTGGCTGCAGAATGCCAATTCCACGCCGTTTAATGCCGCGCTGGAATACAGCCCCAAAAAAGAGGATTACCCGGTTTATATGGCGCCCGACCCGGAAAACTTCCGCGGCGTGCATGCGGTGCGGGTGTTGCGTAATGCCAATAACCTGACATTGGACAAGCTGATCGAACTGGCCTATGACCCGGCACTGCCCGGTTTCGAGGAACTGATCCCTGCCCTGACCTTTGCCTATGCTGAAAACGGCCAGAGTCAGCCAGAATTAGCGCCTGCTATCGATATACTGCGCAACTGGAATTACCAGGTCAGCACCGACTCGGTGGCGATGACCCTGGCGCATTTCTTCGGCGTCAATATCCACCAGGTCGGCGCCAACCCGGACAAGCTATCGGGTATGGACTTAATGAATTACTTCAGCCTCGATACCCCGCCCGAGGAATTGCTGCAGATATTTGATCAAACCATCCAGCAACTGAATACGGATTTTGGCACCTGGAACACCCCCTGGGGCGAAGTCAACCGCTTCCAGCGTTTGACCGGCGATATTATTCAACCGTTCGACGATAACCAGCCCAGCCTGCCGGTGGGCATGGCTTCCGGACGCTGGGGGGCTTTGGCTTCTTTTGGGGCGCAAGCGACTGAAAGCACTAAGAAATTGTATGGGACATCAGGGAATAGTTTTGTGGCGGTGGTGGAGTTTGGCGACAGGGTAAAGGCTAAGACGCTGCTGGCCGGTGGACAAAGCGGTGATCCGGCATCGCCGCACTTTGATGATCAGGCGCGGCGGTATGTTGATCGGGAGTTTAAGGATGTTGCGTATTATCAAGAAGATGTTGAGAAACAGGCATCTAAAATTTACCAACCAGGGAATTTATAAATGAAATGTCTGCGTGCCGCGCATCATAATATAACGATAAAAAAGACACTAACTTATTATTTTTCTTGTTTATTTTTCATTAGCAATATTGTATATCGCCGAAGATATCAAGTACCCGAATTATATGTATTTTGAGCTATGGGACTTTCACGAGCCCTGGATCAGAATCAATGTAATAGAATCAAGACTGCTGGTGAGGTATGGGGTTAGTGGCACATCAAGAACAGAACCTAATGTTGCCTGGTATACAGATGAAACCAGTGATTCTGTATTTTTAGATCTGCTAAGCAGTATTGAAGCAATAGGCATTTTTGGCTGGGAAGATGATTACACTGAAGGCGCCCTGGATGGGTACTCTTGGGAGATCCAATTTTCCTGTGCTAACCGTTATTATTTTGGAAGAGGTTCAAATGCGAAGCCAGATTCATTTAGTGAGCTGCAGGATGCTACCAATTTCTTTCTAACAGCTACACGCTGCGAAGGGTTGTCGGCCTTCATGATGTCAAGGAAAATCTCTAAAGCTTAGGGACGCTAGCTATCCCGTGCCAGTCCAGCTAGCCAGACACATCAAAACTGGCGGGCATTCAGAAACTACGCGATCTGCCTAACTGTCCACAGATGGTTAATTCATATCGAAACATCGACCAGCATCATGCACCAGTGGAGTGGCGACGGGGAACAGGTTCCAACTTAGATTGGCTACGACCTAGTTTGGCCAGCCGTCGGGCACTCTCACGCTCTACCAAAACCCGCAAGCCCTCTCGTAGCAACACGGTTTTTTCCTTTATCCCCGTAATCCGCTGGGCTTCAGTCAATAATTGGTCATCAATATTCAGGGTTATCCGCATGCCTGGAGCTCAATAAGAAATACAATCTATCGAATACTACATCATTTGATGATGCTTATCGTGCTTACGGTTTAGATATTATTGACCTTTATTATTCATTGGTGAACGGTAAAAGTACACGGCTTGGGTACCTGTCACTATGTAGCAGCTTTATAAAAGCCGTGCTTGCTTCAGCTTTGGTCTCAAAACTTACGGGCTTCCCTGAATTATAATTCCGCTGCTGCGTCAACCCATTTGCCGGCCGGATAAATAACCGCAACCGACTCCCTTCGGCAATCATCCGCGAGAAAAAGTAAAATCGCTCGAAGGTAAATTTATTTACCTCACCCGGCACGATCAGGGTTTCTCGTTGCAGTGATTCACGGTAGCGCGCCCGCTGGGTTTCGCCGGTCAGTGCGATGCTGGTGCCGTCGGCCAGTACTTCGTACAGGGTGACATTGATGTCGGTGTCCGGTACGTCCATTTCCAGATACAGCTCCAGCTTGGGGTAACCGGTAATTTCGGTAGCCTGCTGGAAAGGTTCGCTGTAAAAAAACAGCCCATCGCCATCGGTGGCGGCGATTTCGCTTTGATCGGTCAGGTAGTTATCGGCCTGCTCCATTTCCGCCTTGCTGGTATCCAGTGGGTCGTAGACATACTGGCTATATGGCTGGCCTGAAACAGGTTCGCTGGTTAACTGCCCGGTTTGATAGGCGGTATGGGTCTTGCTGCTGGAGCTAAGATGCAGGGTCATGGTTTGGTCGGTGATGGCTTCCAGCGAGGGCGCGGATTTCCATTGATTGGCGCCGGCGACGAAATAAGTGACTTTGTCTTTGAGAAACGCCGGCTTGTCCCCTCCCCGCATGGTCCAGTTGTACCAATCCTTATCCAGCGCAAAAGCATCAAACATCATCGCGTCGCCAAACTTCACGCCACCGAATTCCTGCACCGGCATCCGTGTACCGCTGTGGTTCCAGGGACCCAGCAGCAGATAATGCCGGGCTTTGGCCTGTTCGGAACCATATCGCATATGCCGCCGGTAATATTCCATTGCGCCGGGCTGATCACCGTCGTAGTAACCGGTAATGGTCAGGGTGGGCAGATTGATGCGGGCGAAGTCGTCGCTGGTGGGGACGGCAGCGGCCCAGTAGGCATCCTGGGTGGGATGCTTTTGCCATTCGGCAAATTCGGTGCTGGTGTTGCCGACCAGCTTGTCCAGATCGGCAAAAGCCATACCCGATTGATGATATTCCAGAAATTTGCGCTGCCAGAACCCGGCATCGCCAAAGGTACGTCCATTGGCGGTACGGCCGCTGGTCAGCGTGGTCCATTGAATGCCATAGGGATAGGCAACGTTATAGTTCATGGGAAAATCGATACCCGGGAACGCCGAGGCAATCGGCACCACGGTGGTCAGGTGCTGTGGGAAGTTTCTGGCAGTGGCCCATTGGTTATAACCGCCATAAGACCCACCGCGCAGCGCTACCTTGCCATTCGACCGGGGCTGGCTGGCCACCCATTCAACAATATCATGACCATCCAGGCCATCATGTTCCCGCATCGGCCGGAATTCGCCACCGCTGTTACCCCTGCCCCGGGTATCGACCACCAGAAAGGCAAAACCATGCCGGGCAAAATACTGGGCATCGGGCTGGTAGCGGTCGCTGATATATGGGGTGATGGTGATGATACTGGCGAGTTTCTCGCCCTGCCAGTCTTTGGGCCGGTAAATGGTGGCGTTCAACTCAACCCCATCGCGCATCGGGATACTGACCCCCCATTGATAATCCACGTCAATCGGATCACGGCCAATATCGGCGCTGGCGGCGGCCGACAGCATACCTGCAAAACAACACAGCGTGCGGAGTAATAACATCATCTGAATTCCCGGTATTATGCTTTTGTCTATGCTAGCAGTTTATTCACACATTTGACCCTTATACTAAACCCTGAACTGAACTCAGGAATACAACATGACCTTAAATAGCAAACAGGAAGAGCAATGCGCCAACAGCCGCTGGGATTTTTCCGATCTCAAGGCTTTATTTATCAATTGCACCCTGAAGCGCTCGCCCAAAATGTCGCATACCGATGGCCTGGTGGGCATTTCCCGTGCCATTATGGAAAAAAATCAGGTCCAGGTGGATGACATCCGCGCGGTTGATCATGCTATCGCCTTCGGCGTGTATCCGGATATGCGCGAACATGGCTGGGACAAGGACGACTGGCCGACGATATTCGAAAAGGTCAAGGCCGCCGATATCCTGATCCTGACCTCGCCGATCTGGCTGGGCGAAAAATCCTCGGTCTGCACCCAGGTGATTGAACGACTGTACGCCAATTCTTCGATTCTCAACGATCAGGGCCAATATGCGTATTACGGTCGGGTCGGTGGTTGCCTGATTACCGGTAACGAAGACGGCGCCAAGCATTGCGCCATGAATATTTTGTATTCCCTGCAGCATCTTGGCTATGTGATCCCGCCGCAGGCCGATGCCGCCTGGCTGGGTGAAGCAGGCCCGGGCCCCTCCTACCGGGACGAGAATTCCGGCGGTCCGGAAAACGATTTCACCAACCGCAATACCACTTTCATGACCTGGAACCTGTTGCACCTGGCGCGCATGATCAAAGACGCGGGCGGTATTCCCGCGCATGGCAATCAGCGCTCGGAATGGGATGCCGGCTGCCGCTTTGACTTCGAGAACCCGGACTATCGCTAAGCATCGCCCGGCAACCACCGCGGAACCCAGATGGAAATAACCCTGATCACGATAGCGCTGGCCATTCTTGGCTATGCGCTGGTTTCCAATAAACTGGATAACACGCCGATCACCATGCCCATGCTGTTTATCGGCCTGGGTTTTATACTGGCCAGTACCGGCTCCATGAGCGAGTTGGGTGACAAAGACCTGTTTCATTTTATCGCCGAAGCCACGCTGGCACTGGTGCTGTTCGCGGATGCATCCAGACTGTCCCTGCATATCCTTAATGAACGCCGTATCGTGACGGTAAGGATGTTATTACTGGGGCTGCCGCTGATGGTATTGATTGGCACCGGCATCGGCGCATTGCTGTTGCCTGGCTGGCCGCTGCTGGAAGTGGCGCTGCTGGCGGCGCTGCTGGCGCCAACCGATGCCGCGCTGGGTCAGGCGGTGGTGACCAACAAAGCCATTCCTGAAGATATCCGCGCCAGCCTGAATGCCGAAAGCGGATTAAACGACGGCCTGGCCCTGCCGCTGATTTTATTTCTGGCCTGTGCCGCGGTCGGCGGCGAACATGAGCTGCAGCAGTCAAGCTGGCTGGTGTTCGCCGTTCAGCAGATTGGCATGGGTATTCTGGCGGGGGGTGTGAGCGGCGCTCTGGGCGGTGCCGGACTGCGCTGGGCGACGGATACCGATTGCATCTCAGCGCCGTTGTCCGGGGTGGCTATTCTGGCCCTGGCCGGGCTGGTGTTTTTCAGCGCGGAATGGCTTGGCGGTAACAGCTTTATCGCCATGTTCGTAGCCGGCCTGGCGTTTGGCAAGTATGCCGGTGAGCACGCGGAGTTTGCCAAGGAGTTTGTCGAGACCGACGGTCAGATTCTCACCATTCTGAGCTTTCTGTTCGTCGGCGCGATACTGCTGCCGGAAGCTCTTGAGCATATCAATCTGATCCTGATCGTTTTAATTCTGATTTCACTGCTGATCGCGCGGCCACTGGCCATCTCGTTATCCCTGCTGGGCACGGGTGCCGACCGCTCCACCACTTTGTTTCTGGGCTGGTTCGGCCCGCGTGGCCTGGCCACCGCACTGTTCGCGGTATTTGCCTTGAGCGAATTCGACAAACTGACAAAAGGCCCGGTGATTCTATCGGTCTGCGCGGTGGCGGTGGTGTGCTCCGCGTTGCTGCATGGCGTCAGCGCGCATTACGCGGAGGGAATTTTCGGATTCTCCAGCGATCCTAAACATACTGACGATTAACCACACATCCGAACGACACATCCGCCGGAGGGACCCCGCATGCCAGCACTGCAAGCAGAACATCTTATTATCCTGATCGGAACCGCCCTGACCGCTGGCGGTATATATGCCTATCTGCTGCGCCGCCGCGCGGAGCGCTGGCCATCCACCCAGGCCGTAATTACCAGCTCCAGGGTCAAGCGCGCCTTCGGCGGCAGTTATTCAGAGCATCTGATCCTGAAATATGCCTTTACCATCGCCGACAAGGTCTATCACGGCAACACCCTGACCGCCGGCGGTTCGTTCTCCTGGTCAGCATCGGTGCCCGGCATGGGCAGCCCCAGCGAAGCCCTGCCGCACTACCCCCGGGATGCGGAAGTAACGGTTTATTACGATCCTGAAAAACCCTGGCTGAATGCTTTGCATCAGGGCAATAAACAGCTCAGCTATTGGCCGATAGCAATTGGTCTGATTGCAATCATCGCAGCTGTGATCAGTCTGGCGGTTTCGGGCTGAGGCATGCTCTGGCATAAATCACCAGTTGCCGCCAGTCTGCTGCTGCTGGCAGGCCTGGTTAGCCCGGGCCATGCGCAGACTGAAACAGCCGATGGTAATCAATGGCGCCCGGCGGTTGCAGAGCATACCGTTTATCTGGATACCGCGGACGGTCGGGTCGTGATTGAACTCAATCCGGCCTTTGCGCCTGCCACCGTCACTCAGTTCAAGCATCTGGTGCGGGAAAAATTTTATGATGGACTGCGCTTTTACCGGGTTATCGACGGTTTTGTGGCACAGGGCGGCGATGGCAGTGATTTAAGCGATGAATTGCCCACGGCGACCCTGCCGGCGGAATTTGAACGGCCTTTTCACTCTGATCTGAATTTTATCAGCGTGCAGAAAAATGATCTGTTTGCGGCTGAAACCGGCTTTATCGATGGCTTCGCGGTGGCTCGCGATGCGGCCGGAAAAACCGTATGGCTGACCCATTGCCCGGGCGTGATCGCCATGGCCAGAGGCAATGATCCGGACAGTGGCGGCACTGATTTTTATATCGTCATCGGCCAGGCACCACGTTATCTGGACCGTAATCTCACTATTTTCGGCCGGGTGGTTAAAGGCATGGACGTGGTGCAGAAAATTCACCGCGGCCCCCGTGACGCCAACGGCATTATCGCTGATCAAAGTGACCAGACACCGATCACGCACGCCTATATCGCCGCGGATATCCCAGCGGATCAAAGGCTGGCCATCAGCGTCATGGATACCAACCACCCCGCTTTTGCAGCCTTGCTGAGTAGCCGCCGGCAACGCACGCACGAGTTTTTCCACCACCGGCCGCCACCGGTATTGGATGTTTGCCAGCTGCCGGTCCCTGTGCGAGCCAAGTGATATCTATGCCGGCTTGAGCTGATCAGCCAGGGATTGGTGGTCAACATAACGGTTTTTAGCCTAAACTGAATGGACAACACTTTGTAACCCTGCAGGAACGTCACGATGCCTAAACCCGCTATTCCCAGCACACCTATCGGTTCTGTACTGGCTTTTGCCGGTGAAATTACCGGGCCAGATAATGCAGCCCGGGACAACCGGACACAAGACAACCGGACAGGGGCATTGATCGAAACACTTGGCTGGATGGCGTGTGACGGGCGCTCACTGCCGGTCCAGCAATACCCCGAATTGTTCAACGTACTTGGCTACCGCTACGGTGGCAAAGATGAAGTATTCAACATTCCAGATATTCCGCCCGCTGAGGCTTGCCCAAAACTGCTACATATCATTCATTTTGCCAACCCCGATCTGTTGCTGGGCAGCGTTGCCTGACTGGATTAGCAGATGTCGGCCAAAGCTTGCCAGATACCGAATGATGCATTGTTGAGCAGTTATTATAGTGCGCCGGATTCTGACCGAACCCAGGCCTATACGGATTGTTATACCTGCGGCATTGAGCAAGCCGTGACGCTGGCGGATTTTGCCTTTGCCTTCTATTGCACCCCGATATTCAGACTGGAACGTTTTATTCTGAAGTACCTGGTCTCAAAACCGTCCACGGATCAACAGGCACGACAATTGGCGGATGGCCTGATCGAATCGTTCGCGGCATGGCAGGTTGAAAAGAGAACTGAGCATCAGCTGTTGATGTGTGACTTCCAGGGCCGGACGCGCTCCTGGTTTATGGTTAAACCTGACAGCATCAACCCAGCCAACACCGCGCTATGGTTTGGTTCAGCCGTGGTGCCCAGAATGAACCATACAACGGGTAAACCGGAAATGGGCGGCGGATTCAATATCCTGCTGGGATTTCACAAGCTGTACTCGGTGATCTTGCTCAATTCAGCCAGACAGCGTTTATTAAAAACCTCCGGTTAGGTTGATAGCCTGCAGTGCTGGTGGCCTGGAAGTAACCGTTTGGCTGAAACCCCTGGCTCAAACTTTTGGCCTTGGCCGCCATCATGGCTATTGAAAATAAAGCAATGTCAGACCAATGCTGTTATTCAAGCCGTGCGCCAGTACGGCTGGCCAGATGCTGCCGCGAGCGATGACCACGATGCTCCCGAAAACCAGCCCGCTGACACAAGCGCCTGCGACGCCAACCGGCCCCTGATATAGATGCACCAGGCCAAATACCAGTGCCTGCACGGCGACCGCCATCACGGTTGCCGCTGTCACAGTGCCAAACACCGACCTGAGCAGCCGCAACAGCAATACCCGAAAAGCAATCTCTTCGCCGACTGCCGCAAATAACCAGCTAAACACCAATAACATGATTAATTGCGGAAGGCTTCCGATGACCCCGTCAAAACGTGACAGATTGCGCTCGGATTCCAGCAGCTCAGCCAGCAAAGGCTCGGCGAATGCCGCGTATAACTGGATAAACAGCACCCCCAGGACAGCCAAACCAAAATGTACCGGGCGCAATGCTAAGCCAAAGCCAACCCGATTCAACACAACGCCCAGGCGCGGCAGGTTTACCGCGAAACCGATGGTCCAGATAATAAACATCCAGGTTGGTCCCTGGCCCGCCCCTGAAGCATCGCCCTGTAAACTCAGGTAACGCCAGCAGCCAATGGCCAGCAACCCGCCTGCGTACAATGCTGTAATAAATAGTAAACGGTAGTTCATCGGTTATCTCGAAAACGGTTTATGCTCGTGAAAGGCATTATTCAGCGGGCCTGGTCATGGCATGCTCATTACCTTGCAGATGATTAAGCTGTGCCTGCCAGCGGCCATGGCCTTGCAGCAATGCCTGTAAAGCCTGTTGCATCTGTTCCAGCTGTCCGGAACTCAAATGACTGCCGAAGTTTTTCACCACAAACTGTTTTAACAATACTTTTGATCGGTCAAACGCCGCTCGGCCGGAATCGGTCAAAACGGCATGATAGGCACGGCGGTCATTCGGATCGGTTTTTCTGCTCAGCAATTGTTGTTTTTCCAACCGGTCCAGCATTTTTGTGATACCGGCTTTGGACAGATAAATGCGCTTGGCGAGTTCGGTAAGTGTCAGCGATGAAGCATTGCTGGCCAGTTGCTTCAGCAGGTCCTGTTCGGCCAGCCCAATACCCAGGTGTGATCTCAGGTGTTCATCCAGACCTGACTTCAGAAAAGTGGCGGCATGCAGCATGCTGGCCCAGGTGAGCATGGTTTGATGCAGATCATCCGATTCAGATTTAGATGCAGATTCAGGTGCGGGCATGGCTTTGTCGTTGGATTATTTAGTACACCAGTTAATAATACACTAGTATACTATTATTTCACAAGCCTGTACTGCCGGCAAATTTCCTGCTCACTGTTATGCCTGGACAAACATAAACAATGATCTGGTCATGAGCACAGATTGTGACGCTGCGCAGCGTCTGCTGGCCATTGCTGGCTGTCCGCAAACCGCTTTTGCACAAAGCTTTTAGCGGTAGCCCCGTGCCTGCAGGGAAAACAGATGCGCGTAATGCCCATCGAGTGTCATCAACTGATCATGACTGCCACGTTCAATAATGCGGCCATGCTCAATCACCACGATCTGATCCGCCATGCGGACCGTTGAGAAACGATGCGAAATCAAAATCGCAATGCGCTGTTGGGTCAAGCTGCGGAAATGTTCGAAAATATTGGCCTCAGCAGCGGCATCCATCGCGGCAGTGGGTTCATCCAGCACCAGAATATCGGCTTCGGTGCGCATGAATGCACGCGCCAATGCAATCTTCTGCCATTGTCCGCCGGACAGCTCGCGACCCTGCATAAACCATTTGCCCAGTTGAGTTTGAAAGCCTTCCGGCAGGTTTTCAATAAACGGCGTTGCCATGCCTTTGTCGCTGGCTTCACGCCAGCGTGACTGGTCTTCAAAATAGCGCACATCGCCGGCGCCGACATTTTCTCCGGCGGTCAACTGATAGCGGGTAAAGTCCTGAAAAATCACCCCCACGCGCCGCTGCAACGCCTGCTCATTCCAGTCGTTCAAGTCGGATCCATCCAGCAGAATCCGGCCTGATGCCGGAGTGTACAGACGGGTCAACAGTTTGATCAGCGTGGTTTTACCGGCGCCGTTTTCGCCCACCAGCGCGAGTGATTCACCCGGCCGGATATGCAGGTCGATATCGATCAGCGCCGGCTGTTCAGCATCCGGATAAACAAAGCAGACCTGTTCAAAGCGCACGCCATCACCAGGATCGGCGCCGACCAGTAAATGCCCCGATACCGGCCTGACCGGGGTATCCAGAAACTCATACAGCGTCGATAAATACAGGTTGTCCTCGTACATGCCGCTGATCGCCGACAGGCTCGCCGAAACCGCGGACTGCCCCTGCCGAAACAGCATCATATACATGGTCATCTGACCCAGCGTGATAAGGCCCGCGACGGTGGTTACCGCGGTCCAGCCGTAGGCGGCATATAGCGCGGCTGTGCCCAGCAGACCCAGACCAAAGCCCCAGCTGTCGCGGCGCAGGGTCAGGCGGCGATCTTCCTGATACAGCCGCTTGAAAATGGCTTGATAGCGCTCCAGAAGTTTTGCTCCCAGGCCATACAGTTTGACTTCCTTGGCGTGATCTTCCCGGGCCAGTACCGTTTCCAGATACATCTGCATTCTTGTTTCCGGAGAGCGCCAGCGGAACAACCTGAAGGCATCGCCGGAAAACTTGGCCTCGGCAAAAAATGCCGGCATACCGGCCAGTAACAACACCAGCAATGCCCAGGGTGAAAACTGCACCAGTAAGGCGCCATAACTGGCCAGCGAAATGCCGTTTTGCCCCAGCCCGAAAGTGCGCGTGACCAGCGACAGCGGCCTGCTGGATGCCTCGCGCCGCGCGCGGGTCAGCTTGTCGTAGAATTCGGAATCTTCGAACTGCTCCAACTCCAGCGTCAGCGCCTTGTCCAAAATCATCACATTGACCCGATTGCCCAGTTGCGCACGCAACAGCGACTGACACACGGAAATACCCCGTTGGGCTGCCGCCAGAACCGCCACCAGACCCGCTTCCAAAGCCACCCAGCTCAATACCATACGCAAATGAGTCTCACCGGAGCGCTGAAAAATCTCTGCCGCGCTGACCACCGCATCGACAATTAATGCGCCCACAAAAGCGACGGCGGCCGGCAATACCCCGGCTACCAGGGTCAAAACCGCCAAAGCAATGGTTAAAAAACGGCTGGTGGTCCAGACCAGCTCAATAGCTCTGCGGCTGTAGCGGAAGACGCTGAAGAAGCCATTGCTGGCTGACTCGTCAATAGGTGCTGGTGGAGAAATTGGCAATCAATGGCTGCTGCTGAAGGTTCAGATGGTTAATGCTTGTAGTTCGCCCTGATTTCAATAGCAGCACAGCTAATCCGAGTGAAAACTGATCGTTGACCTATACGAGCACTGCTGACACGTGCCAGCGGATAAACGCTAGCACATGATTGAAACGGCCAGCAGGTCTACTCAATGATGCTGGTATGCCGATGCATGCAAAACCCGCCAGGTACCAAACCAGGCATCAACCGCCTGACTGAATTCAAAATCGCGACGCAGTCAATTCAATATCCGCCGCCACCCAGACGTTGTCCAGCTTTTGCTGCATGGCTTGAGCTGCAGCGGTCTTGCCCTGGGCCTGCAGGCTCTGAATCAGTCCAAACATCGACCAGCCATTGCGCCGGTAAATCTCCAGATCGCGCCGGTAGACCGCCTCGGCGGCAGCCGCGTCGCCGGCTGCCAGCAGAGCTTTGCCTAACGATTGCCGGGTCGGGTAATACCAGAATGGCGGCTCGGTATAGGGCAGTTCATCCTGGGCCGCAACCGCCGCTTTGAAATGACTGACAGCCGCCTCGATGGCATTTTTCGCGGTGGCGATCTCGCCTTGCGCGAGTTCATCCGCGATCAGCAGTAACTGGCTGGCGGGATAGTCAATGGTATCCAAAAAATGCACCTTACTGGATTCTCGTAGCGGAACCAGGGCTGCGTAGGCCTGCTCAGCTGCTTCGATATTGCCAAGCCTGGCATAGGCAGTGGCCCGCACGTAGTGCCAGATGGCATTCGAGAAATCCAACTCGGCAGCCGGTTGTGGTTCCTGCAGTACCTCATCCCAGCGGCCGAACTGCGTCAATGCCAATAACGGAATGGTATGAAAAAACTCCACCATCGGAAATTCTTCGATCACTTCCAGCCTGACATTGGCCGCCACCCGTCGGGCCGACTGAATGGCCAGTTCACTGCGGCCTTCCATGCTGGAGGCCGCCCATAAAAAATGAATATTGTGCGGATAATAAAGCGCCGGATAGAAACCCTGCGCATTGCATTGGGCAATGTATTGCTCATCCACATCAGCGGCGCGGATATTGGCCTGAGAGGCGTCATGATAACGCCCTACCCGCCAGTAAATATGCGCTGGCATATGCACCAGATGCCCCGCGCCCGGCACCAGGTTCGCCAATCTGTCCGCGGCCGCCTCGGCACGCTCCGGGGTAGCGGACGCCTCCACTGCATGAATATATAGGTGCAGAGCCAGCGGATGATCAGGTGATCGCTGCAGCACCGCTTCCAGTACCGCAATCACTTCTTCGGTGTAGGGTTTGGGATTGTCCGGGTCCAGCCAATAATCCCAGGGCATGGTGGTCATCAAGGCTTCAGCAAACAATGCCGCCGCATCATCATCGTCAGGGTATTTGTGGTGCAATTCACGCATCGCGTCAGCGTAAGCCAGATCCAGCGGCTCACGCGCCGTCTCCGGCTGGCCGTTATAGCGTACCGCCAGGGCGTTGATGTAATCGCGTTCCTGTTCAGACACCCCATCCAGGCGCTCACGGGCTGCTTGAATGGCCGTGAATGCAGCCATGCGGGCCTGCTCTGACATGATCGCCTTGCCATTGCTGGTGACATTGATATTCGGTCCTAATGCCAGTGCCTCACCCCAATAGCACATGGCGCAGGCGTCATCCAGCTTTTGCGCGGCCTGAAACGAGCGAACCGACTCCGCATGGTTAAAGGCAAAATCAATAACCAGCCCCTGGTTAAAGTATTTTTGCGCCCAGTCAGAACGGGTAGTAATAGCATGCTGATGATCACCCATCCCATCGAACAACGGCGCACCACTGCGGGCAACCACCTCGGCCTGGGTTTCCGGCTGCTGTGGCTGGACCGGTGAGCCGTTATCAGCGTAGTCGTTATTGCAGGCCAGCAACACAGCTGTTGCGCACCCTGTCAGAAGAAATTTAAGCAATTGGATATTATTCATAATAATGCGGGCTCCTGGCCTGACTCTGATGCTGGGAAATGTCAGTTATGATGATAAAGTTCCGCAGTTGACTGACCATGCATACATCACTACGGGCAGGGTTAATTTACCACTGTTAAATACCCATAACTGACAATATATACCATTGTCTTATAGCCTGGTGGTATAAGCATTCACCAGTTTATCCGCGTTTTCAGTCAATACCACACGCATATCACCGCCGGTGATGCCAAACTTGATATCGCTTTTACTGAGCAGAGAGAAAACCACTGTTCCGTTTGTATTATCAGTCACCGTCAAAGTGGAGGTGAGGTAACCTTTGCCTGCGCCAAAACCCAGAAAATATCTTTTCGCCCGACTGCCGTAGACGATATCAACCTGCGTTGCCACGTTGATGCTGTTGCTTACAGCTGCCGCATTGCTTTCGACAAGATTATAAGTACCTGCTGCGCAGGTCGCTGCTTGCAGTCTATTTTTGATATCAATGGCGGTTTGCTCATTCAGGCTAATCAGGTCAGCTACCTGCTCTTTTGAATTAACCACGACATCGGCAATATAAATATTCTGATAGGCCCGCAGGTTGCTGATGTCGGTGTCTGCTTTGACATGGGCTTTGCCACAACCGGTTAAAAGCAAAATCCCCAATAACACGGCTGACTTAAAATAATTCGATTTCATGACCTGACCCCAATTAAAAAAGCACCGGTTGCAATATCCGGCGTAAACAACGCCTTTAACGTATCTGCTGATAGGCATTTAAGGCACGTTCTCTGGAAGCCTTCAGATCAACCACCGGCCACGGATAAGTCTCGCCCAGCTCAATGCCCAGTTCCTGCAGTAGTGACTGCTCAATCTGCCAGGGCGAATGTATTCTTTTACCTTTAAGCTCAGCCAGTTCCGGTATCCAGTGACGTACATACTCTCCCTCCGGATCAAACTTTTCACCCTGACTGACCGGATTGAAGATCCGAAAATATGGTGCCGCATCCGCACCGCTGCCTGCCGTCCATTGCCAGCCCTGACTGTTATTACCCAGATCAGCATCCACCAGGGTATCCCAGAACCACTGCTCACCGGCCTGCCATGGAATCAGTAGATTTTTGGTCAGAAACGAGGCCACGATCATCCGCACCCGATTGTGCATCCAGCCGGTCGCCCACAATTCGCGCATCCCCGCGTCCACCATCGGAATACCGGTCATGCCCTGCTGCCAGGCTCTGAGGTCGTGCTGGTATTCTCTGGTGCGACCGTCACGCCATGGGAAATCGCTGAATTTTTCCTGCAGTGGCTGCGCGGGAATGCGGGGATAGTTGTACAACAGATGCCAGGAAAATTCACGCCAGGCCAGTTCACGAATAAAGCCACTGACCTGCTGGTCAACCGGCGGCTCACCATCCGGACACAATTGTCTGACGATCTGGCGAGTGGAGATTTCTCCAAAATGCAGATGCGGCGATAAGCGCGAGGTATCCGGCTGCGCGGGTAAATTGCGGTTATCCAGATAATCATTGATAGCCCGGTCACGGAAGACGTCCAGGGCATCCCAGGCGCCCTGCTCGCCCGGTGACCAGTGCTGGTAAAACTGTTGATCCCAGTCCAGCCTGGGCAGCAGTGCCAACTTATCCAGCGGCACACTCCGGGGGGCTTCCTGCATGGCCGGGAATGGCTGTGGGATGGCGGGCACTTGTGGATAGCGCCATTCGGCCAGCATTTTTTTCCACATCGGCGTGAACACCCGGTACGGATCGCCCTGCCCGGTTTTAATTTCCCATGGCTCCCACCACAGTGCCGAGTTAAAGCTCCGGCAGATCAGTTTCAGCTCGTCCTGCAACCAGGTTTTGATTGCTGCATCGCGCTGCCTGACCGCCGGTTCGTAGCGGCGATTCCAGCACACCGCGTCGGCCTGAGAGGTTTTAATCAGCTCGGCCAGCTCGGTCTGGCTGTCACCGTTACGGATAATTAACCGGCTATGCCGTTTACGCAGGGATTTGTCCAGCGCTTCCAGACTGTGATGCAGCCACCAGCGGCTGGCGCCGCCCGGCGGCCAGTCGCCTTCGCCATCAGGGTCCCATATATACACCGGAATAACCTGCTCGAAATGCTCGCAGGCGAAGGCCAGCGCGGGGTTATCAGCCAGACGTAAATCCTGGCGTAACCAGACAATAGCTGTGCTCATCGCGGTTAAGTTTTCCGTTCAGGCAATCAGGCGGGCCTGGCGGACATTGTCGGCTCGCTGCCGCTGCAACGCCTCCAGATAGCCGTCGCTTAAACCGGTCACATATTTGCCATCAAAACACGACGTATCGAAGGCATGGATAGGGGATTTGCCCAGGCAGGCGCGCACCATATCGTCCTGATTCTGATAAAACAGGCGGTCTGCATTGATCGCCTGACGAATCTGTTCGATGCTGCGATTGTTGGCGATCAGTTCATCCGCGGCCGGCATATCAATACCGTAGACATTAGGATAGCGTACTGGCGGCGAAGCAGACGCCATATAGACCTTATTCGCGCCGGCATCGCGAGCCATGTCGATGATCTGGCTGGAGGTGGTGCCACGCACAATGGAATCATCCACCAGCAGCACATTTTTATTGCGGAACTCCAGCGGAATGGCATTGAGTTTGCGGCGCACTGATTTTTTTCGTTCGGCCTGTCCGGGCATGATAAAAGTGCGTCCGATATAGCGGTTTTTGATAAAGCCTTCGCGGTATTTAACGCCCAGTTTGAAGGCCATCGGTAACGCTGCGGTACGGCTGGTATCAGGAATGGGAATCACCACGTCAATATCGTGATCAGGCCATTCGCTCAGAATCTGATCGGCCAGCACTTCTCCCATCCGCAGACGCGCCTTATACACGGAAATATCATCCACCATGGAATCGGGCCGGGCAAAATAGACAAACTCAAACATGCATGGCGTTAATTCTTTAGCGTGCTTGCTGATATAACTATGGAAGCGACCCTGCATATCAATAAACACCGCTTCACCGGGGCGCAGATCGCGCTCCAGCTTAAACCCGAGCCCGTCCAGCGCGACGCTTTCCGAGGCAATCATCCATTCATCGCCGTGCGCCGCCCGGCGCTTACCCAGCACCATCGGCCGGATACCGCGTGGATCTCGGAACGCCAGCAGGCCTTTGCCGACCACCAGCACCGTGACCGCATAAGCGCCTTTGCAGCGCTGATGCACCCCATCCACCGCGTGGAATAACTGCTCGACCAGTTCCACCGACTCAGCCTGCATCTGAATCTCATGCGCCAGGATATTCAGTAACACTTCCGAATCCGAATCGGTGTTCAGATGGCGCAGGTCGGTATTGAATAATTCCTGCTTCAGCTCATCCGAATTGATCAGATTGCCGTTATGCCCCAGCGCCAGGCCATAAGGAGAATTAACGTACAGTGGCTGGGCCTCATCGGGCCGATCCGCGCCCGCGGTCGGATAGCGCACGTGGCCGATACCGATATGCCCGTGCAGGCCGCTGATATCGCTTTGCCGGAACACATCGCGCGCCAGACCATCACCACGGTGCAGATACATACGATCACCATCCAGGGTGGCGATTCCAGCAGCATCCTGTCCACGATGCTGCACAATGGTCATGGCATCGTACAACCGATCCGCCACCGGTGCACGACCTACAATGCCAACAATTCCGCACATATTTTAATTTCCAGAGGCAGTTGAAGAATAATTAACGCTGGCAGCCGCTGCGTCGCCAGTCGCATCGATCTCCGAATGATTGGGTTCCCGCGGCTGACTTTCCAGGTCATCGTCAGCCTGGCGCAGCATCTCCTGAAGATTATCCGGCAGCCAGCGTACTGAATGTTCGGCCAGGCGCTCAAAATAAGGCAATAAACTCGATTGCTGCCACCAAGGGTCCTGCGGAAACGGTGTGAACCTTGCCACCAGCAACGCCAATACGATAATGATCAGACCACGCGCCAGCCCGAACAGCATGCCGATCATTCTATCGGTACCGCCCAGGCCGGTGGAATCCACCAGCTGACCGAGCAACCAGCCAGCCAACCCGCCTATGATCAGGGTCACCAGCAACAGACCACTGAAGGCGATGATAGCGCGCGCCGAAGGCAAATCCACCCAGCCGGTCAGCCAGCCGGCGGCCACTCCTGAATAACGAAACGCCACCCACACCGCCAATACCCACACCGCAATGGAAAAAACTTCCCGTATAAACCCGCGCCACAGGCCAACCAGTATCGATAGAATAAGGACGGCAACCAGCGCCCAGTCAACCCATATCATACGGCTGGCTTACTCACCATTAATAATCTACCACCAGACCACGAATACTCAGATCGCGCTGAATGCGCGCCGCGATATTTTCCGCATCCGAAGCACTGAGCAATGGTCCGATCCGGACCCGGAACAGGGTTTTATCGGATCCCTGCACGCGTTCGCTATAGGCTGCATAGCCGGCATTATTCAGGCGTTCCACCAGTTTGCTGGCATTCTCATCAGAGGAAAATACGCCCGCCTGCACGGCATAACGGTCCAGACCGCCAGGCTGAGCTACAGCTGCAGCGCTGTCAGCCGCGTCATTCCCGGCTGCGCCATTGTCAGGACTTAATACTTGTGGATTCAAACGGCTGTCCGCCTGCCTGATAGCGGCATTGGCGGCGCTTGCTTCGGCCTCGCTGGCAAACGGCCCGGCGGTCACCCGGTTCAGGCTGACTCCGCCGCGGGTGATGATTTCCCGCTGCGCCGGAAAACCCAGTGCTTCGATCTGATTGATCAGGCGGGTGGCATTATCGGGATTACCCAGACTGGCTACCTGAACCCGCCAGCTTTGCTCCAGCTGCGTGCTAGCGCTGCTGACCGGCGGCACGGTTACCGGCACGGGCGCAGCGGCGCTGCTGTCAGCACTATCGGTCTGCGCTTCGCCGAGCACCGGTTCAGATGGCGCCGGGTCACTCTGCGCAACTGGCTCAACCGGTATGGCATCGTTCTGCTCGATACTGGCTGGCGCTGACTGTGACAGGCCCCCATCCAGGTCCAGATCATCATCCGTGGTGGCGGGCGGGAGCGATTCTTCCGGCAATGGCAAACGGATTTCGCCACTGCTTAAATCAACCGCGGCATCGTTATCGCTGTTGGAGGTTACCGGGGAAGGCGATACCAGTGGCAGACGGCGGCCTGGCTCGCCATTGTTACCGGACACCTGCGGCTGCGGCGGTATCAGAAACTCATCGTTCTGAATATTGACCTGTTCATCGCTCGAACCACCGATAAAGATCGGCAGAAAAATGACCCCTAGCGCGATTAACACGGTGGCGCCGACTAAACGTTGTTTAAGTGCTTGATCCATTTATGTTTCTTTGCTGAGTATGGCGGTAGCATTGGCGAACGTGCCAAACACGATGATTCGGTCATCTGGACCGGCATCCCGTTGGGCTTTCGCCAAAGCCTGCTGGATAGATTGTAACGTTGTCGAAGGTGCTTGCGCACCTTTTGCCACCAATTGTTGCAATTGCTCAACCTGCAAGCCACGTTTTCCGATGCTGGGCGCCAGATACCAATGCTCAATCACCGCATCCAGCGCTGCTGCCACGCCCGCCACATCCTTATCGGCCAACATCGCCAGCACGGCCACGGTACGCCCGGCGACCGGCTGTGTCCGCAACAGGTCTGCCAACGCCGTTGCGGCATGCGGATTGTGCGCCACATCCAGAAAAACATCCGGTCGGGCCGACAACTGCTGCATTCTGGCAGGCGGTGTAACCAGCCACTCGGCATTGACTATGGCAGGGCTATCCAGGCGGCTTAAATGCTGGGTGTCCATACTTGCATTAGCTGCTCCCATAGCTGCCTTTGCCGATCTGGCTTCGACTGCAGAGTTATGGGTGTCCTTACTTTTACTGCTTTTACTCCCACATGAGTTATGGGTGTCCATACTTGCAAGCTGGCTCAGCAAAGTGGCAGCGGCCAGTGCGGTGGCGGCATTCTGCTGTTGATGCGCAGCCAGTTGCTGATCGGTATTGAGCGATAATGCTGACTGCCAGTTGCTGTGGAATTGATAGCCTTCAGTGCTACCGCGCAGCTGATAATCATGGGGATATTGATACAGCAACGCGCCCTGCCGCGCCGCCAGCTCGGCGATCACCGGCGGCGGATCGGGCTCACCACATACCAGTGGCCGGCCGGTGCGCAGGATGCCGGCCTTCTCGCGGGCAATACTGTGACGGTCCGGCCCAAGCCACTCGCTATGGTCGATACCGATGCTGGTAATCACAGCAATATCCGCGTCAACCACATTGACCGCGTCCAGCCGCCCACCCAGACCGACTTCCAGAATTGCCACCCGTGGCTGATGCCGGGCCAGCAGCACCAGCGCGGCCAGTGTGCCGAACTCAAAGTACGTCAGCGCCACCGCTGCGCGCGCACGCTCAACCTGAGCAAAAGCCTCCACCAGCTGGTCATCAGTGACCGGCCGGCTATTGATTCGAATACGCTCGTTATACGCCACGATATGCGGTGAGGTGTAAGCCAGGGTACTGATGCCCTGCAGTTGATAGAGCGCTTCCAGATAAGCAACCACCGAGCCCTTGCCGTTGGTGCCGGCAACGGTGATGATACGGACCGAGCTTAACTCCAGTTCGAGACGGTCCAGTACCTGTCGGACACGCTCCAGTCCAAGCTCGATCCGGTCCGGCTGCAGTGCTTCCAGCCGGACCAGCCAGCCGTTCAGAACGTGGTTTGACTGAGCATCGGCCTGGCGGGCCATGGTGTCAGTGCCGGATTAGCAGATTAGACTGACAGATTAGACTGGCAGTCCGCGGTTCAGCGGGCAGCAGCCGAGGCTTGCCGGGCCAGCAATATGGCCAGTAAATCGGCAATCCGGTCGCGCATATCCCGCCGGTCAACAATCATATCAATAGCGCCTTTCTGGAGCAGAAACTCACTGCGCTGAAAACCCTCCGGCAGTTTCTCGCGCACCGTCTGCTCGATCACCCGCGGACCGGCAAAGCCTATCAGGGCTTTGGGCTCGGCGATATTGATATCTCCCAGCATCGCCAGACTGGCGGTAACGCCGCCGGTGGTCGGATGGGTCAGCACCGACAGGTAAGGCAGATGGGCAGCGGCCATTTTTGCCAGCCCCGCACTGGTTTTGGCCATCTGCATTAATGAGAACAGACCTTCCTGCATACGGGCGCCGCCACTGGCGGAAAAGCATATCAGCGGGGCCTGATGTTCCAGACAGTTATCGACCGCCACGCGGAATTTTTCACCCACCACTGAACCCATTGAGCCGCCCATAAAACGAAACTCAAAAGCACAGGCCACCACATCGCGGCCATGCAGCTTACCCCGCATCGCGATCAGGGCGTCTTTTTCCCCGACATTTTTTTGCGTGGCGGTGATTCGGTCCCGGTAACGCTTACTGTCCTTGAATTTAAGCATATCGACCGGCCCCAGATCGGTGGCCAGCTCAAACCGCTCATCTTCATCCAGAAATGTTTCCAGCCGCTGGCGCGCATTGATCTGGCCGTGATGCCCGCACTTGGGACATACGCCCAGATTACGCTGCAGTTCCGGCTGATATAGCACCGCTTCACAATCACGGCATTTGGTCCAGACGCCATCCGGCACCCGGCGCTTATCGGTCGCATCGGTACGGATGCGACCATGCATAATTCTCTGAAACCAACTCATCGCTTCATTCTAGCTTAATTATTACCCGCAATACGATATTGTCCGGTCACGCTGTCACCGCAGCCGCACGATCATCCAGCGCGGCCCGGATAGGCCGCAGAAAATCCGCCGCGGCGACCGCGACATCATCCGCCTGACGCAGACATTCCACCAACGCGCTGCCGATCACCACGGCATCGGCATGCGCCGCCACGGTTACCGCATCGACCGGCGACTTGATACCGAAACCGACTGCAACCGGCAGCCGGGTATGCTGCCGCAGACTGGCCACCGGTTGTGCCAGCGCAGCCTGATCCAGACTCGCCGCACCGGTCACACCCTTCAGCGATACGTAATATACGAATCCCGAAGACATCGCACAGATACTGGCGATCCGCTGTTCGGTAGAAGTCGGCGCAATCAAAAAGATTTGATCGATCTGCTGGCTGGCAAGGATAGCCTGAATTGACTCAGCTTCTTCCGGCGGACAGTCCACCAGCAGCACCCCATCAACGCCCGCCTCCGCTGCATCGCGGGCAAACTCGTTATGCCCGTAGCGCTCAATCGGGTTCATATAACCCATCAACACAATCGGGGTGCTCTGGTCGCCGCGGCGAAATTCACGCACCAGTTCCAGCACGCCACGCAGGGTCATGCCGGCTGCGATGGCGCGCTCACAGGCTTTCTGGATCACCGGACCGTCCGCCATCGGATCAGAGAACGGCATACCCAACTCGATAATATCAGCGCCATGCCGGACCAGCGCCTGCATGGCGCTAAGCGTTTTGTCGGCCCCACCATCACCGGCGGTGATAAAGGGAATCAAAACGCTGCGCCTGGCTTCCGCACAGGCCGCATAACAGGCTGCAATCCGGCTCATACCTCGATACCTTCCAGCGCCGCTACGGTATGTACATCTTTGTCGCCACGCCCGGATAGATTGACCAGGATTGTCTGCTCGGGTGACATCGTGGCCGCCAGCCGGGTAGCGTAGGCGATGGCGTGCGCGCTTTCCAATGCCGGCAGGATGCCTTCCAGGCGGGTTAACTGATGAAATGCCTGCAAGGCTTCCTGATCGGTCACACTGACGTAATGCGCCCGGCCGGAGTCTTTCAGCCAGGAATGCTCCGGCCCGACCCCGGGATAATCCAGCCCAGCTGAAACTGAATGGGTTTCGCGAATCTGGCCGGCGTCATCGTCCAGTAGATAAGTCCGGCTGCCATGCAGCACCCCGGGCCGGCCGCCACCCAGGCTGGCGGCGTGCTGGGTGCCGTCGGTGCCTTCACCACCGGCCTCCACACCATACATCGCCACATCCGGGTCATTAATGAACGGATAAAACAGGCCCATGGCATTCGAGCCGCCACCCACACAGGCCACCAGTGCATCCGGCAGACCGTCATACTGCTGCTGCATCTGTTCGCGCGATTCGCGCCCGATGACCGAGTTAAAATCCCTGACCAGCATCGGATAGGGATGCGGACCGGCGACCGTGCCAATCACATAGAAAGTATCATCCACGTTGGTGACCCAGTCACGCAGGGCTTCGTTCATGGCATCCTTGAGGGTCTTGGAGCCACTATCCACGGAGCGCACCTGGGCGCCCAGCAGACGCATACGGAATACATTGATCGCCTGCCGCTGAATATCCACTTCACCCATGTAGACCACGCACTCCAGACCCAGCCGTGCGGCGATGGTGGCGGTGGCCACCCCGTGCTGTCCGGCGCCGGTTTCGGCAATAACGCGTTTTTTACCCATAAATTCAGCCAGCAGGGCCTGACCGACGGTATTGTTAATCTTATGCGCACCGGTATGGTTAAGGTCTTCACGCTTGAGAATAATCCGCGCGCCGCCGATACTTTCCGATAACCGTCTGGCTTCGTACAGTGGGGAAGGACGGCCGACATAATCCTTCAGGTCGCGGGCAAAACGGCGGACAAATTCAGGGTCCTGACGCCAGCGCAGATAGCTCTTTTTCAACTCATCCAGGGATGCCATCAGAGTTTCTGAAACGTAACTGCCGCCGTAGTCACCAAAATGACCGGCACTGTCGGGCTGCTGGTTGAGATTCTGCCCGAATTGCCAGGCGTCGGGAATATTATCCAGCCTGTTGGTCGATTTTTGCATCAGCTCTTGCTACCTCATTTACAAATCGTTGCATTGTGGCATGATTTTTAATGCCGGGTGAAGCTTCAATGCCACTGGAAACATCCACTGCGAATGGCTGTACCGCCAGCACCGCCCGGGCCACGTTATCCGCACCCAGGCCACCGGCCAGATAGATCGGCAGAGCGGGATTATCGGGAATGCGTTGCCAGTCAAATACTCTGCCCTGACCGCCGCGCTGCCCGCTACGGTGTGCATCCAATACCAGCGCAACCGGCTGGTGGCCCTGCTCAGGGCTTTTCCAGCGCCGTATTTCGGTCGCGATGTCCTGATCCTCACCAGCCGCAATAGCCTTAGTCCAGGGCCGGCCAAACTGCGCACAAAAAGCCGCTTCTTCCTGACCATGAAACTGCAGCTGATCCAGCGGCACAGCCTGCAGCACCGCCCGCACCTGGTCCGCGCTGGCCTGCATAAATAAACCAGTCAGTGTCACTGACGGGCATTGCGCGGCATGCACCGCGCTGGCAATTTCAGCCGCCTGAGTGGTATCCAGATGCCGGGGTCCGCCGGCAAACACCAGTCCGATTTCATCGACGCCCAGCTGCGCCGCATACACGGCATCATGGGCCTGGGTGAAACCGCAAAATTTGATTCGTGTCTTATGCATCAATAGATGTCCGCGCCGGGCTGAACAGATAATTCAACTACACCGTGATCAGTTACGCTCAAGCCTGCTGACATATGGCTGCCTGTTTAACCGCACCGATGCGCTGCCCGCTTGCTTGCAGATACTGATGACTGAGACCGAAATGCTCAGGATAAGCAGCTGATAAAAAAAACAAACCCTGCGCCGGCGCGGTGATGCCTGCCTGAGTACGATCACGCGCGGCCAGTGTCTGCTGCAGCCACTCATGACTGTGCTCGCCGGTACCTACCGCCAGCAGGCTGCCGGCAATATTTCTGACCATGTGATACAAAAATGCATTCGCCGTGATCTGTATATTCACCCACTCACCCTCTCGCTCAACAGCAATCGACAACACCTTCCGGCGAGCGGATCTGGACTGACAGCCGCTGCCGCGAAAACTGCTGAAATCGTGCTCGCCCAGCAGGCTTTGAGCCGCATGGTGCATGGCCTCGGTATCCAGCGGACGGTGACACCAGGCGCTGAAATCACGCTCCAAGGCAGGCCGCACACGGCGGTTACAGATTCGATAGGTATAACTGCGTGAGATAGCGGAGAACCGTGCATGAAAATCACCGCTGACCGGTTTGACCCATAATACCGTCGCGGCAGGCGGCAGATTAGCATTCAAACCCAACAGCCAGGCACGCTGATCGCGCTGTGCGGTACTATCGAAATGCGCAATCTGTGCGCGTGCATGTACCCCCCGGTCAGTGCGCCCGGCCGCCTGCACCTGACAAGCATGATCGGCCACCTTGCTTAAGGCCTGTTCGAGTACTTCCTGCACGGTCGGGGACTGGCGCTGCCACTGCCATCCATAGAAAGCGCTGCCATCGTATTCAATGGCCAGCGCATAGCGTTGCGTGGCTGGTTCCGACCCGCTTAAGGCGGCTGGCAAAGAATCGGACATCCCGGCATATCAGTCAGCTAGCTGGTCACGCATTTGCTGCACTTCCTGACGTTGCTGGGCGCTGCCGGAAGCACCGATTTCATCCAGAATGGTGGACATCGCTTCGCGGTCCCCCATGGCCAGATAAGCGCGCGCCAGATCAAGCTTGACATCAATGCTGTCATCGTCGTACAGACTCGACTGCACCGGTTCTTCAGGGTCTGCCTGCTGCTCACTATCAGGGCTTGGAGGGTCCGCCAGACTGGCTGAAAAAGGATCGTCCAGACTGTGCTCATCGGCAGGCATGGCCGGTTTTGCCGGTGTTTCCTCAGCTTCATCTGGAGACTGCTCCCGGGCTTGCCGGGACCATAGCCGGTCAGCCTCGTTGGGACGCAGTGGCGCGGTCTCGACCGGGATGTCTGATGCTATCTCCGGTGAGGGCTCCTGGACCGACTCATCGATGGCTTCATCAACCGGATTTTCCTCCAGTTCATCAAACACCGGATCCTGATCGTGGCTGGAAGTATCCAGCGTATCGTCAGCCGTCAGCTCTGCGGCCTGGATATCATCAGCATCCGGCAGCGCATCAGCATCCACGGCCAGATCACCTTCTTTAAGATCGTCCGGCTGATGATCCTGCAGCTCAACTGACTCATCTTCATCAGCACCAATTTGCTCGGTACCGAATAAATCATCATCAGACTCAGCCTCTGACAACTCATCCGCAAGCTCAAGTTCGTCGGCGGTCACGCCATGCTCACTTTCCAGCTCAGCATCATCAGAATCACTCTCGAGTGCTGCATTCAGAGCGGACTCCAGATCCTCATCGTCGTCGTCTTCATCCAGGTTGATGACCGGCACGCTATCGATATCCTCATCCGGCGTCCGCTGTTCATCATCTTCACTCAGCCAGTCAGCCTCTAGTTCATCATCATGCTGATCTGGAGCAGGCTCACCAATATCCTCAGCCTCCAGATCAGCAGCATGGCTGAGCGCTGTATCGCTGTCACTATCCGCTATCGATACATCGTCATCTGCCGCCGAATCCTGCTCCGCCAAATCATCACCCGGCTCGTTACCCAACTCATCATCCGCATGCTCATCCGGCTCACTTGGAAAGAGCTTGGCGGCGGCCAGCGCATCGGCTTCGCGCTGTTCGCTCAGCGCGGCTTTGCGTGAACTGCTCTGGGTGACCAGGCGATCCAGCAAATCGGACGATTCCGCGGGTTCATTGCGCAGCACGCCACGCAACAGCAACCAGACTACAACCGGTAATGCTATCAGCAGTAACAATATCACCAGCAGCAGGGCAAAACCGGTCGCGCCACGCGGCAGCCAGGTTTGACTGTTCTGCAAGTCGCGCCAACCGGCACTTTCCCAGATCGGCCAGCTCCAGCGCGCCTCGTCAGCGCCAAGCTCATCGCTGGAATCTGACTCGGCAACCGGACTATCTGTCGGCGTGCCGTCTTGAGCAGCCGTTGACGCATTGCCACCGGCAAAATCGTCCGCCGCGGGCGTTGCCGGATCCTGAGCCAGTGTGCGCTGGACATTCTCGTCAGGCCCCATATCGTTATCGGCACTTACCTCAGCGCCCTGAGGCGCCAGCTGGTCTGATTGACCGCTGAAGTCAAGCGCCAGGACGGAGGCTTCCGGATCAATACCGGCCAGCCCGGTCTGATCGGAACCGTCATCCGACTGCAGTTGGTCACCAACTTCACCATCCATTTGATTGTCAGCCTGGCCAGCAATCCCACTGGCAGCAGAGTTATCAGCCTGCGCAAGGTCGGCATCAGCCTCGCGTGGCTGTGGCTGTTCCAGTTGCTGCTGCAACCGGGCCAGTGTGCTGTTACTGATGGATATCTCCGATTCGCGCTCGGTCAGAGTATTTTCCAATTGACCGACCTGCTCGCGCAGGGCTTCATTCTCACGCCTGGTGGCAATCAGCTCTTCTTCCAGACGCGATAACCGCAAGGCCAGAATATTGTCGCCGCCGCCATCAATACCTATGCGGCTGTCTTCACCACCGCGCAGCAGTTCCAGCCGCGCGCCGCGCCCGGACGACTGCCAGGCCTGATTCTGTTGTTCGATCAGCACCAGCGCCTGCTCGCGATCGGTGCGCGCCAGGCTACTGGTATCCGGCAGCGTCAGCAGCACATCACTGCGCAGCGTGTTGACATTGGCCGGGTCTTCCAGTGCATTGGGGTTGGCCTGTTGCAACGCAATCAGAATCTGCTGCGGGGTAAAACCGACATCCCGGGAAATACGCTCAGCAATGCTCCATAAGGTCTCGCCCTCGCGCACTGGTCCGTAAGTTCCCGAACTCAGACCAGTATTGCTACGGGCTGGCGTCGAGCTAACCGCAGCTGAGCTGCTGCGAGCCGCCGGCGGCGCTGTGATGGTGCGGGCATTGTTTGCTGGAGAGCTGTCCGCGGACTGCCCAAAAGTGGCCCGGCTGGAACCGATAGTGCGCGGCCGGCTATTGGCCTGCGGCAACGGATCCAAAAACAGAATAAAGGGCTTGCTCTGTAACTCCTGCCCGGTGACCTGCAGGCTCAACAACACCTGCAGGACCGGTTCACGAACCGGCTGCTGAGACTGCAAAGCAACGAATATGTTGCCATTTTCCTCCACAAAACTGACCTGCAGCGTGAGATTATCCGGCAGCAGCGTCACGCCCGCGCGCACCCATTCGGTCAGCGGCGCCAGACTGACCAGTGCGCCCTGCATATTCTTATCATTGCCATCGATAACATTGATGCGCACATCCAGGTTCTGACCCAGAAATGAACGGATACTGGGGGAGCCCATTTCCACCGCCCACACCGACGGCACGGCCAGCAGCATAAGTACACTGTAAATCCATCCCCGCAGGAATAGTTTTGTGCGCTGCCGGTAGCAGCGAGATTTATTGTTATGGGACAGTGATGGTTTCATTAGAATATTCTCTAGTCGATTCTAGGCCGCGGCTTCAACCGAGACTGATGATTGTGCCGGCCATCTGCCACTGCTGAGCAGATATTCAGCAATCTGGACCGCATTCAAGGCAGCTCCCTTGCGGATGTTGTCCGCAACCACCCATAGATTGATCCCGTTGGGATGCGACAGGTCCTTGCGCAGACGGCCGACATAAACGTCATCTTTACCGGCTGCATGAGTTACCGGGGTTGGCCAGTCAGTGCTGTCGGCTGACAGAATGACTCCCCGCGTCTGTTCTGTTACCCGCCCCGCTTCAGTCACGCTGATGGCCTGCCGGGTTTCGATATGTATTGCCATGGCATGTCCAAAAAAAACCGGAACACGCACGCAAGTGGCATTCACTCCGATGTCCTGATCAGCAAAAATCTTGCGGGTCTCCCACAGCATTTTCATTTCTTCACGGCTATAGCCATTGTCCTGCAATGCATCGATCTGCGGCTGTACATTAAATGCCGCGACCTCACCGTTGTGCTCGGTGTCCAGGTTCTGAAACGACAGCCGGCTGGCTGTTTGCCGAGCCAGCGTTTCCAGCTGGCTGCGCCCTGCCCCGGAAACCGACTGGTAAGTGGCGATGTTAATCCGGGCAATGCCAACCGCTTGTTGAATCCCTTGCAGGGCCATCAGCATCTGAATGGTGGAACAGTTTGGATTGGCAATGATAGCGCCCTGTCCGGCGGGCAGATCATCCAGCAGTGTGCCGTTAATTTCCGGCACAATTAAGGGAATGTCATCCTGATAACGAAAACCGGAAGAGTTATCGATCACCACGCAACCAGCCGCCGCGGCCCGGGGTGCGTATTCCCGGGCAACATCCGCCCCGGCTGAAAACAACGCGATATCCGCCTGCGAAAAATCAAACGCCGCCAGATCATCCACCGGCAGACTGCGCAGACCATATTCCACCTGGCGCCCGACCGAACGGTTACTGGCCAGGGCATGGATTTTATCAGCCGGAAATTTACGCTCGGCCAGAATGCTGAGCATGGTCTCGCCAACCAATCCGGTAGCTCCGACCACCGCAACACGTAATCCTTTAGCGTTTGCTGATGATTCACTCATCTATCATATTCCTGCTGGTTTCAATCAAGACAATAAGTCAGACAGTTGTTGAAGTTAACGCACTATCTATTTGATTATGGGTGGAATTATACCAACATCACCACATTGTGCACGATGCCGCAGATAATGGTCCATCAACACCAGCGCCAGCATCGCTTCAACAATCGGCGTGGCGCGGATACCGACGCAGGGGTCGTGCCTGCCGGTAGTGATAATATCAATAGGATTACCTTCAATATCAATGGTTTGCCCGGGCAGGCGCAGACTGGAAGTTGGTTTGAAGGCAACGCTCGCCAGGATATCCTGGCCACTGCTGATGCCGCCCAGAATACCGCCGGCATGATTGCTTAGGAAACCATCCGGGGTCAGCTCATCCCGGTGCAGCGTGCCTTTTTGGCTGACCGCATCAAACCCGGCGCCGATCTCCACACCTTTAACCGCATTGATACTCATCATCGCGGCGGCAATATCCACGTCCAGCTTGCCGTAGACCGGCTCACCCAGACCTGCCGGAATATTGGTCGCCTGGACATCCACCCGGGCGCCGACGGAATCGCCACTTTTACGCAGCGCATCCATAAAAGTTTCCAACTCCGCCACTTTATCGGGGTCGGGACAGAAAAACGGATTGTCGTCTACAACCGATAAATCGCGCTGCTGGTCATCGGTTCGAATAGGACCCAACTGTGATAACCAGGCGGTAATCTCGATGTTAAGGTGCGCCTTTAAATATTGACGTGCTATTGCACCCGCGGCAACCCGCATGGTGGTCTCCCGCGCTGAAGAACGCCCGCCGCCTCGGTAATCACGGACGCCGTATTTCTTGTGATAAGTCCAATCCGCGTGTCCCGGCCGGAACTGCTTGGCGATCGCGGTGTAATCCTTGCTTTTGGCATCGGTGTTGTAGATCAGCAGAGCAATCGGACTGCCGGTGGAGACGCCTTCAAACACCCCCGACAGCACCTGCACTTCATCTTTTTCATGGCGCTGCGAGGTGTGCCGGCTGCGGCCGGTGGCGCGGCGGCGCAATTCGGCCTCGATAGCGGCGGCCTGGATGCTGATACCCGGCGGGCAGCCATCTATGACGCAGCCGATTGCCGGCCCATGACTTTCCCCAAAGGTGGTGACCGAAAACAGTTTACCGAAGGTATTACTACCCATTGATTAAGTCTCTTCCTGCCCATTACGGGACTGATACCAGTGTGTTATAGCACGTTCATGAGTTTGTAATAATGCCCGGCTGGCAATCAATACGCCCTCACCGCCATATTCAAACTCTGACCAGATAAATGGAATCATCGGCAACTGCTGCTGCAGGCTGTCCGCGCTTTCACCGAGTTCCAGAATCAAATGACCCTCGGAGGTTAGCTGCCGGGCCGCGCCAAGCAGTATCCGAGCGGCATGTTCCAGACCATCGCCGCCACTGTATAAACCCAGCGCGGGTTCGGCCTGATATTCGTCCGGCAGCTGCTGCTGACGAAGCTCCGGTACATACGGCGGATTGCTGATGATCAGATCAAAGCGCTGGGTGCTCAGGTTCTGAAAAACATCCGAATATACCCACTCACAGCGCTGTGCCAACTGGTTTGCTTCGGCATTGAGCCGGGCAAGCTGCAGGGCCGGTAGGGAAATATCGCTACCGGTTACCTGAGTGCCGGGCAGATAATGGGCACAGGCAATCGCAATGCAACCGCTGCCGGTACCCAGATCCAGCACCGTTTGAATCCCGCTGGCGTCTATCCATGGCTGGAATTGATTCACCAGCAGTTCCGCCAGTGGCGAGCGGGGCACCAGCACATCGCTGCTGACCTGGAACTGCAATCCGGCAAACCAGGTCGAACCGGTCAGATAGGCCGCCGGCTGGCGCAGTTCGATACGCTGTTCAATCAGGCTGGCAATCTGCCGCTGCTCCCGGGCATTCAATAATCTGTCCGGCAAGGCTTTGTCTACCGGCAGTTGCAAAGCGTGGCAGATCAACCAGGCGGCTTCATCATGGGCATTGTCGGTACCATGGCCGAAAAATAACCCGGCCGACTCCAGACGCTGAGCGGCAGCCTGTAAAACCTCGATAATGGGACGTCGTGCTGTCAAAATTGGGCTAACCATGGAGCAACCCGGCATTATAACCGTTAAGCTATGGCGGCTTATACCCGACTGTACATTAATGCCTTAAACAGCGAGGAAATTCGTGATCAGTTACTGGCTTTCGCAACTACAACGCCCCTTGCCACAGCATCTGCTGACCCGTATTGCCGGCTGGCTGGCTGGTATTCAGGTCCGCTGGGTCAAAAACAGCCTGATCGGACTGTTCAGCAAAGCTTATGCCATTAACTGGGATGAGGCGGTTGGCAATGACAAACATGCTTACGCCAGTTTCAATGACTTCTTTACCCGCGCTTTAAAACCGGACGCCCGTCCTCTGCCCGACAGCAACGGCCTGGTCAGTCCGTGCGATGGCACGTTGAGTGAATACGGACCGGTCACCCAAGGCCGCCTGCTCCAGGCCAAAGGTATTCATTACCCTTTACAGTACTTACTAGGGTGTGAGAAGAATGCTTCAGAACTATTTGATAATGGAGAATTTTTTACTATCTATCTGGCACCAAAAGATTATCATCGTCTGCATATGCCGCTGAGCGGCACACTGACTCGCTGCACCCATATACCGGGACGGTTATTTTCGGTATCGCCAGCTACCGCCAACCATCTACCGGACTTGTTCTGTCGCAATGAACGGGTCGTGTGCTGGTTTGAAGATGAACATAGGCAACCGTTTGTGATGGTGCTGGTGGGAGCCATGATGGTGGGCAGCATGCAGACGGTCTGGCATGGCAGGTTTAAGCATCGGACCCGGCAGGCTGCAATGGATATACCGCTGCCGGTGGCGCCGGTTACGCTTCAGCGAGGCGCAGAAATGGGCCGTTTCCTGATGGGCTCAACGGTGATTGTAGTAACTTCGCGCGACCTGCCCGGCATCAATACATCAGACCTCAAGCTGTCGAAAATCAAACTCCATGCCCGGCTGGATTAAGCTTCAGTGACGATGGCAGTATTGCCAGGTGGAGATCAACGACGCCGCCATTAAAATCAACAATATACTGATCAAATACCAGCCCCAGGCAGGCGGCCCGCTGCCCTGCCATAACGCCGCGGGAATATGCACTGCAAACGCCAGCATATAAATCAACAGCGCATACCAGCTCCATGCTTCCAAACGCAGCAGTGGAATCCTGGCAATCAGAATCACCAGCAAACTGCTGCCGACCTGAAAAGCAGCACCGGTGACAATATGGAATTTGGCATGCGCCAGCCAACTGGCATCAAGCGCATGTTTAGGCAGTGCGTCGGCAAACGCCTGCAGAGCCAGGATGACAGCAGACAGGGTAAAGATCCAGGATGTCAGCTTAATGGCTGAGGGAGTATTTTGCGATCCGGCCATTGGCGCATTTTATCACCTGATTGTCAGGCGGTCAGTTTGTTCACACAGCTGATTTTGTTGCCAGTATCTTTCGCTGCGCTGGAAATGACAGGGTTTTCATGCCATTGCATGTCGATAATCCTGAACAACCCGGCATGACTATGAGATTATTATGCCAGTCCACCGGTATAGCAGAGCTATTGATTCGCGACTTCCTGTCGCTCACCCTGCGGGCGCACACAGGTGCGCCCCGATTGGCTGTCCTGCCAATCGGTCGAACCCGTGGGGGGTCTCATCGGCCACTCCCGGGCCCATAAAAAAAGCCCGCTGATGCGGGCCTTTTTCATTGGCTGGGGGAGAGGGATTGATTCGCGACTTCCTGTC
>JAJFKY010000006.1 GCA_021772975.1 Gammaproteobacteria bacterium
GGTGCATAATGCTGACTAACGTCGTCCGGGCCGGCCTGCCCGTTGATCAGGTGGTCCGGATACCAGGTTTCCAGTTCACGTCCAAATGGGTCGTAAGCCATGCGGGTAATCAGCCCGTTGGCATCGGTGACCCTTGTGGGATTGCCTTCGCGAGGCTCAACCACAGTCGTCACCATATGCTGTTCTGCATTGGTGATCGTATCCGGAAAATACCCGTCGCTGGCGGTATAGCCTGTGGTGGTGGTTCTTGGAGCGGGAAGATCACTGGCATCCACGGTAACCTGGATGGGGTTGCCGTAACTGTCATATAGGGTATCGGTCTGCTGCCAGATACCAGTGGCATTACCGCAGGTTGCAGTGCTGGCACTATCGACAAGCTGCATACAGTTGGGTTTGCGCAGCGTATTGTCATAACCCACCAGTTGCGTGGTGATTTTGGTCTGCTCACTGGCCGCTTCGGCATCACCGGGATAATCACTGGTCACCGCGGTTTCTGACCGGATCAGTTTGCCCAGCCACCATTCGGTTTCACTGCTTTCATAGGCATTGGTGACCGCTTGAGTATGTGTCAGCGCGGGCCCACCATCCAAATGCGTTTCAGTCACAACACCCGTCAGCCTATTGCCGTAGGCGTCGAAGGCTATGCCGGTGTTAGCCGTTGCGGTATAGATGCCGCCACCGAGTTCTTTTTGCAGCGTCAGACTGCTGAACATCATGGGATGATAAATACCGGCATCACCTGGGATATTTTCAGTGACCTGGGCCTGGGCAAACTCAATGCCGCCGCTTTGCTGACCATCAATATTGCACATTGCAAGGTACTGACCCGGGCCGCTCATCGAGCCGGAAGCGGCGCGGCAACCCCATTCGTATTGGCTACTCGTCAATACGTTTGCAGGCAGATTGAAGCTGCCATCGGGGGTGCGATCCTGCATTGGATCATAAGCTATGCTGGCCAGTTGGGTATAACTGCCTTCCAGCCGGCCCGCCAACGGGAATATCTGATGGAACACCGAGACATTGCGCAGATTGTTCTGCTGATCATCGCTGATGGCCAATGGGTTGCTCACGACCTGTTCACTGACCACCTTGCGGAACCCCTGGAAGCCACGGCCCTGATTGTTGTAAACCGCTTCCTCATAACCGTAATAAGTGGTGTTTTGCAGCTTGTTCAAACCCATGCATGCTGCACCCAGGTCGCAGTACAGCCCATTGCTTTGATCAAACTGAGAAACCACGTACATTGATGACGCAAAATAAAAATATTCACCGGCGCCATGCTCCAGATAGCCATCATCGACGGCTCGGTCTGGAACCACATACAACGGGATATTGGTTTCCATCGCGCGCTCGGGGGGATTGGCGGATAGCGGCGCATAAGTCCAGCTGGATTGATTACCAAAACCATCGCTGGTGCTGGTCATCAAATCCAGTATCTGATCGCGCGGCAGCATATTGCGGGTGATGTAATAACCGCGCTGGGTTAAAGCATCATCAGTATGAATGCCCTGCGACACTAGATTGCCCCACCAGGTGGTGTAGCCTACGTCGGTATATCCAAGCGGATTATCAACACAACGCGAGCGGTAGGGGTTACCAGGAGAATTATTTTGACTCGGGCCAACCGGGGCTGAATCGATTTCCTGCTGACAGCCATACACCGTAAATATATCGGTGATGCCATCACCCCGGCTATCGGCCACGGTGCTTCTCACCGAGGAGATCAAGCCGGTAGCGGAATAATCAACCAGCCTTGCGGTGATGGTGTTGGTGGCATCATCAATCGGACCAAACTCCAGAATACCCATCTGATAAGTGGACCTGTCCAGATGGCCATAACCTTCATAGTGCGGGTTGCCGTTGACTACGGTGGCGCCATTGAAATCGTCTGGTGCGGCCGAGCTTTGATTAACTGGACCAACCGGGGCAATCCCGTTGGTATTGGTCGGGCAATACACACCAAATTGATCATTGCCGTTGTTACCACCGCGTGGCGTACCGGGCGCGTAGCTGCCGTTATAACGCGAAACACAAATCGGTGTTTCAATCGCACGCGGGATCATCAGTTCGGTCTCGCCATCGTTGTCCCAGTCTATGGGTTTGATGAGGTTGCCGAAGCGTGGTGAACGCAGCACGCTGTTGGATGATACATCCATGGCGTTGTAGATATTATCCTGGTAAACAATTTCGATCGGCGCGGAATAAATGGCTGACCCGCCGGACGGCTGACCTTGATTAATCTGCACATACCAGGAGGTACTGGTCAGTGTGCTATCAGCGGCGTTGGGTATAAACACATAATCGTTCAGACCATCGCTGTTGATATCCATCGGTAACTGATAGGTCAGACGTGGATCGCTGTATAGCCCAAGGCTTTGATCGCCCCGCGAATAGGGGTCACTGTTGGCAGCAACAGTGGTGCCATCAGAATATTCAACAATATCGAAGCTGATCTGATCCACCGCGCTTGACTGATTAAGCAGCACACGCACCGGCGCATCGCTGAACCCCAGAGATACGACGGCGCTGATGTCCAGATCAGCAACCTCATAGATATACGCGATATCCAGCAATTGGCTGCTGATTACAATATCCTGCAGGCCATCGCCGTTGACGTCTTCAAAATGTGTCCCGGTGGCGATTTCAGCCTGGTATTGGTCATCCGGGTCAACGCCCAGTGCGATGTTATAGGGCCAGATATAAATAACCCCTTCGATACCATTGGTATTGGTCTGGGTTGGCGGAATGACCGAGGCACCGGCGTACTTGCTGTAATCAATAACGCCATTACTGTCGGTATCGCCATCATTGATCCATAGCTGCAAGCCAGTGGTGCTGTGAAAATCCCCATCCATATCCGTGACATCAATGGATACCCTGGTGAACACATCCTCAGCGCCATCGCCATTGAAATCGCCGACACTGGCATTGGTGCTGTCAAGGTCTGCCGCGGGGATTCGCAGTGTGGTTGCTATCACATCAAAATAATCGCTGAATTGGTTGCCCTGCCCGCTGGCGGGTCGCCGCAGGTACCAATGGAATATCGAATCATTGGTGCCATCGTCCGCGGTTCGAAACCCCCATGAGTCGGTAATCCCGTCGTCGTTAAAATCCACCGAATTATTGATGGAGCGTGTAGTGCCATGCACGGCAAGAAAGTCTTCCAGCGTTGCCATCAACTCATCGGTCATGGTGCCGGCCAGGGCATCAATCTCCGCCTGCGTCGGTGCCCGGCCCATGCTGCTGGATAACTGCGCTTCCAGGTCCAGGGTGGCCACATACTGTTCTATGCTGGTTCGGGATGCTTCAGTCTGCGCAGCCGGGCTATCAACATTCCCCAACGGATCGGAGGTGCTGACCCGCCATTTTTCCTGGCCCTCAGCGTCAATGGAAACAATATAGCCGCCATCCGGTGTCTGGAAAAACAGCTCTTTGCTGCCGTCACCATCCAGATCGTCCATTTGTTCGATACGGCCCGCATTGGGATGCAGTTGAACGCCACTGCCATCTACGCTCACCAGTAAGGGGTCTGTACTGATTAGATCCTCAAAAGTGCCGTCACCATCCTGATCACTTTGCACCTTGCCCCAATCAAACAGTGGCCGGTCATCGCCCCAGGCAAAAGTGGTGGCCGGCAGACAAGTCTGACCGCTGGTGCCTTCCCGGGCACATTCAGTAACGGTGGTCAGTAAAGACCTGCCGGTGGCTGCGCTGGGACTGTAGACCAGCCGGTATTCACGAATCCAGTTGCTGTCAGATCCATTTCTATCCACAAACGTGCGTATGGTTTTCAGACGTTTGGTCTGCTCCGTGCGGTAACCGTTGAGATAGGATATTGCCTCGTCGCCTGGCCGGTTTTCATAGACCAATTGAAGCTCACGGTTGCCAAAGCTCAGATTGCTTCCGGTATAACGGATGCGTGACATCAATCGCTCGCCATCCCCAGCGGGCTCGTCATAGTCATAGCGAATATTGTTATTTGCTTGATCAGTCTCGGTGGTCAGCAGCCAACTGTTGGTCACACAGGCAGTGGCATTGATGGGCTCAGGGTTTACCCGCTGGTTGTCACCATCACCATAAACCCGCGTTATGTTGTCCTTGCTCTGTACCGTAAAGGTATGGGTACAACCGCTCGTGGCCGCGGTACCAGCGCCATTTAAGCTGATCAGCGCAAAGCCATCAATTTCAGTCCGATACGTTGAACCGGTACCCCAGTAAGCCCCTGAGACCAGCATTAAACGTTGACCATCCAGACACAAGCGGTCGGTATTGTCATAGGTGACGCCTTTACTGAAACCATCCTGGGCAATGGTCGAAGGACAACGGCTGATGGCACTGCCGGCCGACAACGACCAGCCCATACCGAGCGTTCCATTACCAGCACGGCTATTGTAATTAAGACTGACCGAAGGCTGCATGCCCTGTCGGCCGGGCGGTATATTGATGGGAATGCTGTAAGTGGCCGCACCGCCACTGACGCTGGCCTGACCAGCCAATGTTCCAATGCCTGCATTATGGATGATTTGATCGTGATCATGCGCGGTGGCATCTTGCGGGTTGCCCGGCAGGTCATCCGGCGTTGCCAGAGGTGCATCACCCACCACGGATACGCCCAGATCATCATTGGCGTTTGTTCCCTCCGCATACACGGTCAACGTACCCGTGGTGATGGCGATCACATTGGTGGCCGCAGGTTCATTCAAGCGATTGCGCAGCATGAAACGATAATCGCCCGGCAGGCCGATGCTGCAACCATAGTTTTGCACCACAAAGCCGCTGGGAACGGAACCGCTGGGACCTTCGCACAAATCCGCCAGGGGAGTATATGCCCCCCAGGTACTGGCCCCGTCGCTCTTGTACTGATAGAACGGTTCAATTGCCGGTAACGCATCGCCGACAAAATCCGCATCACTGAACCAGGTCATGGTGATATTGCATTCGCCGTTAACCAGGGTACAACTCTGCGGATCAATCACCCCCGGATCGCTGTCCTCATAGAACCGGATGTCATGAAAATTAGACTCGCGCCGCACTGGGGTTAACTGTGAAGAGTCAAAATTCATCGCCACCTGACGCAACACCCCACCCGTTTCATTGGGAATGGTAAACGTTAAATCGCCACTGAAACTTAAACCAGAGCCTGCCGTGTCCAGAACACTGCTTTGTTTGCTGCGGATGACCGTATTGACTTCACCACCCGGGCCGTTGTTGGTGCCAGGGTCAATGGTCAGCGCGATCACATCATCAAAATGGCTGATGTCACTGTTAAGCGGGTCAATCCCGTAGGCAGGTGTCCGAAAGTAAACTCCAGCATCCAATTTGGGGAAACCGTTGCTGCACTGAGCGGAATGGGCTGGATCATTGCAGTTAATAATGCCGTTGACCCACATCGGCTGACCCAGATTATCAAACCCGAACATGACTTCGGCTTCCAGATAACCGCTGCTCCAGGACACCACCCGCTGATCACTCTCATCAAACTGATAAGAACCGTTCAGATAATCATGGGGATTGGGAGCGATCGCAATCGGATTACCCTGCGGGTCCTGCGGGAAAGCGGTTTCATCATAGGTAATCTGACGCAGTGCCGTGCTGAAACCAGCCGCGCCGGTATTCAGGCCGCGATCAAGGTTTGAGGTGACCGTGATTTCAACATCATTGTTGCTATCGGGATCAAAACACACCAGCAAATTGCCGACATTGGTGTTCCGCTGAACACCGGAAACAAATTCCGGGTAATACAGTGCTCCACGAAATGCCCGATTCTGAGCATTGCTGCAACCGGCCGCGGTCTGACCCTCGCTTATTTCAACGAGTTCGGCGTACACCCAAACCGGCGTCCAGCGCCCGTAGATTCGCCGATAGGTACTCCAGTAAGCCAGCAGATCGTAGGTGTCACCGTATTGCTCATGGATATTCTCGTAGCGCAGATCACTGGCCCAGTAAAATGCCCATCCCTGCCGCGGCATGGTGTTCTGATTGGTCCAGTAACCCGGGTTTAACAGCTCAGGGCCACCACTGCTGGGCGTGTCAGGTATTTGTGGCGGGGCGGTCTGACAAAGATTGGCCGTATTGGTTACCTGAATATAACCAATCTCCTGGCATAACTGCTGATCCTGCATATTCGGGCAACCGTAAATGCGTCTGGCCAGCGTATTTAATGGAGCCCCGCTTGGGTTTTGGGTCAACACACTGACACCGTTGACTTCAATATCTCCGGCCGCCACAAAAAAATCATCAGCGAAATTAACCGCATCGACATAATAATAGGCTGGCTGGTCAAACTGCACGCCTGGCAGCGCCGTATCGGTATCGCTGTAGGTCCATTCAAGACTAATCGCTGGGTCCTGTCCACGATAGCAAAGTGTTTCCTGGATCGCGTTATAACCCGGTGAAGCCGGCACGTTTACACTGACGGCGGCGCTCGGCCCGGAGCAGATGTCTGCGCCATTACGATTGCGGAAACAAGCCTGCGCCTCGTATTCATAGGTGCCGGCACGGTTGTTGCGCGTGGGCAGGAAGGTTGTCTGGTTGGGCGTTTGACCCGAGATATCCTGATAATAGGTCCGTATCCCACTGCTGGTGCTGCTGGTTTCCTTGATCCGGTAATAATCTACGATAGTGGTATTGTCAGCCTCGACATCAGGCTGAGTATTCTGCAAGCGCAAGGTATATTCCTGATTGATCGCGCCACTGTCGCTGCCGACCGGATCAGGCGGCTGTAAAGTCACATCAAGCTCGGGAGGCGGATTCAGAATAACAGGCGAGGTTAATGCTATGTTGCAATCCAAACCGCCTGTTAATGATGCGCAGGTGCGAATATACAAAAATTCCCCTGATGAGTAATCCAATACCGAACTTGACCAGGCGCCACTGAAGCCAACAGGCACGGTTTCCAGCAACGTGTCACCCGCATAAATGGCGAAACCAGCCGGCGGATTGCTGGCCAGGAAACTTTGCGGATAACTCCACGATAGCCTCAAAGTGGGATCATCGCCTATCTCCAGCCAGGTAGCCTGGATATTGATCGCCTTGGTTAACGGATAACCGCCTTCGTGCCAGAATTTATTCCAGGGGCCGCAAGGATTGGCCGGCAAGTCCTGATTGCATAACCGGATTCTAAATTCATAAGCCTGTTGGACATCCAGATCTGACACAACGGCACCGCCAATCGCGCCTGAGTACACATACGGCTGACCGATCACCCCGGTATTGTTGTCCCCGTCCGCCGGATAACCCAGATCGGCACGGCGTTTATCCACCTCATAGACCAGGTTGGCTTCATCAGCGGCATAAAACAGTGTTTCCCAGTCCAGTACGTGATGGCCCGAATCCGCATTGCGCGTCACGCTGAATCCACGCACTTCACCGGGCTGGCAGCTATCCGGCGCCATGAATATCTCATCCGGTCTGATACTGCAAAAACTCATGTCACCCTGGCCCTGGTTTTGCCGCCACCAGGTCCGCATGGCATCCCGATCCTGACAACTGAAACCATCTGAGTCCGACCACAGCAGTTGAAACGGAGCCAGATCAGGCAGCTCTGACATCAACTCATCACGGGACGCATATTCACCGGCAAACTTCGATAGCTGGCTGTTGCCCTGCAAATTCATCTCCAGACAAACCTGCGGCAGTCCGGTGGACAACTCGGTCAGATTAACCGCGTTGCTTAAATTCAATGAAAAATAGCTTTGAGCGCTCAAATCAAGACCACCGCCACCCCCGAACAGAGCAAATGTATTGCCCGAAATGTCCAGGCTATAGGCGTCCAGTAATGTAACGGGGCAACCGGAGGGTGGTTGCATGGTTTGAAACGCGTTGCCCGCCATTTTCAGATTGGACACGCTATAGTCTTCCAGCAGTGGCAGGTCCGCATCACCCAACCCGTTGCTGCTCAGGTCCAGAAAACCAACCGCCGTCAGCGCAGGCGGTAATCCACTACAAATAAAACTGCCGTTCCCCAACTGGTTACCGGCCAATGAATAAGTAATCAGGTTATTGCTAGCTAGTACCGGTAGAGCGGATAAACCCAGGTCATCAATAAACAGATAGGCCAAGTCCTGCATTTGCGCGAGAGGGCTCAGATCAATACCCGTATTGCCAGAGATATCCAGTAACTGTACATCCGGCAAATCCTGAACAGGCGTGATACTGGTAATGGCATGATCGGGGATTTTCAGCGTAATCAAACCACTAAAATTATCCGCTTGTTGAATATTGGTGATGAGATTGCTTTGACCAGTACAATCTAAATCTTCGATTTCCTGTAACTGTTGACCTCCCAGATAACCATTATCGTAAATACATTCCGCCAAAGGATTATTAACGTTATTAAGCGCCCCATCAGCACCAAAGACAGTATCAATTTGATCGGTTGGGCTCAAAGTCGCTCCGCCACCACCACCCCAGGGGCCCTTGCCACCGCTGCCTGAACTACTCCTTACCAGTGGCGCACGGCTTGCGCTGGTAGTGGCGGCAAGATCTGATTTACCGGAATCACTGGCGGCTGCCACCGCTGGCTGTGCCGGCACATAAACCGGTCTGACACTGACCGTGTAATCACCGGGCGCGCGGCGCCGGAAGCGAATCCGGCGCGGCAGCTTTTCGGTACCATCGGCCAGCAGTGTCTTGGTAATCACATGATGTTCATAGGTACCATCATCACGGGTTAAAAAGACTTCGTAACTATCCAGTTCATACAAGTCGCGGATATCCGGGGACAGCCGTTGCGGGCGGCGCCATTTAACCTTGAAGCTGGAACGGATACGGCCATCAGCCCGGGTGATGATCTGTACATCGCGGACCGGATTGAATCTTGGGTCTTCACCATCGGTGGGCGGGACGCAGTTGCTGCAGGCGCCGCTGTCGAGCAGATGGCCATCAGCGTCCGGCAAGGGCTGCGCCAGCAACCAATCCTGAAAAGCCTGCTGCAGCGCGGACATATCCAGATGCCCATGTTCAGCGATAACATCGGCAATGAGCTGTTCCTGAATGTCTAGGGGAATCTGATCTTCAGGCAAAAATTGAGCAACGGCAGCGTTGCAGAAAAACAAAACCGCGGCAGTGACCACTGCCAGACGAGTCGTAACGGACATATGCGTTTACACCTTAAGTATTACTGGTTCGGATACGCATATCCCTGCAATCACCCTTAACCTACAACATCAAAACAAGAGCCCGCATGCTCCGCTGCAGGCACTCTAACTCATTATCACGACTTTTTTGTTATCTGAACACGAGGTTCTTGGTGTCTGGTTGACATTAACAACCATATTGGGCTTTTTTGCAACCACTAATGATCATTTCGGGCCGATATCTTACAGGCTGACACGGCATTTTCTTACACGCTGAGTACTTTCAGACAAATCCATGGAGCATCGAACGAACTTTACCCCTGGCTTTAAGAGTATCCCTCGGTCCGCTAAAATCAGCAGACTCGAAGCCTTCAACCGTGCTGACTTGAGCAGCATTCTCGCTACCTATCGATCAACTCAAATACCGGAATGTGCTCCGGCTACTGGGCCAGGTTCCGGACAATATCGGCAATGTGCCGCGCGTGCTGGTTGGCCTGCTCCATATCGTGATGCTCAACCATCACGCGCACCAGCGGTTCGGTGCCAGAGGGCCTTAATACCAGCCGGCCGGTACCGTTCAGGCTGTTTTCAACCTGGGCAACCGCCTCGCTCAGCTCAGCGTTACGGTTGATCTGCGGCCAGCATTTACCGCCCAGCGGCACGTTGATCATGATCTGCGGCAGCAACGTCAGGCCGGCGATGGCTTCGGTCAGGCTGAGCTTGCGGCGCGCCAGCGTCTGCAAAACCTGTAACGCGGTCAACATGCCATCACCGGTGATCGATTGATCCAGGCACAGCACGTGCCCGGAGGTTTCCCCGCCCAGTTGCCAGCTGTTTTCCCGCAGTTTCTGATGCACAAAACGGTCACCGACATCGGCCCGAATCAGCGGAATGGCATGCCGGTTCAACGCTAATTCCAGGCCGTAGTTGGTCATTAGCGTGCCGACCACGCCCTGCTGTTGATTTAACCGTCCCTGGCGGTGGCGCTCGCTGGCCAGCACGTACAAAATACCGTCGCCGTCCACCAGCTGCCCGCGATGATCGACCATCACCACCCGGTCGGCATCACCGTCCAGCGCCAACCCGAGATCAGCGCCGTGTTCAAGCACCGCCTGCTGCAGGCTATGCGGATGAGTCGAACCACAGCCCTGATTGATATTCAGACCATCGGGCTGATGATGGATCGCGATCACCTGGGCGCCCAATGCCTCCAGAATCCGTGGACCCACCTGATAAGCCGCCCCATGGGCGCAATCGATCACAATCTTGAGATGCTCCAGGCGGATATCGTCAGCCACGCTGGCGCAACAGTATTCAATATAGCGTTCAGCGGCATCACTGATCCGTCTGGCCTTGCCAATCCGGTCGGCGGCGGACATCGGCAGATAATCAGCCTGCAGCAGCTCATCCAGTTTTAATTCGATAGCCTGCTGCTGACTGTCAGGTAATTTACTGCCGTCGCCGGCAAACAGTTTGATGCCGTTGTCATGATAGGGATTGTGCGAAGCGGAAATGACAATACCCGCGCAACCCCGCAGGCTGCGGGTCAGATAGGACACCGCCGGCGTCGGCAAAGGCCCCAGCAGTGCGATATCGGCACCCGCCGCCGCCAGACCGGCTTCCAGCGCGGATTCAAACATATAGCCGGATAAGCGCGTGTCCTTGCCGATCACCACCGTTCTACGCTCAGCGGTCTGCAGCACACTGCCAACCGCATGGCCCAGGCGCAACATAAAGTCCGGTGTTACCGGCGGCTCACCCACCCGACCCCGGATACCGTCGGTACCGAAATACTGCTTGTGTCTGGAGCTTTGGCGGGAAGTGTTCATTAGCCGGCATGTTGCCGCATGGCCTGCCATATCCGCAAGCCCTGACGGGTTTCACTGACATCATGCACCCGCACGATATCAGCACCGTTGTTTACCGCCAGTACGGCTGCCACCACACTGGCAAGCATCCGGTCGCCGGTGTCGGCACCGGTGATCTTGCCCAGCATGGATTTTCTGGATAAACCGGCCAGAATAGGTTGGCCGAGTTCGCGCAGTGCGGCCAGATCATCCAGCAGCTTCAGATTGTGTTGCAGGGTTTTACCAAAACCGAAGCCAGGATCAAGCGCGATGCGCCGGCGATCAATGCCGGCTGCTTCACAGGCCTTCAGACGGGCGGCTAAAAAACCGCCTACCTCTTCCACCACATCGTCGTATTCAGGTTTGAGTTGCATGCTGACCGGGGTTCCCTGCCTGTGCATCAGGCAGATGCCACAGTCACTGCCGGCCAGCATTTCCAGCGCGCCTTCGGTCTGCAGTGCGTTGACATCATTGACCATATGCGCACCAGCGTCTAGCGCGGCCCGCATCACCGCCGGCTTGCTGGTATCAATGGAAAGTATGGCTTGCGGGTGTTGTTTACGCAGATTCCGCAGCACTGGAATAACCCGCTCCAACTCTTCGCTGACACTGACCTCAGCGGCGCCCGGCCGGGTTGATTCGCCGCCAATATCAATGATGGTTGCGCCGCTGGCCAGCATTTCGCTGGCGTGCGTTACCGCAGCGTCCAGGCTGGTCCAGCAACCACCATCAGAAAATGAATCGGGCGTCACATTCAGCACACCCATAATCACCGGCTGATTCAGATCAAGCCAACGATTACGGCACGCCAGAGCGTTAATACCGCCCATTCGCGGGTCGAAATATCAGGTTGCCTGCGGACTTTCGTCCAGACCGCCAATATCCTTATCATGCTCAGCCTGCACCGTGGCGCCGGCCGAGCCATCGTCATTACCGTCTTCAGCCGATGATCCATCCGTCCAGTCATCGGGTGGATCGACAGGTTCACGGGCCATCAGCTGATTGATCTGTTTGGCATCAATGGTTTCATACTTCATCAGGGCTTCGGACATGTTGTGCAGGATGTCCTTGCGCTCGGTCAGAATGTCAGTGGCAGTGGCATAAGCGCTGTCGATCAGCTTGCGCACTTCCAGATCAATCTGACGGGCGGTTTCGTCCGAGACTGATTTGTGCTGGGTCACCGAACGGCCTAAAAAGACCTCGTCTTCTTCATCGCTGTAGGTCTGCGGACCCAGCTTATCCGACAGTCCCCATTTGGTGACCATACTGCGGGCAATTTTGGTCGCCCGTTCGATATCATTGCTGGCGCCGGTGGTGACCTGATCCTTGCCAAAAATCAATTCTTCCGCGATGCGCCCGCCGAACAGACTGCACAGCTGGCTTTCCAGATGCTGCTTGCTGTGACTGTAGCGGTCTTCCTCGGGTAAAAACATGGTCACACCCAGCGCGCGGCCGCGCGGAATGATGGTGACCTTATAGACCGGATCATGTTCCGGCACTATGCGGCCCACGATGGCGTGACCCGACTCATGATAAGCCGTCAGTTTCTTTTCTTTTTCCGACATCACCATGGAACGGCGCTCGGCGCCCATCATGATTTTGTCCTTGGCCCGTTCAAAGTGCTCCATATTGACTTCACGCCGGTTACCGCGCGCGGCGAACAACGCCGCCTCGTTGACCAGGTTGGCCAGATCAGCACCGGAAAAACCGGGCGAGCCACGCGCGATATTACGCGCATTAACATCCTTGGCCAGCGGTACTTTGCGCATATGCACTTTCAGAATCTGCTCGCGGCCGCGCAGGTCGGGCAATGGCACCACCACCTGGCGATCAAAACGACCGGGCCGCAGCAACGCGGGATCCAGTACATCGGGTCGGTTGGTTGCCGCGATCACGATCACGCCTTCACCGCCGGCAAAACCATCCATCTCAACCAGTAATTGATTGAGGGTCTGCTCACGCTCATCGTGACCACCACCCAGACCGGCACCGCGATGCCGGCCAACCGCGTCGATTTCATCGATAAAGATAATGCAGGGCGCGTTTTTCTTGGCCTGCTCGAACATGTCGCGCACCCGGGAAGCACCGACACCGACGAACATTTCGACGAAATCAGAACCCGAAATAGAAAAGAACGGCACCTTGGCCTCGCCGGCGATCGCTTTGGCCAGCAGCGTCTTACCGGTACCGGGCGGGCCCACCATCAGCAGACCACGCGGAATACGTCCGCCCAGCTGGGTGAATTTGCTCGGTTCGCGCAGAAACTCGACCAGTTCCTCCACTTCGTGCTTGGCTTCATCAGCGCCGGCCACATCCGCAAAAGTAACCTTGACCTGATCCTCGCCCTGCATCAGTTTGGCGCGGCTTTTACCGAATGACATGGCGCCACGGCCGCCGCCGCCGCCCTGCATCTGGCGCATGAAATATACCCACAGACCGATCAGCAGCAGAACCGGGAAAGCGCCCAGGAATAGTTCCAGCAGGACCGAACGGCCCTCCGGCTCTTTACCCACCACATTGACATTGTTTTCCAGCAGGTCTTTGACCAGACCCGGATCATCAATGCCGATGGTCTTGAAATCCGAGCCATCGCGAAGCTTGCCGGTGATTTCCTTGCTGAGGCCTTTTTCCTCAATCACCACTGATTCCACCTGGTTATTCTGGACCGCATCCACAAACGCGGAGTATTCCAGTTCCTGGACGCGCTCAGTGCTCTGGGTGTAATGCTGAAACACCGACAGCAATACCACCAGGATAAACGCCCATAAAATCAGATTTTTTACCAAATCATTCAAATCTTTTGTCCTCTTGCGGAATCAGCGCTGACTGTCATACCAGCATAACGCTTCCATCATAATACAACAGCGCCATAAGTCATTGTCCGGCCAGCACCGATTTAACTCCGTTTACCGCGGCCTAACAGATATATCTCTTTACTTCGCGGGCGCGACGCGCGCGGTTTCCGGCTGACCACACTGCTAAATTCTCCCCGCGCCAGTTGTAACAGGTTGTCAAAACCCTCGCCCTGAAAAACCTTGCACAGCCAATCGCCTCCGGGGCGCAAATGCTGAACGGCAAAATCCAGCGCCAGTTCAGCCAGATACATGGCGCGCGGCTGGTCAACCGCTTTCATGCCACTGATATTGGGGGCCATATCGGATAAGACAACGTCTACCGCCTGGCCGTTCAGCGCCTGCTCAAGCTGCTCCAGCACGTCGGTTTCGCGAAAATCACCCTGCAGGAAAGTCACCCCTGGAATCGCCGGCATCGATAGCATATCCAACGCCACCACCTGACCGGCATCGCCTACTCGCTTGCCAGCCACCTGTGACCAGCCGCCGGGGGCCGCGCCCAGATCGACCACAATCGAACCAGGCTTCAGCAGGCGATCCTTGTCGTCGATTTCAAGCAGCTTGAAGGCCGCGCGCGAACGCCAGCCAGCCACCTGCGCCTGACGCACCCAATGATCATCAAAATGTTCCTTCAACCAGGCGCTGCTGCTTTTACTGCGACTCAAAACCCACTCACTTGTATCAATACTCAGCCAACTATTGTCCCACACTGCATATGACCAGGCCAAAGTCTAGCTGCGCCGCGGGCTTATCCGGCGGGTCTCGACTGCACCGCGGTGAGCCTGCTCGACTCACCTGAGGATGTATGCGATATTGTTGCACCAGGTATGAAACGCCCCATATCAGCCGCATGTCACATTCACTCAGCAAAAATCAACTCAAATATCTGCGCGGACTGTGCCACCCATTGCAACCGGTGGTGATGGTCGCTGACAAAGGCTTATCGGAAAACGTCATGCTGGCGATCAGTGAGGCATTGAGCAATCACGAACTGATCAAGATCAGGCTGCGCACCGAGCGCGAGCAGCGCAACGCTTTCATCACCACCATCAGCACCAGCACGGGCGCTCAGCTGGTGCAGAAGATCGGCCAGGTGGCCTGTTTTTACCTGCCCAACCCGGACGAACCAAAGCTCGCGCTGCCGGCTGCCTGAACTCGCGGAATCGGTGATTTTATGCAGCTGACCTGGCAACGCAATCAGCATCCCCACCACATTCTTGCCGCTGATCAGCGCGGTATCCGGATCGGTGAGCAGTGGTATACCAGCAGCCTGCTGATCAGTCCTTCGCAACTGCTGCCTGACTGGCCGGTTGAGCATCCTGATCAACTCAGCCTGGAGAGTCTCCAGCCGGTGTTGTCCAACCCGCCTGAAGTCTTGCTGCTGGGCACCGGTGATCAGCAGATTTTTCCTGATCTGCAACTGCTGCAGTCACTGCTGCAAGCCGGGATCGGGGTAGAAGTCATGGATTCACTGGCGGCCTGCCGAACCTTCAACGTGCTGTTAAATGAAGAACGCCGGGTTTGTGCGGCTCTGATCCGCAATAGTTAAAATAATCAACCTGACGGCTTCCCGGGCTAACGCCGAGGCAGATAATCCTGCGGATTCTGCGGCTTGCCCAGCCGCCTGACCTGAAAATGCAGCTCATCCTGGCCACGTGGCGAACGACCCAACTCAGCGATCTGCTGGCCGGATCTTACCGTCTCGCCTTCTTTCACCAGACGCCGTCGATTATGCCCGTAGGCACTGAGCAGTTCATCGTTATGTTTAATGATGATCAATTCCGCGTAACCGGTTAAACCCGGGCCGCTGTAAACCACCTCGCCAGCCGCGGCGGCCAGCACCGGTTGACCCGGACTGCCGCCGATATCCACTCCCTGACGGCTGTTCTCGGCGGCCAGAAAGGTCCGGTTTACCCGCCCTCCGGCGACCGGCCAGATCCAGTTGATGCCCTGGCTGTTGCGGGTCGCTCCCGCAGCCGCGACGCTGGTGGCCGCAGGTCGCCGGGCGGTGTTGATAGTGCCAGTTGATCGCGGCGCGGTGGATGCTTGCTCCGAGCTGATTTGAGGCGGCTCCGCGGGCACCGGTTTGGGTTGGCTTGCGGTGGTTTTCAGCGGGCGGGATTGGCTGGTGCTGGGTTGCCGCAGCGGACGCCCCTGCAGACCTGTTGCCGATTGATCAGCGTAGCTGCTGCTCCGCGGGGTAAAGCCAAGCACTTGTCCGGGATAAATGGTGTACGGCGGACCGATGCCGTTCCAGCGCGCCAGATCGCGAAAATCCAGATTGTAACGAAACGCGATGGAATACAGGGTATCACCCTTAAAAACGGTATATTGATCCGGTGTTCGGTCCGAGCGGTCGGCGCTAACCCGATCACGCTCGGCTACACTGCGGTCGTGCACCGGCGCAGGCCTAAATGAGCTGTTGCAGGCCAGCAGCAGCAGACTCAGTAACATCGCGCTGGCCAAGCTCAGCACCCGTTGATAACGCGCTGGTCGGTAACAAACCTGTTTCATCGAAGCAACCATATCCCAATCACCAGCAAAACCGCCAGGCCGATAATCAGCCACCCCAGCTTTGACAGAATTGGCCGGATACGTTCCGCCAATTGCTCTCCACCAGCCGCCAGCAGCGCCGCGAGCAGGAAAAAACGCGCCCCTCGCCCCACCATACTGGCCACTATGAACAGATGCACTGGCAGCAATAACAGACCTGAGGTGATGGTGAAAATTTTAAACGGAATCGGCGTGAAACCCGCCAGCAGCAGCACCCATACCCCATGCTCGGCAAACAACGTCTGCGCCCGCTGGTAAGCTGCCTGCCAGGCTGATGCTTCCAGCCATTCCGCCAGCGCGGCACTGCCCCAGTAACCCAGCAGATAACCGATCAGTCCGCCGGCCACGCTGGCCAGCGTGCACCACGCCGCCAGTCGCCAGATGCGGCGCGGCTGGGCCAGCCCCATCGGGATCAGCATCACGTCCGGCGGCACCGGGAAAAATATGGCTTCACTGGCACTGATGCCCAGTAGCCAGGCATCCGCCCGCGGGTGGCCCGCCAGCCGTAGCATCCAATCGTAGGTGGACTGCAGCCAGCGCATCAGCTTAAGCCGTCAAGCAAGGGCACAAAACTGACGGCATCCAGTATTTCCGGACTGAATTCATCCTGACGGCGGGTATAGCTGACCAGATACTGGCCGCCCATTCCCAGTTGGTTCAAAAAGGGGCTGCTTAGACCCATCGCCTTGATACCGCTGGCATTCAGGGGCGCAATCAGACGTGCGCCCTCCGCCAGTTGATTCAGCAGGCCGGCGGGAATGACCGGGCAGGCCGCGGTCAGAATAATGCCATCGAACGGAGCCTGGGCCGGCCAGCCCTGCTGACCATCGGTATAACGGGTGAATATGTTGTGCATACCCATCTGGTGGAAACGCCGCCGTGCGACCCGCAGCAGTGCTTCAATCCTTTCCAGGCTGAACACCCGGTCACACAGCATCGCCAGTACCGCGGCCTGATAACCTGAACCGGTGCCGACTTCCAACACCTTGTCGAGGCGGGCCTGACCGTTGAGCAGCAATTCGGTCATATACGCAACGATAAAAGGCTGCGAAATGGTCTGACCCAGACCAATCGGCAGGGCACTGTCCTCGTAGGCGCGACTGGCCAGCGCTTCATCCACAAACAGATGGCGCGGGGTATTGGCGATGGCCTGCAATACCGCCGGGTTGCTGATGCCTTTCTGGCTCAGACGCTGCACCAGACGGTCACGGGCTGCCTGCGAGGTCATTCCGATCCCCCGCTGACGGTCTGTTGCCGGAGCCCGGTTGCTATGCTTCATACTGGCTCATTGTTCCAGCTTGGCCACCCATTGCGCCACTTGGTCCAGTGCCTGATAGCGAGTCAAATCAACATGAATCGGCGTGATCGAGACCTTGCGCTGACGGATGGCATGAAAGTCCGTGCCGGGACCGGCATCCTGTTCTTCACCGGGCGGACCGATCCAGAACAACGGCCGGCCGCGTGGATCGGTAATCGGAATAACCGCTTCCGCGCGGTGCCGGTGGCCCAGCCGGGTGACCTCAAAGCCGGCGATCTCATCCCAGGGCAGGTCGGGCACATTGATATTTAAAATGGTGTCCGCCGGCAGCGGGCTGCTGCGCAGTTTCTGCATCACCATGCAGGCGGCCCGGGCCGCACTGGCGTAATTGGCCTGGCGTGACTGCCGGCACAGTGACACGGCAATCGCGGGCAAACCCAGAAACCGGCCCTCCATGGCGGCCGCGACAGTACCTGAATAGAGCACATCATCACCCAGATTGGCTTCCGCATTGATTCCGGAGATCACCATATCCGGCTCATCGTCCAGCAACCCGGTAATGGCCAGGTGCACCGAGTCGGTCGGCGTGCCGTGCACCGCGATCACGTCGTCCTGACGCCGGCTGAAACGAATCGGCCGTTCCAGGGTCAGTGAGTTACTGGCGCCACTGTGATCACGCACCGGCGCGACCACTGTTACGCGCGCGTGCTCGCGCAGCGCTGCCGCCAGAATATTGATTCCGGGCGCATCGATGCCATCATCATTACTGACCAGGATATGTATCGGCTTGTTCAACGATTGCCTCCATTAAGAAACCTTTGATTAAGCCTGCCATGCCGGCACGCAGCATCAAATTTAAGCAAAGATTTCTATGCTTGCATGATACTGGAAAACCCATCACCCTACAGTGGCAAAATGCGGAGTCAGGCATGGCCTGTGATAACGACAACTACCCAGGTGACGACAGCAAACTGTTTCGCGACAGCATTGGCGAGGTCAGGCCGGTCAGCGATGACCGCGATGAATCCCGCCCTTCGCCACCTGCGCCGGTACCGGTCTTCTCGCTTCAGGATGAAGCCATGGTGGTCAGTGAACTGCTGTTATACGGCCCTGAGCAGATGGAGGTGGAATGCGGTGAAGAACTGCGCTGGCACAAAGACGGGCTGCGGCCGCGGATTATGCGGCGGCTGCGGCAGGGTCGTTACAGTGTCGCCGATGAGCTGGATTTACATCATATGCGCAGTGACGAGGCACAGCTGGCTATCATCGAATTTGTCAATCAGGCGCGTGACCGGCAATTGACCTGTGTGCGCATTATCCACGGCAAGGGCCTGCGCTCCCGGATTCAGCCCAAATTAAAGCAACTGACCGCTAAACTGCTGCGTCGTATGCCGGGCATCCTGGCCTACTGCTCGGCGCGGCCGGTGGATGGCGGTACCGGTGCGGTGTATGTATTGCTCAGCCGGCGCTAATGCCAGCATGTTTCCGCGGCGCCTCAAGGCTCGATTCGGACTGTTGCCTCAGCCAGGTGACCGGACGCTGGTCGGGCTGGTCAGATATTCCTGCGACAGGGTCAATATATGCTCGACTTTTTAGGCCATCCGATCATTCTAATGGCGCTGTTATTGACGGGCGTCTGGTACTGGCGTGAAAACCGCCGGATTTACGAATTGACCCTGGTCATAGTGCGGCAGGCCTGTCAGGCACAGGGTGTGCAGCTGCTGGACGCCACCATCCGGCTGCAGGCCGTGCGCTTGAACGTCAAGCCGGCGTTGAGTATCCGCCGCGAGTATCGTTTCGAGTTCAGTAACGATGGCACCCAACGGTTGTTTGGCTGGATTTTTCTGGATGGTGACCGGCCGCGTGATTTAGGCTGGCAGAACGCCACCGGCGAGATGATTTATCAAAGCCTGGACGATAACGCTCAGTCCTGACGGGCGCTGAGCGGATAACTCACCCCGGCTGCTATGTGCCGGGACTGAATCGCTGGTGCGGGTTATTTAATTACCTGCAGGTGGGAGCGGTCCTTGGCTGATGATGCGGTTTTAGTGTCTGCCTCTGGCTCATCCGCACCGCTCCGGGCGGTCGCCTCGTCAGCGAACATCATGCCCTGACCGTTTTCGCGCGCATAAATCGCAAGAATGGCAAACACCGGCACGAACAGACTTTGCGCAGTGCCATTAAAACGCGCTGAACAAGTCAGATAATCATTGCCGATATCCAGATTCTGCACCGCCGCCGGATCAACATTCAACACCACCTTGCCGTTGCGGATGGCCGAAACCGGCACCTGAATATTCTCCACTTCGGCATTAACCAGAATATGCGGCGTCATGCCATTATCAACTATCCATTCGTGCAGGGCACGCAGCAGATAAGGCCGATTGGGCGACATATCGATGGGCTGATCAACCATGCCGCCAGCTTATCAGGCGATTAACTGCTTTTCAGCCTTGGTCAGGCTGGCGCGAAACGAGGGGCGCTCAAACAGACGTTCGGTATAGGCTTTGACGTTGGTTGCGTTGCGGCTGATATTGACGCCCAGCGAAGGCAAGCGCCAGAAAAAGGGCACCAGCGAGCAATCGACCAGACTTAACTCGTCATTCAACATGAACTTGGACAGCCCGAACAGATCATCCGCAGCGGTGATGCTTTCACGCAGTTCCCGGATCAGACGCGGTACCGGACGTTCCGGGTTTTTGGTCTTGGCGGCGGTCTCAATTTCTTTCGCCAGACTAAACCAGTCGCGCTGAATACGGTAGTGCGCCAGACGCAGCCGGGCCCGTGAGATGGGATCCACCGGCATCAATGGCGGATGCGGGTAGCGCTCGTCCAGATACTCCGATATGACCCAGGTGCCATACAGCACAATATCTCTGTCCACCAGCGTGGGGGAATCCCCATATGGCGTTAATTCGGCCAGATCATCGTCGGCTTTGGGATTGTTATCGGTTTCAATAATGCGTACGTTAATGCCTTTCTCGGCCAGCACGAAGCGGACCCGGTGACAATGCATACAATTGGCTAAGCTATACAGCTGCATGGTATTCACAACCATGCCCCACAAGGCCGGCATCCAGGCCGGCCAATGCTGTCAGCAATGGTTTGATCAATTTGACGGTTCATAAATAGGTGCTCGCTGTGCGGTGACTGATTAATGTATGTCCCGCCAATATTCGGCTTTTAACAGCCAGGCAATAAAGGTGAAAATTACCAGGAACAGGATAACCCAGATACCCAGGCTATGGCGCTGTAACTGCGCGGGTTCACTCAGATAGACCAGGAAGGTCACCAGATCTTGGATGGTTCTGCGGTATTCTTCCGGACTCTGCAGACCCGGCTCCAGCAACTCGAACTGGTCAGCCGGATTGGGATGCCCGGAATGCTCATCGTGCTGCTCATCACCGGCGGCATGCTCCTCGCCGTGCTCAGCGGGTTGCTGTGCCAGCACCTGAGTGCCCTGCAGCTCCCACAGCACATGCGGCATGCTGGCATTGGGAAATACCGTATTGTTCCAGCCCAGGCTGCGTTCGTCATCCTGGTAGAAGGACAGAAAATATGAATACAGCCACTGCTCGCCGCGCGACCGCGCTACCAGGGATAAATCAGGCGGTTCAATACCAAACAGCTCGGTGCCCAACTCTGAACTCATGGCGGAGTCCATGGTATTGCCGAGCTCACGTCCGGGCGGCAGCAGATACTGCTCAACTTCTTCCTCGCTGTAGCCCAGATCACGCGCCAGCCGCTTGAACCGCATATACCCGGCGCTGTGGCAGCCCAGACAGTAATCGGTAAACGTCCGCGCGCCCTTCTGTATCGAGGCAACGTCAAATACGTTGATATCGACGTTAAACAGCGGCGTGTCGGCATCGCCGGCCGCCATGGCCGCCGTAGCGGTGAGGCCCAGCAGCATGCTGAAAGCGACTGCGGTCAGTTGTTTTTTCATTGTGTAAAGCATCATTGTCAACACCCGCTAGTGACTGCTGGTGACGCGTTCAGGCACCGGCCGGGTTTTCTCCATTCGGGAAATAAACGGCATGGTGATAAAGAACGCAAAATAAATAATCGTCCAGACCTGCGATTCACGCAGTTGCTCGGGCGTGCCCTCGCCGATGCCCAGCATGCCCAGACGCACAAAGCTGATGGCAAAAATAGCCAGGGCGATTTTAGACGGCCAGCCTTTGTAGCGAATTGACTTGACCCGGCTGCGGTCCAGCCAGGGCAGCAGGAACAGCACCACGATGGCGAGCCCCATGACCAACACCCCGCCCAGTTTATCCGGCACCGCCTTCAAGATCGCGAAGAACGGGGTGAAATACCACACCGGTTTGATATGCGCGGGCGTTACCAGCGGATCAGCCGGTACAAAATTATCGTGTTCCAGCAACAGGCCGCCGCCATCCGGCGCGTAGAAAATAATAAACGCGAACAGCAGCATGAACACGCCCACGCCGAACAGGTCTTTTACGGTGTAATACGGATGGAACGGAATGCCGTCCACGGGCTTGCCGTCAGCGTCTTTGTGTTCCTTGATCTCAATGCCGTCGGGATTATTCGAGCCAACCTGATGCAGCGCGGTCAGATGCAGCAGCACCAGCATCAGCAGCGCCAGCGGCAGCGCAATCACATGCAGCGCGAAAAACCGGTTAAGAGTGGCGTCGGAGACGGAATAATCGCCACGAATCCAGTCCACCAGGCCTTCGCCGCTGATAAAGCCCAGATCCGGAATCGCGCCGAACAGGGAGATAATCACCTGCGCCCCCCAGTAGCTCATCTGCCCCCATGGCAGTACGTAACCCATGAACGCTTCGGCCATCAACACCACGTAGATCAGCATTCCGAAGATCCAGATCAACTCACGCGGCGTCTTATAGGAGCCGTACAGCAGCGCGCGGAACATATGCAGGTAGATCACCACAAAAAAAGCCGACGCGCCGGTCGAGTGCAGATAACGGATCAACCAACCCATCGGCACATCGCGCATGATGAATTCCACCGAGGCAAACGCCTCTTCGGCACTGGGTTTGTACTGCATGGTCAGGAAGATACCCGTCACAATCTGATTGACGAGCACCAGAAGCGCCAGGGAACCAAAAAAATACCAGAAATTGAAATTTTTGGGGGCGTAATATTCAGATAGATGATCTCGCCAGAAGCTGGTGACGGGTAAACGCTTGTCTACCCAGTTGCCCAGTGCGGTAATCTGGCTGCGCATGCTGCTTGCGGGTCTTGCCATGGGTGATAATTCCTTCTGTTTAAGCTTCAGGCTGCGGCTTGCGGGTCGAGACCCACCACCAGAGTACGATCGTCCTTATACAGATAAGGCGGTACCTGCAGGTTCAGCTGCGCGGGCACGCCGGCATACACGCGGCCGGCCAAATCAAATTTGGATTTGTGACAGGGACAGTAAAAGCCGCCCAGCCAATCCTCGTCAAACGGTTGCGCGCCCACTTCCGGCCGTAACTCAGGAACACAGCCAAGATGGGTACAGTTCATCACCAGCACCAGGTATTCCGGCTTGATGGCGCGGCTTTCGTTGGCCGCATAGGCCGGCTGCTGAGTGGCTTCACTGGAATCCGGGTCTCTTAATTTGTCCTGCAATTCCGGCAGGGTTTCCAGCATCGCCGGGGTACGGCGCAATATACCAATGGTTTTACCGCGCCACTGCCCCTTCAACAACTGACCTGGTTCAATGGGTTCCAGATTGAATTCCACCGGGGCGCCAACAACCTTGGCCTTGGCACTGGGCTGCCATGACTGGATAAATGGCAGTGCGGCCAATCCCGCACCAGCTGCACCCACCACCGCGGTGGTAGCGGTCAGCAAGCGACGTCGACCTTTATTTACACCGTTCTCGGACATTGTTACTCCATTCGGACAAGCTTGACCTGTAGATGCGTTTGCGCCACCTCAGCATCAGGTAATGAATTTAGGAACCTCTGATTTAATCTGACATAGTCGCGAGTGAGTCTTTTTTTGGTGTAGTGCAGTGTCTTTATCAACGCAGGCATAGCGGGCTACGTTAAGTTGATAAAGTGCTGCAATGCGCCAAACAAGGCCACTCCCACCAGGGGTTATACCCGAAATCGCCCAATCCTGCGTTGCGTTGCTGGGCAATAGGCTGGCTATTGCACTGCGCGACGACGCCTTGTCTTGATCGATTTCGGACTGTAACGCGACCATGGTAGATTAAATCAGAGGTTCCTTTAATGAATATTTTGCAATCAGCTATTCTACTCGAAAGCAAAAAGCAGTCTCAATGGCTACGCACACTGAATCGCCGGATTTGCACTGATTTTTAACATTAAAAGCACCCCGTTAACTTGAGATTAAGCTTTACCCGCCTAAGATAGAGGGCCTGTGAACGCATTACTCAACAATCTGGGCTTCTTGAGCCGCAGCATCGTGGTCGGACTGGCGCTGGCGTTTCTGGTGGTGTGGCTGCGGCCCGGATTATTGCCCGCTTTGCGCGCCAGCGCAACGCCACACACCACCCAGACAGCCGTCGATCAGAGCACGGTTACCGTCCCTGACAACGGTCAGTATGTGCGTTCTTACGCCGATGCCGTCAACCGCAGCGCACCGGCGGTGGTCAGCATCTATACCAACACGGTGGTTCCAGCCAGCGTGCCCGGCGTGACCAATTCACTGTTTCAAAGCTTCTTAAGCCGTCGCCTGCCGGCCCGCAACCGGCGCGGACTCGGTTCCGGGCTGATTGTGCGCGCGGACGGCTACATTTTAACCAGCAATCATGTGATTGATCACGTCGATGATATCCAGCTGGCGCTGGCCGATGGCCGGGTGTTCCAGCCGCAGGTCATCGGCAGCGATCCAGACACCGACCTGGCGGTACTCAAGATTGATGCTTCGGATCTGCCGGTCGCGCCACTGGCCAACGGCAACCCGCTCAAGGTAGGAGATGTGGTGCTGGCCATCGGCAATGCCTATGGATTAAACAATACCGTCACCATGGGTATCGTCAGCGCCAAGGGCCGCAGCGATCTGAATCTCAGCCCGCTGGAAGATTTTATCCAGACCGATGCCGCCATCAACGCCGGTAACAGCGGCGGCGCGCTGATCAACGCCGATGGCAACGTGGTCGGCATCAACAGCTCGATGCTGCATCAAAGCCTTGGCGCCCAGGGTATTGGCTTTGCCATCCCGATTGAGATCGCCAGTGATGTGATGCAGCAGATCATTGACTACGGCAGCGTGCGGCGCGGTTGGCTGGGCGCCAGTTTTTCCGATTCAATCAGCCTGGAACGCGCCAGTAACGGCAGCGTGCGGGGCGCGCATGTTGATGAGGTTCTGGTCAGGAGCCCGGCCTGGGAAGCAGGCCTGCGCGCGGGAGATATCCTGCTTAACTGGGGGTCGACCGCGGTCAGCAACAGCAATCAACTGAATCTGATGGTGGCCACCACCCAGCCCAACAGCACGGTTGAAGTGGAAATCCAGCGCGGCGGGCAGAGTTTCGTGACGGCGGTAGATGTTATTCAGCAACCCCCACTGAGCTTATTGCAGTTTTATTCCAACGGCCCCGCGCCTGGCCCCATGGCCGGCAGCGGCAACCGCTCCTAGCGCTCAGGTCGACGGCAGAGTGACGCCGCGCTGACCCATGTATTTACCGGCGCGGTCCTTGTAAGACACCTCACAGACCTCATCCGACTCCAGAAACACGAACTGGGCGACACCTTCGTGGGCGTAGATTTTAGCGGGCAGCGGGGTGGTGTTGGAAAACTCCAGCGTCACATGGCCCTCCCACTCCGGTTCCAGCGGGGTCACATTAACAATGATTCCGCAGCGCGCGTAAGTCGATTTGCCCAGACAGATGGTCAGCACATTGCGCGGTATCCGAAAATATTCGACCGTGCGCGCCAGACAGAATGAGTTGGGCGGAATAATGCACACGTCGGACTGCCGGTCAACGAAGCTTTGCTCGTCAAAGGCCTTCGGATCGACCACCGCTGAGCTGATATTGGTGAAGATTTTGAATTCATCCGCGCAGCGTACATCGTAGCCGTAGCTGGACGTTCCCCAGGAAATCACCCGCTGTCCGTCGCCGGTGTGCCGGACCTGACCGGGTTCAAACGGTTCGATCATGCCCTGGGTGGCCATGTTTCTGATCCAGCGATCGGATTTAATGCTCATGCGATGTCCTTGCCTGGTTGGGAATGCCGCGCGAATGCCCCGGCGGCGCAATTATTGCAGATTCAGCGACAATCCGGCCAGATGTTTGCTGATCGGCCGTTGCGATAGGTGCCCGCTGACCCGCATGGCAATCTCACCATACAGGCCGGCGGTGGCCGAATCAGGCGCCGCCGCCACGGTTGGGCGGCCGGCGTCACAGGCTTCCCGGATAGCCGTCTGGAGTGGCACCTGGCCCAGCAGCGGCACGTTTGCACGATCCGCCAGCCGGGTACCACCGGCAGCACCGAACAACGGATCGATATGCCCACAGGCACTGCAGATATGGGTACTCATATTTTCCACAATGCCCAGGATAGGTACTTCCAGCTTATTGAACATCTGGATCGCTTTGGCGGCGTCCATCACGGCCACATCCTGTGGCGTAGTGACGACCACGGCGCCGGCCAGAGGTATTTTCTGCAATAAGGTCAGTTGGATGTCGCCGGTGCCGGGGGGTAGATCGATAATCAGATAATCCAGTTTCTGCCATTCGGTCTCTGACAACAGCTGCTGCAATGCCTGGCTGACCATCGGACCGCGCCAGATCATAGCGGTATCTTCCTCGACCAGAAAACCGATCGACATCACCTGCAGACCATAGGCCTGGTGCGGCAGCATATGCTGGTCAGCATTAATCTGCGGCTTACCGTGTACGCCCAGCATGGTCGGCTGGCTGGGTCCGTAGATATCCGCATCCAGAATGCCTACCCTGGCACCGGCCTGCTGCAACGCCAATGCCAGATTGACGCTGACGGTTGACTTGCCCACGCCGCCCTTGCCGGAACCCACCGCAATGATATTTTTAATCGCCGATAGCGGCTGCAGTTTGGCCTGCACCTGATGACGGCGAATGCGTTGGCGGCTGCTGAAACTGATCTTATCGGCGGTGATCAGGTCCGCCAGCGCGGCCGTCAGCTGCTGCTCGGTCCGTGCCAGACCCGGATAACCCTGCACGAATTCCAACGCCAGCCGACCACTGTCCAGCGCGCCACCGCTGATCAATTGTGCCAGCGGCTGTCCGGTGCAGGGGTTGATGACAGTCTGCAAGCGCTCTAAATAGGGCGCGGCTGCCTGCTCTGCGGTTGAGTTCATAACATCACTGCATCAATAAGGTCGGCCACAGTATGGTGGCTTTCCAGGGGGTGACGCAAACTTTTTCCAGCATGAATCCGATAGCTGTTGCGGCGCCCCTTGTGCTGATGCGATAGTACCCCGGCCTGCTCCAGTTCGGCGACTATCCGCTGCACCGCCCGCAAGGTGATACCCACCTGTTCCGCCATCACCTGCATGGTGCAGTCCGGGTTACGCGCCACACAGCACAATACGTGCGCATGGTTGCTCAAAAAAGTCCATTCACGTTTTGTTTTTTGCATGCGCAATTACTATCTCAGATTAATATACGAAAAATAGATCGTATGTTATTCTATCCAGCCAGTCCACTTTATCCATCGCACCAGGAATTTTCATGGCTCATAAAAACCATTCAGCGGCGCAGGCAACCCAGAACTTTGTAAACCTGGAAGCGCTGGCTGGCTTTGCGCTGATCAGCGCAGCTGTACTTGCGTTGGTAATTTCCAACAGCCCGCTGACAACGCTTTATCAGCAGTGGCTGGGCCTGCCGGTGGCGGTGCAGGTAGGTAGCGCCGTGCTGCAAAAACCGCTGTTGCTGTGGATCAATGATGGTTTAATGGCGGTGTTTTTTTTGCTGATCGGGCTGGAACTGAAACGTGAACTGCTGATCGGTGAACTGTCCAGTCGGCATCAGCTGGTGTTGCCGGCGATGGCCGCGATTGGTGGTTTTGCGGTGCCCGCGCTGGTGTTTGTCAGTATCAACTGGAATAACGCTTCCGCCCTAAATGGCTGGGCGATACCGACCGCTACCGATATTGCTTTTGCGCTGGGCATACTGGCTCTGCTGGGCTCGCGCGTGCCGCTGGCGTTGAAAGTATTTCTGACCGCCGTGGCCATCATTGACGATCTGCTCGCGATTATCGTGATCGCATTGTTTTACTCGGGTGATCTGGCCTGGCACCATCTGCTGTGGGCGGCGGTTATCATCGCTGCCATGGTGCTGCTTAACCGCTTCAAAGTCAGTCATCTGGGCATTTATCTGCTGTTGGGTCTGGCGCTGTGGGTACTGGTCTTAAAATCGGGCGTGCATGCCACCCTGGCTGGCGTGGTGGTGGCCTTCTGCATTCCGCTGCGGGACCGTCAGCAGGACAGCAGCCCGCTGCAGGAACTGGAGCACCGCCTGCACCCCTACGTGGCGTTTATGATTGTGCCACTATTCGCCTTTGCCAACGCCGGGGTATCGGTCAGCGGAATCGGTTGGCAGGAATTGCTCAGCCCGCTCTCGCTGGGTCTGATTCTGGGCCTGTTCGCGGGCAAACAACTCGGCGTCATGCTGATGGTCTGGTTAAGCGTGCGGCTTAAGCTGGCCAGCCTGCCAGCCAACTGCAGCTGGGGCATGGTGTACGGCGTCGCGGTGCTGACCGGCATCGGCTTTACCATGAGCCTGTTTATCGGTAGCCTGGCTTTCGAGCACGGGGGTTTTGATTATGATGCTCAGGTACGGATCGGCGTGCTGGGAGCGTCACTGCTGTCAGCGCTGCTGGGCTATGGCTGGCTGCGCTTTACCACCCGCGAGCATAGCCGCTGAGAGTAAATCCGCGGACCAGACGGACACGGCGGGACATGCCATAATATTGGCATGAGTTCAGTTCGTAAAATTCTGGTCACGGCGGCATTGCCGTATGCCAATGGCCCGATTCATTTAGGGCATATGCTGGAGTATATCCAGACCGATATCTGGGTGCGTTTCCAGCGCGCACAGGGGCAGCAGGCTTACTTTATCTGGGCCGATGACACGCATGGCACACCCATTATGCTGCATGCCCGCAAGCGCGGCATCAAACCCGAACAGTTGATCGCCGAAATGGACGCCGAGCATCAGCGTGACTTTCAGGGCTTTGCTCTGTCTTACGATCATTTTGGCTCCACCCATTCAGCCAGTAACCAGCAACTGGTGGAACAAATCTGGGCGCGACTGGAAACTGGCGGTTATATCGAAAAACGCACCATTCAGCAGTTTTTCGATATCGAGCGCGGTATGTTTTTGCCTGACCGTTTTATCAAAGGCACCTGTCCCAAGTGCAAAACGCCTGATCAGTACGGCGATAGCTGCGAGAGCTGTGGCAGCACCTACAGCCCCACCGACCTAATCGAACCGCGCTCCGCGGTCAGTGGCACCGCACCGGTGATGAAGGATTCCGAGCATTATTTTTTCAAGCTGGCTGAATTCACCGACATGCTGCAGGACTGGATCAAAAGTCCCGCGCTGCAGGACGAGGTCCGCAACAAACTGCAGGAGTGGTTTGCCGATGGCCTGCAGAGCTGGGATATCTCGCGTGACGCACCTTATTTCGGGTTTGTCATTCCCGGCACCACTGACAAATACTTTTATGTCTGGCTGGATGCCCCGGTTGGTTATATGGCCAGCTTTGCTGATTACTGCGAGCAACACCCGGAACTGGATTTTGAGGCCTGGTGGCAGGCCGACAGTGAGGCCGAACTGTATCACTTTATCGGCAAGGACATCGTGTATTTTCATGCCCTGTTCTGGCCGGCGATTTTACATGGCGCCGGCTACCGCGCACCGACTGCCGTATTTGCGCATGGCTTCGTTACAGTCAATGGCGCGAAAATGTCCAAATCGCGCGGCACTTTCATTATGGCGCGGACCTACCTTGAGCATCTGCATCCGGATTATCTGCGTTATTATTTTGCCGCCCGGCTGGGACCGGGACTGGGTGATATCGACCTGAATCTGGATGATTTTTTATTGCGGGTCAATGCCGATCTGGTCGGCAAGCTGATCAATATCGCCAGCCGCTGTGCCGGTTTTATTCATAAACTGAATGCCGGCAGGCTGGCTGACGTGCTGCCCGACGCCGGCATGTATCAGAATTTCCTGGATCAGCAGCCCGCTATTGCCGAGGCGTTTGAGCAGCGCAACTTTCAGTCCGCGGTGCGGCAGATCATGGCACTCGCTGATCAAGCCAATCAATATCTGGCCGAACACGCCCCCTGGCAGCTCGCCAGGCAGCCTGAACAGCAGTCCGCGGCGGTGGCCGTCTGCACCCAGGGCATCAACCTGTTCCGGGTACTGATCACCTGGCTGGCGCCGGTCATTCCGGTAACCGCCGAACGTGCGGCCGGCTTTTTGAATACGCCGGTGGCCGCCTGGACCGCTTTGCAGCAACCTTTACTGCAACAAACCATTGAGCCTTTTCAGCCACTGCTCAAGCGCATCGAGCAAAGTCAGCTGGATGCCATCATCAAAGCTTCGGCCGGATCACTGGAACCGAATACAGACAATGCTACTGCCGCGGCACAGGTTAGTCAGACGGACAATGACATGATCAGTATTGATGATTTCACCCGGGTCGATTTAAGGATCGCCAGGATTGTCGCGGCCATACAGGTTGAGGGCGCCGACAAGCTGCTGCAACTGACCCTGGATATCGGTACTGAACAGCGCACGGTGTTTGCGGGTATCAAGAGTGCTTATGACCCTGATCAACTGGTGGGTCGTTTAACCGTCATGGTCGCCAATCTGGCGCCGCGCAAAATGCGCTTCGGGTTGTCCGAAGGGATGGTGCTGGCCGCCAGTGGCGCCCAGGGCGGTCCTTATCTGCTCAGTCCCGACAGCGGCGCGCAACCGGGTGATCGAGTCAAATAGGCACCGACTGACAGCGCATGGAAACAGCTTTGCTCATTCTGGTCGGCACGGTATTGGCCAATAACTTCGTACTGGCGCGGTTTCTCGGTCTGTGTCCGTTTCTGGGTGTATCCACCAAACTGGACAGCGCGCTGGGCATGTCGCTGGCCACCTGCTTTGTGCTGACGCTGTCATCGGTGTGCAGCTATCTCATTTATCAATATGTGCTGCTGCCGCTGGATATTGCTTATCTGTCCACGCTCAGCTTTATTCTGGTGATCGCCGCGCTGGTACAGCTGACCGAACTGGCATTGCGGCATTTCAATCCGTTGCTGCATCGCAGCCTGGGTATTTTCCTACCCTTGATTACCAGTAACTGCGCGGTACTGGGGGTGGCTCTACTGAATGTGCGTGAACAACACAACCTGTTTGAATCCGCTTTGTTCGGCTTTGGCGCGGCCATCGGTTTTGGTCTGGTATTGCTGGCTTTCGCAGCGCTGCGCGAACGGCTGGAGACCGCCGACATACCTTCGGCCTTGCAAGGCGCGCCGATTGCACTGATCACCGCCGGCCTGATGGCAATGGGATTCATGGGTTTTTCCGGGTTGGCGAATTTATGAGCAAGCGGCAACCAGCATGTTGACGGCCAGCCTGTATCTGTTGATCCTGGCTGCCAGTGCCGCTGCGGTACTGGTTATGGCGGCCCGGCACTGGCGCGCCAGGGATGAACAGCTGGTGGATCAGATCAATGCGCTGCTGCCGCAAACCCAGTGCGCGCAATGTACCTATCCGGGTTGCCGACCGTATGCCGAAGCAATTGCCAAAGGCGAGGCGGATATTAATCAATGTCCGCCCGGGGGCGAAGCCGGTATCCGGCAGTTGGCGGCGCTGCTGGACGTTGCAGCAAAACCTCTGAACACCAGTCACGGCGAGCATAAGCCACTGCTGCTGGCAGTGATTGACGAGCAGCGCTGTATTGGCTGCACCTTATGTATCCAGGCCTGTCCGGTAGACGCCATAGTCGGCGCCGCCAAGCACATGCATACCGTGATTGCCGATGAATGCACCGGTTGTGAATTGTGCCTGCCACCCTGCCCGGTTGACTGCATTGACCTGGTGCCGGCCTTACCGGACGGGCAGACCGCGCCGCCGGATTATCTCAAATTGACCGCCGAAGCCCGCCAGTTGCAGCGCGAACTGGCCGCATGAGCAGCGTCCCCGCCAGCCGGACCCATGCACCCGGGGAGTTTCTGCATAACTTCCACGGCGGGCTGAAACTGCGCCATTACAAGCGCATGTCATGTCTGCACCCGGTCACTCGTCCACCGATGCCCGAGCATCTGTCGCTGGCCTTGAAACAGCATGTCGGTGATCGCTCCATCGCCCTGGTCAAACCTGGACAGCAGGTGTTGAAGGGCGAGGTTCTGGCCAGGCCGGCGAGTGGCTTTGGGGCACTGCTGCACGCGCCCACTTCGGGACGAATTGCCGCCATTGACGAACAACCGGTGATCAGCCGCCAGCACCCTGTCGATACGTGTATTACGCTGATTCCGGATGACCGCGATGAGTGGCACAGTGACTGTCAGCGGATGATCCCCGACTGGCGGCAGATGTCAGGTGAGGAATTGCTCAAGCGGATAGCCGATGCCGGGATTGTCGGACTCGGCGGCGCGGTGTTCCCTACCCACCGCAAACTCAAGGGACACTGGGCTCAGCCGATCAAGACCTTGATCTTGAACGGCGCGGAGTGTGAGCCTTATATCAGTTGCGACGAAATGTTGATGCGCGAGCACCCCGAGCAGATTCTGCTGGGCGCACAGATTGTGGCGCGCACACTGGGCACGGTGGAACACATCGTCATTGCGCTGGAAGATCAGATGGGCGAAGTGGAAGATGATTTCAAACGCGCCCAGCGAATCGTGGATGACCCGCGCATTGCGATCTGCCGGGTACGCAAGATCTATCCGGAAGGCGGCGAACGTCAGTTGATCAAAGTACTGACCGGTCTTGAGGTGCCCAGCGGCGGCTATCCGCAGCAACTGGGCATCGTGTGCCTGAATGTCGGTACCGCCTGGTCGGTCAAACGGGCGCTGGTTGATCGGGTGCCGCTGATCGAACGCTATGTCACGGTTACCGGCGCCGTGCAGGAACCGCGTAACTGGCTGACCTTGCTGGGTACGCCGGTGCGGCATCTGATCGAGGCCAGTGGCGGCCTCCAGCCGCAGGTCAACCGACTGGTGATGGGTGGTCCGGTGATGGGCATGGCGATCAGTGATGACGCCATCAGCGTAACCAAAGGCTTTAACTGTCTGCTGGCACTGCGACCGGAGCAGTTACGTGATCCCACGCACAGCATGCCGTGCATCAACTGCAGTGAATGTGTACGCGTGTGCCCGGCTCGATTGATGCCACAGCTGCTTTATCACAGTATCCGCACCGGAGACATTCGGCAGACTTCCGAGCTGGCGTTATTTGACTGCATTGAGTGTGGTTGCTGTGATCTGGTCTGTCCCAGTCATATCCCGCTGACCGAATATTTCCGGCTGGGCAAATCGCAACTGCGCAGCAGCCTGCGTGAACAGCAACGCGCCAGCAAATCCGAACAACGCCACCAGGCCCGCAACCAGCGGCTGGAAGCCCAGCAGGCATTGCGTGCGGAGCGCCGTGCGGCCCGGCAACAGGCCGCCGCCGATCAGCAGCAGGCGCAACAGACGATCGCCGCGGCCCTGGCCAGGGTACGCGGTAAACAGGCCCGCGGCAGCGCGCCACAAGCCGATGACAGTGAGGAGTCCGGGGCATGAAATTCAGCTGGTCCGGCGCACCGCATGTGCCCGCTCAAACCAGTGTCGCCAATGTGATGCTGCAGGTCTTGCTGGCGCTGACGCCCGGGGTCATCGCGCTGAGCTGGTTCTTTGGTATCGGGGTGTGGATACAGTTGCTGCTGGCGCTGCTGTTCGCCTACGGCCTGGAATATCTGATGCTGCGCTGGCGCAGGCAGCCGGTTAAGCCCTTTATAACCGACTACTCAGCGGCGGTGACAGCCATGTTATTCGCGGTTTGCATTCCACCCCTGAGTCCCTGGTGGGCCAGTCTGGCCGGCATGCTGTTCGCGATTGTGATCGCCAAGCATCTGTTTGGCGGACTCGGTCATAACCGTTTCAATCCGGCTATGGTGGGCATGGCCGTGCTGCTGATCAGTTTCCCGCAGCTGTTCACGCACTGGTCACCGCCACGCGAGCTGGCGGAAGTGCAGCTATCGCTGAGCCAGGTGCTGAGTATTATTTTTACCGGCAACCCGATAGTGACCGGCGGCTGGGATGCACTGACACTGGCGACCCCGCTGGATACGCTGCGCACCGGTTCAGCGCGTGGCCTGCTGGTGACCGAGGTGCGGGTGGCACCGATCTTCGGTACGTTCGGCGGGCTGGGCTGGGAATGGGTGGCCAACTGGTATTTGCTGGGCGGTCTATGGTTGATGTACCGCGGCATTATTCATTGGCGGGTGCCGGTGGCATTGCTGGCTACGGTGGTGCTGTTGACCACTCCGCTGTACCTGTTCGACCCGGACGCCAATCCGTTACCCCTGCAGCATATCTTCAGCGGCGCCACGGTGCTGGCCGCCTTTTTCATCGCCACCGATCCGGTCTCGGGCTGCTCAACCCCACGCGGACAGCTGCTGTTCGGCTGCGGGGTGGCCGCGATCACCCTGGCCATCCGGCGCTGGGGCGCTTACCCGGACGGTGTGGCGTTTGCGATTTTGATCATGAACATGTTTGCCCCCCTGATCGACCGTTATACCCGGCCACGGGTATTTGGACATAGTGAATAATGACCGCTGTTGAACCACCAGCTTTCAACTGGCGCGCACTGCTGAGTCTGGCGGTGATCGCTGGTCTGATGGGCGTGGCGATAGCGGCTATTGTGACCACCACCTCCACCCGCATCGCTGATCAACGCATGGCGGCGCGGCTTGAGCGCCTGACTGAATTACTGCCCCCCGGCAGCTACGACAATGCCCTGCATCAGGACATCCTGGTGGTCAATGCGCCCGGCCAGTTTCAATCCGAAGCACCGGTAACCGCTTATCGGGCAAGTCTGGCCGGAGAGGTGGTCAGTGTTATTTTTGCGTTGACCGCGCATGACGGCTATAACGGCGATATTGACCTGTTGATAGCGATCCACGTGGATGGCAGCCTGCAGGCAGTGCGGGTGGTGCGCCATCAGGAAACACCGGGCCTGGGCGATCAGGTGGAACTGCGCAAATCTGACTGGCTAAAGCAATTTGATCAGTTGTCGGTGAGCGGACTCAGCCATCAGGATTGGCAGTCGCGTAAATACGGTGGCAGATTCGATAACCTGACCGGTGCAACCATCACTGCCTCAGCGGTACTGCGCACCGTCGAGCGCACCGTTGAATATTTCCAGCAGCAGCGCGACAAGCTGCTGGTGGCGCCGGCCCATCGCGCAGTGAACCAATCATGAGCACACCGGACACCATAACCGGCCAGGCGATCTGGCGACAGGGACTGTTAAGCAGTAATCCGGCATTGCTGCAGCTACTGGGCCTGTGCCCGCTGCTGGCCATCAGCAATACCCTGGTGAATGCAATTGGTCTGGGGATTGCGACTCTGCTGACGGTACTGCTGACCAACACGCTGGTCTCACTGCTGCGGCCGATACTGTATTACGAAATACGCATTCCGGTGTTTGTGATTATCATCGCCGGTCTGGTTACCATCATTGAACGGTTGATGGAGGCTTGGTTATTTGACCTGTATCAGACCCTGGGCATTTTCGTGCCCTTGATTGTTACCAACTGCCTGATCCTGGCCCGTGCCGAGGCATTTGCCGCTCGTCAGCGCTTACCGGCTGCAATGCTGGACGGGCTGGCGATGGGCTGTGGTTTTCTGCTGGCGCTGATGCTGCTGGGGGCCAGCCGTGAGTTGCTGGGCTATGGGACCCTGCTGGCCGACAGCCAATTGCTGCTGGGCCCGGACAGTCCTGATCTGACGCTGCGTTTAAGTCCGGCCGGGTACCAGTTTCTACTGTTCAGCCTGCCACCCGGGGCTTTTTTGCTGCTGGGTCTGCTGGTCGCGGTATTCAGATCCTGGGTCAGCCGCCGCACCGCGGTCGGACAGCATTCCAGCATAGCAACTGAGACAACCACTGAATCTGCCCCATGAATCAGCATAAACGCAATGCCATGTTTGCCCGCTGGCAGGCACAGAACCCCCACCCGGAGACCGAACTTAATTACCGCAATCCGTTTGAATTGCTGATTGCGGTAATGCTCTCAGCCCAGGCAACCGATATTGCCGTCAATAAAGTCACCCGGCGGTTATTTGCCAAGGCGCGAACCCCGGCCAGCATTCTGGCGCTGGGCGAGGCGGGGCTGAAACCTTATCTACGCACCCTGGGTCTGTTCAACAGTAAAACCAAACACGTCCTGGCTACCTGTGAGCTACTGCTGCAGCGGCATGCCGGCGAGGTACCGGCTGAACGTCAGGCGCTGGAGGCACTACCCGGGGTAGGACGCAAAACCGCTAATGTGGTGCTGAACTGTGCTTTCGGCGAACCCACCATGGCAGTCGACACGCATATCTTCCGGGTCGCTAACCGAACCGGCCTGGCACCCGGTAAAACGCCGCTGGCGGTGGAACGCGGCTTGCTTAAAAATGTTGCAGAATGTTACCTTCAGCACGCGCATCACTGGCTGATTCTACATGGGCGCTACTGCTGCAAAGCGCGTAAGCCATTGTGTTATGAATGCATAATCAATGACTTGTGCGAGTTCAAATCAAAAACCAGACAACCTGAATAACTGAATGTTGACCGTATTGTTGCAACCATTCATCCTATGTTTAGCGAACTGATGCAATATATTCGACGTGCCAGAGGTCTTATGCGTCGAATGTTGTGATTAGCCTTTAACACTGGCAAATATCAATCTGCTATCGTTAAGTCGGCTGGTCAATCAAGTTTTCGACATTTTGTCGGAATATACAGGTTCAGGGCAACGACCCCGGACTTTTATGTGTAACTGGAGGATATTATTCATGAATACTCGTAAGTTAATTGTTGCTCCTATTGCTGCTGCTGTCGGCACAGCTTTCATTGGTTCCGCCGCTATTGCTGCTGACCAGGATGCTCTGTTTGGTGCCATCGATCTGGATCAGGGCTACATGGTAGCTGGCGAAGGCCACGACAAAGATGCTGAAGGATCTTGCGGCGAAGGCTCCTGTGGCGGTGACGACGCTGAAGGCTCCTGCGGCGAAGACGGTGAAGGCTCTTGCGGCGAAGGCGACCACGACGAAGAAGGTTCTTGTGGTGAAGGCTCTTGCGGCGAAGAAGAAGGCTCTTGTGGCGAAGGCTCCTGTGGTGGTTCCGTATAACGACCATTAAGCTAAGCTAAGTCATGACTAGCTATGCGTCCTGACAACACCGCCCGGCACTTTCCGGTGACGGGTGCAGGACTCGGTTTGCGGCGGGCTCTTTTGAGCCCGCTTGCTCATCCGGATAACTTTGAGGCCATGGCGCCGATTTCTTTTCTGGAAGTCGCACCGGAAAACTGGATCAACGTAGGCGGTCGCCTGGGCCGGATTTTTCGCGAATACACTGAACGATTTCCTTTTGTTACCCATGGTCTGTCGTTGTCCATCGGCGGCCCCGAGCCTTTAGACGAAACCTTTGTCCGCAAGGTAGGCCAGTTTCTGGACCAGCACGACATCCGTTTTTACAGCGACCATCTCAGCTATTGCAGCGATGAAGGTCACTTATACGATTTAATGCCCATTCCGTTCACCGAACAGGCCATCCACTATGTGGCCGAACGGGTGCAGCGGGTACAGGATATTCTCGGTCGCCAGATTGCGATTGAAAATGTGTCCTATTACGCGGCGCCAGGTCAGCAGATCAGCGAGCTTGATTTTGTCACCGGCGTCATTCAGCAGGCGGACTGCAAATTACTGCTGGATATCAACAATATTTATGTCAATAGCGTGAATCATCGCTATGACCCGATCAAATTCCTGCAGGCCTTACCGGGCGAGCGGATTGCCTATGCCCATATCGCCGGCCACTATAACGAGGCTGACGATCTGATTATTGACACCCACGGCGCGGATGTGATTCCCGACGTGTGGGATTTGCTGGAAGTGGCCTATCAAAGTTTTGGTGTGTTCCCTACCCTGCTGGAGCGCGATTTTAATATTCCCGCGCTGGATATCCTGTTAGGTGAAGTGCAGCATATCGCCGATCTGCAGGCCAAGTATCAATCCCGGCCGATAGCAGCGGCCAAACTGGAAAGCATGCAGCAGTATGGCTGAGTCCAGCAAGAGTAGCGACGACACAACTGATTTTCGGAATATCCAGAGACAGTTCACCGCACATCTGAGAAACCCCGCGCAAAACCCCGCGCCCGCCAATCTGGAAGACCGCCGCATGGCTATTTACCGGCGGCTGGTATTCGGCAATCTGAAAAGCCTGCTGGGTTCACGTTTTAAGGTCTGTAAAGCACTGCTGGGTGAAGACGCCTGGAACCATACCATTCGTGATTTTTTGATCAAACATCGCGCCACTACCCCGCTATTCCCTGAACTGGGTCGTGAGTTTCTGCAATACCTTCAGGAGCATCGCGATGCTGGTGATCAGCAACTACCCTTCCTGCTGGAACTGGCGCACTATGAATGGGTTGAATCGGCCTTGCGCAATGATGAAGCTGACCCCGATCAAATCAAACTTGAGCCTGAACCCGATCTGCGCGATGGCGTGCCGGTATTGTCTCCGCTGGCCTGGCTATTGGGTTACAGTTGGCCTGTGCACCGCATCCGCCCGGAATTCATTCCTACCGAAAAGCCCCCGCAGCCGACCTGGCTGATGGTCTACCGCAACCGCAAAGAACGTATTTCCTTTATGCAATTGAAACCCGCAACAGCAAGATTGTGTCAGCTGCTGCAAGATAATCCCGAACAATCAGGTCACCTGATACTGCAACAGTTTGCCGCCGAAATTGGCCGCGAGGATGACGAGAAAGTCATCCAGGCCGGTTATGAGCAGCTACTGTCGCTGCAACAAAAAGGTATAATCCTGGGAACACTGGCCGCCAGATAACCGGAACCAGTTCAGCTCAAAACAGATACATCGGGAGTAGTACATTATGGTGTTTACGGATTTCTATGACGACTTAACCGCGCGCCTGCGGGTAGCCGGCGACTGGATCTGGCCACTCGGCCTGCGTTGGATTCTGGCTTACGAATTTTTCACCGCGGGCATGACCAAACTCAACGGCAACAATTGGTTCGCCAGCCGGATCGACAGTTTTCCACAGCCATTCAAGCTGCTCGGCGCGGACTTCAGCTGGTTTGCCGCCACCTGGGGCGAACTGGTGTTCAGCGTGCTGCTGTTCTTCGGCTTATTTACCCGTTTTGCGGCGTTTTCACTGGTGGTGATTACCGCCGTGGCCATCGTCACTGTGCACTGGCCGGCGGACTGGTCAAGCCTGGCGGAACTGTGGAAAGGTTATTCCGTATCCCGGGTGGTTGAAGACGGGCAGTTTTTCGGTAACTTCCGGATTCCGCTGCTGTTCCTGCTGATGCTGCTGCCACTGGTGTTTCATGGCGCCGGAAAACTGAGCGTTGATCAGATTCTGTTAATTCTGACCGCGCGCTCCGGTGATAACCGCCGCATCAGCGACGTCAATGCGGCCGGCTTTGCGTTCCTGATACTGGCCGTACCCTTGATCTTCCTGATGCCGATCACCGGGTTTGTATTTCTGGCGATTGCCGCACTGTGCTTTGCCATTCCCCGGTTTAGCTAAACAGCCCATCAATTGCTGTATTCAAAGCGCCGCACCGCGGCGCTTTTTATTTGCCTGGCTGATCACCCCGGGCGTACACTGAAATCCGAGGGGACCACGCCACAATCACTCAAGGTTTTTATTCAGGAGTACGACAATGGCCAATACTATCGTCTGGTTTGATCTTCCGGTGCTGGATTTGCAGCGTGCAATTGATTTTTACAGTGCGGTACTGGTCACCAGGGTCAGCGAGGAGTTTCCAGGCGTGGCGGTGTTTTCCCATCAGCAGCAAGAAGTGGCCGGGTGCCTGTTTGTCAGCGCTACGCACAAGCCATCCAGGGATGGCGCGCTGTTGTATTTTAATGTGAACGGCCGCCTGCAGGATGCAGTAGACATTGCCCAACAGCACGGCGGTACCCTGGAGCAGGCTCCGCATGCGATCGGACCACATGGCTTCCGGTCAGTGTTACTGGATAGCGAAGGCAACCGCATCGTACTGCACTCGGAATAAACCCCGCGGGCCTGAAGCGCGCCCGGGCATGTCATTACTGGGCACGCCATCAAAACCAGCCCATCCACACACTGTAAGAGCCCGCTTGCGGGTGACCAACAGGTAGACGCTTTCGCCCGCAAGCGGGCTGTTACAATCCATGCGGATTTTTCGCGCTCAAGCGCCCGCAAGCGGGCTGTTACAATCCATGCGGATTTTTCGCGCTCAAGCGTCCGCAAGCGGGCTCTTACAGTGCTGCTGCCAGTTAACCGAAAGAACCGGGTAACAGGCGATCTATTCCTGCGGTGATCTATTCCCGCTCGGGCTTGACAACTTGAATAGACAGTTCCTGCAGCTGGGCCGGATCAATCACCGAGGGCGCCGAAGTCAGCGGGCAGGCGGCCGTGGTGGTTTTCGGGAAGGCAATCACATCACGGATGGAGTTCTCGCCCGTCATCAAAGCGGTAATCCGATCCAGGCCGAAGGCAATGCCGCCCATCGGTGGACAGCCGTATTTGAGTGCTTCCAGCAAAAACCCGAAGCGCTCCTGAGCGTCTTCCAGGGTTATACCCAATAATTCAAACACCGCCTGCTGCATATCGGGGCGGTGAATACGGATCGAGCCACCACCGATCTCGGTACCGTTAAGCACCATGTCGTAACCGCGCGACAGGGCGGTGGCGGCAGTTTGCTTCAGCGTCTGAACGTCATCAGTGGTGGCGGCGGTAAACGGATGATGCAGGGCATAGAACCGCTGTGTTTCAGCATCCCACTCGAACATCGGAAAATCCACCACCCACAACGGCCGCCAGCCTTCCGCCACCTGTCCGGTATCCTGGCCCGCCTGCAGACGCAGCGCGCCCATTGACTGATTGACCGTATCCGCATCCCCGGCGCCAAACAGCAGCAGGTCACCCGCCTGTGCCTGGCTGTGTTCCAGCAAGGCATTGATGATGCTGTCATCCAGGAACTTGGCGATCGGCGACTGCACGCCGGCCACGCCCTGCCCGGTTTGCTTGACCTTAATCCAGGCCAGGCCTTTGGCGCCGTAACGGGCCACAAACGCGGTGTATTCATCAATCTGCTTACGGCTGAAATCAGCTGCACCCGGTACCCGCAATACCGCGACCCGACCCTGGGGGTCATTGGCGGGGCCGGAAAATACCTTGAAACCACATCCGGCGACCCATTCATCGACCGTGATCAGTTCCATCGCTATACGTAAATCCGGCTTGTCCGAACCAAAGCGCAGCATGGCTTCGTGCCAGCTCATGCGCGGAAAGTCCGGCAACTCAATAGCGAGCACATCCCGGAAACACTGTTTAATCAGGCTTTCCGCCATGGCCTGCACATCAGCCTCGCTGACAAACGCCATCTCAATATCCAGCTGGGTGAACTCCGGCTGGCGATCGGCGCGCAAGTCCTCATCACGAAAGCAGCGGGCAATCTGATAATAGCGGTCCATGCCACCCATCATCAGCAGCTGTTTGAATAACTGCGGGGACTGCGGCAAAGCATAAAACTTACCCGGATTGACCCGCGATGGCAGCAGGTAATCGCGCGCGCCTTCGGGTGTGGCTTTGGTCAGGATCGGTGTTTCGATGTCCTGAAAATCCTGGCCATCCAGATGGCGGCGGATAGCACGCGTCAAACGGGTGCGCAAGCGCAGGTTGTGCTGCATCCGCGGCCGGCGCATATCCAGATAACGGTAGCGCAGGCGCACTTCTTCGCTGTCATCATCTGACATCAATAACGGCAGCGGCTCAGCGGCATTCAGAATCTCCAGCTGCCCGGCCAGCACTTCCACTTTGCCGGTGTGCATATCGGCATTCCACTGACTTTCCGGGCGATCGCGCACCTGTCCGGTGACCCGGATGCAGAACTCGTTGCGCAGCTTTTCCGCCACCGCAAAAGCCGCCTGATTGTCCGGCTCGATCACCACCTGGACTACGCCGTGATGATCACGCAGGCCGACAAACACCAGTCCGCCCATATCCCGGCTGCGCTGCACCCAACCACACAGGGTGACGGTTTGGCCGGTCAGGTTTTCATCAATCAGTCCACAAAAATGAGTTCGCATCAATCTTCCTATCTGGTCTTAATCAGGCCGATGCGGAGCCGGCGTTGCTGCTGGTTTTCCGCTCGCCTCTGTCTTTGCTCGAGGTGGCTTTGCCTGAAGTGTCTTTGCTGCTGGATGAGCCCGCGGGTTTGGCATCTGCTGCAGGTTTGTCCTTACCCGCTGATTTGCTATCAGCGGCGCCGGCTGATGCTTTTCCGGTATCCGAATCACCGGCCAGATTGCGTTTACCGTCCTGCTTGAAATCGGTTTCGTACCAGCCCGAACCTTTCAACCGAAAGGCTGCCGCTGAAATCAGCTTTTTCAGGGCCGGCTTGGCACAGGCAGGGCAATCCACCAGCGGTGCATCGCTCATCCGCTGCAACTTTTCCAGTTCATGACCGCATTGCTGACAACGGTATTCATAAATTGGCATGGCTTCACCTATTCAGCACGTTGATTACAACTGCGCAGTATGGGGGCAAACCGTTTGAAAGCCAATCGCCTGCATAGGTTAAAATAGGTGCTTATCTGATCTGCCGAGGACACCATGAAAGCAAGCCACAACTGGATTTTGAGCCCCGCCATTGCTCTGCTGCTGAGCGCCTGCCAGCCATCAGAACCGGAAGCGCCCGCGGTAACCAGTACGCCCCCCAGTAGCGCAACCAGCAGCACCGGCAATCCAACCGGGCTGCCTGCCACAGCCCGACAGGCGCTTAGCGCCGCGCAGGACTTCGAGCGCAGCAGATTGGATATTTACGTCCCGGTCCGACTGACCGCCGAGATCGGGCACCTGAATGATGCTCAAGTACGCATGCTGGCCAAGCTGATTGAAGCCAGCAAGATTATGGATCAGCTTTACTGGCTACAGGCTTACGGTGAACCCGGGCCTCTGCTCAGCAGGATTGACGATCAGGCGCTGCGCCGCTTTGCCGATATCAATTACGGCCCCTGGGACCGCCTGAATGGTGATAAACCGTTTGTCGCCGGCGTTGGCCCAAAACCGCCCGGTGCGCGTTTTTATCCGACGGATATGACCAAAGCTGAATTCGAAGCCTGGGATAACCCGGATAAAACCGGTTTGTACTCACTGGTAGAGCGCAATGCAGTGGGTGAACTGAGTTTGATCTACTACCATCAGGCCTACGCACCGCAGCTGCGGCGTGCCGCCGAACTGCTGCGCGAGGCCGCTGAGCTGGCCGTTGATCCGGGCTTCGCCAATTACCTGAAATTGCGTGCCGCCGCGCTGCTAACCAGCGACTATCAGGCCAGCGATCTGGCCTGGATGGACATGAAAGACAATCCGGTTGAGCTGGTATTCGGGCCGATCGAAACCTACGAGGACCTGCTGTACGGCTATCGGACGGCGTTCGAGGCCTATGTCCTGATCAAAGACCTGGAATGGAGTGAGCGGCTGGCCCGTTTCGCCCAGTACCTGCCGCAGCTGCAGCAGGACCTGCCGGTGGATGACGCCTACAAACAGGAAAGCCCGGGCAGCGATGCCGACCTGAACGCCTACGATGTGATTTATTATGCCGGGCACAGCAACGCCGGCTCCAAGACCATCGCCATCAACCTGCCCAACGATGAGCAGGTCCAACTGCAGAAAGGCACCCGCCGCCTGCAGCTCAAAAACGCCATGCAGGCTAAATTCGATAAAATTCTGGTGCCCATCAGTGAATCGCTGATCGTGGCCGAGCAACGCCCGCATGTCACCTTCGACGCCTTTTTCGCCAACACCATGTTTCATGAAGTAGCCCACGGTCTGGGCATCAAGAACACCATCAACGACAGCGGCACGGTGCGCGAAGCCCTCAAGGAACACGCTTCGCCGTTTGAAGAAGGCAAGGCCGATATTCTCGGTCTGTACATGATCCAGCAATTACGCAAAAACGGCGAACTCAACGCAGGCGAATTAATGGATAATTATGTCACCTTTATGGCTGGCATCTTCCGCTCGATACGCTTCGGCGCCTCCAGCGCGCACGGCCGCGCCAACCTGGTGCGGTTTAATTACTTCCGCGACCAGGGTGCGTTTACCCGTGATGCGGATACGGGTGAATACAGCATCAATATTGAAAACTTTGAAAGCGCCATCGAATCACTCAGCCGTTTATTACTGACCATCCAGGGCGACGGCGACTACGCCACCGCCGGACAGCTGCTGGCCGAAAAAGGCAATATCCCGCCTGATCTGCAAAGCGATCTGGATCGTTTATCGCAACAGTCTATTCCGGTGGATATTGTGTTTGAGCAGGGTGTTGAGGTGATGGGGTTGCAGGAATAATACATCCACAGATTGCGCGGATTACGCACAGAAGGAAAAGAAATAATCCACAGATTTAAACAGATTATTTTGTAGCATGCGGTGAGCTTTGCGAACCGCATCAACCAAACCAACAAGCTCTAAACCCTTCGTAATTATTTCATTATGTGGAAAAAATCTATAAAAGATAAAGCCTTAGTTTCATGTGGCAGAAAATGCTGCATTTGTCATCGTTTCTGCGGGGTGAAGATGGAGTTGCACCACATAGTTCCCGAATCGAACGGAGGGAAATCAACATTTGAAAACTGTATTCCTCTTTGCTTCGATTGCCACGCAGATGCTGGCCACTATAATCCGAAACATCCAAAAGGAACAAAATATTCACCTACCGAACTAAAGAAGCATCGTGATAATTGGTATTCTGCGATACGACAATTGACCGCCGAAGAAGCACTGCGAGTTGAACAAGCTATTAAAGCCAATATTGAAGTTTACGAAGGCCAAGAAATAGAGCTGATAGGTTTCGTTTGGCGAGAAGCTTTCCCGGGCCCGCCAAATTATGAGTCATTTGAAACTGACTCAATCGAAACATACTGGATGTTCGTGCTTCCCGAAGAAATCGCACTGTTTACATCTGACCTCGAATATGGTGGCATATTCAAAATTGAAGGCATAAAAAAACTACAACTGCTCGTAAACCCCGAATTCTATAAAGAAAACAAACACATTGTCTTAACAAATATAAACATCAAAGGTAAGCTTTATTGTTCTCGCACTGGGCATCATCACGGTGATGCCTTGTTTGAAGTAATTTCTTTTGCAACAGAATCTCTTGGTGGCCAGATTTAACTTGGACGAGGCCATACAGATGCAGAAAAAGGGTTAGAGTGCACTATAAGAAAGTACGTCGCATCAACTCGTAACGCGAGCGGAGAAGCCTGCTGTCGTTGAACTCTACGAATAGCACGACAGATTCCTCGTCGCTGCGCTCACCAGGCTCACCAGATTCTCGTCTGCGCACCCATTTATTACTCTATGTTAAAAAACAAACCACGGACATCACCTAAACGCCGCATACCCAGCAATCTGATGTAGGGTGGGCTGTAACCCACCACTCTCAAAGGAACTGAATTAAACACGGCATGGTTAGGCCGAACATTTGATGGGAAAGTACGTCGCATCAGCTCACAAAGCGAGCAGTGAAACCTTTCTGCGCGGAATGACACGGATAGCGTGCGGAGATTCTTCACTGCGTTCAGAATGACAAACTATTCCGGTTCGCCCAACACCCTCCAAACTCCAATCAATCCTGTCATCCTGAGCACCAGCGAAGGATATCCCCATCACTACCCATCAGTCCAACCCAAGAGATTCTTCACTGCGTTCAGAATGACAAACTATTCCGGTCCGCCCAACACCCCTCAAACCCCAATCAATCCTGTCATCCTGAGCACCAGCGAAGGATCTCCCCACCACTACCCATCTATCCAGCCCAAGAGATTCTTCACTGCGTTCAGAATGACAGATTAGCCTGGGGTAGGCTGGGTCAGTCTATGTATGTGGATAAATATTATGTGCAATTCGCGAATGTAATGTTTACGTATTCGGAATCCTTAACACCGCGCCAACCCGAATTCTGTCGGTGTTTAATTTATTCACCTGCCGCAGGCGATCAACGCTGATCTGATAACGGTTGGCAATGCCGCCCAGGGTATCGCCGCTGGCAACGATATGCCGACTGGGCTGGCGGTGATTGGCGATCCAGGTGCCGGGTGGTGGCATGCTGTGGAAGTGATCATGGATGCCCTGACTGATCGCCTTGGCCAGCTTGCGCTGATGGCTCGGATCCTTAAGCTTTTTTTCTTCCTTGGGGTTACTGATAAACGCTGTTTCCACCAGTACACTGGGCACATCAGGTGAGCGCAGGACCGCGAAATTGGCGCGCTCCACTTTGTGTTTGTGAACTTTACCCAGTTCCTTCAGCGAGTTCAGGATCGCGCCGGCCACATCGTTGCTGGACTCCAGCGTGGCGCTTTGGGATAAATCCATTAACACCGACGCCAGCACATCGTCCTTGTCATTGAGCTTGACGCCACCGATCAGGTCGGAACGGTTTTCACCTTCAGCCAGGCGCAGAGCGGCCTCACTGGTGGCGCCGCGTCGGGACAGGATATACACCGAGCTGCCGCTGGGCTTGGGGCTATGAAACGAATCCGCGTGAATCGAAACAAACAGATCGGCGCGCTTGCGCCGGGCTATTTCGTAACGCTCGGCATGCGCAATGTAATAGTCGCTCTCCCGCACCAGAAAACTCTGAATACCGGGCATGGCATTCAAATCCTTATGCAGCAGCCTGGCAACCGCCAGGGTAATATTTTTTTCCTGAGTTTTAGTGGGGCCAATGGAACCCGGATCATCACCACCGTGGCCGGCATCAATGGCTACAATCACGTCACGCTCCGGATTCGGACTCCAGCTCGGCGCCGGCTCAATTTCCGCCCCGCCACTTTCCGGAAACAGATCAATCACCAGGCGATGACCATGCCCACCGGCAGGATCAAGCAAAAAACTCTTGGGTTTGGCCGCTTCGCCCAGATCAAACACCACCCGCAGATTATCCTGTGCCCGGACACCGTGACGCACCCGTTTGAGGGCGCCACTGGAGCGGTCTTCGGGCAGGTGAACGGCGCCCGTCATGCGCGATTGTTTGAGGTCTATGACCACCCGGCTGGGGTTGTCCAGGGTGAAGATCTGATAATCAACTCTGGCATCCAGGTCCAGCACCGCGCGGGTTTTATCCGGCCCGGCCCAGATACGAAAATCCTTTACCTCAGCGGCCCGGCTTGCGACGGCTGCCAAAGTAAAATTCAGAAATACGATGAGCAAAACCGCGCGGCGCATAACTGCTGGTATGGATTTCCGTTGCTGAAGTAGCTTTCATAATGCAACGAAAACCACTGCTTTTCAAGGTTTTTGCTTTAAAAATCCGCTAGCTAGATGATATTGCTAAGGTTATTAATCATAAAACAGCGCTAAGCTGGCAAGCGGCGACTGAGGGTTACTCAAGTCCAGCTGCGCTGAGCGGATCGTCATATCGCCGCTTAATCCAATCTCCAGGTCGGCGGCAGGCAGCATGCCACGTCCCTTGTCCGGCCACTCCACCATCAGCAGGGTGTGTTCATCATGCAGATCACGCAAGGCCAGATACTCCAGTTCTTCCGGATCCTCCAGACGGTATAAATCCAGATGTAATACCCGCAGCGCAGGTGTCCCACCCAGCGCATACAACTCCAACAAACCATAGGTAGGGCTTTTGACCCGCCCCTGATAGCCCAGCGCCGCCAGCAAAAACCGCACCAGCGTGGTTTTACCCATACCCAGATCACCGCGCAGATAGATAACCTGTCCGGCCAGCCTGGCTGGCTGGCTGGCCAACTCCAGCGCCAGTTGCCGGGTATCGTCCAGGCTGGCCAGTCGCCGCACTGTCATGGCAGATACTCAGCCAGGCCATCGATCAGTGCGCCCGCCGTCAAGCCATATTGACCGCCCTGGCTGGCCTTCAGATCACCAGCCAGCGCGTGCGCGGTCACCGCCCGGCAGACCTGTCTGAACACCGCTTGCGGCTGTTGCGCCAACAGGCCACCACAGACCCCCGCCAACACATCCCCCATACCGGCAGTTGCCATGCCCGGATTGCCAAACGGACACAACGCCAGCCGTCGCTGCTGGGCGAGCACGGTGCCATTGCCTTTCAATACCACGCTGGCCTGATAACGTCGCGCCAGTTCAGTGGCGCTGTGGAACCGGTCCTGCTGAATACGCGCGGAGTTCGTGTCCAGCAAGTGCGCGGCTTCGCCGGGGTGCGGGGTCAGGGTCAATTGCGCCTTGGCCAGCGGATGCCGGCGCAGCCACCACAGTCCATCCGCATCGACCACCACCGGTAAAGTCTGCCGATCCTGCGCGGCCAGATACTTCTCCAGGTCATGCCAGCAGCACCGAGCCCAGTCATCTTGTCCCAATCCGGGTCCGATCACGATACAGTCGGCGCGTTCCAGTAATTCCGGCGCCAACTCAGCTTTATCCTCGTGGCTGACGATCATCAGTTCCGCACCGGCGGCGTGCAACTGGCTGGCGTGACGCGCGTGCGTCAGCAGGGTCACCAGCCCGGCGCCACTATGTAACGCCGCCTGACCAGCCAGCAACCCGGCGCCGGCCATGCCCTGGTTACCGGCAATCACCAGTACATGGCCGTAGGTTTTTTTATGGCTGTTCCGACGGCGTTGCGGCAGTGATGCCAAGGTGTTCTCAGCAGCCAGCAATTCCACCCGTTGATCAGCAGCATCGGCCTGCAGCGCCGGATAGTCTGATAAGCCCAAGTCAGCCAGCACCAGTTGACCACAGTGATCCGGGCCATCCAGGGTGAACTGGCCGCGTTTATAAGCCACAAAAGTCACGGTAATAACCGCCTGTACGGCAAGTCCCTCCACCCTGCCGGTATCGGACTGCAGACCGGTGGGAACATCCAGCGCCAGCACCGGCGCAGGCGCCTGATTGATGGCCGTTACCGCACTGACATAGTCAGCCCGCAACTCACCGTCAATGCCGGTACCCAACAGCGCATCCACAATCAATTCAGCATCCTGCAGTTTTTGCCCTACCGATTGATCGTCGCCATCCCAGCGATGCCAGGCGCAGCCGGCTGATTGCGCCTGGGCAACCGCCAGGGCCGCATCTCCTGCTAACTGTTCCGGTGACTTAAGCGCCAGTACCAACACCTCGCGGCCCGCCGCGCGCAACAGGCTGGCCAGGGCCCAGCCATCGCCGGCATTATTACCACTGCCGGTCATAATGATGATACGTTGAGCTTCCGGCCAGTTACTGCGCAGCACATTGTGCGCGGCCGCCGCTGCATCCTGCATCAATTGCCAGGTTGGCACGCCACGCGCCGTGGCCAGAGCCTGGTCCAGTTGCCGCACCTGCCGGGCGGTGTTGAGTATCTGTCGGGTAGAACTGCGCTTAACCATACAACGATTATATGTCTGACCACGCCAAATCAAACCCTGCTGACCAGCCAGCCATCAATTGGCGGGACCTGGCCGGGCAAATTAAACTCTGGGCCAGCGCGCTGGGCTTTGACGCAGTGGGTATTACCGACACCGAACTGGGTGAGCATAGCCGGCATCTGCAACGCTGGCTGGCGCAGCAGCGTCACGGTGAAATGCAGTGGATGCAGCGACACGCCGGGTTACGCGCCGCGCCCGCGCAGTTGCACGCCGATACCATCCGGGTAATCAGCGTGCGCATGGATTATCTGCATGCCGACGCCACCGCCCCGCAGGCGCTGCTGGAACAACCGCACACGGCAGCCATTTCACGCTATGCCATCGGCCGGGATTACCACAAGGTGTTGCGATCACGGCTGGCCAGGCTGGCCAAACAGATCGAGCAGGCCGCCGGTGGCCGCCACCGGGCCTTAGTGGATTCCGCCCCGGTACTGGAAAAAGCGCTGGCCGAAAAAGCCGGTATCGGCTGGATCGGCAAACACACCAATTTGCTGCACCAGGATGCCGGCGGCTGGTTTTTCCTGGGCGAAATCTATACCACCCTGCCACTGCCGATTGATCAACCATCACAGAATCATTGCGGCAGCTGTACCCGCTGCATCGATATCTGCCCCACCCGGGCGATCACCGGCCCATATCAGCTGGATGCCCGGCTGTGTATCTCCTATCTGACCATCGAACATCAGAGCGCCATACCTGAGCCGCTGCGGCCGTTGATCGGCAACCGCATCTACGGCTGTGATGACTGCATTCTGGCGTGCCCCTGGAACAAATTTGCCCAGGCGGCCAGCCAGCCCGATTTTGCGCCCCGCGATCCATTGGATGCGCCTGATCTGGTCGAGTTGTTTGGCTGGAGTGAAACGGATTTTTTGCACTACACCGAAGGTACCGCCATACGCCGGATCGGTCACGAGCGCTGGCTGCGCAATGTCGCCGTAGGTCTGGGCAATGCACCCACCACACCGGCTGTGATTAAGGCCCTGGAGGCGCGCCGTGATGACCCTTCTGAACTGGTCCGCGAGCATACCCGCTGGGCGCTGCGACAACATGCTGATCAGGCGCTGCTGTGTTAAAATAACCGGCTTGATTAAACCAACGATGCGTGCCCAAAAGCACCTACAGATTCGAGGCTTCTATGAGCATACTGAACAAGTTAACCATTCTCCGGGAAACCGGCGGCGCGGCCCTCACCCATGGTTTGCCGGACGACGTGATCGAACGCTTTGCCGCCCTCGACGGCGACCTGGAAAAGGCGGTCGATCAGGCACTCGCCAACCTGCAGGAACTGCGTGACCAGCATGGCGACCTGCTGGCCGGAGACGAGCAGGAACTGCTGCACACCCTGCAGGCTGATTACGTTAACTTTTATGCCGATGACGCCGTCAATCCCTATATTACCCTGGCAGGCAAAGGCCCCTGGATCATCACCCTGAAAGGCGCAGTGCTGCACGACAACGGCGGCTACGGCATGCTTGGCTTCGGTCATGCTCCGCAGGCGATCATTGACACCATGGCGCAACCGCACGTGATGGCCAATGTGATGAGCCCGAATATGAGCCATCTGACTTTTGCCAAAGCCCTGCGCCGGGAAATCGGCCATCGCCGGCCGGAAAAGCATTGCCCGTTCGCACGTTTTCTATGCCTGAACTCCGGTTCAGAAGCGGTTACCGTGGCTGCGCGTATCTCGGACATCAATGCCAAAGCGCATACCGATCCGGGCGGCCCGCATGCCGACAAAGAAATCATGGTACTGGCGCTGGCCGGTGGTTTTCACGGCCGCACCGACCGTCCCGCGCAGTATTCAGATTCCACCCGCGCCACCTATCGCAAGCATCTGGCCAGCTTCCGCGATCGGGATAATCTGCTGACCGTCAAACCCAACGATGTGGCAGCCCTGCGTCAGGTATTTGCCCAGGCCGAACGGGATGGGATATTTATCGAATCCATGTTTATGGAACCGGTGATGGGCGAAGGCAATCCCGGCCAGGCCATCACCCCTGAGTTTTATGCCGCGGCACGTGAATTGACCACTCAGCATGGCGCCTTGCTGCTGGTGGACAGTATTCAGGCCGGCCTGCGCACCCACGGCGTGTTGTCGATTGTGGATTACCCGGGTTTTGAAAACCTGGCGCCACCGGATATGGAAACCTATTCCAAGGCGCTCAACGCCGGGCAATACCCGTTGTCCGTGCTGGCGATGACTGACGCTACCGCGAAGATTTACCGCAAGGGCGTGTATGGCAACACCATGACCGCCAATCCGCGCGCCCTGGATGTTGGTACCACCGTGCTGAATCTGTTGACCCCGGAGCTGCGTGAAAACATCCGCGCGCGCGGTCAGGAATTCCTGCAGAAGTTCACGGTATTAAAAGACGAACTGAAAGGCCTGATCACCAAAGTTCAGGGCACCGGCCTGCTGTTCTCGATCGAACTGGACCCACGCTATAAAAGTTACGGCTCCGACAGCACCGAAGAATACATGCGGATACACGGTATCAATGTGATTCATGGCGGGGTTAATTCACTGCGTTATACACCGCACTTCGGCATTACCAGTGCGGAAGTCGATATGCTGGTGGATGCAACCCGTCAGGCGCTGTTGCATGGCCCGGTCAAGGCCAGCGAAGAAGCGGTGGCAGCTTAGCAGGCAATACGATATCAGCGAAAATGCATGGCAGCCTGGGCTGCTGCCAGCATCGGGTTAATTGGCAGCGCTGGCAATTAGCCGAAAAAGAGCTCTCCGGTTCTAATCAACAGTCAAGCTCACAACAATCAGCTCAATCAATGCAGCGGCGGATAAAGCTCCGGCAACAGTGAATCATCGGCTTTAACCGGGTCATGTTTCCGCTGTCTGGCCGGCAAGCCCCGGGCCAGTAATGCCTGCAGCGCTGTACCATCCCAGTCAGCTTGCTGGCGTCTATAGCAGGCGCGTTCCAACTCCAGTAACGCCTGCCGCCACTGCGTTTGTTCCAGAGCGTTAATCACCTGCCCCAGATGCTTGATACCCACGTCATCCCAGGCTGCGCCGGCCCAGGCAGTCAAAGCAGCGGCGGCCGCGGTCGGCGCATTATCCTGGCAGGCTTCGCGGCAGGCCTGCCTGGCTGCCCTGATCGTCAGTGCCTGTTGCTCAGCCGCCGCTGTGCGCAGCTCTGGCACACCACGCTGAGCGTGGCGGGCACGCCACCAGGCCAGCAGTGTCAGCAGCCATAACCCGGCAAAACCAAAACTCATATAGGGCCACAGACCGGGCTCAATCGGGCCGTTGGAGACAGCCTCTGAGACGGCTGCGGGGGCAGGCAAAGGGAGACTGCCCTGGGCGCTGGAAGAACCATTATCCAGGGCCGGCAGAATCTCAATTGTGCTGGCTGGAATACTGGCCTGACGCTGCCGGTTGCTGGTGGTATCCCACCAGTCCAACTGGATGGCCGGCAACTGTAATGTGCCTGCCGTGGTGGGCACAATCGCCTGCTTGACAGTACGCTGCCCGATAATCTGTTTACCCTGGACACCACTGTTACCGACCGGCTTATCAGCGTATACACGAGTTCCGTCCGGCGCGGGCGCCGCAATATCCGGCAGCATGACATCGGCTAAACCCAGTGCCGATAACTCGATGGTGCGCGTCAATGGCTCGCCCACGCGGTATTCAAACGTTTGATCGATCCCGGATTCACGCAGTTGCAAAGCGCTGGCCGGTAGCCACTCAGCCCCCGTATAGGCAGCCGGCACCGGCAATACATCGATTTCCAGCGCATTGCTGCGCCGGGTGATGCGTCGTCCGGCGCTGGAATTGAAAAAACTGCTGCGCGCACTGCCGCCCACCCGGCCTGACAACTGTACCGGTGCGATCTCCAGGCGCCCGCTGCGCTGGGCAAACATGGCATACCGTCGTTCCACCACGTTATAGCGTCGGCCGGCTCGCTGCGCCGTATATTGCGTGTCCTCACCCAGTTTCTCGATGATCACGCCGGATGGTTCCGGCTCACTCAGGGCGGCATCATTGATCTGAGTCGCATACAACAACCGAACCACCACGGTGAACTGGGCCTGTACGTAAGGTGTTGACGGCTCAGCCTGCATTTCCAGCACAAAATCGGGTGGCGCAACATCACTGTCGGTTATTTCCGGCTCCGGCTGCACGCTCAAGCTCAGTGCCGGGGTGTATTGATCGCCTACCGGGATCGGTGGAATGGTGAGCTCACCAGCCTGTTTGGGTTCCAGCACCAGCTGCAGTTGCGTGATCGCCTGTTGCTGGCCGTTACTGATATTGACCTGGGTCTGAGTGTTGCTGTTGAGTACCTCAAACTGTCCTTCCAGCACACTCAAATCGGGACGCAATCCGCCTGCGCTGCCCTGCCGCTCTATCCTCAGGGTCACTGTTTCACCGAGCACCATCTGGGTTCGATCAAGCCGTGCCGTAAGTGGTTGCGACTGCGCCCACAGCAACACCGGATACAGCATCAGTGCTGTCAGGCACAGTCTGAGATATGTTTTCAACGCAACTTGAATAGCTATGGTCATTACCAGTCGTCCTCATCTGAATCGCCCTGACCAGCCACATCGGGCCGCTGCCGCTGCTGATATTGATAGCGGAATTTATTCCTCAATAAAGCGCCCGGATCATCCGGGATACGCCGTAACCATTGTTCCACTGCGCGCTGTTGCTCCGCTTCCGCCTCACTTAGCTCACCAGGTTGAAGCTGCGCCTCCTGCTGCGGTGGGTCAGCCTGCTGTTCAGCTGGCTGCTGCCGGGCAGCATCGGATGGCTCATCAGACTGCTGCTGTTCTGGTTGCTGTTCATCCTGCGCCCCTGGCTGCTGTTGCTCCTCTGGCTGCGCTGGCTGTGCAGCCTGGTCGCTCTGGTTTTGCTGTTGATCCTGCGGCTCAGTCTGGTCCTGATCCTGACTTTGGTCCTGATCCTGCTGCTGGTCGGATGACTGCTGCTGGTCCTGCTGTTGTTCACCATCCTGAGACTGCTGCTCCTGTTCCTGCTGTAGACTTTTCAACAGTTCCAGATTAGCCTGCGCATCCTGCATCCCGGGCGCCTGCCGCAAAGCCTCCTGGTAGGCTTGCATGGCCTCATCGTATTGCCCCTGTTGCGCCAGTGCATTGCCCAGATTGTAGGCGCTGTCAGCGTTGCCATTAGCTTCCAGAGCCTGACTGAAGGCCTGCGCGGCGGCGGCATAGTCACCACTGCGATAATAGGCTTCGCCCGCCAGTAAGGGCTGTTTCGCCAACTGCTCCGCCAGCTCCGCGGCTTGCTGATGGTCGCCCTGCGTCAGTGCCTGGCGGGTTTGCTGGGCCGGTGTCCGCCACCAGTCCCGCCAGGCCGCCTGCGCCGGCATGGGCTGCCACAGTAAAGCCGGCAACAGCCACCAGCACAACAACCAGCCGCGCCGAAACAGCATGGCCGCCAGCGGTAACAGCAGCAGGATCAGCCACGGCCCCTGTTCACGCCACAACTCGCTGCTCATGGCGTCGCTGCGGCTGTTGTCGGCGGCGCTCCGGTCAACCTGCTCAGGGGACTGTTCCGGCAACAGATAATCCAGATCACGGGTATCCACCGTTAACTGGCTGAAGCGCCCCCCGCCCAGCCTGGCCAGGGCCTGTAACTCAGCCGGCTGCAGCCGCGGTACGACGATGTCGCCGTCGCTGTCCTGAACAAATCCGCCCTCCGGCAGGGGAATAGGCGCGCCCTGTTCAGTCCCCACCGCCAGCACGGAAACGCGCATGCCCTGACGGCGTAAAGCTTCCGCCACCGGCCCGGCCTGCTCACTGTTGACCGCATCGGCGATCAGTAAAATCTCGCCCGTGGTGCTGCCCGCCTGAGTCAATAAATCAGCGGCCTGCTGTAAAGCCAGATCAACCCGCGCGCCCTGCACCGGCATGATGTCCGGCGCCAGCGCCGGCAACAAAGCCTGGATGGTGCGGCTGTCATTGGTCAACGGGCTGATCACAAAGGCTTCGCCGGCGAAGGCCACCAGACCAACCTGACCCTCACGGCTGCGATTCAGGATATCTTCCAGCTTGAACAGCGCCTGCTCCAGACGGCTGGGCTTTTGATCCGTGGCCAGCATGGAGCGGGATAAATCCAGCACCATCACGCGCGCCTGCACCGCCCGCAGCAGCGGTTGCGGCTGCCGCTCCCAGACCGGTCCGGCCAGTGCCAGCACCGCCAGGATGCCAGCCATACCCAGCCATAGCGATAACCCGCGTCCACTGCCGCTGGGTGCCTGCTGCTGGCCGGATAACCACTCCAGCAGCGGCCGATCGACCAAGCCCTGCCAGGCACTGCCGGCCAAGCGCTGACGCGCCTGCCACAGCAACACCACCAGCGGCAGCAGGGCCAATAACCACCAGGGCCTGAGAAAGTGAAATTCAGCCAGCATATTGCGCCACCCGCCGACGGTTTAAAGCTGGCCACAATTGCACCAGCCCCAGCAGCAAAGCCATGGCCAGCGCCGCCCCCAGCGGCCAGTAAAACCGCTCACTGACCGGCCGAAAAACCTCCGGGTCAGCGGCCGCCGGCTCCAGTTCGTCCAGCTGGGCATATATTGATTGCAGGTCCTGCAGCGACCTGGCCCGGAAATACTGCCCACCGGTCAGTTCAGCAATCTGTCTGAGACTGGCTTCATCCAGATCGGCCGAAGGATTACTCCAGCGGCGGCCGAACAAGGTGTTGACCTGCCGCGCGTCCGCGCCGATGCCGATGGTGTAAACCGTCAGGCCTTCGCCGGCGGCCAGTCGCGCCGCTTCCAACGGCTCCACGCTGCCGGCGGTATTGGCGCCATCGGTCAACAGGATCAGGACCTTCTGTTCACTCTCGGTCTGCTGCAGGTGCTTCAGCGCCAGACCCAGCGCATCACCAATCGCGGTTTCCCGGCCAGCCAGTCCGATCTCCGCTTCATACAACAGGGTCCGGGTGGTTGCCCGGTCAAAGGTCAGCGGGGTCTGCAGATAGGCCTGACTGCCAAACAGGATCAGGCCCAATCGGTCGCCCACCCGGCGGGTCAGAAATTCTCCCGCAACGGCTTTTACAGCCAGCAGACGGGTGATCCGCCGGCCTTCAAACACCATATCTTCCTGGCGCATGCTGCCGGATATATCCACCGCCATCAGCACGTCCCGTCCGGTCACCGGCACTTCCACCTGCTCACCCACGTACTGTGGACGGGCGGCAGCCAGCACCAGCAGCAGCCAGACCAGCAGCGCGGCGATCCGCACCCAGCGTGGCCCGCTCAGTGGCGCTGCATCGGCCGCCGCCAGCGCGGTGTAAAAAGGCACCGGCAAAGCGGTGCTGCCGGCATGCCGTGCCGGTGGCAGCAACAGATAGGCCAGCAAGGGCAACAACAGCGCGGCAAAGGCCCACGGCCAGGCAAATTGATTCCAGCCCAACGGCCCGGCCAGCCACTCAACGCTCATCTGATCCCCCTGAGCTGCCGCCGGGCCCAGTTCTGTACTACGGCCTGCAGGGCTTCCGCGTCCACCTCGGCCTGGCGTTGATAAGGCGCGTCCAGCAGCGCCCGGCCCGGCCCGCTGGTGAACGGCTGACCGGCGGCACCGCTATCCAGATAGTCTAAAAAAGCCTCACCGCTCAGACCCAGTTGCCGCTGCGCGCCAGCGGCCAGCATCACCCGCCGCATCAGACGATGCAGCTCAGCCGCCAGACGAGTTGTATCAAGATGGTCCTGATAAGTGCGATAAACGATTCTGAACTGTTTCAATATGGCCTGCTGCCGGCGCCGCCGGCGATACCAGCGAATGGCATAACCCAACGCCACCAGCGTGATCAGCAGCAACACCGCCAGCAACCACCAGCCCGGCGCCAGCGGCCAGAACCCCGGATCAGGCGCGGCATGAATATCCCTCAGGTCAGCCAGCGGGTTCATGAGTCGGGGCCTTCAAACATTCAACAGACGCTGCATGATCACGACCGGATCGTCAGTGGTGGCCGCGCTCTGCAGCGGCATACCCAGTTGCCGGGTCATCTGCCGGAGTTGCTCAAAGTGCTGGTCAGCATAGTCCTGATAACGCTGCCGGGAATCACGCGCCAGCGTATTCAACAGCCCGCTTTGCACGCCATTGCTGATCGGATACACACCCGGCGGGGGTGGCTGAATTTCGATGGGATCGTAGATCTGACAGGCCGCCACATCGTTGTGCCTGCATAAGTGCGACAAATGCCGGCGGGTGTCCTGATTAAGGCCGTAGAAGTCACTGAGAATAAATACCAGACTGCCCGGCCGGGTGACGTGCCGCAGGCGTTTTAAAGCCAACGTCAATGCCTGCCCGGCCCGCTCGCTGGTATGACTGGCCAGGGCGTCGGCCAACTCACTGGCATGCACCGGGGGCTGCAACCAGGCCAGCAAATGCCGGATTAAGGCCAATGCGCCACGGCGGCCGCCGACCGGTCGCATTTCCTGATGCATATCGGCGGCAAAACCAAACGCACCGATGCGGTCACCATGCTGTACCGCCGCCCAGCCGATGCAGGCCGCCAGATGCGCCGCCAGGGTGGATTTCAGGGTTTGCCGGGTACCGAAAAACATACTCGGACCGCAATCGAGCAGCACTATTACCGGCCGTTCGCGCTCTTCCTGAAACAGTTTGGTATGCGGTTTTCCGGTCCGCGCGGTGACCCGCCAGTCCATGTTGCGGATATCATCGCCGGGCTGATAATTGCGTGATTCCAGATAATCCACGCCGCGCCCGCGAAAGCGGGAACGGTACACGCCGACGGTGGTGGCGCCCACCGGGCGCCGGGGCGTCAGCGCCAGGCCGCGGGCGGCGAAGCGCAGCCTGATCAACTCATCAACCTGCGGGCGGATGCCTGTGACGGCAGTCCTTGTACGAGTCTGATCAGGCATCACTGTCCATCCTGAGGCGCTGTAAAGCCAGGTTCATGCTGCTGCGACACTGATCCGAAGCAGCGCTAGGGCACCGCCACCCGTGCCAGCAGATCGGCGATCACCAGATCCGGGGTTACCCCATCGGCTTCCGCTTCGAAAGACAGTAACACCCGGTGACGCAGGACATCGGGCGCCATCGTTTGAATATCCTCCGGGGTGACGTAGTCGCGTCCGTTCAACCAGGCATGCGCCCTGGCACAGCGATCCAGGGCAATGGTGCCGCGCGGACTGGCGCCATAACTGATCCAACGCGCCAGCTCTTCGCTGTAATGCGACGGATCGCGGGTCGCCAGGATTAACTGCACCAGGTATTCCTGCAGTTGCGGCGCCAGATATAAGTCCAGCACTTCTTCCTGGGCGGCGAATATGCTGGCCTGATCGACCATCAGCTCAACCGGCTCAAGCTGTCCCAGTCGCGAACGGGCCTGCCGGCGCGCCAATGCCAGAATACTGCTTTCCGCTCCGGCGTCCGGATAACCGATGGTAACGTGCATTAAAAACCGGTCCAGCTGCGCTTCCGGCAGCGGATAAGTGCCTTCCTGCTCAATCGGGTTCTGGGTGGCCATCACCAGAAACAGCTTGGGCAGCGGATAAGTTACCCGACCGACCGTTACCTGATGCTCACCCATCGCTTCGAGTAACGCCGACTGGACTTTAGCCGGGGCCCGATTGACTTCATCCGCCAGAATCAGATTATGAAACACCGGTCCCTTCTGAAATTCAAACCGGGCTTCCTGCGGACGGTAAATTTCAGTACCGGTGAGATCGGCCGGCAGCAGGTCGGGGGTGAACTGAATACGGTGAAAATCGCCATCGATACGGTCTCCGATGGCTTTGATCGCGGTGGTCTTGGCCAGTCCGGGCGCGCCCTCCACCAGCAAATGACCATCCGCCAGCAACGCGATCAGCAACCGGTCCACCAGGGCCTGCTGGCCGATAATGCAATCCCCCACCGCCGACCTGAGTTGCTGCATCGCGGAATAGGCCGGCGACCGCTCGACTGTGGTTTGATTTTCGATGTTCTGCGTCACCGCATTGTGTTGCTCAGACATGCTCTAAAGACTCTCCGCTATGCTGCTGGCCATTGACGGCGCAGCATTGTTTATATTGATCAAAGGCTGACAATTCAATGCCCGCAGACAGGGCTTGCCAGACCTGCCTGCTCACAGCCCGCGCCTGCACTGAGCCCCGCCGCGACAGTTCAGGCCGTAACAGTTCAAGCAGTACTAGACCACTGGATAAAGCCGGTGTTCCAAACCAGCACTGACCCGGTGCATGACCAAGCGCATGCCCTTACTGCTGCCCGCGTCGGACTACCCAGGCAACCATGCCGGTACAAGCCCAATGCTTGAGTGAGAGTGACAGAGCGGTATGGTAATGGTCGGCGGCTTATCCGTGCTCGACCAGCTCGCGTAATTTACCCAGCAATTGCGGCACGTCCCGCTTCAGAATCCGCATTTCCCCGCGCTGACCCAGGTTTTTGCTCAGGTTAACACTGGCCTGATAATACAGCACGGTTTCATCGTCAGCGATGGCGACAAAGTGCCAGCTGCCCTGAAATGCCTGCAGTTCGCCGCCCTGACGGTGAAATTCAATACGCTCGGGCCAATAATACTCAGCCCGGAATATATTGTTGACACTGGGTAAAAAGAAATACGGTTTTAAACGGTGCAGAATGATTTCAAACGGCTGCTCATCAGCAGTCTCACCCTGCTCCATCACCCGACACTCACGGATATCCGGCACATACCGCAGTGCCTGCTCACAACTGACCAGCACAGCCCAGACCTGTTCACGGGAGGCCTTGATACGAATGGCAGCGCGCAACATGACCAATGGGCTGTTGTCAGCGGTCTCCAGTTCCAGCAGAATAGCGCGATTTTCCGGCAACGCCTGATGCTGCTCGTCCGCGGCGGTGGCAGTCGGGACAGATGCCAGCAGAAACGCGCCCAATGCCAGCCAGCCGGGATAGCGGATAGTATGACTCGTCATCATCTTATGGTAATGTAATAACATTACAAAACTACCCTTTTCCGGACCATCTCATGCATCGCTATATCGTTTTACTATCGACCGTTGTTTTAGCGGTTATATCCATCCAGAATTTATCCGCACAGACACTTGCCGCCGATCCGATCGGTGACAGCACGCATAAGCTCAACGACAACTCGCACGAGGATCAAGCCAAACTGGATCGCCTGGTGGTGCGCGCCAATCCGCTGGGCGGCAGTGCTCTGGATTCGGCCCAGCCGGTCGATATCCTGACCGGCGAAAACCTGGATGACCGCAAGGAAAGCACGCTGGGTGAAACCCTGCAGGCGGAACTGGGGGTCCAGAGCACCTATTTTGGGCCTGGCGCCGGACGCCCCATCATCCGCGGGTTGGGTGGCTCTCGGGTACGGGTGCTGGAAGACGGCCTGGGAACGCTGGATGCATCCGCCGTCAGTGAAGACCATGCGGTATCCGCGGAACCGCTGCTGATCGACCGCATAGAAATTCTGCGTGGTCCGGCTACGCTGCTCTACGGCTCCAGCGCGAGCGGGGGCGTAATCAACTTGATCGACAATCGTATTCCAGAACAGCAGCAGGATTTCAGTGGCGCAGTGGAAGTGCGCGGCAATACCGTGGCCGATGAGTTCGCCGGAGTAGCGCGTCTGGATGGCGGATTCGGCGCCTTTCAGTTTCATGTAGATGGCTTTTACCGGGATACCGGCGATTACTCAATACCCGGTTTTGCACTCAGCGATTCAGCACTGGCGGAACTGGAACCCGATGAACTGGCTGAGCAGGAACCGGGGGTCCTGGAAAACAGCGCGCTGGAAAGCTCCGGCGGAACTTTCGGTGGCTCTTTTGTGGGTGACTGGGGTTATGTGGGCGTGGCTTATAAAAAATTCGACACCATTTATGGTATTCCCGCCGAATTGGAAGAGGAAGAAGAAGGCGGCGCCGGTGAACCGGAGGAAGAAGGCGGTGTCAGCATCGATTTGGACCAGGAGCGCTACGAATTAAAAAGCGGTCTGTTCACGCCGTTCGCCGGCATCAAGGAAATCAAATTCAAAATCGCCGCCAATGATTATGTCCATCAGGAACTGGAAGGCGATGAAATCGGCACCACGTTTGATATTGCAGCGGTGGAAAGCCGATTGGAAGTGGCTCACGATCCCATTGGCTGGTTTTCCGGCGTGATCGGCGTGCAATATAACGACCAGGATTTGGAGGCCATCGGCGCGGAAGCCTTTGTGCCACCGGGCAATACCGAATCTCTGGGCATATTCTTACTGGAAGAAATACCGGTGGGCGATTTTAAATTCAGCACCGGTTTCCGCTGGCAGGATGATCAGATCACGCTGGCTGATGGCCTGGATGTCAACGGTATTTCCTCACGCGACTTCACTGCTATCTCCGTCAGCGCGGGCAGCATCTGGAATTTTGCGGATGGCTGGCAAACCGCCTTTAACTGGCAGCGCTCAGAACGCAGCCCCAATCAGGAAGAACTGTTCGCTTTCGGTCCACATATCGCCACCCAGGCTTTTGAGATTGGCGACCCAAACCTGCGCGAAGAAACCTCGAACAATTTCGATCTAAGCCTGCACAAATACGATGGAAAACTGCATTTTCGCGCGGATGTTTTTTATAACGAAATCGACGATTTTATTTTTCTGGCCAACACCGGTGATGTGGAAGACGGTTTGCCGGTACAAATCTGGAGCCAGCAGGACGCGGAATTTTATGGTTTTGAAGGCGAAGTCAGTTATTTATTTGACCAGACCAGCATCGGCAGTTTTGAATGGCGGGTATTCGCTGATATGGTCCAGGCCAACCTCAGCGACGGCAGTGAAATCCCCCGCCTCTCTCCTACCCGCATCGGCACTGGGCTGGACTGGCACAAGGGCAACCTGCGCGCCAATATCAATTACTATCACGTGTTCAGCCGCGACGACGTCGCCGAGTTCGAAACCACGACTCCCAGCTACAATATGCTCAGTGCTAATCTGGCATACCGGTTGTACGCAGGCACATCGGAAATTGAGTTCTTTATCAAAGGCACTAATCTGACCAATGAGGAGCAGCGGGTACATACTTCGTTTTTGAAGGACTTCGCGCCCTTGCCCGGGATTAATTTTTCCGCCGGAGTGCGTGGTTATTTTTAAGCCTGACCCAACCAGCATCGCTTGGGTCAGCAACCTCAGCGGGGCTTGAACACCAGCGCGAAAGTCACCGGCACGGCCGTCGCGATGGCCTGCAAACCGGCCAGCTCCTGCAATTTGGCTATGCCTTCACTCAAGCCGAACTGACTGGCGTTCAGTAATACCGGCTGGATGGTTTCCACATGCAGGTTGCCCTTGCGGTCAATGATCACCCCGACCATGGCCGTTATGGTTTGCTGCTGGCCATGCAGTGCAACATTTAACTCCAGGTCCAGCGCATCCGCCCGCCCCGGTTCCAGCCCATGCAGCCATTCCTTATCCAACTGCGCGGTAATGCTCGCGCGCGGAAAATCCGCCACCTCGAACAAGTATTCCCGCATGCGCTCATCACGGATGGCGATACCGGTGCTGATCGACGTCAGCGCAATATTGATGACCGCTTTGCCACTCTCATCAATCGTCCCATCCAGACTCTCAAAGCGATGCAGTTCGGCGATCTGATTATTCTTGATCGATACAACACTGACCAGGGCATACTCTTCGTGCAGCAGCCAATCGGCCGCGGCCCCGCCGGACAGCAGCCAGCCAGTCAGTAATAAACCTGCTGGATTGATTTTTTTCACCGTTTGCTCCTGTCTGGCATGCTGTGGAAACTATAGCAAGTTTGTACGGCACAACCTAACGGCTCTGTCATCCAGCGGACTCAGCGACTCATCAGGTCATAGCCTGCCAGCAAGGCAGGCAGCATTTGTCTAAGGGGCTTCAAAGCCATCCCGGAAAAACACTTCGCCGAACAGTCCTGCACAGCCATTAAAAAATACCCGCAATAATGATTGCCGATTGGCTGCGTTCAGCGCTTCCAGCGGAAAGCCCAGATAGGCGCTGTTGAAGACCGTGCGCGCCACCGCGGCGCCGTTGCCGTTGTTACCCAGCAAGGCCAGCTGAGCCCCGTCCGCCGCGACCAGATTATCACTGACATCGACCAGGCCGGGTTGAGTGTAATCCAGCGGGTAAGGCCCAAGACCGGCAAAAATGCTGCCCGGTCCGCCACTGACGTTGAGATAGTCACCGTCATCACTGCCTGAAGTACTACCCAGGCCCAGAAAGTCGGTCATGAAAGCCGTCGGTGGCGGCCCGCGGTCCAGGAAGTAATCCTGACTGGAGATTAACAGGCAACCGCCGTTGTCCAGATATTCACCGAGCGCCGCTTCAGCGCCGCCGCCAGGCCCGGCGAAACCACCGAATTCACCACCGGTAAACCACACCACCGCGCCATACGCGGATAACTCCAACGCGTCAGGTTCGATATCCGAATTGCCGGTATCAAACACCTCAAAGTCAAACTCCAGCGCGGTTAAAGTTGCGGCGTAAAAAGCCCGCACATCCGGATCGTTGTCATCATCGTCGACCAACAGTATGGGCGGCACCAGCTCGGTGGTGAAGCTGAACACCGCTGAACCGGTGCTGTCACCGCAGGGGTTATTGGCGGTTACCCGCCAGAAGTACTCGGTTAACGATTCCAGCGCGAAATTGATCCGGTGCGTATTGGCTGCTTCACTGGCGCTGTAGACCACCGTGCTAAATCCGGGATCGGTGGCTACTTCCACAAAATACGAGCCGGCCTGCGGCACCGCCGACCAGCTCAACATGACCGGAATATCCACATCCAGTGCGCCATCAGCGGGGACCTGCAGCGAGGGCGCGGCCGGCACGCTATTGAACACGTCCAGATTCAGCGCCACCGAATCCGGCGACGCGCCACTGGCGGTGCCGCGGATATCAAAGCTCAGCATCCCGGCCGATAATCCGGGTGGCAGGGTAATCTGTGCCTGGGATGAATTGCCGGGTATCACCGGATTGGGCATGAAGTTGGCGGTGACTCCGCCGGGCGCACCACTCAAAGCCAGTGAGATCGGATTGGTAAAACCGGCAATGCTGGTGGTATTCAGGTTGACCGGCTGCAGACTGCCGGGACTGCAGACCTGTTGGGTCAACGGTGATCCGCCCAACGCAAAACCGGGTTCGCCACAATCGCTGAATTGAAACGATGCAATCCGGGTATCCCAGTCAGCGCCGGGATTGTATTGGGCGGTATACCAGAAGGTGCAATCATCAACCGGGTCTACTACCAGGGCTGAATAGGCGCCGTAGCGATTGGTGGTGCTGGGCGCGCTCCCCTCGATCACACTGAACTCACCCTGGGACAGGCTGCCGGCGGGGTCATCGCGCAGGCGCCCGGCATAACGAATGCCGGGAAATACCCCGGTCGCATCGGCACTGGCATTAAAGCCCACCACCAGATTACCGCTGCCATCTAAGGCCACGCTGGACATCCAGCGGTTGGTCGCGTCCGGCGAGTGGGTGCCTTCCTGCTGTAATGACCAGCTGCCGCTGGCCACTCCCGGCGGGCGTTCCAGCACAAACCAGCGCACACCATGGCGGTCATTGCCATCCACATCGGTCACAAAACTGCCGGTCAATTGCTGGCTGTTGCCAAAGTTACGGTATTGCGCGCGCCACATCACCGGCTCACGGACCGGATCGAGCAGCACGCTGCTATCCGGTTGGGAAACACAGGCAAATGACGTCAGCCCACACAGATTGGAATCAAACTCCGCAATCGCCAACTGCGCCGGGCCACTGAGCGAACTGTTGGCGGCATTATCAAAATCGACCGTAAACTCCCATAGTTCCAGGCAGTCCTGCCCGCCCACCGCACAACCGGGTGCATGCGATTCATCGTCGTTGTGCCGCAGCAGAATACCCGGAGCGCCGGCAGGCGGCGCTAAACCGCCATCAAAATCCGCCGGCTGCAGCAACTGAAACGGAAAACCGGTAAAGGTGGCGTAACTGATCGCCTGAAACGGCCGGGCCGGATTGCCCAGCAGCATGTTGCCGCGGTCAAACGCATAGGCCGGGCGCGCGCCTTCAAACAGCTCGTTAGAGCTGGCGTAATAAGCATCCGGCCAGACACCCAGCCGCAGGTAATCCGGCAGCCCACCGGATACCGCGCTAAACTCATAGATGAACCAGCCGCCGCCGGTCGGGTCGCTGGTCTGGGAAATATACATGCAGATCGAACTGTTGGTAATCTCCGATAGCACCCAGCGTCCCTGCCCGCCCGCCGCGCTTTGATCAAACAATACCTGAGGGTTGGAAGTAGCGTCGCCGCAACTGGTGCCACTGCCGGCGGTCAGGCTGGTAGTGCTGAAAGCCCCCTCCTGTGCGCCGCTGTTTTTATTGATGATCAGTACTTCACTGCCCGGCCCGCCGACGGCGATCATCTGCAGGTAAAAATCAATCCCCACATCCCCGGACGGATCAGCGGTGACGGCGCCATTGAAACCACCGCCGGACTGATTGATCAGCGTGGTTTCAATCCCGCTGCCACCGCGCAGCGCTGCCTGCGGTTGGTCCACCAGGCTGTCAAAACCGAACCCGCGCGGCTGTGGCCGCAAGTTGCGATCCCGGCCGATCAACACCCGCCGGGGAACCTCAATTACGGGATCACCCGGCCGCCAGCGCGCGGCCGGCGGCAGGCGGCGGGTGTCCACCTGTACCAGCGCGGGCACCACCAGACCACCGGGTACCTGCGCGCCCCGGATGGTGACCGGCGCGGTTTGCGCAGCGATCTGCATAGCCGCTGCCAGCATTCCCAATGAGAGACACAGCCAACCGGGTAAAGCACGGAGGCCGAAGTGAATAAATTGCTGAACTGTTGTCATAACTACTTGAAATTCAATGCTAATAAGCTGGCGCAGGCATGCGAAAAATCATCCAATTATACATGCCCGAGGACTATCGTAGTGATTTAAGCGGTGCGCTGCTGTTGGGCGTTGAACTGCTGGCGAAATTGCTCAAAATCACCGGCTGCTATGGCTGTCCGCATCCGTTCCATCAGCGCCTGGTAGTAGGTCAGATTGTGCAGCGTGCTGAGGCGATGCCCCAGAATCTCATTACAGCGATGCAAGTGCTGCAGATAAGCGCGTGAATAGTTCTGGCAGGTATAACAGTCACAGGCAGGGTCCAGCGGACCGGTATCGGTTTTGAAGCGGGCATTGCGAATTCGCAACACGCCTTGGCTGGTAAACAGATGGCCATTACGGGCATTGCGGGTCGGCATCACGCAGTCGAACATATCGATACCACGCGCCACCGCTTCCACCAGATCTTCAGGTCGTCCCACTCCCATCAGATAACGCGGACGCTCCGACGCTAGCAGGGGCACGGTAAAATCCAATACCTGATTGCGCTGTTCGGCCGACTCGCCCACACTCAATCCGCCGATCGCATAACCGTCAAAATCGATCGCCCGCAGGCCGGCGGCCGAGATTTCACGCAAATCCTGATACATGCCACCCTGAACGATGCCAAATAAAGCGGATGGGTTATCCGCATGGGCCTGCTTGCTGCGTTCCGCCCAGCGCAGTGACAATTGCATGGATTCGCACACCTGCGCATGCGCGGCCGGATAGGGGGTGCATTCATCAAAAATCATCACAATATCCGAGCCCAGGGCACGCTGCATCGCCATCGACTCCTCCGGCCCCAGAAACACTTTGGAACCATCAATCGGTGAGGCAAACGTTACGCCCTGTTCGGTAATCTTGCGCCGTTCCGCCAGGCTGAATACCTGGAAGCCGCCCGAGTCAGTCAAAATCGGGCCCGGCCAATGCATAAAATCATGCAGGTCGCCATGCCTGGCGATGATTTCCGCCCCTGGGCGCAGCATCAGATGAAAGGTATTGCCCAGCAGAATCTGCGCGCCGGTGTCGCTGACCTCTTCCGGCGTCATCGCCTTGACCGTGCCATAGGTGCCGACCGGCATGAACGCCGGCGTTTCGACTTCGCCGCGGGCAAAACTCAGCCGCCCGCGACGCGCCTCGCCGTCACGCTGTAACAGATTGAATTTCATAAACTGGCTGGCATCCGCTGGCAACACAAAATTCTAGCACGCGCTGCCCGGCATCCGCGCCGGACTGATAGATTAAGCTGATGGGCCCGGCTGGCGGACCGGATTCAGACTGATCTCAGCCGGTACACCAGGCGTTGGGTGGCGGATGATTCAAACCACCGACTACGGCGCGTCTTCAAAACCATCGCTCAGAAACACTTCTCCGTCACCGGCATTAGCCAACGCAGTGACGACATTGATGCGGCCATAACCCAGTTCCAGTGAATGCCCGGGACGGCTGGCATCGTGGTTATAGTCATAACCACCGACCTGGTCCGTGGACTGGTACAGCAACTCCCTTACCTGTTGATTGGTCAGGGTAGAGTTCTGCACCCACATCAAACCAGCCACGGCAGAAATAATCGGTGAGGAAAATGACGTGCCGCTGGTGGTGGTGTAGCCATTACCCAGACTGGTGGTACGGATAGCAGTACCCGGCGCGGCGATTTCCAGATCGGTGCCAAACTGGGAAAAACCAGCGCGCGAATCGGTCTGATCGGTAGCCCCGACCGCCATCACGAATGGATTGCTGGAAGGGTAACCCACCGCGCCACCACCGCCGTTGCCGGAGGAACAGACAATCAACACATTAAAATCCTCGTAAGCCATCTGCAGCGCCGCATCAATGGCATTACTCTGGCCAACCGACAGACTGAGCTGGATGACCTGTGCGCCGTTTTCGGCGGCATATAAAATCGCGTCATCGAGCACCCCGCCATTGGGCGCGTTATTGCCCACCCCGGCGATCATGATCCGCAGGCCCGGATCACCGAAACCACCACCGATGCCGGCCACCCCGTTAGCATTGTTGGTTTTCGCGGCGACTACACCGGCCACCGCGGTGCCATGAAAGAAGGTGCCGCTGCCATCGTTATCGCCATCGCCGAAATTCCAGCCCTTCCAGTCGTCGATAAAACCGTTATTGTCATCGTCAACACCGTTGCCGGTATCGGGATCAGCCGGATCGCTCCAGGCATCCTCAGCCGGATTCAACCAGACATTTTCATAAGCATCCGCGCCGTTACCCAGATCGGAGTGATTGTATTCCGTGCCCGAATCCAGCACCGCGATCACCACCGCCGGTCCGCCGGCATTGCTGTCCCAGGCCTGTTCGGCCTGAATCACCGCCGGATACCACTGCTGGGCATATTCCGTATCATCCGGGACGGCGTGATACTGACCCAGCGTATTGGGCTCGACTGAAGCCACCAGACCACTGTCCTGATAACGCTGCAGCGCGGCGAATAAATCACCACTGACGCGCACATCCATAAAGCCGGTGCGGGCGGTTCGCAATACCTCTGCATCGGCTGCTGCATGCAGCTGTGCCTGCGCGGCACGGCTTACATCGGCTTTAAATTTGACCGTAACAACCTGCGGATCCAGGCGAAACACTTCGCCGACCGCGGTACGCACCACCCACACATCGTTGTGCCGCTGATACTGTTTACCCGCAAACTCACGCAACTCACTGCTGAAGGCGGTCGATTGGATGATAACGGCCAGCAACGCCAGCAGATAGGGGTGGATGCGTGATATGTTCATGGCTGCCTCGCCTGTCTGAAAGGGGATAAAATCCAGCGGCTATCATACAGGCGGGCCGCCCGCCTCCGCAATCTGCCGGCAGCCGTGCCGGCTCATACCATCAGCATGGCATCGCCATAACTGAAAAACCGGTAGCGCTGCTCGACCGCATGTGCGTAGGCGCGCGCCACGAATGCCTGGCCGGCAAATGCCGAGACCAGCATCAACAGGGTTGATTTGGGCAGGTGAAAGTTGGTCAGCATGGCATCGACGGCCTGGAATTGGTAACCCGGATAAATAAACAACCGGCTATCCCCCGTATACGGCTTAAGTCGTCCGCTGGCGGCGGCGGTTTCCAGTGCGCGTACCGAGGTCGTGCCGACCGCGATGATTCTTCCGCCGTTGGCCCTGGCGGCGTTGATCCTGGCGCAGGCAGCCGCACTGACTTCCAGATATTCAGCATGCATCTGATGCTCCAGCACATTCTCAACCCGCACCGGCTGAAAAGTACCCGCGCCGACATGCAGCGTAATCTGCACGCTGCCGATACCCTTCTGGTCCAGTACCCGCAACAGCTCCTGGTCAAAATGCAGACCGGCTGTCGGCGCCGCCACAGCACCCGGTACAGCGGCGAATACCGTCTGATAACGGCGCTCATCCCGCGCCGCCGCCGGCCGCTCGATATAAGGTGGCAGGGGCATCGTCCCATAGGCCTGCAGCACCGCCTGCACGGGTTGTTCGGGACTGCGCAAATGATAAAAATCACCCTGCCGACCCAGCAGTTCCAGACTGACGTCCGGATGCTGTTCAGCCTGGACGATAATTTCGGCGCCGGCCCGTAACGGCCGGTTAGCGCGAATCTGGACCAGCATCTCGTGCTCGGATAGCAACCGCTCCAGCAGAATCTCAAGCCTGCCGCCGGAGGGCTTGCGGGCATACAGCCGGGCGGGTAATACCCGGGTGTTGTTCATCACCAGCAGATCGCCAGCCTTCAGCCAGTCCGGCAAATCGACAAATTGCTGATCACTGATGCGCTGTTGCTCGCGCTGCAGGCACAGCAGACGGCCGGCACTGCGCTGTGCCAATGGCTGCTGGGCGATTAATTCCGCCGGCAGGTGATAATCGAAATCGTCTAACTGCATGAGCTGACGGTTAGCATGCGATGGAGACGGAGTGATATGCGCATAGGTTCCTGAGACCGGATTGAGTTACCATGCTGCATTTTACTCAGGCCGGACCGCGCTTTGCTATTAAATTTAACCCTAAACCAGCATCACTATCGGGTCGATATCGCCCAGGCTCATGATCTGTGCCTGCCGATTGATCCGAGTGGCAGCCATCCGGTGTTTTTCTGCAGCGGCCAGGCTCAGGCCGAACCCCTGCAGGCCGGCGACTTTGTCGCCTCCCGGCGTGCCGGTGGTTCGGTCAATGCCGATGTGCTGCATATCGTGCCGCATTGCCAGGGCACCCACAGCGAATGCTACGGACATGTTACCCGCCAGCCCGCGGCGGTCTTCCATCAGGTCCAGGCCGGCTTGATGAGCGCCCTGCTGCACACCGTCACGGCGGTCTCAGCCGAGCATACCAGCGAGCGTTATATTCTGGGCTCACAGCCTGATGAAACCCTGATCACCCGCGCCGCCCTGCAGCAGGCTGGCGAGTTGGTCGGTGCTCAGGCCCTGATCATCCGCACCCTGCCCAACCCGGTCAGCAAACGCACCCGGAATTACACCACCGACCCGTGGTACCCGGTGCTGACCGCCGAAGCGGTTCAGTATCTGGCGGACAGCCCGATCCAGCATTTTTTAATCGATACCCCTTCATTGGATCGTGCCGATGATGGCGGTCGGGTTTACAATCACAAAACCTGGTGGGGCATCGATGCTGACGAACAGGTCAGGTATCCGCAACGAGGATTGACGGAAATGATCTTCGTAGCGGATAAAATACCCGATGGCTGGTACCTGCTGGATATGCAGATCGCGCCGCTGATCTCGGACGCAGTCCCGGCACGGCCGATTATTTACCCATTAATTCAAGTTTCTTAAAATATCATCATGCACGAACAACATCAGGAACTGCTGGCACAGGCAGAACAACTCGACCACCACGACGATTTGGCTCGTTACCGGGATAGTTTCCACTTTCCGCTGGATAACAAACGCCAGCCATTGCGCTACTTCTGTGGCCACTCGCTCGGTTTGCAGCCCAAGCAGGCGATTGAAAACGTTCAGATAGCCATGGAAAGCTGGCGTTATCAAGGCGTCGATGGGCATTTTCAGGGCGGCAAGCCCTGGCTCAGCTATCTGGATGATCTGAATGCCCATATGGCTGCCCTGGTGGGCGCCCGGAACGATGAAATCACGGTTATGAACGCCTTGACCGTCAATCTGCATTTACTGATGGCCAGCTTCTTCCGGCCGCAGGGACAGCGCACCAAGATCGTGATAGAAAAAGCCGCCTTTCCGTCTGACCGGTATGCGGTCAGGGCGCAATTGCGCTGGCATGGCCTGGACCCTGAACAGCACCTGATTGAACTAGCCCCGCGGGACGGTGAGCGGCTGATCGACGAAGCTCAGTTGGAAGCTTTGCTGCAGGAACAGGGCGAGCAGATTGCGCTGGTGATGTTCCCCGGCGTGCAGTACGTCACCGGGCAGTTTTTTGATCTGGAGCGAATTACCCGGGCCGCCCATCAGGCGGGGGCGGTGGCTGGCTTTGACCTGGCGCATGCGGCTGGCAATCTGCCGCTGAAATTACACGATTCGGGCGCGGATTTTGCCGCCTGGTGTGGCTATAAATACCTCAACGGCGGCCCCGGCACCCTAAGTGGCTGTTTTATCCACACCCGCCATCACGACAACCCTGAACTGATTAAACTGGCCGGATGGTGGTCCAACGAACCTGAAACACGCTTTGATATGACCGAGCAGGTCAACTGGGCCAAAGGCGCGGATGCCTGGCAGATCAGCAACCCACCGATCCTGTCAGCCGCGCCCCTGATCGCCGCGCTGACCATTCATAACGATGCCGGCATGAGCGCACTGCGCGAGAAGTCACTGCTGCTGACCGGCTATCTGGAGCAATTGCTGGACAATCTGGCCGGGGATATCTGCGAGATCATCACCCCCAGAGACACCGAACGGCGCGGCTGCCAGCTTTCCCTGCGGGTCAAAGCGGGCCCGGAGGCCGGCGAAAAACTCTACAAACGCCTGCGTGATCAGGGCTTTATCTGCGACTGGCGACGTCCGGATATTATCCGGGTGGCGCCGGTCCCGCTGTACAATTCCTTTCTCGACGTACGCGACCTGGTGCTGTGCATGTGCGCCCAAACCAAGCACCTTTGAGCTCTGCCAGCCACCGCATTACCATTATTGGCGCCGGTCTGGCCGGCGCGCTGCTGGCCATCCGACTGGCCCAGCAAGGCTTTCAGATAGAACTGTTTGAACGTTTTCCGCACCCTGATGATGTCGCTGTTCCCAGCCTGCGCTCCATCAATCTGGCGCTCGCCGAGCGTGGCCGTCAGGCCCTGCAGGAGGCCGGACTGCTGGAGCGCATTGACGAGTTCACGATTCCGATGCGTGGCCGGATGCTGCATGATCCGAGCGGTGAAACCCGCCTGCAGCGCTACAGCCAGCATGACAGCGAGGTTATTTACAGCGTGCATCGTGACCGGCTTAACCGGGTACTGCTGCAGGCCGCCGGCGAATATCCAGGCATCCGCATGCACTTTAACCGGCAATTGACGGCGGTTGATTTTGACCAGCAGCGGATCACCCTGCAGGACCAGCACGGTCAGCGGCATCAGCATGATTTCACCACCCTGATCGGCTGCGATGGCGCCGGATCAGCGCTGCGCGGCTACATGAGTGAACAACAGAGTATGCAGGTCAAGGCTGAGATGCTCGACCACGGTTATCGTGAACTGACCATTCCCGCGCATCACGAAGGTCATCCACAACTGTTCTTGAACGCCCTGCACGTGTGGCCACGCGGTGGCTTTATGCTGATCGCGCTGCCCAATCCGGACCATAGCTTTACCGCTACTCTGTTTCTGGCGCAACAGGGCCAGCCGAGTTTTTCCGAGCTGTCGTCACCAGCGGCACTGGCAGCGTTTCTGGCTCAGCAGTTCCCGGATGTATATCCCCTGTTCAGCCGCCTGGAAAACGATCTGAGCGAAAATCCAATCGGCCAGATGGGCACCCTGTACTGCCAGCCCTGGCATCGCGGCGGCCAGGCGCTGCTGCTGGGTGATGCCGCACACGCGATCGTGCCCTTTCATGGCCAGGGCATGAACGCAGCGTTCGAAGACATCACCCGCTTACTGGCCATCATAGTGCAGTCAAGCTCCGACCAAACACCAGCGGAACCGGATTGGGCAACGGTGTACGCACAGTTTTCCCGGCAGCGCCGGCCGGACACCGATGCAATCGCCGCCATGGCCCTGGAAAACTACCTGATCATGCGCGATGCCGTGCGCGATCCGTTATTTCATCTGCGCAAAGAACTTGAGTGGGAGCTGGAGCGGCGTTTCCCGCAACACTTTGTGCCGCGCTACTGCCAGGTCATGTTCCGGCATATTCCCTATGCCGAAGTGCAGCGCCGGGGAGAACTGCAAAACGCCATCATGGACCAGTTATTAAGCGGTATCAGCGGGCAATCAGACAGCCTGGCGGATATTGACTGGCAGACTGCGCGGAAGCTGGTGGAACAACAGCTGACACCGCTGGCGGTGTAACTTTTCGCTTGACCACCCGGTTTATGCCGGCGGATCTTCAGCCCGCAGCCAACCGGTAACCGACAACCTCTCGCCCTCCGCAAACGGCGCCACCGGCGAAACACAATGCAGCGCCGGAGTAAGAAACATACTGATGGTATTAAAACGCGGCACGATGGTATCGGTTACCTGCCCGTCATCATCCAGAAACTGCAGCAGCCCGCCGCTGTCGGCCTGCCAGTTTTTACCCAGATTGATCACGTAAGCCGCAATCCGGGTCTCGCCGCTTTCCCGGTCATTGTGCTTGGTCAAAAAATGCCCGGCCTGATACTGCGTGGCCTGCGCTGAGCTTTTGATAATCTCAGGGTGACCGGTGATGGTGCGCATCACGGTCAGCCACTCGGACTTATTGATGTATTCCGTCACCTTGTGCAACGGCAGCAGCGGATCACGGCGCTCCTGATAAGCGGTGATCATCATGTAGCTGTGATACAAAAAAGAAAATCCCCCGCGGGCCTGCTGCCAGGCCTGCTGCCGGACCGCTTCCAGTTCCTCGGCACTCAAACGCTGCAACTGTTCCGCCCAGATTTTCTTGGCGCCTTCCTGATCCCTGTAAGCCAGTGACCAGGGCACCATCCGCAATAACACCTCGCGCAGCGCTTCGGCTATTTCCGGCCGCAAGGCGTCTTTGATCACTATCCGGCCGCGAGCCATTAACTGCTGATGGTAATCAGCCAGATTAAGTTCAGGGTTGAGCAGGCTGCCGGACAGCAGGCGCATGGTTTCAGGGATATTCATGCTGCAAGGATAACAAAATATTTTTTGCTTATCGGGGCTATTTGTTGACCTCGATCAATATGGATGAGTATGCATTTTTCGCCGTCTTCGACTGACAAGCCTTTGATCCGTGAGCCTATCCCGGCTTGCATAGCCATCCAAATGCTGACTTAAGCGCGGATTGGCCGTGAACCACAGATTCGTAAGCTGACCTCTCCAACCTCAGAAACCTTTAAGCCCCATCAAAAAGGTGAATTCATTGAGCGCCCTGCACGCCGGGTCTTGACCCAGCCTACGATACCGGGTCCTGATTAGGAATTGGCATACCCCTAATCAGTTTGTCGTTCCGACAGAGCGTAGCGACGAAGTCTCCTCATGTTATTTCAGTAGCTCAAGTTATTTCAGTAGCTCAAGCTCTTCAGCTTCGTCGCTTACCGCGCTAGCAGCGAAACCTTCGCTGCGCTGAATGACGCAGCTAGCGTGCGGAGATTCTTCACTGCGTTCAGAATGACAGAGTCGAAGTGTTCAGAATGACAAGTTAATGGCTGGCGTGATCGCAGCTCAAAAAGCCGCCCACAACAGCGCAGGGAAAACACTCTGTACTTACCCTTTGCGGCCACCTCCATCCACACGGTATGATTACGGGTTTGCTCCGCCAGCCAGAGAGATCACCTAATTACATGGACACCATTCATATCCGCGGCGCACGCACACACAACCTCAAGAATGTCGATCTGGACCTGCCGCGTGATCAACTGATTGTTTTTACTGGGCTTTCCGGGTCAGGCAAGTCTTCGCTGGCGTTCGATACCCTGTATGCCGAAGGCCAGCGGCGTTATGTGGAATCTTTGTCGGCGTATGCCCGGCAGTTTCTGTCCATGATGGAAAAGCCCGATGTTGATCATATCGAAGGCCTGTCCCCGGCGGTGTCCATCGAGCAGAAATCCACCTCTCATAATCCCCGCTCCACGGTCGGCACCATTACCGAGGTGTATGACTACCTGCGGCTGCTGTTTGCGCGGGTCGGCACTCCGCGCTGTCCTGATCACCACGAGAACCTGGAAGCGCAGACCATCAGTCAGATGGTGGACAGTATTGTAGCCCTGCCCGAGGGCAGCAAACTGATGCTGCTGGCGCCGGTGGTGCGCAACCGCAAAGGCGAGCATGAGCAGTTGTTTGATCAGTTGCGCGCCCAGGGTTTCGTGCGCGCACGGGTGGACGGCAAGGTTTACGATCTGGACAGCGTGCCGGCCCTGGCATTGCGGCAGAAGCACACCATTGAAGTGGTGGTGGATCGTTTCAAGGCACGCGCTGATATGGCGCAACGGTTGGCGGAATCACTGGAAACCGCGCTGGCGCTGGCCGATGGCCTGGTGGTGCTGGCGCCCATGGAAGGCGAAACCGAGGTTACTGAGGAGATGCTGTTCTCGGCGCGTTATTCCTGTCCGGTATGTGATTACAGTCTGGCGGAACTGGAACCGCGGATGTTTTCTTTCAACAATCCGAACGGTGCCTGTCCCAGTTGCGATGGTCTCGGCGTCAGCCAGTTTTTTGATCCGCAACGGGTGGTCGCCAACCCCAAGCTGAGCCTGGCCGGAGGCGCGATCCGCGGCTGGGACCGGCGCAACGCCTACTACTTCCAAATGATTCAGTCACTGGCCAAACATTATGGCTTCGATGTCGAAAAGCCCTTTCACCGGCTCGGCAAGAAAGTCCAGCAAATCCTGCTGCACGGCAGTGACGATGACAACATCAAGTTCACCTATATCACCGATGGCCGCCGGCATACCCGCAGCCATCGTTTCCCCGGCATTATTCCCAATCTGGCGCGGCGTTACCGCGAGACCGACTCTCGCATCGTGCGCGAGGAACTGGCCAAATATATCAGCAGCCAGCCCTGCCCGGATTGCGGCGGACAGCGCCTGAGCCGGGCGGCCCGCAATGTGCTGGTAGACGATCACAACCTGCCCGAAATCACCTCCTGGTCGATTGAAGACAGCCTGAGCTTTTTCCAGCAGTTGAATCTGGCCGGCTGGCGTGGCGAAATTGCCGAGCGGATCGTGCGGGAAGTACATGAGCGGCTGCAGTTCCTGGTCAATGTGGGGCTGGATTACCTGACTCTGGATCGACAGGCGGACACCTTATCCGGGGGCGAAGCCCAACGCATCCGACTGGCCAGCCAGATCGGCGCAGGCCTGGTCGGCGTCATGTATATCCTGGATGAGCCTTCCATCGGTCTGCACCAGCGCGATAACGAACGCCTGCTGAAAACCCTGTTTCAACTGCGTGACCTGGGCAACACCGTGATTGTGGTCGAGCACGACGAAGAAGCCATTCGTTCGGCCGATCATGTGGTTGATATTGGCCCCGGTCCGGGTGTGCACGGTGGTGAGATCGTCTATAGCGGTGACTATCAGGGTCTGGCCGCCTGTAAGCAATCCATTACCGGGCAATACCTGTCCGGCCAGCGTGAAATCGTGATTCCGAAGCAGCGTCACAAAGCCAAAGCTGATCAGTATTTTCTGCTGGAAGGCGCCAGCGGCAATAATCTGCAGCAGGTTGACCTGAAGCTGCCCGCCGGGCTGTTTACCTGTATCACCGGTGTATCCGGCTCGGGCAAATCAACACTGGTCAATGACACCCTGTACCGGCTGGCGGCGCGTGAGCTGAACGGCGCCAGTGAGACGCCCGCGCCGTTTAAGCGGGTTACCAATCTGGAGCTGTTCGACAAGGTGGTCGATATCGATCAAAGCCCCATCGGACGGACGCCGCGCTCCAATCCGGCCACCTACACCCAGTTGTTTACCCCCATCCGGGAATTATTTTCCGGCACTCCGGAGGCACGTTCACGGGGCTATAAGCCCGGACGCTTCAGCTTCAATGTCAAAGGCGGCCGCTGCGAAGCCTGCCAGGGCGATGGCATGATCCGGGTGGAAATGCATTTTCTGCCGGATATTTTTGTCGCCTGCGACGTCTGCAACGGTAAACGCTATAACCGTGAAACGCTGACGGTCCACTACAAGGGCAAAAATATTCATGAAGTGCTGCTGATGACCGTCGAAGATGCGCTGGCTTTTTTTGCACCGGTGCCGACGGTGGCGCGTAAACTGCAGACCCTGATGGATGTCGGTTTGTCCTATATCACGCTGGGCCAGAGCGCGACCACTTTATCCGGCGGCGAGGCGCAGCGCATCAAACTGGCGCGTGAGCTATCCAAACGCGATACCGGACAGACTATATATATTCTCGATGAACCCACCACCGGTCTGCATTTTTATGATATCGAGCAGTTATTGAAAGTGTTGCACCGGTTGCGTGATCACGGCAATACCGTGGTGGTGATCGAACACAATCTGGATGTGATCAAAACCGCCGACTGGATTATTGACCTGGGACCGGAGGGTGGTTCGCGCGGCGGCCGGATCATCGCCCAGGGTACACCGGAGCAAGTCGCGAAACGCAAAACCTCGCATACCGGCGCGTTTCTGAAAAAAATCCTGGCCGGGTCGAAATAACCCGGACAGCATCACCGAAATCCGAAAATCTCTGATTTATTCCGCGCGCGGAATAAATCAGAGCTTCGCCGAGGTTCCCTGCTATAGTCATGGCAGGCTGATCATTACGGGGCATTTGTGGACCCAGGCATACTGCAGACTTTTTTTGTCATCTTTACCGGTGGCGCCATCATCGCCACCCTGGCCCTGTTTGGCCGTCAGCCGCTGATCATTGCCTATGTGGTACTCGGTATTCTGATCGGCCCGGCGGGGCTGGAACTGATCCAGGATGGCCAGATCGTCAAGGACGCCGCCGAGATCGGGATTATTTTTCTGCTCTATCTGCTGGGACTGAGTCTGGTTCCGCAAAAGCTCGGACAAATGCTCAGCGAAGCCCTGGTACTGACCGGACTAAGCTGTCTGGCGGCCTTCGTGCTGGGCATCAGCGCCGGTTTGCTGCTGCAGCTGCCGCTGACCGATACCCTGATCCTGGCCACCGCGTTGATGTTTTCCAGCACCATTCTGGGCCTGAAACTGCTGCCCACCACGGCGCTGCATCACCGCCACGCCGGGGAAATTATTATCAGTGTGCTGCTGCTGCAAGATCTGCTGGCGATTATCGCGCTGACGGTATTGCGCAGCATGGGCAATGAGGACCAGACCAGCCTGGCCATCCTGGGCCAATTGGCCGCCCTGCCCCTGCTGATCGGCATTGCCTGGGGACTGGGCCGTTACCTGATGCCATTGTTACTGCAGCGCTTCGACCGCTTCCAGGAGTATCTGTTTTTGCTGGCGCTGGGCTGGGGTCTGGGCCTGGCCGAACTGGCGCACTATCTGGGCCTGTCGTATGAAACCGGCGCATTTATTGCCGGCGTATCGCTGGCCACCAGTCCGATCAGTCTATTGATCGTGGAAAGCCTGAAGCCGTTGCGGGATTTCTTCCTGGTGATATTTTTCGTGGCGCTGGGCGCCGGTCTGCCACTCGATCAGATTCAGCACCTGATCCTGCCAGCCGTGCTGCTGGCGCTGGCGGTGCTGGTGCTCAAACCGCTGGTGTTTCAGTATTTGATGCAACGCGAAGGCGAAGAACCGGGTCTGAGCCGGGAAATCAGCGTGCGGCTGGGGCAGATCAGTGAGTTTTCGCTGTTAATCGCGGTGGTGGCGCTGGACAGCGGCCTGATTCTGGAGTCCACCGGCACCCTGCTGCAGTTAACCACCCTGATCTGCTTTGCCTTATCCAGCTACTGGATTGTGGCCAGGTATCCGACCCCGGTGGCGATGTCCGAGAATTTACGGCGAGATTGATCGGTTCTAAAAAATATTTATCACTGATCATATGACGCTTGTATCAAACGACCTGCCGTTGTTGGCTTACGGCTGGCGCCTAAGCCAACCTACAATAATTATCTGTTGCTCTAATGTAGGTCGGCTTAGAACCGCGGGTTCGTAAGCCGACATCCAGTGATATATAAAAGCAACAAAAAAAATCGATAAAACTATGCAGGTAGTGGATACTTCAACCCAGTCGCGCAATTAAACAAAACCGCCTGTTCATCTTCTCCAATCCAATCCTGCGCCAGTAATTTCAGATAAGCCGCATAGGTCGCCGCGCCCTCCGGGCACATCAATAGTCCCTCGCGTTGCGCTATCGCCTGCCAGGCGGTAACGATTTCAGTTTCACTGACGGCTACCGCGGTGCCGCCGGATTCGCGCAGGGTCTGCAACATCAGCCTATCACCCACCGCCATCGGTACCCGGATACCGGCCGCCAGCGTCTGAGCATTCTCCCAGCGCTCGGCTTCTGCTTTGCCGGCCTGAAACGCTTTGACAATGGGTGCGCAGCCGGTGGCCTGTACCGCCACCATTCTGGGTAATTGCTGTTGCTCCAGCCAGCCCAGTTCGGTCAGCTCCTGAAAGGCTTTCCACATCCCGATCAGGCCGGTGCCGCCGCCGGTCGGGTACAAAATCACCGCGGGCAGTCGCCAGTCGAATTGTTCCGCCAGTTCCAGGCCCATGGTCTTTTTGCCTTCCAGGCGGTAAGGCTCTTTGAGGGTGGAAAAATCGAACCAGCCATCATTGGCCACCAGCTCGCGTACCCGCTTGCCGCAATCGTCGATATAACCATCCAGTAACTCCACCTGCCCGCCCTGCATACGGGTTTCCGCAATATTAATACTCGGCGTATCGGCCGGACAGACGACTATCGATTGCATGCCCGCACGGGTGGCATAGGCGGATAACGCGGCGCCCGCGTTGCCATTGGTGGGCATGGCCAGTTTATTGATGCCCAGCTCTCTGGCGCGCGCCACCGCCAGTGCCAGCCCGCGGGATTTGAACGAGCCGGTCGGCAGGCGGCCTTCGTCTTTAACCATGAGCTGCTCGCCATGCAGATTAAGCAGTGGAATCAACGGTGTTTTGATTTCACCCAGCCGCGGCACGCTGGACCAGTCCTGGATCGGCAATAACTCCTGATAAGCCCAGAAACCATCCTGTCGCCCGGCGAACACCGAGCGCTCAACCTGGGCCCTGATGGCGGCCAGATCATAGCGCGCCAGCAACGGCCGACCGGCCGCTGACAGGCCGTGAATTTGATCGCACGGATAGTGCTCACCAGTCAGGCTGCATTCCAGGTGGGTCAGGTAGCTCATACCCGAATTCTACACCGCCTTGCCTCCGCTTGCCGGCTGTGGTGGTTGCCCAAAGCGCTGCTGTGAATACTCGGGCGGTCGCCAGCGCAAGCCGAATAACGGCCGCAACCAGCGCACCCGCCGAATCAGGTACTCGTGCAGCAATCCACAGCCCAGCAGCGTGATGATAATCAGCAGGACAGGCTCCAGCACCGGTCCCAGGGCCAGTCGGCCAAGCTGGTAACCGGCCACTATGATGATGGTCTGGTGCAGGATGTAGTAAGGAAACACGGCTTCGTTGAGATAACTCAACAGCGGGCCCGGCTTATTCAGATAAACCGCCCCGTAACCGAGTATCGCCAGCACCCAGCCGCAGGTATTGAGCGTGCGGACCAGCAGCACCGGCAATCCAGCCCAATCCGGCATCACCACGGCGGGATTCAGCCACACCAGGTTATAGAACGTGACGATCATGGCATAGCTCAGCAGCGCCAGCAGCAGGCAAACACGCCGATAGCGCATAATCTGCCGCCATAATCCGGCATGCCAGCCGAGCAGATAGCCATACAACACAAACATAAAGCCCTGCACGATTCTGTGACTTTCCGAATCGCTGTCGACACTCAAACCCAGCGCCAGCAATGGCGGCAACGGCAGCAGCAGCAAACCGATCACGCCGCCGTGGTCAGCCAGCCAGTCCAGACCACGCGCCAGCAGGCGGCTGTTCAACACCGGCAACAGCACCAGCAGGTAGATGGAAAAGGTCCACAGTTCACGTATATACCAAAGATGATTCACGTCCATATGCGGCAGAATGCCCGCCTGGTAATCAGCAAACAAGGTATGATCCAGATCGAAGAAGGCCTGGTAAAACCGCCAGTAACTGATGTCCAGATCGCCGTTCTGCAACATCTCGAAATATAGCTGCGGCGGCACCACCACCAGCACCCCGAACACCAGCGGCACCAGCAAACGTACATGCCGTCTGCCCAGAAAATCAGCGACCGACATTTTGGCCAGCACAAAGCGTATCGCCAGACCGGAGATCATAAACAGCAAGGGTAAGCGCCAGTGATTAACCAGCAGCATCAGGCTCTCCAGCGTCTGACTCTGATAGGCGCTTTTGACGTGATAATCCCAGTTGGCGACATAGAACATACCGATGTGATAAAAAATCAGCAGGCCGAAGGCCAGCACCCGGATGGCATCCAGGTCATGGCGGCGGGCGTGTTGATCAGTCAGGATAGTTTGGGTCATAGCCAGCTCCACTTGAGTCGATCAGCGCAGTCTGTGACTCAGCCACTCAAATCGCCATCCCGATGTGCCGCTTGAACATGACTGTGTGACCAGCGGCGGCTGGCGGTGACAAGTGGTGAGACAGTGGCGGCCAACACGCTACAATGCGGCCATGAACACTTCCCAGCAGCCGGGCAACCGATGACACTAACGCACTATCTTGCCCATCGCCGCCGTTACGAGACCCTGATGTGGGTAACCTGGTCGGTGCTTGCGGTGACCGCCAACAGCATCATTTCGAGCCTGGATCTGCAGCGCATGCAGCAGCACTTTGCCTGGTGGGAACCGATCTGCTGGGAAACCAGCAGCATGCTGATGCTATTGCTGCTGCTGCCCGGCATCATGCTGCTGGAACGCCGCTTTCCGCTGGAGCGCCCGCAGCTGCTCCGGCATCTCGGTATCCATGTGCTTATCACACCGGTGTTTTCGTTGCTGCATGTGGTGGGTATGGTGGCTATCCGCAAGCTGGTTTATGTCCTGGCGGGCGGCCACTATGATTTCGGCGACTGGTGGACCGAGCTGGGTTATGAATACCTTAAGGATGCCCAGACCTATGCCGGAATTATGCTGGTGATCACTTTGTACCGGCTGATCATCCGCCGCTTACAGGGTGAAGCCAGCCTGCCGGACGATACCGAAGCCGACTCCAGCCCGGCCGACCGTTTTCTGGTGAAAAAACTGGGCAAGGAGTTTCTGGTCAAAATCGACGATATCGACTGGCTGGAAGCCTCCGGCAATTACGTCAACCTGCACGCTCACAATCGGGTCTATCCGATGCGCGAAACCATGACCAGCATGTCAAAACGGCTGGAATCGCAGGGTTTTGCCCGGGTCCATCGCAGCATTATTCTGAACCTGGACTGCATCGCGGAAATTGAGCCGCTGGACACCGGCGACGCGCGTGCCCGCTTGACCTCGGGCGCCCAGGTGCCGATCAGCCGGCGCTACCGGCAACAATTAAAAGACCGCTTGAGCTGACGCTAAAACGGCGTTATTCCGGCAGTTTGACGCCGCGCAGGCGGGTGCCGGTTTCCGGACGCACGGTTTTGCCCTGGCGGGTCATAAACACGAACGGAATCGATTCCAGGCGCATGCCGATATTTCTCTGTACGGCAAAATGCAGGTGCGGGCCGGTGGAAAAGCCGGTATTGCCCGATTCGGCAATTTTTTCGCCGCGCAGAATCACCTCGCCAGGTTCCACGAACACCCGTTCCGGCGCCAGATGCGCATACACCGACATGGTGCCGTCCGCATGCCAGACCCGAATCGAATTGGCGCGTGCGCCATAACGGCTCAAATCAGTACCGGCGCCAAAAAAATCCTCGTTGACCTCCATCACCACGCCGTCACGGGCGGCCCGGATCGGGGTGCCGACCGGCATCGGAATATCTATGGCATAGCGTGCTTCGAGCGAATCATGGGTGCGCGTGCCGTTGAACCCCTGGCTGACCACAAATGATTGATCGGCCGGAAACGGCGGTAGATATCTGATGCCCGGGTCATGCACAACGTTCGGTTCACCGGGTATCGCGGTGGCATTCACCCGGACCGTCATGTTTTTGCCCGGATCACGTGGCCGGTAGATGACTTTCTCGCCGCGAAACCCGCGCGGCAGGACAAAACTCTGCGGCAGGGGTGGCTCACTGAGCAGGTTTTCCGCTTCCAGCACGCGAATCTGCACTTCGATCGGGCCATACAGCAGATTCTGAATAATCTGCCGCGAACGCCCATCGCTGCGCTCATTGGTAATGGTAAAACTGTTGCGGTTTTCGGCTTTGATGCGGCGCACATCAACCGCCTGATCGGTGTCCGGCTTTTGATCGGTGACATGCACCACACCATCGGCATCGGTGTATTTGTATAGATGCTTGGCCTGCACGGATTGACCGCCATTGATCATCATCAACAGCAATGCCATGCTCAATAGGGGTACGGTTCTGGTCAGCATCACGGGCTTATTGTCTGCAGGATTCCTGCTTGTGACAACAGCCCGCAGCCGCAATTCCCCTGACAGGCTGCTGCTGATACAGCGCATCTTCAGCCAGTCTGCCCGGCCTGCAGGACGGCCAGCGCTTTGTCCGGGTGATCGGTGAACAGACCATCAATACCCAACCCCAGAAACACCTTCAGTTCGGCCCGCCAATCGCCCGGCGCGGATAACTCCGCGGCGCTTTGCAGCGAGTCCGGCAGAAAAGCGTTCTCGGCCCGAAAGGTAAACGGATGCACCAACAACCCGGCGGCATGCGCATCGGCCACCAGGCTGGTGGCATTCGCGGCCACCAGTCGCTGCTGACTATCCAGCGGCAGAATAAAGTGGTTTTTTTCCGGGCCGACCGCGTCGGCATATTCAGCAATCGCGCGCAGGCCCGCAGCGGTTGCCATCTGAGCGTAGCTTAATGCCTGCCCTGCCTGCTGGATATCATAAGGCTGTCCACTCGACCACAGCAGCTGCATCAGGCGCAGCTCAGTCAGCTGCCGGAGCTGCTTCAGGCTGGCGATTTCAAAGCACTGAATAAACACCGGGTCAGTCGCGCGATGATAACCGGCGGCATGCAAGGCCTGTATCAGCGGTTGCTCCATCGCCAGACCGATCCCGGCAAAGTAGCTGGGGTGTTTGATCTCCGGATACAGCCCGATCCGCCGTCCCGTCAGCGGCTGCAAAGCCTGCACCAGTTGCAGAATTTCAGCCAAGGTGGGGATGCCAAACTGACCATCAAAACGCTGGTTACCCGGCCGCACTTCGGGAATACGCTCAATGGCGCGCAATTGCCGGATTTCCGCCAGGCTGAAATCTTCACTGAACCAGCCGGTGATGGCTTGACCATCAACCACTTTGGTGGTTTTGCGGCGCACAAACGCGCTGTGGCTGGCGACATCGGTGGTCAGATCCAGACGGTTGTCATGCCGGGCAATCAGCACGCCATCGCGGCTTATCACCAGGTCGGGCTCAATGTAATCGGCGCCCTGGAAGATCGCCAGCGCGTAAGCCGGCAGGGTATGTTCCGGCAGATAGCCGCTGGCGCCCCGATGGGCGATGATCAATGGCCGTCCGTCTGACATGCTGACCAGCCTGGCGAATGCTGCCTGCGGCGCTTATTCGCGGGCGCGCATGCGGCGGTGTTTGCGCTGGGGCATCGGCAAGGCGGCGATGCATTCGATCTCGACCCGCGCATCCAGCGCCAGACCATTCACGCCTACCGCCGACCGGGCCGGTTTATGGTTGGGAAAAAAGCTTACATAAACCTCGTTCATCGCGCCCCACTCGGCCATGTCGGCCAGAAACACGGTGCACTTGACCACCTGATCCATGCTCGACCCATAACGCTCGACCGCGTCTTTAATATGCTGCATGGTCTGCCGGGTCTGACCCTGGATGCCGCCCTCGGCCAATTCACGGGTGCCGGCGATATTGCCCAGCTTGCCCGCCAGATACAGCGTACGGCCCACCTGCACGGCATCTGAGAATGGCAGGCTGCCATCACTGCCCGGTACCGGATGAAACTTGATATGTCTATGCTCATCCGCCGCCATGGCGGACGCCGTTATGATCAGCAGCATTGAAATCAGTCCACGCATCGTTTTCTCCTGTAGCGGTTTAGACAGCTGATTTTAACTCACCCGCGCGGGCGGATTTGATCAGCTGCCCGGCAGCCCGGAACGCCAGCGCCTGAATGGTCATGGTCGGCTGTCCGCGTCCGGAGGTCACCAGGCTGCTGCCATCGCAGATATACAGGTTGGGCACGTCATGGGCGCGATGCCAGGGATCGATCACTGATTGTTCAGGATCGGTTCCCATCCGACAGGTGCCGAGCAGATGCGCGCCGATATTCTGCGGCACCACCGGATCGGTCCAGACTTTTTGTGCCCCGGCGGCCTCCAGTATCTCCACGCTGCGCTGCTGCATGAAATTGGCCATCGCCATATCATCCGGATGATCGTTGTAGCTGACCCGGATCGCGGCGCGCCCCCATTGATCTTTATGTTCAGGGTCCAGGCTGATGTTGTTGGATTCCACCGGCAGTGAGGTCGAATTGCCCAGCAGTGCCATATTGCGCAGATAATAATCCGACAGCATCCGCTTGTATTCCGCGCCCCAGCCCGGTGCTTCGGCAGGCAGGCCGTTGAGTGCAAACATGATCGGAAAAGCCTGCAGAAAAGGCCGCGCATCGATACCACCGCCACCATAGAAGCCGCGCTTCGGATCGCTGTCGTAAAAGTCCATCACAATGCGTGTCACCTGCACGCTCTTATACTCATTCAAGGGATGCTCGAATAAGCCGTGCGCCGAACTGTGACCGTTGAACATCAGGTACTTGCCCACCTTGCCGCTGGCATTGGCCAGACCATCGGGATGGCGGGCGGATTCGGACAGCAGCAGCAGGCGTGGTGTTTCCGCGCCATTGGCGGCCAGAATCACCACTTTGGCCAGTTGCGCCTGCTCATTGCCCTCGGCATCGCGGTAAATGACTTCCTTGACCAGGCCCTGCTGATTGGTCGCCAGCCTGGTGACCGTCGATAATGGCCGGATCTCGCAGTGCCCGGTCGCTTCCGCCTGTGGAATCATGGTCGACAACGAGGACGATTTGGCATTCACCTCGCAGCCAAAACCCATGCAGAAACCGCAGTGAATACAGCCCGGCCGGCCGTTATACGGTTGCGACAGAATCGCCATCGGCGCCGGTTGAGCATGCAAACCCAGTTTTTTAGCGCCCTGCTCCAGCAATACACCGGATGACTTGACCGGCAACGGTGGCACCGGATAGGGCCTGGAACGAAACGGCTCATTGGGTCCCGGCGCACCCGACACGCCAATTTCCCAATCCACCTTGGTGTAATAAGGTTCCAAATCGTCATAGCTGATTGGCCAGTCGGCAAAACCGGTGCCGGCAATGCCGCCCAGCTGGGTTTTTTCCTTGAAGTCCACCGGCCGGAAGCGCCAGTAATTGCCGGTAAAGTGCGCGCTGCTGCCGCCTACCATGCGGGCAAAAAACGCCGGTGGCGGCTGATCCTGGAGCTGCGCGATTTCGCTTTCCAGCTGCCGGAATGTCTGCGGATCACCTTTGCTGACGCCACTCAGCATTTCGTTCTGAAAAATTACCGAAAATTCATCGTGGTTGAATTCATGCGCGCGGCGATACGGCCCCTGTTCCAGCACCACCACATCCAGCCCCGCCTGGGACAGCTCACGCGCCAGCACCCCGCCGGCCGCACCCGAGCCGACGATCACGAAATCCACCGCCTTGCGGGTGGGAAAAGTGACCCCGCTCATGCGCCGTCTCCGCTGTTATGGCGGGCATATTCCGCATCGTAATAGCCAAACGGCGGCTGCCAGGCATGCCGGTGGTCAAAACCCAGCAGTTCCCAGCCGAGGTTATTCTTATTGCCGCCGTAGTGGCTCATGGCAAACATGCCGACCACGGTCAGAAAGCGCATCAGGCCAAATGCCGGGGTGTCTTCCTGGGCGGTCAGGAGCTGCTGCTGATCGGCGGCATCCAGTTGGTGGAAATTGCTGCCCGGCCGCAATCTGGCCGCTTCGGCATCCAGTTCGGTAATCCAGCCATTTAACGGCTCGACCGCAAAAGCGGCATGCGAGCTGAGTGCCTGATCAAAGAAATTCACCACCCCCGCTTCACGCGCACCGGGGGTGTCGGTGGTCGGTATCAATTGCGCACTGATCGCATCCAGGCTGGCGCTCTGATGTGGGTTCAGAAATTGATAGCGCTGTTGCCGTGCAGCGGCGGCGGCCTGCTCCGCGGAGGCCAGACAGGCACCCCAGTGAGTACTCAGCCAGACACCCAGGGCCGCGCTTGAACCCTGCTGTAGAAAACGTCGGCGTGCATCGTTATGGCTGGCGTCAGGGTGGTTATTATTCTTGTTTTGCATGTTGTTGTTCCTCATCCCCGCGCCTGGATAATAGCATTGGCGCGCGGTTGGTGGTTACACTAGCCAACCTGTTTAAACTGATGTTAAGCGCATGGCTGATATCGAAAATCAACAATTGAATGTTTTTGGTGAACCGATTGGTGAGTGCAGCTGCAAACCGATGACCGGTTGGTACCGCGATGGCCGCTGCGCCACCGACGAGCACGATCATGGTCTGCATACCGTCTGTGTGCAGGTCACCGCCGAGTTTCTGGCATTTTCCAAGACCAGGGGCAATAACCTGTCCGATGCCATGCCGGAGTTTGGTTTTCCGGGCCTGAAACCGGGCGATCAATGGTGTCTGTGCGCACCCCGCTGGCAGGAAGCATTACAGGCCGGTGTCGCGCCCCGGGTGCGGTTGGCCGCCACCCATGCCGACTCACTGGCGGTGATTGACCTGCAGGATCTTAAAAAATACGCTTTGGATTTGTCGTAGCCGATGGTCCGTTATCGATTTACCAACCTGCGGTTCTAAATCGGCCTGCAATGACTGCAGCAGGTCGGTTCAGACGCAGCCGTCAACCGACACTTACTTACTCCTTGAGCGTAAACTTCAAACCCGCGTTCCGCTCCAGCCGTTCCAGTAAGCTCCGCCCCAGCGCCGAAGCAGGCGTCCAGAATCCGCCCGGTTGTTCAGATTTAGGCAGTTGCGATAAAGCCAGCGCGGTTTCGCTGATCATCTTGCAGGTCGAACCATAGCCCGGATCACGGTCGCCGCTGACCTCTGCGCGCAACGTTTCACCGGCGGGCGTCTTACCCCACAACAGCAATTTGAAATAACCCGCTTCACGCTCTTCCTTAGTGGGCCCTTCACCCGGCTTGGGCAGCACAAACTTTTTCAACAGTGCTTTGGTCGGTCCAATACTGGAGCCCACCAGAAACGCACCCATGGCGGCCGACACGCCGATCGCCCGCATCCGCCCGGACAAACCCTTGCCGGTCAGGGCAGCCTCGTCATATACAAAATCCTTGCCGTAGGGGTAACCCAGCAAGGCATTGCTGCGATTGACGATGCGGGTATTGATCGCCGCCATCACAAACGGCGCGCACCAGGTCTGGAAATCCTGATCAAAATGCGGCCCGGCCACATACGGCTGATGCGGGCCCTTGCGGCTACCCGGCGGGCAGATGGAGTACGGGTTCTTGAGAATCTTGGCGACCGATTGATCAGACTTTGCCTGCTCGCCAATATGCATCATGCTGGCATAAGTGCCGCCGCTTAAACCACCTTTAGCGGCCCGCACCCGCAGCTTCACGCGCTGCAGCGGCTGGCCAAAGCGCTGAATAGCCTGCTGCTGTAAAAACCATACCCCCAGATCAGACGGGATCGAGTCGAAACCGCAGCAATGCACGATCCGGGCGGTACCCTGGCTGGCGGCTTCACCATGCTCGTCCAGCATCTGTCGCATCCAGGGCACTTCACCGGTCAGATCACAATAATCGGTGCCCGCGGCAATACAGGCCGCCACCAGTTCCGAGCCGTACAGAGCATATGGACCAACCGTGGTCAGCAATACTCTGGTCTGGCTGACCAGTGCATCCAGCGACGCGCGATCCTTGCTATCGGCCATCAGCAACGGCACTTCAGCCGCCGCCGCTCCCAATTGCTCACGCACCTGCTCCAGTTTCTCCAGGCTGCGCCCGGCCATCGCCCAGCGCAGTTTTCCGCTGCTGCCATACTGGTTCAGTAAATACTCGGCTACCAGTTGCCCGGTAAAGCCGGTCGCGCCCCACAGGATGATGTCGAAAGTTGCTTGTTTGCTCATGATGTTGGAATCAGTTTAGTCTGGTTGCACTATACCAGCGGTAATATGTTTTTTTCATACTAAAAAGCAGGACTACACTGGATTACCGCTGTTATTGGCGGCTACCACCCCAGCGCTATTGTAGGAGCCCGCCTGCGGGCGACCAGATAGTCCCGGCGGGTCGCCCGCAAGCGGGCTCCTACAGTTTTCGGCACAGCACCTGCTAAATACTTACCAACGGCTAAGACCGTGGTGTTCTACCTGAAGGCCGCAAAAATTTGTACCTAATCTCAAGCGCCCGTTAACCACATCGCATCAGGATCACCACCTGCAGTCACCAACCTTTATCAATCACGATAAAATACGCCGAACAACCCAATGTGAAAATTAACCCTATGCTCAATCTCACTATCGGTGGCGTTCCGGAACACTTCAACCTACCCTGGCAACTGGTCCTGGAAGCCGGTCAGCCGCAGGACTTGAATATCAATGCCCAATGGCGGGATTATCCGGCCGGGACCGGCGCGATGGTGGCGGCGCTGAACAGCGGCGAGTTGGATCTGGCGATGCTGGTGACCGAAGGTGCGGTTGCCGCGCGGCAATCACCTGACTGTCAATTTGAAATACTCAGCTTTTACACCACGTCGCCGTTGCTGTGGGGTATCCATGTACCGGTTGGATCGGATTTACACACCCAGACAGATATCGCCGGTCAGCGCTATGCCATCAGCCGCTATGGCTCGGGCTCACATCTGATGGCCAAAGTCCATGCACACAGTCAGGGCTGGCCTGCCGAGCAGCTGGAATTTGTGCTGGTGGAAAACCTGACCGGGGCGCGTGAGGCTTTTGCGCAACAGCGGGCCGAGGTGTTTTTCTGGGAGCATTACACCACCAAGCCGTATGTCGACAACGGCGAGTTTCGCTGGCTCGGTGACTTCCCACCGCCCTGGCCTGGGTTTGTGGTGTGCGTGAACAAAACCGCCCTGCGCAGCCAACGGACCGGCATTGAACAACTGCTGGAGAGGGTTTTCGATCAGGCCCGGCAAATCAAACACTCCGAGCGCAGCCCGGAGCTGATCGCCAGCCGCTACGGCCTGAAGGCTGATGATGTGCGGGATTGGCTGCACAACACCCGCTGGGCTGACAAACAGCAGCTGGATCAAGCCACCCTCGCCGCGGTGCAGGCGGCGGTTAATCTATCGGAGTAATTGGGCTATATCTGAGACTGTTCGAACAACAGCCTGGCTTAGAACTACAGGTTGGTAACCCAATAGAACCAACTCCAACCAACATCACCAACCGATGTCGGTTTACGGCCGGGCCTAAACCGACCTGCCATAACCTGCTGCGAGCTGTTGTAGGTCGGTTTAGAACCGTAGGTTCGTAAACCGACAACCACCTCAAACTAAACTCAAATTCTGACCCGGTTATCACTCGGACGGTGAATAACCCGGCAGCGCTTAAAACACGCTTTGAATTTATCCTGGCTCACTGTCGATTGTCGATTGTCGGTTTACGGCCGGGCCTAAACCGACCTGCCATAACCTGTTGTGAGCTGTTGCAGGTCGGTTTAGAACCGCAGGTTGGTAAACCGACAACCGCCTCAAAATAAACTCAAATTCTGAACCGGTTATCACTCGGACGGTGAATAACCCGGCAGCGCTTAAATATGCTTTGGATTTATCATGGATTATGGTCCATTATCGGCTTACGGCCGGGCCTAAACCGTTCCGCCGTGGCCAAGGGTGGCATTAATGCCGGGAAGGTTGCAGAGGTTCCAGCAATTCCATTAAATCATCAATACTCTGCATCAACTCATGCAGCAGCTGTTCGTCCGCATCCGCCAGTGCCTGTTCATATTCAGCCACCAGATCCAGGGGATCGTCATCCGGTTTTTTGCAGGTCATCCCCCTCTCCTTTGAGCCATAATCTGGGCTGTTGATTAAGCTGATCAAGCGCTGGCTGCTGCTCATCCGGCACTTTGATCAGGGTTAATTCGATGCTGCCCTTCAGCCGCTCCCGGGCCTGCTTCAATTCGCTCAGCACCGTCTGCTGATCCAGTGTTTTAGAGGTAATCAGTAACGCTATAGCGCTGTCTGGCTCAGTTTGTGCCGCCATTTTGAATCCATACACAACGGCGCTGTCGATTTGCGGCCACAACGGTTGCAGGCTGTTTTCCAATACATCCGCAATACCGGCGGTTTTATGCATGATGCTGCTTAGTTCGGCATAGACTGCACAATAGGGATTGGCCTGATAGTGATGCTGATTACCGGTGATGGTCCGCTTGATAATGTCGGCGTCGACCATACGGTCCAGTTCCCGTTTGATGGTGGCCACGCCCATGCCCGTCAGGCGCAGAATTTCGTTGGTATAGAAACTCCGCGCGGGCCGCGCATACAGCAGGCCCAGTACGTTCTGCTTGGTTCTGCTGAACAGTGCGTCGGCCAGCTTGCTCATATCAGCACGCGGCCGGGGCTGGCGATTGGGCATACCATTGTGCGGGCAATATTCCGGGCCATGCTTTAGGCCATTGCCCGCCAGTGGCGTCGGTCCGTGCCAATGGATCATTCATAAAACATGAACTATCATTCACACTTTATGAATACCGGCTTATTAGAACAGCACAGGCATACAGCATGCCGTATCCGCCCGTACCGACCATCATGCATGGCTGAGCGTGGCGCTACTTTGCCCGTTGCTTGCGACGGTAAATTTCTTCCCGGTAAATCGGAATCTCCCGCTTGGCTTCAAAGCCCAAACGAATATATTTCGCGGTGAGTTCGACAACCGAAACCCGGATGTCGTCTCCTATAAAAATCGCCTCGTTCTTACGGCGTGACAGTATTAGCATCAATGTGCTCCCTTTTGCGTTGTTCCCTCACCCAGTGCCGCGACAGTCTGCTCACGGCACGTTCCGACACTTAGGACTTAAAATCCTGAAATGGGATATTGATCATAATATCCGATATTCGGATATTTCACAAATCCATCGAAATATCTGATGTCCAATCGACTCTGGGATATTGAGCAGACCGCCTTCCGCAAGGCGCTTCGGGAGTTGCGCACCGGTAAAAAGCTGTTGCAGCAGGACATCAGCGCACAACTGGGCAAGCCACAGAGTTACGTTTCCAAATACGAAACCGGTGAGCGCAAGCTGAGTTACCTGGAAGTGCTCGACATCCTGGATGTGTGTGAGCATTCGGTCGCTGAATTTCACGCCCTGTACCTGGATAAGATTGCCGAGCAGGCCGGCCATTACCGTTACACCCGAAAAAAGCGGCGCTCCGCCAAGCACTGAAAACCCCAATCCCCTGTCCCGCTGGAAACCGCACCTGTGAGGCCTCAATGCCCATCCCGAAATGGGATATAGCCGCGCCCATCCTAGATTCGGATATCTATCATCTGGTCAGCCCTATCCAATGTCCAATAAACCCTGGGATGTCGAACACATTGCTTTTCGCGAAGCGCTGCGCGAATTGCGTCACAGTCAGGAACTGAATCAGCAGGATGTCGCCGACCAGCTGGGCCGGCCGCAAAGCTATATTTCCAAATATGAAAACGGCGAACGCCGGCTGGAGTATCTGGAGGTTATTGCGATACTGGATATCTTTGAGCACACCATTGAGGAATTTCATGCGCTGTATCTGACCAAGGTCGCGGAACACAAAGGACAGTATCTGCACGCCTCCAAAGGCACACGGAAAAGCAAACGCAAAACCGCCAGCAAAACCACCCGAAAAACCGCTAAGAAGCGCACCAAAAAAACGCGCGCGAAGCGCTAGCCAGACGGAAAAACAATCGGCGGATCACCCGGCTGCCAAAGCGGATATTTGCGCATCACCGCGGTAAACAATTGCGCCTGTAGAAACCCTTGCAGCCAGGCACGCAAGCGCGGATAAGACGCCTGCTCAAACCAGGTTTTATCGACCGCGGCGAACTGGCGGATAAACGGAAAAACCCCGACATCGGCAAAACTGACCCGGTCCGAGAGCAGATAACGCTGGCCAGTCAGCCGCTTTTCCAGCGTCCGCAGAAACACTTCGCCGCATTCACGGTAATGCCGCTCGCTGTGCTCGGGATGACGGTCCGCATATTTGTAACGGTCCAGCCGCGGTTTGAAACCATGGTCGTTGTCATCCAGCACGGCGCGAATATCCTGCGCCTGGTGCGCACTCAACCAACCATCCGGATCAGCCCGCTGCAGCGCCCAGCGCATCACCTCCTCGCTCTCATCCAATACCGAGCCATCGGGCAACACCAGCGTCGGCACCGTGCCTTTGGGAGAAGCCTGCAGCATGGCCTCAGGTTTGGCGCGGAACACGATCTCACGCAGTTCAACGCTGAGCCCGGCATAACGGATCGCCATCCGTGCGCGGATGGCATAGGGACAGCGGCGAAATGAATAGAGAATAGGCAACACAGGGGCATTCTACACAAGCGATCCAGCAATAGATAAAACCGTAGGAGCGGACCCGGCCGCGATCAATATGATCAATCTTCGGACCCGGCCGCGATTAGCATTATCAATTCGCGGATCCGGTCGCGACGGGGATGATAAACCCGAAGGAATGCACGGTTATTTGGTATGGGGCAACTGTGCAGGGTTTTGTATTTGTTCGATTGTTCGCGGCCGGGTCCGTTCATACAAAAAAACCCGGTTGCGTGGTGGCAGGAATCGCGGCCGGGTCCGCTCCTACAACAAAACCCGGTTGCTTGGTAACAGGAATCGCGGCCGGGTCCGCTCCTACGACAAAACCCGGTTGCGTGGTGGTAGGAATCGCGGCCGGGTCCGCTCCTACGACAAAAAAGCCCCGGCTGCGGGGCAGCCGGGGCTTTTTGTGCTCGCTGAAAGCTTAGCCGTTGGCGGCTTTACGCTCCTCGGCAGCCTTGATTACCTCGTCGGCGACGTTCTTCGGACAAGGCATGTAATGCGCGAACTCCATGGAGAACTGGCCACGCCCGGAGGTGATGGTGCGCAGGTCACCGATGTAACCGAACATTTCCGACAACGGCACATCGCCTTTGATGCGCACGCCGGTCACGCCGGCTTCCTGCGACTTGATCATCCCGCGGCGGCGGTTCAGATCGCCGATCACATCGCCAACGTGATCTTCGGGTGTAAACACGTCCACTTTCATGATCGGTTCCATCAACTGCGGACCGGCTTTCCGCATGCTCTGGCGGTAAGCGCCACGGCCCGCCAGCTCAAACGCGATCGCGGAGGAATCCACCGCGTGGTAAGCACCGTCCATCAGAGTGACTTTAACGTCCACACACGGGTAACCGGCCAATACGCCGACGTCCATGCTGGTTCTAAAGGCTTTGTCCACCGCCGGCCAGAATTCGCGCGGTACATTGCCGCCGGTCACCTTGGACTCAAACTCGTAGCCTTTGCCGGTTTCGTTGGGTTCGATCACATAATCGATCTTGCCGAACTGACCGGAACCACCCGACTGTTTCTTATGCGTGTAGCTGTCTTCGGTACGCTGGGTGATGGTTTCGCGGTAAGCCACCAGTGGCTTGCCGACAATCACATCCACGCCGTGGGTGCGGCGCAGAATATCCACTTTGATATCCAGATGCAGCTCGCCCATGCCTTTCAGAATGGTTTCGCCGCTGTCCTCATCGGTTTCCACCTGGAAGGACGGGTCTTCGGCAATCATTTTGCCCAGCGCCACGCCAAGCTTCTCGGACGCCGCTTTGTCTTTGGGCGCAACCGCCATCGAGATCACCGGATCAGGGAACACCATCGGTTCCAGCGTAGCCGGATCTTTGGGATCACACAGGGTATGACCGGTCTGCACATTTTTCATGCCCAGCACCGCGACAATATCACCCGCCTGTGCCGTTTCCAGTTCTTCCCGGGAATCGGCATGCATTTCCACAATGCGGCCGATCCGCTCGGTCTTGCCGGTAAAGGTATTCAGCACCGTGGTGCCTTTGGCCATCTGGCCGGAATAGATACGGATAAAGGTCAGCGCGCCATAACGGTCGTCCATGATTTTGAACGCCAGGGCACGCAGCGGCTTGTCGATATCCACGATGGCGAACTTGCCGGTTTCGTTGCCTTCCAGATCCACTTCCGGCTGCGGCTCAACCTCGGTCGGGCTGGGCAGATAGTCAACCACCGCATTCAGCACCAGCTGAACGCCTTTGTTCTTGAACGCCGAACCACAATAGGTCGGGAAAAAATCCAGCGCGATAGTACCCTTGCGGATACACTTTTTAATGGTCTCGATGCTGGGTTCTTCGCCTTCCAGATAGGCTTCCATCGCATCGTCATCCTGTTCCAGCGCGGTTTCAATCAGTTCTTCGCGATACTGCTCAACCTCATCCACCATATCGGCCGGCACGTCGAGTTCTTCATAGTTCAGCGGATCACCGGAGTTATCCCAAACGTAGGCTTTGCGCTGCAGCAGATCCACCACGCCGGAGAAGGTGTCTTCGCGGCCGATTGGCAGCACCATGACCAATGGTTTGGCGCCCAGCACGTCCTTGACCTGCTTGACCACGCGCTGGAAATCGGCGCCGATGCGGTCCAGTTTGTTGACGAAAATAATTCGCGCGACTTCCGAATCATTAGCATAGCGCCAGTTGGTTTCTGACTGAGGCTCAACCCCACCCGAACCACAGAACACGCCCACGCCGCCATCCAGCACCTTCAGCGAACGATACACTTCAACGGTAAAGTCAACGTGGCCCGGGGTATCGATGATGTTCAGGCGGTGATCATTCCAGGTACAGCTGGTAGCAGCGGACTGAATAGTGATACCGCGCTCACGCTCCTGATCCATAAAGTCGGTGGTAGCTTCGCCATCATGGACTTCACCCATCTTATGGATTTTGCCGGTCAGACTGAGGATACGCTCCGTGGTCGTGGTTTTGCCCGCGTCAACGTGCGCGAAAATGCCTATGTTTCTGTATTTGGATAAGTCAGCCATATCAGTTATCTAATAGTAAAAGGGAATTCAGATCTGCCCGAGCGAATGCTCAGTCGAAAAAGCCGACGAATAATACACCATTCGGCCGCAGAAACGAACCATTTTGGGATAAAAATGTGTGATACAAGGCAAGCCTGGTGCACCAGCGCCACGTCTGATTCAAACAAGCGATCTGCCTTTTGCCGCAGTTCGGGCTTATGGCAGGGCCTGGAGCGCGGTTGCAGTCGCGTTGAGATTCTTCACTGCGTTCAGAATGACAAACCATTAATGACAAATCAGCCGACTCACCCCAGCACTCTCCAAACCCCAAACACCCCCGTCATCCTGAGCGCCAGCGAAGGATCTCCCCACCAATACCCAGCAACTACATCCAAGAGAGATTCTTCACTGCGTTCAGAATGACAAGCCTATTCCGGTACGCCCACCACCCTCAAACCCCCAAACAACCCTGTCATCCTGAGCGCCAGCGAAGGATCTCCGCATCACTGCCCAGCAACTCAATCCAAGAGAGGTTCTTCACCGCGTTCAGAATGACACACCTATTTGACCGCTCGACGGCCCTCCAAACCACAAAGAACCCTGCCATCCTGACTTATGGCTCAGGGAATTATTTTGCTCAGGCTGTAACATTTTCTGCAACTCAGGCCTATAAGCAGGCAACACTCACCTGGAGAACCCTATGACCCTGTTCCGAAAAACTCTGACCACCCTGGCCGCGGCCAGCCTGGTCTGTGCTGTCGCTGCCAGTGCTGTCTTTAATGCCACGGCACAACCGATGGCCGCGGCCGACTCGGCCTTCTACGTCCAGATCAATCTGCTGGAAATGCGCCAGAGCCAGGCCGGCAGCCAGCTGTATGACTGGGTGGAAGATGAAGTGCTGGACGATCTGGAAGACGAATTCGGTGCGGATTTCATTACCGCGCTGGATGGTATCAGCGTGTTCGGCGCCGGCGAGCAGCAGGCGCCGGTGATTCTGGTGCACGGCTTTCTGGCCCCGGACACCCGTGACATGATTATTGCCAAGCTGTTTGACGAAAACGACAGTGCGGTCGCGCAAAGCCGGCATGGACAGACTTTCTACGCAGTCGACGCCGACAGTTTTGAAACCGACAGCCTGGAAATCAACGGGAAAGATATCGACAACCTGTTCCTGGCCTTCGGCGCTGACAATCAGACCATGATTACCCCCAGTGAGGATGCACTGGATGAGTTTCTGCGCAATGGCTCGTTTTTCGAGAATACGCTGTCACCCGAACTGATTGTGGTGCAGGCCAACCGTCCGCTGCTGCAGGGTGGACTGAATACCAAACACCAGGTGTTCAAACACGGCCCCTGGGAATCCAAGTTTTTCCAGAACGTGGAGCAGGTTGGACTGGTGATCGCGGATGCCGGCGATGACTTTGAAATACGCGCGCAGGCGGTCAGCCAGACCCCTTCGATGGCCGAAGCACTGGGCAGCATCGCCAAGGGCCTGTTGAGCTTTAAAGCGCTGGCCGAGGAGGACGGTGATGACCTGAGCTGGCTGAACAACCTGGATGTTTCCAGCAGTGACAACACCACCACCTTTCAACTGCTGATCCCGGCCCGGCAACTGCTGGATGCGATTGACTAAGCAAAGAGTTAGGACAAAGAGTTAGGACACCCATGACTTTTGTGAAGAAGACAAAAGAGTTAGGACACCCATGACTTTTGTGAAAAAGAGTTAGGACACCCATGACTTTTGTGAAGAAAAAAGTCGAAAAAGTCGGGACACCCATAACTTTTTGCCTGCAAGCGTCTGACACCAAGCCATGACACAGCAACAGGAACGCGACTTGATCAACCGGGCCCAGGCGGGCTCGGTTAGCGCGTTTGAAGCTATCGTGCAGCATTATCAGAACCGTCTGCTGCGATTTCTGATGCTGCGCGGCTGGCAACAGGCAGACGCCGAGGATGCCGCCCAAACCGCATTTGTGCGCGCCTGGCAGAATTTGTCCGGCTATCAGTCCAAATGGCGCTTCTCCACCTGGCTGTACAGCATCGCGCTGCGCTGCGCGGCCGAGCACCGGTCACTGCCCGTCGGCAATACCGAACTGGACGGTATCAGCCTGGAGCTTGACCCCTGCCTCAGTGAGCAACTGCGTAACAATCTCTGGTCAGTCGCCCGTCAGCAACTGACAGCACCGGCTTTCCAGGCTTTATGGCTGCACTACGCGGAAGGCTTCAGCGGCAAGGAAGTCGCGCATATCATGCAACGCAACTCGGTGTGGGTCAGAGTGACCCTGCACCGCGCCCGCCAGCAATTGCAGAAGATATTTACGCCGGACAGTACCGGCCCTACAATAGAATCGGTTGAACAACATGAACACACCACGCCCTGATCATCTGGAACAACGTCTGCGCCGCGATGCCGAGCGTATAGCGGTCAGCGCCGATGAACATTTCAGCCAACGGGTCAGCAACCAGCTGAATCCCCCCCACGTCAGCACCCGACCGCCCGTCAACCGCCTGTCATGGTGGGCCTGGGGCATCGCTGCACCAGCCGCGCTGGCAGTGGCTGTATTACTGCTGCAGAACCCCGCTGTTCAACCCGGACCCCAGCCAGCGGCGCTGGCCGGTCTGGACGTGAATCTGGATAAAGCCCTGGCACAACGTGAGCATGATCTGCGCCGTGAGTTGCAGAAAGTGCGGAGTGATTTGAACCGGGTTGAGAGTATGCTGGGTCTGGGTGGCAAGGCGTTTTCCAAGTAAATCAGCAGTTGGTGGTGAAACCGGAGGAGATTCTTCACTGCGTTCAGAATGACAAACCATTCTGATTCACTCCACCACCCTCCAAAGCCCGATCAACCCCGTCATCCTGAGCACCAGCGAAGGATCTTCTCATCACTGCCCATCAATCCAAGCCAAGAGAGATTCTTCACTGCGTTCAGAATGACAAATCAGCCGACTCACACCAACATTCTCCAAGCCCCAAGCAACCCTGTCATCCTGAGCGCCAGCGAAGGATCTTCTCATCACTGCCCAGCAATCCAAGCCAAGAGATTCTTCACTGCGTTCAGAATGACAAGCCAATAGGAATAACAAGCCCAGTTGACTCGCTCCACCACCCTCCAAGCCCCAAGCAACCCTGTCATCCTGAGCGCCAGCGAAGGATCTCCCCACCATTACCCATCAACTAAATCCAGCAGAGATTCTTCACTGCGTTCAGCATGACAAACCCAACGCATATCGATTCAGAACCACCGGTTGGTAAACCGACAAAACCACTTATTACATCACTCATATAAAAAAGCCCGGCTCAAACCGGGCTTTGTGCGTATCAATGGCTATTAAAGCAATTCAATAAACAGGTACAGAACCACGGTCAATAACAGACCCATGTGGATCACGCCTGAGACCTTGGTCATCGGTCCGGTTTTACCTTTGATGCCGTTCAAGGTCAGCAATGCAATCAAACCAAACACCGCGATCAACGCCAGCGTGCTGGCCTGGCTGATAGGCTGTTGAATGCCCGGCAGATATTTGGAGGAGGCCATAAAGAACAGCATGGGAATCGAAAACAGCGTGTTGGTGCGCGAGGCCAGCCCGGCTTTGCCCAGGGCAGCGCCCGCATTGGCTAAAGCTTCACCGCCAGCGGCGACTTTCTCAGCCGAGGCAATCACGATTTTCTGATTCGGCCAGATAATCAGCCAGACATTCAGAAACATGATCGTTCCGAGGGTCGCGCCGGTGATGATCCCGAAACCCTGTAATTTGTAAAACCACAACAAGCCCGCGCCCGTTAGAAAAGTGAACATCGCACCCCAGCGGAACCACCACAATGCGCGTGGCACCAGCTTCTGGATGGCATCCGATTTGGCTGCGCCATCGGCTTCCTTAAAGTATTCGCCCTGCACAAAGTTGAAGTAATACAGCAGCCCGATCCAGGTAATCCCTGCCAGAATATGCCCCCAGCGCAGCAGAAAACCGATCGCGTAATAATTCAGAATCGACAGATCCATAATGAAAATCCTCCGTAATGGCGCCATCCAACGGCAGTGCATCGATGGCTTTATCGCGACTTGCTCAGGTCAACATGATTGTTGCCGGCGACCACAGTATACACCTGTGCCCTGAGCCCAGCCCTGGTGGAGGCTGATAGCGGCCCGCTGAGTTGTTTCCGGGTGGATCGAAATAATCCGGCCCGGCATTATTTTAATCATGCATCAGCCTGTGACTGGCTGCCCTGGCTTAATCATCAACCCTGTTTTGAAGCCCGCAACAGGCAGCCCTGAACCGCGTCATACCAATCGCGATCAGCGCTGTCAGACATCCACCTTGCCGCGCAGCGATTTAATTTTGCCTTTATGGGTTTTGCTGTCCAGCCGCTTACGATTGGCCGACCTCGAGGGCTTGGTCGGCCGGCGTTTTTTGCGCACCGCGGTGGCTGCTTTGATCAAATCATGCAGGCGTTGGACGGCATCCTCGCGATTGCGCTCCTGGGTGCGGTGCTGCTGCGCCTTGATCACCACCACGCCATCGGTGCTGATGCGCTGATCATTGAAGTCTAATAAGCGCTGCTTATAGAAATCCGGCAGTGACGAAGCGCGAATATCAAACCGTAGATGCACCGCCGAAGCCACCTTGTTGACATTCTGACCGCCCGCACCCTGGGCACGGATAAAATTGAATTCAAGCTCGGATTCGGGAATGGTAACGGTGTTGGAAATCTGTAACATAACGCCGCTATTCTAACAATGAAAAACATCCAATGTAGGAGCGCACCCGGGCGCGACCTCATCAAGACCGCGACCTCCCCACGGATGCAACCTCACAAACCCGAATACCATACCCTTCAATACCAGATCGCCATATCCAATCCCTGTTCGTCATACACCGGAACCGCCGGAAACCGCCCTGCCTGGCCTGCGCCAATCCGCCTAGCCGTCCACAACGCGATCAACGCATCGGCAATATCGTCATCAGCGGCCTGCTTTTTTAATGGGAACTGAGCTCTGATGAGCGGGAAATAATCCTGACCCAAAACCCTGGCCAGAATGGTTCGCCGATGCAGCTGGCCAGCCGTGGTTTTTTTGCTTTCGGGTAACGGCTGGTAATCATTGGCTGCCCAGAAGCAGACCTCCGGGTGGGTCTCATAGAATATGGACTGATTGATCAAACCATCCTGCATCGCCCGGTCGACATCAACAATGGCGGGGAAAATATTAAACGCCTGTTTGGAGAACCCTTTGCCGGCCTGCTGGCGATGGTGCGCCAGTGCCTGCCGGTAATCGATAAAAGCAAAAGCGGAACGCAACGGCACCATAAATACACTGCTGCGCCGCGGTCCGACCGCCTCGCGGGCCTGGGTTTCCGCGCTGCGTGGGAAGACGGACGGCAGCCCCACGGGCACATCTGCGGCGATGGTCACGTCGGTGCCAAAATGAGCAAGCATGTCCTGGATAGCCGGAAACAGATGCGCGGAAATATTGCCGCCCTGATCGGCGACGGTTAACCAGCCAGCTTTGCTGCGATCGGTGCCTAAACAGGTCAAGCCATTGCCCTTGCCAGTCATCTTAAACGCTCCATCATTTCCATCGCTGCTGCATAGCTGCCCGTGCACGGCTAAATCGATAATCTATTTTAACCGCGCGGCCGGTGGATGACAGCGTTAATGTTTACCGGGTTTTATCAACCTGCAAAAAAGTCTTGGTTTCGTGCTTGGCTTTTTTCGCGGCTTTCTTTTCTTTGGGGCTTAACAGTGCTTTTTTCTTGGTTTCTTTATTGCTTTTGCGTTCTTTGGTCATGTCATTTGCTCCTGATCATTACTGAGTAAACATCGGATCAATGCTGGCAGGCTGTTTACGCGCGCCTGTCAAAAAACGTCCAAACTAAGCTTGTGAAGATACTCCAGGTCGGTGCAAATAATCCGTACCGCAAGGGCCATGGAATAGCTTGCTATCCGGCAGCAGAAATGCCGTCGATGGTGAGGATAGTCGAGATGCGTCAGTATACCATCAATCGCGTTTTTACAAGTGTGTGTTTGGCCTGTAAAGAGCCGTTATCCAGCCATACAATACTGCCAATGGAACGTTGCAGACCTGTGGTCAGCCGGTTTTTTGGCCCCATCGAGGCCGTGCTATGCTGATACCTGTCCCAACGATGATCCCAACAGGCGCCTTGAACAAAATCGCTGTCTTCGCGGATGTCCAGAACATCTATTACACCACCCGCCAGGCCTATGGCCGGCAGTTCAACTACCGCAGACTGTGGGACAAAGTTAGCGCGACCGGTGAAATCACCACCGCCAATGCCTACGCCACCGCCCGCAGCGACGACAAACAGCACAAATTCCAGCAGGCGCTCCGGCATATCGGTTTTACCGTCAAACTCAAACCGTATATCCAACGCAGCGATGGTTCCGCCAAAGGTGACTGGGATGTAGGGATTGCGATTGATGTGATGGCCATCGCGCCGACGGTGGATAGGGTTATTCTGTTATCCGGAGATGGCGACTTTGATCTGTTGTTGGATCGAATAAAAACCGATTACAACGTCAGCGCGGAAGTCTATGGGGTACTCACATTAACCGCCAGTTCCTTGATTGAAGCAGCCAGTGTTTATCATGCGATTGATGGCGAGTTGCTGCTATGATTCTAAATTATCGATCTACCGCTTCCCCAACAACTGTAGGAGCCCGCTTGCGGGCGACCAGCTGTCTAGAATCGCAGATTCATAAGCCGACAAAGCTTTTGCTTGAAGCGATAATTGAGAATCTAAACTGAGGAGGTTTAAATGCAGGCATATCTACCGGCGCTAGTCGGCGGTGCGATGATTGGTCTGGCCGCCGTGTTGTTGATGGCCACGCTCGGGAAAGTGATGGGCATCAGCGGCATTGTCAGCCGCGGTATCAGCAGCAGCGACGGACGCGGATGGCGAACAGCGTTTTTGCTCGGCACCCTGGTTTCACCTTTGCTCTGGCGGCTGATAACCGGCGTTACTCCAAGCATTGAAATCACCCATAATATTGTGTGGTTGCTGATTGCCGGTTTGCTGGTCGGTTGCGGCACGGTCATCGGCAGTGGTTGTACCTCCGGACATGGTGTCTGTGGCCTGGCCCGTTTTTCGGCCCGTTCGTTGCTGGCCACTTTAATTTTTATGGCTACGGCAATAGCAACAGTGACCATTGTCCGGTTGGTCAGCGGAGGTGGAATATGATCCGTTTGCTCACCAGCCTGGCCGCTGGCCTGCTGTTCGGCCTCGGCCTGATCGTTTCCGAAATGATCAATCCGGCCAGGGTGCTGGGCTTTCTGGATATCTTTGGCGATTGGGACCCACGCCTGGCTTTTGTGATGGCCGGCGCGGTGATCGTCAATACCATCGGTCTATGGATGATCAAACGCCGCTCGCGCCCGCTGCTCGATAGCCACTTCGATTGGCCGAAGAAAACCGACCTGGACCGGCCCCTGGTCAGCGGTGCGATTTTGTTCGGCATCGGCTGGGGCCTGGTAGGTCTATGCCCCGGCCCCGCCATCGCCGGCCTGGGTACGGGTGTGTGGCCGGTGCTGGTGTTTGTGGCGGCCATGCTGGTGGGGATGCTGGTAGCCAGGCGATTACAGGGTCAGCGGGGAAGCCCGTGAGATATTAATGCTGAGTACCGACTCTTTCATTACGGCGGTGAGTGTTTTACATGGGTCTGATGGAGAGGTGTTGATGGTGGATTGTCGGATTACGGCTACGCCTAATCCGACCTACGACAGAACTGTAGGAGCCCGCTTGCGGGCGACATGCTGTTTAGCATCGCAGATTCGTAAGCCGACAAAGCCTCTTCGACATCATTATTCGAAACCATAAAACTATCAAACCATCGACTTCATTCCAACAAAAATTGAACCAGATCATGTTGGTTTGAGCATAACTCCAGGCTCAAGATCACGAACTTTTTGATCTACCTGATAAGCTATACGTTGAACCTGCTCATAAGTGAATATCGGCTTACCATTAATAAAGAAATTATCCATATTTTTACCAGATAAAACCGCAACACCCGGTTTTTTGCACCTGCGATCTACCCACCAGCCAGGCAACACTAGTACAGGTTTGGCTGCAACCCTCAAAGCAGTGGCATTGCTAAGCCATTCACTCACCCATTTCGCTTGCCGTTGAGCCTGTTGTATGGGTGAGGTTTCGGTCCAGGATGGAAATTGTAGGCGTTTACCGTCATAGGTTAATTCGTAGTCGAACTTTTCTGAGCTTGCACGCCTCGGCTTTGAGCGCCCTTTGGTTTCAATCGCATAAACACCTGTAGAGCCAATCACAATATGATCGATATTAAACTTGCCAGCGGGTATGTCATGAAAAACACGATACCCGTGTAGCATCAACGTATCGAGCTCTTGCGCCACGGCCAACTCACATTCATAGCCAAGCCGAAGATGCCGGATTACCTGACCACGCCTGAGAAAATCCAGGCTGTAATAAACCAAAGACACAATCCATGTAAAAACCAACCCTGCTCTAAGCGTTATGGAATCCGATATATCAAACCAATGCACAAGCAGACAATAATAGGCAAGCAAAAATGGCGTGACCATTAACAGGTAGACCATGGGCGTATCCAGATCATCACGCGCCCTTTGAAGCTGCATGGACAGCTCAGCGCCTGCTAGGCGGCGCATGTTGCTTGTCAATGGATTCTTAAAGTGTTTATTGCGTTTTTTAACCCAAGCTACGGGGATAACAATAATTAGCATGGGCAGTAACAAAATAGTCGAAGCCAACAGCGATTTTGCCAAACTTTCTATCCATTCCATGGAGTCCACTCCTTTTACAATGCCAGCAGCCAATACCTATCATTGTCAAAACAGTAACTATTTCCAGTTAAAGTTAGGCACAAGATTCAGACTGTTTACCTCCTCATTAACTGATGCCAATGCCTCGTGAACCTGCAGGACTTTTTGATACTCCCAGTATCTCAGGCGGTCTTTCAGTCCCTGGACACCAAAAGCATGTTTTTTAATGATCTCAATTTGTTTTTTGTCGGAGACAGCGACAACCGTTTGCACGGCTGGATTATTCAATGACTTCAGCAGGTTTAAAATAAGGCTATCTTTAGAACCTTTGGTTTGTACCTCAAAAACATAGACCACTCTGCCCATGTTGCCGATAGACTGCTGCCATAGCGCGTCGACCACTGAACCATCGGCCACTTTAACTTCGGTAGAGCTTTCCAACCCCAACCACTCCCCGATGTCCTTAAGCTTATCGCGAACTTCATCGTGTATAAAATCCGCAACGTTATCACCAGAATCATCAACATACATCGCAACCGCTTCTTCAGTTTCAGACTTGAAGATAGCATTTAGATTGCTCTCAACTTGTAGTTCTTCCCAAATGAAATAATCAGCCGTGAGCAAATCGGGATCTTTAACTCCAGCAGTAGCCAATTCTCTAACAATGATCTTTGTTGTCTGTGTCAGTTCATGGTAGCGTTTCCCACTTAACTGATAGTTATAACGGGGTAAGTTTTTTACACCCAGATAATTTAGCCCCACATAGGCAGGGCGGTTCCAAAGCATGCAGTCCTTGGGGTGGACATGACATAGTATTTCGCTAGCCATCGCGGGACCCATGCCGGTTACCTTGCCGCGAAATCTGTCCCAACGATCAATGATTGATTCATCACCCCATACAAGCTCGGCCAGCTCTTGCTTAACATGATCAAGACCATGACGGTCGATCATTTTATCTGTTACATATTTTTTATTGCCCCATATCAGCATGGCCCAAAGCTTGGCTATGTATTCCTCAAACTCCTCAAGTGTCATAGCGAGTATTTTTTCTTTGGTCCAACTCTGGTAGTAATGCCTTCTTTCTATACGCTTTGCGAGTTCTTCCAAGTGCTCTGGTGATGGCTTTTGTAGCCGTTTTACATATTTTTTTACATGCTGCTTCAGGAGCTCTGTATTCATAACCACCTCCGTAATCTCCATTGCTATTTAACAACCATCACCAATCAAGCCGCCCATCTCGAATGGCTACTCGCCAAATCCATCGTCAAATTAAACACGCCGTCCCGCTTTTCAGCAAATAACGTGCGTCCATAGCTTTTCGGCAAGTATCTATCCAACACCCGCCCTACCTCATCGCGCACCCGCAGGCGGGTCTGATTGTCTTTATACCAATCCTGCACCAGCACCTTGGGTGTTTCCTCGGTCAGACGCTTTAACAGCGCCTTCGCTGCCAAACGCACCTTCTTCTGTTCCGCTTTGGTCATTTTTTCCTTGCAAAGCAGGTCGTATATCTCAAGTTCGTCCTCAGTAAGACCCTCTCGGATATGCCGCTTGTCTTCTTCCTTTAACTCCTGGGCGAACTTCACCAGTTCAGCGAAGTCAGCGTCGGCTGAGTTACTGCCGGCGTTATAGTTGTCGATAATTTCTTGTAGACGCTCGGCAAAATCACGCCGGGTGCGGTTTCGATTCAGCATATCCTGGAGCTTCTTTTCCAGAAACGCACGCAGGTCGGCAATTTCGATGTTTTTATACTTTGCCTGTTTGAAGTCTTCTTTCAGTTTATCGAAGTCAATCCTGCTAAGGTCCCACCCCTGACCTTTCTGCTCGATCTTCCAACCGGCTTTATCTTCCTTGACCGTGTTGAAACTCGCATCATCGACTATCACGCTTTCATCGAGCAGTTCGTTGATCTTACGCGTGACAGAATCAACATCCTGTTGCTGGACAATGCTATCGATCACACCGCGCAAATACTGAAACAGGGCTACCTTACGCACCACAGGCTGACCCAGTATCTCGGGTTTGCATGCTTCGTACAGGGCGGTGATGGTGTTCTCGAAGACCTTGAAGGATTGTCGCCACTCATCCTTCGATAGCAGTTTGTCGGCCCAGTTTTCAAACAGACTGACTTGCTTGAACACATCGTCCGCCAGCAGCGCCGCATCAATCCCGATATCGCGCTCTGCGCAGAAGACCCGGCCCTGCTCAATAGCATCTTGCAGCAAAACAAATAACTCGTCTTTATCTCTGACTGGTGCATCATCCAGCCCTTCACCGCCCTGGCCGTAATCTTTGATGGCCTTCTTTAGCCGGCCGATCACGCCGTAGTAATCAACAATCTCGCCATTTTTCTTTTCCACCCCATTGACGCGGTACGAGGTGACGCGGTTAGCGCGGGCGATGGTCTGCATCAGAGTGTGGTCTTTCTGCGGCTTATCCAGATACAGCGTGGAGACCGTGTGTGCATCGAAGCCGGTTAGCCACATCGCACAGACAAACACCAGTTGCAACGGATCGTCCGGGTCTTTGAATTTGTATTCCAGATCGTGGCCGTTGGCATCCAGATGCTCCATACGCTTGCGGTGCGGCCGAATATCCAGCCCCTGCGCGTCAAACTTTTCCTGCTCGCCGTTTTCGGCGCTGATCACCACCGCCATCTCCACCTTACGCATCCACTCTAGCCGCTTTTCCAGCCGTGCTCTGTAGTGGCTATCGCCAGTCTGCCTGATCTCACCGCGCAGCTTTTTGATATCTGCCTTCCACAAACGCTGGACCTTGTTGTACATCTTCACGGCGGTGAACTTATCCACTGAGATCACCATGCCCTTACCCAGATAACCCCGGCGCGGAAAATGATAGGCAATATCCCTGGCGATGGTCTCCAAACGGTCGTCGCGTTTGATCACCTCCATCTCGGTAGAGAAACGCCGTTCCAGTTTTTCCTGCTGCGCCTCATCAAGATTTTCATCTTCAAGAATCTCGTAAAACTCGTCGCTCAAGCCCTCATTCTGATTCAGCACTTCCGGCACGCGTTTTTTGTAGAATAGCGGCACGGTTGCGCCATCATCCATTGACTGGCTGAAGTTGTACTCGGACACGTAGTCGCCGAACCACTCGTTGGTCTTTCGCTCCCGGCCAAGTAACGGCGTGCCGGTAAAAGCCAGATATTGGGCATTCGGAAGCCCCGCCCGCATATTCTCAGCCAGGGTTTCGTATTGGGTCCGATGTGCTTCATCCACGATCACGATTATGTCATCACGCTCTGACAACACCGGGTAAGCTTTACCCTTGGGCCAGCTGAATTTATGAATAAGGGTAAACACCAGCTTTTTATTTTGCCCGAGAAAGGCGCGCATCTGCTCACTGTTCTTCGGCTGCGTGGCATCGGCCTTTTTCACTGTGCCGGTGTTAAGGAAGTTGCGGTAGATCTGCCCGTCCAGGTCGATACGGTCGGTAACCACCACAAAGCTGTAGTTGCCTTCACATTTGCGGAATATCTTGCGGGCGTAAAAGATCATGGAGAAGCTTTTGCCCGAGCCCTGCGTGTGCCAGAAAACACCCAGCTTGCCACCAAACTCCGCGCGGCGGAGAAACTTGTCGAAGCCTTTGTTCACGCCGATAAACTGGTGGTTCTGGGCGATAATCTTTTGGGTGTCCTGGTAATACAGGATGAAGTTCTCCAGATAATCGAGCAGCTTGTCCTTCGGGCACAATCCGTCAAGAAAACGCTCCGCGCTGGTGCCGTCATTACGGATTTGCTCGCGCCTGATCTTCTCCTTCTCGTCATCGGGGCGCAGCCAGCGGAAAAAGTGCTCCCACTCGGCGGTCATGCTGCCAACGCGGGTTTCGATGCCGTTGGAGAACACACACAGGGCGTTGGTCAGGAACAGTTGGGGAATATCCGCCCTGTAGTTGATCAGGTTGTCATCGTAGGCGGTGCGCAGTTTGACGTTGGAATTCTTCAGCTCGATAAACACCAGCGGCAAGCCGTTGATATACAGCACAATGTCCGGGCGGCGATAGGCTGCTTTGGCCACCATACCCGTGCTCTGAATCCAAAGCTGGGTGACAGCGAGGAACTGGTTATGCGGCGAGTCCGGATGATTGAAATCAATCACCTTGATCCGCTCTTTGCGAAGACGGCCCTGCTCGTCCTTGAACTCCACCCGAACGCCGTCACGGATCAGCGCATCGACCTCGCGGTTGGCCGCGATAGAGGACATAACCTGGCGGGTGTCGCACAGCTGCTTGAGCGCATCGTCGATGGCGGAGTCGGGAATACCCGGATTAAGCGCGATGGCCGCTGCCTTCAAGCGGTCGTGGAGGATAACATCACGCTTGTCGGTGCGCCCCGAATTGTCATTGAGGTCAGCCGGATCGGCGGTATAGCAATTGAGCGTGTCGTAGTTATAGACATGCTCCAGGCGCTGCAGCATCGCCTGTTCAATATCGTTTTCCGATATAAAGTTAGGCATTGGCCAACTCGGACTGGGCGGATTTATCCTGCATACTTGGCGGGAACTGGATATCGAGGTCTTCGACTGAGAGCTTGCCGGAGATCAGGCGCGGGAGAAGGAGGTCACGGGTTTTAGTCAAATTTTCATTCTGCTGCAATCCAAGTTGAATCGATTTTAAGATAGGATTTGAAAGGTTATTAAAATTCTCAATCACGTCTTCGGATGGAGTAAGAATTTCCAGCTTCTTAAACGTTCCTTTCGTCAACTCTGGGAAAGTAGCCCCTCCGCAGAGCTGCTCGAAGTATGGCTTGGCCAGTTTGAGCCACTGGTAAAGGTAAGGGAGAGGATAGCCCTTGTTTGGGATGCATGTAATAAAGCCCTGGTTCGTACATGCGGGCGTTGTATTGATGCCGATAGCTCCGATTGTAGCCCGACTTGTCATCATCACGGAATATGCAGGAAACAATCTTGCGGAACTCCGAGCAAGTCCTTCTTCGGAGCATTGGTCTTTGGAGTCCGAAATGAAAATACCGGCAGCTGCGGTGATGTCAGAAGGTGTGAACCAGTTTACTGTCCCTTCGCTCCAGTAGCTCGAAATAGACTTTGAGGGCGTCCCTCCGCCGGTAAACTCAAAAGCTTTCTCGATCTTCCGCACCTCCCACCCTTCCGGCACGCCTTTGACGAACTTGGTATTTTGGTAGCCGGGAAAGCGCATACGGACAAACCATTCGCGATAGAGTTCTTCGGCCATCTTTTCGAGCAGGGCGATACGGCGCTTATTGGTCTCTATCAGATCGTCGTAGGCTGTCAGAATTGCGGCGATCTTGCGTTGAGTGGGGACGTCAGGAACGGTAACCTCAGCGCGGTAAATCCTCTCCGGGGATGTGTGGCGAACCTTAGCCCCAGACGAACTGTTACGGACCTGCTGGCGAATAATGTTCGCATTAAAGAGGTGATATAGGAAATGAAGATCGGCTTTCTTCTCAAAAGGGCGCACTAACCCAAGTCGCTGATTGTGTAGGAATCGATTCGACTCCGGCATCATGGCGGGGCTGCCGAGCAATCCCTCGGCTTGCTCCGTCATCGCAACGATCATTGAACCCTTCGGCAGAATGTAGCGATCAGGTATTTCCCCAACGTAATATCGATCCTTGCCAGGCCTGAGTTTAAACCCGCCTTCTTCGTAAAAGTTTCCCGGAGTTAGTAGGACGTAGTGCCCAGAGTCAGAGAAATACTCTCCCTTGAAGGCATAGCCGTGCTCAACTTTTAGAAGGCCACGCAGCGTCGTTTGTTTCCAAGAATCCATCATTCGCCAACCATCGTCTTAGTGTTCTTGGAAATGGCTTCTTCGAGCTTGGAGGCCAACCCTCCAAGCGAATCAAGCTCGTTTTGCAGCGAGATGAGATCATCAATGAACTCTTCCTCCGTCTTACCATCCTCCTCAATCACCACGCCGACATAACGCCCCGGATTGAGCGAGTAGTCCTGCTCTTTGATCTCCTTGAGGTCGGCCAGTTTACAAAGACCGGTCACGTCCTCGTATTGCGCCTCCGGAAAACGTTCCTGCAACCAATGGATATGAGCGAAGGCGCTTTCCGCGTTTTTCACCTCGATATGCAGGGTTTCGAGGGCGGTCTTGAGCTGTTTGGTGGCGCGGCCGGCGGTCTGGCGTTTGCCTGCTTTTCTGGCTTTTTCCGCGAAGGCTTTTTCGTGGCGGCGCACGGCCTTGTCGATCTGCTTAAGGCAATCGTGCAGTTGGGCGAAGAAGGGATCGAAGGTGGCGCGCAGTTTGTGCTGGGCGGTGTTTTTCTTATTTACTGTCGCCTTATCGCCATTGTTCTTCTGATAGGCGGTGTAGGCTTTCTCCAGCGGGGCGAGATCGGCCCAGGTTCTCACCAGACTGGCGACAGCGTCCTTGCCCGCTTTGTCAGCGAGCACTGCGAGGATTTGCTCGGAAACCGGCGCAACCTGGGTCTTGTTTTCGGCGAGGCGCAGCATGCCGGTGGCGAAGTAGCGGTCGATAAGAGCGAGGAACTCGTCACTGCGGCCTTTGTGCAGGCGGCTGATAATGGCGATGTTTTGAATCTGTTCCGCGGAGAATTCGCGATGGGCGCGATCAATGGGGGTGAAGATATTGCGTGCATCAATAAACAGTACGCGCGCATCAGTTTTGGCCTTATCAAAAAACCACAGCGTGGCTGGCAAGGTCACCGTATAAAACATATTCGACGGCAAAGTCAGCATGCCGTAAACAAGGTTGCTTTCGATCAGGTTCCGGCGTATATCGGCCTCGGAATGACGGGCATCAGAGGCTGAGTTGGCCATCACCAATCCCGCACGTCCGGTCGCATTAAGCGACGTGGCAAACAGGCTGATCCAAAGATAGTTGGCGTTGGGGACGGTTTCCTTGCCCTGCTCGGATTTTTTGGCTTTGGTTTTTTTGCGCGGGATGCCGTACGTATTGAAGCGGCGGTCTTTTTCAACAGCAGACAACGAGACATCATTGACGTTGAAGGGCGGATTGGCGAGCACGTAGTCGAATTGGCCGAAAGAATCGAACGGATCGTTGTAATATGAGATGGCTGGAGCAATTTCCCCGCGCAAGCCATTGACCGCCAGATTCATGCGGGCAAGCTTAACGGTCTCGCTTTGTTTCTCCTGTCCGTAAACGTAGACGCTGGTGTCTTTGCCCTGAGCTTGCAGTTGCTTGCGGTGTTGGTTGATAAAGTCCGCCGACTGCACAAACATGCCGCCGGAACCGCAAGCCGGATCAAACACCGTGCCGCCGTGCGGTTCAATAATCTCAACCATCAACCGGACCACCGAACGCGGGGTAAAGAACTCTCCGCCACCCTGACCTTCGGCGAGGGCAAATTTGCCGAGAAAGTATTCGTAAATCTGACCAAAGACATCGCCGGTGGCATCATCGGGAATATTGTCGAACTTGCGTAACAGCTCAAAAGGAAGGTCTTTGGTTTCCGCGGTACGGGTCAATCGATAGTATTCATCCTTGGGCAGACTGCCCTGCAGTTCCGGCTTGTACTCTTCGATGGATTCCATCGCCTGCTCCAGCGCCTTGGCAATATCTTTTTCTTCGGGCAGGTCGAGCAGGTAACTGTAACGTGCATGATCAGGGAGATAGAATCCGCATTTGGCGACAGCGATCTCGTGATGCGGCTTTTCACGCCGCGTACCTTTCAGCTTCTGATACTCGGCCAGAATCGCTTTTTCGTGACGGCGATAGTTGATATCCGCGAATTTCAGAAAGATCAAGCCCAGCACCGGCGTGCTGTATTCTGATGCTTTAAGGTCGGAGTTCGCGCGCAGGTTATCAGCGGCTGACCAAAGATCGTCTTCGAGTTGTTTCAGTTGCTCAGAATTCATAATTGATACGTGTTGAAAACATGCTGATCACTCAACAATAGATTGAGCAGCTTTGAATGAACAAATAGTTTTTCCCGCCCGACTTTCAGAGACTCTAAAACGCCAATCTTCTCTAGTTCATGCAGGTAATTGGAAGCGGTCTCGCGTTGAGCAATGTTTCTATCCACCAGGTTGGCAATTCGGCAGTACGGTTGTTCAAAGATGGTATCCACAAGTTCCCTGGTGTAGATTTTGGGCAATGTTTCACGGACATAGTCTATGGTATGGCTCAGCAGGTTATTCACCGTAACGATCTTTTCCGTTGTCCACCTGGCGGTTTCGGTGGTTGCCGAGAGCATATACAAAATCCATTCCTCCCAAGCCTGATCTGCTGTGACAGCCAACAACAGTCGGTAGTAATCGTTTTTTTGCTGGATGATAAATCGGCTGAGGTACAAGATGGGCTTGGTCAGCAGGCCGGTTTCAATCAGAAACAACAGGTTCAAAATCCTGCCCGTTCGCCCGTTACCATCGGTAAATGGATGGATACTTTCGAACTGATAATGAGCAACGGCCATACGGATTAATGGGTCGATTGCTGTATCGTCATGCAGAAATTTTTCCCAATTGCTTAATAAATCTCGCAGTAGCTGCTCGCCTTCTGGTGGTGTAAAAATAACCTCACCGGTTTGGCCATTGGCAATGCGGGTTCCCGGTACGCGGCGAATCTGCATGTTGCCCTGCTTAACCATACTGCATACCTGTACAGCGGTTGAGGCGGATAACGGTTTGTTCTCCAGCGATTCGAACCCCTGATACAGCGCCTTGCGGTAATGCAATGCTTCTTTGGTGGCCGCATCGATGGTGCTGGTGGGTTTGTAGAAACTTTGAAACAGCTTATCACCGGTAGTGACAATATTTTCTATTGCCGAGCTATCCTTTGCCTCCAGCAACGGGAGAATGTTAATCAACATCGCTTGATTGGGGATGAGTTCAGCAGCTTGTTTTAACTCGGCAACGGCTGAGCGCGCGTCAATACAGGATTTGAGAATGGCTTTGGTCTCTATCTCTGCCTCGGGTGGCAACGCAGGCAATTCGTTGTAGGGCCTTTCAGCGTGCCATCTTGATTTTTCTAACATGTCCAAGCTTTAGCTTTTTATCGACAGATAGTCAGAATATGTCGATAGCGTCGACATGTCAATAAAATATGTCGGCATTATCGCTTAAAGCAGACACGTTCTTAGGTACCCTTCATAGCTTGATGCTTCAAATGATCAGAGTCTGTACTTGTCATTTGGTAACCTCCTTGCCTCTTCAGGGGCTTTCGTTAGCCTAGCTTTTTGCCGTGCCCTGTTGTTTGCTGCTGACGTTTTCCAACCTGTAGGGATAATACATGATCGGTGCGTTTGAGGGCCATTGGATGGTTTTCCTGGCACGGGTCGCCCGCAAGCGGGCTCTTACAGTGTGGTTGGTGGTGCGGGGAAGCGGTAGGTCGGCTTAGAACCGCCAGGTTCGTAAGCCGACAATGTTGCTACAACAGGATTTGTGCCACCTGGTTGGCAGGTGTGCCGTTGCTGGCTGTTCTTGTCGGATTACGGCTGCGCCTAATCCGACCTACGGACATTGGGCGGGTCGCCCGCGAGCGGGCTCCTACAGGGTGGATGACGGCCGGGTTGCTTTATACTGCCGGTCTTTATCTTTTGGCCGATTGACTGATGCCCAAAACCGAATCCATCGATGTGGTAATCATCGGCGCTGGTGCCGCGGGGCTGATGTGTGCGTTGACGGCCGGCTACCGGGGGCGGCGGGTGTTGCTGTTGGATCATGCCAATAAACCGGGCAAGAAGATTCTGATGTCGGGTGGCGGGCGCTGCAACTTCACCCATCTGCACACCACGCCCGGGCATTTTCGCTCGGACAACCCCGCCTTCTGCATCTCTGCCCTGCGCCGCTACACACCGCATGACTTTGTCGAACTGGTTGAGCGACATGGCATTGACTATGTCGAGAAAGCCCCCGGCCAGTTGTTCTGCGGGGACGATTTTAAGTCGCGGGCCATTGTGCGGATGCTGCTGACCGAGTGTGAATGGGCGGGTGTTACGGTGCGTTTGGATACTTCGGTTGAAAGCATTGAACGCCTGGGCGAAGGCTTTGCCTTGCGCACCAGCGGCGGGACGCTGCATTGCGAGTCTCTGGTGATCGCCAGTGGTGGTTTGTCGGTGCCGACCATGGGCGCTTCCGGGTTCGGGTATCAGGTGGCGCGGCAGTTTGGGCTGGAGGTATTGCCCACCCGGGCCGGGCTGGTGCCGTTTACGCTGCACCCGGAACAAAAACAGCACTTTGCACCGTTATCCGGGGTGGCCTGTGAGGTGGCGGTACACTGCCGGGGACAGCGTTTTCAGGAACCCATGCTGTTTACCCATCGCGGATTGAGCGGTCCGGCGATGTTGCAGATTTCCAGCTTCTGGGAACCCGGTGATGCGTTGTGTGTGGATTTATTGCCATCTTTGCCAGTGGCCAGTCAATTAAGCCATTACCGCAACCGGCAACCACGGAATACGCTGCTGCACTGGCTGTACCAGCAACTGCCCAAACGGGTGGCGCAAACGCTGGTGGAATTGCATCAATGGGATGGACCGGTGCAGGCTTATAGCAATGAGCAATTACAACTTGTCGAGCAGCAGTTGCGCGAATGGGCAATCAAGCCCGCCGGCACTGAGGGTTACCGCACCGCCGAAGTGACCCTGGGCGGGGTGGATACCCGGCGTATTTCTTCCAAAACCTTTGCCTGTGATACGGTGCCGGGGTTGTATTTTATCGGTGAAGTGCTGGATGTGACCGGTGAGCTGGGCGGGTTTAATTTTCAGTGGGCGTGGGCGTCGGGTTTTTGTGCGGGGCAGGTGGTTTAGTGGCGGTTGAGGGTTAGTTCAGATCGAAATAGATTTGGCCTTGGGTTTTTGTGTTGGTGTTTTGTCGGCTTAGGCCTAAGCCGACTTACTGCGAGTTGGTAGGTCGGTTTAGAGCCATTGGCTCGTAAACCGACAAGAACCTTCATTCATTACCGATACAGCCTGGAATATCCGGTGTGATATTGCCCCAATCCGCTGGGTATATATTTAATGATTGGTATTTATGAAAACTTGAATAAGACCAATCCTTTACCTGCTTTACCAACCCATGCTTGACCGGATTGTAGTGAATATAATCAAAATGAGCAGCATAGTCCTGGTGGTCGCGAATTAAATGTTCCCAGAACCGGTGCTGCCAAAGGTTCAGGATGCCGGTCTGCACTGTGAGTTTGCGTTTGATCAGCCTTATCCGCATTGAATAATCCGCATCATCTACCGGCATGCTCAGCAGACAATGGATGTGATCAGGAAGCACGACAATCGCTTCAATGGTAAATTGGTGTTTAGCTTTTACCGTGGCAACCGCAGTGCGCAATGCCCGAATATTTTCCGTCTGGGTCAACAGCGGTTTTCTTTGACGGGTTACCAGTGTGATGAAATAACTGCCGCCTGTTTGATATAGGCGTCGATATTGCATTGGTGAATGTCATCCAGCTTGGGTCGCGTTGTAGCTTAAATCGCCACAAGTCTGGTGTATGTAAGTAATCTGTGCGGTTTGTTGTCGGCTTACGGCTACGCCTAAGCCGACCTACTTGGAATTTACAGCGATGATTGTCGGTTTACGGATGCGCCTAAACCGACCTGCTTCGGGTTCTGTGGCAGATTGGTTTAGAGCCGATGGCTGGTAAACCGACAAGCTTTACTCATCCTGACCAGGGTTCTCAGCAGCAACTGGTTGACTGCTTTGTCTGGCTCCGATGCGTCTTAGCGTGACGGTTTCACCGCCGTGGTTGGGCAGTTTGTCCTGCAGGGTCTGCGGATCGACCAGGGTCTGCGCCCCGCTTTGCAGATGATCGAACACTTCTTTGTAGCTGTCGGTCAGCCGATTGACCAGGCCGGCGGTTTCGACAAAATGATCGGCCACCTGCTCACGAAACTCGGTGTGTTCTTGTTGCAGTTCCAGCACGGTTTTGTTGCCGGTCTGCCTGCGCTGAAACATCAGAATGACTGCTGCACCGATCACCAGGCCAACGATCAGGCCGACCAGTAAGCCGGTTAAAAGACTGGAATCCACACATTGCTCCTGTTTGACGAATATCCAGTGTAGATATGGGGTGATTGTTTTTTTGTGAAAGGGGAGATTCTTCGTCGCGAGGCTCCTCAGGATGACATGCGTAAAAACCGGCTTCCTATGGATGGCAACGGCCATGCCTGGCTTTCAGACTAAACGAATACAGCAAGAGCGATTCTGTCGTCCTGAGCCAAAGGCGAAGGATCTCAATGAGGCATCTGGCTGGCTTGAGGAGATCCTTGGTCGCAGGCCCCTCAGGATGACAAGCGTAAAGCTTGGCTTACTCTGAATGATAGCTGTAGTGGCTGGTTTTCAGATTAAGCATATAGAGCAATAGGACCCCAGTACTAAACTATGCATGACGGGATTCTTCGCTGCGCTCAGAATGACAGCGATAGCTTAGAGTGACAGCGATTTGTAATGGTTTTGCGTTTTAACTGGTTCTGCATTTATTTGTCATCCTGAGCCAAAGGCGAAGGATCTCAATGAGGCATCTGGCTGGCTTGAGGAGATCCTTGGTCGCAGGCCCCTCAGGATGACAAGCGTAAAGCTTGGCTTACTCCGGATGACAGCTAAACGACCAGGCTTAACGGTTAAGATAATCCTGCAGCTCGCCCAGCTCCTGCTGCCAGCCTTCGACGTTGTCGGCACGATCCTGGTCGCGCTGGAATCCGGATTCAAGCATATGCAAACGGGTGCCGCCGTTGGGCAGTGATTCAAGACGCCATTCGACCAGGGTGGTGTCGGCGTCTTGTATGGAAACATCCGGTTGTCGGGCCCAGCGCCAACTGATCCGCTGCATCGGTTCAACCTCAACCACCTCAACCGCATAGCGGCCGCTGCATTCCTCGATATCCCAATCGAACCAGCCGATAAATCCGGGCGTCGGCTCAAAACTGGCGCCGTTATTGGGGAACCAGGCTGCCAGTTCTCCGGCGTCGGTAATGGCTGTCCAAATGCGTTCCAGCGGGGCTTTGAATTCCAGGGTGCGTTCGATACTTGCGGTCATGTTGTTAGCTCCTTATTGGTTTTCGCCGAGGTGTTGGCGCAGGCGGGTGAAGGCCTGATCCCAGGCTTCGGCATAGGGCCGCAACCAGTCATCAACGGCTTGCAATGGTTCGGGCTGCAGGCGATGCCGGCGCTCGCGGCCGTGGCGTTCAATGCGGATCAGGCCCGCCTGCTGCAGAATGTCGAGATGTTTGGTGACGGCCTGACGGCTGACACTCATGGGTGCGGTCAGTTGTTTGACCGATAACGCGCCTTCGGTACGCAGGCGCTCCAGCACCTGGCGGCGGGTGGGGTCGGCAATGGCGGTGAAGATGTGTTCCATGAACGGATTATATGCAACCTTTTGGTTGCATTTCAAGTTTTGATGACTGCCTGGTGGTTTTCGAGGATGGATTCCCGCGTTCGCGGGAATGACGGTGCTTTATGGGAGTGACGGTGCTTTATGGGAGTGACGGTATTTTGTGGGAGTGATTGTAGTTTTAAGATAGTCCAATTAAATATGAGGATGGTTTGTTGAATATAAGGGTGGGCCGTTAACTAGTAAGGTTATTTTTGAAGACCATGAAGCCTACAAACAAAATATCCAGACCACCAAGCCGTCATTCCCGCGAACGCGGGAATCCATCTTCGCTTTTATTTATTCCTTCGCGCCCTGCTGCGCTCCTACGGGGCGTGTTTTGTGGGTTCGCCTTTGGCTGCGCGCGTGGCCGCTCGGCGTTGCTGGAAAAAGCGTTGCAGCAGCTCCACACTTTGCCCAGCCAGAACCCCCTGCTGCACCTCGATCCGATGGTTATGCAGCGGGCTTTGCAGCAGCTCAAACATGCTGCCATCAGCGCCGGTTTTGGGATCGGTCGCGGCGTACACTACGCGCGCGATGCGTGCATGGATCAGTGCTCCGGCGCACATCACACAGGGCTCCAGGGTGATGTACAAAGTGGTATCGGGCAGACGGTAATTGGCTTGCTTCAGGCCGGCATCACGCAAGGCGATAATCTCGGCATGTGCGCTGGGGTCGTTGTTGGTGATGGTCTGGTTGTAACCCCGGCCGATGATTACCCCGTGCTTGACCAGCACCGCCCCAACCGGCACTTCGCCCTGAGATTCTGCCTGCTCGGCCAGTTCAAGAGCCGCGGTCATAAAGACCGTATCGGTTTGGCTATCGCTCATTCCCACTCGATAGTGGCGGGCGGTTTGCCGGAAATGTCGTAGACCACCCTTGAGATGCCGGTGATTTCGTTGATGATCCGGCGGGAAACATGATCCAGAAAGTCATACGGCAGATGCGCCCAGTGGGCGGTCATGAAATCAACCGTTTCCACCGCGCGCAGCGCGATCACGTATTCGTAGCGACGGCCATCGCCCACCACGCCCACCGATTTGACCGGCAGGAAGACCGCGAAGGCCTGGGCGACTTTGTCGTAGTGGCCCTTGGCGCGCAGTTCCTCGATAAAAATATGATCGGCTTTTTGCAGCAACGGGACATAGTCGGCATGGATTTCGCCGAGGATTCGCACACCCAGACCCGGGCCTGGGAAAGGATGTCGATCAATCAGCGCTGACGGCAGCTCCAGTTGCCGTCCGATGGTGCGGACTTCGTCTTTGAACAGCTCGCGCAGCGGTTCGACCAGTTGCATGTTCATGCGCTCCGGCAGTCCGCCCACATTGTGGTGCGATTTGATCACATGCGCCTTGCCGGTTTTGGCGCCGGCTGATTCAATCACATCCGGATAGATAGTGCCCTGCGCCAGCCACTGGATATTGTCCAGCTTGGCGGCTTCGGCTTCGAACACCTTGATAAATTCGCCGCCGATGATTTTACGTTTTTCTTCCGGATCACTGGCGCCGCTCAGCGCGTGCATAAATTGATCCCTGGCGTTAATGCGCAACACCTTAACGCCCATGTGTTCGGCAAAGGTATCCATCACCTGATCGCCCTCGCCGTGGCGCAGCAGGCCGGTATCGACAAAAATACAGGTCAATTGTTCGCCGATGGCCTGGTGCAACAGTGCCGCCACCACGGCCGAATCCACCCCGCCGGACAAACCCAGCAGCACCTGGTCATCGCCCACCTGATCACGCACCTGTTCAATCTGATCATCGATGATAGCGCTGGGCGTCCAGTCAGTGCCGCAGCCACAGATGGCATGTACAAACCGGCTTAGAATGGCCTTGCCCTGTTTGGTATGGGTGACTTCCGGATGAAATTGCAGACCGTAATAGTGCAGGTTTTCATGCGCCATACCGGCAATCGGCGCGGACGGCGTGGTGCCGATAATCTCGAAACCGTCGGGCACCGCGGTGACCTTATCACCATGGCTCATCCACACATCCAGACTGGCGCTTTCAGTGTTGCCGGCTACCCCAGTCGGATGGTCGTTCAGGCCTTCCAGCAGGCTGCCGGCCCGGGTGACCTCGACGCGGGCAAAGCCGAATTCTTTTTCATCACTGGGGCTGACCGCGCCGCCCAGCTTGCGCGCCAGCGCCTGCATGCCGTAGCAGATGCCCAGCACCGGCACGTTCAGATCAAACACCACCTGGGGAATACTCGGTGAATCATCCTGAGTCGTGGTTTCCGGACCACCGGACAGGATAATGCCATCCGGTGCAAACTCGCGGATTTCCCGGGCATCCGCGTCCCAGGGTTTGATTTCGCTGTAAACCTTCAACTCGCGCACCCGGCGGGCGATCAACTGGGTGAACTGTGAGCCGAAATCCAGAATCAGGATTTTGTGGTCATGGATAGCGGACATATTGAATCCTTGGGATTATCCCAGCTTGTAATTGGGTGCTTCCTTGGTAATCGCGACATCATGCGCATGGCTTTCGGTCATGCCGGCCGAGGTAATCCGCACGAAGTGGGAGCGGGTCCGCATGTCTGCAATGCTGGCGCAGCCCACATACCCCATGCTGGAGCGCACCCCGCCCACCAATTGATGAATCACACTGGCCAGCGGGCCTTTATACGCCACCCGGCCTTCGATGCCTTCCGGCACCAGCTTGTCGGCTTCGGTTTCATCCTGGAAGTAACGGTCCGAGGAGCCTTTCTGCATCGCCCCCAGTGAACCCATGCCGCGGTAGGATTTATAGCTGCGGCCCTGAAACAGTTCCACTTCCCCGGGCGCCTCTTCGGTGCCGGCAAACAGGCTGCCGATCATAATTGAATGCGCGCCGGCGGCCAGCGCTTTGGCCACGTCACCGGAATAACGGATGCCACCATCGGCAATCATCGGCACCCCGGTGCCGCGCAGGGCTTCCGCCACTTCGGCGACCGCGCTGATCTGCGGTACACCTACGCCGGCCACGATCCGGGTAGTACAGATTGAACCCGGCCCTACTCCGACCTTGACGCCGTCCGCGCCCATCTCCAGCAGCGCCCGCGCTGCATCGGCGGTGGCGATATTGCCGCCAATCACCTGCACTTCCGGAAACTGCTGCTTAATCCAGCGCACCCGCTCCAGCACGCCCTTGGAATGGCCGTGGGCGGTATCCACCACAATCACATCCACGTGCGCGGCCACCAGCGCCGTGACCCGCTCCGCGGTATCGCCACCGGCGCCCACCGCCGCGCCCACCAGCAGCCGTTCCGAGCTGTCTTTGGCGGCGTTGGGGAAATCGCGGGATTTCTGGATATCTTTTACCGTGATCAAACCGCGCAATTCGAAGTTGTCATTCACCACCAGGACTTTTTCGATCCGGTAGCGATGCAGCAACTCCAGCACTTCGTCCTGACTGGCGCCTTCGTTAACGGTAACCAGCTTATCCTTGCGGGTCATGATATTGCGCACCGGGTCATCCAACTTGCGCTCGAAGCGCATATCGCGGCTGGTGACAATGCCGACCAACTCGTTACCATCGACCACCGGCACGCCGGAAATATTGTGCTGCCGGGTTAACGCCAATACGTCCTGGATGGTGGTTGCGGGCGTGACCGTGATCGGATCTTTGATCACTCCGGCTTCGTATTTTTTGACCACCCGGACTTCATCGGCCTGACGTTCGATCGACATATTCTTATGAATAATCCCGATGCCGCCTTCCTGCGCCATGGTAATCGCCAGACGTGCTTCGGTAACGGTATCCATGGCCGATGAAACCAGCGGAATCTGCAAGGCCAGATCGCGGGTCAGACGGGTGGTCAGATCGACTTCCTTGGGCAGCACCAGAGAATGTGCCGGCACCAGCAGAACATCGTCAAAAGTCAGGGCTTCGGCCTTGAGCCGGAGGGCTTGATCAGTACTGCCTGGCATGGCGTGCTCCTCGTCAAGGGCGCGGTTGAGCGGTTGGCTCAGCGGCGCGGATAAATCCGGCCATTATATCATGATCAGATTTAGGCACGACCATGGATATAAGGGCCAATTTTAATCCGGCAAAGCAGACCAGGCTGTACCGGGAACAACTGTCATTGAGAGCGTAGCGCTGTCACTCTGAGCTATCCCTGTCATTGAGGCATCACTGTCATTCTGAGCGCAGCGAAGAATCCCGTCATGGGTATCCCGCCCAACAGATCCTTCGCCTTTGGCTCAGGATGACAAATCTTGGCTCAAGATGACCAATAAAATGTAGGGCCGGCTATGCACAGCGGCGTACCGGTAAAGTACAGAACCGTTACAAACCACTGTCACTCTGAGCTATCGCTGTCATTGAGACATCACCGTCATTCTGACCGCAGCGAAGAATCCCGGCGATGCAATCAGGCAACAACGTGCGTTACAATAGTCAGTTAGATCAAAAACGGCTGATACCAATAACATTATGAGCGGGAAGCTATTCGTCAAAACACACGGCTGCCAGATGAACGAGTACGATTCGGCCAAAATGGCTGACGTGCTGGCGGCCTCGCATGGACTGGAAATTACCGCCGACGAACAGGAAGCCGATGTGATCCTGATCAACACCTGTTCGATCCGCGAAAAAGCCCAGGAAAAAGTTTTTTCGCAGCTTGGGCAGTGGCGCAAACTGAAGGAAAAGAATCCCCGCGTGGTGATCGGCGTGGGCGGTTGTGTGGCCAGTCAGGAAGGCGCCGGCATTATCAAGCGTGCGCCGTTCGTCGATATGGTGTTTGGCCCGCAAACCCTGCATCGTCTGCCGACCATGCTCGACGACGTACGCGCCACCCACAAACCGAGCATTGATATCAGCTTTCCGGAAATCGAGAAGTTTGATCGCCTGCCTGAACCGCGGGCGGAAGGTCCGAGCGCGTTTGTATCGGTGATGGAAGGCTGCAGCAAATACTGTACCTTCTGTGTGGTTCCTTATACCCGTGGTGAAGAAGTCAGCCGCCCGTTTGATGATGTGATCGCGGAAGTGGTGATGCTGGCGGAACAGGGGGTGCGCGAGATCAACCTGCTCGGCCAGAACGTCAATGCCTATCGTGGTCCATTGCACGAAGGCGGGTTTGCCGACCTGGCGCTGCTGATCCGCTATATCGCCCAGATTGACGGCATCGGCCGAATCCGCTTTACCACTTCGCATCCGGTGGAATTCAGCGACAGCCTGATTGAAGCCTATGCCGACGTACCCAAACTGGCCAGCTACCTGCATCTACCGGTGCAGTCCGGCTCCGACCGCATTTTGTCAGCCATGAAACGTGGCCATACGGTACTGGAATACAAACAGAAAATCCGCCGCCTGCGCGAAGCACGCCCGGAGCTGGCGCTGTCGTCGGATTTTATCATCGGTTTCCCCGGCGAAAGCGACCGTGATCATGCCGGCACCATGCAGCTGATCCGCGAATTGCGCTATGACCAGAGCTTCAGCTTTATCTACAGCCGCCGGCCCGGTACCCCGGCCAGCAACCTGCCCGATGATGTAGCACTGGAAACCAAGAAAGCCCGTCTGCAGGAACTGCAGGCCACCATCAATGGCTTTGCGGCCGAATACAGCCAGGCGATGGTGGGCAGCACGCAACGGGTGCTGGTGGAAGGCCCCAGCAAAAAAGACCCGCTGCAGATGGCTGGTCGGACCGATAACAACCGGGTGGTCAACTTCAGCGCACCGGAGCGGCTGATCGGGCGGTTTATTGATGTCGTGATTACTGAAGCGATGAGCAATTCACTGCGTGGCCGGGTGGCCACCAGCGAGTCGATCAGCAGCGACAGCCGCGCTGCATGAGCACTGCCGCGCCGCTGGAAACCCAGCTTACCGTTGAACTGGAACCGGCCGATAATGAGCGGCTGGCCAATCTGTGCGGGCAGTTCGATGAGCATCTGCGTCAGATTGAAAACCGCCTGGGCATCAGCATCGCCGCGCGTGGCAATATTTTCGCACTGAGCGGAGAACGCAAGGCGGTGCGTGCCGGCCGGCGGATTCTGCAGCACCTTTATGAACACAGCGAGCAGCAGATTCTGACACCCGCGCTGATCAACCTGCAGTTGCAGGAATCTTCGCTGACCGAGCCGGTGCTGAGCGAGCTGGAGCAGGCCGCCGCGACCGAAGTGATCATCAAAACCCGCAACGGCCTGATCCGTGGCCGGGGGCCCAACCAGAAGAACTATCTGCTGGCCATCAATCGCAATGACATCAACATCGGCGTCGGTCCGGCCGGAACGGGCAAAACCTACCTGGCGGTAGCGATGGCGGTGGACTCCCTGAAAAACGAGCAGGTGCAGCGCATCGTGCTGGTCAGACCCGCGGTCGAAGCCGGCGAAAGACTGGGGTTTTTACCTGGTGATATGGCCCAGAAAGTGGATCCCTATCTTCGACCTTTATACGACGCGCTGTATGAAATGCTGGGCTTTGAACATGTCGGCCGTCTGATTGACCGACATGTGATTGAAATCGCCCCGCTGGCGTTTATGCGCGGCCGCACGCTCAACGATTCGTTTGTGATTCTGGATGAAGCACAGAACACCACCAGCGAGCAGATGAAAATGTTTCTGACCCGCATCGGGTTTGGTTCACGCGCGGTGGTGACCGGTGATATCACCCAGATCGACCTGCCTGATCAACGCCGCTCCGGCCTGAAGCATGCGCTGGCGGTGCTGCAGAATGTTGAGGGCATCAGCGTGACCCGCTTCACCTCACAGGACGTGGTTCGCCATCCGATTGTGCAGCGAGTGCTGAATGCCTATGAGCGGGCCGAAGCAGCCAATACCCCCAAGCCCTGAGCATCTGATTGCCGTGCAGTATGCGCTGCCCTCACGGCAGGGTTTGCCCGCTGCCCGGACGGTGCGCAGCTGGGCAACAGCCGCGCTGGAAAATACCGAGCCTACCGAACTGTCGATTCGCTTTGTGGCCAGTGATGAGATCACCAGCCTGAACCGCCAATACCGTGATCGGACCGGGCCTACCAATGTACTTTCTTTTCCAGCGCCGACATTGCCGGTAGCAGTGGTGCCCGCACCACTCGGAGATGTGCTGATCAGCCCCGAGGTGGCCCGGCAGGAAGCCAGCCAGCAGAGTAAAACCCTGCGCGCGCACCTCGCGCATCTGGTGGTGCACGGGGTATTGCACCTGCAGGGCTACGACCATATCCAGCCTGATCAGGCCGAGCGGATGGAAAGCCGCGAGCGCCAGGTACTGGCCGGCCTGGGTTTCGCCGACCCTTATTTGGCTGATCCTTATTTAGCCGACGAATAATGCATCTGTCATCAGAATCTGCTATACAGAGTGCTCCTAACAGCAACACGGAGATGACAGCCTGTGACCGGTATAAACCGGACAGGCCATTATCTGCATGAACGAAGACCGATCGAGCAACGGTTCCGGGCCGAAACCCGGTGATGACTCGGGCAAAAAATCCTTTTGGGATAAAGTCACCCAGGCTTTTAACGGACACCCCAGGAACCGCGCAGATCTGATCAATCAACTCCAGCATGCACACCAGCAGGGCATGGTTGACGCCGATGCCCTGGCGATGGCCGAAGGCGCCCTGGCGATGGGCGAGTTGCAGGTGCGCGATGTCATGATTCCACGCTCTCAAATGGTGACCCTGAACAAGGATTGCCTGGTGCGTGACGCCCTGCCCGATATCATCGAAAGCGGCCACTCGCGTTTTCCGGTGGTCGGTGAGGATAAAGATGAAATTGTCGGGGTATTGCTGGCCAAGGATCTGCTGCGCAGCTTCAGTGCCGATGAGGCCGACAAAACGCTGGCTGACTATGTCCGGCCGGCCGGTATCATTCCCGAATCCAAACGTCTGAATGTGCTGCTGCGCGATTTCCGTGTCAGCCGCAATCATATGGCCATCGTGGTGGATGAATATGGCGGGGTCTCCGGCCTGATCACGATTGAAGATGTGCTGGAAGAAATTGTCGGTGAAATCGATGATGAAACCGACAGTGAAGAAGCAGTCGTGGACATTCTGAAAATCGGCAAAGATGAATACCGGGTGCAGGCACTGACCGCGATCGAGGATTTTAACGAGGAACTGGGTGGCCGGATCAGTGATGAGGAATATGACACCATCGGCGGTATCGTGGTGGCCGAGTTCGGGCGGGTGCCGGAACAGGGCGAATCCATTGAACTGCATGGTTTTGAATTCGCGATCACCAAGGCCGACCAGCGCCGCATTCACGAGCTGGTGGTGCAACCCGATAACAACAGCGATGATTGAGCGCGGTGGCGCGGCGCTGGGCCGTGCTTTTCTGGTGCTGGTGTGTGTGGCACTGCTGACGGTTTGTGCCAGCGCTCAGAGCCCAGCGCCGGCAGGCACTCCCCTGATACGTGCCGACGTGCCGCGTATCTCACTGGTGACATTTGGACCCGGCCCACAGATCTGGGCGCGCTTCGGACACAATGCGATACGGGTGACCTGGCCGGAGGATTCCCTGTATGGCGATTCTGACCGGCTGTACAATTTTGGTTATTTCGATTTTGACGAGCCCGGTTTTTACTGGAACTACGCGACCGGCAATATGCAGTATTACGCGGTAGCCGAAAACCCGGCCAGGGCGTTTGTCTATTACCGTGGTCTGGGCCGCAGCATTCGCGAGCAGGCACTGGCGGTCAATCCGGAACAGGCGGTCACCATCGCCGCTGAACTGGAGCGGCTGATCCAGCCCGGGCAGCGCCGCTATCCCTACGATTATTTTTTCAATAACTGCTCGACCCGGGTGCGCGATGTGCTGAATGATGCGCTGGGCGGCCGACTGTACCAGCAATATCAACCCTTGCCCGCCGCGCACACCCTGCGCTGGGAGGCGCTGCGCATGGTACAGGATGATCTGCTGCTGTATCTGGGCCTGCATATCGGCCTGGGGCGCACGGCTGATCAGCCCATCAATCAGTGGCAGGCCGGTTTTCTGCCCGGCATTCTGGCTGACCAGATCAATACCGCGAACCAGACCCCGAACGGTAACGAACTGGCACGGACCGATCAGCTGATTGCCGATGGGCGCGCCACGGCGATGAGTTTTCAGCCGCGCTATCTCAGTATGGGCCTGCTGGGCCTGCTGACCGTTCTGATCATTTTGCTGCCCGCAGCCGGCGGCCTGGCCGGCAGTCAGGCGCGGCGGCGTTGGTGGTCTTTGAGCGGGCTGCGCGCATGGCTGATCCTGTCCGGCCTGGCCGGCCTGCTGTTGTTGTTTTTATGGTTGCTCAGTGAACATCAGGCAGCCTGGCGCAATGCAAACCTGCTGCTGTTGTTACCGACCAACCTGTTGTTGCTGCGGCTGCGCGACAGCGGGCTGGAACGGCTGGCCGCCTGGCTGATCCCGACCGCTTTGCTGGGCGCTTTGCTGCTGAAACTTTTTCCCGGCGCGCAGTTCAATACTGATCTGTGGTTATGGCTGGCGCCGGCCCAGCTGAGCGTGTTTTACTGCTGGCGTCGCTATCGCCGGATTGAATGAAGCCGCGATGGCCGGCATGCGCCGCAAAGCCGATTTACCCACCCGGATATGCCCGGTCTGCGCACGCCCGTTTGCGTGGCGCAAAAAGTGGGCCCGGGTCTGGGATGAGGTAAAATACTGCTCGGAGCGCTGCCGGCGCTCCGCCAGATCCAAATCGTAAACAACGCCTGTTACGGCTGACCGCGAACCGCTCCAGTGCCGCGATGATCGCGAAACCTGCACTGGCGGCACGGATAGCCACGTTAGTATTAAAACCAGACCATGCCAAGTAAAAAACTGTTCAAGTCACAACGCGTATTATTCGTCAGCATCGTGCTGCTGATCCTGATCTGCCGCTCCATGGTGGCCGACTGGTACCGGGTTCCCACCGGCTCGATGAAACCGACCATTTTTGAAGGCGATTTTATTTTCGTCAACCGCCTGGCCTACGATCTCAAAGTCCCCTTCACCACGTTATGGATTGCCCAGTGGGGCAACCCGCAGCGTGGCGATATCGTGGTGCTCAAGAACCCGGAAGAATCCGGCCGGCTGGTCAAGCGCGTGATCGGCATGCCCGGTGATCACATCCGGCTGCAGGGCGAGCAGTTGTGGATCAATGGTGACATTATCAGTTATTACCCCTTACCCAAAAACCGTTTTCCGGCGCTCAACCAGCAGGACCGCGGCACCCATACGACCGCCGCCGAGCAGTTGTTCGATCAGGTCCATCCGGTGATGTTTGGCCCGGAGAAAAAAATTCCACCCATCCAGGGTGAGTACATTGTGCCCGACGATCATTATTTCATGCTTGGTGATCATCGCAATGACAGCCGCGATTCACGTTATTTCGGCGCGGTCACGCGCCGCAGCATATTGGGACATGCGGTGGGCGTAACGGTCTCGTTTGATCCGGAAGATAACTGGGACCCACGCTGGGGACGGTTCTTTCTGGGGATAGATTAAGCCGATGCCTGTTATCCTGCGGCTTACGCTGTATCTGCTCACGGCGTATGCACTGCTGGTTACGGGTATTTACATTTTTCAACGGCAGTTGATTTATTTTCCAGGCGCCAGCCATAGAGATGACGCCATGCTGGCGGACAGTGGCTTTAGCTATTGGCCTGATCAGCAAAGCTTTCTGGGTCTGATCAGCGAACCCCACAACACCGCGGTAAAAGGCACCGTGATCGTCTTTCACGGCAACGGCGGCCCGGCTATCGCCCGACGTTATTATGCCGACGCCCTGCACCCGCTGGGCTACCGGGTCATTCTGGCGGAATATCCCGGTTATGGAGGACGCCCCGGCAAGCCATCACAGGCCAGCATTGTCGCCGATGCCATAAGCACCGTCACCCAGGCGCAGGCTGAATATGGCGGACCGATTTATTTATTTGGTGAATCACTGGGCAGCGGCGTGGTGGCCGCCACCCTGGCCGAAGCTGAGCTCCCCGTCGACGGCATCGTGCTGATCACCCCCTGGGACAGCCTGCTGAATCTGGTGCAAAGCCGGTCTACCCTGTTGCCCACCCAATGGTTATTGAAGGACCAATACGACAGCGTTAAAAACCTGCAATCTTTTAACCGCCGCGTGGCCGTTGCCATTGCTGAAAATGATACGGTGATACCCGGACCGTTCAGCATGAATCTATTTGCCAGCATTGAATCCGAAAAGAAACTGTGGCTATTTAAAAACGCTACCCATAATAGCTGGCCGATCAGCGCCGAGGCCGATTGGTGGGAGCAGGTGATGAGCTATATCACGGAATAATCCCTAGCACCTCTGCTGGCATGACGCCCAGACGCATCGCAGCCTACGCCTTGTTTTTCGCAAGCCGGGATTGATCCCTACCAACCCAACTAGACACCTAAAAAATACCTGCGGTCACTGCTCAATAGGGTAAATAAAACTTCCTTCCCAACAAGCTTTGCCGGGATTACGCTGCGCTACATCCCAGTCTGCGTTCATTAATGCTGCATTGGCTAACCCGAGTTCAGGTTTATTGATTGGCCTGTATATATTTCTGTATCTGTCCGCGCAACACCTCCAGCGGCACCCCACCCTCAGCCAGGATCGCATCATGAAAGGTGCGGATATCAAACTGATCGCCGAGTTCGCGTTCCGCCTGGGCACGCAGTTCCAGAATGGTTAGCTCGCCCATTTTGTAAGCCAGCGCCTGTCCCGGCCAGGAAATATAGCGATCCACTTCGGTGCGCACGTTAAGCAGTGACAGCGCGGTATTACCAGCCAGATAATCCTGGGCCTGTTTACGGGTCCAGCCTTTGGCGTGGATGCCGGTGTCGATCACCAGCCGGCAGGCGCGCCACATCTCGTAGGTCAAACGACCGAAGTTTTCATAGGGGGTCTTATAGATGCCCATTTCAATACCGAGCTTTTCGGAATACAGTCCCCAGCCTTCACCAAAAGCATGTGGGTACAGGTGCTTGCGAAATTCCGGCACGCCTTGTGCCTCCAGTCCCAGTGCACTCTGGTGATGATGGCCCGGTACCGCTTCGTGCAAGGTCAATGCCGGCAGGTTGTAGAGCGGGCGTTTATCCAGCGCGAAGGTGTTGACCCAGTAATAACCGCCGCGGTCACCGCCCAGCGGTGAACCGGAATAGCGGCCGGTGGTGTAATTAGGCGCCAGATCCTCGGGCACCGCTTCGATGCCATACGGCTGACGCGGCAGCTTGCCGAAAAATTTGGGCATCACGCCGTCAACCTGCTTGGCAATCCAGGCGGCTTGCTTGAGCAGGTCTTCGGGTTGATCTACATAAAACTGCGGATCGCCGCGCAGAAAGTCCAGAAACTGCTGAAACTCACCGTCGAATTCAACCGCTTCGATAATCTCATCCATTTCAGCGCGAATACGCGCGACTTCGCGCAGCCCAAGCTGGTGTATCGATTCCGGCGTGGCGTCATCCAGGGTAGTGAAATAGCGCACCAACGCCTGATAGTAGGCTGCGCCATTGGGCAATTGATAAGCACCCAGGGTATCGCGCGCGCCAGGAATATATTCGTTCAGAAAAAACTCGTTGACCGCATTGAATGCCGGTATCACGCCGTCCTGCAACAGCTGCTGGCCCTGTTGCTTCAGTTGTGCCGCGGTAGCGGTTGGAATGCTGGCCGGAATCCGCTGGAACGGTTTATACAGGGGATGGGTTAACGCTGATTCGGTGACCTGGGCGGCAAACGCCGAACGCATATTGTCCAGAATGACTTGCGGCTGGGTAAAGCCGTCTTTCAGCCCCTGCCGCATATTGGCCACATGCTGATCCAGCCAAACAGGCAGTGCCTGCAGGCGTTTCAGATAGTCACGGTAATCATTTTCATTGCGTAACGGCGTGGCTTTGACGAGTCCATTGAAGCTGGTATGAAAACCACTGTCACTGAGAATGGGAATGCGGTAGCCGTCAAACTGCGCTAACGCGACGTCATGCTTGAGTACAAACGCCAGCACCTGATGGCTGACCTGATCGGGGGGCGGCAGGCTGGTCAGCGGAATGGCCTGCAGGCGCTGCTGGAAGGCCCGGTCCTGGGCGGTACGGCGCTGATGATCGGCCGGACTGACACCCGGTAGCCGGTCGTTATAGTCATTGTTACCGGCATAGGTGGCGGAGGTCGGATGTTCGACCAGTTCATTTTGCCAGTAGTCCGTCAGCAACTGCTGGAAAACCTCTGTCCGCGCGGCAGCGCCTGCTTGTGCCGCCGCGTTGCCGGACAGCGCCCCCCACAACAGCCCGGCGCACAGTATGAATAAGATCCGAATATTGTTATGCATAATGATGATCTATAGAAAAAGCAGCCCGATCATAACAAATACCGCCAGAAACAGCGTTTCTCCCACCACCAGCAGCAACGGCCGCCAGCCCATGGCCGCCAGCTCCGCCACGCTGGTTTTAATGCCAATCGCGGCAATCGCCATCACCAGACAGGCGTTGGAAACCTGCACCAGCAGCGTCTGCAGGAATGCTGGCAGCCAGCCGGCACTGTTGATTATCACCAGGATCAGAAACGCCACCAGAAACAGCGGCAGCAGCGGTGGCCGGTGGCTATTCTCCTGGTGGCTGCTCTCCCGGCGGTTGCCCGACAGCAACAGGGTACTCACCATGACCACCGGGACCAGCATCGCAACCCGCAGCAGCTTGGTGAAGGTGGCGGTATTGCCGGCCTGCTCCCCCAGCAGATAACCGGCCCCGACCACCTGGGCCACGTCATGAATGGTGCCGCCCAGAAAAATTCCGGCGGTGTGCGGATCAAACGCCAGCAGGCGGCTGATGATCGGGTAGATGATCATCGCCAGGGTGCTCAGGGCGGTCACGGCGACCACCGTAAAAGCCAGCCATTCATCGGTTTTTTTCTGCTGCGGCAGAATGCAGGCGATCGCAATGGCCGCCGACGCGCCGCAGATCGCCACCGAACCGCCGGTCAACAGACCAAAGCGTGATTTAAAGCCCAGTAGCCTGGCCAGCCACAGTGCAAACAGAATGGTTAATGGCACGCCCAGCATGACCAGCAGCGGTGGCAACGGCCCCAGCGCCATGACTTGCGCCAGGGTAATCCGAACCCCCAGCAGGGCCACCCCCACCCGCAGTATGCTGCGTGAGCTCAATTGCAGCCCGGGCTGATAACGGGGCACGGCGGCCAGGTGGTGCACCGCCATGCCGAACAGCAGCGCGTACAACAACTGCGGGCCGCCGTAATGGCTGGACACAAACCAGGCCAGCAGTGCCGCGCCAGACGCAGCCAGCAATCCAGGCAACCAGGCGGTAATTCGCTGCATAACCGGCTGCGTTTAATTCAGCGGGCGGATTTTGACTGCTTTTCCTGCTGACGCAGCTGTTTTTCGAGCGCCACTTGTTCGAACATGCTGAAGGCCCGCTCAAAATGGCTTTGATTATTTTCCGGTGTTTTCAGCAGGAACGCCGGCGGCAGCAGGGATTCATCACTGCGCACACTGGTAGCGAAAAAATCTTCGAAGGCGCTGCTGTTCAACAGATTGATACCCACCAGCATGGCCACCAGGCCAAGACTGATCACCGTGCGCCGCTGCAGCGAGATATGAAACGCCAGATATAAAATGCACCACAGATACAAAAACAGCACCAGATAGCCGTTGGCGGCTTCCAGAAAATCCATCAGCCCGTCCAGACCGGCGCCGGTATTGAATTTGAGCAGGTGAATCGCAAAGCCGGCAATCACCGAGACAAAATAAACCAGCATCAGCACCCCCAGATGGGACAGGAAATTACCGCCGCGCTTGAACAATATCGACAGCAGATAAACCAGCAGCGCCAGGCCCACGAAGCCCAGCGAAGACTGCAGATTATTACTGACGATCGAACCCCAGTTTAACTCCGTGCTGGTGGTGAAGTAGATGCTTAAGCCTTTGACCAGAATGTAGCCCAGCACCAGCGCCGCCAGTACCGGCAGGCGTCCCAGCCACAGCAGGAACACTTCACTGAAACGGATTTTTACCGTTGCCGGCACCGGGTGATCGCCAAACAGGATACGGATTTTATTGCGCCCGATGACAAAGATATCGCCGCTGGCGACCAGCTGGCGCTCCAGACTGGTTTTGCCTTTGAGTTTTTTGATGCCGTTCAGACTGCCGTAGTCAATGATCCACAGTTGACCGTCTTCATCCAGCTGCAGACTGGCATGCCATTCATCAATATGCTCGTCGGTCAGGATCAGGTCATTGCTGTACGCTCGGCCGATGGTTATTTTCGGATAATTGCCCAGCGCTTCGTTAAACGGGTCCGCGGTCAGATCATCCAGCCTGAATTTCTGCCGATCCAGGACATTGTGGGTGGTGCCCAGCTGTTCGATAATTACTTCCATTGCACTGCCCGGATAAACTGTTCATTAAACTGCCTGGCCTTGTCCTCGGTTACCCCCGACATGGTGTAATGCAGATAGACTCCTTCGCTGCGATCCAGCAGGCTTTTGGCGGCATACAACACATCATGCAAACCTGCATAATCCAGATAGGCGCGTACACAATAGGTTGACTTGAACGGCACATCATCGAGCCAGTCAAAGCGCGTGATGTCTTCATGACAGCGAAACTCGGTAACATCATCAATGCTAGCCCGATTGAAGGGTAAAAAATCAGCCGTTTCAAACAGGTTGTAGAACTGAATCTGATTAAGCTGGTCGCTGATGTACCAGCCAAAGTCGATTTCGATCATGCCGGTATCCAGGCGGTTGGATAAGAAGATTCGATCGTGCACGCCACAGTCCGAGGTGTGCTGTTCATAGCGCAGATCATCATCCACTTCCGAGGTGCTGCCGCTGCAGTCAACGTAGGGTTGCACCACGGTCGGCACCATTAATGGTCCGAATTCAGTCAGATTCCAGTCACCGGCCAGCAGATCATCCACCAGCCGCGCCTGATAATCCACCAGGTCCTGAGTGATCTGTTCCTGCAGCGAGTCATAGGCAACCCCATCGTGTCGTCGGTAACGCTGGACCAGCTCGATCAGGTATTCAGCGGCGACCAGAAAGCTGACCGAATTACCCGCACCGGCGACATTAATGCCGACCACTTCACCCCGCATATTGACCGCCGGCCCGCCACTCATGCCCGGATTGAGTGCGCCGGTGAAGTGGATGTTTTTCTGAAAACTTTTTTTAAGCTGGCCGTTGTAAGTGCCCGGAACCAGACTCAGGCCAATATCGTAAGGGTTGCCCATGGCGACAATCGGCGCGCCCTGCTCGGGCAGTTCTCGAGTGATGTTGAAAGCCCAGTTTTCCTGCAGTTGCACCGGCTCATCAGATCGTATTTTGACCAGCGCCAGATCGTTAACCACGTCCACCGCGACCACTTCCAGATCGCCCCGCTGATCCTCGCTGTCCTTGTATTCCAGATTGTATTTATCCGGGTGCAGCACATGCGCGGAAACCACATGATAATTGGTTGCCAGCAGACCATCCCGGAACAACAGAAAACCGCTGCCGATAATGTTTTTGTTGCTGCTGGCCTGATCGGTAACTTCAATCACGTACAGGCCGGATTTTTGCCGCGCAAACAGCTCGCTGTGTTCTTCCTGGGCATGGCCTGGCGGGTGTATGACCACCACTGACAGCAATAAGATGATGAGATATCGATACATTGTTTGTTTCCGCTTAATTGTCCGCAGGCAGGTTCAAACCGATGACCCATGCCTGCGCTGAGTGGTCACTAAAGCCAAGTCGGCTAACCCTTGCCCAACTGCCACAGACTGGCGTCCAGGCCAGTACCGTGATCGGCATCAGGCGGAGTACCGCTGAGCAGATAACCGCCGGCGATATGCCGACCCTGAAACACCACGCCTTCCGCTTCCAGCAATTCGCGCTGGCGCTGATAACCGGGTGAGTCCGGCGGAAACGCGATCCGCCCGTTAGCACCCACCACCCGCTGCCAGGGCAACTGCAGTTTGTCCGGCGCCCGCTTCAAAGCCGGACTGACCCGGCGGGCCGCGCGGCCCAGGCCGGCCGCCCGCGCGACCGCTCCGTAACTCATGACCTGGCCTTTCGGAATCGCGCCCACCACTTTCCAGATGCGCGCATCCACCGATTGCTGCTGGCTTTCAGCCATGCGCGGCGCGGCGCAGCATGGCCAGTTCAGACTCTGAAAACAACGCCCGGCGGCGTGCTGGTTCATTCAATGGTAGTTTGATCTGTCCCTGGTAATAGTGTTCCATCAGGTGCTGAAAAGTGTGATCCGGTTCCAGTTGACGCGCGGCGCAGCAATGCCGGAACCAGCGGCTGCCGATTTCCACATGGCGCTCCTCCTCATGCAGGATAATTTCCAGAATCCCAACGGTTTCCGGGTCTCCAACCGAGCGTAGCCGCTCAATCATGCCGGGGGTTACGTCCAGACCGCGCGCCTCCAGTACGCGCGGTACCAGCGCCATGCGGATCAATACATCGTGCGCGGTTTTTTCCGCCATCTCCCACAGGCCGTTGTGCGCCGGAAAATCGCCATAGTGATAACCTAGCTGCTGCAGGCGCCCGGCCAGCAATAAAAAGTGTTTGGCCTCATCGGCGGCCACGCTTAACCAGTCGTGGTAATAATCCAGCGGCATGCCGGTAAACCGCACAGCGGCGTCCAGCGCCAGATTAATGGCGTTGAATTCGATATGCGCGATGGCGTGGATCAGGGCCGCCCGTCCGGACGGCTTGCCCAGGCGGCGGCGCGGGACCTCTGAGGGTGGCACCATGCCGGGTTGCTCAGGGCGGCCCGGCTGGTCCGGAGCCAGCGACTGTAACGGCACGCTCACTGCAAGGCGCTGTTCGGCCACCGCCCGCCAGAGAAGCTGGCAGGCCCGCGCCTTGGTTTCCGGATGCTGCTGCTGTAACGCTGACAGCGCCTGATTTAAAGCATCATCAGCCAGCGGGGTATCAGGACTGGTTGATGGCATCAATCAGGTGATCAGCAAACCCGCTGGTCGATACCGTGGTAGCGTTATCCAGCATTCTGGCGAAGTCATAGGTAACCACCTGCTGACCCACCACTTTTTCAAAGGCATTTTCGATCAGCCGGCCAACTTCAGTCCAGCCGATATAGTCGAACATCATCGCCCCTGAAAACAGCAGCGAACTGGGGTTGACCTTGTCCTGACCGGCATATTTGGGCGCGGTGCCGTGGGTGGCCTCAAACACGCCGATATGATCAGCGAAATTGGCGCCGGGGGCGATGCCAATACCACCGACTTCCGCTGCCAGCGCATCGGATAAATAATCACCGTTCAGGTTCATGGTGGCCAGTACATCAAACTCACCTGGGCGCAACTGCATCAGCTGGAACATGATGTCGGCGATGCGGTCCTTGATCACAATTTTGCCCGCCGGCGCTTTGCCATCGTGCTTTTCCCAGACCTCATCTTCGGTGATGGTGTGCTCGCCGTATTCCTGCGCGGCGACCTCGTAGCCCCACTGGCGGAAGGCGCCCTCGGTGAACTTCATGATATTGCCTTTGTGCACCAGCGTAACACTGTCGCGCTGCTTCTCGATCGCAAACTCGATGGCCTTGCGCACCAGCCGCTTGGAACCGAACTCGGAAATCGGCTTAATCCCCAGACCGGCGTCCTGGAAGAATTCCGCACCCATTTCCTCGCGCAGAAATTTGGCCAGTTTTTTGTTTTCTTCGGTGCCGGATTGATACTCCAGACCGGCGTATACGTCTTCGGTGTTTTCCCGGAAAATCACCACATCGATCTCTTCGGGTTTGCGCAATGGTGAGGGCACGCCCTGATAATATTTGACCGGCCGCACGCAGGCGTACAGATCCAGGGTTTGCCGCAGTGAAACGTTCAGAGAGCGGAAACCGCCACCTACCGGCGTGGTCAGTGGTCCCTTGATGGCTACCATCAGATCCTGAATCGCTTCCAGGGTTTCCGCCGGGAAATAATCACCGTCGTAAATGCCCGCGGCCTTCTCGCCCAGATACAGTTCAGCCCAATGGACTTTACGGCGCTCACCATAGGCTTTAGCTACCGCTGCATCCCATACCCGCAAGCAGGCGTTGGTGATGTCCGGGCCAATACCATCGCCTTCAATAAATCCCAGTATCGGCTGATCCGGTACCTGCAGTTTATTGTCGACGACACGTACTTTCTCACCCGTTTCGGGCAGTTTAATATGCTGATAAGCCATGCAAACTCCTTGCTTCTAATGGCGGTGAACCGGCCCGTCAGACTGCTTTGACGGACAGCTGCCGCGCTGCACTGTTCAAAGCGTTCAAGTATAGCAGGCGCATTGCGGCTTGTGCGCCGACTGGAACGATGCGCCCGGCCAGTGCCGGTACAGGACTGACCGGTCACCAGCTTACAGTCTTCTTAACAACTCGCTGGTATTATGGCGGCTGGTTACAGGTATACAGTGATGCGGCGGTCGGCGTTATTCCAATCCAGGGATTTAGTGGTAGTGGCTGCGCTGCTGGCGTCACTGCTGGCGCACGTTTTTTTCCTGACCGGCCTGGAACTGCGCTTTTCCGATTCTCCGGCACTGCCTGATAACCCGCCGCTGTTGCGTATCAGCCTGGCTAACGCTGTCACAGCTCAGCCCGCACCCGTTATACCGGTGACGATCCCCAGAATGCCGGAACCTGAACTGGAACCCGACCCTGAACCTGGACCTGCGCCTGAGCCGCTGGCGGCAGCACCCAGTCAGGCCAGTCCAACGGTGCGCGCCGATGATATTGAGCAGCGCGAACCTGGCGAACCGGCGGTAACGCAGCCGCCAGTGTTAAATACCACCACCATCAAGCGTCAGTTACTGGCGTCCATTCGCCAGTCCGACCGGCCCGCGGCAACACCGCCTGTTAACGAGCTGCCTGCTAACTGGACCCAGGATGCCCTGCCCGACGCCAAGCTGTCGCCGCAACCATTGCTGGAACCATTGGCATATACCGGACCGGTCACAACCGAGCGCTGGAAAAGCGCGGATGGCAATCCGGAAACACGCACGGTGCTGTCGGACGGCACGGTTATCTGCGGGCGTGGGCATACCCTGCTGCCCAACAGCAGCTTTGAGGCCAACCTGATGCTGCACAAGCTGTGTGGCAAACAGACCGGAGGGCGAGATAACCAGAATAAACTGGCTCGTTACCACTCCGCCTATCAGAGCGAAGAACCGGCTGAGGAGAATGCCGTGGAGCCTACTGAAACCGGCGGGCCCGCCGATTAGTCTGATCGCTCTAGTCTGGCTCGACAGGCGGACTCAGCAGAGCGACATCACCATCAGTTAGCTATTCTTACCACTTTTTGGCATAGAAAGCTGTTTTATTCTTTTTGTTAACCTGATTTACCTATTCTAATGAAGTAAAGCATCAAACTTTATTGGCACGGTTATTGCATATTTTCATATACTCACAGTGGAGGACCAATATGGGACAAGGCTCAACAGGTAATGTTATCGCTGCATTGGCCAGTTTCTTTATTCCGGGGCTGGGACAGTTGTTACAAGGCCGCTGGATACTGGCCGGATTTATGTTCATTGCAGCCGCGTTGCTGTGGCTGTTGCTACTAGGCTGGGTGATTCATTTATGGTCGATTATCGATGCGGCCATGTTTGATCAACCGCACCGCCGTTATCGTCACTGACGGACACCGCACTGGCCGGACTGAGGCTCAGTCCGGCCGCCGGTAATAACACACCACGCGGTTTTTACCGGTCTGCTCAAATCTGCCCAGCAGAACTGCGTTCAGAACCTGAATCATGCGATAATCGGCGGTCTGTTATTGATTTCCAAGGAGTAGCCCAATGCCGCATATGCAGCCCCTGCCAGCCGACCACACCCCCGCCCTGGCTGAGGACTTCGCCGTGTTTGAACAAATTCTCGGATTCGTGCCCAACAGCCTGCTGACCATGCAACGCCGGCCCAAGATGGTGCAGGGCTTTGCCGAGCTCACCAAGGGTGTGATGGACCCCAATGGTGAAGTTGACCTGGGCTTCAAACGCCTGCTGGCACATTTTTCCAGCCGCGCAGCGGGCTGCCAGTACTGCGAAGCACACTCCCTGGTGGCGGCCAAAATCCATGGCATTTCTCAGGCCAAGCTGGACGCGATCTGGGATTTTCAGAGCAGCGCTCTATACACTCCGGCCGAACGCGTGGCGCTGGAATATGCGCTGGCTGCCGGTAGCGTACCCAACGCGGTTGACGCTGAATTGATGCAGCGCATGCGGCAGCACTGGAGTGATGATCAGATCGTTGAAATTCTGGGGGTCATCAGTTTATATGGCTTCCTGAACCGCTGGAACGATTCAATGGCCACCGAACTGGAAGACTCGCCCATTCAGATGGGTGAAAGAGTGCTGTCATCGGGTGGCTGGACCGGCGGCAAGCACCGCGAATAAAACAGTGCTTATATAGTGGCTGGACGAAATAACGCTCTTAAATAAATCGGCGGATTCTGCTCAACTATTTCCGCCAGCAAAAAAGCCGGTCACTGACCGGCTTTTTTTACAGCATTGCAGTTGGCTGTTCAGGTCGCGAAGCTGGTGCGCATTTTCTTTAACGCGCTGGCTTCCAACTGCCGGATACGCTCGGCGGATACGCCGTAGCGATCAGCCAGTTCCTGCAGAGTTGATTTATGCTCACCCAACCAGCGGCTGCCGATAATGTCGCGGCTGCGCTCATCCAGAGAATCAATGCCCCGGTACAGCAAAGCCTGCTGATGCGATTCCATATCATCACGCTCAGCGACTGATTCCGGGCTGGGCGCGGCGTTTTCCAGAAATGCCGCCGGCGCGACCCAGGCTTCCTCGTCATCCGCATTGGGGGGCAGGTCAAACGAGGTGTCCTGACCGGACAGACGTTTTTCCATTTCCAGCACCACTTCCGGCTTGACACCCAGATCACTGGCTACCCGCTTGACTTCAGCGGCATTCAACCAGCCCAGGCGCTTTTTGTTTTTGCGCAGATTGAAAAAGAGTTTACGCTGCGCTTTGGTCGTGGCAACCTTGACGATCCGCCAGTTGCGCAGAATAAACTCGTGCATTTCGGCGCGAATCCAATGCACCGCGAATGACACCAGCCGTACTCCGACCTTGGGATCAAAGCGCTTGACGGCCTTCATCAAGCCGATATTGCCTTCCTGGATCAGGTCAGCCAGCGGCAGCCCGTAACCGGAATAACCCTTGGCCACATGCACCACAAAGCGCAGATGCGCCATGACCAGTCCTTTGGCCGCTTCCAGATCATTCTGCTCACGGTAACGGGTCGCCAGATCCTGTTCTTCTTCCAGCGATAATACCGCGATGCGGTTGACTTCACCGATGTAGGCATCCAGGCTGCCAAGGCTGGCCGTGAGCAACATTTGACTGGGAACCAATGCTTTAGTCGTCATAACCCAATCCTCCTAAACTTAACTGGTTACAATTGTAACAAATTTTACGGGTCGCGTGATAATGTCCGCTGGCATGGCGTTATGCCAGGCGGTAATAAGCACACAGCAATCCAATCCGGTGCTATGACAGTCCGCCCTGGACGAAGTTTCGCACCGCCTTGGTCAAACCCGGAAGGCAAAATGCCCCGCCAGCGCAGTTCATCGGTCAGCGGCATTGTCAACCCGAACGGCTAGGCCGGATTGAGTTCGCGCAGACGCCGGTTAACGGCGATATACGCACCCGCCTGGCCTAAAAAACCACATCCGATCAACAGCAGGCAGAGCATACCGGGAGGCGGCAACCACACCCTGGCCTGTTGATTATAGGCATCGGCCAGCCGCGCCAGATCGCCGCCCAGCCATAACGCCGCCAGCAACACGATCAGCACCGCTATCAGGCCACCCATTGCGCCGTACCAGAAGCCGGTGTACAGAAATGGCCGCCGAATAAATGCCCGGGTAGCGCCGGCCAGTGCCAGCACATCAATTTCATCCTGGCGATTCTGGATATCCAGCCGGATGGTATTGCTGATCACCAGCACCACCCCGATTCCGAACAACACCGCCAGCAACTGCAAAGTGTTGCGCGCCAATTGCAAAATACCCTGCAGACGATGCAACCAGCGCCAGTCGGCCTGAGCCGATTCAATCCCAGGGTGCTGTTGCAACCGGGCCAGCAAATCAGTCAAGGCCGATGCATCGTCCAGCGCGGGAATCACCAGCAACACCCACGGCAAAGGATTGCTGTCGAGCAACTCCAGGGCGCTGCCAAAACCGCCACTGGTCTGCAACTCACGCAAGCCCTGCTGAGGGGAAATATGATCGACCCGGCTTATCGTCGGCCATTCGGCCAACTCGTTGATCAGCGCATCCACCGGCAGTGGAATAGCATCGTCATCCGCGTTGCCAGCCGCTTCGGCAGCAGCCACAAATACGGTGATGCTTTCCAGGGTATCGAGTTTGCGCAGGCCTTCCAGGTTACCCATCACCACCCATAACAGCAGCGGCAGACACAATGCCAACCCCAATACCGCGGTGGTCAGCAGACTGGCCACCGGATGCCGCAACAAATTGCCGATGCTGTACATCAGGCTGTAGGCGTGCTGCCGCAGCCAGCCACGCAAGCGGTTGCGCAAGGGCGGTTTTTGCCGGTCGCTGATGGTACTCAAAGCCGTTGACCCGATAAGGCCGCGGCGCGTGCCGGCACATCGTCCAGCAGCCGGCCTTCGCGCAGCACCAGTACCCGTTGCCCCAACTGCCTGATCAGTTCCAGGTCATGACTGGCAATCATCACGGTCATGCCCAGCTCGTTGAGCTGCAGAAAAAGCTGCATCAGGCTGGCGGATAATTCCGGGTCCAGATTGCCGGTTGGTTCATCGGCCAGCAGTAATGGCGGCATATGCACAATCGCCCTGGCTATGCCGACCCGCTGCTGCTGACCGGTCGATAACATGCCCGGCAGCGATTTGCCGCGCTCGCCCAGTCCGACTTTGTCCAGTGCGGCGGCCACCCGTTTGCGGATATCGCTGTAGCTCAGTCCCGCGATCACCAACGGCAGCGCGACATTATCGAACACCGGTTTGTTCATCAGCAAACGATGATCCTGAAAAATCAGTCCCATGTTGCGCCGGGTGTAGGGAATCCAGTTGCGGCCCAGCCGGCCGACATCACGCTGGTTGATCAAAACCTGCCCGCGGGTCGCACGCTCCTGCATGCTGATCAAGCGCAGAATCGAGCTTTTCCCGGCTCCGGAGTGACCTGTCAAAAACACCAGCTCAGCATTTTTAATGCTGAAACTGACATCATCCAGCGCGCGGATGCCGCCACGATAACGCTTGCAGACCTGGCGAAATACCACCATGCCTTCCGCATCGGGTGGATACTGGAAGCTGCCCTGCCGCATAGTGTCCACTTAACCGCCCACCAGGGTATTGAGGTCCAGAATAGGCAGCATGATCGCCAGCACGATAAACAGCACCATCAGACCGACCATTAAAATCAGCACCGGCTGCGCCAGGCTGGTCAGCACGCCAACCACCGAGTCCAGCTCCTGTTCCTGAATATCGGCGGCCTGATCAAGCAGATAGGCCAGCTCGCCGCTTTGCTCACCGCTGTCAATCAGTTGCAGCACCACCGCCGGCAGCCACTTGCCGCCGCGCAACGATCTGGCCAGACTTTTACCCTCGCGCACCTGCGCCGCAGCCTGTTCGATAGCGGCCCGCACCGGCAGGGTCGCCACCACCCGGGCGGCCACCCGCAGAGCATCTACCATCGGTACCGCGCTACCCAGCAAAATCGCCAGGGTTCGGGTAAATCGCGCGGCTTCGCCGGCCCTCAGCAGGCGCCCCAGTAACGGTAAGCGCAGCCATGCCGCCTGCCAGCGCAGGCGCCGCTCCGGCTGACGATACAATAAGATCACCGCCGTGCTCAAAGCCGCCAGGCCCAACAGTAACAACACGCCATACTGACGCAATATATCGCTGCTGCTGATCAACAGCTGGGTCGACCAGGGCAGTTGCTGCTGATAGGTATCAAACACCTGTACCACGCGTGGCACCACATAGGTCACCAGTCCGGCCACCACCGCGAACGACAACACCGCCAGCAACACCGGATACAGCAGTGCCAGCATCGCGCTGCGGCCGACCTGTTCGCGCTGCTGAGCATGTTCCGCCAGTCGCAGCATGACCGCATTCAAACGTCCGGCCCGCTCCCCGGCGCTGACCGATGCGGTGACCAGTTCCGGGAAATGCCGGGGAAACAGCGCCAGCGCGCTGGCCAGGCTCTGGCCTTCCAGCACCTGTGCGCGCACCGCCGCCAGTACACTGCGCACCCGGGCCGGCTGTTCGCCCTGGGTCAGCGCCAGCAGGGCATCCGCCAGGGGCTGGCCGGATTTCAGCAAAGTCGCCAGCTGCCGCATGATCAGCGCCCGCTCGGTGGGTGAAAAGCCACCCCGCCGCAGGCGAAATTCACGGTTTAAGCCGGTCCCGGAAGGCTGCCCGCTGACCGCCTCAACGGTGACCGGCAGCAGGCCCTGTTCACGCAGATGCTGGCGCACCTGACGGGCACTGTCGCCCTGCAGCACGCCAGTTTGCTGGCGTCCGCGCTGATCTACCGCGGTGTAATCGAAGGCGGCCATTCAGAAAGTGTGATTCATTGCTGCGGCCGGGGGTTTATCGCATGCCGTCCGCATCCGGGTGCGAACCTGCACAAAGGCACGCTGATAGGATGGTTTTGCCGGTTCTGCCTGCTCACCTGCGATCAGACTTCCTGGGTAACCCGCAGTACTTCTTCCAGCGAGGTGAGACCCTGCCGGGCTTTGTTCCAGCCATCCATAAACAGCGGCGGAGTATGCTGGCGGACATGCGCCAGCATACGCTGCTCGCCGGCATTGTCATGAATCAGCTGCCGCAACGTGTCATCCACGCTGATCAGCTCATACAGGCCGCAGCGGCCACGATAACCGGTGCGGCCGGATGGCAGTTCATCGGCCGGCCGCCATAACTCAACCGGTTCGGTGTCCGGCAGGCCCAGCCGCGCCAGTTCCGCCGGCGTAGCCCGCCAGGGCACGCAGTCAGGCCGTTCCAGGCTGCGTACCAGACGCTGGGCCAGCACTCCGATCAGGCTGGCCGATAACAGGAACGGTTCGATACCCATATCTTCCAGCCGGGTGACCGCGCCGATCGCTGAATTGGTATGCAGGGTGGATAACACCAGATGGCCGGTCAGGCTGGCCTGTACCGCGATCCGGGCGGTTTCCAGATCGCGGATCTCGCCCACCATCACCACGTCCGGATCCTGACGCAGGATGGCCCGCAAACCACGCGCGAAGGTTAATTCAATTTTGGCGTTAACCTGGGTCTGGGCCACGCCTTCCAGATGGTATTCGACCGGGTCTTCCACCGTCATGATGTTGCGGCTGCGATCATTGAGTTGCTGCAGCATGGCATACAGCGTGGTGGTTTTACCCGAACCGGTCGGTCCGGTAACCAGCAGAATACCGTGCGGCCGGGCGATCAGGCGCTGGCTGCGCTCCAGGGTCTGTTCATCCATACCCAGTTGGCGCAAATCCATGCGCCCGGCCTGCTTATCCAGCAGGCGCAGCACCACCCGTTCACCGCGGCCCGCCGGCAGGGTCGAAACCCGCACATCCACCGGCCGGCCGGCCACCCTGAGGCTGATGCGGCCATCCTGGGGTAAGCGCTTCTCGGCGATGTCCAGCTCGGCCATGACTTTGACCCGCGACACGATCAGCGGCGCCAGACTGCGCGCCGGGCGCATCACTTCCTGCAGTATGCCGTCAATTCTGAAACGTACCGCCAGATGGGTTTCGTCCGGCTCGATATGAATATCCGAAGCGCCTTCCTTGACCGCCTGCGTCAGCACCGCATTGAGCAGCCGGATAATCGGCGCATCATCCTCACTTTCCAGCAGATCGGCGGGTTCAGGCAGATTCTCCGCCAGCGCATTTAAGTCCATGTCGCCACTGATATCAGCAGCCACTTCGCTGGCAGTCGATTCGCCTTCCGCGTAGGTCTGTTCCAGCAACCGGTCAAACTCGTCGGCAGCCACTTTTTCCACCTGCAGCGGCGCACGCAGATAGCGACGCAGTTCGGTCAGCGCGCGCAACTCACCGGGCTGGCGCCAGGCAATGCGCGCTTCGCCCGCTTCCGACCAGCCCAGCAGCACCACGCCGTGACGCCGTGCAAAGGCATACGCCGGCCGACCGGGTCGGGTCAGTTCAGGTGTTTCAGGCGCCGCCGTCATCCGGTGGCTGCAGCCCTTCCGGCGTGCTTTGCAGATAATCAAATAATTCCGGCAGCAAGGGCATTTCCTCGGCCGGGGTGAGGCCCTGCCGTTCCGAGCGCTGTTCCAGCTGGCGGGCGCGGATGAGGTTATATTTGCTGCTGCTGATATCGCGTGACAGATTCTGATCACGCAATATCCGCGGCCGGATAAATATCATCAGATTACGCTTGACCTGCCGGTTGCTGCGGAACTTGAACAGCTCACCCAGGATGGGGATATTGCCCAATCCGGGCACCCGGTCTTCACTTTCCTGCAGGTCATCGGTAATCAGGCCACCAAGTACCAGAATATCGTTATCACGCACCATGACCTGGGTGGACAGGGTCCGTTTGTTGGTGATCAGATCCACCGCGCCAACCGCTGAGGTCAGCGACGAAACTTCCTGCTGGATACTCAGGATGACCGAATCACCTTCGTTGATCTTGGGCGTAACGGTTAACTGAACACCGACTTCCTCACGGTTGATGGTTTGAAACGGATTGACCTGGCCACCGGCGGTATCCAGCGCAGTATTGGTAAATGAGCCGGTAATAAAAGGTACTTCCTGACCCACGCTGATACTCGCTTCGGCATTGTCCATGGTCACCACCGAAGGCGTGGACAGGACGTTGGAATCACTATCTGAACTCAGCGCCCGCAGCACCGCGCCCAGTTCCAGAATTTCGTTACCCAGAATGGTGGTGGTGCCGGCGATATAGCCCAGATTCAGACCGGCGCCGGGCAGCTGGGCATTTTCACTGCCGATTGGATTGAGCACCTGCGACAGAATATTGTTGCCACCGGTGCCGAAGTTGGTACCACCGATAATGCCATCGCCGTCAGAGAGCCCGTTGGTGGCCTGCCACTGGATACCCAGCTCGCGCGCGGTATCAACCGTCACCTCGGCAATGATGGCTTCCACCAAAACCTGCGCGCGCGGGATATCCAGACTCCGGATCACGCTCTGCAGGGAGCGCAGCTCGGCTGGCTGGGCACTGATAATCAACGAGTTGGTCTCGGCATGAGCCTGAATCCGGCTGGTGTTGGTCGCCTGACCCTCAACCCCGGACTCCGCGCCGCTCTGTTGCTCCACCACGCCCTGCAGGATCGGCACCAGTTCTTCGGCCGACGCATAGTTGAGATGGATCACCTGGGTATTGCCGCCCGAATCCAGCGGGGTATCCAGATGCGAGATCAAGGTCCGGGTACGCAGTCTGCGCCCGGCATCACCACTCAACAGCAGTGAGTTGGTGCGTTCATCGGCGATCACCGTCTGGGTCTGATTGGGGTTGAGCATTTGCAGCGTACGCATCAATTCGGTGGCTGAGGCATGCTGCAGTGGAATGACCTCCACTTCGGCCTGCTCGGCCCGGTCTATACGCTGAATAATGGACTGCAGGCGGTCAATATTAGCGGCCCGGTCAGCCGCGATTAGCGTATTGCTGGCGTCGTGCGCCACCAGATGCGCGGTCTGCGGCAGCAAGGGCCGCAGCAGCGGCAATGCTTCACTGGCGCTGATATTGTTCAAAGGCAGAATCCGGGTCACAATCTGCTCACCGCCGTTACCACTGTTGGAGGCCTGTTGCTGAGCCACCGCGTCGGGCACGATACGGACCACATCGCCATCGCTGATGGCTGCGTAACCCTGCACCCGCAGGACGCTTAAAAACACCCCGTACAGCTCATCATCTTCCAGCGGACGGTTGGAAATCACCGTTACCTCACCCTGTACGCGCGGATCAATAACAAAGGTTTTACCGGTAATTTCGCCAATGGTGGCGATCACCGACTGAATATCAGCCTGGTTGAAATTCAGCATCTGCGGCTCGGCCTGCAGCTGCGCGCCGAACATGCCGGATAACAGCAACAGCAGCCCTGGCAGCCAACCATGCCAGCGGGATTTAATGCGCCGTGACGATCTACGAAGTTTCATCAATACTCCCAAAAATTATTGCCCGCGCAGCGCGGATAAATCAGGTTGCAACTGCACCACCTGATTGCCACGCCGCACCGAGATGGTGACAGCGCTGGCACTGTCGAGATTCTGAAACAGCCGCATGGCCGCCTGCGGATTGGTAATCGGCTGGCCGTTGACGGCGGTAATCACATCGTTGGCCTGCAACCCCAGTTGCCGGAAGATGGTCGCATTGCGCCCCGGGAACACCTTGTAACCACCATTCACCGGCGTCACCTGGACGCTTTGTGAAAGCTGTTCAAAGTTAACATTATTCAACTGCGCGCCACTCAGCACACCACCCGGGATGCTCAGGCCCGCCAGTGACTGTGGCTGGCCCCGCAAACCGGCCAGTTGCCGCGGCGCATTGACCAGCCCCGCAGCTGCCCGGATGCCGCCATTACCAGCCTGCCGGTTGGTTGAACCCGCACGCTGCTGGCGCAGCTGCGGCAGACTCAGGGCCTCATTCTGTCCATTGCGTTCCAGCACCACCTGCTGCGGTGTAATCGCTTTAACCACCGCGCCACCGGGTACTTCATCCCCCACTTTATAAACCCATTGGCGGCCGCCTCCATCCACAATGATGGCATGCCCTTCCTGATCTGACTGGGTGCCGGATGCGATACCCCGCAGTTGCAGATCCAGTGGTGTTTCGGGTAACTCCGATAACTGCAACGGATTACCGACCGCCGCGCGCCCGAACAGATGCCAGCGGGCCAGATCGACTGAGGTGCTGGCAGCGCTGTTCTGAGCCGGCCTGGTAACCGGCACATTAACCACCACTTCCGGTCCGCTGATCAGCAGCAATACCAGCCGCACCAGCAACCATAACAGCCATACCGACAACAGCACCGCTATCACCCGCGCCAGCGGCGCGGACCAGCGCGTCCAGTCGGAAGCGTATAGCGAGTATTGTTTTAGCGAGATGGCGGACAAGCTGGTATCTACTGTGTCGTTCAGCCAAATGATAGTAGGGAAACCGTTAACAATCCAGACAACCCAGGCCCGCTGCGGTCAGGTTGCTCAACGCTGCCCATGCCAGACCCACCACCCAACTGCCACCGCGCGGTCAGCAGCTTCACTCGCGCCGGGCAGTCGACGGCCTCGGGCGGCGGTCGCGTGGGCGGCGATGCTGTGCTGACCTGGGCTTGTCCTCGTCGGGACGGTGTACCGGCCTGTTCAGTTTGGGCAGGCTATCCGGCGTATAACTGGCTTCGGGCAACGGTCGGCCGATGTAGGCCTCAATTTCGGGCAGATGAAAAGCATAATGCTCACAGGCAAAACTGATTGCGTGCCCCGAGGCCCCCAGGCGCGCGGTGCGGCCGACCCGATGGACATAATCTTCCGCTGATTGCGGCAGATCAAAATTAATCACATGCGAGACTGCCGGAATATGCAGGCCGCGTGCCGCCACGTCGGTGGCCACCAGCACATCCAACTCGCCCTTGTGGAATCGATCAAGCAGCTTCTGGCGGCGGTCCTGCGGCACATTTCCGGACAGCAGCGCGACCGGAATTTTATTCGCGCGCAGCGTGTTGGCGACCCGTTTGGCAATATGCCGGGTGTTGACAAATACAATCGCGCGGCGGTCATCGGATTGGTTCAGCAGTTGCACCAGCAGCGGCAGCTTGTCTTCATTGGCGGGATAAAAAACCTGCTCAACAATGTTATCCGCGGTCACCTGGTCGGTTTCGATGACCACTTTTTCCGGGTTATTCATGTGCTCATAAGCCAGTTCGGTCACCCGGAATGACAGGGTCGCGGAAAACAGCATCGACTGGCGCTGCTCGGGTTCCGGGCACTTGCGCAGCAGGTAACGGATATCCTTGATGAAACCCAGGTCAAACATCCGATCGGCCTCGTCCAGCACCACCACCTGCAGATGCCGCAGAGTAAATACATCCTGCTTCAGATAATCGATGATACGGCCCGGCGTACCGATCAGCAGATCCATGCCATCGGCCAGTTCCTGACGCTGCTTGTGATAATCGACGCCGCCGTAAGCCAGCCCCAGACGCAGACCGGTATGTTTGCCCAGTAGCACCGCATCGCGGTGAATCTGGATGGCCAGTTCCCGGGTCGGAGCAACCACCAGCGCTGCCAGCCTGGTCGCTTTACCGCCCTGGCCGGCAGCCGGCGCGTCCAATTCACCGGCGGCGCGCGCGGCCAGCAGCCGATTGAATATCACCAGCAGGAACGCCGCTGTCTTGCCGGTGCCGGTTTGCGCCTGCCCGGCTACGTCCCGGCCTGTCAGCGCCAGCGGCAAAGTTTCCGACTGGATAGGCGTACACTGGGTGAAGCCGGCATCGTTCAAACCCTGCAGCACCAATGGATGCAGCGGCAGTTCAGCAAACCGGGTATCGGTTAGCACATGATTGGGTTGACTGGGCTGCGGGGCTGATTCGGGTACTTCCGGCAGGTCTTGTTGGTTTGCTGACGGCGTTGTCTGCTGCCATAAACCGGTAATGATTTTTTTAAACATAGCCGTCTATCATAAACTTATGCGCTGATATTGTCAGCGCGGACTTGTTTATGGGCCGCAAAGACGGCACCTTAGCAGGCAATAACCATCGGCAAATTTGTACCAGGACTGTCTGGTGCTATTATTTTGCTGGTGACCGATCAATGATGGAGACGACTGTGAGCGAACAGGTAATGAATGTATCCGAGCAGGACTTTGAACAGCAGGTGCTGGAGTCCGACGTACCGGTGTTGGTTGACTATTGGGCCGAATGGTGTGGCCCCTGCAAGATGATCGCGCCGCTGATTGATGAGCTGGCCGATAACTATCAGGGCCGGCTGAAAGTCGCCAAAGTCAATATTGACGATAACCGCAACATCGCGGTGCAATATAACGTCCGGGGTATTCCTACCCTGATGTTATTCCATGGCGGTAAAGTCCAGTCGATGAAGGTCGGCGCACTGACCAAAAGCCAGTTACAGGCATTTGTGGAAGATGCCGGCGTTACTTCAGCCAGCGCCTGACCTGCCTAACACCCACGCAACGCCTTAAGTCAGACATGGCTTAAGGCGTTCGCTCGGCTCAGCACAAAAATTGCCGTCAAAGCTGGACGGCAACCACATTTGGTGGTAATTTACCCAAATCGCGAAGCATCCTGCCTCGTGCAGCATCAACGACAGCAATCCAGTTACTTATTGCCGTAGCATGAGCTACTCCAGTGATCATTTATTGGTGCTTCACCGCTTGGCGTTGATTAACCGTTAAGCAAGTCGCCCGATTGGGCGCATAAACCCCTGAAACATTTTCATGAATCTTACAGAATTAAAGCAAAAATCCGTTGCCGAATTAATTGAAGTTGCCAATGAAATGGGCCTCAATAATCTGGGCCGTTCACGCAAGCAGGACCTGATCTTCGCCATTCTTAAATACCATGCCCGCGGCGGTGATTCGATCTTCGGAGACGGCGTGCTGGAAATCCTGCAGGACGGCTTTGGCTTTCTGCGTTCGGCCGACAGCTCCTACCTTGCCGGACCCGATGATATTTACGTATCACCCAGCCAGATCCGGCGCTTTAATCTGCGCACCGGCGACATGATCTCCGGCAAAATCCGTCCGCCCAAAGACAGTGAACGTTATTTTGCCCTGCTCAAGGTTCAGGAGCTTAATTACGAAGCCCCGGAGTTATCGCGCAACAAGATTCTGTTCGAAAACCTCACCGCTGAATTTCCGCGCGAGCAGATGGCGCTGGAACGGGGCAACGGCAGCACGGAAGATATCACCACCCGCATTATCGATTTTATTGCCCCGGTGGGCAAAGGCCAGCGTGGCCTGATCGTGTCGCCGCCCAAAGCCGGTAAAACCATGCTGCTGCAGACCATCGCCACCAGCGTGCGCGCCAACAGCCCGGACAGCAAAATGATTATTCTGCTGATCGACGAGCGCCCGGAAGAAGTTACGGAAATGCAACGCACGGTCGATGCCGAAGTCATCTCCAGCACCTTTGATGAACCGGCTACCCGGCATGTTCAGGTAGCGGAAATGGTCATCGAGCGCGCCAAGCGGCTGGTTGAGCACAAACACCATGTGGTTATCCTGCTGGATTCCATCACCCGTCTGGCGCGCGCCTACAATACGGTTGCACCTTCCTCCGGCAAAGTATTGACCGGTGGTGTGGATGCCAATGCACTGCAAAAACCAAAACGCTTTTTTGGCGCTGCGCGTAATGTCACCGAAGGCGGCAGCCTGACCATCATAGCCACCGCGCTGGTGGATACCGGCAGCAAGATGGATGAGGTGATTTACGAGGAATTCAAAGGCACCGGCAACATGGAAATTCATCTGAGCCGCCGGATATCTGAAAAACGCGTCTTCCCGGCACTGGATATCAACCGTTCCGGCACCCGCCGGGAAGAATTGATGATTCCCGCCGATGACCTGCAACGAATCTGGATTCTGCGCAAGATTCTGCATCCCATGGATGAAATTCAAGCCATGGAATTCATGCTCGACAAAATGAAAGCCACCAAGACCAATGCGGAATTCTTCAGCTCGATGAAGCGCTAGCGACACCCTGTCTGAATCGCTCTTGTAACCGTTCTCAATACCTCAGGGCGCTGAAATCAGACGCACTGACGACTGTTAATCCTGTTGTTTATCGGCCGGCTTATCCTTACGCCGGTGCTGCTGGGCCAGCACCGCGCTGACAATACCCTGCAATATACTGATCTCGCTGGCCTCCAGGCGCGCGCGCATAAATAACCGGCGTAACCGCTGCATCAGCAGCATCGGCTGGGCGGGGTTCAAAATATCCAGTTCAGTGATCATTTGCTGCAAACGCTGCAGAAAGCTTTCCACCGCCTGTTTGTCGGCCGGCGCATAAGCCGGATCGGTTGGTTCGGCCGGAGGGCTGCTATCGACTGCATCCAGAAAAGCCAGTCGCAGCTCATAGCAAATCACCTGCACCGCCTGCGATAGATTCAATGAACTGTATTCAGGATTGGCGGGAATCTCGATCCGGAAGTGGCAGCGCTGCAACTGGTCGTTGGATAAACCCACGCTCTCAGTACCAAACAATACCGCGATCCGGCCTGCGTCCTGACCGGCCTGCACCGCCTGCCGGATATGCTCGCCAGCCTGCCTGGCGGCCAGCATCGGCCACTCCAACGTTCGCGAGCGGGCACTGGCGCCCAGCACTAGCTGGCAATCAGCAATCGCGGCATCCAGATTGTCCACCACCTCGGCCCCGGTCAGTAAATCCGCGGCACTGGATGCCATTGCACTGGCCTTGGCATCTGGGAAATACCTGGGACGCACCAACACCAACCGCGTCAGCCCCATCACCTTCATCGCCCGCGCCACCGAACCGATATTGCCGGGATGGGTGGTGTCGATTAATACGATGCGGATTTGGCTGAGCTGCTTCATTGGGTTGGGGGTTATTTTTACCTGGGGGTATTTTATGCTGGATTGAGTTGAAGGTGTTTTGAATTACCTGGTGATTGTTCTGATTGCACTTTATTTAACTTGGGAACCTCTGGTTTGTTTTTTGCCGCTTGCTGCGCTGAATGACACAAATAGCATGTGAAGATTCCTCGTCGCTGCGCTCTGTCGGAATGACAAAAATGTCATGAGACTTACAAAAGCGTGGAGAGATTATTCACTGCGTTCTGAATGACATACTATTCTGGTCAACCTCATCATCCCCAAACCCAAAAAAAACTCTGTCATCCTGAGCGCCAGCGAAGGATATCCTCATCACTACCCATCAACCCAATCCGGGAGAGACTCTTCACCGTATTCAGAATAACTGAGTCGCGCCATGGGTCTTGACCCAGCCTACCCAACTTCAAGCTACCTGCTCTTCCTGCCATTTAAGCTGCCGAAGACGGTGGGGCGTGGCGGGTGGGACAGCCCGGAGGGTGTCGCAGGTCCGCGCGGCAGGAAGCCACATCGGAGCGTGCCCGCCTAAGCACCTCCGGCTGAGGGAAGCCCGCAGGGTCAACGCAATCGGGCTATGTTTCTTTGCATACTTTCTTGCGCCAAGAAAGTAAATCGCATCAGCTCGCAAAGCGAGCGGCGAAAGTTTCCTCAGTTGAACTACACGGATAGCGTGGGGAGATTCCTCGTCGCTACGCTCTGTCGGAATGACAAACTAATATGACTAGCCCCATCACACCGGCCCCCAACCAACCCCTGTCATCCTGAGCGCCAGCGAAGGATCTCCGCATCACTGCCCGTCTGCTCATCCCAAGAAAGATTCTTCACTGCGTTCAGAATAACAAATCAGCTGACTCGCTCCACTACCCTCCAAGCCCCAAATACCTGTGTCATCCTGAGCACCAGCGAAGGATTTTCTCATCACCGTCCATCAATCCAATCCACGAGATTCTTCACTGCGCTCAGGATGACAGATTAGAGTACCGAGAAAATCTCTGCCCCCTACATCTGTTATGCTTCGCCTTTTTCAAAGCGAATCACTGTGAGTCATCAATCACCTTATATGAACATCGCCATCCGCGCGGCCGGACGGGCGGGTGAGATTATGCGGCGGGAGCAGAACCGTCTGCATCAACTGAATATCACCGAAAAAGCCCCCCATGATTTTGTCTCGGATGTTGATCTGGCCTGCGAGGCGACGATTCGGCGCTGCATTCTGGATATGTATCCGGAGCACTGCATCGTCGGTGAAGAAGGCGGCAGCCAGGGTAATCCGGACAGTGAATACCGCTGGATTGTCGATCCCCTGGATGGCACCAGCAATTACCTGCACGGCATTCCGCATTTTGCGGTATCCATCGCGCTGGAAATCCGCGGTAAGGTTATGCACGGCGTCGTCTACGATCCGATCCGTGAAGAAATGTTTACCGCCAGCCATGGCGAGGGCGCGTTACTGAATGACCGGCGCATCCGCTGCAGCAAGAAAACCTCGCTCAAAGACGCTTTGGTCGGCACCGGTTTCCCATTTCGCAAGCGTCGTTTCGAACAGGCCTATCAAGCCATGTTCAGCGGCTTCTTCGAGCAATGCGAAGACCTGCGCCGCGCTGGCACCGCCAGCCTGGATCTGGCCTATGTGGCAGCCGGTCGTCTGGACGGTTTTTTTGAAATCGGTCTGCAGCCCTGGGATATGGCGGCCGGCGTACTACTGATCCGTGAAGCCGGTGGGGTGATTGTGGATTTCGCCGGCGGAGATGAATACCTGGAAACCGGTAATATTATCGCCGCGCCGTTTAAAGTGATACCGGCCATGCTGCAGACGATTAAGCCACATACCGTAAAAGGGATTAATCGCTGATCGTAAACACCGCGCACAGATTTCGAACAATGCTGTGTACCCCGGCGCGAATCATCCAGCCCCTTAAGGATAGTGCTGCCGCTGCCAAGACCTTAGCCAGTAGTTCGGGCCAATAGGTCGGTTTAGAACCGCGGGTTCGTAACCCGACATCTTCATCACCTGTTGTCAGCTTGCGGCTGCGCCTGCCTACCCCTGGTTAACCTGGCGCCGGCGGAATGCAGGGTGCAATAAGCATGCGCATTGCACCAAGCGCGCAGATTAGTACAAGTCCGGGGCAGATTACTGAATCAGCGAAATTCCCGCTGCAATTGCTTTAACGCCTCACTGCCCGGACACAAATCCACATACGGCATATCCCGCAGTGGCGTGGTCACGGTTTGATTGATGGCATGCATGTCGGCTGCCTGATTGTTTATATATAACAAACCGGTGACCACTTCACCCTGCTCCTGATGAGCCTGAATATAAGCCGCCGCCGCGCTGCGATCGGCGGGGTCGTAGTCGTCATCGACCTTGCGCAGATAAATCTGGCTGCCGTCATGTAATGTTACCGGCTGCAGGTCGCCGGCATCATATCGGATGGTGATTTCGCTGGCCGGCGGCACAAAATCCGTATGAATCACTTCGTGAAAATTATCCCGCGTGTATTGATAACTTTTGGTTGAGCCATCGTGGTCATTAAACGTTACGCATGGCGAGATCACATCCAGCAGCGCAAACCCCTTGTGCGCCAGACCGGCTTTGATCAGCGGCACCAGTTGCTGTTTGTCGCCGGAAAATGAGCGCGCTACAAACGAACCGCCGAGCGCGATAGCCGTTAACACCGGATCAATCGGCTCGAAACTGTTCGCTACGCCCTGCTTGGACTTGGAACCCAGATCAGCCGAAGCCGAGAACTGCCCCTTGGTCAGACCATAGACGCCATTGTTTTCAATGATATACAGAATATTCAGATTGCGGCGCATGGCGTGTGCGAACTGTCCCAGGCCAATCGACAATGAATCACCATCGCCGGACACACCGACATACATTAAATCCGCGCAGGCGGCATTGGCGCCGGTGGCGATGGAAGGCATCCTGCCGTGCACCGAATTCAGGCCGTGCGAGGCATTGAGAAAATAAGCCGGCGTTTTAGAGGAGCAACCGATACCGCTGAGTTTGGCCACCCGGTAGGGTACGACCTCCAGCTCAAAAAAAGCCTGCACCAGCGCTGCTGTTATTGAATCGTGGCCGCAACCGGCGCACAGGGTGGACATGCCGCCTTCATAATCACGCGCCGTCAACCCCAGACTGTTTTGCTTTTGACCAGGATGCCGGGCCACCGGCTTACTGATATAACTCATGCGATTTTCCGCTCCTTAAGGTGCTCTGAGACCTGTTCGATAACAAAATCCGCGTACAGTGGAAAGCCGCCGTAATGCAGCAGCGAAATCAGCTTGTCCCGATGCACGCCGGTTTCCAGCGTCAGCAATGCAGCCATCTGGGCATCGCGATTTTGTTCCACTACAAACACCCGTTCATGGGCATTGACAAACGCTTCCACTTCCGGACCGAACGGGAACGCCCGAATCCGCAGATAATTCAAACGCAGGCCCTGTTCGCGCAGGCGATCCAGTGCTTCACGGATAGCCCCATCACTGCTGCCGTAGCCGATAATGGCATCGCTGATGCCGGGCTGCTGTTGGCTGAGCGCGGGCGGCACCATGCGCGCGGCGGTTTTGAATTTGCGCGCCAGCCGGTCCACGACCTCCTGATACTCATCCGGATCTTCGGTATAACCGCCATATTTGTTGTGCCCCGAACCACGGGTAAAATACGCGCCTTTGGGATGCACTCCCGGCAGGCTGCGTGCACAGATGCCATCACCATCCACATCCAGATAACGGTAAAAGCGTTCGATATTTTCCAGTGCTTTGGCGTCCAGCACTTTGCCACGCCTGGGAACATAGCTTTCGTCCCACTTTAGTTCCGGGCACGGCCATTCATTCATACCGATATCCAGATCGGACAGCACAAATACCGGTGTCTGCAACTGCTCGGCCAGATCAAACGCCGCAATCGTGAGATAAAAACATTCTTCCGGATCAGCCGGATACAGGCAGACATGTTTGGTGTCGCCGTGTGAGGCATAGGCGCAGGTCAACACGTCGCATTGCTGGGTGCGGGTCGGCATGCCGGTCGAAGGGCCGACCCGCTGGACATCAAACAATACCGCGGGCAGTTCAGTGAAATAGGCAAACCCGATAAATTCGCTCATCAATGAAATACCCGGACCGCTGGTCGGGGTAAACGAACGCGCGCCGTTCCAGCTGGCGCCCAGCACCATCCCGATCGCTGCCAGTTCATCTTCGGCCTGGATCACGCAATAACGCTTGTCGCCGGTTTCCGGGTCCTGCCGGAAGCGCCGGCAAAAACCTTCAAAGGCGTCCATCAGCGAAGTTGACGGGGTGATCGGATACCAGGCACCGACGGTTGCGCCGGCATACACGCAACCCAGCCCGGCGGCGGTGTTGCCATCGATCATAATATGCCCGCCGGTGGCATCCATGGTCGCCGCGCGTGCCGGCAGCGGGCAGTCAAAATGCTGCATGGCATAGTCATAGCCCATCCGCACCGCCTGCATATTCAATGGCACCAGCTTGGGTTTGGCGGCAAACTGCTCCTCCAGCAGCCCCTGCACCACCGACATATCAAGATCCAGCAAGGCCACCAGCGCGCCGACATACATCACATTTTTCATTAATATGCGCACCCGCGCACTTTCAAATTCAGCCGCGCAATGCTTGGCCAGGGGAATTCCGATAAAAGTGATATCCTCGCGCACCAACGCCTTGTTCATAGGCCATGACGAGTCATACAGCAGGTACCCACCGGAGCTGACCTCGGCGACGTCACGGGCATAGGTCTCCGCATTCATCGCCACCATCACATCGACCCGGCCCGAGCGCGATTGATAACCATCCTTATTGACCCGTATTTCGTACCAGGTAGGCAGACCCTGGATATTCGACGGAAAGAAGTTCTTGGCCGAGATTGGCACACCCATGCGGAAAATGGTCTTGCTGAGCAAGCCATTGGCACTGGCTGAGCCGGTGCCGTTAACGTTGGCCAGTTTGATCACAAAGTCGTTGACACGCACGCCGCTCTGCCCGCTCATTGATGGTCCTCGGCATAAGCCACCTGCAACTTGAACTGCTGCATATCCCAGGCCCCGGTCGGGCAGCGCTCGGCACACAGCCCGCAATGCACGCACACATCTTCATCCTTGACCATCACCCGGCCGGTCTGCGGTAAATCGCGGGAAACAAACAAATCCTGCTCCGGATTTTCCGCCGGCGCCCGCAAACGCTGACGCAGCTCATGTTCAGGACCATTGTTGGTAATGGTCAGGCAATCCACCGGGCAGATATCCATGCAGGCATCGCATTCGATGCACAGCTTGTCAAAAAACACGGTCTGCACATCGCAGTTCATGCAGCGTTCCACTTCGGTGATGACCTGGTCGACGGTGAACCCCAGTTCCACCTCGATATTGATTTTTTCAAAGCGCTTTTTCAGCTCAACATGCGGCATCTGGCGGCGGCTGGCCGGATTATAGTCGTTGCTGTAGCTCCATTCGTGAATACCCATTTTGGTGCTGCTCAGGTTCATCCTGTCAGGCAGGCGCTCGGTCAGTTCACGTTGCTGGCAGTAGTTATGGATGGAGATGGCTGCCTGATGCCCGTGCTCGACCGCCCAGATAATGTTTTTCGGTCCAAACGCTGAATCACCACCGAAGAACACGCCCTCACGGGTAGACTGAAACGTGGTGGCATCCACCACCGGCACATCCCACTGGTCGAACTCGATACCCAGATCGCGCTCGATCCAGGGAAAAGCGTTTTCCTGACCAATAGCCAGAATGACATCATCGCAGGGGAAAAACTTTTCTCCGGTCACCCGGGAGCCGGTGATCTTGCCGCGTTCGTCGATGTCGTATTCCATTTGTTCAAACAGCATCCCCGTCAGCTTGCCGTGTTCGATAACAAACGCCTTGGGGGAGTGATTGATGACGATCTCAACCTGCTCTTCCTCGGCGTCTTCCAATTCCCAATCAGAGGCCTTGAAGAATTCCCGCGGCTTGCGCGCCATCACCTTGACGTTGCTGCCGCCCAGGCGCAGCGAGGATCGACAGCAATCCATGGCGGTATTGCCGACGCCGATAATCAATACGTTCTCACCAATCGAATCAATGTGCTCAAAAGCCACCGACTCCAGCCATTCAATACCGATATGGATGCGCTCAGTGGCGTCCCGCCCCGGCAGATTCAGTTCCTTGCCTTTGGGCGCTCCGCTGCCGATAAACACCGCATCGTAATGTTCTTCATCCAACAGTTCCCGCAGGCTGTCTACCGGGCTGTTCAGACGCAGATCAACGCCCATATCCACGATGTAATTGATTTCTTCATCCAGCACCTCAGCCGGCAGCCGGAAGGCCGGTATATTGGTGCGCATCAAGCCGCCGGTTTTATCCAGTGCTTCGTAAATGACCACCTCGTAGCCCAGCGGTATCAAATCGTTGGCCACCGTCAGTGATGCGCAGCCTGCGCCTACACAGGCTACCCGCTTGCCATTTCTGTGTTGCGGTGCTTTGGGCAGCCGCTCGGTGATATCGTCGCGATGATCGGCGGCCACCCGCTTTAAGCGGCAGATGGCTACTGCTTTCTCATCCACGCGGCGGCGGCGGCAAGCCGGTTCACAGGGGCGGTCACAGACCCGGCCCAAAATGGCCGGGAATACATTCGACTCCCGATTAAGCATATACGCATCAGCAAACCGGCCCATGGCGATCATGCGGATATATTCAGGAACATTGGTATGCGCCGGGCAGGCCCATTGGCAATCGACCACCTTGTGGTAGTAATCCGGGTTGCTGGTATCAGTCGGTTCCATAGGCATCGTTCACTGTATACAGCGACACACAATGCCCGTTTGCCATGATCCGCTGTCTATCACAGCCGGCCTGTTGCGACACCGGAAACACCGGCGCGCTGATTTTCAGCCAAGTTTGCTTTAATTACGTACCAGTCGCAAGCGCCCGGTCAAAGCCATCAGAATTTGGCGGTTCCCGGTAAATGCATTACATTGCCCGCCGATGATCAACAAAACTCAAATTCTGCGATGGCTGCTGGGTGGCCTGTGCGGTGCGCTGCTGCTGACTGCCTGCGCATCAGCGCCTGATACCGATACCAACCCGGTCTGGGTCGTTTCCGAGCGCCTGAGTATCGAACAAATCCATCCTGACATCTGGATACATACTTCCCGCCGGACGCTCGACAGCGGCGAAACCTTTCCGGCCAACGGGTTGCTGGTGCGCCACGGCCAACAGCTGATGCTGATCGACACCGCCTGGGGTGAAGACATCACCCAGGAACTGTTGCGCTGGATCGAGAACCAATTAAGACTGCCCGTCAGCCAGGCTGTGGTCACCCATTTTCATGCTGACAGCATGGGTGGCGCCGGGGTTCTGGCGGCTCGTAACATTCCGTTTTCAGCTCATCCGCTGAGCCTGGTTCTGGCTGATAATCAGGGCCTGCCATTGCCTGAACCGATTAGTGAACTGCATGCTGCCGATACCGTCACGCTTGACGGGGTAGAAATTTTCTATCCCGGTCCCGCGCACAGCCGGGATAATATCGTGATCTGGATTCCGCACGCCAGAGTATTGTTCGGCGGTTGCGCAATCAGATCAGCCGAATTCAAAGGTACCGGTAATACCGCCGATGCCGATCTGGACAACTGGCCCAAAGCCATCAAGCAGGTCAGGCAGCGCTATCCTGATATTCAGCAGGTGGTGCCTGGACACGGCCAGACCGGTGGCCCGGATTTACTGACCCATACCATCGCGTTATTTGCACCGGGCTGACGCCCTGACGCTTGCCGGCATAGAAAAGGGGGCAGAGCAGTTTTCAAAACTACTTTGCCCCTTTGAGCGATCCTTTTTATCGCATACCTAAAGAGTCTCTTCGATGCTATCGAGCTGCAGGGTAAACTCAAGTCTCAGATTTTCGCCGAGTTTAACGAACAGGTCAGCCTGGGTTGCAGTTTTAAAGCCGGTCATGCTTGCCGATATCTCGTAGGGGCCACCTACGCGCACATCAAAGATTCTGAACTGGCCATCCGCGCGGGTCACGGTGGTGTACCTGGTTCCGGTGGGCTCGTGCAGCGCTGTGATTACCGCGCCGGGCAGCCCTTCACCATCCTGGTCGGTCACCAGGCCGCTGATTGATCCTGTGGTAACGCTCATTATCATTTCTCCTTGGTTTTTTGAATATCCGAATTAGGGAACCTCTGATCAATATACCCGTTTACCGCTGATCCAGGTTCTCGGCTTTCCAGCGCATCGACATTTCCACCCGGGCGCGGCCACTGGGATGATCGTAGAAGATCACTTCTTCCCAATAGCCGGGGTCAATTTTGCGGTATTCACTTAACCGCATGGCCACACGCGCGAACCCGTCAGGCTCACGCACCGCATGCAAACCATAAATATCCGCTTCGCTTTCAGCAATCCGAATAATACTGTTGGTGACCGGGGTCGCGAAAAAGAAATACACGCTGATCAGAGCAATCACCAACGGCAGGCCAGCGGTATCACCGATCCCGCGAATATCCCAGGCCTCGCCTTTGCGCCGCTGAACGATATTAAATGACCATTGCAACCAGGCAAAGCCGACAGCCAGCACCAGCCCAAACTGAATAATCAGTTTGGTACCATGGTTCAGAACGTAGTGTCCCATCTCGTGCCCCATCACCGCGACAACTTCTTCCGGCGTGGTACGGTTGAGTAAATTATCATTCAGGCTGATACGCGTGGTGCCTGAAAACCCACTGACATTGGCGCTGATCCGGGTGGTCTGGCGGGAGGCATCGAACTGGTAAACGTTGTCATCCGGTACACCGTTGGCCCGCGCCATTGACAATATCGATTCACGCAGTGGACCTTCTTCCAGGGGCTGATAATCATTGAACAGCGGACTGATAAACACCGGCGCAATCATCATTAATAAAAACATAAACACCACGCTGACTCCGGTACCCCACAACCACCAGGTTTTTGGCGCACGCCGAATCACGCCATACAGCACCATCAACAACAAACTCACCAGAATCAGATTAAGCCCCAGGCCAATCATCTGCTCACCGAACCACGCGCCAAAGGTCTGAGTTGCCAGATCGTATTGATGCTCCCGGAAAAAATTCTGATACAGCGTCAACGGGGACACCAGCACTGCGGCAATCACAATATATTGGATGGCATAGATGGCCGTCTGCAATGGCTTGAACCGTGTGACCCGCTCAGCCCGGTTACGCATCCGCGAGGATAGCTTAAAGCGCAACAACACCCAGGCTACTGCCAAACCATACAACAGCCCCCATAACTGCAACCAATAGCCGCCTTCAAAATAAGCATCCGAGCTGGCCTTCTGCTCGGCGGTCAGACTGTTGACGTAGGCGTCGGTGGCGGACTGAATATCGAAGCTCTGCTGCGCCAGCAATGGTGCGGTGATTAACAGGCTCAGCAGAGCGATCAGCAGGATGATGGTGATATTGCGTGGCTGTGACGGATACATAGTCCGGCTCCTGGTTAAGTTATTTAGGGAACCTCTGATTTAATCTGAAATGGTCGCGAGCGAGTCCTGTTTGGTGCAGTGTAGTGTCTTTGTCAACGACAGCATAGCTGGTTATGTAGAGTGGACAGATTAGCCATTGTCTATGGGCTGCAATGCGTCAAACAAGGCCGCTCCCACCAGGGGTTACACCCGAAATGCTCCAAGACAAAGCGTCGTTGCGCAGTGCAATAGCCGGTCTATTGCCAAGCAACGCAACGCAGGATTGGAGCATTTCGGTCCCCCAGGTAAATGATATGGCGCGGCCATGGCAGGTTAAATCAGAGGTTCCTTGGAGCAGTATAGCTTGAAGCCGTTGCCGTAACTCTTGATTAAATTAATGCTGATACTTTCCCCCGACCTTTTCAGTTTTTGCGGCAATGTAAGTCAAAAAACACTCAAAATCGCTCGCTCTGATCCCTTTTGAGCACTTTACTCATCCAGTTCAAACCCTACCAGGCACTTGTTCTGATAGCCGCTCAGTCGATTCGCCCCACCTAAACCGTTCAAGCCAATCAAAAACAATAAACCGGAAACCTGCCCACCGGCCTGCTGCAGCAACTTCCCGGTGGCCTCCGCGGTGCCACCGGTGGCCAGCACATCATCGACAATCACCAACCGTTGCCCATCGCTGATATCATCCCGATGCACTTGCAAGGTGTCCTGACCGTACTCCAGATCATATGTCCGCGAATGCACATCGCGAGGTAACTTCCCCGGCTTGCGCACCAGCACGAATGGTAATTGCAGCTTATGCGCCAATGGGCCAGCAAAGATAAAGCCGCGCGATTCGATACCGACCAACGCCTCCGGCCGCATATCCTGCAGCAACTCCGCCATGCTATCGATAGCATAAGCAAACGCCCTGGGGTTATTCAGCAATGGGGTAATATCGCGGAAACGGATGCCTTCCGCAGGGAAGTCCGGAATGGTGAGGATGTGATCTTTGAGTTGCATAGGTTGTTATTATGTTTGACTAGATGGTGAAGTTTAGCGTTTTGCTGACACACTGCAAACGCACGGATGCCGTGAATGGGATCAGAGTGATTCAGCTCTAATAACTGGCGGTAATCAGCCGATAACCCAGATCCAGATTGGATTGCTGTAACAACCCTGCGTTTTTTGCTAACCATGCCCCACTTTCCAGATCACTGCGCAACCGCCGCAAGCCTCGCTCCAAACCTGTGATTTTAGCGAAAGTGGAAATGGCGGCACGCACCTGCGTATCCAGATACGCCTCCGGCCGCCGCCAATACGCACCTAGAAAACCATCGCTGCAATCGTGTGGTATCGGTACTTCGGTAATGCTGACTGGGCCTAGAGCAGTCTCAAATTGCTCCATGGTGGGGAAAATAGCCCGGTCGATATCGAGAATCTCCGGGAAATAATCGGTCAGCCAAAAACCCGGCGCGTACCGATCCCAGGTCAAAATCACCACCCGCTCCCGGGCTAACCTGCGCATCTCCGCCAGACCTTTGGCCTGATCGGGCCAGTGATGTACCGTTAGAATCGCCATTGATGCCGCAAATGTGTTATCCGAAAACGGCAATGCCACACTATTGGCCTGCACTACCGGCGCCGCGTCTTTCGGCCGCTGTTGAATCATGGTCCTGGCCAATTCAACGGCCACCAGGTACCCTTCATCCGGTTCGTAAGAACCCGCACCAGCACCGACATTGACCACGCTGGCGGCATCACCCAAACCTGCATGGATGGCGGCGGCGATACGCTGATCCGGCTGACGCAGGTTTTTGTAGCCGTGGCCGATGCTGTCATACAGATGTTGCATATCGATTCCAGACTGTAGCGGCGAAATGCCTTGAAGACCGCATTTATCCGTGCTCATTTTATCGGTCACGAGTGGTTTTTGCGCGTGCTTTAGCGAGGCTTTGGTTTAATTAATCGACGGCCCGTCGGATTGGGTCGCGGCGATCAATTGATTCAGCATCCGCCGCCAGGCCACCCGGCGATTGTGTCCGATCACGTTTAAGGTCGGAATCCCACTGCCCTGGACCAGCAAAAAGCCGGAACCACTGGGCGACTCGGCGATACCATCCAGTTGGCACACGCCGTTCAGCAGCCGACAGGAAAACCCCAGCCGCCGATAACCGAAGTCTTCAAACAAACGCAGCACCGTGGTTTGCAGGCCCCCACCCACACCGCCGCCGATACTGGAAATGGTATCGACCGCGCGCTGGCTGATGCGCAGCTTTTCCTGAGGGTCCTCGGAAGTACGTAGCCAGGCGTCAAACTGTACCGGTTGCCAATCCAGCAGACGCAAGTCATTGATCCGGCCATCCACCGGTCCGGTGATCCGGCCGATTTCAAAAGCCTCGGTCAGCGGTTCCAGCTGGACCCGTTCAATCCAGATGCTGGCATTAAAGGTCGGTAATACCCCGAACGGTCGCTCTGCGCTGAGACTGCTGAGCACCACCCGGCCATCGAACATATCCAAATCCAGCTGGCCGTCCAATTGCCAGATGCCCTGCTTTAATTCAACCCCGGGAATACGCCCTGACAGTTGCCCGCCAAAACTCGGCCAACCCATCAATTCGCTCAGATCGCTGAGCGCGACCGGCAACAACTCAGCGTCCATCTCCACCCCCGGTTCGGCGCCCAGCAGGTCACTGACTTCGAGTTGATGAAATACCAGACCGGCATCCAGAAAACCCAGCCGGCTGTCCGGCTCGAGTAAAAAATGATCACCGCCCAGCGCCAGGGTAAATTCCGCTGGTGCGAACGGCAGCTGATAAAGCTGCAGGCTCCGCCAGCCCAGCCTGGAATCCAGCGGCGCGGGCCAGTTGTGATGCCATTGCAGCTGCGCATCAAGTCCGTTCACCGCAAAACGCTGATTGGCGTCCAGCAGCTCGATATCATCCAGCAGCAGGGTAAAGGCGGACTCCTGCTGCTGCCCGTCAGCCGGCGGAGTATAACGACCGGATAAGCTAAGCTGTCCCGCCGCGCGCAGCCCGTCCAGCGAGAACCTGGCCAGGGCGCCACTTAAATAGCGCTGCAGCAGACCCGCTATATCGGCCTTCAGATTAAACACTTCCAGCCGCTCCGGATACCAGTCGCCGTGCTCCAGACCGTGCCACTCGGCCGCGGCGGAAGCGGTAAATGCCTCCGGGTCATCCAGCTCAATGGCCAGGCCGAGATGACCTGTCTGAGTGGCATCGGCGGGCAACCAGGCACCGCTCAATTGGGTGCTGAGCTGTTCCGCCGGCGCGGGCAGATAATAACTGCCAAACAGCATTTCTCCGCTGTCCCAGCTGGCCTTGAACTGATAAGGCCAGGCACCGGTATCGGCTCGCGGTGCGCCGATTTCCCCCTGCAGGCTGATCCCCACCTCAACCGCGGCCAGATCACCGCTGGCGTTATCAAAACCCAGGTTTTCCAGCCGCAGATCCAGCAACGCAAAGGGTTTCGGTTCCGCATCCGAACTGGCCGATATCTCATCGGTAGCCGACAGATCGATCGTCAGACGGCCATCCAGATAACCGGCTGAGACCTGCGGCCAGGTTTGCTGATCCGTCCAGAAATGCTCAATGCCAGCCAGCGGTAATTGCCTGAACAGCAGCTCCAGGCGCTCGCCGGCGCGCCACTTGCCCTGTAACTGCGCGGCCTGGAATTCTGCGTAACGCCCCTCTTCGCGCCAGGCAAAGCTACCCTGCAGCTCGGTTTCGCCCAACTGCAGTTGCCAGTCACCGGCATCACATTCGGGCGCCGCCAGGCGCCAACTGCCCTGCCGGCAGCGCAGAACAAGCTGATCAATACTGATGACCGGTGTGTTGAGCCTGTCGAACTGCAACCGCCAGCCGGGTTCGCCCGCTTGATTGCGCAGACTGAGTTCGCCAATCCTGAGCTCACCCCAGCGCAAATCCTGCCACTGCATCTGCATGGCCTGCTGCGCGCCACTGGCGGTTGCCAGCAGCAGGCATAGCAGAGCGATGGATATGACGGGACGGATGCTGGCCGTTACAATGGTGATGAATAGGCTCCTGTAGATTCTGCCAATGCCCTATATTGATAAACCGCTCTCGGAAATGCGAGTCCTGGCGGCTGATGACAATGAAGTCAATCGCTTGTTTCTGGATGGCATTCTAAGCCCAAAAGTTCAACAGCTGCGGGTGGTCAGTGATGGTGACCTGGCGATTACCGCGGGGCAGCAGAGCCATTGGGACATTCTGTTACTGGATCTGCACATGCCCGGGGCCGATGGTATCGAAGTCATGCAGACGCTCAGCCAGGCAGCCGATCCGGAACACCGGACCCTGTACATTGTGATTACCGCCGATGCCCGCAAATCCGAGCAGGACCGGCTGCTGGAGATGGGGTTTCACGGCTTCCTGACCAAACCGATTTCCGGCGAAGCGCTGCTCACCGGCCTGCTGGCGATCAACGCCCACCCGGGTCAGCCGGTGACCATCGCGCGATCCCGCCAGGCCGCCAACATCGTGCTGGATGATCAGTCGGCTTTAAGCGTACTGCACAATGATCGTGAACTGCTGACCAAAATGCGCTTGCAGTTCGCCGAAGAATTACCCGCCACCCTCAATCACATCAGCCAGACACTGGGTCAATTGCACGACCCGGCAAAGCGCCGTGCAATCTGGCAGGCAGTGCATAAAATGGCGGGTGGCTGCGCCTATACCGGCGCTACTCAACTGGCGAAAATCTGCACTGAACTGGAGGACCAGATCGATAATGATGCCAGCCTGGAGGACTTACTGAACGGTTATCTGCAACTGTACAGAATGGTTGAACAGACCGCGGTGGCCATTACTTCCAGCGAACAGTTGGCGGCCTGAACGCTAATCCATAGCCGCAGTTCGCGCGGCTTAACGTGCGGTATCCAATAATCGCCGCATCCCGGCGACCGATTCCGCCAGACCCATAAAAATGGCATCCGCGATCAGCGCATGGCCGATATTAAGCTCTTCAATGCCTTCCAGCTGCGCCACCGGCAAAACATTGTGGCGGGTCAGACCATGGCCGGCATGCACCTGTAAACCCAGTTCCGCCGCCAGCCGGCTGGCTTCGGCGAGCCGTTGCAACTCGTGCTGCTGGGCCTGTTTGACACTGTTGGCATAAGTACCGGTATGCAGCTCCACCGCGCGCGCGCCGGTGGCCGCGCTGGCTTGAATCTGTTCCGCCTGCGGGTCCACAAACAATGAGACCTTGATACCGACCTGTTGCAGGCTGGCGCAGACCTCACTGACACGCTGCTGCTGCGCGGCAATATCCAGACCGCCTTCGGTGGTCAGCTCCTCGCGCTTTTCCGGCACCAGACAGGCCCAGTCAGGCTTGACCTTCAGCACAATATCCAGCATCTCATCGGTCAGCGCCATTTCCAGATTTAACGGCACCTGCAACGATTCGCGCAACGCGCGCACATCGGTATCCTGAATATGCCGGCGATCCTCACGCAGATGCACCGTGATCAAATCGGCGCCGGCCAATTCAGCCATATGCGCGGCATGCACCACGCTGGGGTAACTGACACCGCGGGCCTGCCGTACGGTGGCTACGTGATCGATATTAACGCCGAGGCGAATTCTGTTGTGCATGTCCAATCCGGATTAAGTCAGGGCGACGCTGAACTGATCAGGTCGACTGGCCATGTTAGCTGATCGCCGTGATTGAATAAATATGACGCCCCGACTGACTGGGCTTAACTGACCGCGCCAGCGGATTAATAACGTTGCAATAAGCGGTGACTGTGCAACTGGACACTGCCCAGATGATATTGAATAACACTGCGCAGCAGACGCCGCGCATCCGCCAGTTGACCCGGCTGTTCAAACCGCTCTTGATGCAGTGCCAGCAGACTGGCGCCATTAATGCCATCGCTGGCGCGGGTCGGCTGCGGACCTTGTTCCGGGTCATACCGGTAGTTGAGCGATGCGCTGATGCGGGTCGCCTGATCGGCTTCATAATCAAGCAGTAACCCGAAGCCCAGCAACATCAGCAAGTGCTTCTCGAACAGCCGCAATACGGTGGCGGCATGGCTGTCGGTCTGGTGCAAGGCATCCAGCGTGTGCTGATACAGTGTGTAGACTTCAGGCTGCGCATCATGCCGGGGCAGCAAACGCCACAGCAGCTCATTCAGATACAGGCCGCAGTACAGGCGTTGACCCGACAACAGCCAGTGCCCGCGCACCGGTTCGGCCTGGGTCAGGGTATACAACTCTCCGCGCCCGCTCCAGCTGAGCTGTAATTCGCGGAACGGCTCCAGCACGCCGTTCATCTGCCGGCGTTTGCGGTAACCTTTCACTACCAGCCCGATCCGCCCGTGCCCGGGGGTCAGCACCTCCAGCAATGCACTGGTCTCACGCCATACGCGCCGGTGCAGCACCATACCCGGCTCAGCGCTGGCCGGATCAGACATCGTCGCCGCGGCCAGCGTTGCGATTACTCCAGACCACTGTCCCGCAGAGCCTGTGGGTTGCTTTGCCAGCCGGCCCGCACACTGACCCATAAAGTCAGATGCACCTGACGCTGCAGCAACTTGTTGATCTGCAGCCGGGCCGCTTTGCCGATCTGCTTTAACATCTCACCCTGTTTGCCAATCACCATGCCCTTGTGGCTGTCGCGCTCCACCCAGATCACCGCGGCTATCGCCAGCGGTTTGCTGTGTTCATCGAACTTCTCGATCTGCACGTGCACGCCGTACGGCAGTTCTTTGTGCAGATAGCGCAGCAATTGTTCCCGGATCAACTCCGCCACCAGAAACCTCTGGCTGCGGTCACTGACCTGTTCTTCCGGATACATGGCAGGCCCGGCGGGCAACAGCCCGGTCAGCGTTTGCAGCAGATCATCAACGCCACTGCCGCTGCGCGCGCTGATCAGCAGCACCTTGCGCCAGTGCTGGCCATCCACATGCTCAGCCAGCCAGGGCAGCAACTTCTGACGCTGTTTGATCCGGTCAACTTTATTCACCACCAGCACCGCCGGACGGCCGCTGGCCTGAACCTGCTGCTGGACCTGCTGATCCAGCGCGTGCCATTGCCCTGCCGTCACCATCTGCACCACCACATCGGCGTCGTGCAGCGCTTCCTGAGCGGCCCGATTCATGCTCTGATTCAGCAGACGTCCGCCGGCCACATGGATTCCCGGTGTATCAATAAATACCATTTGCACCCGCGGGGTGGTGAGAATGCCATTGATACGCTGACGGGTGGTTTGTGGTTTATGCGTGACAATGCTGATTTTCTGACCCACGATCTGATTGAGCAGAGTTGATTTGCCCACGTTGGGCCGTCCGACCAGGGCTACGAAGCCGGAATGAAAAGTATCCTGTTCAGTCATACGGATGAATCCTTGCTGGGAGCCGGATCAGCAGCGCTGAGCAGTTCCAACACCTGGGCGGCGGCCTGCTGCTCGGCCTGGCGGCGACTACTGGCACTGGCGGTGGCGCTGATCGACTGCGCCCGGGTGGCTGAGGCAGTCCGGTGACGTGCCAGGCGATGAACCTGGGAACTGCCCTCAATCTGGCACTGAATGGTAAACACACGGGCGTGGTCCGGACCGGCCTGCCTGAGCAGGCGGTATTCGGGCAATTCCATGCCGCGTGCCTGCAGATATTCCTGCAGGCGGGTTTTGGCGTCTTTGAGTGACTCGGCCGGTGGCAGCGTGATTAAACGGGTGGCGAAAATGGTCAGGATGGACCGCCGCACGGCCGCCAGGCCACCATCCAGCAGGATGGCTCCCAGTATCGCTTCCAGGGCATCGGCCAAAATCGAAGCACGTCGTTGACCACCGGTCTTGCGCTCCCCCATACCCAGCACCAGGCTGTCTCCCAATTGCAACTCCCTGGCCACCTCTCCCAGGGTCTTACCCCGCACCAGACGAGCCCGTAGACGGGTCAGCGCGCCCTCATTTTCCTGCGGGAACTGGCTGAACAGGCGTTCGGAGATAACAAACCCCAGCACACTGTCACCCAGAAACTCCAGACGCTCATTGTCGCGCGCCGCGGCGCTGCTGTGGGTCAGCGCCAATTCCAGCAAATCCGGCTGATTGAATTCATAATTAAGAGCAGTCTGCAGCCGCCGGAGGGCAGCCTCACGGTTGGCATCCACGGTTATGGCCGGTCAGGATGCAATGTTTGAGAACAGATACAGTCGCATCGTCAGCGGCTGTTGAGCGTGACTGAATGCTTGAAGCGCATGCAGGCATCCAGATTACCCACCACGCTTTCGCGCACCTGATACTCCACTGTTACCAACAGCCCGCCACCGGGCGCACGGCTCACCTTGATGTGCTCGGAGCGGATACTGCTGATGAAGTTAATATCCAGTTTTTGCAGTAAGCGCTGGCGTACCATCAGCACGGTCATGGCTTCGCCCTGGTGATCCTCTGCCAGCGAGGCCATCGAAGTGCGCACTGAGTAATGATTGATGTAATGGGGAACCACTTTGAAACCGAGATAAACCAGTATCAGCAAAAATGCCAGGACAAACAGAAACCCGATAAAAGTCATGCCGCCCTGCTGCGATTGAGTCTTGTGCATGCATCCTCCGAATCCGAGCAGTGATGAATAGTCGCCAAGTTTAAGCCAAAGCGGTAGATAAGTCGCCGCCGGCAAGGCCGGCATGCCCGTTTAAGTGCCCCGCTCAGTCGATTTTGGTACCCAGCCGGTCGAAGTCGACACAACCGTGGCTGCAGTTCCAATGCCACCAGACACGTTCGGCACGACCAACCAGATTGGCTTCAGGCACAAACCCCCAGCGGCGGCTGTCTTCACTGTTATCGCGATTATCACCCATCATAAAGTAGTGATTGTCGGGCACCTGCCAGGATTGTTCACCGCCGTTGCGGCGCTGCGCGCGCAGCAGAATATCATGCTCTACGCCATCCAGATCCTCCAGCAACTGTTCATAACGCACCGCATAAGGGGCCCGGTTGCCGGGTTCAACATATAACCCCACCGCTTCCAGCGGCATCAACTCGCCATTGACATACAGCTGGTTGTTGCGGTAAGTGATACGATCCCCCGGCAGTCCGATCAACCGTTTGATGTAGTTGAGCCGCTCATCCTTGGGATAGCGAAACACCACCACATCACCACGTTGCGGTTCAGCGGTGTCAATAAACTTGGTATTGAGCACGGGTACGCGCACGCCATAAGCGAATTTATTCACCACGATGTAATCTCCCACCAGCAGGGTGGGAATCATTGAACCGGAAGGAATCCGAAACGGTTCAAACAGGAATGAGCGCAGCAGCCAGACCAGCAGCAGGACCGGGAAAAAAGAGCCGATATACTCGATGACCCGCATGCTGCGGGGCACTTCGGTAATACCATCGGCTGCCATCTGGCGGAGCCTCGGCCGCAGCACAAATCTGGCCAGCAACCACAGTACCAGGGTGAATAACACCAGCAGCGTCAGTATCAGGGTAAAGTCAAAATACACTTGCTCGTTCCTTATGTTGATTATCCGGCACGCTTACCGGTGCTTATCGCATCATTTCTGGTCAGACTGCAACACCGCCAGAAAAGCTTCCTGAGGTATTTCCACCCGGCCTACCTGCTTCATCCGCTTTTTGCCTTCTTTTTGCTTTTCCAGCAGCTTGCGTTTGCGGCTGGCATCGCCGCCATAGCACTTGGCCGTCACATTTTTACGCAGCGCACGCACCGAAGTGCGGGCGATCACATGGCTGCCGATAGCCGCCTGAATAGCGATTTCAAACATCTGACGCGGTATCAGTTCGCGCATCTTTTCGGCTATTTCCCGGCCGCGCTTATCCGCCAGTGAGCGATGTACGATCAATGACAGGGCGTCGACTTTTTCGCCATTGATCAGAATATCAACCCGCACGAACGGACCGACATCAAAACGGGTCAACTGATAGTCAAACGAGGCATAACCGCGACTGACGGATTTCAGGCGGTCAAAAAAGTCCAGCACCACCTCGCTCATAGGCAGCTCATAGGTGATCGATACCTGCTGACCCAGATAACGCATCTGAATCTGGCGGCCGCGCTTTTCCTCGCATAATTTGATCACCGCACCGATATAGTCCTGCGGCAACAGGATATTAGCGGTAATGATCGGTTCACGGATTTCCGAGATTTTATTGACCGGCGGTAATGCTGCCGGATTTTCCAGCGTCAGCACAGTGCCATCAGTTTGTTCCACCTGATAAATCACCGTGGGTGCGGTCGTTACCAGCTCAATGTTGTATTCACGCTCCAGCCGCTCCTGGACGATTTCCATATGCAGCATGCCCAGAAAACCACAGCGGAAGCCAAACCCCAGCGCCTCGGAGGTTTCCGGCTCGTAATTCAGCGCCGCATCGTTGAGCTGCAGTTTTTCCAGGGCGTCACGCAGATCCGGGTAATCTTCGCCCGCGACCGGAAACAGCCCGGCAAACACCCGTGGCTGCATGGTCTGAAAGCCAGGCAAAGGCTCGCTGGCCCCGTCACGTGCCAGCGTTAGCGTATCACCGACTGGCGCACCATGAATTTCCTTGACGCTGGCCACCAAAAAACCCACTTCACCGGTTCTCAACTGCGGGCGATTTTCCCGTTTGGGGGTAAACACACCCACCTGATCGACCTGATGCACATCGCCGGTTGACATCACTTTGATCTTATCGCCCTTGGAAACCTGACCATCCACCACCCGGATCAGTGAAACCACGCCCAGGTAGTTATCAAACCAGGAATCAATGATCAGCGCGCGCAACGGGTTGGCGTTATTGTTTTGCGGCGCTGGAATTTTCGCCACGATGGCTTCTAACACCGCGTCAATGCCCAGGCCGGTTTTAGCACTGACTTCCAGCGCATCATGCGCCTCGATGCCAATTACGTTTTCGATTTCCTCACGCACCTTGTCAGGGTCCGCCGAGGGCAGATCGATTTTATTGATGACCGGCACCACTTCCAGTCCCTGCTCCACCGCGGTATAGCAATTGGCGACGCTTTGCGCCTCCACGCCCTGAGCAGCGTCCACCACCAGCAGTGCGCCTTCACAGGCGGCCAGTGAACGCGACACCTCGTAGGAGAAATCGACATGCCCGGGAGTATCAATAAAGTTCAGCTGGTAGGTCTTGCCATCCGCGGCGGTGTAATCCAGCGTGACGCTCTGTGATTTGATGGTAATACCGCGCTCGCGCTCGATATCCATGCTGTCGAGCACCTGCTCCTCCATCTCGCGCGCACTCAAACCGCCACATACCTGGATAAACCGGTCGGCCAGAGTGGATTTGCCGTGATCCACATGCGCAATAATCGAGAAGTTACGGATATTGTCAGTCATCAAACACTCAGTCATTAATAACAAACGCCAGCCAGAGCAAATCTGGCTGGCGCAGCGGATTATTATAACCCGATTACCAGAACCGGGCTGAGGTTATTGACTAATCATCGCTTTCCGGCGTGTAGGCGCGGAAGGTCGTATTGCCATCTCTGAACACCAGCAGCACCACTGACTTGCCGGGCTCCAGATCTTCTACGATATCGCGGAAATCGCCCATATCGTCAACACTCTGATTATTAATCATCAGGATCACGTCACCACGTTGCACACCAGCGCGATAGGCCGCATCGCTTTCGACATCCGTGATGACTACGCCTCCGTCCGGATTACCCAGCCGGGCACGCAGATCGTCATCAATGCTGTCCACTTCCAGACCCAGCTGGTTGGAGCTTGACTGTCCACCGCTGTTGCTATTCAGACCTGCCAGGGCATCCTGGGTCAGTTCCGTAATCGTAGCGGTTACCGTCTTTTCATCGCCCCACCGGAATAGCCGGACTTTGACCTTACTGCCCGGCGTGGTTGCGCCCACCAGGGGCGGCAAATCACTGAATACGGTGATCGGACGACCGTCGAATTCGACAATAACATCACCCACCTCGATGCCGGCCTTATCGGCGGCGCCATCCGCTTCAATCCGGTTAACCAAAGCACCGCGTGGCCGATCCAGACCGACCGCTTCCGCTTCTTCCCGCGAGACTTCCTCGATACCCACGCCCAGCAGGCCACGCGAGACGTAGCCTTTATCACGTAACTGGTCAATGGTATTTTGCGCGACATCACTCGGAATCGAGAATGACAGACCGATATAACCGCCGCTGGAACTTAAAATCCAGGAGTTGATACCGACCACTTCGCCTTGCATATTGAGCAGCGGACCACCCGAATTACCCCGGTTGATGGCGACGTCAGACTGGATAAAGGGCACATACTGCTGAGCGCCATTACTGCGGCCCTTGCCGCTGACGATACCCGCGGTGACCGTCTGTTCAAAACTGAACGGTGAGCCGATCGCGATCACCCACTCGCCCCGGCGCAGCTTTTCACTATCGCCGAACGGCAGCGCCGGCAGGCTGGCATCGGTTTCGATCTTCAGCAGCGCGATATCACTGCCTTCGTCCGAACCGATCAACTCGGCCTGAAATTCCTGACGGTCTTCCAACCGCACCACGATTTCGTCGGCGCCGTCAATAACGTGATGATTGGTCACAATATAGCCGTCCTGGCTGATCAGGAATCCGGAACCACCGGAACGGCGATCCGGCTGGCCGCGTTGGAAACCCTCACCGCGCGGATCAAAAAAGCGGCGGAAAAAATCCGGCAGATCATCCGGACCGGGCTGTTGTTGCTGTTGCTGATCCTCACCACGCTGATTGCTGCGCGGCCGGGTGCCGAAGGTCAGTGTTTCAATATTGACCACCGCTGGCGCAACCTCATCAATCAGGCCGGTAAAGTCCGGCAGGTTCTGCGCCTGAGCGTGCTCCGTTGCAGCGCCCATGGCAACAGCAGCCACCACGGCAGCAAACATCAACAGTCGGCTGTTAGCAAGCATATTTGTCATCGTCATCATCCCATCAATAATATTTGTCTTAATAGTGTTTGAATTGGAGTTTGTTTCGTCTGGTTCAAGGTTTCAGGCCTGCCGTAAGAGGCCCGCAACGGTATCCGACACAACACGCTAACGGCTGCTACAGGGCGCTTCCAGCAGGACCCGCGGCCTGACCGGATGTTGCCATCTGCGCACCGCCAGCCAGCACATCGCCAGACCCGACAGTCCAGACAACAAGGACAGTCCGTCCACAGACAGGTTCCCGCCAGACGCGCTGCCAGCCAGCAGCCAGACGGGCAATGCAGCCCCAGCCAGAAACCCCAGCACCGGCAGGCCGTACCAGAATAGCGCCTGGCGGGCTAATTGCTGTTCATCCATGGCCAGCCATACTCGCTGGCCAGGCCGGGTTGCCGCACTCACCGGCAGGTCAATGCTGGTTGGCCGCATGCGCAGCAAACGCGCAAACAGACCGGCGCCACAACCCTCTCCCGAGGCACATTTGGCGCAGGCCGAAGGTGGTAACACACGAATACTGGCGATCGGTTGCCGGCCATCAGTGGCGGATAAGGCGGTAATCACGCCGATCTGGGTCAGCATTCAAGCAATCCGTCGATTATTCAACCGGCTTGGCTGCTGGCTGCTCCGGAGCAGTCGGTCCGACCGTGGCCTGAAGATGACTGGAGTCATGAATGGAGCCGCCGATCATCCGCAGGGTCCGATACGGTACTGCGCCTAAAGCGGTCACATGCATGCCATTCACGGTGCGCGAATAGATGTTCACCACCCCATAGCTGCTGGGCGGGTATTCGGCATCCGCACGGGTGACTTCTTCGGGTTCCAGATAGACCGAGACATTCGCCAGCCCATCGCTGTACATCAGATGTTCCAGCGGGTCCTCATCGCCTGCGCTGCTGCGCTGATGAGCCAACAGTTCGAAACCGTTGGGCAGTTGCGCCGGTCGCCAGCGTGGCTGACTGACCGTATCCGCCAGCGGTTTGACGGCATGTTCAGCCGCACCGGCAGCGGCTTCGAGCAAGTCACGGTCATCAATTTCCGCTCCCAGCTCAAGGTTGGTGAAGACCAGTTTTTCCAGCACTTGATCATGCTCATCCAGCATCACCTGTTTGAGCAGCATTCCGGTACGTTCTTCCAGCCATAACTCATAGCCGTAACGGAAACCATCCTTAGGCTCAATGCTGATCTGCTGCGCCAGCAGACTGGCAATGCGTTGCTGTTTGCCCAGCTGAAAACGATAGCGACTTTCACCCTGCAGTAACTGACCACTGGGCAAACGGGTAAACTGGCGATAGTTCAACTGGCTGTAATTGTCCTGCTCGGGCGCTACCGCATGCACCAGATTATTGTTGCGGTGAACTTCCCGGGTGTCGCCATCCAGAGAATACAGCCGCTCACGGATACCATTGCTGTCGCGCATATGCACCACGCCCAGCGACTGCAGCTGCCCGCTGTGGCTGTAAACAAAGGTACCTCGATAATTTAGATGCTCCATGGCCAGCGCCATGCGCTCCAGCCAGTCGCGTGCCTCGGCGCGTTGCTGATCCTGAACCTGCTGGTGGCTGACGATATTGCTCTGATCGGCTGGCTGGGCCAGCACCGTGCCGGCACTAAACAACACCAGCCAGCAACCGCAATAACAATATTTGATCATCAGAGTGCCGTGCTGCTGACTGCTGTGGCCATCGACGCTGTTGAATTACTGATCAATGCCGTCCAGTGCCGCCCCGTCCGGCGGCAATGCCGGCTCGCTTATATTGATGAGTTCAGCGCCGCTGGCATTGGCCTGACCACCATCCACCGGTTCACTGATAATCTCACCGGACACCAGCGGCATATAAGAAACAAAACCGAACCGTCCGTTGCTGCCGGATAACTGGTTGTGACGCAGTAGATAATCATTCAGCCGCTGCCGGGTAGCCTGTGGGTCACTGGAAAAATTGACCGGCACCGCAGCCGCGCTGAACTGTTGTTCCAGCACACTGGAGCGGGGCATAAAACCCTCGGTACTGTCCACTGTGGCGGTCGCCACGCTGACTGGTTCGGTGGCAGCGGGCTGCTGTTCCAGCAGGTTCTGATTGACGCCCACCAGCGCCAGCACGGCTACCGAAGCAGCCACCGCGGTCGATACCAGTGGACGGCTCCAACGGGACAAACCCGTGCGAACCGAGGCTGGCTGATCGGCTTCCAGCTGTGGCTCAGCGTCCCGCTGCGCCTGAATACCCGCCAGAAAGTTGTCCGATACGGGCTGGGCATGCCCTTCGCGCAGATAACCACGCACCAGATGCATGCGTTCCCAGTGGCCGCGCAGATCCTGATCCTGGGTCAGACGGCGGACGGCAAAGCGGCTACGGTCGCGTGGCAATTCGCCATCCATCAACCCGGCAACGTCTTCCAATACCTTATCTTTCATGTGCTTTTTCCGATGCCTCAATAATGTTTGTATACAGATTCCGGTTAACTGACTGGCGCTGAGTCCGACTCAATCATCATGCAGCAATGGCCGCAGGCGTTGATCGATAGCCTCACGCGCCCGGAAAATGCGCGAGCGTACCGTGCCGATCGGACAGGCCATAGTGGTGGCGATATCTTCGTAACTCATGCCTTCCATTTCCCGCAGGGTGATGGCGGTGCGCAGGTCATCCGGCAAACTACGGATAGCTTCGTCAATGGTCTGTTCAATTTCCTGCTTGAGCAGTTCGTGCTCCGGAGTACCACTGTCCTTAAGACGGCTGTCACCCACAAATTGTTCCGCTTCCTGTGCGTCCAGATCACTGGCGGGCGGGCGGCGTGACAATGCGACCAGATGGTTCTTGGCGGTATTGATCGCAATCCGGTACATCCAGGTGTAAAAAGCGCTGTCACCGCGAAAACGTTTGATGGCCCGATAGGCTTTAATAAAAGCTTCCTGGGAAACATCCAGCGCTTCGGCATAATCAGAAACATAGCGGCTGACCAGGCTGACGATCTTGTGCTGATACTTAAGCACCAGCAGGTCAAAAGCCTGCTTATCGCCCTGCTGAACGCGTTCTACCAGCAACTGATCGGTTTCACGCTCACTCATGCTGCCTGAACCCGCCTGATGGATCGCCAGCATGGCGGCCGAGGCAACCACGCCAGAGCTTTTAGCCCATGCATTTGCGTCAGACCGTGAAGATCGATTGTGAGCAGTTGTCGATGCAGTACGACGTTCCGGCATATCGGTCGCATCGGTTGTAGAATCCTTGGTCAGTGACCGCTGTGCTATTGCGGCAGTAGTTATCATTTGCTGCGGTACTCTAGCATATTAAATCGATTTTGAGACCTGCTCAGCGCCGGCTGGTTCCATGGGATTTCTATCTCGCCGGTAACTTTTTCACACTCTCCGGGATGACGGCGGCTATGCAGGACAGGCATAATAGCGGGCTTTCCTTTCACAATGAGCATGGATAACAACATGGATTTTCTGCAACAGCTTGGCATCACCAACACTCACTCCGGCGCCTGGTATGGCGAATGGAGCAGCACCACCGATCAGGGTGTGATCGATTCGTATAACCCCACCACCGGAGAAGTCATCAACAGCGTGTATGCCTGCTCGGAGGATGATTACGAGCGGGTCATTGAAACTGCCCAGGCAGCCGCGCTGGAATGGCGGCAATTACCCGCGCCGCAGCGCGGTGAAGCCGTCCGGCTGGTAACCAATGCCTTACGCGAACACAAGGATGCGCTGGGCAGCCTGGTCAGTCTGGAAATGGGCAAGCTCAAGGCCGAAGGTGACGGCGAAGTCCAGGAAATGATCGATATCGGCGATTTTGCGGTGGGCCAGTCGCGCATGCTGTACGGCCTGACCATGCATTCCGAGCGCCCCGGCCATCGCATGTACGAACAATGGCATCCATTGGGTGTAGTCGGCGTGATCACGGCGTTCAACTTTCCGGTAGCGGTGTGGGCATGGAATGCCATGCTGGCCGCGATCTGCGGCAATGCCACCATCTGGAAGCCTTCACCCAAGGGCGTGTTGTGCTGCGCAGCGGTACAGCGCATCGCCAACCAGGCTCTGGCCGATCAGGGCTATCCGCCGATTTTCCTCAGCTTTATGGAGAACGGCAATGAGCTGGCGGAAAAATTTGTCAATGATCAGCGCGTCAATCTGATCTCCTTCACCGGCTCCAGCGCCATCGGCAGCCAGGTGGCCGCCAAGGTGGCGGCCCGTTCCGGTAAGAGCCTGCTGGAGTTGGGCGGCAACAATGCCATGATCATCGATTCGACCGCCGACCTGAAGCTGGCCATTCCCGCGGTGGTGTTCGGCGCGGTCGGCACTGCCGGACAGCGCTGTACCAGTACCCGTCGGCTGTTCGTTCACGAGTCAATCGTCGACGATGTCTGTGACAAGCTGGTCACCGCTTACGAGCAGGTGCGGATCGGCGACCCGCTGGAGGAAGCAACCCTGATGGGCCCGCTCACCGACCCAGCGGCAGTGGAACGCTACGAGGATGCCATCCAGCAGGCACAGGCAGCCGGCGGCAAAGTATTGTGCGGCGCCCAGCGTTTGGCGCGGCCCGGTTATTTTGTCAAGCCAACCATTATTCGTGCCGAAAATCACTGGGATATTGTCCAGGCGGAAACCTTTGCACCGATTCTATATGTAATGAGCTACAGCGATATCGATCAAGCCATTGCCATGCAGAATGATGTCAGACAGGGCCTGTCCTCAGCCATCTTCACCCGCGATCTGCAGACTTCGGAGAAGTTCCTGTCAGCGATGGGCAGTGACTGTGGTATCGCGAATGTCAACATCGGCACCTCCGGCGCGGAAATCGGTGGCGCGTTTGGCGGCGAAAAAGAAACCGGCGGTGGCCGTGAATCCGGTTCGGATGCCTGGCGTAATTACATGCGGCGGCAAACCAACACCATCAACTGGAGCAGTGATCTGCCGCTGGCGCAAGGGATTAAATTCGATATCTGATCGGCGCTGCCGCGATTGTATTCCCTACTGCGCAATCTGCTGTTTCGGCTGCCTGCCGAGACAGCCCATGATCTCGGACTGACCGGCCTGGACTGGGCCGGTCAGCTGCTGGTCAGCCCACCCCGGCCGTTACCCGTTAAACAGCTGGGCCTGACGTTCCCCAATCCGGTCGGCCTGGCCGCCGGGCTGGACAAGAACGGTGACCACATTGATAGCCTGCTGGCGCTGGGATTTGGCTTTATAGAGATCGGCACCACCACGCCCAAACCGCAACCGGGTAATCCCAAGCCACGCATGTTTCGCCTGCCTGAGGTCCAGGGGGTGATTAACCGGCTGGGATTCAATAATAAGGGTGTTGAACATCTGGTCAGCCAGGTGGAAGGCAGCAAAGCCTGGCGGCAAGGCGCCATTATCGGCATCAATATCGGCAAAAACAAAACCACGCCGAACGAACGCGCGGTGGACGATTATCTGTTCTGCCTGGAACGCGTATACCGGCTGGCCAGTTACATCACCATCAATATCTCCTCGCCCAACACCGAAAACCTGCGTGACCTGCAACATCGTGAGGCATTGCTCAAACTGTTGCTGCCACTACGGGAACGGCAACAGCAACTGGCCGGACAGCACCAGCGCCAGGTTCCTTTACTGGTCAAACTGGCGCCTGATCTGGCTGAGCCGGAACTGGACGAAATCGCCGAGGTCATCACCCAGGCTGAAATGCAGGGCGTGATCTGTGGCAACACCACCATCAGCCGCCGGGGCGTCACCAAGCTGCCGCATGGTCAGGAAACCGGCGGCCTGAGCGGCGCGCCACTGAAACGCAAGGCCGATGACTTACTCCAGGCGATGCGCGCACGGCTGCCCGCCAAGGTCCCCATTATCGGTGTGGGCGGCATCACTTGCGGGCAGGATGCCGCGGATAAATGGTCGGCAGGCGCTGATCTGGTGCAGTTTTATACCGGCATGATTTATCGCGGCCCGGCGCTGATCGGTGAGTGCGTTGAGGCGCTGCGCCAGGCTGTTGGCGACAGTATCGAATAAGCCGATGCCCGGCAATCAACCCGCCATCCGCACCAACGTCGATATCCGGCATCTGAACAGCCTGGGTTTGCCCTGCCGCGCCGCCGGCTGGTGTCGGGTCCACCACTGGTCAGCGTTGCAACAGGCGCTAGCGGACCCTCGCTTTGCGCAACAACCCCATCTGATTCTGGGCGGCGGCAGCAATGTGGTGCTGGTGGATGATTTTCCCGGACTGGTGATCCAGCCTGACTGGCATGGAATTGATATCGTCGCGGAAACCAGCCGTACGGTCAGCATTCAGGTCGGCGCGGCCGAACCCTGGGACCGGCTGGTGCGCTGGAGCGTGGACCGCCAGCTGCATGGCCTGGAGAACCTGGCAGCGATCCCGGGCTGGTGCGGCGCGGCGCCGATGCAGAATATCGGTGCCTACGGCGTGGAGTTCAGTGATAGCTGCGTGGCGGTTGATTATCTGGACCTGAGCACCGGCCAGTCACATCAGCTCAGTGCTGAGCAATGTCAGTTCGGCTACCGGCACAGTATTTTCAAAACCACAGCGGCACACAACTGGCTGGTAACCGGCGTGTCTCTGCAACTGGCCCGGCAGGCGCCGTTTAAACTGACCTATCCGGGTGTGCGCGAGGCCCTCGACGCCCAGGGCATTAGCGAACCCACACCGGCCGCGGTAGCTGCAGCGATTACCCGAATCCGGCAACGCAAACTGCCTGATCCGGCCAGCCTGGGCAATGCCGGCAGTTTTTTCAAAAACCCCATCGTGAGTCGAGCCACTGCCGATGCTCTGCTGGAGCAGCATCCGCAGCTACCGCACTGGCCTGCCGGCGAGCAGGTGAAACTCAGCGCCGCCTGGCTGATCGAACAGTGTGGCTGGAAGGGTCGGCGCACCGGACCGGTGGGCGTTCACCGGCAGCATGCACTGGTGCTGGTACATTACGGCCACGGCAATGGACGCCAGTTGCTGCACCTGGCCGGCAACATTCAACAGGACGTCAACAACCGCTTTGGCATTGCTTTACAACCAGAGCCAAAGATCATTCAATCCTCATGAAACGGAAGCGTGTATGTCTGTAGCTCTTTATCGTCTGAATCTGTGCGGGAAATTTTTTGTCATCCTGTTGGCCGTGGTTTGTCTGTGCGCCTGCAATCAGCAGCCCACTCCGCCCGGCGGGGAAGCAACAACCGCGGTTAACCCGGAAATTGACAGCAACAGGCTGTTGCAGGATATCGCCACGCTGGCCTCGGACGAGTTCGAAGGTCGCGCGCCGATGTCACACGGAGAAACCTTGACACTGGGTTTTATCGAGCAACGCTTGCGTGAGCTTGGTATCGAACCATTATTTGCTGAGGGCTACCGGCAACCGGTACCGCTGGTTGCCATCACCACTCAACCGGATGCGCAGATGACCGTTACGCCGGCCACCGCCGAGGCGGGTGAACCGCTGGTGCTGAACTATGCTGAAAATGTCATGCTGTGGTCACAGCGTGCCGCTCGGCAGCTGTCATTGCAGGCCAGTGAGCTGGTATTCGTCGGTTACGGCGTGGTCGCACCCGAATATGGCTGGAACGACTATCAGGACGTTGATGTAACTGGAAAAACCGTGATCATCCTGGTTAATGATCCCGGCTTTGCCAGCAATGACAAAACGCTTTTTTCCGGCCGGGCGATGACCTACTACGGCCGCTGGACTTACAAATTTGAGGAAGCCGCCAGACAAGGCGCCGCCGCGGCTTTGATCATTCACAATACCGAGCCTGCCAGCTATCCCTGGGCGGTGGTAGCCAATAGCTGGTCCGGCCCACAGTTCCATCTTAACCAGGCAGCGGATGCCAACAACCTGCTGGAGATTGAGGGCTGGCTGACCTACCAGGCCGCGGTTCAGCTGATGAATCTGGCCGGACACAATCTGGGTGATCTGGAAAGTGCCGCCCAGAGCGCCGACTTCCAGGCCCTGACATTGCCCCTGCAGGTCAGCACCGAATTGCAGCAGACCATCGAGAGGGCGGAGTCCTACAACATCGGCGGCATACTCAACGGCAGTGTAAAGCCTGACGAGTTATTTATTTACATGGCCCATTGGGACCATATCGGCAAGGATGACAGCGCTGCCGAGGCGGTAGACAACATCTACAACGGCGCGGTAGATAATGCCACCGGAGTGGCCGGCATACTGGCGCTGGCGGAAGCATTCGCGGGACAACCACGGGCACCACGGCGCAGCGTCGCTTTTCTGGCGGTGACCGCGGAAGAATCCGGCCTGCTGGGCTCCGCTCACTACGCCCGGAATCCACCCTTGCCGATGAGCCAGCATATCGCCGGTATTAACATGGATGCCATGAATGTTTACGGTCCGACCAATGATCTGGTGGTAGTTGGCTACGGCAACTCACAGATGGAAGATTATCTGCGCCTGCATGCCGATAATCAGCAACGCATCGTAGCTCCTGAGGAGCATCCTGAGGCCGGTGGTTTTTATCGCTCCGATCACTTCAATTTCGCCAAGCAGGGCGTGCCGGTATTGTTTGCCGAATCAGGCAGCGATCATGTCGAGCATGGCACCGCCTGGATGATCCAGAAACAAAACGACTTCAACGCCAATCGCTATCACAAAGCCGAGGATGAAGTACTCGATGACTGGGACCTGAGCGGCATGCAGCAGGATCTGCGACTGTTCTTTTATATCGGCTGGGATCTGACCAACAACACCGACTGGCCGCAGTGGTATGACGGTAATGAGTTTAAAGCGATTCGCGAAGCCAGCAGGAACTGATTAAATAGTCAATATAAGCCTATCTGAGAATTAAAATTCCAAATTGATATACAACCTTCGGCTGCCTTATTGGATTGCCAGTAGTGCTGGCAATATCATAGAGCATTTATATCAATCATCTGGCCAGGAGAGTTGGCATGATTGCTGACAAGCTTTTAAAACTGCCCTTATCCTATAGTCTGTTCCCGAATCAGTGAATTGAAGATTACCCGAAAACCTGACCTGTGCGGTAACTACAACAAATAAATTTCTTTCAAAAGCCTCTCTAAGTAAAACACTTGCCGCAACTCTTCCCGCAGGAAACAAATCGCCACTATCTCCATCGCAATTACCTGGAAAACTGACCAGCGGTGTGTCATCCGTAATAAGAGCTTTAATATCAGCGATACAAAATGGCGGGTGAGCAGTAGATGCTATGCTTGAATCAACATAGAACTCAAGCACATTAGCTAAGTGACTGCTGCTCGGTTCTACAACAAGCGCTATTGACTGGATAGCAATCCAATCATTGCTATCATCATCAAAATTATGCATTAACCAACCAGTATCAATAAAACCTGGGCTAAAAGGTATGCCGGCAGCCTCTAGAAAACTATCATCTTCCTCAAAACTATCTGGTTGGCTACTTCCGTCGTCAATCGAGAACCGGATACTGTACGTCAAATCCTCGCCAGCGTTACCGGCAACACGTGATGCGGTAATCAGATGTTGATCGCAAAGTAAAGTGTGCTGGTCCCCACTCTGGATCCAGGAAGAAGTTCTTTGTGCCAACCAGGTTACAACCTTTGATCCGGGCTCGACCCCAGACTGGACTGAAACTTCAGGGTTAACACCGAATTGATGGTTACCATATTCACTGGTCGGCTCACCACCAGCCGGGGTAATAAATAGCTCGCCGACACATGAGATCGCTAAACCGGTCGCTAAACCAGAGGCAATATTCAAGGTCTCTGCTTTTAAACGGGTAATTGAAGAGAACTCAGTGATTGAAATAGCATAAGTATCTACATCAATACTTGAATTATAAACAGAAGGATTGTGGAAGCTATGCAAGTTCTGAACTGTACCGATATTAATCACATTAGCATACTGATAGTTATTATCGAACTCGTAGCTATCGGCAAAGCGGCGCCCTGTGATCATTACCGGCCCGGACAATGTTCCAGAGTCGGCGTTATCAAACTGCACCAGCTTGAACTCAACACCACCCGCGTGGACCAACTCTGGAGATAAGTCACCAGTGTTAAGGCTGCCTTGGCAAGGACCGGCTCCGGAAGAACAACCCAACCCGGTTAACCGAAACCATTGGTCGGCGCCAACCGACTTGTAGTAGATGAACGGGCTGCTGCTTTGTGCGTATGTGACATTGTTCCAAGACAAAACAGTATCGCAGCCAGGTGGTGTGGCTTTGGGGTCACGCGGGCTTCCATCCGGCGCCAGCGGCGAGGGCTCAAGCGAACAGAACTCCAGGCTTCTGGTTAGATTGCCTGTGGGCACTTTAGCATCCACTACAATATCATCCAGAGTCAGGATTTTATCCGCTGATTCATGCAGACTGATGTTAGTCGCCGCAGTGCCTGCCTGAACATTGACAGACCCATTGCGGCCGGTTGCTACTGTTTCACTCGATAAGTTATTAACAAGCACAGGTATCAGCCCCGCTGGAACACTTGCAGTGCTCCAGGAAACAGGAATATCACAAGTGTTACCATTGGGAAAACGGATATTGACAACACAAAAAGTCGGTGCTGAAATTTGACCACTAGGCCCTGTTATAGCAATTAATGCAGATTTTGCACCCAAACTAATTCCATCATCAATAGACGCAGTAATGCTGTGAATTCCAACATTCAATCCAGTCCTTATGCTATCAATTGATGCGTTACCCCCAGTAGCAAACTGACCATCCTGATCGGACCCCCAAACCACATTAGCTAAATCAGGCACTATTGCGCCCATTGATCGAGTCGCTATAACACTCACAGAGAATTCATTATTTATTGCTAACAGATCATATGAAGTGAAATTTTGCGGAGCAGACCCAAAATCAAAAGTGACATTTGGATTATAAGACATATATGCAATTATATCAGCCGAGTTGTGAGTGCCATGATCTACAGATGCGGCCAATATAGCCGCCCCGTTTCCATCAAAAAGCTCATCTGATAGCGTTCCCTCAAGATAAGTAAAGCTATTTTCCGTGATAAATGCAGGTCCGCCACTGTTGCCATTTGAAATGTCAGACTTATTGAGCAATACCTCGATAAAATTGTTAGTATCATCAATTAATGAACTTGAGTGCTCGTACATACGAAATACCGTATTGGATCTGACCGCTATAGGGAATCCAACAACATTTAAATCCGTCTGCAAAAAACCTGAATTACTAGGATCGACAGGATATGTACTATCCACATTTCGTACTATTGGATATGGCGCCCTCATTATCGGACCGTCAAGCCAATGCGCACCATAATCCTTAAATACATCAAAATCACTATTCGCTGGTGCCGTTACCCAAATATTCGGCCTAAGAGAATTAGTGGTATCTCGGTGAAAAAAACAACTATTTACACCTGCGATATCTCTACACTGCGGATAGAATCTTGTAAAAATACTTTTCCTATTGCTGCTTTTTTCGTAAGTACAATGCGCAGCAGTAAAAACCACATGAGAAGCAACTAGATATCCAGTGCAGCTTTCTCTACTATTGTTCGTGTCAAAAAGTGTTTGACTAGAACCAATACTATTGTAAGGAAATTTTACAATATTGGCACCACTAACAGTGGGTCTGTTATCACTTCCAATTACCCTATTATTAGAGTCACTCCCAGAATCAGTAAAATTATTGACAACTTCTTGCAGGCGGTATGTAGCGTTAGCATAGTCATAACTTATTTCCTCTGCATTTGAATTTTCCGAAACACCCTCAAAAAAAGGCTCATCGGGTAAAGGTTGATCTTGGATTATATTTGACAATAATTCATTATAATATTCGGCTTCGTCTACGAAGCCTTTCTCGTCAAAGCCTTTAGCCCTCGACGCACTCAGCAAAACTTGTGCTTGATTCACCGTAAGGAATTTTTTAGTTCGTGAAAATGAAATGCCCGAGGCATCGCCCATATCTAACAAAACAACACATTTACCGCCAAAAAACTGATGTTCTTCCCATCGATAGGTAATATATAAAATGTTTTGAAAAAAAATGCCTACTGGCTGCGTAGTTACACTCTTGGGACAAACTGCGGCCAAGCCTAACTCTTGTGCAGTTAATAAGCTATCCTGCTGGATAACCTGGAGTTCTTCCCAACTGACTGGCTCGGGAAGCTCCAGAGAAAATGCGGATATAACGGCAAGCATCAAGCTGACGACAGCGAATGCCTGGATAAATAACCGCACAATGGCCATATTGATTCCCTTAATTGAGCATTTAGTCCATTCTAAATCAATATAATCCGATTACAGGATAATTGCAAATAATTACTTCCCCGTTATGCTCAACCGCTGCACTCGAAGAATGCTTGGCTTAAACAGCAAACGCTTGCGAGAACAAAGGCAGAATCAGTCCAGATTAAGAAAATCCGCTCCTGTCAACTATGTTATCCGTTTAAAAAGCCCCCTGGTTAATCAGGGTATTCAACATACTCTGATCATAACGTTTAGAACCACCCGGAAAAGCAATCAGGCCGGTTTCGTAAATATTGAAATTGCGCCGGAACCCACCGACATCCAGTTTGGCATCGATTTCGTATTCAAAGTTGTCGCGCGGGCGGCTGAACAGCTCCGCTATCAAGCCAATCCCGCTGAGCAGGTCAGGGTTTGCATTCAGGCTGAAGCCGGCTTCGCTAAAACCCTCGATAACCGGTAATTCATTGGTGGCGCCAGTAAACAAACGATGACCTTCCAGGTGCAGGGTATAAAAAACCCCGTTAAGGTAGATCGGGCTGCGGTTGGGGTTGACGATATTCAAATCAATAACAAAATTAGGAATACTGCCTGCTGACGGTACTGCCCGCACACCGGTGACCACAATTTCAGGTTCATCCTGTCCGTAAAAGCCGCCGCAGCCGCTCAACATGGCGGCCAGCAGTACGCAACAAGCAGCAATTGTTCTTCTTTTCATAACTGTCAACTCCCGGATTGAAATGTCTGACACGCAAATAAAGCATCTAGCGCGCTAGTTTACCGCAATCTTAGCTGTAAACCATCAGGAGCTGTTAACTTGAAGATATTGTTCGCAGGAAAATCAGCGTTGTTGAGCATAATGCGTAACACTGATAGCTGATAGGTTGGTTGTGGCGGCCCGGATATTCCGGACCGCCTGCTTAACTTATGCTTATGGGGTGAAATCGGTAATTACAAAGCCCTGCTGTGACTGTAACCACTCGATGATCACCTGTTGTCCTGCACCAGGAAAACCTGGCAATACAAAGGTACCATTTAAACCAGTCACAAAAGGCGAGCCCAGGGTTGTTACTGTGAAGGTACCGCTATCCACTTCAATATCATCCGCGAGTAACCGAATGGTATGCTGGCCGTCACCTAGAACACCATAGTTAATCAATAGACCAAAACCATTGTTGTCATCACCACAAACATCCATAGTGTCTGCACGCGGCGTGCCATAGGCTGCTTCCACTAATATAGTACCGTCGATTTCAACCTCAACCCGCTCAGCATCACAAACCCAGCCTGAGATAGTATTGACTCCACTGGTATCTCCGCCATCCGCCGGATTTTCCAGCAATGCCATAGAGGCAGTTAGTGCCTCTGAGGCTCCGGTTATAATTGCAGTCACTCCGTCCCGGCCGGTACGCGGCGTAGACAATGGCGGGGTAGTACCAATGGTTTCAATAATTGGACAATCAGGGTCATTGCCAGCAGTAATGATACTGAAAAAAGTACTCGGACCTGATAATTGCGAGAAAGCGAAGGTTACCCGCTGACCGTTGGCCACCGCGGCCCGTCGGAAGTCAAATAAAATCGGCACGGGCTCTCCATTACCGGAAAAAGTATAGCTGGCTTCAGCCACGCCGATAATCTCACCATCAAATGTATCACTGCGTGCGGTCAGCTGATAGACACCCTCAGCTGCCTGGTTACTGATGAAAAAAAGATATACCTGGTCCAAGCTGAAACCTGGATAAACATCAACAATAAATGCACGGCCCAGATTATCACCACCACCGACACCATCCCCTTGAAAACAATTAATCAACTCTTCAGCAGTGGCGGATAATGACGCCAGAGCAAAGCAAATACCTAGCAAACAACGATTAAACTTTTTCATGACTGACTCTCGGTTATTTATGTCCAAACAAACCTCTAGTTTATCTGAGTTAGAGGAAAGCAACGTCTACGCCTGATCACGCCGGAGAAGTCACCAGCATTTTTCAGACGACAAATCACCTAATACCTTAGTATTAGCTTGTGTATGAGTAGCAGATATACCTTAGCAAGCCTTCTCCAGGCACCGCAATATCCACATATACAACAGGCGACAGCAAGCAGCTTAAATCAACATGGCTTCAACTCAGGGTGGTGCGAAATATGCTCACCCATAAACGACTACAGCCCGGCTTGGCCGGGCTGTAGTGTGATTTGCTCTGGACCCCGACCGCGCCTCATACGCGCGCTATCGGTTGAGCTCAGTGAAACTGGCGTGCGCCGAACTCAGTTACGTCGCAATTCAACTTCACCGCTATCGCGCGCGGTGAACTCGCGGCGATATCCTTCAAAACTCGCGGTTATATTCAGATCATAGTCGTAACTTTCTTCAAACCGGCTCATCAGAGTTCTCAGCTTGACGATATCATCCTGAGAGACAGGCCTGAAGTTGATAATATATTCCGCCTTGACCAGGCCGTTGATACGATCCAGTTCGACTTCGCGGCCAACCAGCACAACTTCGTCTTCCAGGGTAATCCGGTAATCAATAGCGGTTGGGTTGATATTAATATCATTGGGGTTTCTGATATAGACACCGATTCTGAAGCCCGGCACCTCACCACCATAGTTTTCGGATTCAAAACCAAACACTTCGACCTTGGGTGGTTCCAGACCCAGCTCAACAGATGCACAGGCCGAAAGCAACAGTGCGACAACTGCTATAAAAGATAATTTCTTCACGATGATCACCTACCTGGTTTTATTAGTAAAGCGGTAGTATATCTTACCCGGCTTGTAGATGATAATTTTATATTAAGCTGTTATTTAACCTATGTTATATAACAGCCTATAACAAAACCATTAATTACTGTTTATTTAATTTTTATAGCTACGGACCACCCTGCCAATGGGCACACCACCCGCATCAGGCAATAAAAACCTGATAATTCCTGATCTGTAACAAGTTGTATAAAATCGCCAGTCATCCGAGTTTTATCAGACCGGCATCACGGCAGCTATTCAGTAGCGCCCGCGCAGTCGGCGCTGGAAAAGGCGGTTTATTCCGGTTCAATACCCAGTAACTTCCTGGCCTCGAGCAGAATACCCGCTTCATCAGGCAGGACCAGGTTCGCGGCGGCTCCCAGCGGAATATAGGTATCCAGACTGGTCACCCGCTTGAGTGGTTTATGCTGCAGGCCATGTTGCTGCAGTGCGGTAATGATCCCCTCACTCACCCCGCCACTGTTACGGCCTTCATCAACAATCAGAATTTTATTGCAGGCCTCGGCATGTTCAGCGATCTGAACATCATTCAACGGCAACAGCCAGCGCAAATCCAGAATCCGGATATTTCGATCATGCTGATCCAGCAGCTCGCGTGCCACCCGCAGAGACATCGGCACGCCATTGCCGTAGGTGATGATCAACAGTTCGTCGGCATCGGGAAAATAAACCCGCCCCTGCCCCACGGCAATGTGTCTGCCTGGTTCGGGATAGGCAAAGCACCAGCCGCTATCGCCTTCCTGATATAAATCCTTGGTCATATACAAGGCAATCGGTTCCAGGAACGCCGACACCCGGCCATCAATCTTAGCCAGTGCCATCAGGGTCCGCAGCATCAACACCGCATCATCTCCACGCGAAGGACAGGCCACCACTAGGCCCGGGATATCACGCAGCGCGGTTATCGAGTTGTCATTGTGAAAGTGCCCGCCGAAACCTTTCTGGTAACCCAGCGCGGCGATGCGCATCACCATCGGATTGCGGAATTGATCATTGGAGAAAAACTGCAGCGAACAGGCCTCACCGCGTACCTGGTCACAGGCATTATGAAAATAGGCCAGATACTGGATCTCGGGAATCGGCAGATAACCCAGCGCCGCGTAACCCTGCGCCAGACCCAGAATACTTTGCTCATCGAGCAGGGTATTAAATACCCGCGCGCCGCCAAATCGCTTATACAGCCCTTTGGTCACGGTGTACACGCCACCTTTCTGGGCCACATCCTCGCCAAACACCAGCGCCTGATCATACTGGGCCAGTAAATCAGTCAGTGCCCAGTTGATCAATACGGCCAGATGCTTGCGCGGACGTCTTTCCGGCAGACGCTGATCAAACACCGCCAGACGTGTGGCTTCGTCAGCGCATTGCTGGGCACGATGCACCACCCGATCAGGATGCCAGGGCGCCAGCGGCGCCATGATCTGGGCAGTCTCGGTCAAGCGCGGTTCGGTATCCGCACGGTCCGCTTCATCCAGACAGCGCCGGTGCATGGTCTGATAGCGATCCAGAATCTGCCGCGGCTTCAGCAGGCCCCTGACCACCAGCAGCTCAGCGGTGCGCAACAGCGGATCGAGTGCCTCGGCTGCTTCCAGTTCGGCCTGATGACGGTAATCCACCTCAAAGTCGGTGCCGGCATGACCCATCAAACGGGTGGTACGCAGATGCAGAAATACCGGCCGCCGGCGGCTGCGGCAATCCTCCAGCGCAGCTTTGACCGGAGCATAGCCAGCCGCCAGATCCAGCCCATCCGCGGCCACGTAATGCAATCCGTGCCGATTGGAATAATTGCTGTGTACCCAGTTAGCGGGGCTTTTTACGGAAATCCCAATGCCGTTGTCCTCACACACAAACATGATCGGTACCGGCAGGCCCTGATGAGCCGCCCACTGGGCCATATTGAATGCGCCCTGCGCGGTGGAATGATTGGTGCTGGCATCACCGAAGCTGCAAATCACGATGCTGTCCGCGGGAATCTCCAGGCTGTGGCCTACCCGTCCGGCATGCGCGATAGCCAATGCCGCACCGACTGCTTTGGGCAGATGGCTGGCAATGGTACTGGTTTGCGGCTGTACCCATAATGGTTTGCTGCCCCAGACTTTGTGTCTTCCCCCGGAAGCCGGGTCATTACGGCTGGCGGCAAATGACAACGCGGTATCACGGACAAAATCCACGCCTCCCCGCATCGAGCGCGCCGCCATAAACCCGCCGCTGCGATAATGCAGATAAGCCGGGTCGGTGGTGCGTGACAGATAGCCCAGCAGTGCATTGCCTTCGTGACCGGAACTGCCAATGGTGTAGAACACCTTGTTTTCCAGCCGTTTGATGCGCGCCATCAGATCCATCTGCCGTGATTGCAATTGACAGTCGAACAGGCTCAGTAATGTTTTGTCATCCAGGTCTGAGTCGGCGGACGGCTCAATATCAGCCTCGCTGAGGCCACTGACGTGCGCCATAAAGTTCTGATCAACGACTTCGGCACGATTGATATTTTTACTGGCCGGTGCCGGGGCAGGTCCCATCGCCATGGTGGTATTCCTAGCTGGTTATTGGCTGTTTTTATGCGGTATCAGAGTGCCGGTGCAAGCGATACTAAAAAGCATTATGCCCGGTCAGCTCTCTGCCCACCACCAGTTGATGGACCGTCTCGGTGCCTTCATAGGTAATCACGCTTTCCAGGTTCAGCATATGCCGGATCGGCACATACTCCAGGGTAATCCCACTGCCACCCAGCAAATCCCGGGCATCGCGGGCAATATCCAGTCCCAGGCGGACATTGTTCCACTTGGCCAGGCTCACCTGGGTCGGATGCATGTTACCGGCGTCTTTTAAACGTCCCAGCTGCAGTGCCAGCAGTTGACCGGTGGTAATCCGTCGGGCCATATCAGCCAGCCTGATCTGCACGGTCTGGGTAGCCGCCAGCGGACGCTGGAACAGTTTGCGGTCAGCGACATAATCCAGCACTTCTGAAAAGCACGCGATCGCCGAGCCAAGCGGCCCCCAGGTAATACCATAGCGCGCCTGTGTCAGGCAGCCCAGCGGACCTTTCAGCCCTTCCACATTCGGCAAACGGCTGCTGTCGGGCACCCGCACGTTATCAAAATACAGCTCCGAAGTCACCGAGGCCCGTAAGGACATCTTGGCGTGAATATCGCGCGCCTCAAAACCGGGCATGTCTTTTTCCAGAATAAAGCCACGCACGCCCTCATCGGTGTGTGCCCAGACAATGGCGATATCGGCGATGCTGCCGTTGGTAATCCACATCTTGGAGCCATTGATGATCCAGTCATCGCCGTCTTTTTTGGCCCAGGTGTTCATGTTCATGGGGTCAGAGCCGCCATGTGATTCGGTCAAACCAAAACAACCGATTACCTTGCCGGCAGCCATATCCGGCAACCAGCGCTGGCGCTGCTCTTCCGAGCCGTAGGCATAAATCGGGTACATGCACAGGCTGGACTGCACTGATACAAAGCTGCGGATGCCGCTGTCACAGCGCTCCAGTTCCTGACAGATCAGGCCATAGGAGACCGAATTGAGTCCCGCGCAGCCGTAGCCTTCAATCGAGCTGCCCAACAGCCCCAATTCCGCGAACTCCGGAACCAGTTCCTTGGGAAAACGCCCCCCATCAAAGCATTCCGCGATAATCGGCATGGCGCGTTCGTCAACAAACCGGGCCACGGTGTCCTGGATCAAGCACTCGTCTTCGCTGAGCAGACTGCGGATATCGTAAAGGTCGGTAAGGTTTAGCTGGCTCATAGGGTGTCTGGGTCGTTTGATGGTTAACCCGTTATTCTAAAAGTTTCGCCCGCTGGAGTCACTAAGGAACCTATCTTTAGGCCAATCATCGTACTCCGATCAATTGGCCAGATTGACATTGCGGCTGTCCACCGGCAGAAAAGCCAGCACCTGCCCGGCCTGCACAAACTCAATCCGCTCACGCTGGGCATTGAAGCGCAACGCCACCTGTTCGGCATTCGCCAGAGTCAGCAATGCCCCCGCCTGCATGCTCAGATCATTCTCACCCAGATCGATGCCGGTAGCATAGTCACCGCGCAACCAGATACCGCGCCGGCCCGAAGTGCGCGGCCCCAACTCCAGCCCGGTCTCAAACCGGCCCTGGGCGTGTGGGCTGGACAGCATGATGCCGGTCTGCCAGCTGCCATCCATCCCGGGCTGCCACAAGGGATGCGTATCCGGCAATGCACCGACCTGAATCTGCATCCCCACATCGGCCTTGAATGCCTTATTCTGAATATTCATACCGACGGTATAAGCGCCCTGCCCGGCGAGATCCAGCAGTTCGATATTGCTGCCCAACGTGGTACCGGTACCCAAGGCAAAGCTGTCCACGTGATAGCCGGTGGCCCAGCCACTGCCGCGATTGTACAGATTGACGATACTACCCACGCCATCGCCGCGATCGTGGTTGGTATCCAGGCGAATAAACGCTGTCCAGGGAAACGATAAAGAGCCGGGTTCAACATTGTTCTGTTGCTGCAGGCTCAGCAATGAATGCGTAAAGCCGCGCCCGGGCGGATTGGCCGCTTCGTTATAACGGCGGTAATCCAGGGGGGCGTTAACCGGCGCATAGCGCTGCGGATCGCCATCACTGAACACCTCATCGTCCTTGAACAATGCGGTTTGCGGTGGGATCTCCTGACCCTGCCACATGGGAAACGGCAAATCCATCGCAATTACACCGCCGGCAGCCAGCAGTGCCATACCGGCAAGCAGACTCCATCTGCTCATCCGACGCGATGCTGGTGTGGTTGTTCGCAGCCCGGCAAAACGCCGCCAGGCAGCCACCGGGATACGTGTTTTGCCGGCTATCTGCAGCGCCGCCAGCCTGCCTGCGGTAATTTCATGCACAATGTCCGCCTCATCGACTCGCCATTGATGTGCCAGTTCCTGGATGGTATACACGGTTTTATTCCACATCATCTGCTCCTGAGCACTTGCCATACACCAGCTTAACAAACGAAACTTACCTTAGTATGAATAGCCTAATCGCCCTGACCAACCAACCGGAAACACCATGAGCATCAAATCCGTATTGCTGATAATCCTGACCTTAGCCGTCCTGCTCAGCGCCTGCACCTGGGTGCCACTGGAAACCCATGGCGCCACCGTGGAAGTGGCCGCAGCCAGTCAGAATCTGAGCAGCTGCCGGAAACTGGCGGAGACCACCGTCAGCGTCAAGGATGAAATCTGGTTTGTCGAGCGCAATCAGAGCAAAGTGGCCCGTGAACTGGAAAACCTGGCCCGTAATGAAGCGGCCGAGCGCAATGCCGATACCATTCAGGCGATTACTGAACCGCGGGAAGGTGAGCAAAGGTTTGGAGTTTATGATTGTCTGGAATAACCACCAACGAGCACCGCCCAATCAAAACCCGCAACCGCTAACTATAAGTATATATAAGAACAGACTGCACTGAGCATTAGCAACTGATATTTATCATTTGAACCTTAGAGCCAAACTCGGTCACAAGCTATTGAATAAATATTGATCGAGAATACGGGGCTCCATAAACCCGTTGAGCCCCCTCTCGATCGATCTCAGTAATTCCAAGCTCAGAAGTCCCAACACCACCACAAAAGTAATGCATTACAGATGCCGGGTCATAATCTGTAAGCTCTATTGTTCCACCAAGTGGTTCATCCGGACAAACAGCAGGGGCACCACTACGAATATGCTCATGAGGAAACCCAAGAACATGGCCAAGCTCATGTCGTATCACACCTACCCTATCAAAGCGTAGCGAGGTGCTGAAAAACGATGGGTCAATCAATACCCGACGACGATTAACAGGATCATTGGGGAAGAAAGCTGAGGCAATAAAAGCTCCGCCAGCATCAATACCTCGAAACGGAAAGACAACGCCGTCCGGTCTCGTTGAAGAGCTGCTATCTTTATCTTTCACATATTCAAATTTAACACCGCATGCACCCTCCCAGTCTGCCGCAGCCTTCTGCGCGGACTCAACCATCAATTTATAATCCTCATTTGATAAAAATGTATTACGCAAAACACAATATGTCAAAACTTTCCCAGGTTCCCATTTAACCACTTTACCTCCTTGAAGAAGACCTACAAGCTTGGGCGTTAGAAATGCATCAGATAAGCCTGCCAACTGCATATTAGCTATAGCATCCTTCTGGAGCGAATACAGCGCCAGTTGGTCATCATCCAGAAGCATGTCACCTTCAACAACATGCATCACTTCTCCGTCAACAGTTAATTTTCTTAACCTTTCTCTTAGCTCGATAAATGTATGGCCACTTTCAGCATCACTTCTTAACTCTGGCCTTTCGGAAAACAATGCTTCTGCAGTTCCTTTCATATTCTTAATCTGTTTTTAGGTGATGACAACATAGTCACGAGGAAAAGAAAAACATCTCACTGCTTGGAAAATATTTTTCAAAGGTTGAAAATACTATTTTCACTAATTTAGCTTTGAAAGCCAAACAAAAAAATTAACCTTGATTTCGCGAAAAAACCTTATTAACCATTAGTGGATAGCGGCTAAACAAACCAATGCCCCGCACCGCAAAAAACACCAAAAACGCAATCCACAACCCATGATTGCCATAATCGGCTGTCAACCAATACAACATCGGTATAAATACGGCGAAGGCAATCAGCATGGTCCACATCATATCGGCCGATTTGGTTGCACCGATAAAGATGCCGTCCAGCTGATAACTCCAAACCGCGATGACTGGCAGTAATGCGAACAGCAGCAGTTGTTCAGCGGCGGCGGCACGCACAGGCAATTGATCGGTTAAAACGGCAATGATCTGGTTACCGGCAAAGCCGAATATCAACGCATAGCCAACACTCATCAGCAAAGCCCAAAAGAAAGTGATCCGCACAAACTGCCGCAATCGCTCCCTGCTTTGCTTGCCAATCGCATTGCCCACATGCGCTTCAGCGGCGTAGGCCATCGCGTCCAGCCCCAGAGAAATCAAAGTAGTGAAGGTCAACAGCACATGATTGGCGGCCAGAGTGACTTCACCCAGTTGGGTGCTGGTGCGATAAATGAATGCAAAGGCGCCAAGTAAAAACAGCGTGCGGATAAACAGGTAGGTATTCACCGCCAGCAGATGTTTAAAAGCAGCCAGGCGCCAGAACAGCCGGTCCTTAAGATGTTGTAACAGTGGCTGACCACGCAGCCTCAGCAATATAGCAATAGCCGCCAGGCCCGCCAGCCACTCCGCGATCAGGCTGCCCGCCGCCACCCCGGCAACACCCCAGCCCAGCACCACCACGAACAACAGGTTTAGCGCGGCATTGGTCAGGTTCAGAATAAGCTCCAACAGCAAAGCCGTACGCGCCCGCTGGGTGCCGATCAAAAAACCGATAATGGCCACCCGGACCAACACCACCGGAACCGCCCAGATACGGATATCGATATATTGCTGTACGTGTCCGGCCAGTTCTTCACCGGGTGCGAATACCGCAAACGCCAACCGGGTAATCGGCAATTGTAGAATCAATACCGCCAGGCCGATTGCTATACCCAGCAATACACTGCGCAATGTCACCACATCCATCCTGACATGGTCAGCGCTGCCAAAAGCCTGCGCCACCAGTCCGGTCGTACTCATGCGCAGAAACCCGAATGCCCAGTAGATATAGGAAAACACGAAACCGGCCAGCGCAATCGCGCCCAGCAAAACCGGGTCGGGCAGATGACCAATCGCCCAGGTATCGACGATAGCCACCATCGGACCCGTGGAGTTAGCAATCAGTGCCGGACCGGCGATCCGCCAGACATCACGATGGGGGTGGGCAGCAAGCATAGTGGCTGATTATCCCGGATAACCCTGGAATAACCAATGTCCGGTCAGTGTTAAAATGTGGCTGCGCGAAACCTCAGGAGGTATTCCATGCCATATTCAAGCCCACACCAGCTATCCGATGCGGACCGCGAATTTGTTCTCGATTTCGAAGCCTGCCGGGTTCCGCCAGATCAATTCCATCACCGTGAACACCTTCGTCTGGCCTATATTTATCTGACCCAAAGCTCAACGGAACAAGCTCATCAGAAAGTCCGGACCGCGATCAAAGCTTTTATCCGGCATAACCAGGCGGACCCGGATAAATATCATGAAACGATCACTCAGGCATGGATACTGGCGGTTGATCACTTTATGCACCACAGCAAACCTGCTGCTTCATCGGATGAATTTGTTGAACTAAACCCACGGCTGCTGGATGCCCGAATCATGCTCAGTCATTATTCTGAACAAGCCCTGTTTTCTGACGCTGCGCGGGCAGCGTTTATTGAACCTGATATACAGGCGATTCCCAAATACCGTTAAATATTCCTGTTGGACCGCGGCCTGCTTGCAGGCTCAATCACTGATCAGATTCAGGTTGCCCGCCCTCTATCAAATACCAGGGATCAGGGCCTTTGTGCTCAGGCTGTGGAAGACCAAACAAAACGCTCAGCGCATCCAATACCGCGCCGTGATAAATACTGGCATGTGTTTCGGTCTGACTGCGATCAATATAGGTCCAATCCAGATTTTCCGGTGCTTTAACGCGTAGTGCTTCAACGATCATATCCAGGCCTTTCTGCATGGTGCCGCCCTCATCAGCCATGGTCAGATACAAGCGCCGCGGCGTATCGTCATGTCGATCCAATAGCTCCGGGGCCTGTTTAGACAAGGCTTTATCATCCCACCACAGGCTTGGGCTGACAGCAATATAATCGGTAAACAGCGCGGGGGTTCTCAGAAAAGTTTCGGTAGTAAACAGACCAGCCAGTGACTCCCCGACCAACGCACTGCGATTACCGGTTCTGTAATGCCTTTCAATAAATGGAACCACTTCTTCGGCAATATGTTGCCGGAACTTTGCTGCGCCTCCGGAATCGGGAGGGTTTCTGGTATAGCGTGAATCCTGCGGTGCAAAGGTCAGTTCCATTAACCGGTTTTGAGTACCGATACCCACCACAATTAATTCCGCATAATTAAAATTGATTGTGGCAAGCTGGGCAAGCCCGCTGATATGTTGAAAATCCTGCTGCAAACCGCCGTCAATCACATACAAAACAGGATATGCCTGTTCACTTTCAGCATAACCGGGCGGAACCCAAATATTGATTTCACGCGGTCCTCCCATGATTGCTGACTGCATCGTAAAAGAATCACCAATCACAATGGGTTGACTGGTAGCCGCTGGCAGCGCCGCCCACACACCACCAGACAGAAAAAACAGGATCATCGCTAAACTTAACCAGAAACGCAGCATTTTTTCTCCAACTGAAAACACAAAATGAGGGCAAAGCCAGCCGACTCCCGGTTACCCGGTGGACACAGCTTTAATTTAGCAGTCCTGCTGATAGCGCCATTGCGCTTTGCGCCAGATGTTAAAGCTCAACAATCGGTTTAAACCCTCCCCAGAACATGCGTTTACCATCAAAGGGCAAATCTTCGGGGTCCATCATTTCGGCCAGGCGAGGGTCATTCATCACCTGCTTATTGATTTTGTCCCGCTGCTTGCGTGACCGGTACACAATGTAGGCAAATACCACTGTTTCATCCGGTTTAAGCTTGACGCTTTGGGGAAATGAAGTGTGCTTACCGGGTTCGGCATCATCTGCCACACACTCGACATACTCAAGCGCACCATATTCCCGCCAAATCTTGCCCGCCTTGCGCGCCATCTTGCGATAGGCGTCTAACTTATCGTTAGGAACCGGTAATACATAACTATCGATATAACGTGCCATGCGAAGCCTCCTATTGCTAATGCCCGGTCATAGTCTCATTGCCGGCATGGGTATGTCACGCTGGAACCGCGTTGCTTCAATAAATTTCGGCTATTTTATAGAGCGGCCAGTGGCCGCCTGCTGAATCTTTACTCTTGTGCCATCCGCTAATTATTACAGGCACAGGCCCGGCGAATAAACAGGCTGTTGCCGGCGGAAGAACCAGCGGCAGTGGTAGCCGGGCTGGTGTAACGCACGTAGTTTCTGGTGCTGCCGCCGCTTGGGCAACTGTTGCTGGTCTCAAAGTCCATACCACAGCCAACCGCCAAACCGGTCCGGTTTTCCGCACCGGTGCAGCCTGGCTGGCTCTGTCCCAGCGCATCCAGCACAGCCACACAACTGCCATCGCTGCCACCGGAACCGGCGAAGCTTTCAGTGGCACTGTTGTAGCCGCCGTGCGTGCTGCAAACCGTATCACACGATTGATTGTTAGCACCGAAATACCAGCAGTTGCCACCCACTACCGCGGCACCGGCATCACAACTGACCGCGCCATTGACGGTGACTGAGATGACCACACTGTCGTTGCCGGCGGTATTGGTGGCGGTCACCGTATAGTTGGTGGCCGCCGAGGCCACCGCGGGTGTACCGCCAATGGCGCCGGTACTGGTACTGAATGTGACACCTGACGGCAAGGCCGGACTGATTGAGTAGGAATCCACCGCACCAGTGACCGTGGGAAGCTGCTGCGGTGATATCGGTGTCCCGACATTGAAGGTAAATGGCGCACCCGCATAGCTCAGATTCATCGGCGGCTGAGCCTGTACGGTGACGGCAATCACCACCGAGTCCATGCCTCCTGCATTGCTGGCGGTTACCGTATGGTTGGTCGCTGTCTGCAGCGCGGTGGGCGTGCCCGAGATCACACCCGTGACGGTACTGAAGCTCAACCCCGCGGGCAATGCCGGGCTAATGCTCCAGTTGACCACCGCATTGGTCACGCTGGGTGTCTGGGAGGCAATCGCGATACCCTGAGTAAAAGTAAATGGCGCATTCGGGTAAGCCAGATTCATCGGTGCTGGTTGGGCGTTACAGGCGCAGGCCCGGCGGAATGACAACCCTGCTCCGGATGCAGCGCCGCCGATGGTCGCGGGGCTGGTGTAACGCACGTAGTTTCTGGTGCTGCCGCCGCTTGGGCAACTGTTGCTGGTCTCAAAGTCCATACCACAACCAACCGCCAAACCGGTCCGGTTTTCCGCACCGGTGCAGCCTGGCTGGCTCTGTCCCAGCGCATCCAGCGCACCCACGCAATTGGTGTTGCTGCCGTTGGAACCGGCAAAATCCGTGGTCCCTGCCGAGTTATTGCCGCCCCGGCCGCTGCATACCAGGTCACAGCTTTGATCGTTCCCGCCGAAATACCAGCAGAAACCACCAAACGTAACGCCGTCACAGGCCACCGCACTGGTCACCTCCACGGAAATCACCACGCTGTCCATGCCATCAATATTGGTCGCGGTGACGGTATGGTTGGTGGCCGCCTGAGTCACCGTCGGTGTACCGGAAATTTCACCGGTTAGCGTATTAAACATCAAACCGGTTGGCAGCGCCGGTGTAATCGCAAAACTGTCTACCTGGCCGGTAAAACTGGGCAACTGGGAAGCAATCGGATTATTGAGGTTAAACAAAAACGGCGCATTGACGTAATCCAGATTTGCCGGTGGCTGAGCAGTGACCGACAACATGAATGTATCACTGACTGAACCGCCTGCGTTGCTGGCGATAACGGTATAACTGGTGCTGGCACTGGCCACTGACGGCGTACCTGAAATAACACCGGTGTCGGTATCGAAGCTCAGCCCTGCCGGCAACGGCGGGCTAATGAAATAACTGGCCACAAAACCATTGACCACCGGGCTGATAGCACCGATGGTAATGCCTCTGGGCAGGCTGAACGGCGCGCCGGCATAACTGATGGATACCGGGGCTGGTTGATCATTACAGGCGCAGGCACGGCGAATACCGCCCGCACTGGCGCCTGGATCGGTTAGGCCGGTAAAGCGGATGGTAAAGGCTGTACCGCTGAAATCGCTGGCACAACCCAGCGCGCCGGCCTGGTTGCTGACCGGGGTCGGATTGAACGGCAGGCCGGTATCCTGCTCCAGCGCGGTCATCACATCACCGCAACTCTGGTTCGTTCCTGCGGAACCGGCAAAATCGGTGGTCCCCAGCGGATTATTGCCACCGTTGTCCGCGCAGACCGTGTCACAGCTCTCCGCATTTTCGCCCAGCCACCAGCAGAAATTGGCAAACACCGTGCCATCACAGACCGACGGCGGCACCACATCAATGTCTTTGGTCAATAGCCCGGTGCTGTCAGTACCGCCATCGCCATCCGTGATTTCCAGACTGACGGTACGCAACTGTTCAGTAACCGGTACCGCCTGATCCGCAAAAGTCAGATTGCGGACGACTGCCTGTATCGCGGCTGGGGTGGCTGCCGCGGAGTTGAAATTAATCACCAGCGGGGTTGTACCATCCGTGCCGCCACTGAAAGTGCCAATCACCGCGCCGTTAAATAAAACATCCGCTCCGCTGGTTTCCACACCGGTCCCGGGCGGATTGGGCGGGACTTCATTATTGATCGCCAGGCGGTCATTGAGCGTGGCATTGTTGGTCAACTGCAGAGTCAGTGTGCCACCGTTGAAATCCGGTGAATCAACATCACTGAGCGTAGCACTCTGATCAATAAATACCGGCGGAGTACCTTCGACATAGGTCACCGGCCCTGCCAACAGGGTGGCAACCGGAGCGTCATTAACCGGGTTAATGGTGATCGTAACCGTGGCAATATTGGATACCGCCGCACCATCATTGGCCTGGTAGGTAAAGCTGTCGCTGCCGTTAAAATCCGTGTTGGGCAGATAACTGAACCCACCGTCAGGATTTAAGCTAAAACTCTGCGCGTTAGACGGCCCACTGATCAATAGAGCTGCCAATGGGTTGCCATCCACATCAGCGTCATTGACCAGCACACCGGGCGCGGTGATATTCAGTGAGTTATCTTCGTCCACGGCAAACGCATCATCCGCGGCCGCCGGGGCATCATTGACCGGATTAATGGTGATCATCACCGTGGCTGTATTGGAATTGTCAGTTCCATCACTGGCCTGGTAGGTAAATGAATCACTGCCGTTAAAGTTGAGCAGTGGTGTATACGCAAAACTGCCGTCCGGATTCAAAGTAAAACTCAGGGCATTGGCCGGACCGGTTATCAGCACCGCCGTCAATGGATCGGTTTCCACATCGGTATCGTTGTCCAGTACGCTCAGCGGTGTGCTGTTCAACGGCGTGTCTTCATCGGTTGTGAAAGCATCTGCAACAGCGACCGGCGCATCGTTAACCGAATTGACGGTGATGTTAACCGTTGCCGTAGCGGACGGCCCCGTGGCGTCATCCGCCTGATAGGTAAAGCTATCGCTGCCGTTAAAATCAGGGTTCGGCAAATAACTGAACGAGCCATCAGGATTAAGGGTAAAACTTTGCGCATTACCCGGTCCGGAAATCAACACGGCGGTCAACGGATCATTGTCCACATCGCTGTCATTGCCCAGCACCCCTGGCGCGGTAACATCCAGTTGCACATCCTCATCGGTACTGAAAGCATCATCCGCGGCAACCGGTAAGTCATTAACGGGGTTAACGGTGATGATGACCGTTGCCGGCGCCGAGTTATCGGTGTCGTCATTGGCCATATAGCTGAAACTGTCACTGCCGTTAAAATCGGCCACCGGGTTATAACTGAAGGTGCCATCGGTATTCAGAGCAAAACTCTGCGCATTCGCCGGGCCGGCAATCAGCACTGCCGTCAACGGATCGGTCTCCACATCCGTGTCATTATCCAACACACTCAGCGGCGTGCTGGCCAGCGGCGTATCCTCATCGGTGGTATAGGCATCATCCACAGCAACCGGTGCATCATTGATGGCATTTATCGTGATGGTGACAGTCGTGGTAGTCGACGTCACCGTTGCATCATCTGCCTGATAGGTAAAACTGTCAGTGCCATTGAAATCGGCATTCGCTAAATAACTGAATGAACCATCAGCATTCAAAACGAAGCTCTGGGCATTGGCTGGAGCCGAGATCAGCACAGCGGTCAAAGGATCATTGTCGACATCGTCGTCGTTGCCCAGCACGCCCGGCGCCGGCACATCCAACGGTACATCCTCATCGGTAGTAAAAGCATCATCACTGGCAACCGGCGCATCATTAACTGGATTAACGGTAATGGTCACGGTGGCCAGGTTGGAATCCCCGAAACCATCATTGGCGCGATAGGTAAAAGTATCGCTGCCGTTAAAATCGTCCAACGGGACGTAATTGAAACTGCCATCAGCATTCAATGTGAAGCTCTGGGCATTCGCCGGCCCGCTGTCCAGCACCGCCGTCAACGGGTCCATATTGGCGTCGCTATCATTGGCCAGCACACCGGGCGCGGCAATGTTCAAGGTGTTGTCTTCATCCACGCTGAAGGCATCATCCTCAGCCACCGGCAGACTGTTTTCCAGGTCGGTGACATCAATACGGAAAAATAAACTCTGATTTTCCAGACCGATAAAAAATGCCTGCATGTCGTTGGCCACGCCGCCATTGCTGGCATCCCCCGCAGGATCCGTGGCCCGCGGTGTAACGCCATCCCAATCGGGGACATTGCCATCCACGATAAAATTAGCAGCCAGCACTACTCCGGCCAGCCCCAACAGACCGAGCGCCAGCCAGCACTGCTGCCGGCGGTGTTTCACGGCGGCGACTGTCACTAACGCCACTGCCAGCAGCAGCAATCCGAGCCAGCCCAGCGACGGCACTTCGGCCGGTATCCCGAATAGAATCTGACCACCGCCAGGGCTGCCGTCAACACTGGCCAGCACATCAGCGCCAGCACCGTCATCACTGACGATGGTCAACGCGATAACATTACCAGCCGGTGAACCCAGCGCCGACAATGGTGCCGATAATTCGACCACATCCGTACCGGACAAACCATTGTTCAGACCCACCGGATGCGGGCCACCGGTAACCGTGGGCGCGGCAAATGTACCGCCCGAACAGCTGCTGATATTGACTTCGGTAACCGTCTGGGTCAGATTATCGACTTCCGCCCGGACCCTTTGCTCGAAGCCGCTCAGCGGCGCCTGACCGTTCGGCGTAACCACACAACCAGTGGAGTTATCACGGTCCACATCCAGCAGCACATCAAAACTGACAGTTTGAGCCGTGGCTGAGCTTATCAGCAGCAACCAAAGGCTGGCCAGAGACAACAACGAAAGAAACACTTTACCCGGATTAGAATACATTTTTATTACCTCTACCATGCTGGGCGGTAGTAATGCTTGGTTTTCTTTCTACGAATTATTACATACTTTAGCTGGCCATATGCTAGGACCATGAGCTGATGACAGCCAGTGGCTGATACCCGGGCTTATCCGCCCGCCTGTAAATCTGCCAGTTTTTACCTTTAAGCCAGTGATTTGTTGTCAACCGCCGGGCAGTGTCGCCTGAATATCTGTCTGCCCAGGCCGGACATCCGGCTGGCTGGCAGCTGATGTGCGCATTAATTCTATCGATAACTGGAGAGCAAGATGATAAAAACATACCTGAAACATAGCCTGTCAGCATTGTTATTACTGGGTTCAAGTCTGCTGGGGGCCTCGGCCTGGGCCCAGACGGTATCATTTTTAGCCAATGTTGATCCGGACACCTCGCAGACGGTTTTCACCGTTCAGATCGATGGGCAACAGACCGCCACAGCGGATTTGAACCAGTTGCTGAGACCAGGCGGCGGCAAGGTGCTGCGGGTTACCTCCATCCACGGTTTTTTGAGCGATGGCCGGGTACCGCCAACCGCCGATGACTACGCGGTAATTTTCCTGGGTGCACTGAGCAACCGCAACGCGGTACGCGGCTTTGGCGCGGGGTCCATTGCCCTGGATGGTCGCAGCACCAGCCAGATTAACTTCCAGCCGGGTTTATTTGTCAGTCTGCTGGCCAATGAAAGCCTGGTATTACGCAGCCAGTTGCAATCCAATTATCCGGCCAGGATTGAAGTGCACGGCTTTTTGAAAGCCGCGAATTAATTTCCACAAACCCCTGCCACCAGCAGGTTCAGACTGGTTGCCTGCACAGCATGTATGGCGCTGCCATGCATGCTTGCCAGTCCAGCGGCAACAGCACCCGGCGGTCGAGCCGCTAGCCTGGCCAGGCGACGCAGCAATTCGTGAAAGCCACGCCGATCCGCAGTACACTTCTCAGTTGCAAAGTAAGCCAGAACCAACCCCTTTAATGCACAAACCGTTTCTGATTATGCAACTGCGTCCCGAGAATATTACCGCGGACAGTGAATTCGCGGCGATCCTTAAGTATGGCGGCCTGCAACCGCACGACACCGTCAGATGCCGGCTGGAACGCAGTGGCCTGCCGGAACTTGATCTGAATCACTATTCGGCCATTATCGTGGGTGGCAGTCCGTTTGATGTCAGCACACCGGCGGAACTGAAAAGTACTATTCAAAGGCAGATTGAAAGCGGTTTCAGGCACTTGTTCGATCAGATCACTGCAATGGATTTTCCGTTTTTAGGGGCTTGCAGTGGCAACGGATTACTGGGCGCCTACTGCGGTGCGAAGATTTCCAGGCAATATGCCGAACCGGTCGGCGGCGTCGACATCACGCTGACCAACGCTGCTGAACATGACCCGTTATTACAGGGTTTTCCCAAAACATTCCGAGTGCTGGTGGGCCACAAGGAAGCCTGCGATGAAGTCCCGCCGGGGGCCACGCTGCTGGCACAATCAGCGAGCTGTCCTGTACAGATGTTTCGGTTACGGCATAACATCTATGCGACCCAGTTCCATCCCGAAGGCGACAGCCAGGAGTTTATCCTCAGGATCAAAACCTATCGTGAACACGGCTACTTTCCACCGCCACAGGCCAGTCAACTGATCGCTAGCATAGCCAATGAGCATACGCCTCATTCGCATAACGTACTGCGGCGCTTCGTGGACAGATACCGGACCACCATACCCGTCACAGCCAGGCATTGAGATTCCAGGCCAGCTGAGCGGACCTGCAGCTGGTGTTAACGGGTATATCCGGGCAGCTTTTCAAGCCCGCTATACTGTGTGTCTAGATCACAATCAATAAACGGGTCACAATCAATAAAAAGGAGAAGCCTGCCATGCCCACCATCAACAGCCTGCCGATGTACTTTCCTGTGGGTTTTGACCTCACCACGGCCAGAATCACTGCCATGCTGACCGAGTATGCTTACGACATGTATAGTCAGTGGCTTAAGGATGGTAAACCCCGTCACGAGAACAAGTTCCACTGGCAACCACCTGCATCCACACCTTATGGCAAGTTCACGTTTTCCACCAGAATCTGGAGCAACTACAGACTATTCGATATTTTCAATGAGTCTGAACCATTCGGTTTCGTGGCGCGCGATGATAACAACAACGGTTATCTGGTATTCCGGGGAACCGACTCGGACATTGACTGGCTGGATGATATCGAGGTATTGCAGCATCATTACAGCCTGGCACCGGATTACGGCAAGGTACACGATGGCTTTTTCAAACTGTACCAGTCACTGCGCACGGATGTGTTCAGCCTGCTGGGCGCAGCTGAGTTTGCAGGCATCGATAAACTGTTTATTACCGGCCATAGCCTGGGCTGCGGTTTATCGACCCTGGCTGTGCCGGATATTCTGAATAATATTCAGCAATTTTCGTTTGACTCGATTGAACATTACAACTATGCCAGTCCACGCGTCGGTAATCCTGATTTTACCAACACCTATAACGGCAACGGCGTGCTGACGTTCCGGGTGGTCAACACCTGTGACGTGGTACCGACAGTCCCTCTGGCAGCACTGGAACTGTTGTATAAACATATCGGGACGCCGATAGACTTTACCGGTCAATATGGATCAATCGGTGGTAACCATAGTCTGCTGCACGCTTATTGCTATGCATTGGCGCACCCTGATGCCCCGGAAAACAGCCCGCCGCAATGACCGATAAATCTGAGCAAAGCATGCCTTACCCACCAAGCTACCACCTGAACAACGACAGGCATCTGGCCTATCGGGTGATAACAGCGTGTAAACTGGCAACGGTTATCTCACCCACGGAAAATGATGTGATGGTCACGCATATTCCATTGATTCTGGACCCGGACAAAGGCGAACTGGGCAGCCTGATCGGCCATATCGACCGCAATAACCCGCAAACCGGATATCTGAGCCGGCACAGCGTCACCGCCATTTTTCACGGTCCGGATGCGTATATATCGCCGACTGTCTATCACTCCCGGCAATTGCCGACCTGGAATTACATCACGGTGCATATCACCGGCGCCGCACGCCTGCTGTGCCACGATGAGACGGCCCAATCGCTGATCCATATGGCGGAGGTTCTGGAAGCTGGCGATCAACCCTTTGTGCTGGCGCCTGATGATAAAAGAATGCTTGGGCTGTTGCCGTATATTGTCGGCTTCGAAATTGACATCGAAAAACTGACTGGTCGCTTTAAATTATCTCAGGACAAATCGCGGCAGGATATGCTGCAGGCGAAGCAGCAGCTAAAATCGCATGCTGCACGGCATCAGATTGAACTGATTGATCAGTTGTTGTCGATTGAAGTGTAACGACATTGCAATAGTGTATTACTGTTATCGATTGAGAGATGCCTGCCACTAGTACTTTTCTTCCATCAGACCAACCAGATTTCCGTCTGGGTCTTTGACAAAGCCTATCCATAGTTCATGGTCAGGCAGCTTGGCCGCCAGTTGCGGCTCTCGCTCGACTTCAGCGCCATGCCCCACAATCTCAGTGTAATAATTTTCTAAATTTGTTATTTTGAAATACAGTATGGAATTTTTTCCGACCTCACCGGAGCCTTGCGGCGTGCTCAACATAATGCGGGTTCCGCCGCAGCTCAAAAAAGCAAGCTCTTCAGATGGAGCAAAAAGAAAGTCCAGCCCAAGTATATCCCGGTAAAAAGCTAAAGCGCTTTCAACATTGCTGACTGTAATTGCAATTTGCCCAATTTCGGATATTTTATTTTCCATTTTATTTTTCCTTTGTGACCTCAGGCTGCCGCTGAATACCTGCTTTACGGTATTGATTGGCACAGTCTCTAAGGTATAAATTAATTAAACTTTGATAAGGTATTCCAGACTCTTCTGGAGATCGCCTTGAAGCATGCAATGACATCCTCACCAAGCCTGATGGTAACCGGTTTCTTGAGTTTAGAGGCCGGCATCAAAGTTGCCACAGGCCATGCTCAACAGACTCCAGGATGTAGATCGCGAATCTTCCTTTGCCCGGGATTTCAAGCGGGGGATGAGCAAGCCTGGCCCCTTGACTGAGAACTTCGGCGACTGCGATCTCAATATCCTCAACCAGCCAGTACGGACGAACCACGGGTTGTTCGGCTTCACTTAAAGGGCCTCGCACACCCACGATGCCACCATCGGGCAGGATTGAGGTCCTCGCACCCCCTAGCGATGCATCCGCGGATCCAAAGCGGATACCATTAGCAGCTTCGTACGCACTGCAAACAGCATCGATATCCAGGGAAACGATTTCCAGATAGTGAACTTTCATACTCGTGACCTCAGTTGAGTTTTCCCCTGCAAGATACCCACTTCAAACAACACAAACCCATCTTATGAGCCCTATTCAGGCTTGCTCTCATCGCTTAGGGATAGCTTCATTATCTGTTAATCAGGCACGCACAATGGCCTTGAACCCGCCGTGCGCCATACGCTGGAAATCAAAGATCGGATTCTCCGTATCGATAAGTTCAGCCAGGCGCGGGGCAGCCGCGATTTTCTCGTTTGTGGTATCCCGGGCTTCACGCGACTCAAAAACCACCCACCCGAATATCACGCTCTCCTCGCTGGTGGCATTGGTTATATCGGCAAAAGATCGGGTTCCTTCGGTATCCAAGTCATCACTGACACACTCCCAGTATTCCAGGGCGCCGTGCTGCTTCCAGATTTCAGATGCCACCTTGGCAATGGTCTTGTACTCGGCAATGCGTTTTTCCGGGATGGGATGGGCAGGATGAATTCGTCAACATAGGGCATCGTTTTGATCTCCACTTTCAATTTCCCAAGCATAAACCCTGAATACCAGCCTCTCAAAGGAATTTCCACAGCCAATCAGCTGTTGCCGCTGTGGATACAGTGAAATACCCGGATTCACCAGTGATTTAGTCAACTGTTCAGACATAGTCGTCACATGTTACTACAGCGAGCCCAGCCGACAGATATCAGCCTGATACTTTGGTTATTTCATCATCCTGAGCTGTATGACTAACGGTAAAAAACCGCCAGCCAGACAGTAATATTATCGGGATCAGTCCAGGCAACCTTGTGCTTTGTATGCCTTGGTATATTGAGGTAATCACCTTCACACAGAAGAACTTCCTGGTCACCTTCAAAAACCAATCTTGCTGAACCTTTTATCACCATCACCCATTCGTTTTCATCCTGATCATACCAGCCTGAATCCGGTGATGAATGCCCATTGGATATAATTCTTTCTATTCTTACACCGTCGGCACTGACTATATCCTCGAACACCTCTTTACTGGTGTTGCCTGGAATATCCGCTGATATATTTTTCCTGATCATTTTGATCCCTGGTAAAAATTATATTACATATTCCGCAAATCATTGATAACCATTTTGCTCATGCCCAGAGCTTTATAACAGTCTTCCATTATGCGAACAAAACCCTGCCAGTCAGACCTTATCCTGCAAGCAACCCTTGAGTTATCGACCGGAATACCACTCTCTGCGGTACATGCCTGGCCGGCATATTGGCAGCTTCAGTAGCTCATGGACATCCACCTCTCATAGCTACAAGCTTAAACATTTCCTGAGATTTCCTATAGCTGCCGCTCAGCCATTGCTTTAACCCAGTCACTGGTTTCGTTGAACCCCATGAACCTAAGCCTTAGATTTCCATAGCCAAATGATATTTGAGTTAACGGTTAGTGATTCAACTGGCATGAATTGCAGGTGATAATGTGCTTGCTTGCCGGAGTGCGCCGTCAGATGTTTCATCATTTTATTCGGACTTTGGTGGATGATTGGTCATGCCACGGGCAAATCGCCACTGGCCATCGGCACAACGATGCAATACTGAGAACGCCCGCTGAAAGCTGACAGATGGTTCGCCACCTGCCCGCGGCGTCTTGGTATTTCGCTCCATGCCTCGGATAAAGGCTCGATTTCCGCGTACCACGAGCTCTTCGCAGGTATAGTCCTGCAGGAATTCATATTGTTCCAAAAAAGGCGCAAAGGCGTCGGCTAGTGCTGATCTCCCCTGTATGGGCCGGCCACCATGGGGCCAGAATTCAGCGTCCTCAGTGACCAGTGCGACAATAGCTTCGGCGTCGCCTTCCAGCACCGCTGTCCTCCACGCATCAAAAACAGCGTAGATGGCCTCAACGTCATCATTAAATGCAGAATGACTGCCGCTAGACTCAACATTTACATCGACAATAGCGCACCGCGAGCTTGGCATGGGGCCAGAATTTTCCGATGTGAAAGCCCAGTCCGGGAACAATGACCAGGCAGCCAGCAGGCAAACAAATTGGATAAATTTCATTTCCGATCTCGCAAAATCAACATTATGCCAAACGCTGCGTTTATAGGCGGCAAATCGAGAATTCAGTGTAATGAACGAAGCCCATGCGCCAAAGACATGCATCATGGCTGTACATAAGCATCTGGCAATACCGCCTTGTTTAACTGTCAGCCTTTGCCGCCAGCTCAACGTAATGTACTACTTTCTTACTCGCTAAATCCTGTATATCCCGTAATTTTATGTGCCGGCGGAATTTGCCTTTACCTTCGAGCACATGGGCGTCGTCCTGGAGACTTGCTCCGTTGCTGAACTCCAGCGATACATGCGCCTGATAGGCGAACAGTCCGCAAAATGGTGTTTCCAAGGTAAACAATATGCCGCCATACTTGACTTCCTGTGACATGCCCTTGACAGTTTTCATGATCAGATCGCGCGCTGCGCAGATTACTTGATAGTTATGTTCATTAGACAGTCGAATGTCTTGCAACAGGTTCTCGATTCGCGAATCAGTCATTTAAAGTCTCAACGTTGAAAGCCATTGGCTTGTAATGCATGATCACAAAAGATCATGAAAATCTACCTCTCTTAAGTATAACCCTGTACATTTTACAAGACTTCTATAACTGCTCACTGACTGAGGCTGGGTTGTGGTTGTTTGTATCATTGCGCCCGCCAGACCCATTTCGTTATAACGCAGCGGATTCAATCGCGTCTCACACTTGCGGAGGCCGGGAATATGCGGGTTGCAGGTGCTAATCTTCGGGCTGCTGATGCGGTGGTTCAGAGGCCGTTTGAAATAGAGCAGCATTACTACTAGTCCAGACTGAACGTATCGTATGCCTCGCTATCAGCGAGAATGATTGTGCTTGCCATCATGAGATGTTCCGTAACCACGGAACTGGTTGTACAACTGAATCTGGCGTTTGCTTAGCAATGCCTCTTGCTCGAGATGAGCACTCAAATGGACATATCGAATTTTCGCCTGAAGCACACCGATATCCGATAAAAGCGTCTTGAGCGAACCTGCGTCTATTGATCTGCCCGCAAACTGCCGGTCAAGCTCTCGCTCCTTTTTGACAAGTTGTTTCCCGAGCGTGACCGCCTGTGCGTTCATCCTGTCAAAAATTGCTTGTGTCTGTATTGTTTGTTCTGTAGTGAGATCAAGTTGCTTGGCTATATCCAGAACATGGCTCGGCCCAGGGTACTGATTCAGTTCCGCCGCTTTGGCATAGCCCAAACCTTTACCATTGAGATAACCTTCAACTTCCTGTTGAGACAACGCCTTAATACTGCGTGCCTGCTGCCCTGCATAAGGAGATTCTGTATCCGCCAACACGGCAAGGGCGAGTATGCTCGCGGCCACTCCGAAAATTAGCTTCCTCATTTGAACTCCTTTGAGCCATAACGACCTGGATCAGCCGCGTGCCAATGCGACTTGGCCTCTCTTCATAGAGGCGGCCTCTCTTCATAGACACCCATAACTAATAGCCATAATACTACAGGATTCTCCGAACTCTCCCATAGCTGGTGAGCTGACGTTTGGTTAATCTGACCACTGGTTTTCATTGCCTGTCGCTATGCCACTGCCCCGATCATCTTTGGTCTGCCTGGACAATACGCCCTACTATCACTGTATCGGCCGTTGTGTACGCCGGGCATTTTTATGTGGGAAGGACGC
>JAJFKY010000007.1 GCA_021772975.1 Gammaproteobacteria bacterium
AATGGTCATGCCGGGTGACAACATTCAGATGAATGTGGAATTGATTGCCCCGATTGCCATGGAAGAAGGTGTTCGTTTTGCGATCCGCGAAGGCGGCCGCACGGTAGGCGCCGGCGTGGTCAGTAAGATTCACGCATAACGCAGTATCAGCAGACAGCCAAAAACCGGTCGATGACCGGTTTTTGGGCATGCGATCAGGCACAGGCAAGACAACAGGCGAGTAGCTCAACTGGCAGAGCAGCGGTCTCCAAAACCGCAGGTTGGGGGTTCGAGTCCCTCCTCGCCTGCCATTGATCGATATAGCCCGAGATGATGTCACAGAGATATCAATCTTGTCGTTAGGAACAGCGCGGTAGAAATAATGGCGAACAGCACGAAAACGAAAGAAAATTCATCCTCGGTATTGGACACAATACTGTTGATTGTAGCGCTGGCATTTCTGCTGGGCGGAATCTTCGGATTCTATTATTTTGAGAATCAGGCGATTGCCGTGGTACGGGCTCTGGGCCTGCTGGTGGCGATCGTACTGGCGGTACTGGTGGCAGGACGCACTGAAAAGGGCCGTGGCCTGCTTGGTTTTCTTAAAAATGCCGATATTGAACGTCGTAAAGTGGTCTGGCCGACTCGTCAGGAAACCATGCAGACGACTTTGATTGTGCTGGTGGTGACCTTGATTGTGTCCATGATTTTGTTTGGTTTCGATACCCTGTTCAGTTGGGGTGTGCAGTTGCTGATGGGCGGCGGAGCCTGATGATGAGCATGCAATGGTATGTTGTGCACGCTTATTCCGGCTTCGAGAGTCAGGTCAAGCGCTCGCTGGAAGATCGCATCGAGCGCTCCGGGCTGCAGGATCTGTTTGGCAAAGTACTGGTGCCGACTGAAGAAATCGTGGAAATGCGCCAGGGTCAGAAGCGCCGCACGGAACGTAAGTTTTTCCCCGGTTATGTGCTGGTGCAGATGGACATGAACGACGATGCCTGGCATCTGGTGAAAGATGTTCCCAAGGTGCTCGGTTTTATCGGCGGTACATCGGATCGTCCGGCCCCGATCACCGAGGCGGAAGCCAATAACATTCTGCAGCGGGTAGCTGACAGCGCCGACAAGCCGAAGCCGAAAGTATTGTTTGAGCCCGGTGAAATGGTGCGGGTTACCGACGGTCCATTTAATGATTTCAATGGCGTCGTGGAAGAAGTTAATTACGAGAAGAGCCGCCTGCGGGTCGCAGTGCTGATCTTCGGACGGTCCACTCCGGTGGATCTGGAGTTTCAGCAGGTCGAAAAGGCCTGAACTGGAGATTACTGAATTTTATACAGCGCCCCGGCGCTGTCTGTTTAACCGGTATCGGGGAGTTGGCTAAAAGCCGACGTTGGCACCCGCGAGGAGTAAAATATGGCGAAGAAAGTCGCAAGCTACATTAAGCTGCAGGTGCCTGCTGGTCAGGCCAATCCGAGTCCACCCGTGGGTCCGGCATTGGGCCAGCACGGCGTTAATATCATGGAATTCTGCAAGGCCTTTAATGCCTCAACCCAGAGTGTTGAAGCAGGTCTGCCGTTGCCGGTGGTTATCACCGTGTACACCGATCGCAGTTTCACCTATATCACCAAAACCCCGCCAGCGGCTATTTTGCTGCTCAAGGCAGCGGGTTTGAAGAAAGGCAGTGGACGGCCGAATACTGAAAAAGTCGGTACCGTCAATCGTGCTCAGCTGGAAGATATTGCCAAGCAGAAAGAGCCCGACCTGACCGCTGCTGACCTGGATGCCGCGGTACGGACGATTGCCGGCAGCGCGCGCAGCATGGGTATCAATGTGGAGGGCGTCATCTGATGGCTAAGCACGGCAAACGTTTTCAAGCGATCCGCGAAAATATTCAACGCGGCCAGACTTATGCTTTGGATGAAGCACTGAAGTTGCTGAAGGACAACAGCAAGACCAAATTCGTTGAGTCCGTTGATGTCGCGATCCGTCTGGGTATCGACGCACGTAAATCGGACCAAACCGTCCGTGGCTCCACGCTGCTGCCGCATGGTACCGGTAAGACGGTACGCGTGGCGGTATTTGCTCAGGGTGAAAATGCCGACAAGGCAAAAGAAGCCGGTGCGGATATTGTCGGGTTTGAAGATCTGGCGGAAGAAATAAAAGGCGGCATGATGGATTTTGACGTGGTGATCGCCACCCCGGACGCCATGCGTGTGGTCGGCAAACTCGGTCAGGTGCTGGGCCCGCGTGGCCTGATGCCGAATCCCAAAGTGGGCACGGTGGCAACCGATGTTGTGCTGGCCGTTAACAATGCCAAGTCCGGTCAGCTGCAGTTCCGTGCTGACAAGGCAGGCATTATCCACGGCTCAATTGGCAAGGTTGACTTTGATGTCGATAAATTGGCTGGCAATTTGCGCGCACTGATTGCCGACCTGTTGAAAGCCAAGCCGGCTTCAGCCAAAGGTCAGTACCTGCAGAAAATTGCGGTTTCCACCACCATGGGGCCAGGAATCACGGTCGATAACAGCACCATAGGCTGAGGCTTAAAACGCTGATTGCCGGATATTTTCCGGCGGATTGAAACATATATGGCCGGGAAACCCGGTCATCAGAAATCTCGCTGATCGGCGGTTGCCGGAAGCCAGATATGCGGGCGCTGAGCACCCGATGACACAGTCATCGAATGCTCTAAACCCGTCAAAGACCGCAGGTTGGGGCGTGCTCAGGCACAACCCACGAAATGTCAGCTTGCTGATGGCCTGCGCAGATGGTGTTGCCCGTTGTCACATGGAAACGGCCAGCACGTAACGCGACAACTGTCGCATGTCATCCGGGCAACCGGTTGATATTGATAGGAGGTAGCAGATGGCGCTCACTCTAGAGCAGAAAAAGGCAGTGGTAGCTGAAGTAGCCGAAGTGGCTGCGAATGCACACTCTGCGATTGCTGCTGAGTATCGCGGCTTAACTGTTGAACAGCTCACCGAGTTGCGTGTCAAAGCGCGGCAAACCGGTGTGGTGCTCAAAGTGGCCAAGAATACTCTGGTGCGCCGGGCTGTTGAAGGTACCGACTATGCTTGTTTGTCAGATGAACTGACGGGTCCATTGCTGTATGCATTTTCAATGGAAGACCCGGGTTCAGCTGCACGGCTGGTAAAGGATTTCTCCAAGGACAATCCCAAACTGGTCGCCAAATTGGTGGCAATTGGTGGTCAACTGCACAGCGCTGATGAGCTGGGCAAATTGGCTGACCTGCCGACCCTGGATCAGGCATTGGCTATTTTGATGGGTGTGATGAAAGCACCAGTCGAAAAACTGGTACGCACAATGGCCGAACCGCATGCGAAATTGGTACGAACCATCGCCGCGGTGCGCGACAGCAAGCAGGCTGCCTAAGTATTTTTTTAACTTAATCGACAACGCCGCAAGGTGTTGTCAATAGACTGAATTGGAGAGTTGAAAATGGCTGTTTCTAAGGACGATATTCTGGAAACTATTGCGGGCATGAGCGTTATGGAGGTCGTAGACCTGATCAGCGCCATGGAAGAAAAATTTGGTGTGTCTGCGGCTGCAGCAGTTGCTGTTGCTGCCGGTCCGGCTGCTGGTGGTGACGCTGCCGCAGCGGAAGAGCAGACTGAGTTCGATGTCATTCTGGCAAGTTTCGGTGCCAACAAGGTTTCGGTGATTAAAGCTGTTCGCGGTATTACCGGCCTGGGATTGAAAGAAGCCAAAGACCTGGTCGAAGGTGCACCGGCGCCATTGAAAGAAGGTATTGGCAAAGACGAAGCAGAAGGTATCAAAAAGCAATTGGAAGAAGCTGGAGCCACTGTCGAGGTCAAATAAGACCTTGCAGGCAACACTTTTCCGCGAATCGGGCTGGGGATTTTATCTCCGGCCCCTTCGTTTTGTTTGATTTTAGTGTGAACTGTAAAGCAGGCGCGTGAAGTACTGGAAGGCGTCTGATTTTGCTCTGATGGTGCGGCAGCCTGGCTGCAGGCGCTGACAGAGAGACTAATTTAACCGGCAACCGAGGTTGCTGCAACCGGTACATAACTGGCAGGTGGCGTGGCATGGCATATTCATTTACTGAAAAAAAACGTATTCGCAAAGATTTCGGCAAGCGCGGAACGGTACTGGAAGTACCGTATCTGCTGGAAACCCAGATCAAGTCATACAATCAGTTTTTACAACTGGGGGTAGCCGCTGAGGACCGTGCTGAACATGGTCTGCATGGCGCACTCAGTTCGGTATTACCGATCGTCAGCTATAACAACAACGCCATGCTGGAATACGTCAGTTACCGGCTGGAAGAGCCCCCCTTCGACGTGCGCGAGTGCAAGATGCGCGGCATGAGCTATGGCGCGCCGCTCAAGGTGCTGGTCCGCCTGGTGATTTTTGACAAGGATGCGCCAGCCAAAAACCGCACGCCCAAACAGATCAAGGAACAAGAGGTTTACATGGGCGAAATTCCGCTCATGACCGACAACGGTACTTTCGTGGTTAATGGTACCGAGCGGGTGATCGTATCGCAGTTACACCGCTCTCCCGGCGTATTTTTCGATCACGACAAAGGCAAAAGCCACACCTCCGGCAAGCTGCTGTTTTCCGCGCGCGTGATTCCGTATCGTGGTTCCTGGCTGGATTTTGAATTTGACGTCAAGGACTGCATTTTTACCCGTATCGATCGCCGGCGTAAATTGCCGGTCACCATATTGCTGCGCGCGCTGGGTATGAATAACCAGGAAATCCTGGACGAGTTTTTTGAAAAAACCAGCATTACCCTGCGCAAGAATGACGCCAAAATGGAACTGGTGCCCGCCCGCCTGCGCGGTGAAAACGCCATGCAGACCATTACCGACAAAAAAGGCAACACCATTGTTGAATCCGGCAAGCGCATCACCATGCGGCATGTCAAACTGATGGAAAAAGCCGGGGTGGATACCCTGGATGTACCAGATGAATATCTGCTGGGTAAAGTGCTGGCGAATGACATTGCCAACACCGAAGCCGAAGGCGAAGAAGACGCGATTGCCTTTCCCTGCAATACGGAAATTACCGAAGAGGTACTGGAGCGACTGCGTGAGCTGAAGGTCAAGAAAATTGAAGTCCTGTATGTCAACGACCTGGACCAGGGCGCGTATATTTCCTCAACGTTGCGTCTCGATCCAACCCCGGGCGAAATGGAAGCATTATTTGAAATTTACAAAATGATGCGTCCCGGTGAGCCGCCCAGTAAAGATGCGGCACAGAACATGTTCAAAAACCTGTTCTTCTCGGAAGATCGCTATGACCTGTCCAATGTTGGCCGGATGAAATTCAACCGCCGCGTTGGCCGTACCGAAATCGAAGGTTCCGGGGTGCTCAGCAAGGAAGACATCCTGGCGGTACTGAAGGAGCTGATCAATATCCGGAACGGCCGGGGTAATGTCGATGATATCGATCACCTGGGTAACCGCCGGGTGCGTTCGGTCGGTGAAATGGCCGAAAATACTTTCCGGATTGGACTGGTGCGGGTAGAGCGTGCGGTCAAGGAGCGTCTGAATGTCGCGGAAAGCGAAGGCCTGACGCCTCAGGACCTGATCAACGCCAAGCCGGTGGCCGCGGCGATCAAGGAATTTTTTGGTTCCAGTCAGCTCAGCCAGTTTATGGATCAGAATAATCCGCTGTCTGAAGTAACCCACAAGCGCCGCGTATCAGCGCTCGGTCCCGGTGGCCTGACCCGTGAGCGGGCAGGTTTTGAAGTGCGCGACGTGCATCCGACCCATTATGGCCGGGTCTGCCCGATTGAAACGCCGGAAGGTCCGAATATCGGCCTGATCAACTCCCTGGCGGTGTATGCCCGGACCAACGACTACGGATTCCTGGAAACACCGTATCGGAAAGTCGCCAACAGCCAGGTGACCGACGAGGTGGATTATCTGTCGGCGATTGAAGAAGGCGAGTTTGTTATCGCCCAGGCGAATGCGGACCTGGATGAAAAAGGTCGGTTTGTGAATGATCTGATTCCGACCCGGCACATGGGTGAGTTCAATCTGCGCTCGCCGGAAGATGTGCAATATATGGATGTGTCACCGCGCCAGATCGTATCGGTAGCTGCTTCCATGGTGCCTTTCCTGGAACACGATGACGCCAACCGCGCATTGATGGGTTCAAACATGCAGCGCCAGGCAGTACCGACCCTGAAGGCGCAAAAACCGCTGGTGGGCACCGGGATGGAGCGTATCGTAGCGCGTGACTCGGGCGTGGTTGCAGTCGCCAAACGCGGCGGCGTGGTTGACCAGGTGGATGCCGGCCGTATCGTTATCCGGGTCAATGATGACGAAGTGCCGGCCGGTGACCCGGGGGTCGATATTTACAATCTGACCAAGTACACCCGTTCCAATCAGAACACCTGTATTAACCAGCGGCCACTGGTCAGCGTGGGCGACAGGATTGCGCAGGGTGATATTCTGGCCGATGGCCCCTCCACCGATATCGGGGAGCTGGCGCTTGGTCAGAATATGCTGGTGGCATTCATGCCCTGGAATGGTTACAACTTCGAGGATTCCATTCTGATCTCCGAGCGGGTGCTGCAGGAAGACCGCCTGACCAGTATCCACATCGAGGAACTGACCTGTGTGGCGCGTGACACCAAGCTGGGTTCGGAGGAAATCACCGCGGACATTCCCAATGTGTCCGGCCAGAATCTGGGCCGTCTGGATGGCTCCGGAATCGTGTATATCGGTGCGGAAGTCAATGCCGGCGATATTCTGGTGGGCAAGGTGACCCCGAAAGGTGAAACCCAACTGACGCCCGAAGAAAAACTGCTGCGCGCCATCTTCGGTGAAAAAGCCTCGGACGTGAAGGACACCTCACTGCGGGTGCCGTCCGGTATGGATGGTACGGTCATTGACGTACAGGTATTTACCCGTGACGGCGTCGATAAGGACGCCCGCGCTAAAGCCATTGAACAGCAATTGATCAACGAAGTCCGCAAGGATTTGAACGATCAGCTGCGCATTGTGGAAGGCGCCATTTTCTCCCGTCTGGAGGCCGCGCTGGTTGACAAAGTCGCTGATAAAGGACCGAAAGGCCTGAAGAAAGGCGAAAAGATTTCCAGCGATTATCTGGCCGGTCTGGAGCATGATGAGTGGTTCAAGATTCGCATGCGCACCGATGACGCCAACGATGTGCTGGAGCAGGCCGGCGATCAGTTGAAGGCCCAGCGCAAGACATTTGAAGATAAGCTGGAAGAAAAGCGCCGCAAAATCACCCAGGGTGATGATCTGGCGCCCGGCGTGCTTAAGATGGTCAAGGTTTATATGGCTGTCCGCCGCCGTATCCAGCCGGGGGATAAAATGGCCGGACGGCATGGTAACAAGGGTGTGATTTCGATGATCGTACCGACCGAAGACATGCCGTTTGACGCCAATGGCGATCCGGTGGATATCGTTCTCAATCCGCTCGGCGTGCCGTCCCGTATGAACGTCGGTCAGGTGCTGGAAACCCATCTGGGCTGGGCTGCGCGCGGACTGGGTCATCGTATTGACGAAATGCTGCGTGAACAGCGCAACCTTAAAGAAGTACGCGGCTACCTGTCGGATATCTACAATTCTGACATGGACGGTCGGGTGGATCTGTCCGAATTTACCGATGCGGAAGTGCTGAATCTGGCCAATAACCTGCGCGACGGTGTGCCTATGGCAACCCCGGTATTTGACGGGGCTGACGAACAGGGTCTGCATCGCATGCTGGAACTGGCGGGGTTGCCGAAGTCAGGTCAAACCATTTTGTATGACGGCCGTACTGGCGATGCTTTCGACCGGCCGGTGACCGTGGGTTACATGTATATGCTGAAGCTCAACCACCTGGTGGATGACAAAATGCATGCCCGCTCCACCGGACCTTACTCGCTGGTTACGCAGCAACCGCTGGGCGGTAAAGCCCAGTTTGGTGGCCAGCGTTTCGGGGAAATGGAGGTCTGGGCGCTGGAAGCCTACGGCGCAGCCTATACGCTGCAGGAAATGCTCACGGTTAAATCCGATGACGTGATGGGTCGTAACGATATGTACAAGAACATTGTCGCTGGTAATCACCAGATGGCTGCCGGTATGCCGGAATCGTTCAACGTACTGTTACGCGAAATCCGCTCGCTGGGCATTAATATCGAAACCACTGAATCTATTCAGTCCTGATCCTGGAGAAAGCTGTGAAAGACTTAATTAATCTCTACCATCGTCAGCGCGAGCCGCTGGACTTTGACTCGATCAGTATTGGCTTGACGCCGCCTGAGCAGATTCGTTCGTGGTCGTATGGCGAAGTGAAAAAACCCGAAACCATCAACTACCGGACATTTAAGCCGGAACGTGATGGACTGTTCTGCGCGGCCATTTTCGGTCCCGTCAAGGATTACGAATGTCTGTGCGGAAAGTACAAGCGCATGAAGCACCGCGGTGTGGTGTGTGAAAAGTGTGGCACCGAAGTCACCCAGACCAAGGTCCGTCGTGAGCGGATGGGTCACATTGATCTGGCCAGCCCGGTGGCGCATATCTGGTATCTGAAGTCACTGCCTTCACGCATCGGTCTGATGCTGGATATGACCCTGCGTGAAATTGAACGCATTCTGTATTTTGAGTCCTACGTGGTGCTGGAGCCGGGCATGACCCCGCTGGAGCGCGGTGAGATTCTGACCGAAGAGCAGTATCTGGAGCAGTTCAGCGAATACGGCGATGAGTTTGAAGTGAAAATGGGCGCGGAAGCCGTTTTCAATCTGCTGCGCAGTATTGATCTGCAGGCTGAACTGGCCAAATTGCGCGAAGAAATCAACGGCACCAAGTCCGAAACCAAACTCAAACGTCTGTCCAAGCGCCTGAAACTGGTGGAAGCGTTTTTGAATTCCGGCAATAAACCGGAATACATGATCATGACCATCCTGCCGGTGCTGCCACCGGACCTGCGTCCGTTGGTGCCGCTGGATGGCGGCCGCTTTGCGACCTCGGATCTGAATGATCTGTACCGCCGTGTGATCAACCGCAACAACCGGCTGAAACGGTTGCTGGAGTTGAACGCGCCGGACATCATCGTGCGCAACGAAAAGCGCATGCTGCAGGAATCAGTGGATGCACTGTTGGATAACGGCCGTCGCGGCCGTGCCATTACCGGTACCAACAAGCGCCCGCTGAAATCCCTGGCCGATATGATCAAAGGCAAGCAGGGCCGCTTCCGGCAGAACCTGCTGGGTAAACGGGTGGATTTCTCCGGCCGTTCGGTGATTGTGGTCGGTCCGACCCTGAAATTGCATCAGTGCGGTATTCCCAAGAAGATGGCGTTGGAACTGTTCAAGCCGTTTATCTTCTGCAAGCTGCAGCAGCAGGGGTTTGCCACCACCATCAAGGCATCCAAAAAGCTGGTGGAACGCGAAACCCCGGAAGTCTGGGACATTCTCGAAGACGTGATCCGCGAACATCCGGTGATGCTCAACCGTGCGCCCACGCTGCATCGTTTGGGTATCCAGGCGTTCGAACCGGTATTGATTGAAGGCAAGGCGATTCAGCTGCATCCGTTGGTATGTACCGCGTTTAACGCGGATTTTGACGGTGACCAGATGGCCGTGCACGTGCCCCTGTCAATCGAAGCACAGCTGGAAGCTCGCGCACTCATGATGTCATCCAATAACATCCTGAGCCCGGCCAATGGTGAACCCATTATTGTGCCGACCCAGGACGTGGTATTGGGTCTGTATTACATGACCCGGCAGTTATTTGGCGCCAAGGGCGAAGGCATGATTTTCAGCGATGTCAGCGAAGTCCATCGCGCCTATGAGAACCGCGCGGTGGAATTGCATGCGGCCATCCGGGTGCGCTTGAATTTGCACGACAAGCAGGAAGACGGCAGCTTCGTGGCACGTACCACATTGATGGAAACCACCGTTGGACGCGCATTGCTATCGGAAATTGCCCCGAAAGGTCTGCCGTTTGAGCTGCTCAACCGGAACTTGAAGAAAAAGCAGATTCTGCAACTGATCAACCAGTGCTATCGTCTGCTGGGTCTGAAGGCTACCGTGGTGTTTGCTGATCGGCTGATGTACACGGGCTTCTTCTACGCCACCAAGGCAGGTGTTTCGATTGGTCTGGACGATCTGCAGATTCCGCCAGAGAAAAAAGAGATTCTTGCCAAGGCCGAGCAGGAAGTGCTGGAAATCCAGAAGCAGTATTCTTCTGGCCTGGTGACTTCAGGTGAACGCTATAACAAGGTGGTCGATATCTGGTCACGCACCAATGAGCAGGTGGCCAAGGCCATGATGCACCGCATTGGTAAGGAAATCCGTATCGGCAGTGACGGTGAGGAGATCGAACAGGATTCGATGAACTCAATCTTCATCATGGCCGATTCCGGCGCGCGTGGTTCAGCCGCACAGATTCGTCAGCTGGCCGGTATGCGTGGCCTGATGGCCAAACCGGATGGTTCGATCATCGAAACGCCCATTACCGCTAACTTCCGTGAAGGTCTGAGCGTACTGCAGTACTTCATCTCCACCCATGGTGCGCGTAAAGGTCTGGCCGATACCGCCTTGAAAACCGCTAACTCAGGTTATCTGACCCGTCGCCTGGTCGATGTCGCCCAGGACATGGTGATCTCGGTTGAAGACTGTGGCACCGAGGAAGGCATCACTTTGAATCCGATCATTGAAGGCGGCGATGTGGTCGAACCACTGCGAGAACGCGTGCTGGGTCGGGTCATTGCCCAAGACATCTACTACAACGACAGTGACGAAGTACTGTGTCCGCGCAATACCCTGCTCAATGAGCAATGGGTCAGTACTCTGGAAGACAATGGTATCGACCAGATTGTGGTGCGCTCGGCGATCACCTGTGAAACCGAATACGGGGTCTGCGCCACTTGTTATGGTCGTGATCTGGCGCGTGGTGATATGGTCAACAGTGGTGAAGCGGTGGGCGTGATTGCCGCTCAGTCGATCGGTGAGCCGGGTACCCAGCTGACTATGCGTACCTTCCACATTGGTGGTGCCGCGTCCCGTTCCGCTTCTATCGATCACATCCAGGCTAAATCGGCTGGTCGCATTCGACTGCACAATATGAAGACCGTTGAAAATGCGGACAAGAAGCTGGTTGCGGTATCGCGTTCCGGTGAATTGTCGGTGATCGATGAGCAAGGTCGTGAGCGTGAACGCTACAAAATTCCATATGGTGCTGTTATTCAGTTCCATGATGAAGACAAGATGGAAGCTGGCGCGGTCCTGGCGAACTGGGATCCGCATACTCATCCGATCGTATCGGAAGTGGCCGGTCGCATTCGCTTCAAGGACTTCGTGGACGGCATTACCGTCAATCAGCAGGTGGATGAAGTCACCGGTCTGACCAGTACCGTGGTCACCGATCCCAAGCAGCGTGGCAGTGCCGGTAAGGATTTGCGGCCATTGGCACGCCTGGTGGATGGCCGTGGACGTGAACTGAAACTTCCGGGTACCGAAGTACCCGCGCATTACATGCTGCCGCCCGGCGCTATCGTCAGCCATCAGGATGACTCCGAAGTTAAGGTCGGTGACGTGCTGGCGCGTATTCCGCAGGAATCCAGCAAGACCCGTGATATCACCGGTGGTCTGCCACGTGTGGCTGACCTGTTCGAGGCACGTAAGCCGAAAGAAGCCGCCGTGATGGCGGAAATCAGTGGCGTGGTTACCCTCGGCAAGGAGACCAAGGGCAAGCAGCGGATCGTAATCACGCCAACCGACGGCGACGTTTATGAAGAGCTGATTCCCAAATGGCGGCAATTGATCGTGTTTGAAGGTGAGCAGGTTGAGAAGGGTGAAACACTGGTCGATGGTGAAGCCAGTCCGCACGATATTCTGCGTCTGCTGGGTATCGAAGCGCTGGCCGGTTATCTGGTCAAGGAAATCCAGGACGTATATCGCCTGCAGGGTGTGCGGATCAATGATAAGCACATCGAAGTGATCGTGCGTCAGATGATGCGTAAAGCCCTGGTGAGCGATCCGGGCGATACCAACTATCTGCGCAATGAGCAGGTAGAGCTGGCGCAATTACTGGAGGTCAACCGCAAGGCGATCGCCAACGATGAAGAGCCGGCCAAGTACGAGCGTGTGCTGCTGGGGATCACCAAGGCATCGCTGGCGACCGAGTCGTTTATCTCTGCCGCATCTTTCCAGGAAACCACCCGTGTGCTGACCGAAGCCGCGGTGACCGGTACTGTTGATAAGCTGCGTGGCTTGAAAGAAAACGTTATCGTCGGGCGTCTGATCCCGGCCGGTACGGGTTCGGCCTATCATGCCGAGCGCCGCAAGCATAAGAGCCACGATGCCGAAGCCGAGTTTGCCGCCTTGATCAGCGAAAACGAAAGCAAGCAGGCCGAGGAAGCCCAGGCGACCGAAGCGGAAGCCGACGCATAATCTCAGCCTAAGGCAGTAGCAATCACAAGACGGCGCCTCTGGCGCCGTTTTTTTTTCAGAATGAGAAGCAAATTGGAGCAAATTGGGATGGAGCAAATTGGGACACCCATAACTAACCAGAATGAGTTGGGACACCCACGACTAATCACGATCAGAGGGAAGAGTTAGGATGCCCAGCAGGACGAGTTAGGAAGAACGAGTTAGGACACCCATTACCCGTCATGCCACCAACAGGAGGAAGCAAGTTGGGACACCCACAACTAACCAAGTTGGGACACCCATTACTCATCACGCGACCAGCGGAGCACACGTAGCCAATAATGCTTTGGCAAGAAGCATGGGTGTCCTGATAACAGGTGTTCTGATACCAGTCTCGAGGGGGCGTAGTCTCCATCAGTCACATCGCCGTATATTGCTCCCGCACAAAACAGGCTTGCAAAGCGATAATGCACCTTCATCAATCAACGATGTTTCCCTCTGAACCAGGTAGCCGGCCAGCTAGAAGGCTGCAGGTATTTCACATATCAAGGTTTTATCCATGTTTAGACACTTTATTCACGAAAGATATAGTATGATGTTTTTCGTAGTTCTATCTGAACTACAGAGGCTGATCAGAATAAGGAGGTATCTAATGAATAAGAAAAGGATCTTATCACTGGTTTTTATCGGTTGGTCAGCCTGCTTGGGCGCCTATGCACAAATGGCGGTGTTAAACACCACGCTGTCAGGTGCTGCTCAGCTAGGTGATTTCTACGGTGATCATGTTGCAGCCAATTCAGACTGGATTGTGGTCGGCTCGCCACGTGAAGACATTGATTTTGAAAATGATGGCATTAATCCGGCTCAGGGTGATTTAGATGTGGGTGCAATTTATATCTACTCACGTACTGCATCCGGGCCGGTTTTTTTCCAGATGATTCCAGGAGAGCGCAACAACGTAAACCCCAATACTCCGGGTGACCGATTCGGGGCTGGTGTGGTGCTGCTGGGTGACACCTTGATGGTGGGCGCGGCGAACGACAACAATTTCCCTGGTTTTGTCGATCCAACCCCCAACCCAGCGCAGAATTTCTTTTTTGCCGGGCAGGTCTATGTATTTAATTTCGATGCGAATGCAAACCAATGGGCATTGACGCAAAAATTGATTTCAGACTCACCCAATAGCAATGGTGCCTTTGGTGCACGTACTGACTCAGGACATGTCGAGTTGTTTAACTTCGGCAATGGACAATCTGACCCGCGTATCGCCTTGATCGGTGAATCGGAAAATGCCACAGGTATACCATCCAGTCTGCATGTCTTTCAACGTAAGCAGAATCAGAACAGTTGGAATCGGATACAAATAGCAGGTTCTCCTAATGGCGCAAATGGTGCTTTCTTTGCGGATAAAATACAGCGTGCAGGCAAATTTGCGTTGGTGGCTGAGGCACAGTTGCAACCGCCGCTGGCGCCGGAAGCCGTACATGCTTATCGCATCAACCCCAATGGCATCGTTAAGTTCGGTGGTCAGTTGATGCCCGTACAGACATTGGTGGCGCCTGTTGTTTCAGCTAACCCCGCGTTGTGTATCAGCGGTTTTGGAGATGGCATGAGCGCGGCCAGTGATGTTGCGGTCATCAGTGATCCGTGCGCTGATACAGCAGCGCCGCAAGGTGGGGCAGTGCATGTGTATAAGGTTGGTAATGGCAACAACAATCCCTTCACCCTGACCCAGACCATTTTCAGTCCGATGCCGCTTGCGGGCGAGTTTTTTGGCGGCAGTTTTGCCAATGGCAAACAGAATATTGCCACCGATGGTGAACTGCTGGCCGTCGGGACCAATCAGTTGGGTGTCGCCGTGGCCCCGCAACAGGTGCAGTTATATGCACGCGGCGCAGGAGGAACATTCAATCTGACTGACTCGGTGGTCTCTCCAAACATCGTGGTGCCGGCCTTTGATGTCTATGGTCAATCGGTCGATCTGATTGGCGACGATCAACTCGCGATCAGCCAGATGGGTCTGGCCGGGCCCGGCGGGCAGGTTTTCGTGTTTGATGTGCAATAGTTAAATAGCGCAATATTTTTGTTATGGCCCCGGCTGGACCGGGGCTTTTTAATCCCAGGCCTGCCTGCTGGTTGGATGATGAGCGGCTAGGTTGCGGCGGCCTGGCGGTGTGTATGTATGGATTGCAGAAACAGTTCGCCATAGTTTTCCAGCTTGACCTGACCCACGCCGGATATTGAGAGCAGCTCGGCATGGCTGGCTGGCTTAAGAGCAGCCATTTGCCGCAACGCGCCGTCATGAAAAATAAGATAAGGCGGAATATTCTGTTCACGGGCGAGCTGCAGGCGCAGTTGCTTTAGTCGTTCAAATAATTCCGGATCGTAATCCGGGGGAAGTTCGACGGTTTTAGCGGCACCGGCTTTGGGTAAACGTTTCGGCTCACTCATCAGCAGTACATTGGCCAGGCCGGTCAATACCGGTTTGGCGGCTGCGGTCAGCTGCAGTGCGCCAAATCGTTCTTGGTTGGCAAATAAATAGCCTTTATTGATCAACTGGCGGAAGATGCGCCGCCACGCTTTTGCGCTGCGGTCGTCGCCGATACCGAAGGTGGACAGTTGCTGATGATCAAAGCGCAGCGTTTTTTCGGTTTCCTTGCCCAGCAGGACATCGATAACGTGGCTCATGCCAAACGTCTGACCGGTCCGATAGACACACGACAGAGCTTTTTGCGCCAGCTCAGTACCGTCAAACGTTTCTACCGGCTCCAGGCAGCGGTCACAATTGCCGCACGGCTCGGGCAGCTGCTCATCAAAGTAATTGAGCAGTGTTTGTCGCCGACAGGTGGGGGTTTCACATAAGCCGATCATCGCGTCCAGCTTGGCATGCTCGATCCGGCGGACCGCATCGGAGGCCTGTGATTCGCTGATAAACCTACGCAGTGTCAGCACGTCCTGCAAGCCCCACATCATCCAGGCGCTGGCCGGCAGGCCATCCCGGCCGGCGCGACCGGTTTCCTGATAATAACCTTCCAGGCTTTTGGGCAGGTCCAGATGCGCTACAAAGCGCACATTGGGTTTATCGATACCCATGCCGAAGGCAATAGTGGCAACCATAATGATGCCTTCGTTATTGATGAAAGCACGCTGATTAGCGGCGCGCTCGGCACCGCTCATGCCGGCATGATATGGCAGCGCCTCGAAACCCTGCTGGCTTAACCACTCGGCTGTCTGGTCGGTTTTACGGCGTGACAGGCAGTACACAATACCCGCGTCCCCCGCATGCTGCTGGCGCAGAAATGTCAGCAGCGCCTGTTTATAACCCGAGCGTTCGGTTATGCGGTAGGTAATATTGGGCCGGTCGAAGCTGGCGATAAACTCCGGCGCTGTCTCCAGCCGCAGATGTTTACGGATATCTTCACGGGTGTGCTGTTCGGCAGTGGCGGTGAGCGCGATGCGCGGCACCTCCGGAAAATGCTCCACCAGCTCCGTCAAGCGGGTATATTCAGGCCTGAAATCGTGTCCCCATTGCGAGACACAATGCGCTTCGTCGATAGCGATCAAGGCAACGGGCAGATTGTGCAGATTGTTCAGCATGCCAGGGTTCAGCAGCCGTTCGGGAGCCATGTAGATCAGTTTAAGCCCGCCGCCGCGTAATTGCTGCAGGGTGCTGCGCTCCTCATCCTCGCTTAGGCCGGAGTGCAGACAGCCGGCCGACACGCCCAGCTGCTGGAGGGCGCTGACCTGATCCTGCATAAGGGCAATCAAGGGTGACACCACGATGGAGACTCCGTCCAGCAGCAATGCGGGGATCTGATAGCACAGTGACTTGCCGCCACCGGTGGGCATCAGCACCAGTGCGTTTTCACCTTCCAGCAATTTATCGATGATGGCCTGCTGTTCGCCCCGGAAGGCGGTATAACCAAATACATCGCGCAGAATGTCTTGTGATGAGCTTGAGGCCGTTTCCATGCGCGCATGGTAGTAGTCAGCGAGGTAAATAGCTATACTGCCGGTCCGCTGCATCCCGTCAGAACTTAACCCGCGGGCCGGTAAGCAGTCTGCAGCGAGCCAAATCTGTAAAAAACCAGTCAGAGGGGTTGGCTTTGAAGGCAAACTACGTTATTATTTCCTGCTCGCTCGCCCACTAACGCGTGCGAAATACGGTTGTAAACCCAGGTTTTACCGTATAAGCCGATGCCTGCCAGTGCGTGGACTGGCGTATGAGACTACCCGAAAACCAGACATCAGGTCTGTTTTCGGGTTTTTCCATGTTTGAACCGAAGATTGAATCGGGCTTATATGGACTAGTTTTAGCCGCTGGCGACGCGATGTGATCGGCCGGTAGCGGTCCTGGTGATTTTATTTCGATAATTATTGAGGATATTTGGGTTATGGCGACAGTCAACCAATTGGTTCGCAAAGCGCGCAAGCCGAAAGTGTACAAGAGCAATGTGCCGGCACTCGAGAGCTGCCCGCAAAAACGCGGTGTCTGCACCCGTGTGTATACCACTACGCCTAAAAAGCCGAACTCGGCAATGCGTAAGGTTGCCCGTGCGCGGCTCACCAACGGTTTTGAAGTCACCGCTTATATTGGTGGTGAGGGTCATAACCTGCAGGAGCACTCGGTGGTGCTGATTCGCGGCGGCCGTGTCAAGGATTTACCCGGTGTGCGTTATCACGTGGTCCGCGGCAGCCTGGATACCGCCGGCGTTAATGATCGTCGTCAGGCGCGTTCCAAGTACGGTACCAAGCGGCCTAAGGGCTAATTGCTCCTGGCTAGTGAGCAGCGAGAAGAGATACAGATATGTCACGTAAGCATTCCAATTTTACCCGCGACGTTTTGCCTGATCCTAAGTATCAAAGCGAAATGATTACCCGTTTTATCAACATGGTGATGAAAGACGGTAAGAAGTCCGTGGCCGAGCGCATCGTGTATGGCGCGATTGATGAAATCATCAATAAGAAGCCTGGTGAGCCGCTGGAAACAGTGGAAGGCGCGCTGGAAAAAGTCAGCCCGATGGTCGAGGTTAAATCCCGCCGGGTCGGTGGCGCGACTTATCAGGTGCCGGTCGAAGTACGGCCCCGTCGTCGCAGCACACTGGCGATGCGCTGGATTATTGATGCAGCCCGTAAGCGCAGCGAAAAAAGCATGCCCAAACGTCTGGCTGGTGAATTACTGGATGCCGTGGAAGAGCGCGGTTCGGCCGTGCGCAAGCGGGAAGAAACGCATCGCATGGCGGAAGCCAACAAGGCCTTCTCGCATTACCGCTGGTAAGACTGAGTCAGTCAGGCCCATCAGGTAAGCATAGTCATCATGACACGCAAAACACCCATCGACCGTTATCGGAACATCGGCATCATGGCTCATATTGATGCGGGTAAGACGACCACGACCGAGCGCGTGCTGTTCTATACCGGTATCTCACATAAGATCGGTGAAGTGCATGATGGCAATGCGGTGATGGACTGGATGGAGCAGGAGCGGGGTATCACGATCACCTCGGCTGCCACCACTTGTTTCTGGTCCGGTATGGATAAGCAGTTTCCGGAGCATCGGATCAATATCATTGATACCCCGGGACATGTGGACTTCACGATTGAGGTTGAGCGCAGTTTGCGGGTGCTGGATGGCGCGGTGTTCGTGCTGTGTGCGGTGGGTGGCGTAGAGCCACAGTCAGAAACCGTGTGGCGTCAGGCCAATAAGTACAGTGTGCCGCGCATGGCGTTCGTCAACAAGATGGACCGTGCCGGTGCCAACTTCCAGCGCGTGGTCAAGCAACTGCAGGATCGGCTGGGCGCTGACGCGGTGCCGCTGCAGTTGCCGATCGGCGCGGAAGAAGATTTTGCCGGTGTGATCGATCTGATTCGCATGCAGGCGATTTACTGGGATAACGAGAACATGGGCACCACCTACGAGGCCCGTGATATCCCCGCTGAATTACTGGCGGATGCCGAAGCGGCGCGTGAAGCGATGATCGAAGCCGCGGCGGAAGCCTCTGACGAGTTGATGGAAAAGTATCTCAGCGATGGTGAGTTGAGTGAAGCGGAAATTATTTCCGGTCTGCGACAGCGCACCAACAAGCTGGAAATCGTGCCGGCTTTATGCGGCAGTGCCTTCAAGAACAAGGGCGTGCAGGCTTTACTGGATAAGGTCATCGAATTGATGCCGGCGCCGGTGGATGTGCCGCCAATCAAGGGCCTGCTGGAAAATGACAGTGAAGGCTTGCGTAAAAGTGATGACAGCGAGCCGTTTGCGGCACTGGCGTTTAAGATTGCCACCGATCCATTTGTCGGTACATTAACTTTCTTCCGGGTGTATTCGGGGGTGCTGAATTCCGGCGATACCCTGTATAACCCGGTGAAAGGTAAAAAAGAGCGGATTGGTCGTCTGTTGCAGATGCATTCCAATTCACGCGAAGAAATCAAAGAGGTCCGTGCCGGTGATATTGCCGCGGCCGTGGGCCTCAAGGACGTCACCACCGGCGATACGCTGTGTGCCACCGGTGACGTGATCACGCTGGAGCGTATGGAGTTCCCGGAACCGGTAATTTCGGTAGCGGTAGAGCCCAGGACCAAGGCTGATCAGGAAAAAATGGGCGTCGCGCTGAGCAAGCTCGCGCAGGAAGATCCTTCCTTTCGCGTCGCCACCGATGAAGAATCGGGGCAAACCATTATTTCCGGAATGGGTGAACTGCACCTGGATATCATCGTTGATCGCATGAAGCGTGAGTTCAACGTGGCAGCCAATGTGGGGCAGCCGCAGGTGGCTTACCGTGAAACCATCCGCAAGCAAGTGGAGGTTGAAGGTAAGTTTGTCCGCCAGTCCGGTGGCCGTGGTCAATACGGGCATGTGAAAATCCGCATGTTTCCACAGCAGCAGGGCACCGGTTACGAATTCGTCAACTCCATTGTGGGTGGCGCGGTTCCACGCGAATACATTAACCCGGTTAACCAGGGTATTCAGGAGCAGCTGCAAAACGGTGTGCTGGCGGGTTATCCGCTGGTGGACTGCAAGGTCGAACTGTATGACGGTTCGTACCACGAAGTTGATTCATCGGAACTGGCATTCAAGATTGCGGGTTCCATGGCGGTGCGCGAAGGCGCGTTGCAGGCAGACGCGGTACTGCTGGAGCCGATGATGAAAGTTGAAGTGGTTTCACCGGAAGATTATATGGGCGATGTGATGGGCGATCTGAATCGCCGTCGCGGCCTGGTGCAGGGCATGGAAGATACGGCTGCGGGTAAAACCATCCGTGCCAACGTGCCGCTGTCCGAAATGTTTGGCTATGCCACTGACCTGCGTTCGCAGACGCAGGGCCGGGCTACTTATTCAATGGAATTTTCACACTATGCGGAAGCGCCTAAAAACGTTGCCGAGCAAGTGATCAAGAAAACAAGTTAAACCTGACCGTCAATAAAGAACGAGGAATTACGGCCATGTCCAAGGCAAAATTTGAACGAACAAAACCACACGTAAACGTAGGCACGATTGGTCACGTTGACCATGGCAAGACGACGTTGACAGCGGCGCTGACGAAGGTTTGCGCGGAAGCGCGTGGTGGTGAATTCAAGGCATAT
>JAJFKY010000008.1 GCA_021772975.1 Gammaproteobacteria bacterium
CTGATTACTGAAAACAGACCCTGGCAGCCTGAATGCCCAAAGACGTCGTAACACTCACGACCAAAAGAATCTGAAACGCAATCTGTGTTTTTTCATTTTTAACTTGAAAAAACACAGATGCTTGCATCGACGTTATACCGCATTTTTGTGGTAGTACCGCCTCATTGCTGCGCCCGGTGCCTGCCGCTGATTGATGCCAAGTCTATAACGTCGTTGTCCGGTGCTGTGAGCTGCCTCTTGCTCTGGCTATGGTTCTTATGATCTCAAGTCTAGCTACCTGTCTCTTGCCCGTGATCTGTGGGGGCCATTAAACGTTCCAGCAGGATTTGTATCAACCGCACTTTGCGGGCCATGGCCCAAAGGTAATCGTTTTGCAGATCACCCGGCAAGGTGCCGAGCGGCACCCCGTTTTCTCCGTAGGTGATGGCGATCATGGCTTAGAGCTGTTTGAGGTGTTCGGTGATGGCATCGTGCAGGCCGATATTCGAGGCTTGGGCGTTGATCAGGATAACGCTGTGTTCGTCCAGTGCCACAAAACCAGCAGGCAAGCCGGTTTGTTGCGGCCCGCAGTAAGGGCAGTTTTTTGGTAGTACCAGCCGTTGTTCGGAGTATCGCTGTATTACATTTTCATGTCACGGTCATAGCATGGAGCATGATCGGTTGAATACGCTAGGTATTCTCAAAACCATCAATAAAGATGAAGTCTTCATTGAGTAGGACTTCAATGATCTCAGTTTCAATGTTATTACTGAGATCAGAATCTATTGCATCTGAACTCACCGTACCGATGGCGGTTTTGAATCCTGCCTCAAGGAAGCCAATCTGGGCGGTAACTTCATAGAAAGCAAAACCGCCCGGCGGGAGCTCGCCGATCAAGCATGTCTCAGGCGCAATAAACTCAGCACAATTGCTAACAGTGACAACGCTTAGGCCATCGTCAAGTGCTAGTTCCGACCGGACGCCGGTCACCGGTGTGGTTCCGTCATTTTGGACAAGGACTGTGTAGATAACATTGTCACCGCCTGTGAACTGGATATCGTCTGCATCAACGATGATTTGTAAGTTAGACTCGAATCTGAATGAATAGGCCGTCCCCGAGTCAGCCCCGTTGTTATCGTCAAGAGTAGCGCCGATAACCAGTGTACCCTGATCAACCCCAAAACCCCCTCCGAATGTATCAGAGCTGGCTGTGTCGGAACCTATGAACTCGTTTGTTTCAACCCAGAGACCAGCAGTTTCATCGAATATGAATTCAAGCACCATGCCTGTTGGGCCTGTCTCTGTACCCCTCGCGCCAATATAGAGGCGATTGTTGTTGAATTGAATGGGATTGCCAAAAAGCCCAGAAGTTATGGGCGGGTTTTGATTCAAGTTTTGCAATCGGCCCCAGTTATTGGGGCCACCAAGGTTTCGGTGAAAAACGTCGGCAGAACCAGATTGGTTCGCCACGCCAATATCATCAATTCCTGAGCCGACAACAATCCAGTCACCATCAATTGCGACAGTGATGCCGTACTCGTCGCCAATTGATACGTTTGCGCCAACCAAGTTTTGGGAAAACGTCCAGTCTTGTGAATTTGGTGAACTCCGCGCGTACAGTTGAGCATTACCCGCGCTATTGTTAAATCGCCTTTGCCCTATGATCATGTCATTGTTGTGAACGGCCACAGCAACCCCAAACTCCGTCTGACCAGAAGGGCCTATGACCTTAAACACTTGTCCCCAGCTATCGGGACCGCCTTCATTGCGCTGGAAAACGTAAACGCCACCTGAGAAGGCGCTGGCACCCGGCGCAAATCGTGACCCGACATAAAGTGTGTCGTGGATCAGTTGGAGGTCTGAACCAAACTCGTCGCAGTTTTGAGAGTCGTCGGGCGTGATGGTCAAAAACTCATTCCACAAGCCCGTCATGGAATCTTGTTGATAGACAAAGACACGCCCTGGACCATCGCTAACGCCAGTGTTGCAACTCCCAGGCCCATCAGCACGAAAATGGGGCGCAGAGATAAACAAGAAGTCGTCCGAAATTTCAATCGCCAATCCGAGACGTGGCCCTTGCCCCAGGTCTGTTCGGGTGATTTTTTGGAGAAAGCTCCACTGATCATCATTTGCAGATTGGCGGTTAAAAAGATAGACGGCTCCTTCTTCAAAGTTGCCATTTGGCTGTGCAGAACTTGCGCCGATAGCCAGCAAGTTGTTGTGAATCTCGATATCAAAACCAAAAAAATCACCAGCCATCCCGTCATCAGCAAGCAGGGTCTGAACTTCTTGCCATTCAATTACCGAATATGGTGGTTGAGCGAGTGCTTGAAACTGAGAAAAGGCGAACAGCAAAAACGCGAACATCCGTATCATTGAGACTTCCCTTTGACCAATACCCTAAGTGGTCCAATTGTATCCTGAAACAATGCAAAATGCAGACTGTCTTCTATAGTTAATTTAAATCAAAGAATACTTATCAATAGGGTTTGATAATCAGCATTAAGCCCCGAAAGGAGGGAATGTGTTGGCTGAGAGATTTCTAGGGCGGAGGCGTCATCAAAAGAGTAACGGAGGCCTGCCATTAACTTGCAGGTATTGTTTTTGATGACTGCTAAGGGGATTGGGGATGCGCCTAAATCTATCTGTTTGTTTCATTTTCCTTTTCTTTGCAAGTGCTGCATTAGCTGCTCCTTTGGGCACAGCAATCACCTACCAAGGCCAGTTGCGGTTCAACGATGATCTGGCGAGCGGTCTTTTCGATATCCAAATCTGTCTCTTTGATGATCTATCAGAACCTATACCGCTGGACTGTGTGATGTCGGATATGGTGCCAGTCGAAGAAGGTGTCTTCACGGTTGAGCTGGATTTTGGCGACATGGCATTTGTAGGCGATGAGCGCTACATCGAGTTGCGAGTTAGGCCCGGCGGTGATCCAGGCGGGTTTATAGCGTTGTCGCCAAGACAGTTGGTCACACCCAGTCCAGAAGCTTTAAATGCCAGCTTTTCAGCAAGTGCGCCTTGGGGTGGCTTGACCAATGTGCCTGCCGGGTTTGCTGATAACTTAGATAATGAGGGTGTGACAGACATCACGGCAGGGGCCGGGCTGGCTGGCGGCATGATCACGAGCTCTGGCACGATTTCAGTGGCTCCGCAAGGTATTGAGCAAAGCATGCTTGCCCTTAATGCGGTCGGCTCAGATCAGATCGAGGATAACGCCGTAACCGCAGCGGAACTGGCCGATAACGCGGTAGATACGGATGCCATCATTGATGCCAATGTTACGCGTGAGAAAATCGCGCCAGGTGCGATCGGCATTGACGAGATTGACCCGACCATCATACAGGTCAGAGTTGAGGGTATGTGTGGTGAAGGTGAATTTTTACGTGGTATCACCGCTGATGGTGATGTGGTTTGCGAACTGTTACCGGTAGCGTTTGACCGTGTGATAGCGTTGGCAACCCCCGGACTAGGGACTGGCATTACTGGTGACAATACAGACGTAAAAGTCCGCTCCGACGACCGCCCGATAGTCGCTTTCTATGATAACTCAACTTTGGAGTTAAGGCTGTTTAGTTGTGCAGATCAAAGTTGCAGCAATGGGGTGTTGCGAACACTCGATAGTGCGGGTGATGTTGGGCAATATGTCACTATGGCATTGAGATAAGATGATCGGCCCGTGATTACGTATCTGGATGTGACCGATGGCGATCTCAAGCTTTATGATTGCTTCGATGCTGAATGCGCTAGCGGCGCAGCAAGAGCACTCGATACTGCAAATTCAGTCGGTTTTTATAACTCAGTCATTATTAGAGATGATGGTAGACCATACATCAGCTATTACGATGCGACGACTGTTGATCTAAAAGTTTACAACTGTGCAAATACAGCTTGTGATAGTGGTCAGGCTATATTCGCTGCCACCAGTTCTGGTGCTATCGGTTTATTCACATCTGTTGAAATTGGCCCATCCGGGAATGCAAACATCGCTTTTTATAATGAGTCAAACGATGATCTTGCAATTCTGAATTGCGGAAATGAAAATTGTGACAGTGGTAACACAGGGCGTGTGCTTGATTTTCAAGGCTCAACCGGTTTTTATGCTTCAATGGGGCTCCGATCTAACAATAATCCACTGATAGCATATCAACAGGTTGGTAATAATATTTTAAGATTGTACGATTGTGATGATTCTCAGTGTACGACTGGGACTCCAAAATCACTCGATGATCTAGCTGATTTGCCATTTGTCTCGCACTTTTATTTATCTTTGGTCGTTCGCAACGATGATCGGGCAGTCATAAGTTACTGGGATCAGGATCAGGGAGCGCTCAAATTCTACCTATGTGCGGATACTAATTGCGACACTGGGGTCTCCAGAACACTCATTAGCGATGGAAATACAGGATTATTTACCTCTCTTGATCTGAGGTCAGATCAACGACCTGTAATTAGTTATTGGGATGCAACGCAAGGGCAAGTAAAGCTGTATATCTGTGCAAACCCAGAATGTTCGTAAGGGGGCAGCATGATAGCGTTGTTTAGAATTTTAGCCCTCGTGGTGGTATTACAACTGGCATCAGTTGCCGCAGCACAAGATGAGTCAGATTCAGGCGACATCTTATCACGCGGCTTTTTGCCGCGATGTTTCTCATCGTCACAAGCCGGTTTTATCAGCACCATCGACTCCGGCGGTGGTTTTTCAGCAGGTGGTCAATTCAGTGTCCAAGGCACAATCGGACAATTTGATGCGGACCCATTCCAACCGGCCACAGGCGGCCCCTATTCAGTGGTGAGCGGGTTTTGGGTGCAGATGCCGGGTCGGATCGACGGAGAAGATATATTCTTCGATGGATTTGAGAATTGCTTTACGCGTGCTGACGATCAGAGTTAACGATCAAGTGAACAGGTAAAGAGTCGGGGCTTGGTGCGGCGGCCCGGCTGGGCTTTCGTTGGGGTGCTAGTTGGTGCTGATCAAGCACGAGTAGTCACATAGGCTGACTAAAATTCACTTCTCAGATTTTGTTAAACGGGTACGCTCGCCCTGAAAAAAGCAAAACCGCTTGGACGATAGTGCGACTAAGCGGTGAAGATCGCGGGTTAATACTCCTCGGCCAGCATGATGGTGAGGACGCGGTCGGGTCGAGCTAGGTCAGCCGGTAGATGTAGATATCCCCTTGACGACCTGTTTGCCCGTTACGGCTTGGTTTTTTCGCTTTTGGCGACGGTTAGCAACCCCACCAAGTGTTGAATGATTTGGACGTGGCGGTGCATGGCCCAGAGATAGCTGTCTTGCAGCGGTTCGGCCAGGGCTGAGAAGTGCGACGGGGTTTCGCCGTGAATCAGAGCCAGCATTGCCCTGAGTTGACTTAAGTGTTCGTCCAGCACATCGGTAAGGCTCAGCGCCGAGGCTTGGGCGTTGATCAGGATAACGCCGTGTTCGTCCAGCGCCATAGTGTTGGCCGGATATTCCACCGGCTTCCGGTTACTCTTGCTCATCGCTTTTCCATTCGTGTCAGGGGTACAAAAAACCTTGATGCGGGATTGCGAATCAGGCGAGATAAACACGCCGGGCAAAAACGAACGTTTTTGCTAGCCTGCAACCCTTCATACCTTGATGAACGGAGTCTGTGACAGGACAAAGTGAGATAGAAGCTGGGATGGCAGGCCACGGGCGGGGGCAAAAGGGGGCTTTATTCCAAGGCCCAAAACCGGCCCAGACAAAAACGTTCGTTTTTGTCCAGGATACGGGGGCAAGAAGGTGAGAAAGGGCGGCAATCGAAGCAATGCCAAAACGGCTGGGCTATATCCGAACATCAACAGATGAGCAGTTGACCGACCGACAGGTCATCAAGCTGAAAAAAGTCTGTGATCAGATCTTCATCGAGGATGGGGTTTCGGCGGTGAGCAAGGCCCGGCCTGTTTATGGTGCTGTTATTCGCAAGCTCAAAAAGGGCGATACGCTGGTGGTGTCTTCGATAGACCGCGCTTTTCGCTCAGCCCTGGACGCGCTCACCGAACTGGACAAACTGCACCGGCGCGGTGTTCAGTTTGAGTCTCTTGCTCAGACCCTTGACACCACCACGCCCGATGGTAAGTTTTTGTACACCCTAGCCGCCGCCCTGGCGGCCTGGGAGCGTGACATCTTGAGCCAGCGCACCAAGGAAGGCTTGGCCGCCGCCAAAAAGCGCGGCAAAACCCTGGGCCGCCCCCGAAAACTGACGAGTGAGCAAATCGCCGAAGCTCGGCACCTACTGAAATCAGGCCATAGCAAGTCAGTTGGTGATCTTGCCAGTGCATGGAACGTTCATGTCCGTACGCTCATCAGAGCGCTTCAAGAATGATCCAGAACGCATTATAAAAGCAACACGATTGCAACCAGGGCTATCAGGAGGTAATCAAGCGATTGATCTGCTGCCCTTGATCGCTGGAGTTGATGAAGCTGGCGAATAAGTTTCCGAGAGTTCTTTTTTCGGTGATTTGATTGGTTATGGGTTTCGGGCATTTTGCTATTCCGGTGATGTTGACTTTCCTTATTGGTTACAGGCAAAAAGCGACCGCTGTCAATGGAAAACCCCCAGACAATTTCAGAAGATACTTGGCACAGAGTCAATGAACAGTAAAAAAGCCAGCCCGGATGCAACCGGGCTGGCTGTGATGGGGGACGTTAGCCCTCATCGGCATCGGTGATGGGATAGAGGTAGATATCGCCACCGATGAGTTGTGTGCCGGTGAGGCGGAGGCCGATGCCGCTATCTTTACGGTTCCAGGCGACCCCGATCTGTTCCAGACGACTTTGCTCACCGCGTTGAACGGGGCCTTTGACCACCCAGTCGGGTTTGTTGCTTTGGGCCGGAACATTGGTTTCAGGAACGGCCTGAGCGGTTTGGGTTGGGATTTGATTCGTCATGGTTTTTCTCCTTTTTTAAACAGGCTCCCGCGTCATTGCGAGGCCATGCTTTTCGGTCAGCCAGCGATCACTCGGGCCGTCAACGGCGTTTTCTGGGGCGTCCGTATTAGTTCGCCCCTTGTCTGCCCTGCAGGGCAGGCTTAGGGGCGCTTATATGGGGAAAAACCGGTTGACGGGATGAGGGAAGGCTTTCGCCGGTCGTTGGCTAGAAAAATCGCATGGTGAGCCTTGCATTGACGCGAGAGCCTATATTGAAAGGCAAAGGAAAAAGCCTTGATGAAGCAACCCAATTCGAACAGGCTTGATCTGGCCAGCGATGAAGGCCTGATGCATAAGAAACCTGCCAAGTAGGTATTTGTGGCCCGCTTTCAGGCACGGTGGCAATCTGAACCGGGGTGAGTCACAATAGCCGGTGAGTGTCGGGGCGTAGAAACCCTGAAAGGCAAAATACTGGACGTGCGTTTTACACTTCACGTCTTCAAGCACGTCTGCCTCCATGTCGGGAGGCGGGCGGAATACCATAGCGCCTTGGCGTAAATACGTCCGGGCTCGGCCTTTCGAGCTTTCTACCCTCCTGACACCATTTTTTTTGAAAATGTGTGGAGGGTATTTCTATGATCTGTTTTTTCCTGAAAGCGATTGGGGGTTTTCTATTGATCGCCGGTTTGGCCGGCTGCGGGTCAGGCGGTGATCCGATGCCGTTTGATGCCGAAACCCGTGATCAGTTTGTGTATCACTTTGAAGAGGTGTTTGAGGCCAAGAAGGAGGATATCCGGGCGATAGATAACGACAGGATACAAAGCCGGGCCATTGTCAGTGATGTTTACGTACCCGTTATCGAAGATGAATTGGGCTATGACTTTGACCTGACCATGCGTCATTACCGGTTTTACCGGCAGGAAACGAATTCTAGAGATACTTGGCGGCAGCAAATGGATGAGGCCTATCTGTACCTGCGTGATCACTACCAAGATGCTTATGAGAATAAACTGATTTCAAAGAAAACTTTTGATTTGTTTGCATTCCAGAAAGAAGCCGGAGGAACAATCAATGACAATCAGGAAAAAATATTAGGCTATATCACCACATGCCAGGAGCAAAATAACGGTATCTGCACGAAAGAAGCGTTGAATACGGTTTTGCCACAGGATATTGAAGAACTTCATGCCCTGGTGCCGTATGTCGATTTAAGAGACGACGGCTTTGGGCATAATCAGGCAAATCAGCTTCGCACGATCAGACAAGCGATTTATTTATCGGCCTCCAATTGGGTTAAAACTGAATCAGGTGAAGGTGGTTATGGTGCTTTTGACACAGCCGAATTGATGGGTGAAGGGGTCATCCTTGATCCACAGAAAGTAGAGTTGTCCCGGCAGTTCACTAAGAGGCTGGAGGAAGAAAAACAGGCCCTGGGGCTGGCGGTTGAGGGATGAAGTGATGATCCGTGTTTTTATTCTATTGCTTGGCATACCGTTGTATGGTCTGGCGCAAGCAGGCTGTAATGGTGAAACGGACTTTCTTATTCTGGGTGGCGAAGTCGATATGAACCTCCGCGATGCAGTGGGGGGACCCGATTACCGAATTGGTGCGGACCTTAAGAACGATGGGCCGTGTACAGTTCCCTCTGTTACCATGATTGTTGAACGTCTTGATGAGGACGGCAATGTGATTGAGCAAACGATGAGCATCAATTTGACTTCGCCGTATTCTCCGGGACAGTCGAGAGGTGTGGGGGTTAATTTTAATGCCGATACATTCGGGATTATTTTTGGTGCGCCCTACAAAGTAAGCTGGATTCCCGATATTCTTGACACCAACTTGGCAAACAATGAAGGGATCACGATTGCTTTGGATCAGATTTTGGTCGATAGCATGGAAGACCCATTTATACCTTGTCCGCTTCCACCACCCTTTTGCCCACCAACGGCAGAACTGATGGTGGCCATGTGAGAGCAAATAGCGCCCCAATCAATTTGGGTTTCATATGTTTCAATGATTTTGTATTCGCATAATGAAAAAGCCCGGCACCAGCAGGCCGGGCTTAGTTTTGGGCTTTTGAAGCCTTCTTATGATCTGGTCTATCACCAGAAAGCAATCCAATCGGCCAGGGCTTATGCGCTTTGGTCGGTTCCCCTGACTCTAGCAATAAGGTGTGCCTGACAAGGTTGCTGAAAACTATGGTGCCAAACAGTGGAACGGGTGTCTGTAGGAAATTGCCGCTAATTTATGTGCGAAGAATCGTTTGCCGAAGATCATCAAGAGATTTTTGGTGATTGTCCATAAAGTCTAAACACAGATTTAAGGCTTCACTGGCAAAGCCATAATGGCCTAGCTTGATTTGATCTTTGAGAATGGGTTCAAAGAAATAGTACATTGGCACATTGAGGGCCATCGCAAGAATAAACAATTGTGCCGCTGATACGCGGTTTGTCGCACTTTCAAATTTTTGTACTTGCTGGTATTTTACGTTGAGTTTTTCTGCCAGTTGCGTTTGAGTCAAGCCACGCGCTTTGCGGCGTTTCCTGATTTGATTTCCAATGACAATATCAAGTGAGTGTGCATAGTTGGGCAATGGGACCTCCATGGGCTCTTGATGGCCGGACATGGTAAACCCCACTACAGAGGAGTACAGTGCTTTTAGGCCGAAGCCCTGGACATGACACCGTTATCCGGCCGTCTAAGGCCGCTGTAGTGGCGGTTTACCAAACCGCACGCATGGAATTGGCCATGCGCAGTTTGATCAAAGCAGAAATTCGCAAAAGAGGCAATGAAAAAAGGCGGCCAACTGGCCGCCTTTTGTTGTCTTGAATGATGATTGATGCTGGGTTAGTTCACGTAGCAAATCAGTTCACAAACGCTACCCTCGCAGCTAAAGGTACAGTCACCGCCGCCCCCGCCGCCGGAACCGCCACTGCTGCCGCCATAAATAACGATGATCGTTGGGTTGCCTGAACCGCCGCTGCCGCCACTGCCACCAGAACCGCCGTTACCATTACCGCCGTCGTCGCCATCATCATCGCCGCCAATGTCGCAAGCACTGAGCAAGTTGGCAAATGCGGCGACTGCGGTTGATATCGCGGCTGTGCACGGTGGTGTGGGGCCGTTAACACAGATCACTTCTTCCGAAATCGCTGCGCTGACATAGGTCGCAATCGCCGCCGTACAGCCCAAAGCGTCTCTGGTGGTGGGGTGCTGGTCACAAGTGAAGAATTGTTCGAGATTGACGATCAGCCCATAAGGATCAGTCGCATTTTGGACCTGTATCTGTGCCAAAGCTTCGCGGTACGCATCAACCAGTCCGCGCAGTGGGCCGTACTCAATGGTTTGGTTGCCTTGCCTGCCCGTGAAAGCAAAATCAGGGCTGGTGAACACACCACTGCCCGTTCCCTTGACCTCCATCGTGGCCTGGCCATTGTTGAAACTATAGGTTTTGACGGGTTCATCCGGGTTGGATGTGTCCCTGATGACTTGCAGGGTTTCACCATATTGGCTGGTGAAATCAATGCGCATCAGCTCATTGTCTGGATCAAGACGCAGTTCAACACGCCAATCGCCGGTTTTCTCGTCTTGCGAAGAAGCCTCCACGGCGAAAACCGATTGGACCAGAACGGCCGCCAGCACAATCAGAACAAAATGAAAAACTTTCCGCGAACACGGAATTGAAGATATGAAAGTCATGTGACTCCTCCTTTGCCACCTTTCTGGGTAGCCTCCTGCTAAAACTGGGTCAATGTCCTTGACGCAAACCCGCCTTCCTGCGCGATACCTTCACGCATGCACCGCATTATAGCAATAGAAACAGGGTTTATGTTGTAATACAATGGTTTACAAAAATTGTGAAAGTTCCTACACGGATGAGGAATATAAAATGAAAAAACCAAGTGCCTTGCAGGCATGGTGTGCATCCATCACAGCCATTTTAAGCCTTTGTGCTTTTGTCTTTATCGTCAATGCCACCACACAAGAATTCAGGCTCGCCATTGCCGGCATCACTGTCATCATCGCCAGCCTCTTAGCGATTAGCTGCTGGAAACGCTACTTCCAAAACACTCTTGATCACAGAGTAAGATCACTGGATCAAAATAAGGCGGGATAGTGCTTAAACGCAATGGGCTGTGATGAGGCGGGTCATTAGATATGACCTGAATTCACAGCGTAAAAGCTTAGACAACTAGGGCAAAAAATCAAGAAAGGGTGAGAGATATTGTGCGGGATAACAACAATATTGGGAGATAGGGAGAAAATAACTTATGAAAAAAGTAACGAGCTTGTTTTTGGGTGTCTTTTTTTTAACTGGCTGTGGACCAATCTTGGAATCGGTTCATATTAAGGGCAAGGAAACGGTCCAGTGTCCTCAAGAAAATAAATGTGATCATTTGCTTACCTACTCGCTGCCGCAGACGTATCTGGAATTTACAGGAAACGTAAAAAAAAGCCCTACTCCCAAGCCTGGTGGGGGTGATAAACCTAAAAATAATGACTTAGAGTCCAGCGCAACTGCAACTGTTGGCAACATCACAATCAATACAGGTGCACAGGCAAATCCTTCTAAAAGCGGTGCTATCTCTCCAGCCATTAAATATTACGACAACGATGGAAAAGTAATTTATGAAATAACAGTTAAGGAGCATGTTTTTCCTGATCCGAATGCATCATTCATGCTGAAAAGACAGGGTGGTGGATTTTCAAAAGATACGATTAATATTTCAGTCAATAACAGCGGCCTAATTCAAAGCGCAGCGGTTACCTCAGATGGCCGCGTGGATGAAATATTAGCAGCATTGGCTAGGAGTGCCGGTTCAATTATCGGAGCATTTTCGGGATTACCGATTCCCAGTGGAAATGTGCCGAAAGCATTTATTAGTGAGGTGTCTGAGCCGGAGCCATTAAAGCCATTTAAGATAATCTGTAAGATTAAGAATAGAAAACTAGGGCATGCATTCAATGAAAGTGGGGACTGCACTACTAATGATTGGGCAATAGAACTCAAAGGGTATGAAAGCATTACATCTGCTAATCCATGGACGCAAAAAGAAGAGAAAAATTCTCTCAAGTTTGATTACAGAGACGGTATTTATTATCGAGCAAGGAAATTAGGGTTTCTAGAAATTACCAGCCAAAAAACATGGTTGCTCAATAAGCAAGTCAACACTGATGGTTCTTCCGAGCCGGGTAATGCTGATAGTTCCTCCGGGCAAGAGTTAACTAAAAATACCATCGAATTTGACGTAGCGTACTCTCCAATTGCATTTATAGATGACGTGCATACATTTTCTGTACAGCCTAAGAGAAATGGCTTTTCAGAAACAAGTCAAACGATGACCTTTGAAAATGGCATTTTGCTCAGGAATAATGCAGAGTTTGAGAGTCCTGTTGAGCAAATAGTTTCACTGCCTGCAGATATTATCGGTGGCCTTTTGAGCGCTGTAAGCAATATCTTCACTTTGCGTGTTAGCTCAACAAAAGCGGAAAAAGATCTTATTGATGCGCGAAAAAATCTTGAGGCTGCCATATTGCAACTACAGTCTCAACAGAATGGAACTCCACCCCCGCCTGACCCAGTGCCACCAGATGACCAAAGCCAGCCATGATATCACTGCTCTCATAAGCTATCGGCGATGATCAAAACGGGATGGTTAAACCATCCCGAGTTCGGCCATAGAGGTGATATCCTCGCCAGCGATCAGGTGATCGAGAACCCGGATATCGACAAGTGTCAGGGTTTCTTTCAGCTTGCGTGTGATAGCGATATCAGCATGGGAAGGCTCGGTGATACCACTGGGATGGTTGTGGGCAAAGATGACAGCAGCGGCATTGCAGGCCAAGGCGGCCTTAACGACTTCGCGGGGATAGACGGCGGCGGCGTCGATGGTGCCACGAAACATGATTTCATGGTGGATGATGCGGTGCCGGTTGTCCAGCCAAAGGGCCATGAAGACCTCATGCTCAAATGGAGCCAGTAACACCTGGATTTGATCCTTGGCAGCGTCAGCGCAATCCAGGCTGGTCTGGTGAGAGTTGAAACGCTCGCGGATGCAGCTTTGAGCGGCCTGAATGAGCTGGTCATGCTCAATTTGGTACTGATGGCCTTGAATATCCTGTACGGGATAGGTTTTGGCTTTGTTGATGGAATGGGTCATGTTGTGTCTCCGAGTCACCTGGTTGATGGGTGTCTCGAAAAGCCGGTCTGATGCAGGAAGGCTGTCCAGTCTGATGCTTGCATCACCCGCCAGGCCTGACTTGACGGCAATCCGCAGAGCGGCACGATACCACCCCGTAATCAATCCATGTGACCGCGACAACCCCCTATGGCCCCTTCCCACCGGTTTAGCCAAACCACAAGATCAGGTATCCTAGTACCATTCTTTAAAGCAGGACGCTCTAATGGATAAACCACCTAAAATTTACAAAGACCTTGAAAAGGCTAGTTATAAAAAACTGGAGGCACGGCGAGAGCATGATGAAAAGAAGCTGGCAGAACTCAATCGTGAAAGCATCGAGTTGACATCAGAGATGTCTGATGCTGACTTTATCAAGCAAAACGTCCAAGCGGAAAAAGAATTTAGGCTTAAGCAAGGTATCAATGAGCTTGACTTCGAAATGTGCAAACCGCACCGGCAATTAGAAAAGAAAATCGAAGATCGCATTAAAAAAATGCAGGAAAAGGGTCATGACCAGGATCGGGATAGATAATTAAAGATTTATTAAGGTTTGTTTGTTACAAAAGGGGATGTTTGATGACTTTTTTAATATTCCCGAGAAACCATTTTTCACAGATGCTGAGATTAGTGAGCAACAAAAGCCATATACGGTACGTTTAAAAAGCAGTGATGGCCAAGCCCATGACATCACCATGCCACTATGTATGTGGGATTGGTTATTGGTGCTTTCGCAATTAGGCCGTTCCCCAGGAGTTTTTTTGAATAGCGCTCTTGAATGGAAAAAGCAATCTAATCTACAAGATGAGATCGGTTCGATCTTTTCCCTTTATCTGGCTGAACTGGTAAGGCTGGGCAATAAAACCGCTGACTATTATGGAACACCGCTTGGTTACAGCCATGACATTATCATGAAATATATCAATGCAGAATCTCACAAATATTACGATGAGTTGAGAGGTCTACAGTGGCGAATTCAGAATAAGATTTACCCTATCATGCCGCCACCGTTTCCGAGTAACCCTGACATGGTGTGAGTAAAATTATAGAGACTCCTTTGCAAAAATAGCTTCATTTTCAATAAACTCCCTTGGTTGAAAGTTCAGTTTCTTCGGCTGGTTTATCTTGGCCATCGAGGCTGGGCGGGTCTTGATTCATCCATTTGGCCAAACGATCATCCTGGTAGGCAAAGGCTTTGTTGGCCTTGATGGGTTTGGCACCGGAACTTAGGATCAATACTTTATCTTTGAATTCAGGGCCGGTGAGATCACTGATCTCAACCAACTGGCGGCGTGAACCATCCACGATGCTTTCAATCTGCCCCAGGATTTTGGTTAGATGCTCGGCTGTGCCATCATTGCTGGCGGGGTTCATATAAGCTTGAACAGCACAAGACCCCATCAGGCCGTCAGCATTTTTATAATGCTTTTTAAGCTGGCCAATGGACTGGATGACCATAAACAGTTTCAGACCGTACTGCCGTCCTAACTCCAGCGCTTCCTCAATTGGTGACATGTATTTAAGGCGCGGCAACTCATCCAGCATGAACAAAATATCGGGTGAACCTTGCTGGGGCAAATCCTGGATAAGGCTGCGGATTTGAGTACCAATAAAAACCCGCAACAAACTGGCATAGGCATCAATTTCTCCGGCCTTAAGAGAGATATACAAGGTGACGGGCTTGTCACCCCTCCGTAAATCCAATGGATGCCAATCCGATTGACGGGTGGCCCTTTCGACGCGTGAGCCTTCCCAGGCGCTCATGAAAGTTTGGGCTTGTTGCCGGATGCCATCGAGTGTTTTCTCTGAACTCCCAGTGGCATTAATCCAGCCTTCGGCAGCATTCTTCATGGCATTAACGGGAGATTCACATAAAGTCGCCAGCATCTTTGTCCAGTCCCGGCCATAGCAGTAGCCCACCACATTGGCCATGTCACGGTCTACGGGATCATTCTTCAGGCATTCAACAGCAATGGCAGCGGTGATGAGGTCGCGGGCGCGGTTTTCCCAAAACGGGTCTTTGGTTTCTGAGGCAACGACCATCAGATCAGCCAAGTATTTGCAATCTTCCCAGATATAGTCTGGGTGATTACGGATCAGCGTTAAGGGGTTAAAGCTATGAGAGTTACCCGGATCAAGCGGCGAAAATTTATAGACTGGCCCTAATTCAGCACGGCGGCCAGCGGTTTTGTCCCATAACTCGCCTTTGACATCCAAAATGACAGCCGGGCCGTTCCAGTTCAAAAGATTGGGAATGACATGGGTCTGGGTTTTGCCTGACCCTGGTGGGGCAACGGTAATCACCGAGCCTTCACCCGTAAACCAGCATGGCCTATTATCCGGCATTTTACCCAGGAACAAACCACTGGTTTGGGGGTTTTGATTGCTAAAACCTGTCCCATCAAATTGCCCACTGTCCAGCCAGGCATTGCCTGCCTCTAACCGGCGGTTGATTTCATCAAGAACTATCTTTTCCGGGCCAGTTACTTGGGCGAAGGTGATAATTTTGAGCAGCGCGCTAAGAGCAGAATCAAAATTTTGGTAGTCACAGACATTTTTTGCAAACCATTCAAATGCACCTGTGCCACTATCCACCATGGTATCGTTTAGATACCTATCGCCTTTAAACTCCCGTTTATAGAGAGTGTAATTATAAGCATCAAGATTACCCTTTCCATCTGCCCAGATTAGAGCAGAATTGAGGTTATAACTTTGTTCTTGGTTCATGAGGCAGATTTCAGCGAGACGCAAAATACGGCAAGCTTCAAGCTCCCTGTAACTCATTGATGATAATGATCGAGAGATTGTGAAATGCAATTTGGCACAAATTTTTTCTGGCACTGAACGCCATATTGAATCGTTATAGTCTCCTTTCTTAATCTCCTGTCGTTTTAGCCCGTTAAACTTGACACCATTTATGTAATAAATGCATAAGCGAATACTGCCATTTTTACTATCAAAAACCCGGTTGGTTTCGTCAATGCGTTTAAGATAGTTTTGCTTTCTTTGTGCTTCTGGTATCACCGGAACTTCTGGAATGGGTTGTTCTTTGAAGTGCCGTTCAATGAACTCAGAAGAAAACAAGGTTATCAGGCCAATAATTAAGCCCGCTGTAATGACGATGTATAAATTCGGTATGTTGATTAGTCCACTGTCAGCGATCAGATAACTGATCAGTGATAATGCGACAAGGACAAGTAATCGGATCAAAAACTCTGCCCTAGGGCTTTCAGTTTTTTTATCAATCAGAGCCATTTGGGCAATGAGCAAAACAGTCAACCCAATCAAAATGTAGTACCAGGTTAATTCACCCCAATGGTTGAAATACTCTTCATGCTCAAAAACGAACCTGAGCGCAATAATGCCCACTGCTGCTAATGCCCAGATGAAATACCTGATTACTTGTAAGACGATTTTCATTGGCGCTCCCTATTGTGCAAGTGCAAGGAGTCCTGAAAAACAAAAGCCGCCCTTATATGAGGCCCCTATCATCTGCTCCCTGCTGTGTTTAGAAATTCCCTATGGTCAATGACCGATTGCTGAACCCAAAGTGTACCGGAACCTCTCCTTGGAATGCCAGTGCCACCGCTTCAGGCCTTGAGGTCTGCGAAGGCTTTCGTTTTTGAATGTGTTAGAGTTTCCCGATTTTAAACCCAGCAAAATAATGAGCTGGACTTAGTTTTTCCAAGGTTCTATATAGAATGATATGTAGCGATGAGCTGTGATTTTAGCGACTACATCTATCGATTCTCACGAGACTGGTAGAGATTCACTCGACCCAAAAGTGAGAGAATTCTGCTAGTTGTCGCATATTGTATATAACAGGGAAGTAATTTGAGATGGAAGTCCTTGGTAATATTAGGGTTGGTAGCATAAGTATGATCAATAAAGCGTATTAACGCTTAGATGCGCGAAGACTTGATCTTAAATAGTTTACTGAATTTGGATAGGCTTACCTGCAGGATGCAGCTTTGCTAACTTAGCTTGAATCAGACCGGCCGCCTCAGCTTGTCTAGACACTAAGAACGGTTGCCGCGCAGCGAGATTATTACATGTAGCCTATTGTTGTCAGTGTGAAACCGGATGATCGTGGTTATTTGGTTATGGTAGTGCCTGCCAACCACCTGGAAGCAGGCGATTACCAGATTTTTATTTCAGCAACAGATAATGATGAGGTACCTAAGCAAGAATTTTCCTTGCGTGTCAATCCATAGTCCTGAATTTAACGTGCCTAAAAGGATTGATAATGAACCTATTTACGTTTGTTAAAAAGCATAGTAAACCATTGCTGCTTTCAGTAGCTCTATTAGTTCTGAAGATGCTGTCCAGCATCATCATAGCTGTTAATATAGTTGAATCAACTAACAATTATATTATTCTTGAGGACAGTAGTTTACACATCAAGATTTTGAGCTGTTCAACTGATGAAGAAACTGTTGAACTAGATAAGTGTGTTATTTTTATGGAATAAATCTTTGATGAAAGTTAGCCTCATGTTTTAGGGCTAAACTTAAGATGAACCCGGCCTTTAAGGCCGGGTTTTTCAATGTCTTTTAACCACTTTGCTACGCACAATCCATATCTATTTAGATGCCCAACGTGCGTCAGCACTCCTTTCGAAAATGTCACCGCTCGCGATCTTGATGCTTATGTTGGTGACGAATTAATTGCCCCTTAATCGCCTGAATGCTTAGATCAAGGGTCAGGTCGGGCAGTGCTGTGCTGGGCTGACCGAATGCGTGACTGTGGCTAGCATAAGCTTGAATAAGCTCATGCGACAATGTGGTTTCAGGTTGATCCCGGAACAGTTCCGGGTAGGTGATTTCCTGTAATACGTTACCGAGTTCATCATGTCCGGCTTCGCGAGCCACATCCAGCGGCAGGCGGTCAAAGGCATCGCGCATCCACGGTGCGGCGCTGACTTCGCGCATGACAACAGCCGCGATAAGCTGTGTGTCATGGGCCGCCGCGCGGTGCAACAGGGTCATCTTGTTTTTATCGGTCAGATCAGGACGAATATTGTTGTCCTGCATGGCAATGGCGACCCCGACGGTATCGCCAAGTTGAATCAGGTCAAAGACCTTTTGCGGATCGGTTTCGGTTTTGACTTTTTGCCGGGTCCTCTCAGCGTCGTCTAAAGAGGCAAGATAAGCATCCAGTTCAGCCAACCTTTCTTGTAATGACTGAGTCATATAGCACTCATGAGACGGTGAAGGCGCTTGTGCCAATGCACATCATCCAACGGCTGGAAGTCAGCACAATTGATTTGTAATGGCGTGAGGTGCTTATCAATCTGTTTGCGGATCAAGCCGACCAATTCATTGGATTGATTGATCGCGGCCCCTTCATGAATGATGGTGGCGGTTTCTGAAAACGGCTCATCACAGCATGATTGCTCAATCATAGCCAAACGGATAAACCCAGATGAATGATCCAATGCCATAACCGTGTGATCGTTGAGCCGGTATGCACCGGCTTTGAGGGTTGGATTTTGGTTTTTTCCGAAACGAGCAACCGCCTGACCCAATAAGGCTATGTCAGATGATGATCGTGTGCTCAAACCAATATCACCATATTTTTTCATCAGATACAGATGCAGACAGGCCCAGAATGCATACCGGGGTGTGCTTTGACCGGTTAACATCTTGCTCATGGTTTGATGAATGAGTTTTTTCAGCCAGTCATCGGGTACACCAAGCGGAATGATATAGCGAGCAACCAGCTTCATATAGGTGGGTAGCTTCACATCTGAAGTCTTCCAATCTTCCAGTATCAATCGCCGGATAATTTCTTGTTGTTCGCGGGTATAGTGGGATTCCAGCCCATGGTGGGCCGGGTCAAATGCGCTCATAAGTCCCATGGGCTGTAATTTTCTGGAATATTCTTTGGCATTGTTGGGCCTCCTTGCTCCCTGACAGGCAATCTTACCGCAAGCAATGAATGCGGCGCAAAGCAACGCCCCAAATCATTTTCAGGTTTTACTAAGAATATTTGCCTAACTGATGTAAGTATTAATTAGGAATATATTCGTAGAAGTAGGCGCGATCAAGGAAAGGAACCAAACGAATATGCCAGACCTCGACCAATATTTGCCATATCTTGAAAGCCTGGATTTATCCAAGGCTGAAAAATATGCCTTGATTGAGGTCGTTTGTTCCATAACGGATCGTTTCGTCGATATGGCTTTTCGCTGTGATCCAACACAGCAAGCCCTGGCCAGCCGAGAAGCCACTCATAAAAATGCTTTTCAGGATTCGGTAAAAAGTCTAGGATTCAAAAATAGCTCCGAAACCTGACCAACCCATAGTTCATCAAGAAAGGATGGATGTCATGATGCAATCAACCGAAACCCTTCATGCTCAAAACGATGAGAGCAGCCACACCAGTTCCTCAAAACCTGTACAAAAAGCCCTTCTGTATTGCCGTGTGTCAGACCCGAAGCAAAGAATTCATGGCAGTGGCTTGGAAAGCCAAGAACATCTTTGCCGTGAGTATGCCGCCAGGAAAGGCTATGAAGTCGAAGCGGTATTCCCTGATGATGTAACGGGCGGAGGGGATTTTATTGATCGCCCCGGTATGGTGGCTTTGTTGCAATATCTTGAGGACAATGCCCACACAGACTATGTGGTGATCTTTGACGATCTGAAACGGTTTGCCCGCGCGACGCTGTTTCACTGGAAATTGCGCCATGAACTATCACTGCGCCGGGCCACGCCGGAATGCCTGAACTTTAATTTTGAGGACACACCCGAAGGCGAGTTCATGGAAACGATTTTTGCAGCCCAAGGTCAACTTGAGCGGCAACAAAACCGCCGTCAGACCATACAAAAAATGAGGGCGCGCATGGAAGGAGGCTATTATGTGTTTTTCCCGTCCGTGGGGTATCGCTATGAACGGGTCCAGGGCCACAGTGGCAAACTTTTGGTCAGAAATGAACCGGTTGCCTCCATCCTGCAGGAAGCCTTAGAGGGTTTCGCCTCCGGCCGCTTTGAAACCCAAACCGAATTTAAACGGTTTCTGGAAAGCCAACCCGCCTATCCGAAAGACTTCCCGAATGGTCAAATCCGCATGCAACGGATTAAACAATTACTGACACGCCCCATCTATGCTGGGTATATCGATAAGCCTGACTGGCAAGTCTTTATGGTCAAAGGTCAACACGAACCGCTGATCAGCTTGCAGTGCTATGAGCGCATCCAGCAACGCTTGAAAACACAAGCCAAAGCCCCGGCCAGAAAAGATATCAATCAAGATTTTCCCCTGCGCGGCTTCGTGCTTTGCGGGGATTGCAACAAACCTCTGCGGGCGGGCTGGACCAAAGGCAACACCAAACGCTATCCCTACTATCTGTGTCAAACCAAAACCTGCAACAGCTACGGCAAATCCATCAAACGCGCCGATATTGAAGGCGAATTTGAAACCCTTCTGAAGAAACTCAAGCCTTCAAAAGAGCTTTTCCAACTGACTTGTGCCACCTTTAAGAATAGCTGGGATAAAAAGGCAGCCTCGCTGAAAGATCAGGTCAAAGTCGTGAAAGGCCAGATCAAAATGCTGGAAAAGCATATTGAAGGCGTTGTTGACCGCCTCGTTAAAACGGAAAATCAGACAGCGATTACAGCGTATGAAACGCGGTTGTCCAAACTGGAAAGGGAGAAGATTATGTTGATTGAAAAAGCCCAAGTTGCGCCCAAACCGTTACGCCCCTTCCACGAAATGCTAGAACTCGCGCTCTCATTCCTCGCAAACCCATATAAACTCTGGGCTTCCGAGCAATTGGAGGACAAAAGAACAGTCTTGAAACTGGCGTTTTCAACCCGGATTTCATATGACCGGGAAACGGGGTATAGAACCCCCAAAATCGCCTTGCCTTTCAAGCTGTTACACGACTTGACAGCCCCTCAATGTCAAATGGTGCCGGGGAGAGGACTTGAACCTCCACAGGGATTACCTACTGGTACCTAAAACCAGCGCGTCTACCAATTCCGCCACCCCGGCCCAGGAGGCTTTGCCTGACCTTGCGGCCCGGCAGGGTGCGTATTCTAGCACCAAGCCAGGGCTCTGTTAGATATTTTTAATGGTTTGCACCGGATAAATGGTGCCGAGGAGAGGACTTGAACCTCCACGACCTTACGGCCACTAGCACCTGAAGCTAGCGCGTCTACCAATTCCGCCACCTCGGCGTGGGGAGAAAAGAGTGTGGCTGGGGCAAGGGGGAAACCCCAGCCACGGTAGAAGCGGGCAAGGGGGCAACCCGCTCCATTCGCAAATGATGAGGATTTATGTCCTGGATGTCAACTCTTGTTTCGAAAAAAAACGCCCGGCAGTCGGCGAGAAATCTGTAATGCATTGATATTATTAGAATAACTGGCTGTTCCATATTGGCAAAAAGTGATCAGCTACGCTCATCCAGACAAGTTGCATGACGACTCGTTACTGACTTGGATACAACTGTTAAACTATGCGCATGAAAGATCATTTAACAGGCAGACTAAAACAGGTTTGCAGGGCTCAGGGACGATCCGGCAGCCAGACGGTTACGGATGACCGATAAGCACCAGCGGCGGCGCAAAAACAAGGCGCGCAACTCATCCATCCCCGGCAACAACGGCAAAGCGGCTTCCCAGGCAAAACCCAAAAGCACTTTCCCTGATTTGAACGACGCGCAGGTGCGTCTGCTGGCCTGGCTGGTTGAGCATCCGGGCGCGGATCAGCAGACCGCCGGAATCGATCTGGCTATGTCTGATGTGGCTGCTGTCGCGGCTGCACTGCAGGATATAGGACTGCTGGTCATTGACCAGCAGCAACACTGGAGTCTGGCTGATCAGGTGGAATTGCTGACCGGCCGGGTCAGCCTGCATCCCGATGGTTTCGGTTTTGTTGCGACCGCTCAGCAGGATGAAGACGTATACCTGTCAGGGCGGGAAATGCGCGGATTGATGCCGGGTGACAGCGTGCTGGTCCGGCAGCATATGGACAACCGTAAGCAACGCCAGTACGGAGAGTTGCTGGGTATTGTGGAGCGCGCCAAGCAAAGTGTGGTGGGGCGGATCGTGCAAAGCGGCAAGCGGCTGGAGCTGATGCCGGATGATCCTACCCTGAGCGAGGCGTTCCGGATTGCCAGTGACCAGCAACAGGCATTTGCGCCAGGCAGTATGGTGATCGGGCGTATTACCCGCTATCCCCAGGGTGGCCGGGCTGGCCGGGTTGTGATTGAACGTGAACTGGATGATCAGCACCTGGCGGGTATGGCCACGGAAATCGCCATCCTGGAACATGATTTACCGACCGAGTTTGCTCCCGAAACGCTGGCCGAAGCAGAGCGTTTTGGTGATCGGATTCCCACTGCCAGCAGTGAGGGCCGGGAGGATCTGCGTGATTATCCGCTGGTTACCATTGATGGTGCGGATGCACGCGATTTCGACGACGCCGTATTGGGTGAGAAAACCACCAATGGCTGGCGTCTGGTGGTGGCGATTGCCGATGTGGCCAGTTATGTGACGCCCGGTTCATCCCTGGATAGTGATGCCATCGAGCGCGGGACGTCGGTTTATTTCCCAACCCGGGTGGCACCGATGCTGCCAGAGGCGCTGAGTAATGGGTTGTGTTCGTTGAAACCGGATGAAGACCGCCTGGCGCTGGTGTGTGACATGCAGTTATCCAATGCCGGGCAAATCCATCAAAGCCGCTTTTACCCTGCGGTGATCCGCTCACATGCCCGACTGACCTATTCGCAGGCCAATACAGTTCTGGAGCAGCGGCAGGCGATCGATGGCATGTCGGCGGCAGTGCTGGACAGCTTGCTGGCGCTGGAGAAAATCTGGCAATTGCGTGATCAGGTCAAGGCACAGCGAGGTGCGCTGGCGTTTGACCGTGAAGAAGCCCAGTTCATATGGAACGAAGACGGCACCGTCAAAGATATTCAGACACGGCCACGTTTGGTCACCCATCGCCTGATTGAGGAGGCCATGATCGCGGCCAATGTGGAAGCCGCCAGGTTGTTGCTGAAGCAGAACTTCCGCAGCATTTTGCGGGTGCATCCGCCCCCCGGTGGCGACAAGCTGGCGGAACTGGAACGTATGCTGCTGGTGCACAACATCAAACCTGCCTGGCATGAATCGCCTACGCCGGCCGATTTTGCCCGGATTCTGGAGCAGGCCAAGGACCGCCCGGATAGCGGCATCATCTCAGAAATGCTGTTGCGGGCGCAGAGCCTGGCAGTTTATGCCGCGACCGAGGATGGCGAAACCGGTGGGCATTTTGGTCTGGCGCTGGAGGCCTACAGTCACTTTACTTCACCAATCCGGCGCTATCCGGATTTGATGGTGCATCGGGCGCTCTATCGGGCGATGGGCAAAGTACCCGGGCAGACTGCCAACAGGAGCAGTAAAAAATCGGCTTACGACCAGGCCGGCAAGCTGACCGAACTGGCGCAGCATTGTTCGTTTACCGAACGCCGGGCTGAACGTGCCAGCCGCGACGTAGAGTTTCGCTTGAAATGCCATTATCTGCAGGCTTTTGAAGGCCAGGTATTCCATGGCTGGGTCACCGGTATTAAAAATTTCGGCTTATTTGTGGAACTGGAAAAACTGCAGATCAGTGGTTTGTTGCATGTCAGCAATCTGGGCAAGGATTACTATGTATTTGATGAACGCAATCAGTGCCTGTATAACCGCCGCACCGGTCAACGCTTCAATCTCGGTGATGAGTTGAATGTGAAACTGCTGCGGGTTGATCTGGAAACCCGTAAAATCGATTTTGCGCTGGAATAAAGCCGTGTCACAGAGCACAGTTCAAAGAGTCTTCGGGATCCAGGTGCTGGCTAATCTGCTACAGCACAAAGCGCATACCATTCGTGCCATGTGGCTGGATAGCGAAGCTGACAATCCACGTCTGCGGGAATTGGCCGGGTTGGCTGAAAAGACCGGTATCCGGGTGCAATCAGCCCACGCGGCAGCGCTGACAAAGCTCACCAGGGGCGGTTTTCACCAGGGCGTGGCCGCTGATATTCAACCTGACAATGTGTTTGATCAGCAGCAATTGGATAGTTTGCTGGCGGAGTTGCCGGAGCAGGCCACCATCCTGCTGCTGGATGGCGTGCAGGACCCGCATAATCTGGGTGCCTGTTTGCGTTCCGCCGAAGCGGCGGGTGTCAGACTGGTGATGATTCCTAAAGACCGTGCCGCCGATCTGACTCCGGTGGCCCGGCGCGCGGCCAGTGGTGCAGCCGAATTACTGCCGGTCTGCCGGGTCACCAATGTGGCGCGCGCCATCCGCAGCTGTCAGCAGCACGGCTTTTGGACCGTGGGCACCAGTGATACCGCTGCTCAGATGTTTTACAATGCCAGCTTTAAGGATAAAATTCTGCTGGTCGTGGGTAGCGAAGGCGAGGGTATGCGGCGCTTGACCATGGATAGTTGCGACCAGCTGCTGGCTTTGCCCATGGCGGGCAGGCTGGCGAGTCTGAATGTATCGGTGGCTACCGGTATATGTTTGTTTGAAATTCAGCGTCAACGTTTACTAACAGAATAAAGTCATGATCAATATAAGCCGTATAAGTAACCTGAGCGTACTGATGGTGCTGGCATTCAGCAACCTATTGCCCTGTGCCTGGGCCCAACCATTCACTCAAGCAACGCTTCAGTCAGGGCTGATTCACACCCACTCCAATGCTGCCCAGCAGGCCCGCGAGGCTATTCTCATCGCTGCCGGCGGTACTGTCGGTGACTATGATCTGGATGGTGATCCGGATGTGTATTTAATCGGCGGCGGTGAAAACACCAACAGTCTGTTCCGCAATAATGGCGATGGCACCTTCAGCAACGTCACCACCGGTTCGGGCGCCGGGCTGACGGACGTACTGGGCTCGGGACCGCTGTTCAGCGATGTGGACGGCGATGGAGACCTGGACATTCTGACTTTCTCGGTACATCAGTTTGACCAGCCGATCGGCGCTGATCCTGATCTGCTGGAAAACCGTCCACGCCTGTTGATCAATGACGGCAGCGGACAGTTCAGCGAAAATCCTGCTACTTCGGGTTTCACCTCGGGCATGCCCAGTTATGGCGCTGCCATGGGTGACCTGGATCTGGATGGTGATCTGGATATATTCATGGCGCACTGGACTTCAGACGATGATGGTTTTCAGTTTTTCTGGGAAAATGATGGCACCGGCCAGTTCACCGATGTCACCAATGACTATCTCGGCAGCCAGGTTCCCAGCATGAATCGTTTCAGTTTCACCCCCAACATTACCGATATCAACAATGATGGCTGGCCGGATGTGCTGCTGGCTTCGGATTTCGGGACCAGCAGGCTGTTTATATCCGATGGCGTTAATGCCGGTCAGTTAACCTTTACGATTTCAACACCAGCGGTGATCAGCGACGAAAATGGCATGGGCGCGGCGGTCGCGGATTATGACAATGACGGTGATATGGACTGGTTTGTGTCCAGTATCTGGGACCCGGATTTTGAACCTGAAGGCAATTGGGGCATCACCGGTAATCGCTTGTACCGTAACAGTGGCAACGGTGTGTTCGAAGACGTTACTGATGAGGCCGGGGTACGTTTCGGTTATTGGGGCTGGGGCAGTTGTTTCGCCGATTTCAACAATGATGGTCATCTGGATTTGTATCATGAAAATGGTTTCTCCATTCCCCAGGCAAAAGAATTTCTTAAAGATCCGGCGCGTTTATACATGTCCAACGGAGACGGGACATTCACCGAGTCCGCGCAGAGCAACGGTCTGGATCATGCCGGTCAGGGCCGGGGTGTCAGTTGTTTTGATTATGATCTGGATGGTGATCTGGATATCATGGTGATGCCCAATGGCAGTGATATCCGGCTGTACCGCAATGACTTGCCCAGCGGGAGCTTGTATTTGCAGGTGCTGCTCAATGACAGCGGGCCAAACCCAGGTGCTGTCGGGGCCAGAATTGAGTTATTCCATGGCAGCAGTCAGCAAACCCGGGAAGTCACCGCAGGCAGTAATTTTGTATCCAATAATGGCTTACAGCAGCATTTTGGTTTGACCGGGCAAGGTGCGCCATCGCATCTGCATATCACCTGGCCGGATGGCGCCAGCCAGGTGCTGCCTGGGCCTGTAGCCGTCAATCAGACCCTCAGCGTCAGCCGTTATTGCCATACCCGATATATCAGTCGCAGTATCGATGGTGAGCCGGTCACTCTGACCCTGCAGGCCAACCTGTTGGACGGCGCGCCGCTGGCGGCCAGCAATGTCACACTGGAGATTCTGGCGGGCCCGCACAGCGGGCAGCAGCAAAGCGTAATGACCGATGCCGGGGGGCGGGCCTCGTTCAGCTTGAACAGTGCCGGCCCCGGACAGGATCAGCTGCGCTACGAATTTGAGGCTGACGGTGAAACCCGTCAATGTGCGGCATTGCTGAACTGGGACCCCGAGCAGACGGTTTACCGCAACGGTTTTGAACTGATTGATCAATAGTTGCTTGCGCGCTGACGGGCAGGCCATCCAGATTGGCCTGCCGGTCGAATCCGAGCACAGGGCAATGTTAAAATGCTCCATTAACTTAATCTGACCAAAAGGTTTCAGCATGGACTTCAAACTGACTGATGAGCAGCGAATGATTCAGGACGCTGCGCGTGATTTTGCCGAGCAGGGCATTAAACCCATTGCGGCTGAATTTGATGTCTCCGGTCAATTTCCGGTGGACACTATCAAGGCCATGGGAGAACTGGGCCTGATGGGCATAGAAGTCCCTGAAGAGTACGGTGGTGCGGGTCTGGATGCGATTGCCTACGCCCTGGCAATGATCGAGATCGCCCGTGCTGACGCCGCCCATTCAACCATCATGTCAGTTAATAACACCCTGTATTGCAACGGTATTATGCAATACGGCACGGAGCAGCAGAAGCAACAGTTCGTGCGCCCGATCGCTGAAGGTAAGCAAATAGGCGCCTATGCTCTGACTGAGCCGCAATCGGGCTCTGACGCCAGTAATATGCGTTCCCGCGCGGTATTGTCGGCAGACGGCAGCCACTACGTCATCAACGCTAAAAAATCCTGGATTACCTCAGGCCCGGTGGCCAAATACGTGGTGCTGTTCGCGATGACTGATCCCGCAGCCGGCGCCAAAGGCGTGACTGCATTTATGGTCGATGCCGATCAGCAGGGTTTCATGCGTGGCAAAATGGAGCCCAAACTGGGTATCCGTGCTTCGGCCACCTGTGAAATCGAACTGACGGATTATCATTGCCCGGTGGAGAACCGTCTGGGTGGGGAAGGCGAGGGTTTTAAAATTGCCATGAGCGTGTTGGATGCCGGCCGGATCGGGATCGCTTCGCAGGCCGTAGGCATTGCCCAGGCAGCCTACGAAGCCAGTCTGGAATACGTCAGGGAACGTAAGGCATTTGGGCAGGAAATCGGTACCTTCCAGATGATTCAGGCCAAGATCGCGGATATGAAGACCCGTCTGGAAGCTGCCCGGTTGCTGACTTTCAGTGCAGCCTGTAAAAAAATGGCGGCCAAGCAAACCGGCGAGCGTTTCACGGTTGACGGCAGTATGGCCAAGCTGTACGCCTCGGAAGCGGCGATGTGGATTACTCATCAGGCCGTGCAGATTCATGGCGGTATGGGCTATAGCAAGGAGATGCCGGTCGAGCGCTATTTCCGCGATGCCAAGATTACTGAAATCTATGAAGGCACCAGTGAAATCCAGCGCATGGTGATCGCCCGGATGGAAACCGGCTTGCGATAATTTTCCGGCGCAGTTCATTTAACCGCTCGTCATGTTGGTATTGCCCGCTCTATCAATTAAGTTCTGCTCAGCGGACAAGCTATCTGGGGTTGTTGCAGGGCAGTATGTTCGGTGGACAATGCACTGGCGCGGTACTGATTTACACTGCCGGCCGGTTAGCTCAGCGTTGCATTGATTAACATAAGATTTGCGTATTTAATCGGGGACTGCTGCACAATGCGCGGTTACTATAAAGATCAAATCACTAGGTTTACTTTGACTAATGCCGTACTGTTATAGCAACAGTACGGTTTTTTTATAGACCTGCCCCTGGGAACAGCACCATGAGCGTAATGATGTCTGATATCAACAGCGAAAACGATAAGCAGCAATTGCTGCAGGCGATTGCGGCAGAATGCAATGCTCCGCTTGAATACCGGTCGGAAAATAATGCTGATCAGCAGGGTCTGGTGGCACAGTTTTTCCGGCGTGCCTCGGTAGCGGAACTGCAGAAGTACTCCGTCACGCAGCTGGCCGGCCTGGTGGCTGGCATGGCTGAGCTGACGCAGCAGCGGGCACGTGGAGAACTGGCGATCAGGGTGTACAACCCGAACCTGTCTGAGCACGGCTGGGATAATCCCAACACCGTGATCGAAATGGTCAATGATGACATGCCATTTCTGGTTGATACGGTCAGCATGATTCTGGCTGAGATGGGGCATCAGATTCAGATTATTCTTCATCCGGTGGTATGGCTGGCCCGGGATAAGCAGGGCAAGGTAACGCAGCTGTTGCCGCGCGGATCAGATCAGGGTCAGCCCGATTCACTGATGCATATGCAGATTCTGCGCCAGCCACAGGGCAAGCGGCTCGCTAAAATCGAGGAAAACATCCGCAAGGCGCTGGAAGAGGTCAGGCTGGCGGTAAGAGACTGGCAGGCAATGCGCCAGAGAGTACTGGACATCGCGGAACGATTTGTCAGGGACCAGCCCAGAGATGGTGCCCAGAACGTAGATGAAGCCGAACTTTTTCTGCGCTGGCTGGCTGATGATAATTTCACTTTGCTGGGATTGCGGGAATACGACATTCATCAGCACGGCGATGAGCGTGAGTTACGGATCGTACCGGATTCCGGTCTGGGCATTCTCAGCCGGGAACCCAGCAAGGGGCGCGCGCGCAAACTCAAATCCTTATCTTCGGCCGCACGCGGCACTGAACAGCGGCCCGAACCGGTCATTCTCACCAAAACCAACGCCCGCTCGCGAGTGCATCGCAGCGGCTACATGGACTACATCGGTGTACTGCGTTACAACGCGGATGGCAAAGTAATCGGCGAATACCGGATTCTGGGCCTGTTTACTTCCGGTGCTTATAACCTGCGTTGTGTTGATACACCGCTGATCCGGCGTAAAGCCGAACGGGTCATGGAAATATCAGGCTTGCGCCAGGTCAGTCACGAAGGCAAGGCCTTGATGCATATCCTGGAAACCCTGCCACGCGATGAATTGATGCAAAGCACGGTTGAGGATCTGCATCAATTGGCAATGGGCGTGCTGGATTTGCAGGAGCGCCCGCAGACCCGCTTATTTATCCGGCGGGAGCGTTATGGCCGATTTTTCTCCTGCATGGTGTTTATCCCTCGCGACCGCTTCAATACCGAAAATCGTGAGAAAATCCAGAGGATTCTGCAACGCGGACTGAAAGGCGAGCATTTCGATTTTTCGGTTCAGGTTTCTGAATCAACCCTGGCACGTCTGCATGTGGTGGTGCGCCCGCAGGCGGGCGCTGAGCCGGAGGTGGATACTGAACAGCTGCAAAAACGCATTATTGAAGCAGTGCGTTCCTGGCACGATGAGTTGCGCAATGCGCTGATCAAACGTCACGGTGAGCACGCCGGGTTGGAACTGGCGGATAAGTACGGAAAAAGTTTTCCCATCTCCTACACCGAAGAAGTGTCTCCATGGGTGGCTTCATTTGATGTTGACAGTGTGAATGCGCTGGAGAATGAGAATGATATGCGTACCAGTCTGTACGTGCCACGTACCAAACGGCTGGAAGACCTGTTGCGCTTTAAATTGTTCCGATTCGGTGCCCCGCTGGAATTGAGCCAGGTTTTGCCGATGCTGGAAAACCTCGGCGTGCAGGTCATCAATGAACGGCCCTACCGGTTGGAGCGTAAGCCGGAGCTGTGGATTCAGGATTTTGATCTGCTGCCCGCACCGGGTATCAATATTGATGTCCATACCATCCAGGCCAGCTTCCAGGATACCTTTGAACGGGTGCTGACCGGGATGGCCGAGAATGACGGCTTCAATCGACTGGTGGTAGCCGCCAACCTGGATTGGCGGCAAATTGTGGTGCTGCGTGCCTATTGCCGTTATCTGCTGCAGACGGGTATGCCATTTTCGCAGGCTTATGTAGAAAGTACTCTGGTCCGGCACCCCTTGCTCAGCTGTCTGCTGGTCGGATTGTTCGAGTCACAGTTTGCGCTGGAAAGTATGTTGCCCGGCCGTTATCGTGCGCTGGGGCGTGCGCTGCTCAAGCTGCGTAGCAATCGCGAAGAAAAAATTGAAAACGCCCTGGATGCCGCGGTCTGCGATATCATCGAAACCCGGCTGACAGCCGACGCTGAAGGCCGCCAGCAAGCCGCAGGCATGGTCAAGGCCGCATTGGATGCCGGCCTGCAGACCGTCTCGATTCTGGATGAAGACCGGATTATCCGCGATTATTATGAAACGATCGACGCGACCCTGCGGACCAGTTTTTACCAGCAGACCGAGGCTCGGGATTATCCTGAATACATCAGTTTCAAATTGGAATCCAAGCGCGTGCCTGAATTGCCCAAGCCCAGGCCATACCGGGAAATCTGGGTGCACTCACCGCGAGTGGAAGGTATTCATCTGCGCATGGGACCGGTGGCGCGCGGCGGCCTGCGCTGGTCGGACCGCAAAGAGGATTTCCGCACCGAGGTGCTGGGCCTGATGAAGGCACAGAATGTTAAAAACACCATGATTGTGCCAGTCGGCGCCAAAGGCGGTTTCGTGGTCAAAAAGCAGCCTGATGGTGACCGCGAAACGGTGATGCGGGAAGTGGTGCATTGCTATAAAAGCTTTATCAACGGCTTACTGGATATCACCGATAACATCATCGATGGCGAACTGGTCAAACCGGACAATGTGGTTTGCCATGATCAGGATGACACCTATCTGGTGGTAGCCGCCGACAAGGGCACCGCAACCTTTTCGGATACCGCCAATGCGATTGCCGAGGCGCATAATTTCTGGTTGGGCGATGCATTTGCTTCGGGTGGTTCCAACGGCTATGACCACAAAGGCATGGGCATCACCGCCAAAGGTGCCTGGGAATCAGTTAAACGTCATTTCCGGGAGCTGGGGGTTGATACCCAGAGCGAACCGTTCACCGTGGTTGGTATCGGCGATATGGCCGGCGATGTGTTTGGGAACGGAATGCTCTTGTCAGAGCATATTCGCCTGCAGGCAGCTTTTAATCATCTACATATTTTCCTGGACCCGGACCCCGACGCGGCCGCCAGTTTCAAAGAGCGGCAGCGTTTATTTGAACTGCCGCGCTCCAGCTGGGAGGATTACAATACCAAACTGATCTCTACCGGCGGCGGAATATTTCTGCGCACCGCCAAATCCATCGAGCTCAGTCCGCAGGTGCGTGAGTGGCTGGGTATCGAAGCCGATCAACTAACCCCCCAGCAATTAATTAATGAATTGCTTAAAGCACCCTGTGATCTGCTCTGGAACGGCGGTATCGGCACCTATGTCAAAGCCAGCAGCGAAAGCCACGGCGATGTCGGCGACCGGGTCAACAACGCGGTGCGGGTGGATGCTGACGAGTTGCGCTGCAAAGTGATCGGTGAGGGCGGCAATCTGGGTCTGACCCAGCTGGGCAGGGTCGAATATGCCATGCTGGGTGGCCGGATCAATACCGACTTTATTGATAACTCAGCGGGCGTGGATTGTTCCGACCATGAAGTGAATATTAAAATTCTGCTTGATATCGCCTGCGACGAGCAGGGCCTGGATATGGCGGAGCGCAATCAGCTGTTGCGGGATATGACCGGTGAAGTCGAGCAACTGGTGTTGCGCAGCAATTATCTGCAAACCCAGGCGCTGAGTATGATGGAATCGTTTGCGGTGGAGCGGCTGGGGGCCAAGGCACATCTGATCAGCAGCCTGGAAAATCGTGGAGTACTGGACCGGCAACTGGAGTTTCTGCCGGATAACGACACCCAGCGCGAGCGTGCCTCCAAAGGCCAGGGCCTGACCCGTCCGGAACTGGCGGTATTGTTGTCGTACAGCAAAATCTCACTGTATCGCCAGTTGCTGGAAAGCGATGTCCCGCAGGATCCATTCCTGGCCCGCGAGCTGATTCAGTATTTTCCACAGCCATTACAGCAGCGCTATGCGGGTTTGATGCAGCGGCATCCGTTGAAAAGCGAAATCATCGCCACCCGGGTGACCAACAGCATGGTCAACCGGATGGGAGCATCTTTTGTTACCCGTGTGCGGGAGGATACCGGCGCGGATGCTGATGCGATCGCTAAAGCCTATGCAGTCGCGCGGGAAGTGTTTAAATCGCAGGACTACTGGGCTGAGCTGGAAGCGCTTGATGCCGAGGTCAACGCCATTGAACAGATTAAAGCGATCAAGGAAATGTGGAACGTGGTGCGCCAGGCGACCCGCTGGCTGCTCAACCGGCCCGGCGCTGACCATATCAATATTCAGCAACAGGTCAAACGTTTTGGCCCTGGTGTGGGTGAGCTCTATGACAACCTGCTGGAAGCCTTGCCGCAGGATTCACGGCTGGCTTATGAACAACAGAAAAAAACCTACCTGGAAGCTGGTTTTAATGAACTGATGGCGCGCCGGATCGCGCTGTTGCAGTTCATGACAGTTGCGCTGGACATTGTTGATGAAGCTTCCCAGCAGCAATTGCCGGTTCAGGATGTGCTGGATACCCACTTCGCGGTTGCGGATATTCTGAATATCGACTGGTTGCGCCGGCAGGTCGAAACGCTGCCGACCAGCGGGAACTGGGAGGCGCATGCCCGGGGGCATCTGCGCAATGATCTGATCACCCAGCACCGCAAGTTAACCAGCCAGTTTCTGATTTACCGCAAAGGTAACTCCGAAGCCACCGTGGCCAGCTGGCAGGCGGTGTATCAGGATCGCATCCAGCGGACCTTAAGCATTCTGGAAGACATGCGACGCCTGTCCGGTATGGATATCGCCGCCATGACCGTGGCGGTGCGCAGTCTGGAGCAGTTGGTAACCGCCGGGGTCAGCGCAGAGGTCAGCGAGAACTAGTATGCGTCTGGCATTTCTGGCAAGCCGGGTTCAGGAGGCACAAAGCGCCAGGAAAAAGCTGCAGGCTGTGTATGGCAGAATCACGCCCGCCAAAGCCGATGTACTGGTAGTGCTGGGTGGTGACGGTTTTATGCTCAGCTCACTGCATCGCTACGGCCATCTGAAAATACCCCTGTTCGGAATGAAGCTGGGGCGGGTTGGTTTCCTGATGAACCGCTTTGAAGAGCAGGACCTGGAGCGGCGTATTGAAGATGCTCAGCAGGTTGACCTGAAACCTTTGCAGATGACGGCGCTGGATATTAACCGTAAAAAAACCGAAGCGCTGGCCATCAATGAGATCGCTATCTGGCGGCAGACCAACCAGGCCGCGCATCTGCGTATCTCGATCAATGACATCGTCCGGATACCGGAGCTGGTGGCCGATGGTGTGCTGTTATCCACCGCGGCCGGTAGCACAGCCTATAACTTATCCGCGCACGGTCCCATCCTGCCACTGGGTACCGAAGCGCTGGCGCTGACGCCTATCAGTCCATTCCGGCCGCGCCGCTGGCGGGGCGCGGTATTGCCCAACAATACCCGGGTCACGGTGGAAGTGCTTAATCACAAAAAGCGCCCGGTTAACGCCACCGCTGATTCTGATGAGGTGGCCCACGTGCTAAGGGTGGATATGCACCTGCAGCATGATATCCAGTATCAGCTGTTGTTTGATTCGGATCATTCCCTGGAAGAGCGGGTCCTGCATGAGCAGTTTTTATGAGCGAGGCAGCTATGGGTGAGCACGAAACTCGGACGCAGCCACAGAAAACCCCACAGGGCCAGGCACTGGTGGTAGCGATTTCCTCACGGGCACTGTTTGATCTGGATGAAAGCCATCGGATATTTGAGAGCGAAGGCGTGGAAAGATACGCTGACTATCAGATTCAGCACGAAGACGATTTGCTCAAACCGGGCATTGCCTTTCCGTTGGTCAAAAAACTGCTGGCACTTAATGATGGCAATACTGGCCATGCCGGGGTGGAAGTGGTGCTGTTGTCACGCAACAGTGCCGATACCGGTCTGCGGATTTTCAATACCATTGAGCACTACGATCTGAATATTGTGCGGGCCGCCTTTACCAATGGCGTCAGTCCGCATCTTTACATGCAGCCATTTGGCGTGCATCTGTTTTTATCCGCGCATGGTGATGACGTACGTGCTGCCCTGGAAGCTGGCCACGCCGCCGCCACGCTGATGCCATCGGCCATCCGCCAGGATACCACCACACAATTGCGCATTGCCTTTGATGGCGATGCGGTACTGTTCAGCGACGAAGCCGAGCAGGTCTATCAACGTGATGGTCTGGATGCGTTTACCAGTTCAGAAAAAAATGCCGCCGCTCACCCGCTGACCGCCGGCCCGTTCAAACCGGTACTGCAGGCCATCCACGAAATCCAGTCAGCCTATCCAATAGCCGACAACCCGATCCGCACCGCCCTGGTGACCGCGCGCTCAGCGCCGGCCCACAAGCGGGTAATTCTGACCTTAAGAGAGTGGGGCATCCGGATTGATGAATCATTGTTTCTGGGCGGGCGCAGCAAGGGTGAGTTTTTAAAGGCGTTCGGCGCGGATATATTCTTTGATGACCAGCAGGTGCATGTGGAATCCAGCCGCGAGCATGTAGCGACCGGACATGTGCCGCATGGAGTGACGAATAGAAACGAGAACTGAGACGTTTAACCCGTAGCGCATTAGTGTTTTATTTCAGCGCAGGTTTTTATCCGGTTGGTCGCCCGCAAGCGGGCTCTTACAGTAAACACAGAATGCAGCAGCCTCGCTATCAATCAAATGTAGTAAACCGTAGTAAAGCTCGAATGCAGGAGCGAATCTGGCCGCGGCCGGTGGTGGAGAATACCTGTGACACCTGCTGGTGTAATGCACCTCGTTTATTACACCCTATGTTAGTGTCATCGGTTTATTGTTATCCGAAGCTGGCTTGTTAATTTGAACCGGAGAAAGATTTCTCCCTTTGGTGGTAATGGCAGGTTTTATTGGTATAGCTCAGCAGTGCCCAACAAAGTGTCATCTCGAACGTAGAGATATCTTTTCCGGATAGTTGAATCTACTGTTCTAAATCTCACATTAATTCCGAAACTGTAGGAGCGGACCTGGCCGCGATCGACGATGGGCAATATTTACGACACCTGCCGATGCAATGCACTTAACACCCCGCGTTCATTTGGTCACCCCCTGAAAACCTCGCAAGCTGTTGATAAAATTTAATTAAAAGGTTATCCAGGTTGATTTTCCGATCAGGTTGGGTAAAGCATCGACTGCTTTTCGAATCGAAGGTGGTTGATGTTGCCTGATAGCCCCAGTTGCTCCCCAATCAGATATTACCGCACCGCCGTCATTCCCGTCTGCGCGGGAATGACGGGTAATTTGTGGGCCGTTTGTGGGTAATCCTTGGGCGGTTTGTAGGTGTTGTGTAGACGGTTTGTGAGTGGTCTGTGGCGATTCGTGGAATCTGTGGATGTATTAAATAACGGATGGCCTGCTGTTTTGAAAGGTGCTATATCTGAAACAGATTTTTCAGGGCCGATTATCTAGCTAACCTGCTTCACAAACTCTGACTTCAACTGCATTGCGCCGATGCCATCGACTTTACAATCAATATCGTGATCGCCTTCCACCAGACGAATATTTTTCACCTTGGTGCCTACCTTAATCACCAAGGATGAGCCTTTAATTTTCAGGTCCTTAATGACGGAAACGCTATCACCGTTTTGCAATGGGTTGCCGTTGGCATCTTTGATGACCAGCTCCTTGCTGTCGACTTCGTCTTTTCCCCACTCGTGCGCGCACTCCGGGCAGATGTACAGGCTGCCATCCTGGTAGGTATATTCCGAGCTGCATTCCGGGCAGACGGGTAGGTTGTTCATGGTTGTTGGCCTGATTGGATTTGGGAGAGGTTTTGAAGTCGCGCATTGTAACAGTTGGCCTGCGGCCGGGTTATTATAGTGGTATGAAACTCAGTGATCTTGACACCCCATGCCTGGTGCTTGACCGAACCAGACTCAGGCGCAATATCGAGGCGATGAATGACCGCATGGAGGTTCACGGTGTAGCGTTCCGGCCGCATGTCAAAACCGCTAAATGCCTTGAGGTTGTGCGTATGATCAGGGCTGGTAAAACCGGGCCGATAACGGTGTCGACTTTGCTGGAAGCGGAATATTTCTGTGCCGATGGGTTTGACGACATTCTGTATGCGGTGAGTATCGTCCCGGCCAAACTGCCACGGGTCAAAAAGCTGCTCGACAGTGGCTGCGATCTGAAACTGATTCTGGACAATGCCGACATCGCCCTGCAGGTCGCGGCGGCCGGTGTCGAGTTGGGTGTCACGTTCCGGGTCCTGATTGAGATTGATTGTGACGGACATCGCGCCGGATTGGCACCGGATGACCCTGCGACAGCCGGGCTGGCTAAGTTATTACAGGCTCAGGCTGGCGTTGAGTTCATGGGCTTTATGACCCACGCCGGTGAATCCTACAGCTGCACCAGCATAGATCAGATCAGGCAATATGCCGCGCTAGAAGTCAAAGCCATTATCGAGTCGGTAGGTGTGGTCAGCGCAGCAGCCATCGATATACCCATCCGCAGCGTTGGCTCAACGCCGACCGCCACTTTTGCCGAAGATTTGCAGGGCATCAGCGAAGTACGCGCCGGAGTGTATGTGTTTCAGGATTTATATCAGGTGGGGCTGGGCGTTTGTAAGCGGGAGGATATTGCCTTATCGGTACTGACCACGGTGATCAGCCACAAGCCGGGTCAAAATCGTCTGTTGGTGGATGCCGGCGGTCTGGCACTGTCAAAAGATCACAGCACGGCGGCTCAGACAATGGACTGTGGATATGGATTGGTCTGTGAAGCGCAGTCCGGTGAAGTGATCAGCGGGCTGGTGGTCGATAGCGCCAATCAGGAGCACGGCATGATTACGGCGCTGGACAGACAGATTGACTTTGCCCGTTTCCCCATTGGCAGCCAGTTAAGAATACTGCCCAATCATGCCTGTATGACCGCCGCCGCGCATGATCGATATCATGTGATAGCAGGTGATGACACGATCCGGGACCGCTGGTTCCGGTGCAATGGCTGGTGAACTGGTTCAGTTATACCGGTTATCATGTCATATGTGACAATTCTGGAAGCCAGCCATGCAGACCATCCACGTTGAACGAGAACTGGCTGCCTCGGCTGCTTTTGTATTTGCTCAGATTACCGACCACGCCGGGTATGACAGATTTCCGGGGGTGACGGCATCGGAGCTGATCAGGCCTGGCACGGATCATCCCAATGGCGTGGGAGCGGTTCGCCGGATCGTGATCGGTCCGTTTGTGTTGCAAGAGGTAATCGAGCGCTACCAGGCGCCTGCCGCCATGGCTTACCGTATTACCCGTTGCAAACCCTTGCCGATCAACCATAAAGTCGGACTGATTAATATTGAATCGTGCGGGAAACATCAATGCCGGGTAAGCTGGCATTCGGAGTTTGCCGTTGCGGTGCCGGTACTGGGCCGGTTGCTGGGGCCAATACTGCGTCAACGCATGGCGCGAGGATTTGCAGTGATACTTAAAACGATCGAAAAACGTTATCAATCCGGTGCGGAGTTCAAGCTGCTGATCAACCGCAAAGATCTGCACCAGCACAAGCTGGCGGAACAAACACCCGAGCCCTTGCCGCCCGGTGGCGTGCGTCTGAAAGTTGACCGTTTTGCACTGACTGCCAACAACATCACCTACGCGGTGCTGGGTGATAGCCTGTCATATTGGAAGTTTTTTCCTGCGGAAGAAGGCTGGGGTAAATTGCCGGTGTGGGGTTTTGCTGATGTGGTGGAGTCAGCTTGCCAAGGCATTGCCATCGGTGAACGCATCTACGGCTATTTTCCGTTTGCCTCGGAGTTGATGGTAAGCCCCGCCAAAGTCAACGAGTATGGCTTTATGGATGCGGCCGCGCATCGTCGCGAATTGCCCACGGTTTACAATCATTATGTGCGGGTAGCCAATGACCCGATGTATTCGGCTCAGAGAGAAAATCTGCAGGCAATTTTCCGACCGTTGTTCACCACTTCATTTTTGCTCGATGATTTTTTGGCCGAGCATGATATGTTTGGCGCGAAAACGCTGATCTTGTCCAGCGCATCCAGCAAAACCGCCATCAGCTGCGCTTTTCTGATGGAAAAATTCCGCCGGGATCGTTCTGCTTATGAGCTCGTCGGGTTGACCTCAGAGGGGAATGCCGATTACGTCAAAAATCTTGGCTGCTATGACCGGGTGCTGGATTACTCAGCCATTGAGCAACTGGATAACAGCAAACAAGCCTTATTTATCGATTTTGCCGGCAATGCCGATCTGACCCGGGAAATTCATACTCACTATGCGGATCAACTGACCCATAGCTGTGTTGCCGGGGTGTCACATTGGCAAGAGCGTGCCCAACACAGTAATCTGCCCGGCCCCCGGCCGGTGATGTTTTTTGCACCCGATCAAGTAACCAGACGGGTAGCGGAATGGGGACAGGCTGGTTTTGCGGAACGTCTGGCGATAGCCACGCGGGCATTCTTCGCCTTCGTTGAAGACCAGATTGACATCCAGGAGTTTAAGGGTCCGGATGCCGCGCTGAAGGTGTTTACGGACTTGCTGAATGGCCGCATGAATCCGAAAGTCGGCTATATCGTTAAGTTCGGCACGGACTGAGATCAATCAGATCGATCAGTATCAGTATGAGCGTGCTCCGCCCGTCGGGTTGACGCGAACCACGGGCAAATTCAAAATGGCACACCGCCTCCGCCGGATAACCCTATGAGCACCAGCCCCCTGATGGATTTGCGTCACCTGGATTTTTTGTTATATGAATTGCTCCAGATCGAACAACTGACCCAATACCCACGGTTCAACGAACACAGCCGCGAGACCTTCGAAGCGGTGATCGATCTGGCGCATCAGCTGGCCGAAACTCAGTTCCTGCCACATAACCGCAAGTCCGATCTGAATGAGCCCCGGATGGTCGATGGCAAGGTGGTGTTGATAGCGGAAATCGGTGCGGCATTGGATGCCTTTAATCAGGCTGGATTTATGGCCGTGCTGGCTGATTATGATGACGGCGGCATGCAGTTGCCGTTTGTTATTTCATCGGTGTGTGATGCGTTGTTCTCAGCGGCCAATCCCAGTACGGTGGCTTATCCGGCGCTGGCGCGGGCAGCAGCCAATCTGTTGCATGTCTATGGCACCGAGGAACAAAAACGGCTGTATATGCTGCCCATTATCGAGGGGCGTTATTACGGCACCATGTGCCTCTCGGAACCGCAGGCGGGTTCTTCGCTGGCGGACATTAAATGTCAGGCGCAACCGCAAGCGGATGGCAGCTATCGTTTAACTGGCGCCAAAATGTGGATTTCCGCCGGTGATCACGAACTGGGTGAAAATATTGTGCATCTGGTGCTGGCTAGAATAAGCGGCGCTCCGGAGGGTGTGCGCGGCATCAGTTTGTTCATTGTGCCACGCTGGCGGGTCAATGCGGATGGTTCACGTACTGAGCGCAATGATGTCACTCTGGCGGGTTTAAATCATAAAATGGGCCAACGCGGGAGCGTCAACACTTTCCTTAAATTCGGTGAGCAGGGTGACTGTCACGCTTATCTGGTCGGTGAGCCACACCAGGGCCTGGCGCATATGTTCCATATGATGAATGAGGAACGCATCGGCGTGGGTATGGGTGCGGTGCAGCAGGGCAGTGCGGGTTATCTGTACTCGCTGCAATATGCCCGGGAACGCCGTCAGGGCCGGCATCCGGATCAAAAAGACCCTGCTACGCCGCCGGTATTATTGATCGAGCATGCCGATGTCAGACGCATGCTGCTGCAGCAAAAATGTTATGTGGAAGGTGCGCAGGCATTGGGCTTTTATGCCGCCATGCTGGTCGATCAGGCACTCGACCCGGATAAAAACGTGCGCCGGGAAAGCCATTTGCTGTTGGAACTGCTGACCCCGATCATCAAGGCCTGGGGTTCTGATTATGCCCTGCGTGCCAATGATCTGGCGATTCAGATTCTGGGTGGTTACGGTTACACCCGGGAATATCCGGTGGAGCAATATTATCGCGACAACCGCATTAACCCGATCCACGAGGGCACCAACGGCATTCAGGCACTGGATCTGCTGGGGCGCAAAGCGATGATGCAGGATGGCGCAGCGCTGCAGGCGTTGTTTAAACGTATGGCCGCCAGTGCCCAACAGGCAGCACAGCTGGAAGGGTTGGACGGGTTTGCCGCGCAGTTGCTGTCCGGGATCAAACTGGCAGGGGAGGTCACTGCTGCTACCGGTCAAAGAATGTTAGCGGGCGAAGCGCGCCTGGCGCTGGCCAATGCCACGCACTATATGACCATGCTTGGGCATCTCACGATAGCATGGTTCTGGCTGCAACAGGCGATGATCGCCCAGCGTGCGTTGCCGGACGCCAATGCCGCTGATGTGGATTTTTATCAGGGTAAACTGCAGGCGTGCCGGTTCTTTTTCGCCACCGAGTTACCGCAGATCAAGCATCTGGCCGAACTGGTTGGTGATGCTGATCAGAGTGCATTGGCAATGCGGGCTGAGTGGTTTTAGGCTTATTCAGCCCGCTTGTTGCGGCGTGCCTGAAAACCTGAATTAGACACAAGATACTGGAGTTTTAGCGGGCATGCTGCGCTGAATTGCTGTGCTGGCTTAGCATCGAGCTGCTGAGCAGCTCGAATCGGTTTTGATATAGCCAGTGATCAAAGCGTTGCTTCAAAACCGCCGGCAAAGAAAATATCGATAATGGGACTGGCCGGGGTTAAGGTCCAGGCGCCACGGCCCAATAAGCCGGCCAGCAAGACACCGGTATCGGCATCGTATTCCAGGTCGTAAACGGGCGCATTAGGCAAACCGTCAATCACTCGAATCCAGTTGCTGAAGCCTTCGGCCGCAAACGCGGCATAAACACCGCGGTCACTGCCCACTACCAGGATGTTCTCCAGCGGGCTGGTCACAAACACCATCGCGCGCAGGTTGATGAAATCAAAATCACCCAGGTTATTGGTCAACTCTGACCAAGTAGTACCGTTATCCGTGGTCTGGTAAACCCGCTGGCTATCGATAACAAATGCACTGTTCGGCTGGTCAGGCGGGATGACGATATCAGCCACCTGCCGGCCACTGCCACTACCTGGATAGGTGGCCGACATCAGCAGTGGCGCTGGATCGGCGGTCAGGCGGGTAAACACATTATCGCCGCTGCCGACATACAGTAATTCTTCGTTACCTGCTGCGCCGTAAGCGATTGGTTGGCGGCCCACCTGATTGACGGCAATACCCGGGCCAATCTGACTGACGGTATCACCCTGGTCGAGCGATTCATAAACACCATTGGCGCCGCCGAAAATAATCCGTACTGGATTAATGCTGTTCAGTTTCAATGGGGTATAGAACTGCGCGCTAATCGGCGGGTCATCATTTAACGGCGTGCGGGCCGGAAATGCCTGGCTTACCAGCGCATTGTTATTGTCAAAAGTGCGTCTGCGGAAACTGCCCAGAAACTGATTGCTGGAATATCGAATCGCATTGCCCGGGGTTGAGCTGTCATCCGCCAGGGTCACGCCGCCATCTGCGGTGGCAACGCTGTCCCACACGGGGTCGAAGGGGATCTGCTGTTCCGGCGTACCGGTATCCTGCGTGCCGCCAATAATGATGCCATTCAAGCCATCAAATGAAACCGCGTGAAATTCGGTGGTCATGATGTTGCCGTTCATCGAAAACCAGTCGCCGCTGTCATTCAGCGGACTGCTGCGGCGATATACTCCGCCATCATCGACTTCGATCAGGACATTATCAACGGTCAGAGCCATGTCGCGTGAATCGGCGTGCGGGGCGCTGTCATTGGCGGTGCCGCCACCGGCCGGCCCCAGTGTGCTGTCATGGGTTAAATGCACCCATTGTGAACCTGCCGGCTGGGACAAATCACCGCGGAATAACCGGCCGGAAAAGTCATTAGCGCCAATGATGTTGGGGAAGTCCTGACGGTCGCCACCGAGATACACGATATTGGCATCGGTGCGGTCCACGGCAATCGATAAATGGATACTGCCCTGTCCGCCGGGATTGGAACCCAGCCCGTTGATGGCCGGGGTATCCATGCGGGTCCAGCTGGCGCCCCCATCCTGAGAGGCAAAGACGTCCGTGGCCACGCCGGAATTGGTAATCACCGCAAATATATTGTTATTAAGCCCCATGGCCATCTCGAGGTTATTGGTATCATCGGTGATCGCCGTCTCGACGGCGGCATCGCTGACTCGTGTCCAACTGGCGCCCTGGTCATCGCTGCGGAAAATGCCGCTGCCGGCTCCGGCAACAATATTGGTGAATAGCCGGTCGTTATCCAGCGGATCGCCGACCAGATCAAAAGCGGTTCCGGCCGGAATACCATTGGTAATCAACGCCCAGCTGGCGCCGCCATCACTGCTGCGGAATATGCCCCGGCCACATAACGCACTGCCGGCATCAGAGTTATCCACCGCCACTACCAATACCTCGCCACGCGCGGCGATGCCTTTGATATTACAACCAAGCAATTGCCCGTTGCCGTTAATCAGGCTCCAGGTCAGGCCCTGGTCGATAGTGCGCAGAATACCCACCCGCTCACCACCGCGGCGGCCGATGCTGCTGAACCTGCCAATGCCCGCGACCAGCGTGCTGTGAGTTGCATCGAGCGGGTCAAATTCCAGGCTGCCTATCGAGTTGCCTGCCTGTGTGTCGGTCAGGCGGGTCCAGTCGGGCATGGCATCCAGCGCATTTTCAGTCCGCCAGACACCGCCGTTGGTAGCGCCGATATAAACCGTATCCGGATCGGTGGGATGGGTGGCGACTGAGTTGATCGAGCCAATCACCTCGCCATCCTGAATGCCTTCCACCTGGCCGTCGGTATTGGGGCCGGGGCCTTCGGCCACCCAGGTGCCGGTTGATTGGGCATTAAGCCCGAAACTGATGATCAGAGTGAGCGCTGCGCCACTTACTGCAAGCAGATGGTTTTTTATCATCGACAAGTACCGTTGATTGATTGCTGGTTATTGGTATGCCGGCCGGTGATCAAGCTATCCTGCTGCTTGCGGCAAGCTTTTGTACGCCCGCAATCTTACAATAATCTCCGGCATTATCCTATTGGGCTCGGTCAGGCAGCAGACTGGAGGGGACCAGGGGTGTTTGCATCCGCTTATCGGCTCAACCATAATTGCGCACGTCTAAAGTTTTATCCATGCAGCAACCAGCCGTATCCGCTGTGGATGGAACAGCGGATTTTTGTATTGATCATGACAATAACTTATTCCCGGGAAATTGATTGATGTATCTGATAAACAAGTTGGCCGGTGGCCGCGGAGTGATTTTAAGCAGTTGTCTGCTGGCCATTATCGGCACGGGTGTTGCCCAGGCGCAGTCCACCCAGATGCGGGATGGGTTACTGGCGGACCCTGCCGGGTTGAGCCTGTTTAGCATGAATCCAGCCGGTGGCGTCGATGCGATTAACGCCATCGATGGCAGTATCCGCTGGCACAGCAACAGCGCCCAGCGTCCGGTCCTGCTGCAACAGGCCAGGCTGGTTGCGCAGGGCAGTCCGGCTGCGCGCTCCAACGAGTTGAATCTGGTGTTGCTGGATGCCGACAATGGTCAGGCACTGGCGGCACGTATAGTGGCACTGCCTGAAGCCGTTCAGGTCAGTATCAATGACAGCCTGCAGAGTCGCTTTTCGGTAGCTCCGGTGACTGGTCAATTCCTTGCCTGGCAAAACGAGCGACGTCTGGTGCAGGGCATGTTTACGGAACACCAGCCATCTCAGACACAGCAGACCGGCGCGCTCAGCGTTGATCTGAACAGCGGTGATGTAGCAACAGTGCCGGTGGCGAGATTACCCGCCCGTCCGGCCAACCCGATCAATGCTCAACCTCAGGAGCAGTTACAGGCCGTCACCGGCCGGCAGTTTGTATCAGCAGACCGAGCCCATATTCTGGTCAGCCAGCGGCGCAGCGGTGATTCACTGCAACCTTATCAGTGGGATATTTATAACGCTTCGGGAACCTTGCTGGGAAGTATTTCAGAACAGTTTTCGCGTAGCGATTTTATGGTTTTTAATGAAGCCGTACTGGTCTACGTGGCGGAACCGGTGCAAATACGCGCAGACAATGAAATGGTTGCCTATCCTTTGCGGCTTGTGGCGGTTGAGCTGGCTACAGGTCATTCGTTATGGAGCCAGCCGATTCGCGATACCCGCTATCAGGGGCCTTACCCACCTTAACCAGCCCCGCGTTATGGATAGGTGTGCTGTCAAACTTGCCATTGCGGGTGATAATTTTAGGATATAACCGGCGCCTGTTGTTGCCGGTTTAGCAGTCAGGTTTGCATAACTACACTAGATTTCGTAGCATCTGAATTGATTGCTTAGTCTGATTCTCAGGTGACCGTTATGCTTGGTATTTGCGTTGTCCGCAACATCGTTCTGCTGATTTTTTGTCTGGGCTTGACGGCTGTCTCACAGGCACAATTAACGTTAACCCCGATTACCAGCATGGTTGGTGTTGATCTGGTCAATGCCCGGGATGGCTCCAATCGGCTGTTCTTTGTATCCCAGTCCGGAACGATCCGTATTTTGAAAAACGGCGAGGTTCTGGAAGAGCCATTTCTGGATATTCGCAACCGGGTAGGCAGTGCTTTTGCTGAGCAGGGTTTGCTGAGCATGGCATTTCCGCCGGGTTTCGGTAACAAAACGCACTTTTATGTTTACTACACTGATCTCAATGGCCGGTCAGTGATCTCCAGATTTTTAATATCCGCTGATCCAGACTTGGCGCTGCCGGATAGCGAAGAAACGGTATTGATCGAACTCCAGCCGTTTGCCAATCACAATGGTGGCCGTCTGCAGTTTGGCCCGGACGGCCTGCTGTATTTTGGTTTTGGCGATGGTGGCGGTGGCAATGACCCGGAAGACAACGCACAGGACTTGAACACTTTATTGGGGAAAGTGATTCGCATTGATGTGGAATCAAATGTAAGGCCGTATGGCATTCCTGAGGATAATCCATTCGTTGGCGTCAGCGATGCGCGTGATGAGATCTGGGCACTGGGGTTGCGTAACCCATTCCGCATGGCTTTTGATCAGCAGACCGGTGATCTGTATATCGCCGATGTCGGGCAGGAAAGCCGAGAAGAAGTGAACTTTCAGGCAGCCAGTTCCACCGGTGGTGAAAATTATGGCTGGGACCTTGCCGAAGGAAATATTTGCCGGGTAGGCAGTTGCGCAGACTTTGCGGCGCCAGTTTTCGAGTATACCCATAGTGTTGGTTGTTCAGTGACCGGTGGTGAGGTCTATCGCGGTCCGGACTATCCTGATTTTCAAGGCGTGTATTTCTTCGGTGATTTTTGTACCGGTATTATCTGGGGGATCCGGCAGCAGGGTGGGCAGTTCCAGCAGGTGGAAATGCTTGATTCCGCATTGCAGATCATCACTTTCGGGCAGGATGAAACAGGTAATGTTTACGTATCATCACTCAACGGTACATTTTTGCTCAGCGATGGTGCACCGGCGGAATCTACATTCCCGCTGTCCGGACGCATGAGTGGTTCCTGGATCGGCGCGGGGCTGAATAACCAGGGCTTATTAGTGAATGTTGGCGAGCAGGCCAACGGGCAACCCTTTCTGGGTGCAGCCTGGTTTCTGTTCCTCAACGGGCAGCCATTCTGGATAACCGGCAATGATACTTTTGAGTACGGCGCGACCAGCATCACATTCCCTATGCGACGGGCCGAAGGTCTGGAGTTTCTTAACCCTAACGGCGCCAGTGCCACGCGCATCCAGATTGGCATGTTGACTTTGCAGGCACGCGCATGCAATCACATTGAAATCACTTATGATTTTCCAGAATTTGGTTCCGGAGTGCTGGACATGAACCGCCTGGTGGCCATTCAGGGCGCGGATTGTGATTAGCTGCAGGCTATGACAGACCAGGCAATCTGACGGGTAACCTGGTCAGCATTAAGCCGGCAAGCGGGATAAAGCAGGCAAGCGGGCGGCAAAACACCTAAACTGGCATTTGCTGTCCAGTTTATTACCATCATGCCCGCGATCAGCCAAGCTTGCCCCGATTACGACCTGCTGATTATCGGCGGCGGGGTCAATGGTTGCGGTATTGCCCGGGATGCCGCGGGACGAGGTTTGTCAGTGTGTGTCTGTGAGCAGGGTGATCTGGCGCAGGCGACTTCCTCGGCATCCACCAAGCTGTTTCATGGTGGCCTGCGTTATCTGGAGTACTACGAGTTCGGACTGGTGCGCAAAGCGCTAAAGGAGCGCGAAACCCTGTTGCGCAATATGCCGCATATTGCCCGCCCGATGCGATTCGTATTGCCGCACCATGCCGCCCAGCGGCCAGCCTGGATGCTGCGTATCGGTTTGCTGATTTACGACTATCTGGGCGGGCATTCCGGTTTGCCGAAAACCCGGCGGCTTAAATTGTTTGATGATCCGGCCGGCAAGCCGTTACAGGATAAATTCCGGGTGGCTTTTGAATACTCGGATGGCTGGGTCGATGATGCCCGCCTGGTGGCGTTAAACGCAGTGGATGCGGCTCAGCGGGGCGCGGATATCCGGGTGCGCAGCCGGGTGTTGTCCGCGCAGCGTGACGGTGATCATTGGCGGGTTGAGGTACAAAACACGCAAACCACTCAGATTACCCGGCTGACCGCCCGCGCGATAGTGAATGCGGGTGGTCCCTGGGTAGAAAATATCATTCACGATGTCACCCATACGCAAACCAGTAACCGCATTCGGCTGGTGCGCGGCAGTCATATTGTGGTGCCCCGGCTGTATCCGCATAACCGGGCGTATTTTCTGCAGCATGTTGACAACCGGGTGATATTCACCATTCCCTACGAGACCGATTACACTTTGATCGGCACCACCGAAAGTGAGCATCACGGCTCGCTGGATCAGGTGCATTGCACCCCCGAGGAAGCGCAGTATCTGTGTGAAATTGTGTCAGGATATTTCCGGCAGCCGCTGAACAGCGCAGCAATTGTCTGGAGTTACGCAGGTGTTCGACCGCTGTATAACGATGGCGCCAAGTCAGCCACGGCCGCTACCCGTGGTTATGTGCTGCAATTGGATCATGCCGCGGATAAACCGGCCCTGGTCAATATATTCGGCGGTAAAATCACCACCTATCGGCGGCTGGCCGAAGATGTGTTGAACCAATTGCAGGTGGTTTTTCCACGCATGGGTAAAACCTGGACCGCGCATGCTGCGTTACCGGGCGGGGATTTCCCGGCCGGGCAGGTTGATGGGCTGGCGAAGGCTTTGCAGCAGCAATACCCCTTTATTGATGCGGCCTGGGCGCTGCGCCTGACCCGCGCCTATGGCACCGATGCGCTGGAGCTTTTGCAGGGCGCTAAAGATATCACCGGGCTTGGTCAGGCATTCGGACATTCGCTGACCGAGCGCGAAGTACGCTGGCTGATGCAACGCGAATGGGCGCGTAATGCCGATGATGTGCTATGGCGGCGCAGCAAGCTCGGTTTGCGCTTCAGTCCCGAACAAAGTCTCAGGTTAAATGTTTGGATGCAGGCGCAAACCATACAATGACGATGCAGAGATGCTTACATCTGAATGCAGTAAGAAAATGTTGCTGGGTCTGAATATCAGATTGGTCGGTTTTGGCGCTGATACCTGGTGCTTAGCGCCGCTTGTGTATTTGCCGGTTATGTCTTTGGATAGCGACTCTACATCTGGATTGTGATCGCTCAGAGCGCACAATAAGGAACCCATACAACTTTGTAATCGATCTGGTACTACCCGTTTCAACCACTCCGCCGTATGGGCTCCGCATGGGGATCACCGTGAATACAGTCCTTCTCACTTCCGGACCCTTTGACAGGTCCTTCGGTGGGAGCTTCAGTACCACTCCTCACCATGCAGGTTCACTATAGAACAAAGTCATCTTGCCGCAAATCAGGACATATACCTAACCTGGCTGGTGCTTGTACGTATTGGTCAGTCTTGGTGCCGGTATCTGGTGCTTAACGCCGGTTGTGTCTTTGGATAGCGAGTCTGCATCAGGATTGTGATCGCTCAGAGCGCACAATAAGGAACCCACACAACTTTGTAATCGATCTGGTACTACCCGTTTCAACCACTTCCGCCGTATGGGCTCCGCATGGGAATCACCGTGAATACAGTCCCTCTCACTTCCGGACCCTTTGACAGGTCCTTCGGTGGGAGCTTCAGTACCACTCCTCACCATGCAGGTTCACTATAGGACAAAGTCATCTTGCCGCAAATCAGGACATATACCTAACCTGGCTGTTGCTTGTACGTGAGCGTTGGCGGCAGACGGTTTACAGCGGACGGGTTCTGGCGGTAGGACTCTGGCGTTCATTCACAAAGCAGTTCCCGGATGCTGGCCGTGATGGATGCCGCTAGCCCTATGGCATTACTGTGGTGCGTTATGCTATCGGTGGTGACAATCCGCCCACCGCCAGCAGCGGCCAGCTGCTGATAAGCAGCTTCTGCGAAGATGGCATGCACGCCGATGCAATCGGGTGCTGCAAATCCAGCCTGGACCAGTTTTTTGATGGCCGCGATCATGGTCTGGCCGGTAGAAATAATGTCGTCAACGATGACTGGCTGCCGATCTGGCCAAGCTCCGATGTCAGGCAAACTGACCGATACCTCACGGTCGCCTTGTCTGATTTTTTTGAGCACGACGTACGGTGCATTCAGTTGGTTTGCGATTTCGCGCACCCATTGTTTGCTTTCGCTATCAGGGCCGATCAACAGAGGGTTGCGAGTGTGCGCCTGAACCCATGCGGCTAACTCCGGGGCAACTCTTATGGCGATGCTGGGTATTGCATATAACTCATTGAGATCAGCGTGGCGATGCAGATGAGGCTCTACGGTAATCAACGCGTCAAACTGCTCGGATAGCAAATAGGCAAACGACAATGAAGTGATGGCTTCACCGGCCTCAAAGCGCTTGTCCTGGCGCATGTAGGCCAGATAGGGCGCGACCAGAATGATGCGTTTGGCGCCGAACTCGCGTAACAGATCGGCGGCAAAGATTAACGGCAGGGCTTTTTCATCCGGATGCTCCAGGCTGGCCACCACGATCACGCAGTCGGATACCTGTTCCCGATCAATCCGCAAATACGTTTCTCCATCAGGAAAACGCCGCGAAGTCAGCCCGATAATATCTATCCCTAACTGGCCGGCAAGGTTCTCCGCCATCTGCTCATTACCTGGCAACGCCAATAACTGAGGCGTCACAGGCTGTCCGTGTTGTCGCAGAAAACAGGGTTCAAGGGTTTTCTCCAATGCCGATAATGTCTGGTTGGTTTTTCAGAAAGTGCAGTGCGTAGGACAGCTCACCGGGCGTTTCTGCGTGAATGCTGAATAAAGGTTCGCCAAGCATCACCTGATTATGCAAGCGGGTGTGCAGCAATACCCCGGCCGCCGCCGCCGCCGGTGCGCCGGCCAGTTTGGCGACTTTGGCCAGACGACGATTATCAATGCTTAGCACCTGTCCGGCTCGGCTGGCGGTGACAGGTTGTGTATAACGGGCGGTGAGCGGCTCACGCAAACCGCCCTGGGCTTCGCAGATTGCCTGGAATTTTTTCCAGGCATGGCCTTCCTGCAAAATTTTCCGGGCGTGGATTTGCCCCAGGCCTGCCGGTGCGGTATTGGCTATTTCAAGAATCTCACCCGCCAGTCGACAGGCCCGGTCCAACAAGTCCTGTGGTGCCTTATCGCTGCCCTGCAGCACGCTGAGAATATCCCGGGCTTCCAGCGATGGGCCTATGCCACGGCCAACCGGTTGGTTACCATCGCTGAGCACCACCGCGACTTGAATGCCGAGCTGTTGGCCGACACTGACCATGCGATCAGATAAACGTCTGGCTTCAATATCACTGCGGACTTTGACGGTCGGTCCTACCGGTATATCAATCACCACATGGGTGGCGCCCGCGGCAATTTTCTTGGACAAAACCGAGGCTATCAGTTGCAGGTGGTTATCGATTTGCAGTGCACGCTGGACTCGGATCAGAACATCGTCCGCTGGGCTCAAGGCGACCGAACCACCCCAGACAATACAGCCGAGCTCCTGTTCGACAACCTGGCGCATACGCTTCAGGCTCAGATTGACCGGAGCCAGTGTTTCCATGGTGTCCGCGGTGCCGGCCGGAGAGGTGATGGCGCGTGACGACGTTTTTGGAATCGGTATGCCGGCGGCCGCCACGATGGCAACCACGATCGGGGTGGTGCGGTTACCCGGCAGACCACCGACGCAATGCTTATCCATAATAACGGGGTAATCCCAATGCAGTTGCTCACCCGCCTTGACCATGGCGCGGGTTAGATTAATGGCATCATCCAGGGTAGTGTCATCACGGGTGCAGACGGTGACAAAAGAACTAAGCTGCAGGTCTGTGTAACGGTTGGCGGCAATATCACTTGCAATGCACTGGTATTGCTCAGCATCCAGACGGTGGCCATGCAGCATGGCCTTGACCAGGCGAAACGAACTGGCCGTATCGGCATGCGAAAGCGCCACCAAATCATCATGCCTGGCAGCCAATTGCTGCCAGGCAATTTCTGAAAGCCCTGCTTCACCGGGGGTCAGCAAATCGCTGTGCACCATATTCAGTGTGGCGACAATCTCATGTTGCCGAGTGGCTACCCTCAAACGGGATTGCGCGGCAAAACCTTCCGAACGGCATACCGGAGAGTCCGCGCGCAGATAAATGACCGGTTCCTGATAGGTATCAATACCAATCCGCCGCAGCCGCAAAGACTGTGGCGCCGGTGAGATTGGCGTAATAACGTCAGAAGTTTTTTGGATCATGCCACACCATTAATGGGTAAATTAAATCATCGTGGCCAGTCTGACTACTGAGGTTTGTGCCTATAACTGCTGCGGACATTAGCTATTGCCAGAGCAATGCTCAGGTGTTTAAGTGCCGGTATGGGTTTTTCATGCCTGGCATGGAATGCAATTAAGCTAAACCGTGGCATGAGCACAATCCGTGAAAGTCATCTTTTTTAATACCAAGAGCTATGACCGCGATTATTTTGCGCAAGCCAATCAGCAGTTTGACCATGAGTTGGTATTCTTAGAACCCAGATTAAATCAAGACACCTGGAAGCTGGCTCGGGGTGCCGTATGCATCTGCGTGTTTGTCAATGATGGTTTGGACAGCGCGGTACTCACCGAACTTGCCAGTCATGGCTTAAAGTTGATTGCCTTGCGTTGCGCTGGTTACAACAATGTCGATCTGGCCGCAGCTCATCAGCTGGGCGTTAAAGTTGTTCGGGTGCCCAATTATTCACCCTCGGCAGTGGCTGAACATACCATTGGTTTAATGCTCTCGCTCAACCGGAAGATTCATCGCGCATATGATCGGGTCCGCGAAGGCAACTTTTCTCTGGAGGGCCTGCTGGGTTATAACTTCAATGGCTTGACTGCAGGCATTGTCGGCACCGGCAGGATCGGCATTGTGGTAGCCCGGATATTAAATGCCATCGGCATGCGGGTACTCGGTTGTGATCCGGTCATACACCCAGAAGCCGCTGTCGCTGGCATTGAATATACTGATCTCAATGATTTGCTGACACGCGCTGATGTTATTTCTCTGCATTGCCCGTTGACCACTGAAACCCGGCATATTATTGATCAGGCCGCCATTGAGCGGCTGCGGGCCGGGGTCATGTTGATCAATACCGGCCGTGGCGCATTGATCGACACCAAGGCAGTGATTGCCGGATTGAAAGCAAAAAAGATCGGTTTACTGGGTCTGGATGTCTATGAGCAGGAAGATGATCTGTTTTTTGAAGATCTATCCTCGGAGATTATCCAGGATGATGTGTTTCAACGATTGCTAACCTTCCCCAATGTGCTGGTCACTTCTCATCAGGGTTTTTTTACCGCCAATGCGCTCAAAAATATTGCCGATACCACCTTAAATAATATTAGGGAATACGAACAAGGCAAGCCGTTGTCCAACCAGATATTGCTGCAGGCATTGAGCTGAATTGTTTTAACTCGGACCTGCCTGCTGAAAAACGTTGAGATTGGTTATTTAGGGAACCTCTGATTTAATCTGCCATGGCCGCGCCAGCAAATTTGCAATGGGTCTGAAATGAGTCAAGCCAAGGCGCCGTCGCGCAGTGCAATAGCCGGTCTATTGCCAAGCGGCGCAACGCAGGATTGGCGCATTTCAGGCGTAACCCCCTGTGGGAGCGGCCTTTTTTGGCGCATTGCAGCCCAAAGGAAATTGACCATTCAGCCACTCGACGTAGCCCGCTATGCCTTCGTTGATAAAGGCACTGCACTGCCCAAAAAGAGTTCAACGTGGAAAAAGACTCGCTCGCGAGCGTGTCAGATTAAATCAGATGTTCCTTAGATGTCAGCAATGACTTGTCTGAGCTCTTGTTGAACCTGTTGAGCGATATCCGCCAAATCCGCATTGTCTACCGCTTGCATCGAGGCCAAAGGGTCAACCGCAGCTACTTCAACGCCATCGTCGGTCTGCTGAATAATCACATTGCAGGGCAGCATGGTGCCGACTTTGTCTTCAGCCTGCAGTGCCTGGTGTGCAAACCGCGGATTGCATGCGCCCAAAATGGTATAGGGTTGAAACTCAACCCCTAATTTTTGCTTAAGTGTGGCTTGAACATCAATTTGTGTGAGCACTCCGAAGCCGTGCTTACCCAGAATTTCAATGCTGCGTTCCATGGCGCTGTCAAATGGGATCGATAGTTTTTTTGCAAAATAATAAGACACTCTATTGTACTCCTGTGGTTAACGTGTAAATGGTCTGGATGATTGAATATGTTTATGGGCTCGCGCAAAAGCATTGGCCAGGCGGCGTAAACCACGGCCCACGATCAAGGGCAGCAGACTCATCACCAAAATTAATAACCAGCCCAGTCTACCGGGATGGTTGAGGGACAGGACGTCAGCAAGTGTGGGGATGAATAACGCAGCCAGAATCAAACCAATACACAGGCCGAGTGCGGACCATATCCAGGGATTTTGCGTAATTTCATTACGCAGCGGACTGGCTTCGTCAAAGCGCATGTTAAACACATGCCATAGCTGTGCGAAAGCCAGCGTAAGGAAGGCGATGGTGACCGCATCTTTGGTCGCCAGTTTAAGGCCGTAAATGGCTATGCCCATCGCTGTCAGTACACAGCTTGAGATGGCCGCGCCATAGATCATGATCAACAGCCAATGACGATTCGTCAGGATCGGTTCCTGTTGCGGCCGGGGATGGCGATGCATCAGAATGCGGCTGCCTTTGCCCACCCCCAGCGCCAATGCGGGAAATACATCGGTGACAATATTAAGAAATAAAATTTGCAAGGGCAGCAGTGGCAGCGGAGCTCCCAGCAATGTTGCGATAGCCACTATCAGGACTTCACTGATATTGCATGACAATAAATACACCACGAATTTTCGGATGTTGGCAAAAATGGCCCGACCATGAGCAATCGCGGCGCCAATGGTGGCAAACTCATCATCCAGCAGTACCATATCCGCCGCTTCCTTGGCGACCTGGCTGCCGCGCTGACCCATGGCAATCCCGATATCCGCTTGTTTCAGCGCAGGTGCATCGTTGATGCCGTCACCGGTCATCGCGACCACTTTGCCGGCATTCTGAAACAGAATTAACAACCGCAATTTTTGTTCGGGTGTGGCGCGTGCGATTACCCGGGCATTCAATAAGCGCTGTATGCTTGAGCTGTCGGTAAAGTGTTCGGGGTCTAATTGACGCCCGTCAATACAGCTGGCCGGATCAGCTCCGGCTTGTAATAACCCCAGGTTGATAGCGATGGTGCGGGCAGTATCGATGTGATCACCGGTAACCATCACCACGCGGATTCCCGCTGCCTGATAGCTGGCGATGGCTTGTTTGACACCAGCGCGGGCAGCATCCAGCATGCCAACGATACCCAACAGCATCAAATCTTCGAACGGTGGCTGCTCGATGCTGTCCGCGCGGCGGCTTGCCAGGGCAAGCGTCCTGAGTCCTTTGGCCGCAAAGGCATCTGCCTGACGGCACCAGCGCTGCTTGTCGGTTTGGCTGAGTTCATGCTCGCCCCCGGCGCCGTAAACCCGTGAACATTTTTCCAGCAAAACTTCGGGTGCGCCTTTGACAGCGATCAACACATCATCACCAGCCTGATGATAGGTAGCCATCATCTTCTGGGTGGCGTCGAACGGCTCTTCGTGCACTTCCGGCAGATCATGCAGCAGTTGCTCACGGAACAACTCACGCTTGGCGGCGACAATCAGCAGGGCCACTTCGGTCGGATCGCCGCTGGTTTCGATGGCTTCTGGTACACCATTCAGAACGATGGACGCGTTATTGCACAAGGCCGCTATCCTTAATAGCTCGTCTAAATGCTGCAGGCTGATCGAATCCGGGTTTTGACCACCAGCGGTAAATCTGCCGAGTATCTGCAAACCTGAACCCGACACATCCAGCACCTGCGAATCGATAGCGATTTGACTGACGGTCATTCGATTTTCCGTCAGCGTGCCGGTCTTGTCGGTCAGGATAATATTGGTAGCGCCCAGGGTTTCCACCGCGGATAATTTTTCAATCAAGGCATTGCGGCGCGCCATGCGCCACATACCATGCGCCAGTGCAATTGTGGCTACCACCGGCAGGCCCTCGGGTATGGCTGCCACCGCCAGGGCAATGGCAACCTGGATAGAAAGTCCCACTTCACGCCCCGACCACAGACTGGCCAGCAGAATAAAGGCCGCGATCATCAACGTCAGCCAGACCAGACGCCGCGCTAATCCTGCCAGCCGGCGTTCCAAGGGTGTTGCGGATGGTTGTGCGGTCTCCACCAGACGGGCGATGCGGCCCAACTCAGTGGCTTGACCGGTACCCACCACCACACCTTCGCCGGCACCGCGAACCACCGCCGTGCCACTGAACAGCATATTGCTGCGTTCCACCAGAAACTGGTCTTTGGCCAAGCGTTCATGTTGCTTGCTGACCGGTATTGATTCACCGGTTAGCGCGGATTCATCCAGCTGCAGTTTGGCGCCTGCGATCATGCGTAAATCCGCGGGCACGATATCGCCGCTTTCCAGCGCCACGATGTCGCCGGGCACCAGCAAGTTAGCAGCCAGGTTTTGAATATAGCCATCGCGCCACACGCGGGTTTCAATTTGCGACAATGCCCGCAACGCAGCCATTGAGTGAAGCGCATGCCACTCGGTGCCAAACCCCAAAGCAACATTAATAACGATCACCACCAGAATGGCAATGGCTTCGGTCAGGTTACCGATAAAAAATGAAAAGACGGTGGCTGCCAGCAGCAGCAAAACCACCAGACTGCGGAACTGATACAGCAACAGGCCCAATACGCTGTGATGGATGACGGTAGTTAATAGATTGGGCCCATATTGAGCCAGGCGCTGCTGGGCCTCATGCGACGACAGGCCTTGCTCCGGAACAACGTGCAGACATTCCAATACATCCTGCCGGTGCCGTGCCCAGGGATGTGATAGCGGGTAAGCGTGAGCATCCGATGCTGGGGTCCGTCGCTGGCTGGGTCGTTCAGTATCGGTCTTGTTCATAGTGGGAAGAACAAACTTCGCTGACAGTCCCGCAACGGGCTGCGCTTACCGGGAGACAACTCGGGTTCCATCCATGATCCGGTCACTTGGGTGAACAATCACCTGATCGCCAGTCTGCAGACCGTTAACCAGCTCTGCATGCAGAGCATTGCGAGCACCTAATTCAATGGGCCGCTGGCGCGCCTGGCCATTGCTGACCACAAACACGGACCATTGTCCTTGTTCGCGAAACAGAGCAGTCAGGGGAATCCGCAAAACCTGTTCCAACTGTTGCAACAGGATGTGTGCCTCTATCTGATAGCCGTGCCCCAGGGTCCGCCAGTGTTCTGCTGGACTGAGGATATCCACGATAACGTTGACGCGCTGTTCTTCGATGCCCAGGGCAGAGATCTTGGTATATGCAAACGGCTCCACCTGCCGAACCACGCCCTGCAATGACTGCTTGCCGCCCCAGTTCTTCAACAATACGGTTTGCCCGGGTGCTGCCTGCACCGCATCAACTGACAGCAGATCTACCACCACTTCCAGTTTGCCAGGATCACCAATCTCCAACAGCCGTTCGCCTGGGCTGACGACCCGCTCGCTGGCGTCAAATATTCTTAATATCCGTCCATCCACGGGCGCGCTGAGCCGTAAGCACTCACAGTCTATTCTGAATGCTTCACTGTGTGCCGGTGAAAGCAATTGTGCCTTGGCTTGCTGCAGCTCATAAGTGCGCATATCCAGAGATGCCAGAGCCGATGCATAGGCCGCCTTAGCGGTTTTGTAGCGACGTTCTATGGCATCCATATCCTGCCGGGAGATGATGCCATCCTCAACCAGCTGGTGTGCCCGTTGATGCTCGCTCTGAGCGTATTCAAACTCTGCCAGGGCCTGGTCGATGTTGGATCTGGCAAGCGACTCGGCCGCTTCCGCGGTGCGGATATTGGCCCTGGCCTGGGTTTCGCTGCGGGGATCTAAAAAAGCCGAGTCCAGCGGCTCGAGTTCTGCGATGATCGTTTCCCCGGCCACCACCCGATCGCCCACTTCAGGCTGGATACGTTTCAAACGGCCTGCTACCGGGGCCGATAGCGCGAACACGTCATGAATCCGGGTTTTGCCTTCTTCGACGATGCTGATGGTTAATGGCCCATGCTCGATAATGGCCATATCGACCGGCACCGGTGGCGGACGTAAAGCCATCATCAGCAGCACTACAACAGCGATACCCAGGAGGCTCCATATCAGAATCCGTTTATGCTTTGCCTGCATCATCTATGCTCTGGTTTTTAACACTTTAATCAAATCCAGACGGTTCAATCGCCAGCGGATAATCATTGCAGAGCAAACGCCGGCCGCCAGGGCGATCAAGCCGGCATAAGCATAACTTGAGTTCTCAATGAATACCGGCACGCGAAACAGCTCGGTCTCAAAAGCAGCGGCGATCAGAACAACCAGTGCATAACCCAGCACCAGCCCCAGTGGTAGTGCGGCCAACAATAACAGTCCGGCTTCACCCAACAGCACATAAGCGATTTCCGCGCGACGAAAGCCCATCACCCTTAGAGTGGATAACTCCCGGCCACGCTCCATCAATGTTATTCGCATACTGGTATAAATCACGCCAAAGGCCAGCGCGCCCGCGAACATTGAAAAAATAAACATGTAAATCAGCATGCTTTCGTTGATCGTTGCATGGAACGAATCAACAGCTGCCTGCTTGAGCGTTACTGAAGCCAGCGTTGGCACGGCTTTAAGTTTGCCAAGCAGCGGTTCGGTGGCTGCCGGGTCCAGCAGAATATTGATATATTCAGTCACCGGTCGTTGTTGCATCCTTCGGTTGAACGCCGTCAGGTTCATATAGGCAGGCATCCCGACATAAGTGTCCACTACCGCCACCACCGGAATATCGAATACCGGCCGGCGACCGCTCAATATTTCGACATGTACCGTTCCGCCAATGCGTACCCCCAGTTTTTCTGCCAGCAGGGAGCCCAGCACCAGACCATCAGCGGGCACGCGCAATGGACCCAGATTGATATCATAGACAGGTTGCAGGCTGGCGTCAGACGGCAGTGCCTGAATACCGCCCCGATGGCGCCGGTTACCAGCGGAAAGGTCGGCGCTGACGATGCGCATGGGTTCGCTTGCCAACACACCAGGTAAACGGGACACTTCAGCCAATACCCGTGTCGATCGGGGTTCATTCAAACCCAGCACCGCGTGCTGGCGTTGGGCTTGATAAAAAGAGACCTCCGCTAAATGCATCAGGGCATCATTCCACTGCAGCGACATGACCGCCAATGCCACTGACAAAGCGATCCCCAAGGTGGTCAAACCAGTGCGCGCCGGCCACCGCATCAGGTGCCTGATGATCAGGCGACTGGGTTGGTCCAGCCACTGGCCCATGCGGCTATCAGCCAAACGGCCACGCCGGTAAACAGGGGGTGATGGTGGTCGCATGGCCTCCGCCGGCGGTAATAGGGCAGCTTGCCGAACAGCGCCCCAGGCCCCGCCCAGGGCCGCGCTTACACTGATGCCGGCGCCGATTGCGAAAGCGGCGGTGTTGGGGCGGTATAGCAAAACCGGAAAGCGAAAAAATTCACTGTACATTTGGGTGCTGAAACGGCCCAGCCAGATACCCGTCAGACTGCCCAGGACAATCCCTGCCAGGCTGATCAGCAGCACCAGTTTGAGATAATGCCAGGCTACCTGCCAATCGCTGTAGCCGAAGGCTTTTAAGAGTCCGATCTCGCTGCGTTCGGTGGCAATCATCCGCCGCATCACCATTTGGATCAGAAAGGCCGCGACCAGCAGGAATATCGCGGGCAGAATGGTCGACATGGATTCAAGCTGTTCAATTTCATTCATCAAAAACCAGTTGGATAATTGATCTTTGCGAGCCACCGCGCCGATAGCGCCATAAGGCGCCAGAATGCTATCCAGCGCTGTTATCACGTTATCCGCCGAAGCATTACGCATCAGGGATAGACTCAGATCATTGAATGCGCCTTGCTGATCGTAGGCGGCGGACAGCGCACTGCGTCCCATCCAGATGATGCCAAAGCGCTGGTCATCAGGCACTAAGGCCCCGGGACCCAATACATAAACAAACTCGGGCGACAGTGCCAGACCGACAATATCCAGCTGTTTGCGGGTCCCGTTGATGATCGCAGAAAAGTGATCGCCAGGCACGAGCCCATGTGCTTTCGCAAAAGCCTGGCTGACTATTACCTCAGAATCATGCCCGGAGGATATCCACCGGCCGGAAAGCAATGCCAGGCGATTTAAGACTGGCTGGCCGTGTTCGGGCACCGAGACCAGACGGGCCATAACGGGTTCGGGGAAGTCGGGCACATCCAGTAGTGCCACTTTTGCGATTCGGTCACTAACCGATTGCACTCCAGGCAGTTCGGCCACGCGCTGTAAAACATACAGCGGGGCGCGTGTTACCTGGGCAAAAACATCAGCAAAACGGTATCGCTCATAGTAGGCCTGCGAAGATTCCTGCAGGGAAGTAATGGTAGATAACGAGTTGATCAACACGGCCAGTCCGGAAGCCATTACGATGGCGGTAGCCAATATCTGGCCGCGTAACCGCCAAAGGTCGCGCCACAACTTCCGGTTCAGTGCCTGCATGGTCACCACTGCATCTGGCTGGGTTCCAGACGCTGAGTATTGCGTGCTTCATCGGCTATGCGGCCGTCGGTCATTTGTAAGACCCGGTCCGCCATTTGACCAATGATGGTATTGTGAGTGATCACCGCGGTGGTGGTGCCCAGTTCGCGGTTGACCCTGTCGATGGCTTCCAAAACCAATATTCCAGTGACACTGTCCAGCGCCCCAGTGGGTTCATCGCACAGCAAAATAGCGGGCTTTTTGGCGATCGCCCGGGCGATCGCCACCCGCTGCTGTTCCCCGCCTGACAATTGCGCTGGAAAATGGTCCACGCGGTTGCCGAGTCCCACCAGTTCCAGCGCAGCGGCGGAATTCATGGGGTCTTTGACTATCTCCGTGACCAGATCCACGTTTTCACGTGCGGTCAAGCTGGGAATCAGGTTATAGAATTGAAACACGAAGCCGACATGGTCACGGCGAAACCGGGTCAGTTGGCGCTGATTGGCGGTGGTCAAATTTTGTTCATAAAACCAGACTTCACCACTGCTGGGTTGGTCCAGCCCGCCCAGAATATTCAACAAAGTGGATTTGCCGGAACCCGAGGGGCCCAGTAACACCACCAATTCACCCGCATACAGGTCCAAATCAACCTGCCGCAATGCATGCACCGCCACCTCGCCGGTTTGATAGACCTTGGTCAGTTGGCTGGCATGCAATGGTATATCCGAGCGTGGCGACAAATCGATTATCCTGGGGTTATCCTGGCAATAGTTATGCGCTTATTTGGCCACAACTGACACTCTTTTGGTATCAGGGTTTACCGCAGGCTGTGCGTGCGGGTTGACGGGTTTCGAACTTAATCGCTCAGCGGTTGTGCAGCTACTGTCTTGCCTGGCTTATGGGTTTTCGGCAATCACGTATGGTGGCGCTGGCTGCTTCGAGATAGGCTGGACATCAGCATGGATTCAAGGACCGTGAGCTTATGTCAAACCCGTGGGAAATAGACCGGCAGTGTTTTCCAACCACCGGTTCACCGGCGGAGCAACTAAAGTTCATCACGCGTTACGCGTTGTTGGCGCCTTCTACGCACAACACCCAACCGTGGAAATTCATCATCCAGCATGATGAGCTGAAGTTATATGCTGATCGCAGCCGGCAATTAACCGAAGCTGATCCGAGTGGACGCGAACTGGTGATGTCCTGTGGTGCTGCCCTGGGGCAATTGCGGGTGGCATTGCAGCATTTCGGGCTTGACCCCGAGGTTAGTCTGTTACCGGACAGTAACGAGCCTGACTGGCTGGCTCGGGTAAAAATCAGTCCGTCCAATGTTTATGATGATCAGTTGCTGCCATTGTTTGATGGAATCTTTAAGCGTCATACCAGCCGCACTGCGTTCGCATCGACAGCGGTACCACAACAGGTGATTGATAAAATTACTGACCTGGCTGGCCGCCTGGGCGTGGGTGTTGCCTTCATCAGTGACGCGGATCAACAGCAACAGCTAGCGCGTCTGGTGGCGGAAGGTGATCAGCTATTGTTTAAGAATAAGAATTTCCGGTTGGAACTGCGCCGCTGGCTGCGCGGTAAAGACAGTAACACCAAAGACGGGATTGCCAGCCGTTCACTGGGCCTGCCGGCCTGGTTAGCGCCACTGGCTGCGTATATTATTCAAAAGCTGGATGTGGGCGACATGGTAGCCCGAAATGACGCGCAACTGGTGCTGACAGCACCGTTACTGGTGATATTGCATACGCCAGAAAACCAGCCAATGGACTGGCTGCTGGCCGGCCAGGCTTTGGACTGGATGTTATTGTTCGCGGCGGCTAATCGTATCAATGCGTCGTTCTTTAGTCAGCCATTGGAAGCCCCTGGTTTGCTGTCACGGTTTAATGAAATTGTGCAGATATCAGGGCAGCCGCAGCTTTTTTTCCGACTGGGTTACGCGGTAGATGCCAAACCTTCAGCACGCCGGGATGTTGACACTGTGGTCAGCATGGAATAGTGACAGCGTGTATACACCCTCGCAAAACGCCTTTGGTCATGCTGGCCGCCTTATTGCAGCCTGGTCAGGTTATTTAATCATCATCTAAATACCCTGCTGAATAGAGTGCCTTTACCAGTTCGGCGAGGGAGCGGACCTGCATTTTATGCATCACATTGGCGCGATGCAGTTCAACGGTGCGGGTGCTGATATTCAAGTCAATGGCAATGACTTTGTTGGCTTTGCCGGCTGCGACCATCGCCATGACCTGACGCTCACGATCGGTGAGCGACTCGATCTTTTTCAGCACGGCCTGCTGCTGCTCCTGCGACTGATGTTGCTGTTCATTGTGCTGCAGGGCGTGTTGAACTCTATCCAGCAGGTCCTGCTCACGGAACGGTTTGGTCAGAAAGTCGGTGGCGCCTGCTTTGAGTGCAGCCACTGCCATGGGAATGTCGGCATGCCCGGAAATAAAAATAATCGACAACTCCGGACAGTGCCGTTGATTGATTTCCTGCTGCAATTCCAGCCCGCTCATGCCGGGCATTCTGACGTCCAGTATCAGGCAGCCCGGGTTGTCATCATAAGCATCCAGGAATTGCCTGGCATTGGTATAGCGCTGACTGTCAATTCCGACTGAACTGAGCATAAAGCCAATCGAATCAAGCACTGCCTGATCATCATCGACAACATGCACAATCTGTTTCATGGTTTGGCCTCGTCAGGTGTCGCGGCCGGCTCATCGGAGTCGGCTGCATGGTCATAAACCGGTAGCGTAAACAGGAAGCGGCTGCCGCCGCCTGAGTTCGGTGCATACCAGATGTCTCCGGCGTGTCGGCGCAGGATGGTAGCGCATATCGCTAAACCCATACCCATACCATCCTGTTTGCTGGTGACAAAAGGATCAAAAATCGTTTTGGCCTGATCTGTAGGGATGCCAGTGCCATGATCCTGAACACACACTTCAATCTGCCCCGCGCTATTGAGCCGCGAGGAGATTTTCAGACCGGCCCGGACCTGGCTTATTTTAACCACCGCCTCCAGCGCATTGTGCACCAGATTTAAGATGACCTGTTGAATTTGTACCGCATCAACCCATGCCGCGGGCAGGCCCGGCTGCAAATCCAACCTGACCGGGATATCCAGGGTGTCGGTTTCCAGTTTCAGCAACCTGAGGATGTCAACGATCAATTGATTGATATCATGTGGCATGCGCCGTTCAGGCTCGCGCTTGATCAAGCTGCGCAGCTTATCCAGCACCGCACCAGCGCGTGAAGTCTGCTGATGAATCTGATCGTAGGCAAACTGCAGTTTGTCGCGCTCCAGATGGCTCTGCTGCAACAGATTGCGGCTGCCTGCTGCGTAGTTGGCAATCGCGGTTAAAGGCTGGTTCAATTCGTGCGCGATGGTGGCTGCCAACTCACCCATCAGCGAGACCCGGTTGACATGCGCCAGTTGATTCCGCAACTCACGTATCTCAGCTGCCGCGGCACGCTGCGCGGTGATATCCTGAACCTGCAGAAGAATGCCAACCGACACGCCGGCCTCGTCCCGAATATTGCCCATGGATACTTCACTATGGTAAATATTGTCCGGCGAGCGGAAGCTGAGCTCAAACCTGATCGGAATGCCATGATCAGCCAGCAGTGTCCGTTGTTCATCCAGGTACTTAATCTGATTGTTATCATCGAGCAGCTCAGCGATAGGCAAATGGTTGACCTGTTCCAGAGTAAGCTCCAGCATCGCGCAGAAGGCCGGGTTGGCTTCCATGATTTTTCCATCCAGATCTAACAGGACTTTTCCAATCAGGCCCTGATTGAACATCAGCCGCAGGCGTTCGTCCCGGTCTCTGACCAGCCGCCGCAGACGCCGGTGGTCGGTAATATCCACCCCGGTGCTGATGATGAGTGCGGCGGGCTGTTGCTTGCCGGCTGGAATGAGCTGGTGCTGCCAGCTGAATAAACGCTGCTGCCCGCCGTTGAGGCTTAGTGAGTACTCGTTGTGACGAGCGTTGGTGCTGTTTTGAATAAACATGCCGGCATAAGCAGCGCGCACCCGCTCGCGATCATCGGGATACACATAGCTGTCCAGCCAGGCTTCACCGATTGGTGGCGACTGTTGATTGTACGACTGACTCAGCATCCGATTGGCAAACTGGATAATACCGTCTGCATCAATACCGACGATCACTTCATCGATAAGATCAAAAATTTTGCTGGCGAAGCGATGCTCGGCATTCAGCATCGACTCCAGATAAGCCCGTCTGCGCAGGTCCCGGACGATCCCCACGAACAGCGTGCCTGAAGCGAGTCTAGCTTCACCCACCGATAGATCAATATCAAATTCGCTGCCGTGCTTGGATCTGGCGGGTAGCTGCCGGCCAATACCGATGACTTTTTTCTGGCCGGTGCGCAGGTACTGTTGCAGATAGCCGTTATGTTCCGCCTGGTAAGGCGTGGGCATCAACAGTGAGACATTTTGGCCGATGATTTCTGCTTCCGAATAGCCGAAAATGGTCTCTGCGGCGGGATTGAAAAACACCACCAGCCCCTGTTTATCAATCACAATCACGCCATCAGCAGCCGCTGCGGGTATACAGGCCAGCAGCGTCGATAAATCCTGATCAGTGGTTGGTCCCGAAGATGGCACTATATAAACTCGGATGGCATAGGTAACTCCCGCAACGCGTTCAGCAAAACCCCGACTGGCCTTATAGCGCGGAATAGCGTAAAAAACACTAGCTTTTAAAATAAGCGAATGCATTTGCATCATCACTGCGCATTACCAGAATGAGTCAAACACCGATATCAATCAAGCACAAAGCCATTATGCTTGATATCAATACACCAGCACTGGCCGAACAACCGGTCATTCAGGCCTGTCAAGCGGTGGCGGCCGCAAATGCAAATCTTCACCTGTTGCATGCTTTATTTCATGCCGGGCTTGATCCGCAAATCGATGTTGAACCGGATGGTCTGCTGGCCGAAGCCCGGCAGTTGCTACTGGACAAGCGACAACAGCAGTTGAGCGCACTGGCAACCACACTGAGTCAGGCAAGCTCGGTTTCGGTGTGCTGGTCACCACATGGCTGGCGGGATTTAATCGATCTGGCACAACTGCACCGCATGGACCTGGTAATCAGCGAAATACAGGTTCAAAGCGCTTGGGAACGCCTGCGGCTGTCTAACCGGGACTGGGAGCTGATCCGCCATTGTCCAGTACCGCTGTGGTTGCTCAGACCTTATTCCCAAGTTCGTTATACGCGGGTCGTCGCGGCGCTTGATCCAGTACATTCAGGTGATCAGTCGGCTGATCTGGGTCGGGCCATTCTGCGCCATGCCGGCAGTTTTGCGCAGCGGCTGGCGGTGCCGCTGGAAGTCATCAATATAGTGGCTCTGCCGATTTCCGCAGGACCCGTGATGTCTCCGCCGATAGTGCCTATGGATGTCCAGGAGGCTGCCATTGCGACGCATCGGCAGGCTGTCAATGATCTGCTGGACGCAACGCAGGTGACAGCGCTGCGCAGCATCATCCGGGCGGGTAATCCGGTGACCGAGATCATCGCGCATCTGGCTGCTGAACGGACTACGCTGCTGGTGATGGGGGCTGTGTCACGCTCGGCTTTCAAGCGGCTGCTGATTGGAGGCATCGCAGAAAAACTGCTGGATAACGTCAGTGCGGATGTACTTATCGTCAAACCCCCGGCAGGGCAGCCCGCTACGCTCGAATAGAGCTGCGGTCCGGTGTGCCGCTGAAGCACACCGAACCGGCCACGAAATGCTTAAGCGCGCACGGACAACACATCGGTTCTGAGCACCGATAAAACCTGCTCGGCAGTCGTACCGATGATGCGGTTTAAAATGCCCGGTCGCCCGGAGCTGCCCATAACAACCAGTGAGGCATGCAGTGAATTGGCAATACTGGGTATTTTGCGGTGCGCCTGCCCGGTATGAATGTGCACACATTTTTCCGGTAAGGCATACTTATCAACAAAGCTTTGCAGGGTCTTGCCATGGCGCTTGTTAAAGTGCTGCATGTATTGCGCATTGCTCATGATATCCAGATCTTTGAGCACTTTGGATACTTCTACAATATGGCAAAGATGCAAGCTTGCATCGAGGTGCTCCGCCATGTGCAGGGCATGCCGCATGACTTTGTGATTCAGCTTCTTCTGGACCGGGTTGCGATTGGCGATATCGACTGTGGCCAATATAGTCGGACTGGGCTTCCATTTTTTCTGGGCAGCAATATAAACCGGGGCTGAGCAACGATCGAGTAACTGCCAGTCGGTTGGCCGGTACCATAGCCTTTCCGTTCGATGTCCGGTTTTGATGACCAAATCAAACCGCTTATCATCGCATAGTTTTATTACCGCTTCGCCCACTCGGTCACTCCAGACGACTTCCTGGATGATTTTGATATCGCCGTCCTGATACGGCGCCACCTGCTCCGCCAGCCATTCACAGCGGCCGGCGATAATATCCAGGCGTAAATTTTCTACTTCCGCATCTTCGAAATAACCCAGTTTGCCGACAAAAGCATCGTAAACAAAAGAATACACATGGATTTTTGCGCCAGGTTCAGCCATGCGCAGGGCATGCTGCAAGGCGATATCAATCTTGTCTTCAGGCTGGTCGGCAACCAGCAGTATTTTAGCGTATTTCATGATGCATTCTCCGTGGTCAGGGTTGTGCTCACCCGTATCAGACTCCAACGGACGATTATAACAGTCCAGCTAAGATATTTGAGTTGATATTGGATTGCTATACGAGATTACCGAAGCCTGGATAGGATGCTGGAGCAACAACCCATTCACGTCATTGTGTTTGGCCGCGATGCAATTGCTGCTCACGGAAATACCGGTGGCGTGAGCTGCCGAATGACTGGCTCGACAGTGTTATCCGGAGGCTCTGGCCGCGCGGAAACTTTTCGTCGCGGCGAAAGATTGCTGGGTTACAGGCGCTTTCAAAATCACAGATTTGAATGAATATATGCGGTTATACCTGGCGGAACTGCGGTTAACACGTATTGCTATTTAAACGGATTCAAATGACCATTCCATGGATCAGGCTTAAATTAACTCGGTCTGACTGATGACTGGATGCTCACGGATTTATCAGTCAGGCGTTACCGGCGATGATTTGATGTTGTCAGCTGACATTAATTTGAGACTTGAAATAACAATAAATACATGCTGCTTGTTAGGCATGAAATCGATGAGTATCGCAATGGTGTATTGCAGATTACTGACGTGGCTGTGGCCAGTGTTGTTGTTTTCGACGGTAACCAGCGTGAGCGCACAATCGATAACCAGCTTAGCAAATCACCAGGCGCCGTTGGATAGCACCCCTGACCCGGAGGCAGCGGCCCCAGATTCAAAGGCCATGGAGTCCAAAGCATTGGAACCACTTATCGTGGTGGTCAGTAAAACACCACGGCCACTCAGCGATGTGATCGGCAGTGTGCGAGTGCTGCGGTCAGGTCAACTGGAGGCAAGTTTAGTGCAGGATATTGATCAACTGTTCCGCTACGAACCGGGTGTCCAGGCCGAACGCTCCGGCACCCGCTTTGGCGCGACTGGCGTGAATATTCGAGGTATCGGGGGAAACCGCATCAGTATGGAAATTGATGGTGTACCGGTACGTGATCAGTTTGCTGTCGGCAGTTTTTCCAATGCCGGACGTGACGCCCTGGAGACTGACTGGATAGAACGGGTGGAGATTTTGAATGGTCCTGCTTCAACATTATATGGTTCGGATGCTATTGGCGGTGTCATTGCCGTGACCACCTGGGACCCGGACCGCTGGTTGCAGGGCAATGACCAATCCTGGGGCGCGCGTTTACGAGCCGGTTACCATGGCGAAGACGATAGCCATTATCAGTCTGGGATGGTGGCCTGGGCGGATGACACTACCGGCCTATTGGCGGCTATCACCCGCCGTAACGGGCATGAGTTGGATAATCGCGCTCCCGCCAACACTCCCTCAGACCGCCAGGACTGGGACACACTCAGCGGTTTTTTCAAGGCGACCGTCGATTTGGGGCCATCGCAGCGACTGCGATTGACCGTCAACGATTTTGAACGCGATCGCCATACCGATGTGCGGGCGGTGCTGGGCAGTGGCCGTTTTCGTAATACCAATCAACTCCTGGGCGATGATCACGAAAGCAATAGATCCATCGTACTGGATTATCAATTTCAGGATTTGTGGACTTTTGACGACGGGGTGCTCAGGGTTTATCACCAGGCATCTGATGTCACTCAATTAACCCGGGAGGCGCGCGCGCTTGCCACGATGCCGGTGCGCCTGCAGCGTGATTTTTTTTATGACCAGGACAACTATGGTGTGGAACTGAATGTTTTCCGGAATTTTTTTATCGGCGGCAGCACCCACCGCATCGGTGCCGGACTGGAGTTTATAACTATGCGCACTGAAGAACTGCGTGATGGCCGGCAGATAAGTTTAAATGATGGCAGTGTCAGCAACACGATATTGGGAGAAGTATTTCCGCTGCGGGATTTTCCCATTAGCGACACTGATGAATGGGGTTTATTTCTGCACGATGAAATCGAGTTCGAAAACTCACCCTGGAGCCTGGTAGCCGGGCTTCGTTATGACAGCTATCGCTTAACGCCAAGGCTCGACAGTATTTATCGGGAGGACAATCCAGGCACGGATGTGGTTGGCCTGAGTGATGATGCAGTGACGCCGAAGCTGGGACTGCTGTATCGCTTTAGTCAGCAGTGGAGCGCATTTTCTCAATATGTCAGAGGCTTCCGTGCACCACCGTTCGAAGATGCCAATATTGGTTTGGATATTCCCTTGTTCAGAATCCGCGCACTGCCCAACCCGGATCTGAAATCGGAAACATCCAATGCGGTCGAAGCGGGTGTGCGCCGCATTCACCGTCACGGACAGTTTTCATTCAGCGCATTTTGGACGGATTATTCGGACTTTATCGAGACTAGAGCGCGTATCGGCGTTGACCCGGCAGATGGCACGTTGCTGTTTCAATCGCGCAATATTGATCAAGCGCGAATCTATGGTTTTGAATTTAGCTGGCAACAGGCACTGGTTGCCTGGTCACCTGGATTGGCGCAGTTTCATCTACATGCTGCCGGTTATTGGGCGCGCGGGGATAATCAGCAGAACGATCAACCCTTAAATACCATCTCGCCTGCCCAGGCGGTATTGGGTTTGCGTTGGCTATCAATGTCGGAACGTTTCAACCTGAATGCTGTAGCGACCGTTACTCGCGCTCAACGCCGCGTGGATCAAACCGACGGCGAGCGATTTTTACCACCCGGCTATGTGACACTGGATATGTTTACCAGTTGGCGCTTTGCCCGCAACTGGATGATGCGTGGTGGCGTGTTTAATGTAACCAATAAAAAATACTGGCGCTGGCTCGATATATCAGCGTTAACACCCGACGATCCCTTGATTGAGAGTCTATCCCGCCCGGGAAGAAATTTTTCTGTCAATCTGGAAGCCACTTTCTGATGAGGCTTATGGATTCAAGGACCACTTTTTGGCCCAGCGAGGATGATATGAAAATTGCATCGATTCTAGTAATGGCGTTATGTTTATGGCCAGGCTTGAGTGCCTGTCAATCATCTAACGAGAGCACATCATCAGCGCCGAACAGCGACACCGCTGTCCATCAGGCTGAAGTGGCCGCCGCCGGGACCAGCCTGAGCGAACGTATCACCAAAGGTGAGGCGCTTTACAACACCCATTGTGTTGCCTGCCATCAGGCCAATGGCATGGGGCTGGCGAATGCTTTTCCACCCTTGGCTGATTCTGACTATCTGCTGAGCGATCCAGGACGTTCAGCTGGTGTGGTGATCAATGGTCTGGCCGGGCCCATCACGGTCAATGGTCAGCAATACAATGCAGTCATGCCCGGTTTGTCCTACCTGGCTGATCAGGACATTGCCGATGTGCTTACCTATGTGTTGAACACCTGGGGTAACGATGGCGGCGAGATTGGTCAGGCGGAAGTGGCTGCGGCCAGATCAGCCCTCGGATCAAGCGGTGAATCAGGTGCCGCGGCTGATGCTGCCGGTCCAGCGGATCATCCGGTTTCCGGTTCGGAACAGATCGCCTATCAGGGTGCGCCCAGTACCATTACCTCAGCCGATACCAGTGGTTTTATCGATTCAGAAGGGCCGCCCATGACCCAGGCGGAATTCGACCAGGCTACCGAGGTGTATTTTCAGCGTTGTGCGGGCTGTCATGGCGTATTGCGCAAAGGCGCGACCGGTAAACCCTTGACCCCGGACATTACCCGCGAGAAAGGCGGTGATTATTTAAAAGCACTGATCACCTATGGTTCACCGGCTGGGATGCCCAACTGGGGCAGTTCCGGCGAATTGAGTGCGGATCAGGTCGATATCATTGCACGGTTTTTGCAGCATGAACCGCCGGAGCCGCCCGAGTGGGGTATGGCGGAAATGCGCGATAACTGGAAGCTGCTGGTGCCCGTTGATCAGCGGCCAACCGAACCCCAGCATCAGCGCAATATAGATAATTTCTTCTCGGTCACACTGCGCGACTCAGGTGAAGTAGCGATTATTGACGGCGATACCAAGGAAATTGTGAATATCCTGAAAACCGGTTATGCGGTGCATATTTCGCGCCCGTCCGCTTCCGGCCGTTATGTTTACACCATTGGCCGCGACGCCAAGGTCGACATGATCGATTTGTGGATGGATCCGCCGCAACGGGTGGCGGAAATCAAGGTGGGTCTGGAGGCGCGTTCGGTGGAAACCTCCAAATACAAAGGTTATGAAGATCGCTATGCCGTGGCCGGGTCTTATTGGCCGCCGCAGTACACCATTATGGATGGCGATACGCTGGAACCGCTGAAGATCGTCTCTACCCGGGGCATGACAGTGGATACCCAGGAATATCACCCGGAACCACGGGTGGCAGCCATTGTGGCATCCCATCAACACCCTGAGTTCATCATCAACGTGAAAGAAACCGGCAAAATACTGCTGGTCAATTATGAGGACATCGATAACCTCAGCGTGACCACCATCAACGCAGCGCGTTTTCTGCATGATGGTGGCTGGGATCGCAGCCTGCGTTATTTCCTTACAGCAGCCAATCAGTCCGATAAAATCGCGGTGGTGGACTCCAAAGAGCGTAAACTCGCAGCGCTGGTGGATGTCGATAAAATTCCGCATCCGGGGCGTGGCGCGAACATTATGGACACTGAGTTTGGCCCGGTATGGATTACCAGCGCATTGGGCAATGAGAAAGTGACTTTTCTGGGTACCGACCCTGAAGGCCATCCGGACCAGGCCTGGCAGGTGGTGCGGGTATTGAAAGGTCAGGGCGGCGGTTCGCTGTTCGTCAAATCACATCCCAAATCCAGCAATCTGTGGGTCGATTCGCCGTTGAATCCGACTGAAGCCATTGCGCAGTCGGTGGCGGTGTTTGATATCAACAATCTCGACGCTGGCTTTGAAGTGCTGCCGATTGCCGAATGGGCCGATTTGGGTGAGGGCCCGAAAAGAGTGGTCCAGCCTGAATACAACAAGGATGGTACCGAGGTCTGGTTCTCCGTATGGAGCGGCAAAGAACAACAATCAGCCATAGTGATCGTTGACGACAAAACCCGCACGTTAAAACACGTCATCAAAGGCGAACGGATCATCACCCCGACGGGTAAATTCAATGTGTATAACACCGTCAACGATGTTTATTAGCCGCCGGTAGGCGTCATGAATCATCGCTTCGCGATTACTATCTTCGGAATGGCCTGCCTGGCAGGCCTTATAATAGTGGATGCCCACGCCGCCGATAGCCTGGAGGAGGCCATCAACGAGGGTGAACTGGGCATCAAGCTACGCTACCGGTTTGAATTTGTAGAACAGAATAATTTTGCTCAAGATGCCCAGGCGTCAGCGCTGCTCTCCCGGTTAAATTACCAGACGGGTGATTATCACGGCTTTAACTTTTTTATCGAAGTGGACAACGTTACCTCGGTGATAGCCAACGACTTTAACAATGGCGCCCGCACCGGCGCACCCGAGCGTAACCGTTTTCCGGTGGTGGCTGATCCCAGTGGTACCGAGGTTAATCAGGTTTGGGTCAGTTATGCATTCTCGGAAGACCTCGGCGTCAAGCTGGGCCGGCAGCGTATTGTGCTGGATAACCAGCGGTTTATCGGCGGCGTGGCCTGGCGTCAGAATGAGCAGACTTATGATGGTATCTCGGCCTCCGCCAAAGTGGCTGGTAACGGCAATTTATATCTGGCGTATGTCTATAATATCAACAGGATATTCGGTGATGACAGTCCGATAGGCAATCATGACACCAATACCTACCTCGCCAATTTTGCCTGGCCGTTAAATGATTACATCAAGCTGACCGCTTATTATTACGATATTGATAACAATTCCGCACCGGCGTTTTCCACACGTACCGGTGGCCTGCGATTAGGCGGGCGGTATCCGCTGGGTGAGTATCAGTTGAATTGGGGCGCTGAGTGGGCCCTGCAGGGTGATCGCAGTAATAATCCGATGGATTACACCGCTAATTACTGGCGCTTGGATACCGGGGTGGATTTCTCGTTCATTAACGTCAACCTGGGTTGGGAAGTGCTGGAAGGCAGCACAGTCACACCAGGCGCTGCGTTCCGCACGCCCCTGGCTACCTTGCATCTTTTTAACGGTCTGGCGGACCAGTTCCTGACTACCCCCGATGATGGCATCAGTGATTTATTTATTGGCCTGTCCGGTAAGCTGGGAATATTTAACTGGAAAACGGTCTGGCATGATTTTTCCGCTGAATCAGGCAATCGGGATTTCGGTCAGGAGCTGGATGCCAGCATCAGCACCAGGCTTTCAGAGCATTTTGATGTGCTGCTGCAAGGCGCGTTTTTCGATGCCGATGACCCGGCGTTTAGCGATACCACCAAGCTGTGGTTGATGGTGACGTTTAATTATTGAGTATCAACTCGTTGGCATGCAAAAAAAGATTAAAAGATTGCTTGTCGTTGTGCTCTATCGGAGTGACACACTTTTTTTGTCGGTGATGTGCGTAGTTTATCGGGCAAAAGATTGCCCGGTTTTTACCTCAATGCGTTGTCATCACTGCGCAGGAATGGCTGCATAATTGCCGTGTAGTAACAGCTTGCGGGTTTTGTGGCGCTTGTTATCAAATGACCGCCCGGAATTCTCTGTAGCATCGATCGCGACCTGCACGGGCACGACGATAGTAGCCACTTAATCGCCATTCGCTGAGCATCAATAAAGTCTTCGCAAAGCCTGCACAAGCCCCCTATGACGTACGGCCTATTTCATCGCCCGCCACAGCGGTTATGATAAACGGTCGTTTCAATCAATTTCGCGAGTTGCCCATGAAATACCCATCCACTCTTGCCAATCAGCTGTTGGCTGCCCTGTTACTGGCCGTGGTTTATCTGCCAGGCGACAGCGCCCATGCCCAGACAGAATCAACGCTGTTGCTGCGTCAGCCAGCGCTCAGTGCTGATCATCTGGCGTTTGTTTATGCGGGTGATATCTGGATCGCCAACCGTGATGGCAGCGAGCCGCGGCGTTTGACTTCGCATCCTGCCGAGGAGAACACGCCGGTTTTTTCGCCTGATGGCAAGCTGATCGCGTTTGCCGCACATTACGAAAACAACCAGGATGTGTATGTTATCGCAGCCGATGGCGGGCAGCCGCGGCGTTTGACCTGGCATCCCGGCCAGGATATTCCCATTGGATGGTCGTCTGATGGCAGCCAGGTGGCACTGCTATCACCCCGCGAGACCGATCACGGGCGTTCCGCGCAGCTCTATCATGTGGGTCTGGAGGGCGGCCTGCCAACGAAGCAGATGGAGGCTCGTATTTTCAGAGGGCGTTACCACCCCGATGGGCAACGCTTAGCATATATCCCTTTTGGGCTGGGTTATGGCGGCCTGTTCGGTGGTTCCGCCGGCTGGCGTGGATACCGTGGCGGTGATACCCCTGAGATTAAGGTCATGGACATCCCGGGCCAGCAGGTGACCAGCATAGACGGCGCCGGAGCCAACAATTTCAATCCGATTTGGCTGGGTGATGAATTGTACTTTTTGTCTGACCGTGAGGATAAGGTATTTAACCTGTTCAAGTTCGACGCCAGTAACGATAGCGTGCGAAAAGTCAGCAATGAAAACCAGTGGGATATACGCGCCGCCGATGGCCATGATGGCAGCATTGTTTACGAAGCGGGGGGGCAGCTGAAAATGCTGAATGTGACCAGTGGTGCCGTCAACGACATAGTCATCGCTATCAATCCGGATTTACCGCAATTGCGCAGTCAGTGGAAAGATGCCAGCGCCACCATCGAAAATGCGGTGTTATCGGCCACCGGTAAACGCGCCCTGATTACTGCGCGTGGCGAGGTGTTCAGCGTGCCGGTGGAAGCAGGTTCAACCCGCAATGTAACCCGATCCGGCGGCGTTCGTGAGTATTCCGCGTTGTGGTCTCCGGATGGTAAACAGGTGGCCAGCATCGTGGAATCGCTGCGGGGACAAACGCTGGTGCTGACTGACCAGACTGGTCAGGGCGAAAGCAGAGAATTTGTCATGGGCCCGCATTTTTATACCTTGCTGGCCTGGGGGGCGGGGGATGAATCCCGGATCGTCTACCAGGACAATCACCTGGGTTTGCATTTTATTGAACTGGATTCCGGTGAGCACCAGCGGCTGGCAACTAACGCCCGCCGGGATGCCTTTGAGGTCAGTTTTTCTGCCGATGGACAGTGGCTGGCTTACACCCTGGAACAACCTAACTACCACCGTCAGTTGATGTTGTATCAATTCAGCACCGGCCAGCACACCGCAGTCACCGAAAACACCGCCGATGTGGCCGCTCCGGTATTCAGCCGGGATGGCAAAGCGCTGTATTTTGCGGCATCGACCAATTCCGGCCCACTGCAGGTCGGACTCAACATGACCAGTCAGGAGCGTCCCTACCGGGCCGGTTTATACGCGCTGGTACTGAGCAGCGATGGTCAGTCTCCGTTGCTGCCGGAAAACGGTGATGAAACGGCTGATCAGGATGCCGATAAAGATGATGACGAGCAAAAAAACGAGCCGCCGGTGGCAACAACCCGCATTGATCTGCCTGGCTTATCCCAACGTATCGTTGGCTTGCCGGTAGCCAAGCGCAATTATGACAGTCTGGCGATAGCCGCTGACGGCAAGCTGTATTACATTGATCGGACGCAGCCGGGAACCAGCAGTCCACCGCCCGGCGGTGATCCAATCAATGTCAATCATCTAAGGCGTTTTGATTTTGATGAACTGGAATCAACCAGCGTCTACTCAGATATCGAAGCTTTCAACCTGAGTGCCGATGGACAGCACTTACTGATCACTGATGGCAAAGGAGCGCTGTTGACGGCCAAGGCTGAAGACGAGCTGAAAGCGGAAAAGCTGGATGTCAGTGGTATGCGGGTGCTGATTGAACCACGCCAGGAGTGGGCGCAGATTTTTGACGAAGCCTGGCGCATGCAGCAGGAATATTTCTATGCTGAAAACATGCATGGACTGGATTGGCAGGCGATCTATGAGCAATATCGCCCGCTGGTGGCGCATGCTGGCCGCCGTGAAGATATTAATGATCTCATCGTGCAAATGATTGCTGAACTGCAGGTAGGACATAATCGTGCCCGGGGTGGTGATCTGCACCAGGAGCCGGAAGCCAATACCGGTTTGCTGGGCGCCAATCTGGTCATTGAGAACAACCGCTACCGCATCGCCAAAGTGTATACCGGAGAATCCTGGAACACTTTCCTGCAGGCGCCGCTGGCGACGCCCGGTAATTCAGCCCAGGCAGGTGAATACATTCTGGCCATCAATGGTCTTGAGCTGACCGCGCAGCACAACATTTTTGCGCTGTTGCAAAATACCGATGGCGAACAGATCAGCTTGCGGGTCGGCCCCGACACCAATGGCGAAAACGCGCGCGATATCGTGGTTGAACCCACTTCGTCGGAACGGGAAATCCGGTTGTGGTCATGGGTAGAGGCCAATCGCCGCGCGGTGGATGCAGCTACCGATGGCCGGGTTGGCTATATCTATCTGCCGAATACGGCCGGTGCCGGTTTCACCTTCTTTAACCGGATGTTTTTCTCGCAGGTGGACAAGCAGGCATTGATTATCGATGAGCGTTCCAATGGTGGCGGCCAGGCGGCCAATTACATTACCGATGTACTTAGCCGCCAGCATTTATCCGGCTGGAAAGACCGCGATGGTCTGATTTATAAAACTCCGGCAGGGGCATTACACGGGCCCAAAGTGATGCTGATTGATCAGGATGCCGGCTCCGGCGGCGACTACTTGCCGTACTCGTTCCGGCATCTGGGGATTGGCAAATTAATTGGCACTCGGACCTGGGGCGGCTTGATCGGTATTTCAGCCAATCCAGCATTGGTGGATGGCGGACAACTCAGCGTTCCGTTCTTCCGGTTTTTTGATACCCAGGGTAACTGGAGTATCGAAAACGAAGGCGTGGCCCCGGATATCGAAGTCGAACTTGACCCGATCGCCACCAATAATGGTCGTGATACCCAACTGGAACGTGCCATTGAGGATGTGCTGGAACAGTTAAGTCAATTCAGATCCCCTGTACTTGATCAAGCTCCGCCATTGCCGACAGCGTTGGGCGAGTAGCGCCTATCAGAGGTGGGTGTCCGCTATTAAGCTGCGCCCGTTAAACCCGGCAGTTTTAATTGGAAAACTGTCGGGCATGACTTTTTCGCTGAATCGAGTAATCGGGATTTTGGTCAACAGTTGGATGTCAGCATCAGGACGAGCTATCAGAGCATTTTGATGTGCTGCTGCAAGGCGTATTTTTCGATGCCGATGACCCGGCCTTTACCGATACCACCAAGCTGTGGTTGATGGTGACGTTTCATTACTAAGGAACCTCTGATTGAATCTGACATGATCGAGAGCGAGTCCTTTTTTGAGTACAGTGTGGAGACAAAAGCATAGCAAAAGCATAGACACCCAAAAAAGCATAGACACCCACAATTTTCACCAGTGAGTAGCAAAAGCATAGACACCCACAATTTTCACCAGTAGCTTATAACGCCGAAAACGTTGTAGGATATGGTCTCGTTAGCAGCGCTTTAGTTCTGTTAAAGGAGACACTTTTATGCATAGTCGATTTTCGAGGCGTATTTCGCCGTCTGTAGAAGCCGAGATACACCGCGCCAATGACGCTAGAGAGCACGGTGACACGGTCGCAGAATTTGCCCATCTTGAGAGTGCCCACGTGATTGGACAAGAGTCGACATATTGGCATGTGGCGGTACACGCCAGAATGCTTGTTTGGGGCATCAGAAATCGTTCTCCCAGGGAAGTAGCGGGGCAACTATTCCGAATCGCTGGAGCCGCTACCAAAACGTTTATTGGGCTAGTCCCTTCAGGGAATACGGGAGGCACCAGTGTTAGTCCATTTCGACGCATGCCAATTAGTGCGGAACACCAAGAGATGATCGATGGCGCCAAGAGTCAAATCTAACCAGTCACTGCAGCAGACTCTTGACCCTGCCGCCATCTCGGCTGCCGCCAGCTGTCGTCAGCCTCTGAGCATTAGTGTTAGCTACCTTAATACGGAGAGTGCATGCCACTAACAGAGAAGCAGCTTGGCGTACTGAAGGGAATGATAATCGGCGCATCAATTGCTTTATGCATCGTATTGTTGGGCTGCTATTTAAACCCTTTCGGTTATCAAGAGTCTTTAAATAGAATCGACATGCTTGGTATTGCCATTTTATCCTGCCTGATACCAGCTGTCTTTTTAGCCGCGTCCATTGGTCGCCTGGCAAAGCATCGATTCTTTACCCCTGAAGATATTGATGGTGGGGGGCTGGCAAAGGGGACGAAGCAAGCAAAGCTATTGCAATCATTATTGCAAAACACATTTGAACAAACGCTGCTTGCCTCAATTGTCTATTGTGCTTGGTCAGTTGTAATGCCGGCTACTTGGTTATCGGTAGTTCCGCTTGCCGCTCTAACTTTTGGATTGGGGCGTATATTGTTCTTCAGAAATTACAAGAATGGTGCTGCACCAAGAGCTGTCGGCTTTACACTCTCCTTTTATCCCTCAATAATTATGCTAATTGGAATAGTTGGAGTTTTAATATGGCGGCAAATCAGCTGACAAGGCAATCAAGCGTGACAGCTTATAGACCCCCACTTAATTTAGGCGTTAGCTCTTTCATTTTATCCTTCGGAGTTTCAACCATGCCTAATCAGCCTTCACACACAAAAGCATAGACACCCACCATTTTCATCATAAAAAGCATGAAAAAGCATAGACACCCACCATTTTCATCGCCTAAGTTGAAACTTTTCAGAACTTGCATTCTGGGAGCTAAAAGCCAGGAATTGAGCAATATCTGGTTTTG
>JAJFKY010000009.1 GCA_021772975.1 Gammaproteobacteria bacterium
AAGGTCAACCGCAAGTCCCGCCCATTCACCCGCAGCGTATGCGCCCGAACAGTAATCAACCCCGCCATTGATGCCGAGTTGATTACGTGCCCATATTGTCCCGCCACCTGTAGCGTAATCAATAGCGGCTACATAAAAATCTACGAAACCTTGAGGCAGTCGATCCCCCCATTTGAACAGCCCAAGCGGATCAGTATAGCTCAGTGGATTTCCAGCAACATAATTATACATATTCGGCCCATCCACCATACCCAGCGGGTCCTGCTGGGTAAAGCGCTTACTGGTTGGGCTATAGTATCTGGCGCGGTAGTGATATAGCCCGGTACCATCGTTTTCCCGGCCTGTGTACTGATACGGGTTGTTGCTGGAGAACCCAGGTTCTATGGCCTCAAACTCCGTCTCACCATACGCCTCATAGTGATAGCGGGCCTGGACTTGACCTGCAGCGCCGGTCAGTGCAATGGTGCTGCCCTGGTGATCAGTCAGAAAGTAGCTTCTTCCGGCGTTTTCATCGCGGCCGTAACGCTCATCAAGATTCTGGCCAGGCAATACTTCGTAGGTATCAGTGCTGGTTACTTCCGCAATCGGGTTCAGCCCGTCATAGCGGTAATCGGTGATCTGCCCGTTGATGGTTTTGCTGATTCTGCGGTTGGCGGCATCGTAGCCGAAGCTGGCCAACATGCCAGGGCCACTCATCTGAACCAAGCGGTCACGGCTGTCATAAGTGTAGGTGAACACCCCATCATCGATCAGGTTGCCATGCGCATCGTAGCTGTAGAGCAGACCGTCAAACTGCTGCAACTGATTGTGTGCATCAGCGCTGCCGGGGGTGCTGGTTAAGGTGGCTTGGGCAGTGGTGTCCCAACTGCCGCCTTTGCTGATGATCTGACCGGTATCATCATAGGTATAGGTTAGGTTGCCGAGCACCTGGTCGGAATGCTGAAAGGTCAGGGCGGTGAGTTGGTCCAGATCGTTGTAGTTGGCCAGAGTGCTGACGCCGTTGGGCAGGGTGGTGCTGGTACGGCGGTCGTAGGCGTCATACACCATGGAAACTATCTCGCCGCTCTGGTTGATCTGGGTCAGGCGATCACGGCTGTCATAACTGTATTGTGTCGGTGTCAGGCCGGTGGGTGTGATCTGGCTTAGGCGCAATCTGGCATCGTAGCTGTAGGTGATGGTACCGGCTGAGGTGATTTCCTGTAGCAGTTGATCCAGATCATCATAGCTGTAGTCCAGTGTACCGCTGAGGCTGTCATTGATACCCAGCAACCGGTCAGCAAGATCATAACTGAGCGTGACGGTGCTGCTATCCGCCTGATAATCAACCTGACTCAAACGGTACAGATCATCCAGGGTGTAATCGGTCACCCGGCCCCCTCTATCAGTGCAACTGACCGTGCGCTCATTACTGGCATAGCTGCACGTGACTGTACGATTTAGGCCGTCACGATAGCTGATGGTCCGCTGACGGTTGTCGTAGGTCCACACGGTGGTGCGGTTAAATGGATCGATCACACTGAGCACATTGCCCAGGGCATCCTAACTGAACTGAGTGAGCTGATTACGCGGATCGCGGATTTGTATAAGATCGTCGTTGATGTCATAGGTGTAGCGGTTGCGCTGATTTAGCGGGTCGATCTGCTCAATGACCCGGCCCACATTATCGGTCAGGTAATACCAGGTTTGAGCATGAGTGTTGGTGACGCTGAACAGGTCCAGCAACTGATAGTCCAGATGGGTATCGCGCCCCAGATGATCGGTGATCAGATTGACCTGACTGTTGGCGTTATAAGCCAGGTCAATGTGTCGCCCATGGCTGTCACTGACTCTAGTGACCCGGCGCAGGTGATCGTATGTGTAACTGACGCTGTCACCATTCCCGTCCACGCGAGAGATCATATCGTGATCACTGTTATAACTGACAGTGCTGGTCCGTGCCTGGGCAGTACCGGCCAAAACCGTTAACGCAGTCAGACGCATATCACTGTCGTATACCAGTTCGGTACGGCGTAGCAGAGGATCGGTAATAGCTTGCACAAAGCCTTTGCTATTACGCTCATAGGTTAGCGTGCGCTGCAAAGCCGTACCCAGAGCATCGGTATCGGTCAGCGGATAACCGTCTGCATCGAAGGTAACTTGCCGGATGGTGCCGTTGGGTTGAGTGACCTCGGCAGTGGTGATATCACCATTGGCATCGGTAATATAAGCAAAGTCATATTGAGCACCATCGGCCAGTTCCTGGTCGGTGATACGGCCTTGTGTGTCATAGCTGTTCAAGACCATCCGCTGCCCCAGCCGGTTATGTACCTGAGTCATGCGGTTATTGGCATCGTAGGTGAACTGCTCAATGGTGTTATCCGGATAGGTGACTTGGCTTAGATAACCAGAGCCGTTATAGCTGTATAACCAGCTACGACCAGTCATATCCGTCAACTGGGTGATTCGCTCACCACCATAGTCATAAAATGCATCCACAAAACGACCGCTGGGTGAGGCTATCCGGGTAATATTGCCGCCATTGCTATGGGTCATTTCCGTGGTGCGACCATAACGGTCGGTCATGCTGAGCAAATTACCGCCGTGCAGGGAAAATTCCCAGACACTGCCATTGCGCAGTGTCATAACCACTACTTGATAGCCACCGGAATTGGTTCGATGCAGTTCCGCACCATAAAAAATGGTGGGAGAGTCATAATGCGCGCCGCGCCAAGTGCTAGTGGCGGTGGCCGTGACGGGCGTTGTCGCTTCAAAGATCAGCACGGAGCAATCAGGCAGCACCAGTTTCAGCTCATCCCAGAAGTCGTGTCCGTTTGCGCCGGCAAAATACAGATAGGCCCCATAGGAATGCATGGTGCCTTTACCGAAACCGCGCTCAATATCATCATTGGGCCGGTACTTGCTGCGCCAGTCAATCGGCGATATGTCCTGCAGTTGCGGGCCCTGGGTTTCATGTAAAAACAAGCCAGTGGCCAAATCGACCGGGTCACCATCGCGTGCCGGGGCAGCACATTCATTGGGGGTGTTCGTGGCTGGTGGGGCTGCGCCAAACGATATACCGAACCCGGTGACCTGATAAACCACCGTTTCAGGATCAGGGATAATCTGCAAACCATCCACGCTGACTTCACCATACCCATAGGTGTACCAACCCTTTCCGCTGGGGTCATAATTCAGAAAACCACTGCGGGTGCCCGCGGGTTTGCCCGCATAGTTGGGATAAACAAACTGCATGCCCGCCGTCACATCCGGGTCGATATTTTCAACCTGCATACCACCAGGCTGCAGGGTCATATGCAGGGGCGTGTTAACTGGATACTCCACTGGTACCCGATCCAGTGGCATTGGTATGGTGGCAATTCGCCGAACGATCTTGCCATGTCGGTCGCGCAGTATGGTTCCGGCTGGCAAATGGATTTCAAAACCCGGCATCAAGTCGCTGTGAACGATCAGGTCAGCGCTCAGTGGTGCCGGAATTTCAATCCAGTCCTGTTCCCGGATTTTGGGCAAATACATCGGTTTGACGGGTGTTTTCTGGTCAGGATATACCTCCACACCGACCATTATTTCAGCAAATTGCGTTTGCTCATCACCAGCCTGACTGCCGTCTACCAGCAGTTGATGATGCCCGGCAGGTACATCACGCAATACAAATCGCCCTTGATGGTCTGTGTGGGTGAGCTGTTCTTCAATACTGATCTGAACACCAGCCAGCGGCTGATCATTCAGTTTGAATATTTGACCGGTAACCAGCGCTTCGGCGACACCTTGCTGGTGGGCTCGTTGTTCCCGGCCCAATGCTTTGATGCCGTTAACCGATAACGCCTGATTGATATCGGCGGCGATGGTTTTGGGCAGCGGTCGCCCGGTGCGCCATTGGCTGCCCAGATTCTCCGCTGCAGGTAACCAGATTTCGTCGTCTTCCGTACTGGTGACATCAAATCTGAAGTGCTGTGACAGTTCAGCCAGACTTAGGGTATCTGCTTGCTCTGAAGGCGGTACCTGCCTGGTGGGTGTTGGCTGAGTTTCACTGGCCCAGGTCAGACGTTGGTCGAGCGCCATTGGCACAATCTGTTCGGTGATAAACCCGGCAGTGTAGGTCTGTAAATTTGGTGGTGCTTGATTTTGACCAGGTGGCTTTTTGACCACGATAGTGTAAGCGCTGCCAGGCATAAGCTCCTGAGTGGTTTCAACCAATACCAGCCGTTGCTGGCGCGCAATGTAGACTCGGGTTGCCGTCACCCCGTGTGGGCCAATCAAAGCCACATGCTCAGTGTCCAGGTTCTCCGGCATTTGTTTAAACCGCAAGCCAAGGATCGCATCCAGGGCAATATCGTGCGCCATTTGTCTGCTGGGGTATTGCTTATCTGCCTGCTCGGCATCCAAGCTCAAAAACAGTACATGTTCGGCAGCAATCTGCCATAAATCATCGGCTTGGCTGGTTGTACTCCAGGCTGTCTGTGTCTGAACAAAACATAACGCCATCAACGCCGAAACGATTGTTTTACCCATTTTATTGATCCATTTGTTCATGATTATTCCACGCTCACGTTGACGGCTGCTGTGCGACCGCGGTCCGGATCGATCTCAATCCGGTAAGTCCCGCTGATGGAGGTTGACGAAGAGGACACACTGAAGGCTGTTACCGAAGTGGTGGCTGACATATTGCGAAAGTTAATCGTTTCGCCATTCGGGTCTTTTACCCGGATGGTCAGCGGGTTACCCGCATCGATACCCGAGTTACGAGTAACCAGTATCGGCAATGAGGTGCCGCTGGTTACCGGAAATTCCAAATAACCATTTTGCCCCTGGGCCAGTTGCATATCAGCAACGGTGTCGGCGATGACCAGATCGAGCAATGCAATGGCATCGGCAGTAACGATATCCGAGCCGCGCTCAACCGGAATATAGGCCACGCCATGGTAGGTGCCGGTTTTAGATAAGGGCGGTAAATCCAGATCACAGTCCCAGGAACCCGAGAGTTGAGTGCAGCTGGAGCTGGTGTTAGTGCCTGCGGCATCAATCACTCGCAGGTTGTCCGGATCGTACATAACCAATGTGACTTTTGGATTGACGAACGGCGAGGTCGCCAGGTCAACGTTATGCAGTGCAAATGACCACTGTTCACCAGCCACGGCATTGAATTCAACTGTCCGCCAGGGCCCGGCAATCGCAGGCACAAGGTTCATACCGTCAATCACGCCATCGTCCTGTCTGACCGTAAAGTCAGCCGTACTGGCATAGTCAGGGTCAAGATAGAGCGTATAGTTACCCGGAATCGGGAAGTCGCCAATCGAAACAATCTTGTCAGGCACAATATCTCTGAACTTGGAGGACAATAACGGAGCCGTACCAAGCACCGTGCCATCGGGCATTAACACATAGCCTTCCAGTTGCTTGCCGGTTGGATCGGGCATCACATTGCTCAGCACAACCCGTTTGGCCTGACCGGGCTGTCCAGCAAAGCTGAGCCGGGCATTTTGACCGGGTTCAATGATGCTGTAGCTGAACGGGGTATATTCCACAGCCTGGGTTACATCCAGTGTGGCCTGAACATCAAAGCTGTAGCTGGTCACCGCATTGTTGGGCTCAATGATCAACGCATACTGGCCAGCGTAGGGCATGGGTATAAAATCTATATCACAGCCGGGTTGATTGGTGATACTGCAGGTTGTTTGAGTCTGAGTAGAGTTCAGCAGCGGCATCAATTGTCCATCCGGGGTATAGAGCTTGGCAGTGAATGAGCGCTGCGAACTGCTGGGTGCTTGAATATCAAGTTGGGTGAAGCCAATACCATAGGATTCACCGGCCAGCGCATCAATAGTCAAGCGAGCATGGCTGCCAGAGCTTGTGGCGCTGACGGTTAGCGGGGTTGCGCTGATCGGCTGCCCCGGGTTCAGGGTAATGCTTCCGGTGGCCAAGTGGCCGGCAAAAGGTACCAAACGCAGGGTGTATTCGCCGGTGGCGGGTAAATTCTGATAAGTCACGAAACCGCCCGGTTCGGTAATCACCGGATTACTGCTGCCATCGACAGGATTGACTATCTCACCACCAGGTGCCGATAAATAAAGCTGAACACGGTTCTCGGTACCGATCACATCTAGGCTGTTCAGTGAGATCGAAACCCCGTTGTCTGCATTACCCTGGAAAGTATAGTTAATCGTCTGACCGGCGCGCTGGATATCCAAACTCTCCGGTTGGTTATCGGATAATGGCTGTGTCTGGATGCTGGAAAGTAACAGCTCTGCGGTGGAGTTGGTTGCTGGATAGTTGGGGCTCCAGTTAAAAATCGGTGCATTGCCTGGATCAATCGCCTGGTACGACACTCCGCAAGCCGTGGTGCTGCCTGATCCGCTGCAGGTGTTGTCAGAACCATCCAGAGCAGGCACGAGACTGCCTGCCGGGTCCCTTAACTGAATGGTCGCTGAGCTGCCTCCCTGGATGGTAAGTGACTCTGGTGCTAAGGAAAACCCTTGTCCGCTGCCCAATGGGACCGCTATACGCTTGGCTTGTGAGCGGGCCGTGTTGACAGTGACCGCCGAACCATCCAATGACAGCGCTGTCGGCGTTTCCAAAATGCCATCAAACCCCAGCCCACTGCCGATTTCAATACGATAGACGCCGGGTTCAGTCAGGCGTTGGAATGCGCCAGTGTAGTTGGCGTAATACAGTGTGCCGGTATAAACCTGAGTTTTATCAGGCCGGTGCAGCTTAAGCGGAACCCACAATGATCCGGCATCAGCATTGGTGCCGCTTACCTGCAGGCTCAACCATTGATCCGATTCGCCTCGAAAAAACCAATAGGCTTTTTTGCCACTGGGTACACCCGGATGTACCAATGGTGCATCGATATCTATCCAGCGTGAGCTGTCAAAGCTGTTGCACAAGCTACTGCTGGTCATAATGGCAACCGCTTGCTCGCTTTCCACGCTGCCGATTGAGGTCACTACTTTAATCTTGCCGCCCATGCTGCTGGCTGGTGCAACTACCGACAACCGCTGATTGGATTCAACGGTGGTGGTGGCCAGAAAGTGGCCGATCTCTACCCGGGTGGTGGCCTGATCTCCCAGGTAAAAACCATCAATGGTCAATGTTTGCCCAGCGGCAATGCAGTCGGATGAGACTGAAATAATGACTGGTAACCCGCTGTCGGCCTCTACGCTTAGTGGATCGCTGCTGTAAGCGGTATCCATGGGTGTATCAACCTGAATTAAGCCGGAGGTCGCTCCTGCTGGAATAACGATGGACAGTGAAGTGGTCGATGCTGTTAAGACCTGAGCAGATGTGCCATTGATATAAACATCATTGTCTGCCAGAACCGGTGAGAAGCCGGTACCGACAATGTTGACTGTGGTTCCCACACTGCCTGCTTTCGGGGTGAAATCAATGATATTGAGGTCGGCCGGATCAATTGCCTCAACCGCCAGCAGGTTGCCCGATTCATCGTAGCGGTATACCGTTAACTGCCCGGTGTTCTCGGTAACAGTAATCAGTCTGCCCAACTCATCGTAGTCGTAACTGGTGGCATATGCGAAACCGCTCATCAGGCATACCAACAGCAGTGTCAGATAGTGCGGTAGGTAGGCAAGCCACAGCTTTTTTGGATTTAATCTCATTACAAATTCCGTTACGGGTTATGTTTGGTGTTCAGGACATCTCCGGCTACCGGGATGTCATCCAACAGGCTTAAAAATTCAACGATGGCCTGACGCTCGGACAGGCTGAAACTGGCCCCTTTGTCAGTCGCCGAGTAATACAACTCGCGTTCAATCACGGCTGCTATTGAATCAATAGAGCCATCATGCATATAGGGAGCAGTACGCATTACATTGCGCAGTGAGGGCGTGCGAAAAGCGCCGATATCTGCCGGCACACCAGTCACCAGAAAACGCCCAAGAGCCGCTACTTGCGGGTCACTGAGCAGGGCAGCCTTCAGGGTTTTGTCATCCATCAGCGCAACCCGCTGCAACAAAGCCTGGTTGTCCGTCTGCAGATGGTGTGCACCCACGCCGTGAGCGTGAAAGCGGTCATCGGTCAACGGCGCTGAAACAGCATCAATCAAATGACATTGGCTGCAGCCGGCACGCCCGGTAAACAGCTCGTAGCCGAGCATAGCGCCAGGTTCGAGAGTTACCGACCGTGGTGATTCACGCCATTGATCAAATCGGGAGGTTCCGGCGGGCAGACTTTGTAAATGGGCTGTAATCGCCGTGGCAATAGATACTGTGGTTATTTGCGATTGCGCGCCAATAAGCTCTGCAAACGCCGCTCGATACTGAGCTTTGCTGGATACCCGGTCAACCAGATCGTCTGGCCCGGTTAAGGCATGCTCATGCTCACTGAAAAAGGGGTCAAGTACTGCCAGGGATAGGTTATCCCTGCGGCCATCCCAGAATAATGGTTGGTGTTGACGCAGGCCAAGTAACGACGGTGCGTTGCGGGTGATCAAAGTCCCCCGGTGGCCAATAGACTGAGGACGTTGATCAGCCAAGGCGTGGCTTTCAAGATGGCAAGAGGCGCAGGCAGTACTGTCATCCAGGCTCAAACGCTTATCTTCAAACAGAGAACGTCCCAACCCCTGCCATGCTGAGCTTAGCTCATAAGCCAATAGGTTGTTTCCAGGGTTGAGAAACAGCCAGATACAACAGACTGATGGAATCAGCTTGATAGTCAGAATCCACCCTTTATGGACATGCATAAACGCACGTCACAGACCGCCAGATTATCCACACCTTAAATGCTCTCACATTTCAACCAATCTCAATGCATTCCATGCATAGAAATTGGTCTATAACCTAAACTGCCTGTGAATCCTCACCGGCACTGAATCTTTCCAGTTTGGCTTGAAAACTATTTAACGTTTGTTCATAGTATGAAAGTGCACTATCCGCCATTTTAGGGCCATTTTCAATACCCGTAGATCAGATTCTGACAATCTCCTACAAGTGGCCGAGCTGTTTCCTTACAAAGAGCCTATATTATGAGCAAAATTTGATCAAGTCGGCCTAACTGAGTGCTCGAACCAATCAGGAGGTGATGATACGCATCCATGTGCCTGGATGGTTGCGTGAGTTTGCGGGATGTTCCATATTCATATGTTATTGGAGAATAATTAATAATGCCTGCCTTCGTAGTGCATAGGTTGGATGTTCGAGTCACCCTGTCGTCACCAAAATTTGCTTTCAAACTTAGCAATGGCTGAAATGAGCATGATATTGACATAACGTCATTAATACGGCTCAAAACTTCACGTTCTCTGGCTAACGTAATAAATCATCGTTCATCTTAAGAGTATATTCTTATCCAGTTTATTAATAGAGATTACTGATAAACCCGTCTGCAAGGCTGCAAACCTCGCCTCACCATGTGTATCTCAGCATCAGGTAAAGTAAAGGCTACCGGCAATCTGTTGCTGACTCATCAGGCGGCGCAGGCGCTGACGGGCGCGGGATAGTACGCGGTATAAGTGATCCTGCCGGATGTTGTTCTGACTGCAGATTTCACTGGACTGATGCTCGTTCAGATAATAACTGACCAGAATGTCCTGATCGCGCTGGCGGGGCAGGGTATTGAGCATTTCTGAGACAAAATGTCTGGTCTGTATTTCCTCCAGCTGTGCGTCTGGGTTTTTACTGTGGTCCTGGGTCACCGCTGTGGCGATGTCATGCTCCGGATCACAAAATTGAATGTTATCTTTGTCCTTTTTGTGCCTGCGAATATACTGATAAGCAAGGTTTTTGCCGATGCTAGCCGCATAAGCGGAAAAAGATTCAGGTGTTTTAAGAGCCTGCTGACGAACCTTGATCAGGCAGGCAATCAAGGTGTCCTGCAGGATGTCCTCGATAACGTCTGGTTCCCATATGATCTGCTGCAATCTAACTTTCAGTTTTGGCATGATTCTGACGATCAGCTCGTTCTCGGCGGATTGATTGCCGTGGCTAACCTGTTCGTAAAGCTCTGCGATGGTCGGCTCGTAACTGTGGCCGGAATGCCACTGCCCGGGTGGAGTTTGACGGCCCATAATTGATACTCCCTGATGCTGGTAGGGAACATGCTATGGGTGGCATTTTTTGAGGTGTTAGCAGTTAAACGACATTGTTTTGATCATAGACGACATGTTGCTGGGGTTTGATGACAGGCGACATCAATTTGAATACAGGCGACACTTTTCATTGAAAAATCAATCAGCTGTGTTTGCGGCTATTTTGATGCTGGCTGGGTGGATCACCAAAAAATGCTTTATAACAACGTGAGAAATGCGCCATGGAGGCAAAGCCGCTGGCCTCGTAGGTGTGCGAAACGCTGTGCCCGAGCTTTAATAACCGTTGCGCCTGTTGCAGCCGGTAATAGCGCAAGTATTCGATCGGCGTCTGATCAAACGCGGCTTTCAGTTTGCGTTGTAGCTGGCGCTCACTCATGGTCATCTTGCTGGCCAGCGCGTTGATTGAAAAATCTGCGTTGGCGTAATTTTCCGATAGCACTTCATTGAGTTGCTGCAGAAAACGGCGTTCCGCGATCGGGATGCCCGGATTGTCTTCGCCGCGGTATGGTAGTGCCCCGTATTGCTTGGCATAGGTGTCGCGAATAGCCAACAGATTATTGATTTTGATCAATAACTCCTGCTCATCAAAGGGTTTTACGATGTAGTCATCGACGCCTTTGGAAAGCCCGGTAAGTTTACTGTCACGGCCACCTTTAGCGGTTAGCAGGATAATCGGGGTATGACAGGTTCTGGCGTTATCCCGCAATAATCGAGACAACTCCAGGCCATCGAGTTCCGGCATCATGATGTCAGACAGGATCAGATCCGGCAGGTGCTCCAGCGCCATCCGCAAGCCTGCTTTTCCATCCGCGGCCGTCAACAGTTCGTACTCCTGCAGAATATCACTGAGATAGGCTCGCATATCCGGTTCATCATCGATGATCAACAATATGGGCCTGGTCTCGTCCCAAGCTGTTATACCCACAGCAGGTTTAGGCGAAGCAACAGACAGTGAAAGTCGCTCCAGCTGTGCGGCGGTCAGGTGTTCGCTGTCAGCAAGACTGGTTACATCGGCTTCAGGCATGCTCATCGGAAAAGTCAGGTTGAAACTACAGCCCTGCCGCGGCTTGCTGTCAACAGTGACAGTGCCGCCCTGAATCCGGGTTAGTTCACTCACCAGGGCCAGCCCGATACCGGTTCCCGTGCCATGTCTGTTATCGGCGGAACGGTGGAATCGGTCAAAAATATGTGGCAGTTCATCAGCTGTGATGCCTGGGCCGGTGTTGCTGACTTTTATACTGACCTGCTCATCATTATGGTACCCGGTGAAAATCGTAATGACACCCTGAGCAGGAGTGAACTTGACAGCATTGGAAACCAGATTCACCAGAATCTCTTCCATGGCGATCGCATCATAATACAGCAGCAGGTTGTCATGCAGGTCCAGCTTTAATGTCAACTGTTTGTCTGCGATGGCGGTCTGGAAGTTTTCCGTGACCTGCCGGATCTGGTGATTAATTGGATAAACCGCCGGCTTGATTGTGCGCATCCCTGATTCCAACCGTGAAACTTCCAACAGCTTATTGATCAAACGCAGCAACCGTGCGGCATTTCTGATGGCTATATCACGGTAGCGTTGAAAGTCAGCCAGCGGCTGGTTCGGCAGCAAGCGTTTAAAATTACCCAGAATCAGGGTAAGCGGGGTGCGGAACTCGTGCGAAATGTTTTCAAAAAACTGTTCTTTGGCTTTATCCAGGCTCTTTAATTCTTCAACCTGTGCTTCGATGATGGCTTTTTGCTCGGCGATGTCGTGTGTTCTGGCATTGACATCATTCCTGAGTTTTTCATTATATTGACGCAGTTTGTAGGTACGCCACTGGATAACTATAAAGCCTGACAGCAGCATGACCAGCGCATAACCAGTATACGCCCAGCCTGTTTTCCACCACGGTGGAAGCACTTGCAGAGTTATGCTGGCGGCGACTGGGTTCCAGATGCCATTGCTGTTGGCAGCCTCCACTTTGAAAGTATAGTTCGCTGGCGCAAGGTTGGTATAACGCACACTGTTTTCAGCGCCTTGCGAATAAAACCAGTTTTTGTCCAGGCCTTCCAGCATATAACGGGATTGATTTTTATCCGGTGCTTTGTAGTGCAGGCTGGCGTAATGAATATCTAACCCGTAATGCTGGTGATCAAGCTCGATTCGGCCAAGCTTATCACTGGTTGTGACCAAACCATCACTGTGAGTATTTGAACTGGCCGGGCCAATCAGAGAGACTCCGGATATTAATGGTTGAGCTAAAGTGATGTCGATGTTTATTTTATCAGGATCAAACAGGTTATAGCCATTGATGCCAATAAAAACCAGCCGCCCATCAGCAAGTTTTTCACAGTTCAGATTAAATTCATTGCTCTGCAGACCGTCACGTTCAAAAAAACTGCTGACAGAACGGTTATCAATGTTATATCTGTTTAATCCATTCAGCGTGCTGACCCACAAATTTGACCGGTCGTCTTCCAGTATGCAGGTAATGGTGTTATTGCTTAGTCCATCACTGACATCAAAAGTAAATTGTTCGATCAGTTGGTTGTCGAGCGCCTGCAATCCATTCCTGCCACCTTGCCATACCTGGCCGTTAGTGCTTTCCCACAGTGAATTTATTTTATTGTTAGCTTTACTGGAATGGATAAGTTCAACTTTGGAGCCCTTCAACCTGACTCGATTGACCCCCTGAGGCGTCAGTATCCAGATTTCACCATCGCTGTGTTCGAAAAACTTGTTGACATACTGGTCATTCAGGCCCGCTTGGGTAGTGGTTGCCCGCGGGTAATGAATAAAATTTTGCGTGCCAGCTGGCCGGACGTATGCACCGGCCAGGTGGGTGCCTATCCAGACGTTATCAGCGCTGTCAATATATAGGCTGGTAATGGTGCCATTCGCCAGCGGCCCATTATCTTTGATGGTTCTGTAATGGGTGAAAAGCATCGAGCTGAGATTCAAATAATCCAGGCCCTCCGATGTGCCTATCCACAGACCTTCGGTGTCGGCAGCCAGAGAATAAACGTCGTTGTCCACCAGTGAGTTTTCATTATCGGCATGTAAATAAGTGGTATAACGATTACTCGCCTGGTCCAATTGAACCAGCCCTCCACCCAGGGTGGCAAACCAGAGGTTGCCGTTTTGGTCTGCTTCAACATCAGCGATATACCGCTGGTTCAGTTCGGTGGAGTTGCTCAGGTGGGGATTACCGTAGCCGAACAGTTCCGCGTCAATGTTCAGCCTGGCAACACCTGCATCGGTTCCCAGCCAGAGCTGATTAGATGAGTCATGGAACAGGTCAAACACGATATTCGAAGACAGGCCTTCAGGATGGCGGGCGTTAAACAGATATTGTTGAATTTCACTGCTATCGGGATCATAGCGAAACAGACCATCCTGATAACTTCCAATCCATAATCTGCCCAGATGGTCGAAAGCCACTGAATTAATCTCGTGTTCAATCAGGAAGCGGGCAGGGCGATAACCGCTGTTGGCTCTGCTTAACTGATACAGTCCGTTGGTGAAGGTTGAAATCCAGACGCAATGATTTTTATGCACAAAAATATCTCGCACATAACTGCTGCCCCAGCTGCTGGATGGTCTGCCTGCATCGTCAAACACAGTGTGTTCGCCAGTACTCATATCGAGCATTGAAAACCCGGATGACAGCGTGCCTATCCATAATTGACCATGCTGGTCAAATGCCAGCGAGGTTATCTGGTAGTTATTGTTTTTTAATAATTGCCGAGGCTGAATGCCGGCCAACTGATAAGTCTTATGCTGAGGGTCAAAAATAACCAGGCCGTGATCTTGTGTTGCCAGCCAGAAGTTGCCGTCCGGGGCGGCAGCAAGCGCGTGGATAACGTCAGCCAGTGAATTTTGAAAAGAGCTAAAGCCCATGTTACCGGGCAGCCATAGATTCATGCCTCCGTCCGCGGTGGCTATCCACAACTCTCCGGCCTGGCTGGGTTGAATAGCAACGATCCGATTGCTGCTTAATGAATTCGGCTGCCCCTGCTGATGGGTGAAGGCCTGTATACGCGTACCGTCAAACCTGTTCAGCCCTCCGTCGGTGCCAAACCACATAATGCCCTGGTGATCTTGAGTGACGGCACGGACGGTGGTCTGAGATAACCCATCGCTGACATCAATCGTATCGAATCTTAATGCTGAGTGAGAGGTGTTCGGGCTCAATACCAACCCTATAAGCAGTCCAATAATTATAAAAGACAATGATTTGCATTTAGCTAGAGTCAGCAACATGGGCAGGGTTTTAATCGATTTTTATTGCTGGGAGAACAGATCATGACACCACGCGCTAAAATTACCGGGGTGGTAATTTCTTATACGGAAAACGGTCTTGAGATAGAAAAAACAATACCCTTGAGTGAGCCTGATAAAAGTAGTACCAGTAACTATACTGCACTTTTTTGGTCTGGAGATACTATCAGTCATTTGCTTGCTCCATATTATGCCAAAAACCAGGTAGAGTTTACCGATGAGCTAAGATCATATATGGCACAGATCGGCAATGCTCCTGTTCCGGGAAAATATATTCGTCCTGAGGATGTCCAGATACTATGGAACAACCCCTTAAATGACGGCAGGTTACCTTTGATGATAGCCAAAGAGGCTCAATCTCCTGTCAAGCCTTATTATTTTGAGTAGTTCCACCCGGTTTTATCAGTAAATCACCCGGCACCGAATCGTTGCCGGAATATCCTTGAGCTGGCCGATCAGAGTGGTTGCGTCAGTTGTTTCGACATCCATCACGACATAGCCCAATTGGTCACGGGTCTGCAAATATTGCGCCGCGATGTTGACTTCACCATCAGAAAAAACACGGTTGATGGCCTGCAGTACCCCCGGTTCATTGCGATGAATATGCATGATTCGGTGGGTGCCGGCATTATCCGGCAGGCTGACTTCCGGAAAGTTGACCGCCGACTGGCTGGAGCCGTTATCGCTGTAACGAACCAGTTTACTCGCAACCTCAGTAGCGATGTTCTGCTGGGCTTCCAGGGTGCTGCCGCCGATATGCGGGGTCAGAATGACCTGGTCCAGACCACATAATTCACTGTTGAATTGGTCCTGGTTGTTTTTTGGTTCGGTAGGGTATACATCAAGCGCAGCCCCGGCAATATGCCCGCTATCCAGGGCATCCCGCAGGGCGGGAATATCCACCACCGTCCCGCGCGAGAGATTGAGCAGGAAACTGCCGGGTCGCATGGCCTGTAGCTCCTGAGCACCGATCAGCTTGTGGGTCTGTTCGGTTTCCGGCACGTGCAGGGTGATAATATCGCACTCGGATAGCAGCAGGTGCAGGCTTTGCAATGGTTCTGCATTGCCCAGCGGGAGCTTGGTTTGAATGTCAAAATACTTGACCCGCATGCCCAGGCCTTCAGCCAGCACGCCCAGTTGGGTGCCAATATGTCCATAGCCGATAATTCCCAGCGTTTTGCCGCGGGCTTCCACGCTGCCGCTGGCGGATTTCAACCACTGGCCACGATGCGCAGCGGCATTTTTCTGTGGAATGCCACGTAATAACAGCACGGTTTCCGCCAGGGCCAGTTCGGCCACCGAGCGGGTGTTGGAATAGGGCGCGTTAAATACCGGAATGCCCTGGTGCTGGGCGGTGTCCAGATCAACCTGGTTGGTGCCGATGCAAAAGCAACCAATCGCCGTCAGGCGAGGGGCTGCGGCCAGCACCTCAGCGGTGAGCTGGGAGCGCGAACGGATACCCAAAAAATGTACATCCTGCAGCGCAGAGCTGAGTTCGCCACCAGCCAGACCGGTTTTACGCTGCTCAATATTGCTGTAGCCGGCTTCATTCAGAATCTGAACAGCCTGCTGGTGGACGCCTTCTAACAACAGAAAACGGATTTTGTCTTTATGCAAAGAATGATTTTGCTGGTTGTGCATGCTTGCCATTATCGGTCAGAATTATGCATTGTCCCGGTCAGGGGAGTTAAGTTCAACACCCCGAAGCGGATTCATTCAGCCTGCCTGCAGTTTAGTTTATGCAAACCGTTGATAATCAGTATTTTCATCAGTACCTGCCTGGCGTGGAAGTCCGTCTGGACAGCGCCAGCCTTGAGACTTACGGTCGGGATTGGACGCATCTGCGTGCGCCAGCGCCCTCGGCGGTTTTATTTCCGCGCAATACCAGCCAGGTTCAGGAGATCATTCTGCGCGCGCGCCAGGATGGCTTTGCATTGGTGCCATCGGGTGGCAGAACCGGCTTGAGCGGTGGGGCGGTGGCCGCGGACGGCGAATGGGTGATCAGTCTGGAAAAAATGCGCTCACTTGGCACAGTCAACCCGACCGAAGCCTGCATCCAGGTAGAGGCAGGCGTGATCACCGCCACGCTGCAGCAGGCCGCCAGTGCAGCTGGTTTGTTTTACGGTGTTGACTTTGCGTCAGCCGGTTCCAGTCAGGTCGGCGGAAATATTGCTACCAATGCGGGTGGAATCCGTGTCCTGCGCTACGGGCTGACCCGTGAGCAGGTGCTGGGGATGACTGCCGTCACCGGTGCCGGTGAGGTGCTGGAGCTGAATCATGCTTTGATCAAGAATGCCACCGGTTATGACCTGCGGCATTTGTTGATTGGCAGTGAAGGCACCCTGGCCATTATCACCGCGGCCACGCTTAAATTGTGGCCGCGGCCACCGCTGCGGGATGTGATGCTGCTGGCGGTGCCGGATGATCAGGCGATTATGGCGCTGTTTGCATCGGCACGTCAGGCCATGAATCTTTCCGCTTTTGAATTTTTCAGCCAGGCCTGCGTGGAGCATGTCTGTGCCCATGCGGGTCTGCCCGCGCCGCTGGAGTCGCCGACTGCTTTTTATGCTCTGCTGGAATTTGATCAGCTTGATGAGACCGGCTTAACGGAATGGTTTGAGCAGGCCATGGAGGCCGGCTGGATCAGTGATGGATTGATCAGTCAAAGCGATGAGCAGGCGAAGCAGATGTGGGCTTATCGGGAACGCATCAGTGAAAGCATCGCGGCACGCAAACCTTATAAGAATGATATCGCGGTGCGGGTCAGCGCGGTGCCGGCCCTGCTGGCGGAACTCGATGAGCTGGTTCAGCAGCAGTATCCGGACTTCGAGGTGCTGTGGTATGGCCATATCGGTGATGGCAATCTGCATTTGAATGTGCTGAAACCTGACGAGATGGATTTGAATGCTTTCAAGGCTCAGTGTGAACAGGTCAATGAGCTGGTGTTCGCCGTGGTGCAGAAGCATTCAGGCAGCATCTCCGCGGAGCATGGCGTGGGTCTGCTGAAGCAGCCGTGGTTGGCTTACAGCCGCAGCGAAGCGGAAATTGCCTTGATGCGGGCGCTCAAGCAACAGTTTGATCCGGACGGCATTTTGAATCCGGGCAAGTTGCTCTGAACCCGCTCAGAATCGTGCTGACCGTGATACCGGGCGGCCTGCTGGAAACGCCGGGCAGCGTTCCCGGGCAGAACCGTGGTAACGCGTTGAACAGGCTTAAGTTGCGTTGGGATTATTGAACCCATTGATCAGATCCTGCTGCACGCTGGCGGGGACCGGATCATAATGGCTGAATTCCATATCGTAGGTGCCCTGGCCGCCGGTCAGGCTTTTCAGTTCAACCTGATAATCCTGTAATTCACTGAGTGGTATTTCACCTTCGATCATAATCATGCCGCCCCGCATGCTTTCGCTGCCGCTGATTCTGGCACGGCGTGAAGCCAGGCTGCCGGTGATGTCACCCATATACTGCTCAGGCGCGACCACATTGAGTGTGACTACTGGTTCGAGCACCTGCGGACGGGCGTTATGAATGGCATCCAGAAAGGCTTTTTTACCGGCGGTCAGAAAAGCGATTTCCTTGGAGTCAACCGGGTGGTATTTGCCGTCATAAACGGTGACCTCAACATCCTGCACGTGGTAACCGGCAATCGCGCCTTCATCCAGTACCTGACGCACGCCTTTCTCGACTGCTGGAATCAGATTGGTGGGTATCGAACCGCCCACCACTTTGTTGACAAAGCGGAAACCTTCCCCGCGCGCCAGCGGTTGTACACGCAGAAAAACTTCGCCAAACTGTCCGGCGCCGCCGGTTTGTTTCTTATGCCGGTAATGGCCTTCCGCATTGCGGGTAATGGTTTCGCGGTAGGCAATTCTGGGCGGGCGGGTATTCAGGTCAAGGTTGGCCTGGGTTTTTAGCCGCTCCAATGAGACCCGCAGATGCATGTCGCCCAGCCCGCGCATGACGGTTTCGTTGAGCTCCTGGTTGTGTTCGATCAGCAGACACGGGTCTTCCTGAGACAGTTTGTGCAGGTAATCGGCCAGCTTTTGTTCCTGGCCGCGGCTGGATAGCTCCAACGCCAGGCCCAGCATGGGTTGCGGGAAATCCAGTGGCTGCAGGAACAACTCATCTTCATCGTGTGAATCATGCAGCACCGAGCCGTAATGTAAATCATCAACTTTGGCGACGGCGCAGATATCACCCGGAACGCCCCGAGCAATTTCGCTGTATTTGCCACCCTGCAGGCTGAACAGATGATTGACCTTGAAGGGTTTGCGGTTGTCGCCGATGAATAGTTCGCTATCGGCATTGATGGTGCCCTGATAAATCCTGAATACCGCCAGTTTGCCCACAAACGGATCATTGATGATCTTGAAAACCCGTGCGATGACATGGGCATCGGGGTCGGGCCTGGCCTCAACCGGCTCGGCGGTTTCAATATTACTTGGCTGGCCTTTCAAAAACGGTGGCGGGTTACCTTCAGTTGGATTTGGCAGCAGGCGCTTGCACAATTTCAGAAACTGGCCCAGCCCGGCGCCGGTTTTGGCCGAGACAAAACAGATCGGCACCAGATGACCTTCGCGCAATGCCTGTTCAAAAGCATCATGTAACTCTTCTTTGGGTAATTCCTCACCTTCCAGGTAGCGATCCATCAATGACTCGCTGACTTCGATCACCTGATCGGTGATTTCCGCGTGGGCCGCATCCAGTGAGAAGATATCGGTATCGCCTTGCTCGTTGAAGAAGCAGTCCAGTACTCTGGAATAGTTTTCGGTGGGCAGATTGACGGGCAGGCACTGATTGCCCAGCTCCTCGCGGATCTGGCGAACCAGCGCTTCCAGATCAAGTCCATCGGCATCAATTTTATTGATCACGATGATCCGGCATTTATTGCGTATTCGGGCGCGTCGCAGCATTCTGCGGGTGGCCAGTTCAATCCCGCTCTGGGCATTGATGACCACCGCACTGGTTTCTACCGCATCCATGGCGGGTAGCGCCTGACCGCGAAAATCCACCAGCCCCGGGGTGTCGATGATGTTGATGTGCACACCGTCATACTGCATGCCGGCCACCGCTGAATACAGCGAGTGCTGGTAGTCTTTTTCCAACGGTCCATGGTCGCTGACCGTCGTACCGCGCTCGAGGCTGCCCGCCTCACCCAGCATGCCGGTTTTTACCAGCAGTGCTTCCAGCAAAGATGTCTTGCCGGCGCCGCTATGTCCCAGTAAGGCCAGGTTGCGGATAGATTCAGTGGTGTGGTTTGTCATAAAAATCCCGATGTCCTAGTGTTTAATGTAGCGTTGCTTTAATCCGTCAGCAGCTTTGCAATAGTGCTTTGCGGTAGCTGCCAGAGCAGCAATGCGGCACTGCTGTGCTGGGTCAGTACATCTGCTGGAGTTGTGCTGTGAGCAGTTAACGCGGGCATTCCGGATTTAAGCTGGGTTCCTTGGCTGTGTTGGTTTTCCTGTCTGAGCATAGCATTACTGTAACGTCCCGCGCACACGGCGGCAAAAGCGACCGGTCGGGAGCCATTGGCGCTGGCTGCGGTCGTTCAGGTTTAATTCAGCAGGGGGCTTTATGATGTAGCATCAATAACGGGTATGTTGGAGACACACATATGCTGACCAATCGCTTTACTGATCTGAACATCAAGCCGCAATCAGCTGTGACAGGGTTGCTCCTGCTCGGCCTGCTGATGTTGTCAGGCTGCGCAGCCTATGGACCTTACGACCGCTATGAGAGCGGCCGTTATGTGTATGCCGATGTGCTCGGCTACGAACCTGTTTATGGCGATGTTCGGGTGGCTGAACCCCGCACCGTGTGCTACGAGGAAACCGTGCGTTATCGTGGCCGCCAGCCATCCGCGGCGGCACCGATTCTGGGCGCGATTGTCGGCGGGCTGATCGGTAATGCGATCGATGGCGGCTATCATCGTGCCGCCGGCACTTTTATCGGCGCGGTTGCCGGTGGCGCTATTGCGCATGATATCGACCGCTCAAACAGTGGTCCGGGAGGCACGGTCGTCCAGGAACGCTGCGACGAATATGACGATTACCGTTATGAGAAAGGGGTTACCGCTTACCAGGTGACCTATCAATACCAAGGCAGGACGGGTGAGTTGCAGACTGAGTATGAGCCGCAGGACGTGATCCGCATTCCCTATGAACTGGTCGCTGATTCACATTACTAACTCCCAGGTCGGCATGCATTGAACTGATCAATCGCGCCGCGGTTGAGCGCGGATACGGTCCGTGACTGGCAGTAAAATTTATCCTTCGCTGTTGTATCGCACGCTTTCCGGCACCCCGGCCACCTCGTGCCAGAAATTGACGATCTGACAAAACAACGCTGCGGTACGCTCGGTATCGTAGCGCGCCGAATGTGCGTCGTCCTGGTTCCAGTCCAGCTCCGCGGCCTGTACTGCCCGTGCCAATACTGTCTGTCCATAAGCCAGGCCGGCCATGGTGGCGGTATCAAAACTGCTGAACGGATGAAAAGGTGAGCGTTTGAAACCGGTGCGTTGAATCAGCGCGTTCAGAAAACCCAGATCGAACGCCGGATTGTGTCCCACCAGAATGGCGCGGCGGCAACCTGAAGCTTTCATGGCTGCGCGAATCGGTTGACAGATTTCACGGTAAGCCTGTGCTTCGGGCACCGCCATCCGCAGCGGGTGATCTGGTTTGATGCCGTTGAACTCCAGCGCTTTGGGGTCCAGATGGCTGCCGGGAAAAGGCTCTATATGACGGGCGATTAGCTCTCCCGGACTGACCCAGCCCTGTTCATCCATTTCGATAACACACGCGGCCATTTCCAGTACCGCGTCGGTCCGGGCATTAAAACCACCTGTTTCGATATCAACAACAACGGGTAAATAACCACGAAAGCGGTTGCGGATTGTGTACATATTGGCTCTTTATGATCAGTTGGAGCCCCTGCCTGCTGTTGCCGCGAGATACTCTGCAAGGGCAGCATAGGGTAAAGCATGCGTGCCGCGATAACCAGCATGCCAACATCAAAAGCACACACAGCGGGCATACAAAGCTCACATTGCAGCATCAGACTGCCAGCATGTTTTGATGTTCACAGGAGTTAATCATGTCCATGCGTCATCTGATTATGGGCCGCGGCCTGATGGTTCTGACGGTAGTGTGTTTTTGCTGGCAGGTTGTGCAACAGGTTGCGTTGTCGCAAACCCTGCCGGAAGAAGATCCCGGTCATGGCGTGCTGATGCTGGGTAAGGCTGATGAATGGACACCGGCGATATTGCTGGAAACCCGGCTTGATGTGCAGGTCAATGGGCCGATCGCCAATATCACCCTGAGCCAGGATTTCTTCAATAGTTATGACAATTTTGCTGAAGCCAGTTATTTGTTTCCGATGCCGGAGCAGGCGGCAATATACGCCATGCAGATTCAGATTGATGAGCGTGTTATCAATGGCAGCATTGCAGAAAAGCAGGTCGCTGAAGTTATCTATAATCAGGCACGTGCGGCCGGCCAGCAGGCGGCTATCACACAGCAACTGAGCGGCAATATATTCCGCACCAGGGTGGCGCATATCGGCAGTGGCCAGAGTATTCAGGTAACACTGCAATACCGGCAGGTGCTGGAGCCGCACAACGGCCGCTTCAGCCTGCGCCTGCCGACCACCATAAGCCCGCGCTACCAGGGTCGGCAGGTTCCCGTCGAGGCACAGGCTGTGCTGATCAATCAAGCTAGCGGACGGCCTCCAGCCTGGACTGCCGAGGTGGTGTCAGCCAGCGACCTGCCGATCGAAAATATCAATCTGTTCAGTCTGGCACTGGACCTCAACGCCGGTCTGGAATTGGCTGAGCTGAGCAGCAGCAGCCATGATATTACGGTACTTCAGCAGGATCAGCGTTATCAGGTCAGTCTGGCCGATCAATTCGATCTGATGGACCGTGATGTGGTGATCGAATGGGAGCCGCTGGCTACTACCCAGCCACAACTGGTGGCGTTGCGTGAAAGTCGACCGGACAGCGGCGGGGAGTTCGGTTTGTTAATGCTGATTCCACCGCAAAAAACCTCGCCTCAAAGCAACGCCGGTGAGTTGCCGCGTGAGATGATTTTTGTGCTGGATCGCTCCGGCTCCATGGGTGGAGAGTTGATGCGCCAGGCCAGCGCCAGCGTGGTCTTCGCGCTGCAGCAGTTAAGTCCACAGGACCGCTTTAACATCATTGATTTCAGTGATGACGCGCAGCGCTGGGCGCCACAGACACGCTTTGGCAATGCGGCCAACGTCAGCGCGGCGGTGCAGTATGTGGAGCAGCTTCAGGCTGGCGGTGGCACTAACATTGCGGATGCCCTGCACACCGCGCTGAGTTTGCCGGAGACTTCCGGCTGGTTGCGTCAGGTGGTGTTCATTACCGATGGTTCAGTGGCTGATGAGGCGGGCGTGCTGCGTATGATCAATACTGATCTGGGTGAGGCACGGCTGTTTACGGTAGGGATTGGTTACGCGCCTAACAGTTTTTTCATGCGCAAGGCGGCGGAACTGGGCCGCGGTACACAGCATATGATCGGTGACCTGGGTGAAGTCAAACCTCAGATGCAGGCACTGCTCAGCCAGCTTCGCCATCCGGTATTGCGGGATATTGAAATGCAACTGCCGGCCGGCCTGAGCGCAGAACACTACCCGGCGCAGCTGCCGGATTTGTATTTCGGTGAACCGCTATTGATTGCAGCACGCTTTGAGCATTGGCCGGAATGGCTGCAGTTAGAAGGTTTTGACGGGCTGCCCTGGAGTCAGCGACTGCAATTGCGCAATGTGCCGGCTCACAGTCAGGGCATCGCCAGTCTGTGGGCGCGCGCCAAAATGACTGAGCTGATGGATGGCCGCTATCAGGGCGGCGATGCAGATCAGATTCGCGCGCAGGTGGTTGAGCTGGCGCTCGAGCATCAATTGCTCAGTGAGTACACCAGCTTTGTGGCGGTCGAGCAGCAACCGGTCAATCCCGATCCGGACTCTGTCAGCAGTGCTTCAGTAGCGAACCTGATGCCGCGCGGGATGAGCTTCCCACAGGGTGGAAATGGTCTGTACGGCTGGTATCTGCTGGGCGGTCTGGCGCTGCTGCTGTTTTTATTCAGTCATGCCGGGCGGGTTGTTCAGGTAACCCATCGAGCCTGAACAATGCTTGCTTTGGCCCCGGCGATGCGCACTCCCAGAGGTTTTAACCGATTGCGAACATGGCGCCGGATATTGTTGATTCTGGCAATCCTGGCGCTTGGCAAAGCCAGTTGGATAGATGTAAAGGCGATGATGGCACAGCAGTTATTACAGCAGGCCTGGCAGCAGACCCGGCAGGATCAGCAAGCGCACAAGCCATGGCCCTGGTTTGACAGTCAGCCAGTGGCTGCGCTGGTGTGGCCGGACGGTCAACAGCATATTCTGCTGCAGGGTACTTCCGGCCAGGTACTGGCTTTTGCGCCGGGCCTGCAGGTACTGGATGCGGCAACCAACAGTTTACCGGTCAGTGCCTGGCAACAGGCTGATAGCCTGTTGATCGGAGCGCATAATGACACCCATTTTGCCGAATTGGAAAATATTTCAATTGGCGCGCAATTTGGCCTGATATTTGCCAGTGGCGACCGACAGCGCTATCGGGTAGTACATAAGCGGGTGGTCGATAGCCGTGATCAGCGTCTGTTACCGGCCCACAGCAGCGGAGGGATGAGCGGACAGCTGCTATTGATTACCTGCTACCCGTTTCAGGCCTTGAGTGCGTCCGGCAGCTTGCGTTATGTGGTGACTGCCTATCCGCTGTGATGGCTAGCAGTCAGGGCAGCACGTCCGGGTGCCCAGCCGGATTATGGCCAGTTATAATTGATTCAATGCAAACCATATTAATTGTTGAAGATGAGCCGGGTATTGCCGATACCCTGACCTATGTGCTCGAACAGGAGGGCTTTGCCACCCGCTGGGTGCAACTGGCCGGTGAGGCCCTGCAGGTACTGGGCAGTGACAGCATTGCGGCGGTGCTGCTGGATATCGGTTTGCCTGATGCCAGCGGTCTGGAGACCTGTAAGCAGATTCGCGCCCGCTGGCAGGTGCCGGTTTTGTTTCTGACCGCACGCAAAGAAGAAATTGACCGCATCATCGGACTGGAAATCGGCGCGGATGATTACATCAGCAAACCGTTTAGCCCGCGTGAAGTGGCGGCACGTGTCAAGGCGGTATTACGGCGTGCTCAGACGCCGGTTGGCAAGGCAATCGCGCCGCTGGATAAGGCGGTGGCTGAGACCGCGCAACAGTGCGGGGCGTTTGCACTCAATGAGGTCACGCATACCATCAGCTATCATGGGCAACTGCTTGAATTAACACCATTTGAGTACCGTATCTTGCGTACTTTACTGGGTCAGCCGCAGCGGGTTTTCAGTCGTGCGCAATTACTGGATAAGCTTTCTGATACCCCGCTACCCAGTCTGGAGCGCAGTGTCGATTCACATATCCGCAGTCTGCGCGCCAAGCTGATCAATGTGCATGCCGGGCACCAGCCGGTCTGCACCCGCCGTGGTTTTGGCTATTATCTGCAACCGGAATCCAGCTAGCTGGCTGTCCGGCCGGCTGGTTATGACAACCTGAATGCGGTTCAGCGTACGCATCTTCATTGGCTATTTTGTATTGGTTGCCGCGGCCATGTGGTGGTACATCAACAGCACGGTGCAAGAACTCAAGCCGGCCTATCTGCAGCCCAGCGAAGAGGTGATGGTGGATATCGCCAACCTGCTGGCGGAACTGGCTGCGCCGATGCTGATGAGCCGGCTGCCGGATGATCTGCAGGAAACCGAGCTGGCTGATTCGATCAACCGCTATCAGCAACGCCAGTTGGATGCGCAGATATGGTCCTATCATAAAACCCGGCCGGATCTGATTGTGTATATCACCGATGCCCGTGGACAGGTGCTGTACCACACCCAGGCCGATCAGCTGGGCGCGGATTACAGTCAATGGCTGGATGTCAGCCGCACCCTGGAAGGCGAGTACGGCGCGCGCACCTCCGAGTCGATTCCCGGTCTGGTCAGTACCCGGGTAGCTTACGTGGGCGCGCCGATTAAGGTAGGTGGAGAAATTATAGGTGTGCTGTCAGTCGGCAAGCCGCATGCCAGCCTGCAGCCACTGCTTAATGCCACCCAGCGCAGTATTGTAGTGCAGGGGTTGCTGCTGATGTTGGCCGCGCTTCTGCTGGGAGTGCTGCTGTCCTGGTGGCTGACCCATTCCATCCGCAGACTGACTGACTATGCCCGGCGGGTGCGCGACGGTGCCCGGGTGGAGCCGCCCAGACTGGCGGAAAAGGAACTCAGTTATCTGGCCGAGGCGATGGCGGAAATGCGCACCGAATTACGTGCGGCCAACTATGTGGAGCGCTATATCCACAGCATTACGCATGAAATGAAAAGCCCTATCGCGGCGATCCGGGGTGCTGCCGAGCTATTGAGCGAGCCGCATATGGCGGAGCAGCAAAGAGATCGGTTTATTGATAATATAAATTTTGAAATCAGACAATTACAGAATTTAATTGATAAGTTACTGGAACTAGCGAAGCTGGAAAAGCAAGAACGCCTGCATGCTCCGGAAGTGGTCAATATCAGTGCTTTGCTGGGTCGTCTGCAGCGTCGTCTGGCGCTCAGCCCGGCGGGTCAGCAATGTGCATGGCTGTTGGAAATACCGGCCCGGCCGGTGCTGGTGATGGGTGATCCCTTTCTGCTTGAGATCGCGCTTAATAACGTCCTGGATAACGCCATTCAGTTTTGTCCGCGGCAGGGCGAAATCAGGGTTGCTCTGGAGGCTGCGGAGCAGACCGTGATCAGCATCAGTAATCAGGGCGATCCGATCCCCGACTATGCTCTGCATCGGGTGTTTGAGCGTTTTTATTCACTGCCGCGGCCGGGCGTAAAGCGTAAAAGCACCGGTCTTGGGCTGGCAATCGTGCGTGAAATCGTTACTCTGCACGATGGCGCGGTCAGCGTGCATAATCGCGCCGACGACAGGGTCGAAGTCACCCTGGTACTGGCAACGCTGGATGAGCGCGCGGAAGGTGCCTGATGCCGGGTGGCGTTCGGGCCGCAGCGGGTACAAAATCCTGCATGAATTGAAGTGATTGAAATGGCAATGACGGATTGGGTAATACTGAAATTTGGCGGCACCAGTGTGGCTACCCTGGCCGGCTGGCAAACTATTGCCGAGCGGGTCCGCTATTGCCTGCAGCAGGATGAGCGCCCGGTGCTGGTGTGTTCGGCGCTGGCCGGAGTGACCAATCAGCTGCAGCAACTGGCGAGCGTCGACCAAGTTGATTGCCGGGCCGATAGCCAGGCTATCCGGCAGGCCTTATGTGACGATATCATTGCACGCCATCTGCAGTTGCTGGCGGAAGCCGCTATCGATACTCCGTCGACCGCTCTGCAACGGCAGTTTGCCGTGCTGAAAGGTTTACTTAATAAGCCAGAAGGCGGCCCGGCGGTGCCAGCCGGCTGGCAGGCACGGTTGCTGGCCCAGGGAGAATTGCTGAGTACGCTGTTTGGACAGCAACTGTTGTCACACTGGGGGCTGGATATAGTCTGGCGCGATGCGTGCACGGCAATCCGCATTCCGTCTGCATGTCCGGCCGACGGCGCGGCAAAGCATTATCTGAACGCGCATTATCAACCCACTGCTGACGCACGGTTGCAAACTCAATGGTCCCGCTCCGGGCTTGGCGTTATTGCACCGGGCTTTATTGCCAGTGACGGCGATGATCAAGTGGTCGTGCTGGGCCGGGGTGGTTCGGATACCAGTGCCAGTTATCTGGCGGTCCTGCTGCAGGCTCGCCGGGTGGAAATCTGGACTGATGTGCCGGGTTTATTCAGCGCCAATCCGCGCCAGTTGCCGAGCGCGCGCCTGTTGCGTCACCTCAGTTATCTGGAAGCGCAGGAACTGGCGTCAGCAGGTGGCCAGGTGCTGCATCCGCGCTGTTTGAAACCACTGCGTGACGCACATATCCCATTGCAGGTGTATTCCAGCCGGCAACCGGAGGTGGAAGGCAGCCAGGTTTCCGATCAGGCGCGTGATTTTGGCGCCCAGGTTAAAGCCATCGTGTGTTCCTACGGAATCACCCTGATCAGTATGGAAACGCTGGGCATGTGGCAGCAGGTAGGCTTTCTGGCCCAGGCCTTTGCCAGTTTCGAGCGTCATGGTCTGTCGGTGGATTTGATCGCCACCTCGGAAAGCAATGTCACCGTTACCCTGGACCCCGCCGCACAATTGGCCTCAGCGGAGATGCTGGCCAGTCTGGAGCAGGATCTGACACGTATCTGCCGGGTCAGTATTACCCTGGATTGTGCCGCGGTTACGCTGGTCGGACGCGGTATTCGCACCATCCTGCATCGCCTGGGACCGGCCCTGGAAGCGTTTGAAGAACGCCGGATCTATCTGCTAAGCCAGGCCGCCAACGACTTGAATCTGAGCGTGGTGGTGCCACGTGAGCATGCCGACACGCTGGTCCGGCAGCTACATGAGACACTGATTCCGAAGCAGGCGAGGATTCCGGAAGAATCTGTGTTCGGACCCAGTTGGGAAGCGCTACAGAGACATGCGGACAATCTGCCCGAGCCCATACCCTCCTGGTACCGGCGGGAACGCGAGCAATTATTGCAGCTGGCGCAACAGCAGGAAGCCGCTTATGTCTACCATTTGCCGACGATTCGCTCGCAGGCCATGCGATTATTGAATCTGAACAGCATTGACCGGGTGTTGTATGCGATGAAAGCCAATCATCATCCGGCGGTGCTTAGCAGTCTGCACGAGCTGGGTATCGGCTTTGATTGTGTGTCGATGGCGGAAGTTGAACATCTGCAAGCGCATATCCCTGAGCTGTTGCCGCGGGAGATTTTATTCACGCCCAACTTCGCGCCGGTGGCTGAGTATCAGCAGGCGCTCAATGCCGGACTCACGGTAACCCTGGATAATCTGTTTCCGTTACAGCACTGGCCTGAACTGCTGCGTGGGCAGCAGGTGTTCATACGCGTCGATCCAGGTCAGGGGCATGGCCATCATCAGAAGGTCAAAACCGCCGGGACGCATTCCAAGTTCGGTATACCCATAACCGAATTGGCGCAGGCCAGAGCCTGGTGTGAACAGCTGGGGGTAACCATCACCGGTCTGCATGTCCATATCGGTTCAGGCCTGAGCGTGCCGGATAACTGGCGGCGCAGCGCTGAGTTGTTAACTGCAATGCTGGAGGACTTTCCAGATGTCCGGGTGATTGATCTGGGAGGTGGTCTGAGTGTGCCGACCAAACCCGGCGATGGTGAGCTGGAGCTGGCCGAGCTGGATCGTTTACTGGCTGAAGTCAAGCAGGCCGCGCCGCGCATGCCCCGCTTCTGGCTGGAGCCGGGACGCTTTCTGGTCTCCGAAGCAGGCGTGTTGCTGGTCCGTGTTACCCAGACCAAAGGCAAGGGCGAGGTGCGTTATGTGGGCGTCAGCAGTGGCATGAACTCACTGATACGTCCGGCCCTGTATGGCGCTTATCACGACATCATCAATCTCACCCGGCTGGATGATACAGACCAGCGCATGGTCAATGTGGTCGGCCCGATCTGTGAGACCGCCGATATACTCGGGCTGGACCGGATGCTGCCGGATTGTCAGGAAGGCGATATTCTGCTGGTTGCCAATGCCGGCGCCTATGGACGGGTGATGAGCAGTCATTATAATCTGCGCGCGCCAGCCGGCGAAACAGTGCTCGACTGATGTCAGCTCAGACAGCCAGGCAATTTGAGCCGAGCGCTTATCAGGAATTTGTATTCGCCGGTTACGACTGGGAACCGGCTACGGCAACCGTCTATCTGCATTACCGGTTGGAACCGGATATCGAGTTTACCGAGACCCTGCGGTTTCCTCAGCCGGTTGCCCTGGACGGCATTAACCAGGCGGCTTTGCAGGCGGCTTTGCAGCTGCTGCATTGGGTGGCGGGGGTCAGCTACTGGAAAGCGGCCTGTCCGCCCGGCTGGCGTTTTAACCGGCAACGGCCAGATGACCGGCAACTCGATTTTTTGTGTGATCTGTACAGGCATGGTCTGGCGGAATTTGCGTTCACCAATCAATTGGAACTGACCGACTGCATTGCTGGTATGCGCCGCAATACCCGCACGGCCGCAACTGCCGGGCAAGTCCCGCTTACCACTTTGCGTGAGCGTTGCCTGGTGCCGCTGGGTGGGGGCAAAGATTCGCTGGTGGCGCTGGAAATGGTGCGCCAGCAGGAGCTGGATATAACGGTTACCGCGGTGCGTCCCGCCGCCCTGATCAGCACCCTAGCCGGGCATACCGGTCTGCCGTGGTTGCCCATTGAGCGGCGAATCTCACCGGTTTTACTGGAACTGAACGGGCAGGGCGCCTGGAACGGGCATGTGCCGATTACCGCAGTGAATGCCTGTGTGCTGATCGTGGCGGCCATTTTGTATGATTTTCGCTGGATTGTGTTCGCCAACGAAGCGTCCGCCGACGAGCCAACCAGAATCGGCCCGCAGGGCTTTGCCGTCAATCACCAGTTCAGCAAATCAAGTGCTTTTGAGCAGGCATTGCAGACTTATATCGGGGCTTACATTTCCAGCGATCTGAGGTGTTTTTCAGTGCTGCGCCCGCTCAGTGAATTAGCCATCTGCCAGCGGTTCGCCCACTACCCTCATTATCATGCGTTGTTTTCCAGCTGCAATCGGCAGTTTCATCTGGATGGAGCGCGCAGCGCCGGGCGCTGGTGCGGCCACTGTCCCAAATGCCAGTTTGTCTTCCTGGCCCTGGCGCCGTTTCTGGACAGGCCTGCCTTGCAGAGTATTTTTAGCGCTAACCTGCTGGATGCCGCTGATCAGAGTAATGCTTTCGCTGATCTATGTGGTTTGGGCAACAAACCATTTGAATGCGTCGGCAGTATCGCTGAGGCCCGTGCCGCCATGCAGTATCTGGCTGGTCAGCCAGAATGGCAGCACTGTGCGGTAATCACTGAACTGCGCACCCGGCTGGCCGCTGGCGGCCTTCCGGCCATGTCGGCATTTTTGGCGGCTGATCAGGCGGTGGTGGCAAAGTTGCCGTTGCCATTCCGGGATATCTATGCAACTGCATGAGCTGGCTGGTCGCCGGGTTGCGGTGCTGGGTTACGGCAAGGAAGGCCAGGCAGTATCTCAAGTGTTACTCGAACGGGTGCCGCAGGCTCAAGTGACGGTGCTGTGTGAGCAACCACTCACGGCTGGACTCAGTTGCCCGATGCCGTTGCAGATCGGGGCGTTTTCCGCTGCCCGGCTCAGCAGCTATGAAGTGTTGATTAAATCGCCTGGTATCAGTTTGTATCACCCCGCCATTCAGGCGGCGGTCAAGGCGGGTGTCAAAGTGACTTCCGGGACCAATTTGTGGTTTGCCGTCAATCCAACTGCACGGGTGGTGGCCATCACCGGCACCAAAGGCAAAAGCACCACTGCCGCATTGACCGCGCATCTACTGCGTCAGGCCGGCTGGCAGGTGGAGTTGGCGGGTAATATCGGGGTGCCGTTGATTGCGCGGCTGGATGTGCAGGCGGATATCTGGGTATTGGAACTGTCCAGTTTTCAGGTGGCGGATTTGCACGGCGCACCGGAACTGGCGATATTGGTCAGTCTGTTTCCGGAGCATCTGGATTGGCACGGCGGCGCACGGCAATATTTCGCCGACAAGTTGCGTTTGTTAAGCCTGGCCAGCCAGGCGCTGGTAGAGCAGGAGCTGTTGGGGCAACTGCGGCAGCATCCCGAATGGGCCGGCCGCCTGCCAGCCAGATCCTGCCTAACCGTTTATAACCGCACAACCGGCTGGCAGGCTACTGGTGATGGCCTGGCGTATGCCGGGCAGGCCATGCTGAGTGCCGCTGAGATTCCGGTCCGGGGTCGGCACAATCACGTCAATGCCTGTGCCGCTTTAACGGTGGCCGAATATTTCGGTATCCAGCAGGCTGTTGCACTGCTGGCTTTAAAGACCTTTCAGCCGTTACCTCACCGTTTGGAAATGGTCAGTCAAAGCAATGGCGTCGATTATGTGAACGACAGCATCGCCACTACACCGATGGCAACAGTCAAGGCTTTAGAGGCTTTTCTGGATCGTCCGGTGATATTAATCGCCGGTGGCTTTGATCGTGGCCTGGAATGGGCTCCGGTGGTCGATTTGATTCGTCAGCAGTTGTCAGCACAGCAGGGGCTGCAACTGAAGGCGGTGCTGGGTCTGCCCGACAATGGCGGTGCATTATTGCAAGGCTTATCAGCTATGTATGCTGAACTGGGTGTGTCCGGCTGTACGCTGGAACCGGCTGACGATCTGCCGGCAGCAATTGAAAAAGCCCGCTGTCTGGCGCAAGCTGATGACGTCGTGCTGTTATCGCCCGGCGCAGCCAGTTTCAGTCAGTTCAGGAATTTTGAGGAGCGTGGTGAGGTTTTCAGGCAACTGGCCGATAAAAAAGCCGGCCCGTAATCACGGGCCGGCAAAGCCGAAGGGCATGAACGGCGACAGTTACCAGCTAAAACTATCAACCTGTCCTTCGGCGGCTTCCCATTTAATTACGTACCGCCGCTGAATATTGGCGACGAGTTGTTCCCGGTTGCCTGCGATAATAGCGAAGTCTTTATCGGTCAACTTATCCCACCTCCGTTGAGCTTTAACTTTAAGCTCCGACCAGTTGGTTTCAAGATAATCTCGATGCAAAACAATGCTCCTGTCGTAGTAGTGGGTTGGCCTTTCCCCAATAAGACCACGGCGGTATCCTAACCAACTCACGGCAAAAAAGTTATTAAATAGGTTAACTATTAAGCTTAAAAATGATTAATTTTAATGTTTTAACAAGTTGTAAAATATTCAGTAATAAAAAAACCGGCCCGCGGAGCGAGCCGGTATACTTCTGTAGAGATTAAGACTTAGTTATTTTTGGTAAACTCTTCCACCTGCTGTTCGGCTTTATCCCGGGCTATGCCGTAACGTTCCTGGATTTTGCCAACCAGTTCTTCCCGGTTGCCTTCAATAACATCCAGATCGTCGTTGGTCAGCTTGCCCCATTGCTGTTGAGCTTTGCCTTTAAGCTGTTTCCATTGGCCTTTGATTTTGTCGCTGTTCATGAGTAAATCTCCTGATTAGTGATTAAAGCCTGCTTTAACAGGCATATTGTCATAACTGTTTTATGCAACTGAAAAAAACTGCTCGTTATCAGCTGTTCTGGAATTTGAATTCTGGCGCCTGTTCTAACTGCTGTTGAGTAACATTAAGCAGCAACTGCTCTTCGGTCTGGTTGAAGTGCAGGCTGTCAAAACGTACAGCCACCAACTTATCGCCAATACCCAGAAAGCCACCAACCGATACAATCGCGTAGACGACTTCATCATTGTTGGTCATTACCAGATCATCGATGGTGCCGAGCTCTTCGCCGCTGCCATTGACTACATCCATGCCGATAATCTGCTTGGCATTCATGTGATAAGCCAGATTAGCGGAACCGAAAGTGGTTCTGGCCTGGCGATGATTGCTGGTTTTGGTAGCGACGGCATTGTGGCTGTGATCACTTGTGCGGCTGCTGTGCTGCTCGGATTTCTGAGCTTGCGGTTTTTCACTCTGATGAGAGTCATTGGCATGTACCGATACGCCTGCCAGTAAAATACTTGCACCAAGTGTGGAAATTAAAATCTTGCTGCGCTTTGTATAGCTCATGACTTACTCCTGTTTGAATGAGTTAAAGATTAAATTAGAGATTGCTTGGACAGTCAGCGGTTAGCTGACAGGTAATTACTGTAACGGGTTATGGGAAAAAGCGTTATTACCTATGTTAATTCAGCTGTTAACATGAAATTAACTTGCTTGCAGAAGCGTTTATGCGGGTGGCTATTGATTAGCCGAGCTCAGGCGGGCTTTATTTTTGTTGACTGACCACTGGTGAGATTTGCTGCGTTTGTTCCAGGTAGCGTGGTTGGGATTCGGTTATCCGCATCAGTTCATCAATATCCAGTAAAGTGATTTCGTTTAACCGTCCGCTGATCATTCCATCCGCCTGTAATTTACGCAGCGTTCTATTCATATGCACGATGCTTAATCCCAGGGTATCGGCCAGCAAATCCTGCGTGAGTGGCGTGCTAAAGCTGGTGTCGTTGTACAGGCCGACAATTTTTAACCGATAGTACAGTTCCAGCAATAAATGTGCGGTGCGTTTATAAGCGGAGCGCCGGCCTATACGGATAACCTGTTCGGCGACAAGGGCATCGTTGCGGCCCAGCATCCAGCCGTACAGCAGACCCAGCCTGGGGTGGGTGGCAAATAACTGAATCAGGTGATCAGGTTTAAAAACAGCCACTTGCAAGTCGGTAATGCTGGCGACCGAGTAGTTGGCCTTGGGCATAAATAAGGCAAATGGGCTGATGATGTCGCCCGGCACATAGTAATTGATAACCTGACGGTTGCCATTGCGTAATTTGCTAAACCGGTAAGCCCAGCCGTCGGTAATGATCAGGCATTGCTTGTTGGCATCGCCCTGATTGAGTATGACTTTGCGTTTGGGGATGGTTTTCGTTTGCTGATGCAGCTGTACCAGTGCATCAATTTCCTGGTTCTCCAGTCGCTGGACATAGCGAAATTTTCTTATCAGCGGCCAGTCGCTCTGCGCGGGTTGATGTTCAGCGGGAACCGGTTTGATTTGTTTGGGCATACATCAGCTTCATGGTAGCAATCCCTTGGCGCAAATCCGCACAACGGTTTGTGCGGATAGTTGTGCTATCACACTGTTGTGCCTGGCAATCATTGCTCAGCATCAGGCGTAGCCACTCCCTACTGCGGCCGATAATAACAGCAAATGCAAATGTGGTGCGGGTCAGTAAACTCAAGGAACCTCTGATTTAATCTGCCATGGCCGCGCCATATCATTTACCTGGGGGACCGAAATGCTCCAAGACAAGGCGTCGTTGCGCAGGGCAATAGCCGGTCTATTGCCAAGCAATGCAACGCAGGATTGGAGCATTTCGGGCGTAACCCTTGTGGGAGCGGCCTTGTTTGGCGCATTGCAGCCCATAGACAATGGCCAATCTGTCCGCCCGACATAACCAGCTATGCTGTCGTTGACAAAACAGGACTCGCTCGCGACCGTGTCAGATTAAATCAGAGGTTCCTTAAGTGGTATTAATTGTTGCGCTGGACCACGAACTGGCATTTGTCCAGCAGTTCCTTGCGATAAGGATTATCCGGCAGCGCCAATAATGCTTTTTCCGCCTGCTTGATTAACTGCTCGGCTTTGCGCTGGGCTTTATGAGCTGCGCCGGTGCTTAGCAGCAGCGCATGCACTTCGGTTAATGATTCGCGCTTGCCGTTCTGAATGATGTCATCCAGGCGTTCACGCTGTTCCGGGGTGGCTGCCATGCGAGCATAGATCAGCGGCAGTGTGGCTTTGCCTTCGGCCAGATCGTCACCCAGCGATTTGCCCAGCTGCTCTTCATCGGCGGTGTAATCAAGCACATCGTCCATAATCTGGAATGCGCTGCCCAGCAGTCCGCCAAACCGTGCCATGGCGTCACGCAGGGCGAGATCACCACCGGATATCACCGCACCCAGTTCGCAGGCGGCGCTGAACAACCGCGCGGTTTTACTTTCGATCACCTGCAGATATTGCGCTTCATCAAGCGCCGGATTACCCAGGTGCAGTAATTGCTGAACCTCGCCTTCGGAAATGATATTGGTGGTGCGCGATAAAATTGCCATTACCGGCATGCTGCCGACTTCCACCATCATTTCAAAACTGCGTGAATATAAAAAATCGCCGACCAGCACACTGGCGGCATTCCCCCATACCGTATGCGCAGCGCTTTTACCACGGCGGCGGTCGGATTCATCGACCACATCATCATGCAGTAGGGTGGCGGTATGAATGAATTCGATAATCGCGGCAATCCGGATATGCTGCTCGCCGTTATAACCGCAGGCCCGCGCGGCCAGTAGATGTAATAACGGCCGCAAGCGCTTGCCGCCGCTGTGGATGATGTATTCCGCCACCTGATTGATCAGCACCACATCACTGTGCAGTGAACGGCGGATCAGAGAATCGACGGCCTGCAGGTCATTTTCAATCAGCAAATGATCTTTGGAAGGTCGTTTGGCACGCAGTACTGCAACATTATTTGAAGGCATAGACATTCATCCATTATAAGGCGATTCAGACAAGCTCTGCATCAGCCGGCTCAACAGCGTTCAGCAGGGGCAGTGTTGCAGCCGGCGGGTCAGTGGCCCCGGCGCAGGTATTCGCCGCTATATATGGTGACGGAACGGTTTCAGGCAACGCTGGGTCGATTATTCTCCGTCATCCTCGCGTTTCAGTCGGCCGGACTGGCGTAATGCTTCGCGCAGAAGGTATTCGATTTGCGCATTGACGCTGCGTAACTCGTCGTCAGCCCACTTTTGCAGGGCGTCAAAGTGGCGGGGATTGAGCCGCAGCGCAAATGATTTTTTGTCAGTCATGATGGATCTGGTAGGTCAACTCGGGCCGCCCGCCATTCAAGCCGGCGGGCGGTTATCGGTGCATAGCCGGCCTGTTTAATACAGGCTGCCGGTATTAACCACCGGCTGGGTATGCTCTTCGCTGCACAATACCACCAGCAGGTTGCTGACCATCGCTGCTTTGCGTTCTTCATCCAGATTGACCAGGTTTTTTCGGCTTAACTCTTCCAGGGCCATTTCCACCATGCCGACAGCGCCTTCAACAATGCGGGCACGCGCCGCAATGATAGCGCCTGCCTGTTGTCGGCGCAGCATTGCCTGGGCTATTTCAGATGCATAGGCCAGATGGCTGATACGCGCCTCAATAACTTCTACGCCTGCTTTATCCAGCCGGTCCTGGATTTCACCACGCAGTGAATCAGACATCGCCTGGGTATGTGAGCGCAGTGAAGGCACATCGTCATCGTCGGTGTCATAAGGATAGCTGGAAGCCAGATTACGCAGCGCCGCTTCGCTCTGGATGCTGACAAACTGCTCGAAATTGTCTACTTCGAATACCGCCTCGGCGGTATCCACTACTTTCCATACGACCACCGCGGCAATCTCGATCGGACTGCCCGAGCTGTCATTCACTTTCAGGGTCCCGCTTTCAAAGTTGCGGATGCGCACCGACACTGCCCGGCGGGTGTAAAACGGATTGGTATAGCGTAGCCCGGAATCGTGCGCGGTACCCCGGTAAGCGCCGAATAGCTGTAATACTTTGGCTTCGTTGGGCTGCACCATAAACAAGCCGCGCCAGCAGACCGCCAGCACCACAAACAGCAGCGCCGCCAGCATGCTTTGCATTTCGTCCATCTGGTCGATGGAACGGATGAACCAATAGATACAGGCGATTTCCGCAGCCAGCAGCACAAAGATCATCACCAGCCCGGAAGCCGGGCTACGTTGTATTTCACGGATCATGAATGACTCCTTATTGTTTTTGATATTAAAATAATATCATAATAAGGTTTTTACCGGCAAGCTATTCAAGCTATCCCGATACAATCATGGGAGACAGTCGATTCCAGTCATCAGCAGGCATCAAAGTCATTGCGGTCAGAATCAATCGGATGATTCAAGCAAACAAAACACGCTGCTGGGAGCCGACTGCTAGCGGTAACGAGGGCTGGATTCCGACAGCAAAGGGCCGGTTTTTCTGACAGCTCAGGACAGCTGAAAAGCTGTTGGGCTATGGTAGACTTGCTGTCTTCTATGAACCAAAGGCACACTCATGGCACGCGGCATTAATAAAGTTATCCTGGTGGGTAATCTGGGCAAAGACCCGGAAACACGCTATACCCAATCCAATACGGCAGTGACCACTCTCACACTGGCTACTTCGGAGTCCTGGCGGGACAAGAATACCGGTGAAAACCAGGAGCGTACCGAATGGCACCGGGTGGTGCTATGGGGCCGGTTGGGTGAAATCGCAGGTGAATATCTGCAAAAAGGCCGGCAGGTGTATATCGAAGGCAAGCTGCAGACCCGTAAATGGCAGGATCAATCCGGTCAGGACCGCTACACCACTGAAATTGTTGCCAGCGAGATGCAGATGCTGGGTGGCAAAGCAGGTGGCAGTGCCGCGCTGGATGATGATTCCGGCGGCTACGGCGGGCAAAGTAGCGGGAGTGGCGGCGGCAGCCGCAGCAGCGGCGGACAAAGTCAGCCCCAATCCAGCCCGGCGGCGGACAGCGCGGATGATTTTGTGGATGACGACATTCCATTTTAGGCGGGCATTCTGGGTTCATCATCGGCCGGACGGCCAGTTAGTCCGACCGAACGGGATAAATATCACTTATGTCGCGTAAAACGTGGTTAGTCACCGGTGGTTCCGGCTTTATCGGCAGTCATTTTATCCGTGACAGTCTGGCGCGCGATACCGATCTGCGTATTGTCAATCTTGACGCCCAGACTTATGCAGCCTGCCCATTGACACTGGAAGATATTGATCCATCCCGCTATGGTCTGATCCAAGGCAATATTCAAGACTCGGCATTGGTGGAAAAACTGCTGGTCGAAAGTCGACCAGGCGCGCTGATACATTTTGCCGCGGAAAGCCATGTGGACCGCTCTATTGAGGCGCCGGATATATTTCTGCAGACCAATGTGCAGGGTACCTTGAATTTATTACAGCAGGCCAATCATTATTGGCGGGCTTTGCCAGCAGAGGCACAGGCTCGATTTCGGTTTCTGCATATTTCCACCGATGAGGTCTACGGTAGTCTTGGTCCGCAAGGGGCATTCTCGGAAGACTCCCAGTATCAGCCCAATTCACCGTACGCAGCCAGTAAAGCCGCCGCCGACCATCTGGTCCGGGCCTGGCACCACACTTATGGTCTGCCGGTATTGACCAGCAACTGCTCCAACAATTATGGCAGCCATCAATACCCGGAAAAACTGATTCCCCTGATCACCCTTAAAGCCCTGGCCGGAGCCAGTCTGCCGGTTTACGGTGATGGTCAGCAGGTTCGCGACTGGCTGCACGTGTCAGACCATGTCCGGGCGTTATGGCGGGTGCTGGAAGCGGGTCAGGTGGGGCGGGTGTATAACATCGGCGGGAATAATGAACAGGCTAATCTGAGTGTGGTGGAAAGCATTTGCGCGCAACTCGATGACTTACTGCCGGCCGCCGCGCCGCATCAGCGTTTGATTGAATTTGTTACTGATCGTCCCGGCCATGATCAGCGCTACGCCATCAATGCAGCACGGATTCAGACCGAGCTGGGTTGGCGGCCACAGGTCGATTTTACCCAAGGATTACGCGCCACGGTGAACTGGTACCGGCATAATCAGGCCTGGGTCAGGGCCGCCCGTGCTGCTTATCAGGGCCAGCGCCTGGGATTGCCTGTCGGAGCCGTGGCATGAGCATGGTGGCCGCGCAGCCGGAGCATATTGACCGCCGCGGTATTATTCTGGCGGGCGGCAGTGGCACGCGCCTGTACCCGCTGACCAAAGTCATCAGCAAGCAGTTACTGCCGGTGTATGACAAACCGATGATCTATTATCCGCTCAGCACCCTGATGCAGGCCGGTATGCGTGAAATCATAGTCATCACCACCCCGCATGAGCAGCATCTGTTTCAGGACCTGCTGGAAGATGGTACTCACTGGGGTTTGAAAATCAGTTACGCCATTCAGGCGCGGCCGGAAGGTCTGGCGCAGGCGCTGCTGCTGGCGCGTGAGTTTCTCGGTGGCCGGCCCAGTTGCCTGATTCTGGGGGATAATATTTTCCACGGCAGTGGCATTGCGCAGCTGATGTCCGCCGCCAGCGCCCGGCCACGCGGCGCTACTGTGTTTGGCTACCGGGTCAGCGACCCCAGCCGCTACGGCGTGGTGGAAACCGGCCCTGCCGGCGAGGTGCTGAGTATCGAGGAAAAACCGGCGCAGCCGAAATCCAATTATGCCGTTACCGGCCTGTATTTTTATGATGAAAAAGCACCCGAATATGCAGCCAGTCTGAAGCCATCCAAACGCGGCGAACTGGAAATTACCGACCTGAACCGGATTTATCTGGAAAAAAACCAGCTGAAAGTGGAACGCATGGGACGTGGTTACGCCTGGCTGGATACCGGCACGCATGATTCATTGCAGCAGGCCGCCAGTTTTATTGAAACCATCGAAGCCAGGCAGGGCCTGCGGGTGTCCTGCCCGGAAGAAATTGCCTTTCGGCAGGGCTGGATCGATCGTCAGCAGTTATTACAGCTGGCGGAGCCATTGATTTCCAGTGGCTATGGACAATACCTGCATGCGGTGGCGGAAAGCCCGCCGGAATGGTAACCGCGCAGCGATGAAAGTCACCCCTACACGGCTGTCGGATGTGCTGCTGATCGAACCGGACGTGTACGGTGATGCGCGTGGCTGGTTTATGGAAAGCTGGCAGGCTGAGCGTTATCAGACGCAGGGCATCCAGGCTGATTTTACCCAGGCCAATCTTTCTTATTCCGAATATGGCGTACTGCGCGGACTGCACTATCAATACCCTGAGCCGCAAGGCAAGCTGGTGATGGTGGTCAGCGGCACGGTGTTTGACGTGGCGGTGGATATCCGCCGTGGTTCAGCCACTTTCGGACAATGGGCAGGGCTGGAATTGAGTGGCGAAAATCATCGACAGCTGTGGATTCCGGAAGGTTTCGCGCACGGTTTTCAGGTCCTCTCCGCGCACGCCGTGTTCGCTTATTTCTGTACCCGAAAATATTGTGCCGACTACGATGCCGTGGTGGCCTGTAATGACCCTGACATCGGGGTGCAGTGGACGTTGCCACCGGCCGGTTTATCCGCCAAGGATGCCGCCGCGCCCCGTCTCTCGGCGATTGATGCAGACCGTCTACCGGAGCTGTAATTTGCCCAGGGTCCTGATAACCGGCGCCACCGGACAAATCGGCAGCGCACTATGCGCGACCGCGCCTGCTGACTTTGAACTGCATCAGGTAGCCAGAAACTGTGTTGCCGAACAGCCATTCCTGCACGCGATCGATTTATCCGGCCCCGCCGAAGTGCAGCAGTTGCTGCGCGGTGTGCAACCGCAGATCATTATCAACGCCGCCGCCTGGACGGATGTGGACGGCGCGCAGCGGCAGGTTGCAGCCGCTCACGCGCTGAATGCTGAATTACCGGGCTGGCTGGCAGCCTATGCGGAATCCCGGCAGGTCCTGCTGCTGCATTACTCGACGGATTATGTGTTCGCCGGTGATCAGCCGCGGGCTTATCAGGAAACCGACCATACCGACCCCGGCAGTACTTACGGGCACGGCAAACTGGCCGGTGAGCAGGCTATTCTGGAGCGAACCGCGGCAGCTTTGATCCTGCGCACCAGCTGGGTGTATGGCGGGCCAACCCGCAACTTCGTGGCCAGCATAGCGGAGAAGCTGATAGCGGGTGAAACGCTGAAAGTCGTGGATGACCAGTACGGTTGTCCTACCTGGAGCCGGGATGTTGCCACCTGCAGTTGGGCTGCCATTCAGCAGCTCTGGCCCGTTCAGGATGGGTTAAACACCGGGCTTTATCATCTGGCGGGAGCCGATCAAGGCAGCTGGTATGATTTTGCCTGCCGGATCGAGCAGGAACTAGGGCAACTGGATATGTTGCCCTATGATCCCAATCTTGCCAGCAGAGTAGCGCCATGCGGCACTGCGGAATATCCACGACCAGCCCCAAGGCCCATGTATTCGATGTTAAACAGCAACAGGTTTTATCAGCACTTTAACTGCCGGCCAGCAGGCTGGCCAGCGCTGCGGCAATGCCTGCGCAGTCTGTATGCGACGCCGCCGGATCAGCAGCGATGTTAGTGCCGGTGATCATGTCCGGTGGTGCCGGCACCCGTTTATGGCCGGTATCACGCAAGGCGCACCCCAAGCCGTTTATGCGGATGGCCGATGGACACTCACTGGCGGAACATACGCTGCGCCGTGCGCTGGCGGCCAGCCAGGGAGATGGGGTGCTGACCGTTACCTCGCGGGATTATTATTTTTTGACCCGGGATACTTATCTGGGGGTGGATAAGCGTGCCGAGCAGTTTGATTTTCTACTCGAACCGTGCGGTCGCAATACCGCTCCGGCGATCGCCATGGCGGCATTGCGCATCCAGGACCGTTTTGGTCCGCAGGCACAGTTGCTGGTGATGCCGGCCGATCATCTGGTGCGCGACCAGCAGGGTTTTTTAGCCGCGGTCGGCAACGCCAGACAACTGGCCGCTGATGGTCAACTGGTAACTTTCGGTGTGTACCCCACCGAACCGGAAACCGGTTACGGCTATATCCGCCTGGGTGCGCCGCTGCAGTCCGGCTTTGCAGTGGATGCCTTTGTGGAAAAGCCTGATCTGAGTACCGCTGAAGGTTATCTCAGCAGTGGTCAATATCGCTGGAACGCAGGTATCTTCTGTTTTCGCTGTGATGCCATTTTGCAGGCATTGGAAAAATACCAGCCTGGTTTATATCAACAGGCGCTGATGTTGTGGGCGAGCCTGGATAAAACCGCTCAGCCGCTGGAGTTACCGCTGCAGTCATTTTCCCAGCTGCCGTCAATTTCCATTGACTATGCGGTGATGGAACAGGCCGATAATGTGGCGGTGGTGGAAGGTGATTTTGGCTGGAGTGATATTGGTTCCTGGAAAGCGATCAGCGAACTGTATGCTCAGGACGAACTGGGCAATCGCATTCGCGGGCAGGCGGTCATGGTGGATAGCCGGAACTGCTTTGTGCAGTCCGAAGATCGGCTGGTGGCCGCGGTCGGCGTGGATGATCTGGTCATCGTCGATACCGGCGATGCCGTGCTGGTGGCAGACCGCCGGCGCGCCCAGGAAGTTAAGCAGGTGGTGCAGCGGCTGACCAATGCGGATCACGAAGCGGCCACTTTTCATCGCACGGTACACCGGCCCTGGGGCAGTTATACCGTGCTCGAAGATGCTGATGACTGCAAGGTCAAGCGGCTGGTGGTTAAGCCGGGGCAGGTGCTGTCGCTGCAACTGCATCATCAGCGCAGCGAGCACTGGACCGTCATTCGCGGTACCGCCAAGGTGCGGGTTGGTGATGAGGAGAGCATACTGGAACGCAACGAATCGACCTGGATTCCAGTCGCAACGCTGCACCGCCTGGAAAATCCGGGCACTGATGATCTGCATCTGATTGAAGTTCAAACAGGTGATTATTTTGGCGAAGACGATATCGAACGATTTGAGGATGTGTATGGACGCGCGTAATAATCGCATTGTAATGGGCTGGGGATTGTGTTTATTCGCTCTGGCCTGCCTGGCCGGGTCAGCCAACGCCGCTGACAGCCGGATGACGGCCCAGCAGCAGAAGCTATGGCAGCAGGAAATCAAAGACTGGCAATACACCCGTCAGCAGCGTTTGACGCGCCCGGATGGCTGGTTGTCGCTGGTGGCGTTTGCCTGGTTACCGGATGGTTCCAGCGAAATCGGCAGCGGTGATGATGTGGATATCCAGATACCCGGTGGACCTGATTACTGGGGCACTGTTTCGGTGCGCGATGATAAGGTGGCTTTTTTGCCCGCGGATGGCATCGGTATCCTGATTAATGGCAAACAGCAGCCCCTGGCGCAACTGGTTGCCGATCATCAGGGCGAGCCAACCATGGTCACGCTGGGAACGATCAGTTTCTACGTGATCAAGCGTGAGCAACTGGCCATTCGGGCCAAGGACAGCCAATCACCGGTCCGCACCAGATTTCGCGGTCTGAAGTATTTCCCGCCCAATCCAAAATGGCGTAAAGTCGCCCGTTATGAGCCGCATCCGCCCGGTACTACCATGGAGGTGGCTAATGTGCTCGGTCAGGTGATTGCCACCCCCAATCCCGGTGCACTGGTGTTTGCGCATGAGGGCCGTGAGTTTCGGGTGGAAGGTCTGGTGGAAGAGGGCAGTGAGCAATTGTTTTTTGTCATCGCCGACCGCACCAGCGCCAAGGAAACCTATGGTGCGGGACGCACCCTGTATGCTGATTATCCTGGTCTGGACGGAACGACCGTGATCGACTTTAACAAGGCCTACAATCCGCCTTGCGCGTTCACCGAGCATTCCACCTGCCAGCTGCCACCGGAAGGCAATCGGCTGGATGTGAGAGTTAACGCGGGTGAATTGAAATATGAACATGAATTGCGAGCAACAAAGAAGTTGTCGGCAGAATAAACATTGGTTCAGACACTCTACAATCGCGGTATTGATCGTTGCCTTAAGCGGCTGTGCACACTACGGTGACCTGGGCTACTCAGCCTCAGCCGATCCATTCGAGCTTTTGGATCAGGCCAGTGAGCAGGCCCGGCGGAGTAACCAGCATATTCTGATAATTGCCGGCGGTGACTGGTGTCGATGGTGTTACGTTTTACATGATTTTCTAAATAAAAATGCCCGGGTTAATCAGGCGCTGCAGGAAGCATTCGTTACGGTAAAAGTTTATTACGGTGAGCAACAGAACAACGACGATTTCTTTGCTCAGTTGCCACCGCCGCAGGGCTATCCTTATTTTTGGATACTTTCGGCTGATCAGCAGGTTCTTGGGGTTCAGGATGCTTTTGTGCTTGAAAATGGCCGATCTGATTACGATGAAATAAAATTCATGCTGTTTATCAAGCATTGGATGAGGTTCGCTGGCGATGCCTGATATTCCCGCTTGGGCGATCGCAGCCCGCAGACACTGGCAATATGATGGTTCGCGACGGCCTGACTTCGCCCAGGCTCCTGGCCCGGACCAGGAATCGGTCTGGGACTATCCACGTCCGCCCGGGATTGAACCGGATGCTCGCAGGATAACCGTTTGCTTTGAGGGGCACTGTGTCGCTGATTCGAATCAGGCACTGCGGGTTCTGGAAACTGCCGGGGCACCGGTGTTTTACCTGCCACCGGAACACGTCAACACCGATTGGTTGCGTCTGGCGGCGGCCACCTCAAGGTGTGAGTGGAAAGGCATCGCGGAATACTGGAATCTGACTATTGGTCACCAACAGGTGTCGCATGCCGCATGGTCTTATCCTGATCCATTTCCGGAATATGCGGCGCTGCAGGGATATTTTGCTTTTTATCCCGGGCTGTTGCGATGCCAGGTTGACGATCAGCCGGTTCAGCCACAACCCGGTGGCCTGTATGGCGGCTGGGTAACTCCCGACATTGCCGGACCGATCAAAGGCGATCCGGGCACCGAAAGCTGGTAATTGATGCGGGCGCTGCTCAACACCATCAGAGCTTGCGAGATCTGCTCAGCACATCTGCCGCATGCGCCCAGGCCGGTGGTGGCCGCCAGCGGTGACAGCCGCATCATGATCATAGGCCAGGCGCCGGGCAGCAAGGTACACAATACCGGCATCCCCTGGAATGACCCCAGCGGCAACCTGCTGCGGGAGTGGATGGAAGTGGATAAGCAGACTTTCTACGATAGCCGGCGGATTGCGCTGATGCCAATGGGCTTTTGTTATCCCGGCAAAGGCAAATCGGGTGATCTTCCGCCGCGGCCGGAATGTGCTCCGCAATGGCATACCGCGCTGTTGCGGCAAATGCCACGGATTGAACTGACCCTGCTGATTGGCCAGTATTCACAACGGTATTATCTGGGTGACAGGATCAGATCGAATTTGACCGAAACAGTCAGGCATTTTCAGGACTATCTGCCCGAATTGTTCCCGTTGCCGCACCCTTCGCCTCGCAATCGGCTCTGGCTGAAGAAAAATCCCTGGTTCGCTGCCGAGGTTTTACCGGTGTTTAAAGCCCGCGTCAGTCGCCTGCTTGCCTGATCCAGAGTCACCGCAGCCCTGATCAGCCAGGGGCCTGAGGATGTCCAGCAGAATCACCATGTGCTCAGCCCGCCGGGCAGACCGGTTTCCAGCCGAACCAGAATTCTGGCTCTGAATGGTTACCGGAAGGTTTTTGATATGCCATAATTAAGTATGGCTAACTGTTTGATTATATTAAATAAAAATAATTCATTTCTAACCCTGATAGGGGTTCTGTTGCAAAACAGTCGCGGGCGTCGCCTATACTGTCATGACAGATAACTCAGCAGGGGATGGAGCGATCAAGCAAAGTCAGCTAACAGCGACTTTCGGCCTGCTGGTCATTGCCGGTGGGTTATTGATTGCCGGTTGCCGGACCGGTGATCCGTTCGGCTGTGCGCAGGCCCTGGCGGGTGAGGACTATGCACAGGCCGCCCTGGCCTGTGCCAGTGCTTATGAGCAGTCGGGCCGGCCTGAGTATGCCGGTCAGGTGGCGCAAGCCTACTATAAGCTGCATGATACAGAGCAGCTGCGGTCCTGGGGGGAACGGCTGGCGGGCACCGCAAATGAGCCGGGCGTATGGAGCAAACTGGGTAAGTTGCTGCGCGCCAATGGCGAGTACCGACAGGCGGATGCTGCCTTTCAGCATGATTATGAATTGTACCGGGCCGCCCATGATCACCTGGGCATGTCGCTATGTCAGTATTGGCGTGGCTATGTTGCCTGGGAAACAGCCAACTACAGGCTGGCGTTGGAATATGCCTCTGCCTCCTTCGATGCGGCCAAAAAAGCGGACAACGTCAAACGCGAAATCAATGCCTTGTATCTGTTGTTCAGCGTTTTTCAGGACCTGGGTTATAACGACAGCTCGGAGGAGATTCTGGGGCTGATCAAAGCGCGGATTGCGCACGACGACAGTTCGGCGCAAATCAGTTATCTCGTCAATGAAAGCGTATTGCGGATGAGCCAGCAGCGGATGGCGCTGGCCCGCGATGCTCTACAGAAATCGCTGGTGCTGACCACCGGTCAGGAAAGTAAGCGCACCCTCAGGTCGATCTATATCAACCTGATTGAGGCCAACCTTTCTCTGGGAGATATTGACAGTGCCGCCCTGCAAATGGAAAAAGCCTGGGAATATATGGAGCCCGGTGGCCGGGTACAAACCCCGTTGCTGCTGAATCAGGCTTTAATTCACACTGCCAAGGGTGAATATGATCAGTCGCTGGATATCCTGCAGTCCGCGCTGAGCAGAGAAGATATTACCGCCTACTGGCGCTGGCAGGTCTATCATGAAATCGGCAAGGTGGCCGAAGCCAGATCCGATGACGATTTGCTGGTGGAGGCTTATGGTCAGGCGATTACCACTCTGGAAGGGTTTCGCAATACCCTGTCACTGGATGAGTTGAGAGCATCCTATCTGGATAAAAAGCGGCAGCCTTATGAGGCGCTGTTCAAATACTACGCTGTTTCCGGTGATGAAATAAAAGCGCTTGATATTGTGGAAAAGGCCAAGGCGAGGGTCTTTCTGGATGCTTATATTCATGCCAATCATGCCATTGCCGGAAGTGCCACAGCCGATGCCGTGATCCAGCAGGCCCCGCAACGTTTCGATATGCTCAGCGAGCTGCTGCCGGCGATGAATGCGTCGCCGGTTACCCAGCCCAGGCAGGCCGAACAGTTGCTGCGGCAGATAGGCGGCAACTACGTGCTGGTTTATTTTGAAACCGCGGACGGCCTGTGGGCGCTGGTGGTCAATGCAGATGGGGTGAAGGTCAGGTTACTGTACTCAGATATGCCTTTGCTGAGGGATCTGGTCTATCAGTTTGCCGCCAATCCTGATGATGCCCGGTATGCCGCAACACTGGGCGCTTTATTGATTCCGGCAGGTCTGATTTCGCGCTCCATCGATAAGCTTTATATTGTTACAGATTCTACTGTTGGCCAGGTGCCGTTTCCGGCGCTGATTGTGAACGGCAGGCGGCTGGTGCAGGATTATGCGCTAGGCTTTGTGCCCAGTATCAGCAGTTTACTGGCGCTGGAACAGAACGATACCGCACCGCAGTATGTTGACCCGGTGATTATCGGAGATCCGTTAAATAATCTGCCTTCCGCCAATGCCGAGGCGCTTAATGTAGGCCAGCAGTTAAACAGCCCGTCTTATATCGGCGCCCATGCCAGTCAAGAGGTTTTCTTCAGCAGCGCTAACGCATCGCTGCTGCACCTGGCGACTCATTCAGGCTTATCCGTGAATGGGCCGTGGTTCAGTCTGGCGGATGGCGAGGTGACGGCGGCCATGATCATGGCTGAAAAGATTTCACCCCGCCTGGTTATTCTGGCCAGCTGTGCTTCCGGCAGCACTGATAACCGCGGGTTATGGGGCTCGCTGGGCGCGGCTTTTCTGGCCGCCGGCAGTGCTGGGGTGCTGGCGTCATTATGGTCGGTCGACGATCAGGCGACCAGGGATTTTATGGAAGCGTTTTACCGGCATGATGCCTTGTCAAATCCGACCCTTGCACTGGCTGAAGTGCAGCGCGAATTTGTGCTGCAGAGCAGGCCGGCTTCGCAGTGGTCCGGATTTATGTTGCTTGGGATTATTTGAGTTTTAAATAGCGAGGAAAAAATGGATAACAAATTAACCTACATTATTATTCTGTTGGCCGGGGTAGCGCTTGGCGTGCTGCTGGTCAAACTCCTGGATGAGGACATTACCGGCGCGTGCTCGCCACAAATGCTGGAAGATATGGGCCTGGAGCACTTGAATAATCCCGACTCCACCGGTGCCGTGATGATTCTTCCGGAGGGCGCCAGTTATGAAGTTGACAGAGTAACCGGTGCGGTAACGGTTACCTGTGGCAGTGAGGCCTGTCCCATTATCGAATCGTGCACGCTGCCGCCGGACGGCGACCTGAAATAATCAGTATGCCGGCCAATTCAACCAATAGTCAGCAGCAGGCTGTGACAGGCACGGTCTCCCGGTTACAGTCCGGTGAGGCGCTGCTTGAAGCGGCCTTGACGCAAGGTGATTACCGGCGGGTGTTGACGTTGCTGATGAATCAATACGGCAATCAGATTTATCGTTTCTGTCTGCGTATGGTCAAAGAACAGGGTATGGCCGAGGATGTGCATCAGATGACTTTTGTGCAGGCCTATGAAAGCCTGCCGGCATTTAAGGGGCATTCATCTTTGCGTACCTGGTTATTCAGTATCGCGCGTAACCGTTGCCTGGATAGCCTGAAAATGACCCGCCGCAGAGAGCGGCGGATTACGCTGGTTGAGCAATTGCCGGAAACTGCCGGAGATCAGCATAGCGATGCCCAGCTGTCCAGCGGTGGTTTCAGTGCGCAGCTGGCCCGCTGCCTGCGCCAATTGGCCCCGCATATCCGCAGCGCGGTGTTATTGCGCTTTCAGGCAGAACATTCTTACCAGGAAATCAGCCAGATATGTTCAGAAAAACCAGCTACTTTACAGGCCCGGGTGGTACGGGCGCTGCCTGTATTGCGGCATTGTCTGGAACAGGGGGGTATTACCAGTGAATCGCTGTAATCGATTTGAACAAGAAGGGTTATTGATGCTGGAAAAGGGTGAACCACTCAGTCAGCATTTCAGGGAGTGCGGGGACTGCCGGTCTGCTCAGCAGGCTTATCAGGCTATTAAGTCGGAACTCAGGAATATGCAAGATCAATCAAAAGCGCCAGAGGGTTGGCAAAACAGGGTTTGGCAACTTATCGCTCAGCGCGAACAACAACCGCAGCGCGATTGGCGTCGCGCACTGTTACCGGTGGCCGCGTCAGTGGCCGGAGCGGTGTTTATTATCAGCCTGTTGCTGCCGGCGCAGCATGAAGTGTCATTGATGGTGTCGATCGAACCTGGTACGGCAGTGACTCGCGGTGTCAATGCACGACCGGGTGATTCACTGATCATTGCCGCCACGGCAGGCGAAGCCAGCGTCGCGGATATATTGATATACCGCAATGATCGTGAGCTGGTGTTCCGCTGCAGCGCGGAACCCGATTGCCATCGTACTGGCCAGCGCCTGACAGGGAAATTGATTTTAACAGGCATCGGCAGCTATCAGCCCGTACTGATAATGTCCGAGTCAGCTTTGCCCGAACTAAGTAATAATCTGGATGAGGACTCGCGACTTGTCCTGGAGTCAGGGGCAACGATAAAGCTGGCCGAGCAAATATCAGTGTATTAATAATAACGATAGCAACGATTTGACGGAGCACTGAAGCGAAGCTTCAGTGCTCCGTTTTTTATACTGCCATACTCACCCGGCCAGGGCAGTTTCAGCTGCCGGTGAATTCGGCCGGTCTTTTTTCCAGAAAGGCCGTGGTGCCTTCACGCATATCATGGGTGCTGCAGCACAGTGCGAACAAATGGCTTTCCATATTCAGGCCGGCATCCAGCGGCAGGTCAGAACCGTGTTGCACCGTGTGCAGGATATGCCGCATCGCGATGGGGGCTGACTGAGCCAGTGTTTCGGCCAGTTTGGTGGCCTGGGCCTGTAGCTCCGCCTGGCTGTATACCTGGCTGACCAGACTAAGCTGTTGCGCGACATCGGCCGTGATCGGGTTGCCGGTCAAGGTCATTTCCAGCGTCTTGGCGCGGCCGACCATACGTACCAGTCTTTGCGTGCCACCAAAGCCTGGCATGATGCCAAGTTTGATTTCCGGTAAACCAAAGCGGGCATTATCTGAAGCCAAACGCAGCGGACAGGCCAGTGCCAGTTCACAACCACCGCCCAGTGCAAAGCCATTCACCGCCGCGATGACCGGTTTACCCAGGTTTTCGATCTGCAGCATAAGCTGTTGCCCCAGCTCAGAAAAGTCTTTGGCTTCAATAGCTGTTAACTGATTGATTTCACTGATATCAGCACCAGCCACAAAAGCTTTCTCGCCTGAGCCGGTCAGTATGACAACCCGGACTTCCTCGTCATTGGCCGCTTGCTCGAAAGCCTGGCCCAGTTCCAGCAAGGTGTCCAGATTCAGCGCATTCAGCTTATCCGGGCGGTTGATAGTGATCCGGGTGATGCCATCGCTGGAAGAAGTCAGTATGTTTTGGAAAGCCATGGTCTACTCCGCTTGCGCAAAAGACAGTTATTATCCAGTGCTGAGTCCGCAAAGCAAGCGGCCCACATCAGTGGGCCGAAGTAGACGGAGTGGTGCTGAGAAAACTAGGCGGGTGGCGTCGGCCGACCGGCCTGTTCATCCACGCTGGGATTCATCAAGCCGTGGATCAAGGCCAGCCAGACGGACGTATACATCGGCTGCAGGTGAACACGCGATTTGGCCGAAGTGTAGGCTTTCGAGTGTAAACGTGGCCGTGCGGTTTCACTGTTATTACTGGTCGGTGTGTTCATATGCGCTCTCGGGCTGTTGGTCTTGGCCTGTGTTTTGTTCGCTTATTCAATTAGATGCATGTATTCAGGTTTGGTTTAGTCGGCCGGACTGCAGTTGACCGTATGCCGACTGCCGCTAGTCGCGTAACTGGTTGTCGATCTCATATTCTTTGGATGTAATATAGGTTTCCATACGCTGTAATCGCAGTTCCAGGTCGCGGAAGCGGTGGCGCAACTCGCCAAACAGATTACGGGGCTGATTGGAAACATCGCGCCAGAAAGTTTCATGTTCCTTATCCTTATACAGGTTCTGTGGGCGGGCCGGCAGTAATATCGCCAGCACGATGTAAGCCAGTACCACAAAGGTCGAGAACGGAATCAGTGCGATCACGGTCGCGACACGCACCGCCCGGCGCTCAAAGCCCAGGTAATCAGCCAGTCCGGCGCAGACCCCCGCTATGACGCGGTTCTCAGTATTGCGGTATAGACGGTGAGTTTTCTGTTTGTCATCAGGCGCTTGCTGTGAGCTATGTTTTTGGCGGTGTTTGCTTTTCATGATCTGCCTCTCCAGCCAGGGTTGTCAGCATCCAAAATACGTTCCAGAGTGTTGATCCGGTCTTCCATCTTGCGGGTGGATTCCCAGATTTCGCTGAGCATCGTTTCGTCTTCGGTGGTCAGCCCACGCGCGGTGCGCATCTTGGCAATGTAGTGGAATACGATCCAGATCGGTACTACCACGGTCAAGACAAGAATTCCCATTAATTCGGACATGGTTTATCTACTCCCATCAGTCAGTTGGCTCAGACTGGCAATCCGCCTGGGACTGCCGGTCATTCATTCTGGTACCGGATCTATTTCTTTTCGCCGGCAACCGCTTCAACTTTGGCAGCCGACTTATTGCGTCTGGCTTTAAGCGCGGCCAGATCGTCGGCAACCTGTTCCTGATTGGCCAGGTCTTCAATTTCATCGCTGACGCTGTGTGGTCGGCGGCCCAGCTCCATCGCTTCGCCGCGGGCTTCGACATCTTCAATTCTGCGTTCCGCGCTTTCAAACCGGAACATGATGTCTTCGATCTTGTCGCTGTGCACCTGTTCGCGCGCCTTTAAGGTTGTGGTGGCGTGCTTTTGTCGCATCACCAGGCTGCGCTGACGGTTTTTGGCATCCTGCAGCTTGGCCTGCAGGCGTCCAATGTCTTCGTTGAAGCGTTTCAGCTGTTCTTCCAGCAGGTTGATCTCATCGGCGACGGTGTCGTGGCGTTGTTGGATATGGCGTTTTTCCAGTAACGCCGCCTTGGCCAGGTCTTCTCGGTCTTTGTCCAGCGCCAGTTCTGCTTTGCGCTCCCAGTCGATAACCTCTCTGTCCAGTCGGGTCAAAAGACGATTGCGCTCTTTTTTCTCGGCGATGCATTTGGCTGCACTGGAGCGCAGTTCGACCAGTGTGTCTTCCATTTCCTGAATCATCAGGCGGATAATTTTTTCCGGGTCTTCCGCTTTTTCCAGTACGGCATTAATATTTGAGTTGATAATGTCGCCTAATCTTGAGAATACGCTCATGTATGTTCTCCATTGGGGATTGTTTGCAGGTTAATATGCAAAAACCATGCCAATAAATAAAATCTAATTTATTCAATAAGTTAAAAATAAATAATTCAATAGTTAGATCGTTGAGAACCATAAATCAGCTGATATCTGGTCAAATTGACCAGTCTGTAGAGCCTCGCGATTAAGGGTTTGATTGGTCGGCGGAACACGTTGTATTGTTGCAACACAGTGAACCCAGCCCCATAAGATAAGGTCTATCCGCGGTGAGGATGGCCCGCAGCCACTCACGGCGTTACAATAGCCGGCTGTTTCTAGAACATTTATTTTTTCGGAGGACTTCATGAAATTAACTCTGCGCTTGTCAGGGCCGCTTGCCCTTAGCCTGTTGCTGCTTGGTGGCACGGCGTATGCCCAGGATGCAACACCGGATATCAGTAAACTCAGTTATGCAATTGGCTATGACATCGGGATCAATCTGAGCCGGCAGGGTCTGGATCTGGATATCGAACAGGTCATGCAGGCGGTACGTGATACCCACAATGAAGTTGAACCGAGTGTGCCGCGTGAAGAAATGCGTGAGCTGTTGACCGCCTTGAATGAGCGGTTGAAGAAAGAGCGGCTGGAAGAGTTCCGCGTACTGGCGGACGAAAACCAGACCAAGAGCAATGAATATCTGGCCACCAACCGTCAGAAAGAAGGTGTTGTGGCCCTGCCCAGCGGCGTTCAGTACCGGGTGATCGAAAGTGGCGCCGGCAGCCGCCCCGGTCCGACTGAAACGGTGACCGTGCATTATCGCGGCTCGCGTATGGATGGGCTGGAGTTTGACAGCTCATTTGCACGCGGCAAGCCGGAAAGTTTCCAGGTCGATAAAGTCCTGCAAGGTTGGCAGGAAGTATTGCCGTTGATGCGCGAGGGCGCTGTCTGGCAGGTATTCGTGCCACCCGAAATGGCTTTCGGATTGCGTGGTCAGCCGCCGGTCGGTCCTAACGAAGCCGTTAAATTTGATCTGGAACTGGTCCAGATCGGAGCCGTGGAAGAATCGGATTCCGGTTCCTGATCGAGTAGCTTTCGGCGGGGCAGCGACTGCCCCGCCAGATATGCCGCGAATAGACCGTGTCGAGCTCAGCACCTGTCACCAGCCCATGTGTCGGGGTATGTACCCTGCAGGCCGATGGCTACTGTATGGGTTGCTGGCGCAACCTGGATGAAATCAGCCACTGGTTATCCTTTGATCAGCAGCAACGCGACTACCTGATCCAAACTGAATTACCACGCCGCCAGCAGGCCTACTTCGATAATATGCGCTGATTGGCCATAAGGATATCGTCGATGAAGCATCCCCTGGGCCCGGATTACCTGGGTCGGCGACTGTTGCCGCTGGACACTGACGCCACCAACATTCCCTCCTGGTCACACAGTCCGCCGGCTGCCAGGCCGCGCCAGGCTGCGGTATTGATACCTCTGCTCGCGCCGGCTGCTCCGGCCGCTGCCGCTGGGCTGCTGCTGACCCGGCGGGCTGAGCATCTGAAACAGCATCCGGGAGAAATAAGCTTTCCGGGTGGTACCCAGGAACCGGACGACCACAATCTGCTGGCCACCGCCATCCGTGAAACGGCTGAGGAAACCGGGATTCTGCCGGAGTATGTCCAGCCTGTTGGTATTCTTGGTGAGCTGGATACCATCAGTGGCTATCGTCTGCGTGCTTACGTGGGCTGGGTGCGGCCAGGTTTTACGCTGGTGCGTGAACGCAGTGAGGTCGCCGAGCTGATCACGGTGGATTCCGCGCAAGCCATCAATACGGGGAATTTCAGCTGGCAGCGACGCACCACTGCGGCAGGCACCTTTAAACTACCGGAAATTAATCTTCACGGCCATCGGGTGTGGGGCGTTACCGGAGTGATACTATGGCGTCTGGCGGAGCGGTTGATGAATCCTGAGGCCGGCTAGCAGTCCAATGGGTGGCGCGGGCTCCATGGGCGCATGCGGTGATTAATGACAGGAGACTGATTGATGACATTGAACAACGAAGTCTGGCGCTATGGCAAATGGTCGGCGCTGGTTATTATGGGTCTGGTTTTAGCCAGTCAGAGCATGCTTATGGCGCAACAGGATAGCAACCGACCAGACAGTCAGGACAGCATTACTATATACAGCAGCGCCAGTCCGGGCGGAGTGCCGCCTGGTTTGTATTTACCCGGCGCCGGCCGCTACAGCGGCCAGGTGCCAGGTTTTGCCATGGTCCGGCATATCCGCGAATATGACCTGACGCGGGGCATCAGCACGTTGCGGGTTGTCGATGTAGCCGCTGGAATTGACCCGACCACGGTGGCTTTCCGCTCGCTCAGTCAACCGGAAACGAGGGTACTGGAGCAAAGCTTTGAATTCGATCTGGTCAGCACCGACAAGTTACTGGAACGCTATATAGGTCAACAGGTCATTGTTGAGCAGGTGCGTGGCGATAGCATTGATACCGTCTCGGGAGAATTGCTGGGCACCGCGGGCGGTTTGATGCTGCGACTGGCCGATGGCAGTGTCCAGACTCTTAGCAACTATCAGAACGTGCGTTTCCCCAGTTTGCCGGACGGCCTGATTACCCGGCCCACGCTGCTATGGCAGCTGGATGCTCCACAACGTGGTCGGCAGCAGGTTCAGATTGCTTATCAGACCAGCGGGATGACCTGGTGGACCGATTACAACCTGATTATTGATCCAGGCCAGCAATGCCGGATGGATTTATCCGCCTGGGTGACTCTGGTTAATCAGTCCGGTGCGGCTTATCGACAGGCCAAACTGAAACTTATCGCCGGTGAGGTCAACCGGGTGCAGGATCAGAATGTGCAATACCGCAATGTGCGGGCCAGTGCGGTGCTGGCGGAGGCTGACAGTGGTTTTAGCGAAAAATCGTTTAACGAGTATCATTTGTACACCCTGGGCAGACCCATGGATCTGCCGCAGAATGCAACCAAGCAGGTAGAATTATTTCCGGCGGTCAACAACGCCCGCTGTGAGCAGCTGCTGGTGATTGACGGTAGTCCACGCTGGTATGCCGGCGGACGGCAGCTGTCCCAGAATATCACCGGCGCCAATGAACTGGACGCCAGTATTGTGGTGCAATTTGAGAATACTGAGGACAATGGTCTGGGCATCCCGTTGCCGGCTGGCCGGGTGCGCGTTTCACAACTCGATGAAGCGGATGGCAATCTCGAGTTCGTGGGTGAAGATGCGATTGGACATACTCCGCGTAAAGACACGGTAGTACTGAATACCGGCGTGGCATTTGACGTGAAAGCTGCGCGCAAGCAGACCGAGTTCCGGATCGACAGCAAGGCGCGTCAGGCCTGGGAAACGATTGAGGTGCAGGTGCGCAATCGCAAACGTGAGTCGACGGAGGTGGTGGTGAACGAAAATCTGTTCCGCGCGAGCGGCTGGGAAATCACCAGCAGCAGCGATAAGTACAGCAAAATCAACAGCAACACCATTCAGTATCGGCTGAGCATTCCGGCTGATACGGTGAAAACCATCACCTACGAGGTGCACTACCGCTGGTAATCAGTTGATTGTTTCGCAATTGATCGGTGGGATATAAAAAAGGGCAGCCGGGGCTGCCCAAGTACCATCAAGGAGTGTTTAATTCACTTCAGTAACCGGTAGACAGCACCAGCGTCGCACCATTCCCGTAAAATCCTATTCCGCCAAAACCGATGCCGTGGCCGCGGAAACCCCGGTGGCCGCGATAGCCCCGATGCCCGCGATAGCCACGATGACCACGATAACCGTTATGACGGTAACCACGATGCCGGAATCCATGGTGTCTGCCGCGGAACCCGCGCTGGCCTCGCAAGTGACGGCCGCCACGATAAGCATGGCGGTTATAGCCGCGCTGCTTATAATAACCACGCTGCCTGGCGTGCCCGCGATAGCCGTATTGACGGTTATATCCCTGGTTGTAATAACCATGGTGACCAGCATGGCCACGATGACCATAACCGTGAGCGGACGCGGGTTGAGCCAGTAGCCCCAAGCTGAACACCAGCGCCAATGCGCCAGCAAAATGTGCTAATTTCATGCTTCTCATAACTCGGTCCTCGTATTGCTTGGGGATCAGTGTAAAACCTGGCTGATTAACGAACTCTGAATAAGGTAAAAACATGCTCACCGAGACCCGTCACGACCAAATCCTTGAACTACGTCTAACCAGACCACCAGTTAACGCGATTGATCCCGCATTACTAGCTGATCTACGGAAAATGGTTAAAAAAATACATGCAAATCAGATAGATGCCAAAGCATTAATCATTTCGGGTTCGCCCGGCATATTCTCCGCCGGACTGGATGTACCGGCTTTGCTGGGCTGTGACCGGGATGAGATGCGCGGCTTCTGGGCGGATTTTTTTGGCTTATGGAAAGGACTGGCTACATTGCCGATACCGGTGGTTGCCGCCTTGACGGGTCACAGTCCGGCGGGCGGCACCGTGCTGGCGCTGTTCTGTGACTACCGGGTCCTGGCGGAAGGGGATTTTAAAGTGGGTCTGAACGAAGTGCAGGTCGGCCTGGTGGCGCCGCAACCGATCGTTTATGCGTTGCAGCGCCTGGTGGGTATCCGGGCGGCCGAACGTCACCTGGTGGCCGGTGATCTGATTGCCCCGCAGGCAGCCTTGCAAATCGGCCTGGTCGACGAGTTGGCGCCGGTCGAGCAGGTGGTAGAGCGTGCCCTGGACTGGTGCCGCCGACATCTGGCGTTGCCCGGGCATGCGATGCTGCGCAGCCGGCAGCTGGCACGTGCGGATCTGCAGCAAAAGTTTGTCGACGCCGAGAGCGGTGACGTGTTTCTGGATCAATGGTTCGCCCCGGAAACCCAGCAGGTATTGCAGGCCCTGGCCGCGCGCCTGAAAGGTTAGTAATGGGGTGTCTGAGGCCGCAATCCACGGCGTAAATACTGGGCGGAGCTGCATTGCGCATGGTTTTCCTGGTCGCCTGTAACATGGCCTGATGCAGTTAACTGGCGGCAGCGCACAGCAATTATCCGTCTGGCTCATCGGACTGTTAAACTAGCTGGTTTCCTATACTTAAGCAGGTTATGTCTTCAGCAACCGAGTTGCAGCGTGAAGCTGCGCGCCGGCGAACATTTGCGATCATTTCGCATCCGGACGCCGGCAAAACCACCATCACCGAAAAACTGCTGTTGTTCGGTGGCGCCATCCAGCAGGCCGGCAGCGTCAAGGCGCGTAAAGCCGCCCGGCATGCTACTTCTGACTGGATGGAACTGGAAAAAGAACGCGGTATTTCAGTCACCTCCTCGGTGATGCAGTTTCCTTACAAACAGCGGATTATCAACCTGCTGGATACGCCCGGGCATGCCGACTTCTCAGAAGATACTTATCGCACCCTGACCGCGGTTGACTCGGCCTTAATGGTGATCGACTGCGCCAAGGGCGTAGAGGCGCGCACCATTAAACTGATGGAGGTTTGCCGCTTGCGCAATACTCCGATCATGACCTTCATCAACAAGCTGGACCGCGAAGGCCGTGACCCCATGGAGCTGATTGATGAGGTTGAGCAGGTGCTTGGTATTGCCTGTGCTCCGATCACCTGGCCGATCGGTATGGGCCGGCGTTTGAAAGGCGTCTATCATCTGCTGAATGATGAAGTGCTGCTGTATCAGGCGGGCAAGAATTATGTCACTCAGCAGGCCGAAACCATTGCCGGCCTGGACAATCCCGAACTGGATGAAAAGCTCGGTGGGGTGGCCGCTGAATTGCGGGAAGAAATCGAACTGGTGCAGGGCGCCAGCTATCCGTTTGATAAGCCGGCTTACCTGCAGGGGCAGCAGACCCCGGTATTTTTTGGCTCGGCGATCAATAACTTTGGCGTGACGCCGTTACTGGATGCTTTTATTGAACATGCGCCGTCGCCCGGCACACGCAATGCCGGCGCACGTGATGTGGACGCATCGGAACCGGCCATGAGTGGCTTTGTATTCAAGATTCAGGCCAATATGGACCCGGCCCATCGTGATCGTATTGCTTTCATGCGCATTTGTTCGGGGTGTTTCACGCCGGGTAACAAGCTGCATCAGGTCCGGACCGGAAAACCGGTCCGCACGGCCGGCGCGCAAACCTTTATGGCAGCAGGCCGGGATGCGGTCGAGACTGCCTGGCCGGGTGATATTGTCGGGCTGTTCAATCATGGCGCCATCCGTATCGGGGATACTCTGACCGAAGGCGAACAGCTGTATTTCACCGGTATTCCCAGTTTCGCGCCAGAGCTGTTCCGGCGCGTGCGGCTGCGTGATCCGATGAAAAGCAAACAGTTGCTGAAAGGGCTGGAGCAATTGTCGGAAGAAGGCGCGACGCAGTTTTTCCGGCCACTGCTGGGCAATGAGCTGGTGGTCGGCGCAGTTGGTGTACTGCAGTTCGATGTCACTGTTTACCGGTTGAAAAATGAATATAACGTTGATGCGTTGTTTGAACAGGTTAATGTCACTACCGCCCGCTGGGTACACAGCGATAATGAAACCAAGCTGGCGGAGTTCCGGCGTAAGAATGAATTGCAACTGGCATTGGATCACGCCGGCGAGCTGGTTTACCTGGCGACCTCGCGGGTCAATCTGCAGCTGACCCAGGAACGCTGGCCGGACATTACTTTTGCCGCTACCCGGGAATTGAGTAACGAATGATATGAATTCAACAACCTGGGCGGACTGGCTGCCAAGCGGTGAGCGGCGCACGAAAATGCTGAATATCGCCTTGCCGATTATCGGCGGGATGTTGTCCCAGAATATCCTGAACCTGGTGGACATCGCCATGGTGGGCCGTCTGGGCGACAGCGCACTGGCCGCCACCGGCGTAGGTTCGTTCGTCAACTATCTATCCCTGGCAGCGGTCATCGGATTGGCTACCGGAGTGCAGGCAACCGCGGCGCGACGCATCGGCCAGGGCCGTGACGGCGATGCCGCGCTGCCGTTAAACGGTGGCCTGTTACTGGCATTGTTAATTGGCGCGCTGCTGAGTTTTATTCTGATTGAATCAGCGCCCGCCATTTTAAGCGCATTAAATGATGACCAGCAGGTGGTTGAGCAGGGCACACCTTACCTGCAGGTCCGTCTGATCGCGCTGGCGGCGGTGGGCATGAACTTCTCGTTTCGCGGCTATTGGAGTGCCGTGCACCTCACGCGGCTGTATTTCCAGACCATCATCTGTATGCATGTGGTGAATATTTTTCTGAATTGGGTGCTGATATTCGGGAATCTTGGAGCGCCTGCACTGGGCGTATACGGCGCCGGCATGGCCACTACCATTTCAATCTTTATCGGCTTGCTGCTGCATTTCAGCTATGCGTTCCGATATGCCCGGCGGGCAGGCTTCATGGCGGGTCTGCCCGCCCGGCATGAGCTGCTGCGGCAGGTCCAGATTTCGCTGCCAGCCAGCGTCCAGCAGATGTTTTTTGCCGGTGGTCTGGTGGTTCTGATCTGGATACTGGGTCAGGTCGGCACCGCCGAGGTGGCTGCCGCCAATGTGTTGTTGACCCTGGGACTGGTGTTGCTGCTACCCGCGATGGGCATTGGCATCGCCTGCTCCACGCTGGTCGGCAACGCATTGGGGCGTGGTGACCCTGCCGATGCGGAGCGCTGGGGCTGGCAGTCAACCTTGCTGGTGTTGTTGATCAACGGCGGGATCGGATTGGCTCTGATGGCATTCGCAAAGCCTTTGCTGGGGGTGTTTTTGCAGGACCCGGTCACGCTGGAACTGGCTTACTGGCCGTTGCTGATCAGCGCCGCTGTGATCGGTTTTGATACTGCCGGCATGGTGCTGATCAACGCCCTGCTGGGCGCCGGGGCGAGCACCCGGGTTATGCTGGTTTCGATTATCTTTCAATGGCTGTTGTTTTTGCCGCTGGCCTGGCTGGTGGGACCGGTGCTGGGCTATGGCCTGCTGGGGGTGTGGCTGGTACAGGCCTGTTATCGCATCGCGCAGTCGCTGGTATTCGCGCTGAACTGGCGCAATGGTTTCTGGAAAAGCATAGAGGTCTGATGCAGTGCGCCGCCGGTCCATGGGAGACGCAGCAGGCGCAAGGCGTTTGGTTTACTATAATCGCTGCGATAACCCAGATTTGCCCGGTGCCCAGACGATTAAAAAATAATCCGGCACCTGAGCGGCGATAACCAGGCGATCTTCATCATGGAACAACTAGGCAATATTCTGTTCGGCCTGTTCGGACTGACCGTATTATTGAGCCTGATCTGGGCGGTAGGCGGTTTCCGCAGGGATATCAGTCTGCGGCTGGTAGGTTTTGGAGTGTTGCTGCAGATTGTGTTTGCCCTGATTGTGCTGCGCACCGGCTGGGGCAGGGCGGTGTTTGATGCGCTGGGCAGCGTATTTGTGGTCATTCTGGGTTTTACCCGGGAAGGCTCAGCATTTATTTTCGGCAGTTTCATGGATGTCGATCAGTTCGGATTTGTGTTTGCCATTCAAGTCTTGCCGACGATTATTTTCTTCGCTTCGCTGATGGCCGTGCTCTATCACCTGGGCTGGATGCAGAAAGCGGTGCAGGGTGTTGCCTGGATAATGACCCGCACGCTTAAAGTCAGCGGGGCGGAATCACTGGCGGTCGCGGCCAACGTATTTGTCGGTCAGACGGAGGCTCCCCTGGTGGTGCGGCCTTACATCAGCCGTATGACTGAATCCGAATTGTTTACCATGATGATAGGTGGCATGGCGACCATAGCCGGTGGCGTGCTGGCGGCCTATGTTGGTGTGTTGGGCGGTAGTGACCCGGTCCAGCAGTTGTTTTATGCCAAGCATCTGTTGTCGGCCAGCATTATGGCGGCGCCGGCGACCATAGTGGTGGCCAAACTGATGATTCCGGAAACCCAGGAGTCGCTGACCAAGGGGCAGGTCAAAATTGAGGTGGAACGTGAAACGCATAACGTTATCGAAGCCGCTGCGACGGGCGCATCGGATGGCGTTAAGCTGGCCTTGAATGTCGGCGCCATGCTGCTGGCATTTCTGGCCTTGATAGCCATGTTGAATTACCCGCTGGAAATTCTGGGCAACAAACTGGGTATTGAAGCCGCGCTCGGCAAACCATTAAATCTGGCTTTGATCCTCGGTTACATCTGCGCGCCTCTGGCCTGGTTGATTGGTGTGCCCTGGGGCGATGCCACCACCGTCGGCAGCCTGATCGGGCAAAAAGTCGTGGCCAATGAATTTGTGGCCTATACGCAGTTGAATCTGGTCAAAGATACGCTCAGTCAGCAAGGTCTGCTGATCAGCACCTACGCGTTGTGCGGATTTGCCAATTTCTCCTCGATTGCTATCCAAATCGGCGGCATCGGAGGCCTCGCGCCCAATCGTAAGACTGATCTGGCCCGGTTAGGTTTGAAGGCGGTATTTGGGGGCACGATTGTGACGCTGATGACCGCGACGATTGCCGGGGTTATAAGCGGTTTTTGATTGTTGACCGATCAGCAGCGAAGCTGTACAGCGTCCATCAGCAAATAGCCACCGGCCTTATTTTTTCACCTGAATGACATACATGGCTGCCTGCTGAAGCCATCAATCTCTTATCGATACTGTAGGAGCCCGCTTGCGGGCGACCTGACGATATCGCCCGCAAGCGGGCTCCTACAATTTTGATGTCGGAGTAACGGCACGTTGAATATTATTCGAGTGAACTCAGTAGCCGGTCAATATCCACATTCCCGCCGCTTAAAATAACCCCGACACGCTTGCCGGTAAATAAATCAGGCTGCTGGGCAAGCGCCGCAACCACCGTTGCGCAGGAGGGTTCGATCAATTGCTTGGTGTGCCGCCAGACCAGCCCGAGTGCCTGCATGATCTGGCTGTCGTCAACCAGCACCACCTGCTGCAGATAGGCCTGCATGACCGCAAAATTACGCTCTCCTACGGTGGCGCGCAGGCCATCGGCAATGGTGTCGGGCTTGATGCTGGTAATCCGCTGGCCCTGTTGCAGTGATTGATAACTGTCGGCCGCTCCGGCGGGCTCGGCGGCAACCACCTGGATCGGTTGATCGTCAGCCTGGACCGCCAGACATGCGCCACTGATCAAGCCACCACCGCCGACCGGTGCGATCACCACATCCAGATCGCTTATCTCAGTAATCAGTTCAGCGGTTGCCGTGCTCTGGCCAAAAATAATTCGCCAGTCATCATAGGGGTGTACAGCATGATGGCCCTGCTCGACTAAGGCCTGCAAGGCGGTTTCGCGTGACTGCTGGGTGGGCTCGCAAAAATGAATCTGACCGCCATAGGCTTTGACCGCCGCTGTTTTTGCCGCAATGGAATTATCCGGCATCACAATATGCGCCACCCGCTCAGTGCGCCTGGCGGCGGCCGCCAGGGCAGCGCCATGGTTGCCTGATGAGTGGGTCGCGACGCCGGTCACTGCCGGATCTAACTGCAGCACGGCATTGCTGGCGCCGCGGTATTTAAAGGCGCCGGTTTTCTGCAGGTGTTCGGCTTTGAAAAACAACTCACATCCAAACCGCTGGTTCAGTGAGTTTGAAGTTAATACCGGTGTGCGATGAATATAATCCTGCAGGCGCCGCTGGCTGCGTGCGACTTCATCCAGATCAAGCTGGGTAATTGAAAATTCTGACATACTTATAAGTGCCGGGCGCAGGCAGTGCTGGTGCCCGGCGGATTTTAGCAGGCGCTTATTTTTTCAGTGCATCGCGAATATCGCGCAGCAGCAGGACTTCTTCACTGGGCTTGGGCGGCTCAGCCGGCTGTTCTGCTTCCTTTTTCTTCATTCTGTTCATGGCTTTAACCGCCACAAAGATGGCCAGGGCCACAATCAGAAAATCAACGATGGTCTGAATAAAGGCGCCATAGCTGATCAGTACCGCTTCAGTCTCAGCGGTGGCCTCTTTAAGCGTGATGGCCAACTCCGAGAAATTCACGCCGCCGATCGCAATACCCAGGGGTGGCATGATGATGTCTCTGACAAAGGATGCAACAATTTTGCCGAACGCAGCACCGATAATGATACCGACCGCCATATCGACCACATTGCCTTTCACGGCGAACTGTTTGAACTCGGACATGAAACTCATGCATTTCTCCTGGTTTTTATCATTGTTGCGGCTAAGTTTGACTGGAAAACAGACTGATCACAAGCAGCCTGGGGTCAGCGTCTCCGGGCAGGGCCGGCATGCCCGGTCAGTGGTGATTGCATGCTCAGCACAATGGCACGCTCTTTGCTCAAGACCAAAGCAATGCCTGGCACAAAACTCCCGCTCTGCAGATGATAAAATGAGGCTTTGTCATCATCGCAAAGGACATCATCAGCATGCTTGCTATCAACAGCCAATTCGACAGCGGTAACATCGAGTGCGTGGACTGCCGCTCGGCAGACAACATCCAGTTAAAAATCCGGGTCGACAACGAATCGCATTTTTACCAATGGTTTTATTACCGGCTCACCGGAGCACGGCGGACTGCCTGCAGGATGCATATCGTGAACGCGGGTCAGTCGGCTTACACCGATGGCTGGAAAGATTACCAGGCGGTGGCCAGCTATGATCTGCAGAGCTGGTTTCGGGTGCCCAGTCACTATAGCGACGGTCAGCTCGTGATAGAGCATGAACCGTTGCTGGACAGTGTTTATTACGCCTATTTCGCTCCTTATCCGGTCAGCCGGCACGCCGCGCTGGTGGCTGATTGCCAAACCTATGATCAGGTGCGTTATGAGCAGTTGGGCACGACTCTGGATGGCCAGAGCATGGATCTGCTGATGATTGGTGAACCCGCCAAAGACCGTAAGAAATGCTGGGTATTCGCCCGTCAGCATCCCGGTGAAACCATGGCAGAATGGTGGATGGAAGGTTTTCTGGCACGCCTGCTGGACGATGACGATGCACTTACCCGCCGGTTACTGCAGCAGGCGGTATTTTATGTGGTGCCCAATATGAATCCGGACGGCAGCCGTCGCGGTCACCTACGCACCAATGCAGCCGGTATGAATCTGAACCGCGAATGGCGGGATGCCAGTATGGAAAAAAGCCCGGAAGTATTTCTGGTGCGTGAGAAAATGGCTCAAACCGAGGTGGATTTTGCCCTGGATGTGCACGGCGATGAAGCCCTGCCATACAACTTTATCGCCGGTGCAGAGGGAATCCAGGGCTGGAATGAGCGCCTGGCGGGCCTGCAGCAAAGTTTTTGCGATGCCTATCAGCAGGCCAATCCGGATTTTCAGCAAAAGTATGGCTACCCGCTGGATAAGCCCAACAGTTCCGATTTACGCAAGGCCACTGACTACATCGCGCAGACTCACGCCTGTCTGTCGATGACTCTGGAAATGCCGTTCAAGGACAATGCCGACTTCCCGAATACGGAAACCGGCTGGTCTCCGGAACGCTGTGCGCTGCTGGGCGCCAGTGTAATCCATCCGATCGCGGCGGTACTGGCGGACCTGTAAGGGTATTAGCATCACGCCGCATGCATACGCGGCTCGGCGGTCAGCCCTCATTGCGGGCTGGCCGCTGCGGCTTTAGTTGTTAGCGTTGACCAGCTCGCGGCCGATCAGCATCCGGCGGATTTCGTTGGTGCCGGCGCCGATTTCGTACAGTTTTGCATCACGCAGCAGGCGGCCGGTGCGGTATTCATTGATATAACCATTGCCGCCCAGCGACTGGATAGCTTCCAGGCAGACCTGGATGGCGTTGGTGGAACTCAACAGCAGGCAGGCAGCCGGATCAATCCGTGACTGTCTGCCCTGATCGTAATCCTCAGCGATACGGTAGACAAAGGCCCGCGAAGACTGCAGGGCGGTATACATGTCGGCCAGTTTGGCCTGCATGATGCCAAATGAACCAATCGCGCGTCCAAACTGTTTGCGCTCGCGCAGGTAGGGCAGTGTGTCATCCAGGGCAGCCTGCATCAGCCCGAGCGGGCCGCCGGACAACACCAGGCGTTCGCTATTCAGGCCGCGCATCAGTACATTCACACCCTGATTAACGGTCCCCAGTACATTGGCGGCAGGAATTTCGCAGTTATCGAACACCAGTTCACAGGTATTGGAGCCACGCATTCCCAGCTTGTCCAGCTTCTGAGCCTTGCTGAAGCCCGGCGTGCCGTCCTCGACAATAAATGCCGTCATGCACTGTGAGCCCGCATCTTTACCCGCGGTCCGCATATACACAATCGCCACATCCGCTTCGGGACCATTGGTGATCCACATTTTGCTGCCATTGGCAATCCATACATCGCCATGCTGTTCAGCCCGGCAGCTCATCGAGCCGACCACGTCCGATCCCGCACCCGGTTCAGACATCGCCAGCGCGCCGACCCATTCGCCGGAACACAGTCTGGGCAGATATCTGCTGCGCTGGTCCTCGTTGCCGTTGTTACGCAGGTTATCCAGGCACAGGTTACTGTGGGCGCCATAAGACAGGCCGACAGAACCAGATACCCGGGAAATCTCCTCCATCGCGATGACATGCGCCATATAGCCGAGATTGCTGCCGCCGTATTGTTCGGCTACGGTCATACCCAGCAGACCCAGCTCACCGAGCATCGGCCACAGCTCCTGTGGAAAAGCGTTCTCCTGATCAATCGCTTCAGCGCGTGGCGCCAGCTCTTCAGCGGCAAACCGCCGCACCGTATCGCGCAGCAGTTCCAGTTCTTCAGTCAGGGGAAAGCCAATCTCCATATGGTTCCTTATTCGTTAAGTTTGATGTAAGAGTTTACTGCAGAGCCCGATCGCGGCCCGGGAAGCGGTGCGCTCGCCCCATAAATGGCAGTTTCAGTTTGCCGATGGAACGAATACGCTCTTCGGCCAGACGGTCGGCCGCCTGAGCGCTGGTGATACCATCACGCTCGGCGATATTGAATATCTTACCGACATTGTAGTAGATAGTGCGCATCATGCGCATCGCACGCTCTCGGTTATAGCCTTCGAACTCAATCGATACGTTCATCAGTCCACCTGCGTTCACCGCATAGTCCGGCGCATACAGAATGCCGCGCGATTCAACCTCGGTGCCGATCGCTTCAGTGGCCAGCTGATTATTAGCGGCGCCGCAGATGATCTTGAATTTGAAGCGTGGCAGGGTATCTTCGTTAATCACAGCGCCCAGTGCGGTGGGTGAGAAGACATCGGCATCGACATCGTAGATGTCATCAACGCCGACGGCTTCACAGCCGGCATCCACACATTGCTGAATGGCATCTGCATTGATATCGGTCACAAAAACCTTGGCATTTTCGGCGCGCAGCAGTTTGACCAGTTCAAAGCCGACGTGTCCGCAGCCCTGGACTGCAAAGGTGTAATTACCGATATCTTCGTTGCCATACTTCTTCTGCAGGCTCGCGCGGATACCCTGCATGGTGCCATAGGCGGTAAATGGGGAGGGGTCGCCGCTGCCGCCGTGCACCTGATGCACACCGACCACATTGCTGGTTTCCTGGAACACATATTCCATGTCGTTGACGTCAATCCCGACGTCTTCAGCGGTGATATAGCGGCCGTGTAGTGATTCTATGAAACGTCCCAGTGCCCGGAACAGCGCTTCGGTTTTGTCGGTGCGCGGATCACCGATGATCACCGATTTGCCTCCCCCCAGGTTCAAGCCGGCCACCGCGGCTTTGTAGGTCATGCCCCGGGACAGACGCAGGACGTCATTGAGCGCATCCTGTTCGGTTTCGTAGGGCCACATGCGCAACCCCCCCAGAGCCGGGCCCAGGGTGGTGTTGTGGATAGCAATAATGGCTTTCAAGCCAGCGTCTTTGTTGTGGCAGAAAACCACTTGTTCATGTTCAGTTTGGTGCAGCGTGGCGAACAAATCCATGCAAAATCTCCATTAGTCCGAGCCGAAAGCATGCTCAAGGCCGCAATGGCATAGAGCTGCCAGTTGATGTGTGTCTGAAAACCCGATAACAAGCATTGGCCCAGCGGGCCGAATCGCGTAGTTTAACTTAAATGTGTTTTCGGGGGCAGAGATATACGGCGGGTAGATAGTTACCGGCGTCAAAAAAAAACCTGATAGGGAGGTTAATCCCTATCAGGCAAGTCTCAGAGGTTATAACAAATAAGCAACTTACAGCGTGTTCTGCCATAATCAGGGGGCAAATTCCCCGAGATTAGACAAAACAAGGAGGTTCCCTAGATAAAACGCAACTTCACGCTATTGTCACCTGGTGCGCGAAAACGGCGGCGGCGGCGGCGTTCACGGCGTTGTAGATCATCACCATGGACATCGCCCATGATGCGCAGCATGCTCTGCTGAGGCATTGCTATGTTGAATTTTCGATTGTTCATAGTGTTCGACCCATGTTAACGACAAAGTCCGTGGTTGGCCTATTTGATACAGCGGAGTTACTCAGCAAATAGAAATAGGTCAATGATGTTGTAATAATAGGGTATCCTGATAAGAATATCAATATGGTTGACATAAAAAGAAGAGAAGAATTAAACGAAGCTCTGGAACTGATGCATTTCGGGTTCCGCAAACTGATCGAGAAGCCGGATCAACTGCTGGCTGAACGTGGCATGCACCGCATGCATCACCGCCTGTTGTACTTCATCGCCCGTAACGAAGGCTTGTGTGTCAGTGACCTGCAAAAGGTTCTCAAGATCAGTAAACAGGCGCTACACAGGCCGTTGAGCACGCTGATCAGCAAGGAATATGTGCACTCAATGGCCTGCGAGGAAGATGCCCGGGTACGCAAACTGACGCTGACCCGCAACGGCAAGGCGCTGGAAGTGCGCCTGTCACGGATGCAGCGCAGCCAGTTCCGCAAAGTTTTTGCCCAGGCCAGCCCGGAAATGGAAGCCGCCTGGCGCAGCATCATGCGTACGCTGATTAACGTCGACTCACTGCCACGCTAGCGCTGGCCTGCGCTTCACTAATTCTGGCCTGTACGCCTTTGCGGGCACCGCAGGATGATTTCGGCCAGTACTTCCGGGCCATGTGGTGCCGCGGGAATCATGCTAAATTCCGCGCCAGCATTCCAACCATGAGGTAGTCCCGACCATGAATATCACTCGATTGTCGCTGATGCTGTTAGTCAGCATGACCTTGCTGGCCTGTCAGCAGCAGCCGGAAACGCCCGTCAATGCAGCACAGCCATCAGCCGCCGCAAACTCAGATACCCAGACCGATAGCAATCCGGACGCAGCGGATAGCAGTGAACCACCCGGACCCTCGGCTGAACTGGCCGGTCTGTTTGAAGAGTATTTTGAAGCAAGCCTGCAGATGAATCCCATCCAGGCCACTTTCATTGGTGACAAGCGCTATAACGATCAGCTGCCCAACTTTTTCTCCGCGGAATACCGCCAGAAAACGCATGATTTTGATGTCAAATGGTTAAATCGGGTGCAGGCCATTGACCGCGATTCATTAAGCGAGCAGGACAAGATCAGTTATGACCTGTTTGTCTATCAGCAGCAGCAGACTCTGGAGGGTGAGCAGTATCCGGACTGGATGCAGCCGGTCAGCCAGTTTTTCAGCGTGCATAACTTCTTCGCGCAACTCGGCTCGGGGGTCAGCGCACAACCTTTTCAGACCGTCGAGGATTACGATAACTGGCTGAGCCGTATCGATGGCATGGTGGTGCTCAATCAGCAGGCGATCGAGAATATGCGCCAAGGTATGGTCGCTGGTGTAGTGCAGCCTGAAATCGTGATGCAGAAGGTTCTGCCGCAGTTGCAGGCGCATATCGTTGATGATGTTGAACAAAGCGTCTTTTATGGCCCTGTCAACAACCTGCCGGAGTCTTTCAGCGAGCAGGACAGGCAACGATTGAGCGAAGCCTATCGTGTGGCCATCAGTGAGCAGGTGATCCCGATTTTCCAAAGCATGCATGACTTTATCCGCGATGAGTATCTGCCTGCCAGCCGGGCAACGGTCGGCATGTCGCACTTGCCCAATGGTACGGACTGGTACAACTTCCGGATCAAGGCTCAGACCACCACCAGCAAAACGGCGGATGAGATTCATCAGTTCGGGTTGGATGAAGTGGCCCGTATCCGTGGCGAGATGGAGCAGGTGATGCAGGAAGTCGGATTTGAAGGCGACCTGCAGGAATTCTTTGCCTGGCTGAAGGGTAACGATGAGTTCTATTACACCGACAAGGAAGCACTGTTGCAGGGATACCGTGATCTGCAGGCCAAAGTCAATGAGCGCCTGCCTAATTTATTTGATGTCGCTCCCAAAGCTGATTATGAGGTGCGCGCGGTGGAAGCCTTCCGTGAGCAATCCCAGGCTGGGGCCTCTTATCAGCCATCTTCGCCGGATGGCTCGCGCCCGGGCATTTTCTATGTGAACACCTACAATCTGCGTGCCCAGCCCAAATACGGCATGGAAACGCTGTCACTGCACGAAGCATCACCCGGTCACCATTTCCAGATTGCCATCCAGCAGGAAATCGAAGAGATGCCCAAATTCCGCCGTTTTGGCGGTTATACGGCTTTCGCGGAAGGCTGGGCGTTATATGCCGAATCCATCGGCCGGGAAATGGGCATGTTTGATGATCCCTACCAGTATTTCGGCCGCCTCAGCGATGAAATGCTGCGCGCGATGCGCCTGGTGGTGGACACCGGCATGCACGCCAAAGGCTGGACCCGTGAGCAGGCCATCGATTACATGCGCGCCAACTCGGACATGGCTGAATCGGCTGTGATTGCCGAAGTTGAGCGCTACATCGTCATCGCCGGCCAGGCGCTGGCTTACAAGATGGGTCAGAGCGTGATCAGCGAACTGCGCGCTCGGGCTGAACGTGAACTGGGTGACGATTTTGATATCAAAGCCTTCCATCGAGTGGTGCTGACCGGCGGCGCCATGCCGATGGATATTCTGCGTCAGCGGGTTAATAGTTGGATTAATGAGGTTAAATCCGCTCGCGCCTGAGTTGTAAGCCTGAATAATGTCGCCCGCAAGCGGGCTCCTACAGCTTTATTTGGATTGTAGGGGTCCGTTCGCGGGCGACCACCCACTCCTATCACCGCAGATGTAAGCCCCGCTTGCGACCATTCACTTCACTCCTACCACCGCAGATGTAAGAGCCCGCTTGCGGGCGACACCCAGCCATCGTGAAAAGCAAAAGTGAGACGACAAGCCCGTTAACCGGCAACACCCTATAACCAAACCGCATGCCAATAAGGATAATCACCAGGCCTGCTCACCAGACCGGCTCGAACAGGGTTATAAATCATATACCGCGCAATATCCCTCACTGACTCATCAGACCGCACCGCATGATCATAAAATGATTTCGCCCAGAACCGCCCGCTTCTATTCATAAGCTGATTCAAGGCAATCGCGGACTTTGATTTAAATCGGTTCATCTCCCTGGGCAGGCTCATATTCTTCAGTTCAATTAAAAGATGGATATGATCCGGCATCACGATCCAACACAGGCAGCACGCAGACTCCAAAAGCTGGCCGGTGTATACAAGACGGCTCATATGGCGGGCTATACATGGATTAGCAAATGCCTTGAAGCGTTGTTGCGTGACGGCAGTAATAAAGTAAATCTGCTGGCTGCAGGACCAGCGCCCTTTGCGCAGGGCTGATTGACCCAGTGCGAGTGTTTTCATAACAAGCATGTTATGTATGCGTTGGGTGTAACGGGATAGGGAATAGCGTTGACAGTTTGTAGGAAAACCCGGTTGGTGGCGCGCCCACCACCCCCAAAACCAACAATAAAATTATTTACTCCGGTCCCCCCCTGCGGCCCCCCCAACCGGGTTTTCCTACAAACTGTCAACGCTATTCCCTGTCCCGTTACACCCAACGCATACATAACATGCTTGTTATGAAAACACTC
>JAJFKY010000010.1 GCA_021772975.1 Gammaproteobacteria bacterium
ATCCACGCCCTGCGGTGTTCAAAGGATTTGCCTGTAAGCCTATCTTGACCACACAAAAATGCCCGCCGGACACAACGCCCTATACAGTGATAGTAGGGTGTTGATTCCAGAGAAACCAAAGCAGAGCGGGGTAGTGGCATAGCTAAGCACCATGAAAGCCAACCGTTAGATTAAAGCTTTGGTCAAGCTGGAACTATGGGGCATATCGGGAAATGCTGTAAGATTCTGGCTATGAGAGATGGGTGTCTATTGTTTTGTTGAGATTCTGGCTATGAGAGATGGGTGTCTATTGTTTTGAAACCAGAGGCTGGTCAGTTCATATTACTTGCTGTACACTCGCAAAACGACTCAGCTTACATAACTTGATAACTGCTTAACCAGTTGGTGCCGCATTATCACCACAGCTGAAACCAGCCGGATTCACCACTTTTTCCAGTGGTTCAATATCGAACTCACCGCTGACGCTGGCAGCACCAATGCTATAGCTGACGTGTGCCAGGTCGCAGGCGCTGAATTCAACCGTGAACTGACCTGTATCAACGCCCGTTTCGCCCGCTTCCGGGGGCATGTCGAAGGCGCCGCCCTGGCGGGCCCGTAATGTGCCACTGGCGGTATTGCCATCTATGTTGAGCAGTGCCGTCATCCAGCGTTGACCATCAAAACCGATTTCCATTGGTGGAGGGTTGACTGGTTCAACCGGCTGCAATGTGAAGGTGAACCAGGCAGCAAACAGTAAATTCAACGAAGGGCCAAAATCAAACAGAATGCCTTCGCCATCCGTATCGCGATTTAACCAGGCGCCCTCGGCCAGAGTAAAATCAAACGCTTCGCCTTGCGGCCCCAGATCAACCACCCGTACCAGGTTGGGTGTCAGGGGAAAGGTATTGTTATTTAGAGTGATGCCCGCCGTTGACAGCGATTCATTGAGGTATAAAAACTGGCCATCTTCAGATGCGGCAATTCCATTCGGAAACGAAAAACTGGCCTGAGCGGCATCGCCATCGTTGTGACCACGATTACCATTGCCGGCAATAACACGTATTTGCCCATCCAGCGTAACTTCAAATATCTGGCTGGTGGCATTGCTGGCAACATACAAAACGCCATTGGCGAAAGTAAGATGCCCATTACCGCCGGTAGGGCGGAAATTGCTGGTCGGCGTTGAGGCAACCACACTGACCTCACCGGCCTGGGTAATTCTAAGTATGGCGCCGTTGTTAAAGTTTGCGGTGTACAGGTTACCCGCCGGATCAATGGTCAAGCCGTTTGGACAGCTTAACCGCGGATCAGCACTTAAGGTAGTACTGACCCCCTGCGGTGTGATTCTTTGAATGGTGTTGTTGCCGCAGTTAGCGACGTACACATTGTCATTGCTATCAACAGCCACGCCGACAGGACCAACGATGCCGGTGGTGGCGAAGACACTGCGTTGGCCAGCCATGGTTACCTGATCGATGCGGTTTCCGCCGATATTTGCCTGAAACAGTACATCCTGAGAATTCCAGGCATTACCGGACGCGCCGGCAAAACCGCTGGCAAATACTGACACATTGCCTGCCGGAGTTACCCGATAGATTTCGCCGCCATTGGAATTACTCAAAAAATCACCAAAGTTAGCCACGTAAATATTGCCGTCTGGACCCACACTGACACCACCTGACGCCGCTACTGACTGCACCAGAGTACTGACTGTTTGTGCATAGGCGCAGGACATTAGCAAAACCATGATGAGGATACATTTCGCTGAGCTGTACATGGCGGGCTCCAATCTTTGATTTAACGCTAGGTCAACGCAGTGTATCAAATTACGAAGAGCCTCGCACTTTATCCCGCTGAATAGCACAGGCCCCTGTAAGCTTCATCGCCTGAACGGAAGGTTTTATTAGCTGCCCGGCATCACCAGATGGTGACTGGAGCGGTTAATGGGCTAGTAATTTATTTGAGATCATCAGGCAGGTAGTTACACGATTACCTGCCGCGTTGCTTGACTCTTGAATAAGGCGGATGCAGATAGGTTTTTTTGAGCTTAAAACTGAGTTGTGAATCAATTCGAATCCCAATAAAAAAAATGGCAGGCCCTAATCGACCTGCCATTTGGCACGATAATCAGCGATGCATGGATTTTATTATTGGGGGCAATCCAGGCCTGTACCCTGCACCAGCCTTCTGAGGTTAAAGGATTGATTGGTTCCCGCGAACTGACCCTGACCCTCGATTAATGCGACGGCATTAATGCAGTCGATCAACTGAAAAGTCAGCGTGCCAAACTGAACGACATTGGCCGCACCCGGATTATTCAGTTGACCACCATCACCAATGCGCACAGGCACTGATACTTCCTGGCCGATCCTGATGTCATCAGATAACACGTTACTCAGCAGCCAGCGCTGTTCACCATTCAGATAGCCATAAAAAGTGAATATGATACCCACATCGGCGGCGACAATATTAAAACCTGCGCCATCAAGGCCCGGATCAAACCAACCACCGGTTAGTGACGCCAGGGTAAAGATGCCGGGTTCCTCGAAAAAGACGCCTGGCCCTGTTATCACATTGCTGAATTCACCTGTCTCAATATTCTCAAAACCTGTTGTGATCAGATAGTAGGTACGTCCTGCGACCAAACGGAGGTTATCAATTTGCGAACTGCCAACACCACCGGGCCCATCATCGTTGACTGCCAGACATCCTCGCTCCGCATCGATAGGATTGAAGCTGTCATCATAGACCATAAGCACACCGTCAAAATCGGCTTGCTCTGAGAAGAAACTGTAATCTGCTGTGCTACTGACGCTGAATACTTGAATGTTGTAGCGCGTATTATTGGCAGTGACGAAATCAGGGTCCAGAGTACAGCCGTCAATCGGACGCGCTAATCTCCGCCCGTCAACCGTTGAACCCAGGAACTGTGCACCACCGATTGCTGCACCTGATCTACCCGGCCCTTGAACGGTATTTGTGAAAGGACCAAAAACGTCTGCGGCAAAAGTTGTGGTGACTATCACATAGTCAACATCTGCCTCCAGGAAAACATCGCGGATTTCCGAACTGCGTCTGTCGGGGCCATTGTCATCATCACCCGCGATGCAGCCTTGCAAAGGATTGTTATCAGGATTGAATGAGTTGTCATAAAGCAACAAAAAACCATCGAAGTTGTTTTGCTGGGAAGTTATCGTGTAATTGCCCGATATTTCAACCCGTATTGGCAAAGCGCTGTAAAAAACATTCGTTGAGCCAGCTGTTTGGCAATCTTCTTCCGGCCTCTGAAACTGGGCAAATTCCGAGGTTAGTTCACCGCTGTAGGTAAAGGTCTGCTGAGCAAATCCAATGTCGGCAAACACCAATACAGTTAAGGCCATGAATGGTACTAAAAACTTGGTCATAAGGGACTTCCTTAAAAAGTTATCTGATTACGGATTGTTCAGATATTGATTGACTGCTGACTGGCTTGTTATTTTTTATCCAACCTGCATCAGCTTTCACTATACTATGCCTAATGCTTAGGCGATGTCATGCCAGGCTGGGTCATTGAATCCAGTTAATTATCATGTTTATTAATAACCTTTGAGCAATGCCATATGTTGATGCGCCTTCTTACTGGCCTGTTGTTGGTCTTGTTGGTCTTGTTGGTCGCGCCGCTGCAGATAACTGGATAACTGTATGGAAACTGGATAACTGTATGGACACCCACCTTTTATCCATACCAACAAAACCGACGGATCGTTAAAGAATTCGAGCTATACGCCTTGCCTGTCCTGATAGCTTCGAATACTTCGAGCTAATCAGGGGCGTAGAAAGGTGGCTAACATCTCGAACGGCCTCACAGGCAAATGACAAACTCAGCCTTAACCCTTGCTACTGCCTGCTACCAGCTTGCTACTAGAGTAGGTAATTGCAAGATAGGGTGACAGCGGTGTTTGGAGCTTGGAGAGGCGTGGATTGAACCAGAAGGGCTTGTCATTCTGAACGCAGTGAAGGATGACACGGTAATATTGAATGACGCGGTAAAACCACGGTTGTCGACATTGGCCAGTAAAACTGTCGTTTCGAGCAGCCGGAGAAACCTTGATCAGGAAAACGTAAAAAAATGCTGATCCGCCATTTGGGCAGGCTGCTTTGCACACCGAACATCTGATTGACCGGCGATTCCTGATCAAGGTTTCTCCTAAACATCACCGCTATCTAAACCCTGCCAAAGCTCTTATACACCACCCGTTTACTGCTTAGTCGCTATCCAGGCTTCAATATGTGCCCGCAACTGGCTCAATGGTATCGTTCCATTTTCCAGCACCCGGTCATGAAATTCGCGGATATCAAACGCACTGCCCAGTGCTGCTTCAGCCTGTTCACGCAGCGCAACAATTTCCAGACCGCCTGAATCATAGGCGGTGAGCTGACCGGGCAAAATGGCGATGCGGTCGACCAGTTCATCGGCACGGGCATCTGGAAAACGCCCGGATTCCTGCATAAATTCAATCGCCTGTTCACGGGTCCAGCCGAACAGATGGATACCGGGATCAACCACCATGCCACGTGCCGGCCAGGCGCGGCGTTTGATCGGCGCGGTGGTGGTTGCGTATAAACCCATTTCTTCGGCCAATGCTTCCGCATACCGTGCCCAGCCTTCGCCGGGGCCGGAGAACCAGATAATCTGCGTGACCGGGTGCAGACCTTCAGTCGATTGGCTGACAGCAACCTGCAGATGATGGCCTGGCCAGGTTTCGTGGTAGGCAGTGACTTCGGCGTTACCCCGCGACTGCTCCTCGGGCTGATACAGCGGAATACGGTATTCACCCGGGCGCTCCGGAGTGGCCGGATTGTAGTGCGCCGAGCGTCCGGTGCCTTCTTCATGGGCTTCAAACGGCACCACGGCTACCGGTTGCTCAGGCATATTCGATACCCAGTCGGGCATCTCCTGCTCGGCCGCGATCACCCTGGCACGGGAGAATTCCAGCAGTTCTTCCTGGCTGGAAAAGCGGTCCGCCGGATCATTTTTGACTTTATCCAGAATCGCTTTGAAATCATCCAGACCATAGGCAAGCTGGCCGAGTTCAATAACCTTCTCGCGATTGCTGGCTACGGTCTGCTGGCCCAGCTCATAGGTCTGCTGACCGGTACGGTTAAGCGTGGTATAGCCCTGCAAAGAAGCTTCATAGCAGGCCAGACCCTGTGGGTTGGCTGTCACGCTGAGTTCTTCCCGGGCCGCCTCCAGGTAGCTATCAGCCAGATAATCACGGTAGTTTTGCAACGCCGGCAGGATAGCCTGGCTGACCAGTTGCTGCAGATCCGCCGCAAAGGTCGGCTCTTCAGCGCGTACGCCCGGCGAGTAAAACGGCGAGCTTTCAAGCTCAAGTGCCAACAGGCCATCGAGCTGATCGATAACTCTCCGGACCACTGCCTTGGGCGCGGAATATCCCTGCTGCAGCCCTGCTTTCAGATTGGCGATTTCCTGCTCGACAAAACCGGCAAACTTTGACCAGCGGTCCAGTGCCTGCTGGCGGAGCTCAGCGGTACCCACCGGCTGCAACTGGGCTATCTGAGCATACGCTGAATGCCAGCCACCCATTTGATTAACATTCCACAGCTCCGCCCGGCACACCCGCTGGGCTACGTCTGATTGCAGCTGCTGGATCAGATAAGCGTAGGTAATCCATTCCGGTGTACCCGCCAGGCTGGCCGGATCGACCGTTTCCAGCTGTTTGAGCATGGCGTCCGCGGACTGCTCGGCCACTCGGCTGGCCGCCGGGCTGTTATCGTACAGGCCGTCGTGCCGTTCGATTTCGAGGCCCGCGAAGTAGGCCGTTTCCGGTACCCGCAACAGGGTTTCGGCGTAGTAACGGTCAGCCACTGTATTCACCAGCGCTGCCTGGTCATCCGATACGTTGTCAATCGCCGCTTGATCGGTCTCGCTGGCAGCATCGTCAGTAGGTGGCTCGCTGCAGGCGAACAGGCACATGGACAAAGCCGTCAGGAGGGTAAGTGCGCGTAGTACGGATAGGCGGGTCATGGCGATGTTACTCTTGAATTCTTAGTCTGGATTCTAATCAATTTGATCCGCCAAGTAAGCAGTTAATACGATGACCCTGCCGTTTTATGCTGACGGCTTAGTTCAAGCAGCGGAAATATAACCTGGATTTGAGCGGTTAACGGAAGATCTCTCACCGTGTCAGGAATGACAGTTCGTCGCCTGCCCTATAGCAAGGTCTCTGGTTGCATTCGAGATGACCGGCATTTTTACCAGCAGCAGAAATCCTGGTTTCCCAGCAAGCCGCGGCATCAATTTAATACAGCGCCCCATCATCAGCGTCGCGGCATTTTCTTACAGCAGATAACGTTATCCAGCTGATGTGATGACAGCCGGTATTTGTCATGCTGGTTGCTGGATCACCTCCGGCACAGGGATATGCAAGTACTCAAATCAATCGGCCCGCCATGAGTCCACAATGAGCTTGGCCATCGCCTACAGTCGCGCCCAGGTTGGTATCCATGCGCCTGAAGTTCGCGTCGAAGTGCATCTGGCTGGTGGTTTGCCGGGCATGTCGATTGTCGGCCTGCCGGAAACGGCGGTTAAGGAAAGCAGGGACCGGGTTCGGGCGGCGTTGCAGAACAGTGCGTTCGAGGTGCCGGCACGGCGCATAACCGTGTCTTTGGCGCCGGCGGATTTACCCAAGGAAGGCAGTCGCTTTGATCTGGCCATTGCGATGGGAATTTTGGCGGCTTCGCGGCAGGTCAATGCCGAGGCATTGGCGGGTTATGAGCTGATGGGTGAATTGTCCTTGAGTGGACAATTACGCGCCACTGGCGGCGTACTGCCGGCCGCCCTGGCCGCACGCAAAGCTGGGCGCAGATTGATTATTCCCCGCCAGGACGCCGCTGAAGCCGCTTTGATCGCGGACGCCGGCAGTCTGGCCGCGGATAGCCTGCTGGCGGTATGCCGACATCTGTATCAACGTGAACTGCTGCCTGATTGTACTGCCCTGCCACCACCCGAAGGGCAGCTTGAACCGGCCGACCGGCAGACTGACATGGCCGATGTGCGTGGCCAGCACATGGCTCGGCGGGCGTTGGAAGTGGCGGCGGCGGGTGGCCATAATCTGTTGATGGTCGGACCGCCGGGTTCGGGTAAAACCATGCTGGCCGGCCGGCTGGCGGGTATTTTGCCACCCATGACTGATAGTCAGGCTCTGGAGGCCGCCGCGGTGGCTTCGATCTGTGGCCAGCCACTGACAGCCGCCAACTGGAAACAGCGTCCTTACCGCAAACCTCATCATAGCTGCAGTGGCGTAGCTCTGGTTGGTGGTGGTTCTCATCCACGGCCGGGCGAGATTTCGCTGGCGCATCAGGGCGTATTGTTTCTGGATGAACTACCGGAGTTTGATCGGCGTGTGCTGGAAGTACTGCGTGAGCCGATGGAATCGGGTCGGATAGTGATTTCCCGGGCGGCGCGACAGGCCGAGTTTCCGGCCCGGTTTCAATTGATTACCGCCATGAACCCCTGCCCATGCGGTTATGCGGGTGATGGGCATAGCGGCCGATGCTGCTGTTCCAGTGCCCAGATTGCCCGTTACCATTCCCGCGTATCCGGCCCCCTGCTGGACCGGATTGATCTTCAGATCGAAGTACCGCGTCAGCATCAGCGCATCCTCCAGGATACGACGCTTAAGCCCGAATGCAGCCGTGTCATTCAGGCTCGCGTCAGCACTGCCTATCAGCGTCAGTGGCAGCGCAACGGTGGCAGCAATACCGAGTTGAGTAACCAGCAGATTGGTCTGCACTGCCGATTATCTGACAGTGATCAGAAAATGCTTGAAACTGCCTGCGAGCGCCTGCATTTATCCGCCAGAGCATGGCAGCGTATCCTGAAGGTAGCGCGGACTATTGCCGATCTGGACGCCAGCGAGCAAATCCAGACAGCACATTTGAGCGAAGCTATAGGTTATCGAAGGTTAAATCTGTAATAATATTACAGATCGACAAGGGTGGTAAAAAACGTCGACGAAACTTTCACACCACCTGTTGCATCATATACTTGAATTTGGACCTGTTTCCCTCCCTAGACGGGTCCGAATTGAGATTCGGTCAATCCCCCAATAGCCGAATCCTGACTTGACCCCGTGAGCACCCTAACTCACGGGGTTTTTTTTGCGCGTATAAAAACCGCCCTCCGCTCAGGGTCGGATGACGGCTGTGACATTCTGTCGGATTACGGCTACGCCTAAGCCGACCTACAATCGGCCTGCTGTAGGTCGTCGGTTTAGAACCGCAGGTTCGTAAACCGATACCCCATCATCAGCCAGGACAGAGCAGCTATCCCAACTGGCAAGCGCAAATGTTTGCAAAAACAGGGGTTGAATGTATTGCCTGATTAATGTTCGAGTCCGTATGCCATATCAACATCTGTCTTCGGACCACGGCTGTCAGGCGATAAACTGGCCGTGGTCATCGGGTGGTGCTGATTCTCTGTCTACTGGTTGCACAGCGCGTGGGAAGATTTCCTGCCAGGCCAGATACTGACCGCCGCAGACCAGCACCTGCAGCAACATCATCACAACGTTAGTGATCAGGGTGGTGACCGCAGCTGTCGCCTGACCGGCAATAACGGTGCTTACCGTGGCCAGCAGAAAGATGAAAAACCAGGCCGCCGTGGCGACCACCAGCTGTGCCAGCCCGAACCACAGCAGGGCTCGCCAGTTCTTCAGGCAGGCGCGGATACTTTCCGGCAGGGTTCTGCTCGGCGGTTGTTGATCAAAAGCCACTCTGGGCACCGCGGTAAAAAAGGCCAGGCTGAGCAACGCCAGCACAGTCACACTGATCATCAGCAGCACCCATACACTGCCGAGCGGCAGATCCTCGACTTGCAGTTCCTGCAGGTTTTGCAGCTGCACCAGCTCAGGCAGCAGGATCGCCACCGCCATACTGATAATAATGACCGCCAGGACAAACCACATCAACAACAGTGCGCCCAGTTGCAGCAGCATGGGGCGCTGCGGACCTCTCAGCATGGCAAACAGATCACCGGGTTGCGGCCGGTCCCGATTCGCCGCCCGGGCAAACGCGACCATCGCGCCAGCCTGCAGCGCCGGGGTCAGCAATACCAGCGCCAACAACCCCAGCACTGGCACCAGGCGCACATACGCCACCAGTGTCCAGACCAGTGCAAGCAATACAAACGCGGAAGGGTAACGGCCTATCAGGTCACCCGCCTGCATCAGCCAGCGCCAGCCACTCCTGGCGGTTACGATATTAATCAGTTGCTCGGTGGGAGGGGGTGTTTGCATCAGGTGTTTGACTCAGTTTGGCCAGATAACAGCCGATATTATAGATGCTCCAGCACAGCGTTACGGACAATATCAGACTGGCCAGCAGGCCAAAAATATCCGACCAGCGCCAATCTGGCGATAATTGCGTCACCAGCAGAAAAAAATCATCGCTGCGCCAGCGCTCCAGTTCCAGCCCCGGCTGCAGCCAGTTGACCGCCCGGCTGATCACAATAGAAGCGGCCTCATACATATCGCCAAACACGGATACAAACGGTGCGGTAACCATGGCCAGACTGAAACCTGTCAACGCCCAGTTGCGCCACTGTGACCAGTCTCCCGCAACAGCACGCCGGAACAACCACATGCCTGGAAACACGCTCAGCACATAAGGCAGCAATACGGTCACCAGATAAATGCCGTCATTGCCATGGGTGTCAAATCCGGTCAGCTGACCGGCATAGTCCGAACCTACCGCTATCCAGTCAAACCAGTGTTTCAGCACCGCGGCGCCATACACCGGACTGATTTCCAACCGGGTCACCTCCCCGCCGGTCCACAGGCACCCGAAAGCATGCAGCAGCTCATGCACGGGAACATAAATCCACCACCCAAATACCGCTGTCAGTATCAATATACTGAGACGGGCGGCGGATTGATTGGCCAGCGCCTGCAGCAGCAGGCGTTGGTAATCATGCAATGGACGTGACCAGAAACCGGACGGGCCAGGCATCGAGCCAGGCACCGGTTTAGGCGACGGATCAGGCATCTGGGTTGGCTGATTCATGCCTGGTAGCCTAACAGGCCAAGCACCTGTTCGGGTGAATCAGCCACCTGCCAGCAATCGGTAACGTAACCCACCTGTGGCGCGATAAAACGCTGCTCACCCGCGTGGCTGAGGAAGTCCAGCAATTTGTCGTAGTACTTGCCGGAGTTCAGTAAAATGATTTCTCCGCGGTAAATACCCAGCCGCTTGAGGGTAATGACCTCAAACAGTTCCTCCATCGTGCCAACCCCGCCAGGCAGGGTAATCACAGCCTTGGAGTCCAGCAGCATCCGCTCCTTGCGTATCCGCATATCGGTAACCACCTGCAGATCAGTGAGACTCGAGTGCGCCACCTCGCGGCGCATCAGAAACTCTGGAATGACGCCAAACACCTCACCACCCGATTCCAGTGCGGCATCAGCCAGACTTCCCATCAAACCCGTGCCGCCACCGCCATAAACGATTTTGATGCCTGACTGCGCAAGTAAAGCGCCCAACTGCCTGACCGGCGCGTGGAAATGTGTCGGTATAACGGTGCTGGACGCGGCATAAACCGTTACCCTGTCTACCAGTGGCTTTAACTTGTGCTCATTGTTTTGCAGGTCTGCTGGCATTATCTCTGAACTTATGATCAAACCAGCCGACATGCTAACTGGGAAACAGAATGTATAACAGATTTAATACTCAATCCGGCATTCCGGTCAGCCTGATATTGATCGGCGTCTGTGTGGTCGCTTATCTGGTGCAGCTGGCCACCGACAATCTGCTCAGCCCGCTGGCATTATGGCCGGTACAATCCGGATGGTTTTACCCCTGGCAGCTGATTTCCTATGGATTTCTGCATGGTTCGACCACTCATCTGTTCTTCAATATGCTGGCTTTATATATGTTTGGCCTGCCTTTGGAAGCCGGCTGGGGCAAACAGCGGTTTGCGTTTTACTATGTGACCTGTCTGGCGGGCGCGGGCCTGATTCAGCTGATCGTCAGCCTGGGCAGCCCGGTTCCGTATCCAACCATCGGCGCTTCGGGAGCTGTGTTTGGTCTGCTGCTGGCATACGGTCTGCGCTATCCCAATAACACCATCATGCTGCTGATTCCGCCGGTGCCGATCAAGGCCAAGTATTTTGTCTGGATCTATGGCGCACTGGAGCTGTACCTCGGTATCAGCGGACGCGCACCGGGCATTGCTCACTTTGCCCATCTGGGCGGTATGCTGTTTGGTTTGCTGTTGTTGTGGCAGTGGGGCTGGCGGCCACGCCGCTAAGACTTACTCCAGGCACGGAGTCTCAATCACCGGATGCTTGGCCTGCACCGGTAAGCTGCTTGATCCGTGCTTTGACCGCGGCAGGCTCATCGCGCATACCCATCTCCAGCAACTGCTGTGCCTCGGGCATGTATTCCGGATACTGACTGGCGAGACGGTAAAACGCATCGTAAGCCCAGGCTCGTACAAAGGTATTGCTGGCCGATAAATGCTGGCGGATAAATTGTTCGGTCGGCCGCTGGCAGGCTTCGGGGATGTTGAGGTACTGCATGCATTGCAGCACCTGTGACTGTGCCTGCCAGGTCTGAAGCTGCTCGAGTAATTGCAGTAATTGCCTGGTCTGCACGCTGCTGAGCACCTGTTGCTTACGCAGGTGATGCTTGATCAGCCAGCAGCCGGCAATCTGGGTCTGCAGTTGCGCGACCGCGGTCAGCATCTGGCCCACCAGAGCTTTGCGCCCGGCATGCTGGCGATAAATCAACCGCAGTTTGTCCCGATCAGGATGAATACCGAGCAGATCGGGGTTGGCCAATAGTAATTCAGTAATTTGCATAACAATGCCCGGTTGGTTGCCTGCTCAGCTGGTTGCCTGACGCGTACCATGTTAACGCGTATACACCGCCGCTCATTGAGCAGCCAGCAGCACTGCCAGCCACAATATCATCAGACTGATATTGGACAACATGAAAGCCACCATCCGATGCCATACATTGTTATAGCTGATATGAATCACGCTGTGGGCGATCCGCAACAACACGTAGGCCCAGGCAGCATAGCCCAACAATGGCATGTTCAAACCCAGCGCCAGAGCAGTACCGCAGCCAGCGTAGAACAATACCGGCATTTCAAATAGATTGGCATAGTTACGGGTACTTTTCACGACACGCTCGGGCAAATCTCCGCGATCAAGCAGTTTATAAGACCCCAGTGAAACCTGACCACTGCTAAGCGAATGAGCACGGTTGAAAAACGTCACAGCCAGCATCACAAATGTCCATAGCACCAGCGTCAGCATGGGATATAACATGATATTCATTTCTGCTCAGGCCGCCCTGTGGTCAGCTTTGGCCGTGGACCAATAATTGATCCACGCTGATGGTTAATACCGGCCCCGACTAGTCGTCCAGCACAAAGGTGACTTTCAGCGTTACCCGAAACTCGGTAATTGCACCATTGCCATCACAAATGACTTTTTGCCCTTCCACCCAGGCGCCGCGGACATTTTTCAGCGTTTTATTAGCGCGTTGAACGCCTTTTTCAACCGCATCTTCGAAACCCTGTGAAGATGAAGCGATAATTTCCGTAACACGTGCTACTGACATGATTTTCTCCTTAATTTTTGCTGTTAAAAAAATCGTTGCGCCGGATCAACCGGTACAATTCTGCTGATAAATTTCCAGGGCCTCAGGCATCCACTGCTCAAATTGACGGACACGGGTATTGCTGCTGGGATGGGTGGACATGAATTCGGGCGGCGCCTGACCGGCATTCTGGCCCATGCGCTGCCACAATTTGGGCGCTTCACGCGGATCAAAACAGGCGCGCGCCAGATAGATCAGGCCGATATAGTCAGCTTCCGATTCATGCTCGCGCGAAAACGGCAATAATACGCCAAACTTTGCGCCAGCCCCCAGCGCGGCCATCACCATCTGCTGTTGCGCCGGTTCCATTCCGGACACCGACATGCCCGCCGCCAGCGTACCCAGTTGGGTAAGTTTCTGATAGGCCATACGCTCGGCACCATGCCGGGCAATCGCATGCGCGATTTCATGTCCCATGATCACAGCCAGACCGTCCACATTAGCCGCAATCGGCAAAATACCAGTGTACACCGCCACTTTACCACCCGGCAGGGCGAAAGCATTCGCCTGGTCGGATTGAATCAGGTTGTATTCCCAGTCAAAACCAGGATCGTCAGGGGCCGCCGCCCGCTCAATGCGCTGACCTATGCTGCGGATCGCGGTAACTTCTTCACCACTGCGGATGACCTGCTCACGCGCCAGAATCTGCCGATACGACTGTAATCCCAGACTGGCCTCCTGCTCGCGGCTCATATCCACAATCTGAGTGCGTCCGGTGACCGCGACTTCCTGCTGATTACTGAAGTAGTAATACAATCCGTAAGCGGCAAACAGAATAACCGGCAACAGACGGAAACGTCCGCCGCGCCGGGCTGCTGTGCGTCCAAATCGATTCATGGCTTAACCATCTGTGTGCCGGTATGTTTTGTCCTGTGAAGCATGCTTTAATCTGTGCTGGCCAACCGATCGTTAGTGATCGGCTGTCTGCCCGGGCGGGCGCTTTTTCGAAGCGCCTCAGCTAATTGTCAGCTCAACCGAGCGCTCAGGTTCAGCGGTAAAACAATGCTCCGCACAATACCCGAAAACACTTCTTTATAACCCTGTCAACCTGACTCAGATGCTTCCAAGTGTACCGCAGAATCCTAAAGTGTGCTGCCGGCAACCAAACTGGATACAGTTTGTCACACAGCCATATCATCTTAAATCTGGTCGCCACCAGCCTGGAGTCAATTATGCGTGTGCCGTCATTGTTAATCTGCCTGCTGATCAGCCTACTTGCCCAGCACGCACTGGCTGATGTGCCGACCGCCGAGCAACTGCAGCAGCCGGTCAAAAATTATCAACCGATCAATACTCATATTGCTACCAGCGGTACGCTTAGTCGCGAGAACCTGGAGCAATTGCACCAGCAGGGCATCCAGCAGATCATTGATCTGCGCCAGCCCGGTGAAGGCATTGCCGAGGAGCGTGGCTGGAGCGCTGATATTGGTGTGGAGTATGCAAATTTTCCGGTTGGCCGGAGCCTGCCGGACGCCGCACTGATCGAGCAGGTGGGCGCATTGCTGGACCAGGCACCGCAGTCAGCCACGCTGTTGCACTGCGGTTCCGGTCACCGGGCCGGGATAGTACTGGCCATGTATCTGCATCAGCGTGGCGCCACGCCGGCGGAAGCCATCGCTCAGGCCAGAACCGCGGGTACGCGCGAAAGCGCTATTCCCGCCCTGCAGCAACGGCTGCTTGAGAACGCGGAATAATCACCCTATTGATCACCACTGATACTGAGATTCTGGCTTTCACTGAGCCACAGATACAGCGATAGATCATCGCCCAGCAGATACTCATCCTGGCCCGGCCAGGATTCGGCATAGTACGGTTCCTGGCGGTCAGGCACATACAACAGAATGACCGCCAGCAGGCACAAGGTCAGCGCAGCGCAGGCGGGACGCCAGTCGAAGCGCTCGGCTGATCCGCCTGCACGGTTTGCCAGCCTATCCAGGCTGATGGAGCGGGCCGTCTGCAATCTGCTGGTAATACTGGCCGGCAGGTTCGCGGTGGACTTATCCAGTAACTCGCTGACTTCGCTGTCCAGCGCATCATCAGGCCGCCGACTTGCACTGTGGTCTGGTTTCATCATTTCACCTCTGCCATTTCAAGCATACCCAGGGCCGCCTTGAGTGCGGCGCGGGCACGCGCGTAATGTGTTTTAACACTGCCTTTACTGATACCCATGGCAGCCGCGGTTTCCGCTTCACTCAAACCCTCCCAGGCACGCAATAAAAAAGTCTGCTGTTGACGCAGACCAAGCCGCCCGATGGAGCGTTCAAGGTATTCCATCTTGTGCTGAGTGTCTAATTGCTCCCAGGCCTGTGGCTCGGGGGTGATCGCCTCCAGTGCATGGATTGCCTCATTATCCCGGCCGGCCAGTTCAGTGAAACTGTTCAACCACCTGCCCCGCACTCGCTGGCGCCGAAAATGGTCCCGCAGACGGTTCTGCACCATCCGGTAAAACAGCGGCGCCCGTTCAGTTTCCGGGCGCCCGGCATAACGGCGCACGAACGCCAGCATCGCATCCTGCATAATATCCAGTGCCAGTTGCTCATCATGCAGAGCAAACTGCAGCATCCGGAAGGCGCGTGGCTGAATTTCCCGGAAAAAGCGATCCAGCTCACTTCTAAGCGATGCATGTGCCGCGGTTGTCTGAGCAGTGGACATGTCCATCCTGGTCGTTGATTGCAGTTTCATTCAGATAGATATCAGCTGCTAAGTGGGCTAGTGCCTGAGAATTCCGATGATATGACGCATCAACTCACGCGCTGGCCGCGGCAGATCCTGGGGAGTGAAAGCATTACCATTGATAATGACCTGCCCGGACCACTCGCCTTGACCAGCGCCGGCGCTCTGCCCGAAGCCGCGGCGGCCGCGCTGCTGATCAACTACACTCAAATCCTGCAGGACCATCACCACATCACTTTCGCCGCGCGGCAGATTGGTCAGCGTGACCTCGCCATTGAAGACCGTGGTGCGCGATGCCTGACGGGCAAAAGCACCGGCTTGCCCGGCCACACTGGATAAAGCACTGAGCTGACCGTTGATGATCGGACCATTATCTCGCGGCTGAAAGCTGGTGAAAGTGGCGTTGATATTGAATTCGCTGCCGGGTTGCTCAAACTGGCCCTGACCAATGGTCACCGCCTGGCCGCCCTGCTCATCGGTTAAGGTCGTTTGCCGTTCTACTGTTACGCCTGCGCTGGCTGCTGTGCTCAGACCCAGCACAGTGGCTGATAAAATGATGACTTTAAGCCATCCGGCTCGGCGGTTATCGGATACAGTTGATTTTAGATTCATAGCGGTCTCGTGGTCAGAATAATAGCTGTTGATACCCTCTATAACGTTATCAGAGGCAAAATGGTTGACAGCCCTGGTCTGACAAAGCGTAACCTGCAAATTCCGCCAGTCAGGTGCAAAGGCGTTACAATTGGCTGTTAACAATAACTAGCAGGAGTCATGCATGGGTATGTTCGATTTTCTCAAAGGCAAGCAAAAGGCCAAAGCCAGTGCCCCCACCAAGTCGCCCAGCCAGGTATTACGCGAAGCAGGTCTGGACCCCAGCAATTTGAAATTCGGCTTTGCCGCCGATGGCACCGTAACCATTTCGGGTACCGCGGCCAGCGCAGCAGAGCGCGAGCGAATTGCGTCAGTGGTCGGTGATATTCCCGGCGTCAGCGCAGTCAACAATCAGATTGATCTGGCGGCAGTCGGTAAACCGGCCACCCGCAGCGATAGCGTGGAAAGCACTATCAGCACACCTGCCGAACCGGCTGGTGGCGAGAAGACTTATACCGTCGTGAGTGGCGACACGCTATGGAAAATCGCCAGCCAGCATTATGGTAACGGTAATCAATACATGAAAATTTTTGAAGCCAACCGCGATATTCTGGATGATCCGGATAAAATCAAAGTCGGTCAGGTACTCAAAATTCCGGCCTGAAAAAGCCTGTTGGAATGGGCGTTTAACGCCCATTCCAAATGCCGGTCATTCAAGCCGAAGCTGTTTTGCTGTCGGCAATCCACTGATCCACCACCTGCTCAAGCAGGGTTAACGGCAACGCACCGTTACCCAGGATCTGATCATGAAAAGCCTTGATGTCAAACTGTGCGCCAAGTTGCTGACGGGCGCGTTCGCGCAGTTCCAGAATCTTCAACATCCCGACCTTGTACGCCAGCGCCTGGCCAGGATTGACCAGATAGCGTTCAATCTCAGCGATGACTTCATCTTCGCCCATGCCGGTATAGCTCAGCATGTAATCAATCGCCCGCTCCCGGCTCCAGCGCTTGTAATGTAAGCCGGTATCCACCACCAGCCGCACCGCACGGAACATTTCCGCCTGCAGGCGGCCCAGGTTATCCAGCGGATCATCCTGAAAGCCGAGTTCCCAGGCCAGCTGTTCGGAATACAACGCCCAGCCTTCGTTGTAGGCGGTGAATGGCACCAGTCGGCGGAACATCGGCAGGCCTTCCAGTTTCTGGGTGATCGCAATCTGGAAGTGATGACCGGGAATGCCTTCATGATAGGCCAGCGTGCGCATTCCGAAGCGTGGAATTTCTTCCACATTGCGGAGGTTGGCAAAAAACGCGCCTTTGCGCTTGCCGTCCAGGGAAGGCCCCTGATAATACGCACCCGGCGCGGTGTCCTCAGAAAACTCCGGCACGCGCTTAACTTCCACCCCGGTATCCGGACGCAGATTGAAGTACTCATCCATGGCTGGATCGATTTCATCCAGAATGGCCTGATAATCGGCCAGAATCTGCTCCCGGCCCGCATCGGTGTCCGGATACAGTTGATCGGGCCGTTTGGCCAGAGCCTGTACCCGCTCACCGATAGTGCCTTCACTCAGGCCCTGGGAAACCAGAATGGCGTTCATCTCCGAGCCGATCCGCTGAACTTCACGCAGGCCCAGTTGGTGCACCTGTTCGGGCGTCATGTCAGTGGTGGTATGTTCATGCACCTGCTCAGCGTAGAATGCTTCGCCGTCAGGCAGGCGCCAGACTCCATCATTGCTGGTGGCCTGGGGCAACAGGCTTTGCAGGTAGTCCTTCAGGCTGGCATAGGCTGGATAAACCTTGTTTTCAATACTGGCCAGCACCTGCTGCTCCAGCTGGTCTTTCTGATCACTGTTGATCTCATCGGCCGGCAACTCATCGAGTTTTTCGCTGAAAGTGGTATACAGCATGTTCTCCGCTGCTGGTTTGCCGGCAAACACATCAATCTGTTCAATCACTTTTGCAACCGCAAAACGGGGCGGTAAAATCCCTTTTTCTTCACGCAACTCCAGGCCTTCAATGACCCCCGCGAACTGGTCCGGGAACAGGTTCAGACGGGCGATGTAATGCTCTGCGCCTTTGCGATTCTCAATAAAATGCTGATCCGCCATGAAATTGGGCAGGCTGCTTTGCACGCCGAACATCTGATTGACCGGAAAGCTGTGCCAGATCCAGCGTTCATCATCCACCTGGCTGCCCATGAAATAATTCCATACATCATAGGAGCGCAACGCCTGACCTTCATAATCATCGCGGTCGTAGCGCTGAAATACCTGATATTCTTCCCGCCATTGTTCGGTCTGACGAAGCGTACTTTCCGGGGAGGTATCGCCCAGTCTGGCATTGTGTCCGGTGATGCCGATCGGCTCCAGGATGCGCAGGCTGGTCAGCATTTCCGGATTCTGAATGGCAAACTTGGCAAATACACGTGTGTAGTACCAATCCAGTTTAATGGGTTTGAAGTACCAGAAATTGACAAACACCGCCGCCCCGATCAGCAACAGCACCATCACTATCCCCGCGAACCACTTGAGAACCTTTTTCATGCTCTGTTTCCAGTGTGAACAAGCGCACCAGATTAGCAATATAGGCGATGGGTTACCATGGGTGTAAAGTCACTATTGCTTGCCCCTGCCCTATGAACGTACTGAAAATCTACACCCGTTTAGCCGGCCTGCCCGGTGGTAAAAAGCTGTTCAGCCTGCTGGTATGCTGGAATGCGCCTTACTTTGGCAGTATTTCGCCGCTGTTCACCGAACTTAAGCCCGGCCTGGCCGCGGCAGGTATCAAAAAGCGCCGCAAAGTACACAACCATATCCAGACGGTGCACGCGATTGCCTGCTGCAATCTGTGTGAACTGGTGGCCGGGGTAGCACTTATGGTCAGCCTGCCTCAAGGCCTGCGCTGGATTCCCAAAGGCATGCAGGTCAGCTATCTGAAAAAAGCCGCTACCGATTTAAGCGCGCGCTGCGAGATCGAAGCCATCGCTGCTGACTTCAGCGGTGATCTGCCATTGTCTGTAGATGTCATTGACAGTCATGGCGAGGTCGTGGTCTCGGCGGTGATCACCATGTACATCAGCGCCCGGAAATAACCCGCCCGCGATGCTTACTCGGCAGCTGCATCCTGCGGTGTGGACTGCGGTGTTTGGGCAAAATACAGATCCTTGCTGTAGTGGTGGTCCATGATGTTGGTTTGCCAGCCCTGCACCTTGGGATCCACCAGGCGCTTGGTCACATAGGTATACAACGGCAGAATCGGCTGATCCGCCAACAGCATCCGCTCCGCTTCACGCATCAGTCGGGCCCGGCGTGAACCAATGCGTTCGCTTTGAATCTGTTCCAGCAACCGGTCATAGCTGGGGTTGTTATAACCTGAGTCATTCTGGCCGTGCTTGGATGAATAAATCTCCAGAAAGGTATAGGCATCGCTGTAATCACCAATCCAGCCTGCCCGGAAAACTTCCGTGACGCGGTGCTGGCGGCGATTTTGCAGAAACACTTTCCATTCCTCATTGATCAGAATGGTTTGCACGCCCAGCAGTTGCTTCCACATGGCGGCTACCGCAAGCGCAATCTTTTTGTGGTTTTCGTTGGTGTTATAACGCAACTCAACCCGCAATGGCTTACTAGCGGAATAACCCGCCTGGCTATACAGCTCAATGGCCATGGCCTCGCGTTCAGCCTGGCTCAACCCGGCGTATTCGACTTCCACGGGCAGATAATCCGGAATACCCGCTGGAATCAGATTAAAACTGGGCAGTTCGCCGAAACGGGTAACTTTCTCCGTCAGAAGATCCCGGTTAACGGCCAGATTGAGTGCCTGCCGCAGGGTCAGATTGTCCTCGAACGGTTCGCGGATAATATTGAAACCCAGAAAATAAGTACCCAGCCAGGGGCTGATAACCAGCGCTTCGGGCAGATTGGTGCGCAGCCAGTTGAACTGGCTGTTGGGCACTTCGAAGGTCCAGTCCAGCTCGCCGGCACGAAAGCGGTTCAACTCCGCACTGCGGTCCACGATCGGATAATAATAAACCCGCTCCAGCCACACTGAACCGGCGTCCCAGTAGTGCGGATTGCGGTCAATCGCGATATGCGAGCGCACCACCCACTCCGCCAGCTGAAAAGCGCCGTTGCTGACCAGCCGGCCCGGCCGCACGTGCTGACCACCCCATTGTTCGATGCTGCCCCGATGCACCGGGAAGGTGGAGTTGTGACTCAGCAGGGCCAGAAAGTAGGAGGTCGGATCGTGCAGTTGAATCTGCACGGTAAGATCGTTCAAGGCGGTCACACCCAGCGCTGCAGCAGGTAATTCACCCGTCAACACCTGCCGGGCATTCTGGATAGGTTCCAGAATATGACCGTACTTGGAGCCGGTGGCCGGGTCGGTGCTGCGTTGCAGGCCATACACAAAATCATAGGCAGTGACCCGCTCACCGTTAGACCACAACGCTTCAGGCCGGAGATAAAAGGTGTAGGTTTTACCATCGCGGCTGATGTCCCAGCGGCTGGCGGCGCCCGGCACAATGGTACCGTCGGCACTCTCCGAGGTCAGCCCCTGAAACAGATCACGGATGATATTGCCGGCCGGCACACCTTCGGACAAGTGCGGGTCAAGAGTATCGGGTTCTTCACCGTTACCACGCCTTAGTATGCGTGCGGCCATTCCGGCAACGGCCGGCGGTACCGGTAAAGGCTCAGCTGCGGGCTGCTCGTCCGCGGGCTGCCCGGTTGCAACCGGTGGGTCACCGTCAGGCGCCAGTCCGGTCTCTGGTATCTCCACCGACAGCGCGGGCGCTGCGGCGGGCGGCTGAGCTGATTCACAGGCCACCAGCAACACCAGCAGCGAACCAGCCAACCACATCGATAAAGTTCTGTTATTGATCAATCTGTTCACCACGGCAAGCATACAACTGTGTCCCAATATGAATCCAGCACCCAGGCGGAATAAGCGATCACTCAGCCAGCATCCGCTGTTATGACCATACTTGCATGCGGCAATTTCATAAGCAATTGCTCCGTATTTGCTGACAGCCAGCAACATCTACGTAATAATCCGCACATCTGTCTATAACAAATCAGCCATGTCCCAACATCAAGACAATCCCGATCAGGCCCGCCTGATTACCGACCAGCGTGAACTGGTGGAGTATCTGGCCAGTGGCTGCAAACCGGAATCAGCCTGGCGCATTGGCACCGAACACGAAAAGTTCGGTTTTTGCTGGGACACCCTGCGGCCACTGCCGTATGCCGGCGAACATGGCATTCAGGCTATTCTGCAGGGCCTGCACGAACAGTTTGACTGGCAGCCGGTGTATGAGGACGGCAACCTGATCGCCTTGCTGAAAGATGGCTGCTCGGTCACCCTGGAACCGGGCGGACAGTTGGAACTGTCCGGCAAACCGCTGCTCAATCTGCATCAGACCTGCGATGAGGTGCACACCCATCTGCACCAGGTCAAAGCCGTGGCTGATCCGTTGAACGTGGGGTTTATCGGCCTTGGTTTTCAGCCCAAATGGCGCCGGGAAGACATGCACTGGATGCCCAAAGCACGTTATCAGATCATGCGCGAACAGATGCTCAAAGTTGGCAAGCTGGGCCATGACATGATGACCCGCACCTGTACCATTCAGGTTAACCTGGATTTTTCCAGCGAAGCGGATATGGTTAAAAAATTCCGCGTCGGACTGGCTTTGCAGCCGGTGGCAACGGCGTTATTCGCCAATTCAGCCTTCGTAGAGGGTAAGCCCTCCGGTTATCTGAGCTATCGGGCGCATATCTGGACCGATACCGATTATCAGCGTACCGGGCAGCTGCCGTTTGTATTCGAGCCGGGTATGGGGTTTGAGCGTTACGTTGATTACATGCTGGATGTACCGATGTATTTCGTCTATCGCAATGGCAAATATATCAATACCGCCGGGCAGTCTTTCCGTGATTTTCTGCAGGGCAGACTGCCGGCGCTGCCCGGGGAGATGCCCACCCTGCAGGATTGGGATGATCACCTGACCACCGCTTTTCCGGAAGTGCGCCTGAAGCGTTTTCTGGAGATGCGCGGCGCGGATGGTGGCCCATGGCGGCGCATTTGTGCCCTGCCGGCATTGTGGGTTGGCCTGTTATATCACCAGCCCAGCCTGGACGCCGCCTGGCAGCTGGTCAAGGACTGGAGCGCGGAAGACCGACAACAACTGATGGAAGATGTGACCCGGCATGGTCTGCGTGCGCAGGTCAGGGGGCAACCTGTGCTGGCGCTGGCCAAAACCGTGCTGGAATTATCCCGACAGGGCTTGTCCGCAAGGCAGCGGCTGAATACTTCCGGCGATGATGAAACCGGCTTTTTGAGTGCGCTGGAAGATGTGGTGGCCTGCGGGATCAGCCCGGCGGAGCACAAGGTGCGGCTTTATCATGAAAAATGGGGCCAGAATATTGACCCCATTTTCCGGGAATTTGCCTACTGATTATGGCGGCCTGACGGCGGGAAGCCCGCCGCCGGCCTGACATCGATATTAAATCCGGCTCCTCAACTGCGCTGATCTTCCGTTTTCCAGACCACCAGCTCCCAGTCTTCGCGACTGTCGTTGTCGGCTTTTAATCCCACATAGTAGATTTTGCCGGCTTCAACATCCAGCACCAGTGGCTTACTGGCAGGGAAACTGCGGTCACCGCGCAAGCCGGGCACAAAACTGCGATTGACTGAACCATCGCTGACGGCATTAATTTCATGCCGGCCCGGCTTCAGCCATACCGCGCCTTTACGGGAGGGAATTTCCTGGCCGTTAACGCGATAAATCTTGACCGCATACAGATACTGACCGGGCAGATCAACACTGGTGATAACCTGACCATGCGGCTCATTGGGCTGCGCGATAAAGCGTGTGTTGTCGGTACCGCCACAGGCTGTTAGGACCGCTGTGGCCAGCGCAATCAGGATTAGATTAAAAATTTTATTGGAACGTAACATTGTCTTTCTCCGTTAATACAGCCAACCGAACTACGAAACTATTCTTACACAGTCTGCGACGGCATGCCAGTGGTTATATTGATCAAACCTGCAATCAATCAGACCCTACATTACCCAATTATCTGACAGGGTTTCGTTAAGCCAGTTGCATGACGGTCAGCCAGCAAGCTGGAAGCTATGCGCCCACCAGTTGCCGCGGAGAGATTTCCCGCCACTGTCCGGGCTTTAATCCGATCACTGAAATAGGCCCGATCGACTCACGCGCGAGGCGCAAAGTCGGCAAATCTACCGCTGCGGTCATGCGCCGTACCTGGCGGTTACGGCCCTCGTTCAAGGTCAGCCTGAGCCAGCTGACCCGTTTACCCTTGCGTGGCGCAACAGCCGGTTGCCGTGACCATAACCAGCCCGGACGGCCCGCCAGCAGCTCGACCACAGCCGGTTGACTGAGCCCGTCGTTAAGCATCACTCCGTCCGTCAGTTTCCGGATAGCAGCAGCAGTGGGAATACCTTCGACCTGAGCCAGATAGGTTTTATCCCAGCGCTTACCCGGCGAGCTGATGGTGTGCTGCAAAGCGCCATCATCGGTGAGCAGCAACAGGCCTTCACTGTCTCTGTCCAGGCGTCCCGCCGGGTAGACGCCTGGCTGGTCAATATAATCGGACAGGGTCGCGCGCTCCTGATTATCGGTAAACTGGCTCAATACACCCCAAGGCTTGTTGAAAGCGATCAGCACCTGCTAAAAGGGCAGCTTGAAGTCAGGTGCAAACTGGCTGATCTGGCGGGCAAAATCTGCCTGAATACGCTGCAGTGCGGTGTGATTATCCGCCTCGAAACGCAACACCAGCACCGGGGTGGTATTGGAGGCACGGATCAATCCCCAGCCATCGCTGAAATCCGCCCGCACACCATCTATGTTGTTCAACTCTGCTCCGCTGAAACCGGCCTGTTGCTGAAACAGCCGGATAAATTCGTGGTTTTCGCCTTCCTGGGTGTGGATATGCAATTCAGGCGTGTTGATCCCGCTCGGCAGCGCCTGCAGCAATTTCGTGGTGTCATGCTGGCGCGATAAAATGCTCAACAAACGCGCCGCCGCGAACAGCGCATCATCAAAGCCATACCAGGGCTTGCCAAAGAAGAAATGACCGCTCATTTCGCCGGCCAGCGGCGCGTTCAACTCACGCATTTTGCGTTTGATCAACGAGTGACCGGTACGCCACATTACCGGTTGACCACCGTGCCGGCGGATCTGCTCAGCCAGCCGCCCGGTGCATTTAACGTCGAAAATAATGTTTTCGCCCGGCTGACTGGACAACACATCCTGAGCAAACAGCATCATCAGCCGGTCAGCCCAGATAATCTCGCAGTCTTCCGCGGTCTGACCAGGCACCACCACCCCTAACCGATCACCATCGCCGTCAAAGGCCAGACCCAGTTCCGCCTGATGCTCGACCAGCGCCTGCTGCAAAGCCCGGAGGTTGTCAGGATTACTGGGGTCGGGGTGATGGTTGGGGAAGTGGCCGTCAACCTGCTCGTAGAGATTAACCGTGGTCACACCCAGCGCCGCGAATAACTGTGGCCCGATACAGCCGGCGATGCCGTTGCCATAATCGGCCACGATGGTCATGCGACGCTCGGGTTGATTGTGTGCCAGCACCGCCTGGAGATAATCATCCAGCATCGCACGCTGCCGGTAATCACCCGGCTGAGCGGCGGCGGTTAACGCGTTGCTGTGAATCATGCTGTGCAGAGCGGTGATTTCGTCACCGGCCAGGGTGGTGCCGGCCACCATGATTTTGCAGCCGTTGTAATCAGGCGGGTTGTGGCTGCCGGTCAACATAATGCCGCTGCCACCACCAACCACATGCGCCGCGTAATACAGCACCGGGGTGGGAGCTGCGCCGATATCGATCACGTCCGCGCCGGCGGCCCGGATGCCCGCCGCCAGGGCCGCGCTCAGCCGCGGTCCGGACAAACGCCCGTCCCGTCCGATAACCACTTGCTTGACGCCCGCCTGCAGCGATTGCGTGGCGACCGCCTGGGCGATCAGACGCACCGCATCTTCGGTCAGGGTTTGATCGACGATGCCACGAATATCATAGGCACGAAAAATACTGCTGGCGGGCAATTGCGCTGACATGCTGTTCCTGTGTTAACGGTTATGGATTGCAGATATTACTGTCGGCCACTGTGACCGAAGCCGCCGCTGCCCCGCTGGCTGTCGGTAAAATCCTGGACCAGGTTAAAGCGGGCCTGCACCACCGGCACAATCACCAGCTGGGCCAGCCGCTCGCCGATTTCCATCACAAATGGCTGCTGCCCGCGGTTCCAACATGGCACCATTAACGGACCCTGGTAATCACTGTCGATCAAGCCCACCAGATTGCCCAGCACGATCCCATGCTTATGCCCCAGACCGGAACGCGGCAAAACCATTCCGGCCAGGCCCGGATCAGCAATATGCATCGCCATGCCGGTCGAAATTAACTGAGTATCACCGGGATTCAAGGTCAACGGTGCATCCAGCATGGCCCTCAGGTCCAGTCCTGCCGAGCCTTCAGTGGCATATTCGGGCAAGGGATAATCACGGCCCAGCCGGGCGTCCAGAATGCGTAAATCTATGCTTTGCATGGCAAATTCATTAATGGGGGTTATGGATACGTTGATATTCAGCGGCGATTTCATCCACCAGCCGGCCTGCCAGTGAGCATTTGGCCTGGGTCGGCAGAGGCTGTTTGCGGCCATCCGGGTACAGCAACAACAGTGCGTTGTCACAGCAATCGAAGCCACGGCCCTCACCGACCTGGTTGGCGGCGATCATATCCAGCTTTTTATGCCGCAACTTGCGCAATGCATGGGTTTCAATATCGTTGGTTTCAGCCGCAAAACCGACGGTAAACGGGCGCTTGGGCAATGCCGCCACCTCGGCCAGAATATCCGGATTCTGGACCAGCCGAAGCATCAGATCACCGCCATCTTTTTTGATTTTTTTATCGCTTGTTTCAGCTGGCCGGTAATCGGCCACGGCCGCACAGCCAATGAAAATATCGCAGCCCTCAATATGCCGCATGACCTGTTCACGCATCTGCAGGGCACTGCGTACATCAATGCGTTCGCTCACTTGTGGACAATCCTGTTGGCAGGGGCCGGCCACCAGAATCACCCGTGCGCCTGCATCAGTGGCCGCCTGAGCGACCGCAAAACCCATCCGCCCGGAACTGCGGTTGCCTAGAAAGCGTACCGGATCGAGGTCTTCATAAGTCGGACCGGCGGTGATAACGACGGCTTTAGCCTGTAATCCACTAGTCATGCCGAGGGTATCTCAAACAGCTGACACAGCGGCCGCGGAATCATTGCACCAGGCCATCACCCGGGTCATGATCTGCTCTGGCTCCAGCATCCGGCCCGGGCCCACTTCACCGCAGGCCTGATCACCGCTGGCCGGCCCAAGCAGTGTCACCCCACGCCGCTGCAGAGTCGCCGCATTGTCCTGGGTGGCAGGGTGCTGCCACATCTGCTGGTTCATCGCCGGTGCCAACAACAGCGGCGCGGTGCTGGCCAGACACACAGTGGTCAGCAAATCATCGGCCATACCATGCGCCAGACGCGCCATGGTATCGGCGCTGGCGGGGGCGATCAGCAGCAGTTCCGCCCAGCGCGCCAGCTCAATATGACCCATCGCATGCTCAGCCTCAGCCGCGAACAAATCGGTGCGCACCGGACGACCGGACAAAGCCTGCAATGTCAGCGGAGTGATGAAAGCCTCGGCGCCAACGGTCATCACCACTTGCACCTGGTTGCCTGCCTTAGTCAACAGCCGGGTCAATTCAGCCGCCTTGTAAGCTGCGATTCCACCGGTAATTCCCAGCAGTATGCGCCGATGTGCCAAATTTTCTCCCTGTGATGTATTCATTGAGTATCTCTTTGCCTACACGATTATGCAGGAGTTTCATACATCCCGCATGGGTCTATATGCGTACTATGATCACTTAATTCATCCCATCACAGCATAACCCGATTACACAAGGCAATAAAAAATGGCAATAACCGATTGGCCCAGCGGCGAACGTCCTCGAGAAAAACTGCTGTCCCATGGGGCGGCGACCTTAAGTGACGCGGAATTGCTGGCTATTTTTCTGCGTATCGGCTTACCGGGCAAGTCCGCGGTCGAACTGGCGCGCGAGTTATTGCATTCCTTCGGTAGCCTGCGCCAGTTGCTGGCCGCGGATAAACAACGGTTCTGTGCCCATCAGGGCCTGGGTCCGGTCAAGTATGTGCAACTGCAGGCGGTACTGGAAATGACGCGTCGGCATCTGGATGAAGAGCTGCAGCGCGGCGAGGAGTTGACCAGTGCCGAGCATACCCGCAGTTATCTGCGGCATGTGCTGCGTGATCAGCGCAGTGAACAGTTCGGCTGCCTGTTTCTGGATAACCGACATCGCGTGCTGCAATGGGAAGTGCTGTTCAAAGGCACGATTGATGCCGCCGCGGTCTATCCCCGCGTAGTGGTCGAGCGAGCACTCTGCCACAACGCCGCCGCCGTCATCGTCGCCCACAATCACCCCTCCGGCGTTTCCGAACCCAGCCGCGCGGACATCACCATCACCAAACGCCTTAAGGAAGCCCTGGCACTGCTGGATATCCGCATGCTGGATCATTTCATTGTCGGCGATCATGAACCGGTGTCGATGGCGGAACTGGGGATGGTTTAGGTGACAAAGATATTCATTGCACTCTAATTTGTCATTCTGAACGCAGTAAAGAACCTCCACATGCTATTTGTATAGCACAGCTGAAGAAGCTTTCGCCGCTCACTACGTGAGCTGAGGCGACTGACTTTCTTGGCGCAAGAAAGTCAGCAAAGAAACATGGCCTGATTGCGCAGGCCCTGCGGGCTTCCCTCAGCCTGCGGTGCTTAGCCGGGCACGCTCCGATGCGGCTTCCTGCCGCACGGACCTGGGACAGCATCCCTGCTGTCCCACCCGCCACGCCCCACCGCGTTCGGCAGCTTAAATGGCGGGAAGATGAGGATAGCTTGCAGAGTCGTAGGCTGGGTTAAGACCCAGCGTGCAGGTCTCTCAATTAATTCCTGTCCATATATGTTCCTACACGGCTAGCGTGCGGAGATTCTTCACTGCGTTCAGAATGACAGCCTTTGCCGAGGCTGCAACCATTGAATGCCCAACACCCATGAATAACCCATACATGTCATCCTGAGCGCCAGCGAAGGATCTCCCCATCACTACCCATCAGTCCAATCCAAGAGATTCTTCACTGCGTTCAGAATGACAAACTATCCCGATCCGCCCACCACCCTTCAAACCCCAATCAATCCTGTCATCCTGAGCGTAAGCGAAGGATCTCTCCACACTACCCATCAATCAAGCTCAAGAGATTCTTCACTGCGCTCAGGATGACGGATTCATAGTGTCGAGAAACTCTCTGCAAATCACTCCTGGCTGTTGATTTACCCCAAAATATAGGGCATTATGTGCGGCTATTTCACTGAATTACTGATGGGATTTAATCATGTCTCGAGTCTGTCAAGTGACCGGCAAGCGGCCTGCGGTCGGTAACCATGTGTCGCATTCCAACATCAAGACGCGGCGCCGGTTTTTACCTAATCTGCATTCACACCGTTTTTGGGTCGCCAGCGAGAACCGCTGGGTCAAACTACGCATATCCACCAAAGGTCTGCGGACCATCGATAAGCGTGGCATTGATGCTGTGCTGGCCGACATGCGCGCCCGTGGCGAAAAGGTTTAAAGGAGCATACTGATGGCTAAATCTTCACGTGATAAAATCCGTCTGACGTCTTCTGCCGGCACCGGTCATTTCTACACCACCGACAAGAATAAGAAAAACACACCGGAAAAAATGGAAATGAAAAAATACGACCCGGTAGTGCGCAAACACGTCATGTATAAAGAAGGCAAGATTAAGTAATCACCTTCCAGCAATTGTGTAAAAACCGCCTGTCAGGCGGTTTTTTTATGCCTCAGATGCAGGTTGCCGAAGTGGTCCAGATGGGCCTGCCAGCCCGGCGCCAGCCACACCGTGGCCAGTTGATCCATGATAATCGCCGGGCCATCCAGCGCTTGCTCTCCAGTCGGGAGCTGATTACGCGGCAACACTGGCACCGCCTGTGCCTGGCCATGCACTGCCTGGGTAACATCATCATGGCTGTTTACCGGTACAACCGCAGGCAGCTCACCCAGACGCGGCTGACCGGTGGCGGTAATACGCACATTGACCAGTTCCACCGGCAAATCCAGACGGTGACCATTTTGCTGCTCGTGCAGAATTTCGAATTGTTCACCGGCCATACTGATCGAATCGCAAGCTGCCTGGGCGCGCTGATCCGGCCAGTCAACCGTGATCGTGTGACTCTGGCCTTGATAACGGCAGTCCAACTGGGGCCGCAGCTCAATCTGTTCAACCTCCAGCCCTTCATCGACCAGTTGCCCCCGGGCCGCGGCGGCCAATTCATCCAGTGCCGCATTGATATCGGCAGCTGCTGAACTGCGCAACAGCTGCAAGTGACTTTTGGTTAATTCCCGTCCGGGCGAGGCCAGCAGCATACCCAGAGCAGACAATACCCCGCCGTGCACCGGCACCAGTGCGCGCGACATACCCAGACGCCGGGCCAGCGCGCAGACATGCAGGCCACCCGCGCCGCCGAAACTGGTGAGTGTCAAAGCCCCCGGATCATGGCCACGCTCGGCTGACATGACCCGCAGGGCTCTGGCCATATGCTCATTGGCGATATCCAGTACACCCTGGGCGGCCTGTTCAATGGTCAGTTCCAGCGCACTGGCGAGCACTGCGAACGCCTGTCTGGCAGCGTTTTTATCCAGTGACAGGTTGCCGGCCAGACGTGCACTGGCCGGAATATGTCCCAGCACAACGTGGGCATCAGTCACCGTCGCCTGCTGTCCGCCCTGGCCATAACAGGCCGGACCAGGCGCGGCACCCGCTGACTGTGGCCCAACCTGCAAACCTCCGGCCGTGTCCAGCCAGGCAATGGAACCGCCTCCGGCGCCGATGGTGTGCATATCCACCATCGGCACGGCCACCGGCCACCGGCCGATACGGCCCCGGCTGGTCAGTACCGGCCGTTGCTCAACCAATGCTACATCGGTTGAGGTCCCGCCCATGTCAAAACTCAGCAGTTGCCGCGGCACTCCGGCTTGCGCCATCCTGGCCAGACTGGCAACCGCGGCCAGTCCACCCGCCGGACCTGACAGCAGTAATCGCACCGCCTGCCCGCCAGCCAGCCGTGCGGCGATGGTATGCCCCGAGCTTTGCATCACCGCGATCCGTGCCCGCGGCAGTTGCTGCTGCAGCCTATGCAGATAATCCTGCAGCATCCTGCCCACCCTCGCATTCAACCAGGTGGTAATAGCCCGCTCGTACTCACCGATAGCCGGTAGCACATCCGCCGAACAGCTGACAAATAAATCAGCCGGCAGAGCTTGCGCCAACTGCTGCTCCTGGCTGGGGTTCAGCCATGCGAACAACAGGCAGATCGCCACCGATTCAGGTTTTTTCCGCTTGATCTCCGCCACCAGTGCGCTCAGCTTGTCGGCATCCAGGGCACTCAGTTCGGAGCCATCGGCAGCCAGCCTGACCGGTACCTCAATACACAGTTCGCGGGCTACCGGTGGTGTTTGCGGCGCCGGACTCAGGGTATAAATATCCGGCCGGTTCTGGCGGCCCAGGGTCAGTAAATCGGCAAATCCGGTATTGGTAACGAAGGCCACCTTAGCGCCCCGGTCTTCCAGCACCGCGTTGGTGCCGACCGTTGTGCCATGCACCAGCCGGCAGGCCGCCTGCTCCAGGCCCAGTTCCCGCAGGCCGGTAAGGATGGCCCGGGCGGGATCATCAGGGGTGGATAAAACCTTGTGCGTATGCAGCTCACCGGCGCTGTTCAGATAGACAAAATCGGTAAACGTACCGCCGGTGTCGACACCTACCAGCGGCAGGCTGTCGGGGTGCCTCTGAATATCTGAATCGGACACCTGTCAGTCCGCCCTGAGCAGGCATACAGGAGACAATAACGAACTTTTTTTTGCTGCTAAAAGCATTCGTGAACCCTGGCTGTTGCGACTGTCCGGATAGTTTTGCCGGCCTGCTAGAAGGCTGACAACAAACTTAGCTCATCCACATTGACTGACAGGCCAATGTGCTGGCCGGGCCAGTCTAGCAATAATCGGATTGGCGCGGGCTGAAAACTGCTCCACAATAGCCGCATGCCAGAATTACCCGAAGTTGAAACCACCCGCCGCGGCCTGTGGCCCTATTTGCAGGGCAGTGTCCTGCAACAGCTTGTCGTGCGTCGCAAACAACTGCGCTGGCCGGTGCCGGCAACCCTGACCCGGTTGCGCGACCAACCGGTGCTGGAACTGAGGCGCCGCGCCAAATATCTACTGCTGCGTTTGCCGGATGGTCATATCATCACCCACCTGGGTATGTCCGGATCGATGCGCGTCGAGCTGTCCGCTGATACCGCGCCACGCAAACATGATCATGTTGACTGGCTGCTGGATTCCGGTAAGTTGATCCGGTTTCACGACCCACGACGGTTTGGTTTTATGCTGTGGCAGCGCGGCGCAGATCCGGAACAGCATAAGTTACTGGCCAGGCTTGGACCGGAACCGCTTGGTCAGGATTTCTCAGGGGACTGGTTATGGCGGATGGCGCGCGGACGACGTAGCCCCGCCAAGGCCTTTATCATGACCAACCAGGTGGTCGTCGGAGTGGGTAATATTTATGCCTCCGAGGCGCTGTTTATGGCCGGGATTCATCCTTTGCGGGCAGCCGGGCGCATCAGCCGGCAACGCTATCACGCCCTGGCGGAAGCGATCGTTACGGTCCTGCGGCGCTCGATCGAACAGGGCGGCACCACCCTGCGCGATTTTGTCGGTGGCAGCGGCGAACCGGGTTATTTCCGGCAGCAGTTAAATGTCTACGATCGCGATGGCCAGCCCTGCAGCCGCTGTGATGGCATAATTACCAGCAAAATTATCGGCCAGCGCAACAGTTACTATTGCCCGGGCTGCCAGCACTGACCCAACCCTTGACCAGGCCACAGCATCGTTAAACCTTAGCGCTAATAACTTATATCAAATGGAAACAACTCTGGCACAGGCTGTTCAGTCACCGGCTCACTGGATAATGATGGGTATTACCCTGCTGACGGTCACAAGTACGGTGCTGATTCATTTCGGCAGCCTGAACTGGTTAAATCAATCACTTCCGCTGACTCGAATTGCGCATCGCCGCCGGGTGCTGTTCATTATCGCGATTGCATTACTGGCCCACATCATTGAAATCTGGATGTTTGGCATGGCTTACTGGCTGGCGGCCTCATATCCGCAACTGGGTTCGCTGCAAGGCGCCGGAGAACTGCATCTGCTGGAGTGTATTTATTTTTCCGCGGCGACTTTTTCCACTGCCGGATATGGTGATCTGGCGCCACTGGGCCCGCTGCGGTTTCTGGCCGGAACCGAGGCGCTGACCGGGTTCGTGCTGATTACCTGGACTGCTTCATTTGCCTATCTGGAGATGCAGCGCGACTGGTCCCACGACTGACCGCTGCGGCTTGCCAGTCAATTACAACTGGATCAGTTCATTGTCGATACTGCGCTCCAGACGCACCACCCAGCCATTGTAGTTGCTGTGTATTTTGCCGTCCCGGTATTTCAGGTTGTCGCTGTCCGCATAAGTGATGTTGTACTCATTGCGGTCATAGCGGATATCAACACTGGCGGTGTGCGTGCGCACGAACAAGGTGGCCACGATATAACCTGGCTCAATCGGACGCACCTGCCAGCCAAGCAACGATCCACCCCGCACGATGGCATCCCGGACATCTTCCATGCTGTGAGTGCCACTGGTGGTCACCACCGGTGCCTCATAGATGTTACGAATCCGATCCGTCCGGCAGCCCATTAACAACAGTATCAGGGTCATTAAACCGATGATTTTAATAGCTCTGGTATTCATCTATCGCTCCTGCTCGATCAATCTTGTTTCAGGGATGAATTAAGCTCCGGTATGGCCAGCACACCCAAGGATCGCAATAAACCTCGCGGATACATCCCTTTACTGAATAAACGGCCTGCCACCATGCGGATAATTTTCAGGGTATCCTGGACGGGCCGGTAATAACTGGGCCTTACGCACACATCGTAAATGGCATCGATAGGCACCGGATAAGCATAAATGCCGCGTTGCGCGCTATCAATCAATATTTCACTTTCCAGCACAAAATTCCGCCCCGCACCGTGACCGATACGCGCATGGCGAAAAACCGCGGCCGGATATAAACGAAACCCGGACTGGGTATCCGACATGGGGAATCCAGCCGCCCAGGAGATCCAGAAATTGGCGCTGCGATTGGCGAAGTCCCGCAATGGCGGTACGTTTTCGCGCCCCCGGCTGCGGCTTGCGATGATGATGTTACCTGGATATTTAGCAGCCTGCTCCAGCAGTTCGGGAATATGCTCGGGACGATGCTGCAAATCCGCATCCAGGGTAATAACCGCATCCGCGCCCTGACCCAGTGCGTGACTTGCACCGCGCCAGATGCTGGCCGCTTTGCCGGTATTGACCGGTTGCTGCAACAGGGTGATATCCAGATCAGCAATCATCGCGGCGGTAGCATCCGTGCTGCCATCATCAACCACTATCACCGGATGTTGCTGCGCAAGGGTGCGCTCGACCACTTCACGAATGGTTGTTGCCTCGTTGTAGGCACAGATGACTACCATTATTTGCATACTTAACCTGTTGGCATGGCGCCGTTGACGGCAATGATCTGACCGGATAAATACGCGGCTTCATCGGATACTAAAAACCCTGCCAGCGCAGCCACCTCCTGTGGTTTGCCAGCCCGTTGCATCGGCACCATCTGTTTGATCTGGGCGGTGCTGAAACTGCCCTCACTCATCTGCGTTGCGATGATCCCCGGCGCAATCGCATTCACGGTAATGCCACGACTGGCCACTTCCAGCGCCAGTGATTTGGTCGCGCCATGCAGGGCAGCCTTGGCGGCGGAATAATTAACCTGGCCACGATTACCGGTGATCGCGGCAAGCGAAGAAATATTAATAATCCTGCCCCAGCGGGTGCGCATCATGTCCATGATCAGTGGCCGGGTGACATGATAAAACCCGTGCAGATTAACATCGATCACCTGCTGCCAGGCGGATGGGCTCATCCCGGCAAAAGGAACATCCTGATGCATACCGGCATTATTCACCAGTATCTGAATAGCGCCACTCTGCAATAATGACTCAATCACCTCACTGCACTGCTGCCGCGAAGTCACATCAAATACCACTGGCCGGGCACTGCCACCCGCCTGCTCGATAGTTGCGCACACTGCCTGGGCACGTTCGAGATGACTGTTGGCATGCACCAGCACCTCACAGCCACTGGCTGCCAGTTGCACCGCGATGGCCGCACCGATATCACCGCTGCCGCCGGTAATCAGCGCACGCTTAAGCATGGGTCACGGTATTTCTGATAGCTGACAGCATGCGTTTATTTTATCCGTTACGCTCAACGTGCACATATTGCTGATGCAGATACGACAGTGCCACCCCAGCCTCGGTCCCGCCCGCCAGCAATTGCAGCAGTGGCAGGCTGCGGGCCGCCGGGTTATCACGGCGCAGCTGTTCCAGCTCAACATCGTTGCAGGCTGTCTCCTCAGCGCCTGTCCGCAGGCTGATGGTAAACCCGTCAGTACTGCTTGACGGCGTCAGCAGCAGTGCACAGGCAAACCCATGGGTGGCCTGTAACTGCGCGGACAGCGGTGATTCGGTAGGCAGATCGTAGGCCACCAGTAATACCGGATGACCTTCCGCCTGAATCAGGCTGGCGCTTTCCAGCAAACCGGCCGCAAAGCTGAAATCAGCAGCGGCAATACTGATCGAAGCGGCCGGCGATCGCTTGGCGATACTCCAGTAACCCGCCGGCGCGTTGTGCACCGAGTTATGAAACTGCGTGGGCGACACCGGCCTCTCCGGCCTGACCAGTGCACAGCAGATGCTATGGGTAATATCCAGATCTCCATAGGACGAGGCGAATACCGACAGCATGGCCGGATCATCCCGCTGGCTGCCGATAGCCTGATGGGCGGCCTGCAATGCCAGTTTGATCACCGGGCTCAAACGCCTCCGCTCATTGGCCGGCAGAATATCAGGCGCGGTGATTTTCATTGCCGCGTGCCGCCAGTCAGCCTGACCGTTCAGCAGCGCCCGCGCCGATGCCCAGTCCGGTATCCCGGGTGCGCAGATACCGATACTTTTGATCTGGATAGCCGTCATCAGACGTAGCCCAACAGTAGACTACAGTTGGTGCCACCAAAGCCAAACGAATTGCTGATCGCGTAACGCATCGGATGGGGCGTGTTCTCGGCCAGCACACGTGAATGAATCTGTGGGTCCTGCTGGGCCAGGTTCAGGCTGGCCGGTGCGAACTGATGTTGCAGTGCCAGCGCCGTGATGACCGCGCCGACAATGCCCGCCGCACCCAGCGTGTGCCCGGTCCAGCCTTTGCTGGAACTGCAGAGGGTGTGTTCTCCAAACACCTGACAGATGGCCAGATCCTCGGTGAGATCATTGGCGACCGTACCGGTGCCGTGCAAATGCAGATAATCAATCTGTTGAGCATCCAGCCCCGCTTTGTGCAGCGCCTGCCGCATGGCCAGCTGGGCGCCCAGACCTTCGGGATGTGGCCGCGATATATGGTAGGCATCGCTGCTTTCACCAAACCCCAGCAGACACGGGACGGGCTCCGCCTTCGACTGTTGCAGGGGCTGCTTTTCCAGCAAGGCAAAACCCGCTGCCTCGCCAATTGATATACCGTTGCGGCGGGCATCGAATGGCCGGCAGGGCTGTGGCGCAACCAGCTGCAAAGAGTTAAACCCGTATAAGGTTGTCAGGCACAACGAATCCACGCCGCCGACCAGTGCTGCATCACAATAACCGGCCTGAATATAACGCTGCGCCTGAGCAAACACCTTGGCGCTGGAGGAACAGGCAGTAGCGATTGAGCAGGCCGGTCCACGCAGGCCGCAATGGCGCTGTACGTAATCAACCAGGGAAAAGTTATTGTGGGTATAGGCGTAGCGAAAATCCTTTAACTCACCTTTGCCGTCAGCTTCCAGATAAGCCTGCTCTGCTTCTTCAATACCCGAAGTACTGGTGCCGATAAAAACACCTATCCGGTCAGCGCCATAGCGCTGTGCAGCCGCACTGATAATCTGCTCAAAACCATCCTGAGTCAGGCCCATGGCAGCCAGCCGGTTATTCCGGCAGTCATAGCGGAGTAAATCCTGGCGCAATTGATACTGTTCCAGCCCGTCAACTCTGCCAATCCAGGCCGGTAACCCGATGGCGCCCGGAAAATCACACTGCCGCAACCCGCTGTTGCCCTGTTGCAATGCGTCCAGATGTGCCGGCCAGCCCCGGCCCAGCGCCGACGTCAGGGTATAGGCACTCAGCCGCAACGGTGTGATCGGCGGTTCAAGTGGTGCGCTGGTGGGTGGTGATGAATCAGACACTGGCCCGCGAGCCTATAAAAGTCAGCAAGAAACTGCAAGCCACGCCCAGCGCCACGGTCACCCCCAGCATATGCAGCACCGGGATGGAGGATTGCGCCAGCAAGCCGAATACTATCAGGCTGGACAACGCGGAAACGGTGATCGACTGCAAGGTGCGGGCACTGGTTTCAAGGTCATTTTTGAGACGACTCGAACGGGCAAAAAACAAAGCGTAATCGATGCCAATACCCGCCACCAGCAGCAATGCAATCAGATTAAACAATGACAGGCTGATATCCAGCAATCGCAGGCCGGCGAGCGTAGCCAGCAAAGCCAGTGCGATCGGCAACGCCACCTGGAAGATCGCCCGGCCGGAACGCAACGCCAGCAGCAGTATCAATATGATCACCAACGCACCCCAGGCAAGCTGCTGCAGTGCACTGCGGCGAAATTCAGTCAGCATGTCTTCGGTGGTGGCACGCTGATCCACATAACTGACCGCTGTTTCAGACAGTGCGGCCAGACGGCTCCGCAACCGCTCCGCGTCGGCTAAACCGGTCAATGGAATGACTCCCCGCCAGGCTTGCCGGGCAGGTTGCAATAATGGACTCAGCCGCACCGCCAGCGGACTGTCCTGAAGCTTTTTCAGGGTTAGCGGCGGCAGTTCACGGCTATCCCCGATTGACTGGATAAATGGCTGCAGTGCAGCGGTGCGGATACCCAGGTCATTGCTGGCCAGACTGAGCCGCCGCAACAGTTCATCCGGATGGGGCAAGGCCTGCTGGCGCGCCTGCTGGCTGGCCTGACTGGGCAGCCAGTCCGAGGCCAGCTGATAACCCTGTAATATCCCTTCAGCAACCAGCGCATCCAAGCTCGGGGCAATATGTTCCATGCTTTGCAGTACCTGCTCTGGCGTTGCCGCGCTGATGATCAGCGCCTGACCCACTTCACTGGCGCCACTGGCCTGCCGCAGGCTGCGATCCACCGCCAGCAAGCTGCTGTCCAGCGGGCTGATTGCCGCCAGACTATCATCCCAGAAGCTGTTGTGATGATCGCGCAACCACCAGCCGCTGACCAGCAACAGGGTGCCAGCCAGGCACACCAGCAATGCCGGTCCAGGGCGCAGACGTATCGCGGCCAGTCGCTTGAACCCACCCAGGCCATGTAATTTCCTCGGCCGATACGGAATCGCCGGTAATACCCAGCGGGTAACCACGGCGGCGGCGATCAGGCCGGTCAGGTTAAATACCCCCAGCTGCGCCAGACCGGGAAACTCCGTCAGCAGCAAAACCGAATAACCGACCGCGGTGGTCAGTACGCTGAGCCGCAGCGTAGGCCAAATCCGCCGGGCGCTGTCGGCTACCTGACCCGCGCTGACATGGCTGTATAGATGAATCGGGTAATCAATCGCCACCCCCAGCAGGGTGATGCCGAACGCCAGCGCAATCCCATGAATTTCGCCAAATAGCAGAATAACCGCGGCGGTACCCGCCAGCACCCCACTGCCCAACGGCACCGTCATCAGCAGCAGCAACAGCGGGGAACGAAACACCACTAACAGTAACGCAGCCAACAGCAGCGTGGCGGCAATTGACAGCCAGCGCACATCGCTGGTGATGGTGCTGCGGCTGGCCACCGCAAACATCGGCGCACCGGTCATCTGTAACTCCAGCACGCCGGGATTAAGCGCCGCGAAAGTCTTGCTGATCAGTTGCAGATTATTTTCCTGAGCATCCAGGTCGGTACCCGATGCCCTGGTCTCCAGTAATAGCAACGCGGTTTGTTGATCAGCACTTTGCCAGACCTCGTCGACGTCAGCGCTTGAACCGCCGCGCACAAAACTGCCCAACAGGGTTTGCATCGCGGCGGTAGGGTCGCCCCGCAATTGCTGCTCCGCCAGCTGACCACCATAGCTGACCAGCTCGTCCAGCCGCTCGCTCAAGGCCTGACGTAATGATGCGACCGAGTAGAGCTGTGCGGCCGGACGCGGATCCAGTAAATATCGATAACGCAGTAACAGACTATCAGGCCCGATCAAGTCGGGGGACAGGCCGTTCTCGACTCGAATGAACATCCCGGATGACCGCAGCTGCTCTGACAGTGCCCGGCTGGCGGCGATACGCGCTGGCTGATCACCGCCAGTGATACCCAGCAACAGCACCCGTGCCGCCGGTCCCTGCCGCAAACCTTCCAGCAGAAACTGCTGTTCCAGGGTATTACCGGCGGGCAGAAAACCGGACATATCGGTACTCACCTGGCCGCGTATCAACAGCACTGCGATGGCAATCGTCAGCGCCAGCGCGAACACCCCCAAAGGCAGCTGCCTATTGGGCGTCATCACTGATAGCTTTGACGATAACCTCAGCCCGATCACCATCCGGCTCAAACAGCGTGAACGAACTTAAGCGGCCCTGCTGACCCTGGATACGCAGCCGGATAATTTCTTCCCGCAATTCCGCCTCGCTCGGATACAACTGCAATTGCCAATCATCCGCCCGCCCCGATAAGTTGATCGCGAAGGTATTTTCCAGGCTGGCCAGGTCGCCACTCAGTATTCCACGCAGCGCGGTGGCCAAGCCCCGCAGTGCCCCGGCTGTTGCAAGCGGTAAATAGCGATCTTTCTGACGTGGCCGCGTAATCGTTACGTGCTGGTCATCGATGATGAAAGTTTCCGGCCTGGGCGTGAGTATCCGCCGCACCAAAGTATCGGGCGGCTGATATTCCAATTCTCCGGTGATAATGATCGGCTTATCCAGCAGCCCGGAGTGGCGGGTTTCAATAAACGCCACCGCATGCTCTGCATTGCCAGCCAGCGCTTGACTTAAGACCGCCAGATCCCAGGCCATGCTGTCGGCTTCATCCAACTCTGCACCAGCTGCCGATCCGGTCAGCAACAACATGGCGATGGCCAGCATTAAAGTGGGCATTTAATCCTTCCAATAGTCATAAAAATTAAACCAATTATAGGGGGCCAGCCGCGCATAATGCTCCATGCGCCGCATCATCTGCTGTAAGTACGGCTTCAGGCTGGCGGCCCGCTGATGGCGCTGCATGTCTACTTTTTCCGCCAGCAATTCAAAATGGATCGCATACTTTTTGCTGCCCATATAGAGTCCGAAAAACAGCACCACCGGTACGCCCATCATGGCGGCAACCTGCAGGGGGCCTAATGGTAAACGTGCCGGATGGCCCAGAAAATCACATTCAATCGACTGCTCATCCTTAACCACACGATCCCCCAGCATGCCCACGAAATAGCCCTTTTCCAGATAATTGCGGGTAATCAGCAGACTGTCAGGACTGCCCAGATCAATGACCGTAGTACTGATCTTTGGATCAATGGCTTCCAGAATCTCATTCATCATCTGGTTCTGCTCACGGTACATCAGGATTTTGAACGGCACTTCCCGATAGCGTTTGTCCATCGCCCGTAATACTTCAAAACTGCCCAGATGTGTGCCCAGCATAATCGCGCCGCGTCCGGCATCCGCCAGGCGATGAGGAATCTCCATGCCATGCACCTGAATGTCGTAACTGGCAAAGCGATTAGACAGAAAAAATACCCGGTCCAGGATGGTCGATGAAAAGCAATGGATATGCCGAAACACATGCCCCCAATGCGCCGGACGGCCGCGTAAGCGGGTAAAAAACTGCAGTGATGCGCGCCGGTTGGAGGTGGCCTTACAGACAAAATACGCGCTGATCGGATACAAAAAGACGCGCGCGGCAGGATAGCCGACATGCAGTGCTATCCAGCGTATTAAGCGGATCAGAAACCCACTGCCACGCTCGGGATGCTTACGCCAGGCACGGCTCATACATCTTGTCCGAATAAATACATGGGTTATTTTAGCAGCGCGGCCACCGCGCTGCGGGGTAGTTTACCGGTTGTATCACGCGGCAGGTGCGCCACACGTACTATGCTGCGGGGCAGAAAAACCGGATCGATATGCCGGGCCAGCTGCTGGCGAATCCACGCATCACTGATCCGGTCGGCCACCACCACCGCCAGCAACCGCTGAGATCGATCTTCGTCAGCTTCATCGGGAATAAAAAAAACGCCGTCCTGAACGCCCTCGATGTCGTTCAGGCGTTGATTCAATTCGCCCAGAGCCACTCGCTTGCCAGCTAGCTTGACGACTTCCCGGGAGCGCCCCAGCAGCTTGAATCGCTGTTCGTCCAGCAACTCCAGCTGATCAGCCAATTCCACCGGCTGACTCAATTGCGGCCCTCGCAGCAGCACTCCACCGGCTTGCCCCGGCTTCGCCAGCTGCAGTTGCATACCCGGTAACAGTCGCCAGGGATCACCCGCCAGCGCATTGCGCCAAGCTATTGCGCCGGTTTCACTGGCGCCATAAATTTCGGTAACCGGACAAGCCAGACGCTGCCCGACCTGTTGCGCCAGCGATTGACTTAAAGGCCCGGTAGACGAATACACACCCGCCAGTTCCGGCCAATCCAGCGCGGCTTCCAGACAGGCTCGCAAATGCACCGGGGTAGAAATTAACAGCCGCGGCGCAGGCACCGCCGCCAGCGCGGCACGGATATCCGCTGGAAAAAATGGCCGGCCGCTGTGCACTGACAGCTCCTGCAGCAGGGGCAGTAAAATAGTGGTTTCCAGGCCAAACATGTGCTGCGGTGGCACCGTGGCAACCAGGCTGGCCCCAGCGGGCAAACGCGCACCCAGACCTGCCGTCAATGCCTGGCTGCCGGCCAGCAGGTGTTGCCAGGTTTTGCTGTGCATCACCGGTTGGCCGGTACTTCCGGAAGTAAATACCCGGGCGGCCACCGCCCCCGGGGCAATGCTGATCACCGCCGGGGTTGACGATGGGTGGTCAAGCTTAAGTGTTAGCGTGTTGATCGCCGGATGCCGGTCACGGTCGGGGTGCGCCTGCAGGCAATACATTCTGCCGGCAGCGCGGCTGGCGATATCCGCTAACGGTTGCTGCAATTGATTGGCTGGCAAGATGTTGGTCTGGCCTTTCAATGCCACCGCCAGAAAGCTGACCAGGAAGGCGTATCGGTCGGTACAACGGTTAATGGCAAAATCGGCTTCGGGCAGTTGTGACAAAGCGCCGGCAATATCGCGCAGTAACTGAGCCCGGTTGATGGCCCGCTTACCCTGCCATGCTATCGGACTGGATACGTTGGCAAAGCTCAGCGCCTGCGACATTATTCCGGTGTCCGCGCCGAGCCAGCCAGTTGCCGCAGGTCAATCTGCAGCAGCGACAGCAAAAACTGCCGGAACGTGCGCACGTCAGCCTGCGGCGCGTAGCGGCGGCGCAGACGCAGCTCGACCATCAAAGCCATTAATATCAATACATAATTCAAGCCGTTGGTGCATAGCGACCACAGCCAGGGGGGCGCGAACAGCGCCAGCAAAACGGTTTCCAGTAACATCACCGCCAGCAGCACTACCCAGCACACGGTGACCCGGCGGGTGTAACGACGGATAGCCGGGGTTAATTTTTTCGATTCGGTCAGTTCGGCAAAACGGGTAATCAAAGCTGTATTGCCGGGCAACAGCGTGCCGGCAAATAACATCAGCAGGCCGCTGACAATCAGTACTGGAGTCAGAAAAACGATGCTTTGCGCGGCTTGCTGCTGCAACAGCCATACCAGCACCAGCGCCAGGCCGGTGCAGATCAATCCGCCCAGGTACTTTTTTTTCCGCAACAGCTGCATGGCCTGCAGGCTTAGCAACGCCAGCAATATCCAGCTAGCATAGGGATAACGGTACAAAGCACTTAGATGCGCGGCTATCGGATAACTGATAACCAGGACAATAGTGAGCGTTTCTACAATGGAATTAAGGGTGGGTTGGGACAAGCGGGTTACTGCGTCCGATGAGCCTCTATGTACTGGCTGAGGTTGCGTATCGAGGCAAAGATTTGTGTGTATTCCTTATCATCAGCACGCAACTGGCAGCCGTATTCGCGCGAGATTGCAAGCGCCAGTTCGAGCGCATCGATGGAATCCAGACCCAGGCCTTCCCCTTCACCAAACAAGCTGGCCTCGGGATCAATGTCCTCGGCGCTGACATCGTCCAGGCTTAATTCGCTGACAATCAATTCAGCCACTTGCTGTTCCAGTGCAGACTTCTGCATATTATTTATCCTCCATATTGCGCAATCCCCGCACCCGGCCCATAACGATTACCCGGGTCAACGCCGCCAGCGTCACTCTACCGCCAGTAACCTGCCTCATTTGAACTGCTTAAACAGGCTTGCGCCTGACGGGGGTAATTCGGCCCGCTACTATAAATTCGTATCAGGACGCTGGCAACCAGGCGCCGTGAATTCCATACGGCACCCGCAGCGGTAAATGCACAATCGCCACCGGCGGCTGTTCCGGCGCCAGCGCTGAGACCACTACAAAATCACTGCGTCCGCTGGCCTGATCATAGACAAAACCCAATAACCAGCCAGCATCCTCAAGCTGCGGATCAGCATCAGGATCAGCTACAAATACCGCCTCGCCACCAAACCGTCCACGACCGTGCGAATGTACCCGCACCTGCCGTTGCTCAAGATCGCATTTCACATAACCAGTGCCCACCGGTGGCAGACTGTCCGTGCTCAATTCAGCCAGATAGGCATACCGGTAAGGCCGGCCGGTAAAGCGTTCATTAATGCGCGGCAATTCTAGCGCCAGCTCCATCAACGGCAACTGAACGGCAGTCCGCATGTCCGGGTTGATGCGCCAGCGGGCTGACTGCGGCTGCCTGACCACCGGACGCAACAGCCGCTCGTAATCCACCGGATGGCCGGGTGGCGGATTAACCGGCATGGTCAAATCGTGGTAGCGGCAGGCGTCCACGATAATCTCGCCGTCGGACTGGTAGGCATTGATGATGTGAAACACAAAACAGGGATCAATGTTGATCCAGACAACGTCCTCGCCGGCAGCGTAACGCGGCAGAATACCGATCCGCGCCGGCAGCGCCGCATCGAACCCGCCCAGCGCGCCCTTGGTTCGCCAATGCCGGATATTAAAGGTGTAGGGCAGTTCCAGAAAAATCGCATAGTCTTCGGTGATGGCGAAATCATGCATCATTACCCCGCAGGGCAAATCCAGCGAGGTGTGATGCAGGCGCTCGCCGGCGGCGGAGAATATCGTGTAGTGCACAAACGGTGCCTGCATGGTCTGGTAACCAAAGACAAATAACTCACCGCTGACCGGATCACACTTGGGATGTGCCGTCATGACATGCGTCAATCCACCCTGGAAATGATACTCACCCAGCGTCGCAAGTTCCGACGGGTCAATCTCATAAGGGCTGCCCTGCTCCCACAATGCCAGCGTCCGGCCGGCATGCCGGATGATGGATGTGTTGGCCGGGTTTTTTATTCTGCCCTGCGGCGGCTGCAACTGCAGCGGGTCCAGCAGCCCGGTCCACAAGGGCCGCCCGGCCGCCTGTTCGGCCTGATAAGCATGGGTCTGGATATAGCGGTTACGGTAACTGGCCGTGCCGTTGTCAAGATAGATGGCGTGCAGCATGCCATCACCATCAAACGGATGATAATTACCCACGGGCGGAAACTGCGGATTAGGCCCGTTCTGGATATAGATTCCCCGCAACGCCGGGGGCAGCTTGCCGCTGACCTTCAGCCTGGTATGGAATTGTTCCTCTGAGACGGGCGCAAAATTACCTTGCAGAAACGGATTTTGACTCAACACGCACCAAATATTACCGGACGCCCACGACTGCCATTACGATTTAAGCAACCGGGACTGAAAACTTTTATACTCTGGCAACACCCTAGCAGGCTTGCTCGCAATACACCATGTCGATTCGCAAAAGCGTTGATGTCGTTATAACCGGCGGTGGACTGGCCGGTCTAACCCTGGCCCTGCAACTGCGGCGGAGCCTGCCGGATATTCGCTGTATGGTGCTGGAGCGGCGCTCACACCCGTTACCCGATGCCGCCCATAAGGTTGGTGAATCTACGGTAGAGATCGGCGCCCACTATTTCAGCGAGGTCATCGGCCAACGCGAGCATCTGCAACAGGCCCAGCTACCCAAGTTCGGTCTGCGGTTTTTTTTCCGGGATGATCGCCACGCACCGATTTCCGATGGACTGGAGGTGGGCGGTTCAGATTTTTTTCCAATGCCAACCTATCAGCTGGACCGCGGTATTTTTGAAAACCACCTGGGCGAGCAGGCCAGGCAAAACGGCATTGAATTTATTGACGCCTGCACGGTGCGGAAAATCAACCTGGGTGATGACCGGCAAAGCCATACCGTTGAATATGAAAAAGACGGTCAACGACATCAGGTCACATGCCATTGGGTGGTAGATGCCAGCGGCCGGGCCGGACTGCTGAAACAAAAGCTGGGACTGACCACCAGCAATGACCACAACGTCAACGCGGTCTGGTTCCGGATTGCCGACAAAATCGATCTGAATGATTGGTGTGAACAGGCTGACTGGCGACAGTCCAGCCGCGAAGGTCAACACCGCTGGCTGAGCACCAATCACCTGATGGGGCCTGGTTACTGGGTCTGGCTGATTCCACTCGCGTCGGGCAGCACTTCGATCGGTATCGTGGCTGATCCGGACTGCCATCCGCTAGCGGAGCTGGATGACTTTGAGTCCGCGCTTAACTGGCTGCACCAGCATGAACCGCAGTGTGCCGCCGCTATTGAGCAACGCAGACATCTGCTGCAGGACTTCCTGCGTCTGAAGCATTACTCCCATTCCTGCCCCCAGGTATATTCCGCCAATCGATGGGCATTGACCGGCGATGCCGGCGTATTCCTGGACCCGTTTTACTCACCAGGCAGCGATTTTATCGCCATCGGCAATACCTATATCACCGATCTGATACGCCGCGAACGCAGTGGTCAGCCCATCGCCGCCCTGGCTGGTATCTATCAGAAATTTTTCCTGTCTTTTTTTGAAAACTCTTTATTGCTGTATCAGGACCAATACCCGATATTCGGGCAGGCACAGGTCATGTCGGTAAAAATTATCTGGGATTATGCGCTGTACTGGAGCATCAACGCATTTTTGTTTTTCAATGAAAAATTTACTGATCTGCGTACTTTGTCGCTATTACAGCCAGAGCTTGATCAGGTGCGTGAACTGAATGAAAAAATGCAACGGCTGTTGCGTGAATGGCCGGGGCAATTAAGCGGGACGCCTGACAGTGTCCACCTGCACCATGATCGGATACCCTTGCTGTATACCCTCAACAAGCGGCTGCGGCAACGGTATTCCGGCGAGCAGTTTATCGAGCAATTCCGTGCCCATACGCAGATACTGAAACAGCTCAGTCAGGAAATTACCGCCCAGGCAGGCCATACCGAGACTACCCGTTTGGCCGCGGACATCAGCACACCGGCCAGGCAAGCCTATCTGCCAGCGGTGTTTGCACAACTGGCATTGTGATGGCGGCTTGATCTCTGCCGTTGTTTTAAGCCTGATCCTGCTGATTGTCGTCAATGCGCTGATAACCTGAATCAGGATATATTAATTGACCGATAATAAGTGTTTATGCTAAGTTTTGCCCTTACACAAGGGTCTGTATGCTCAACATACAGTTTAAGCAAGCAATATGGCATGGAGCCAGCAAGGGCGGCAAAGGAGTAGCGGCATGATTCGTTTCAGCATTTTTATTACGGGGTTTTTAGCATTTTCACTTACGGCTCTGGCGGCCAATAACGAACTGCCGTCGCTGGTCAAACAGGACTCGGAATTACTGTTCGAGTCGGTAGCCGGTTCCTTATATATGAACCAGGCGGCATCGGGATTATCCAAACAGGCCGGGGAATCCGCCCAGGTTGATATTGAAATCATTACCTACGCTTTCCGTAATTCCCAAGGCTCGGAACTCGGGCTTGGCTACACCCGTCATGTAACACCCACTTATGAGCCAGAGTTTAAACCCGGCTCAGGACGCACCAAAAGCGGCCAATTGATTGGCAGTGATGGAACCATTGCCATATCGCTGCTGTTTCCTGGCGCCGGATATGTTGAATTAATCCGCTCCTTCACTGGTGACATGATCGAAGACGGCTATGCCATTCGCACCAATCTGCAGCGTAATCTGCCGGTCGATACCGATCAGAGTGAAGTTCTGCTGGCAGATATTGGTTCAGCATTGAGCCAGGCACAGATGTCGCTGTTAATCGACTTCCAATACACCATCAATGAACATGTGATGGAATTGGCCAGCAACGGCGATGCGCCTCTGGCCTGGCTGGATGCCACCAGCCAAAACAGAACATTTCTAGGATGCGTCGCCGCAACACTCGGATTGGTTGGTACGGCCACATTAACTTTAGAAGAAACCGCCTTGTGCGGAACATGCGTGGCGGTCAGGCTGCCCAGTGCCTGCGTGACCTGTGCGGGCGCACTGGCGGTTAACGTCGCGATCTTGATCAATGCATTTGAACAATGTCAGGGCATCGGCAATGGCGGTTCAGGTTCCAGCGGTTCTGGTTCGGGTGGCTCTGGAGGTTCAGGGGGTTCTGGCAATGGTGGCTCCGGCAGCGGCGGCGGCAGCATACCCGGCGGTGGCACGGTGTGCGGCACGGCCTGCTCGGGTGATGAATGTGGGACGACCTGCTGGGCTTTTTAAGTATTCAGCGAGATAAACGGGCGGCCAGTCACAACAAGACCGCCATGTCCACGCCTTAAGCTCAAGCACTGGGAAAGTATGACCGGCTGACGTAGTCGCCGCATGTTTGCTTCGCACGCTGTAAAGCCGCCCGGGTCCGGGTTGGTTTATGCGCTCGGCACCTGCTGATGCCCGCCCTGCAACACAAATCCTGCCCAGAAGTAGGGATGCTGCCATTCGCTTTGCTTGCGCATCCACTGCTGAGCAGAGCGCAGCGCTGCCTCGGGGCTCAACTGTTGTTGCAGCAGATGAAAATAGAAGCGCTCCATCAGCTGCGCGGTGGCGCGGTCGGATACCTGCCATAAGCTGGAAATGACCTGCCGGGCTCCGGCAATCAGAAACGGGCGGCTGAGACTGAGCAGGCCTTCGCTGCCAACGGATTTACCAATGCCGGTTTCACACCCGCTAAGCACCACCAGTTCGGCATTTAATTCCAGTCCGGCAATGTCCTGAGGCCGCAGATATCCGACGGATTGATCGGCATCGTCGCCGGCCAGAATCAGCGCGGAGAGCTCCGGCACATCGGCATCGATAACGCCGTGCGTGGCAAAATGAATCACGTTGTAATCGCGCAACGTTCCACCGGTCACAAAGTCGTGGTTCACCTCTGCCCCGACCCGCACGGTAACGCTATCAGCATGCTGGCTGGAATCGTTCCGGGCAATCCGCTGAATGGCCGCTGCTTCCAGTTGCGCACCCGGCAGATTGGCGATATTAATCCCGGATTGACGCATCGAGCGCTGCGCCACCATATGACTGAAGTCGATGGTCAGATCACCAAACTGGCTATCCGGTTGCGCTGACGGCATGCTCCCAGCCACATTGGCCAGCGGATCAGCCAGCACCAGAATATCATTGCCCATAGTACTGGCCATAGCGTTAGCAATCCTGGCCGGCTGCCTACTCAGCAACTGATAGATCCGGGCTGAAGGCGCGTAGGCCACGGTGTTGTTGGCCACCATCAGCTTGGCAGCGGAAGAATCCGGCGACTGCAAAGGCAGCAAGCCGAACGGCACCTGCTGCAGACCGCCATCGGCCACTACAATCAGTCGCCGTTCCGCAATCATGTCCGCGGCCGGCCGCAGCACCATGTCACTTAACTGATCAGCGATATAGGCAATGCGGCTGGGTGACTGGCGGTGATTGCGCAGCACCTGCGACAACTGCCTGGCGATGCTGTTGATCGAGTCCGCGGCAGGCAGCGGGTAATAGGCTATCGCGGCACGGCTGATAACCCATAAATGACTGCGCTGTGCGCCTAAAAAGTAATTCAGCACCGCGACATCATCAGCCAGCTGCTGCTGAAATTCGCCGGCCTCCGGCAATGCCATCATCGCGATCGCCCGCTGCTCTGAGTCCTGCGGATCCTGGATTAAATCCAGCAGCGTGCGGGCACGAATCTGTTCATTAATGCTCCACGCCAGTTCGGTGTCACCGGCATCCACCAGCAGGTTGATGTAGTGTTCAAACGCATCCCGGCGGCTGGCCAGAAAACCGGTCTGAATATCAGCGGTAACGGTCCGGGCGCGAATACCCAGCGCCAGTTCGGCGGCGGTCCGGGCGGTATCCAATGCAGCGATACCGCTTTGTGCCCGCGATAGCGCCGTGAGGGTGTCGAGTTCATACAGTTCATCGGCAACAGCCCGATGGCCCTGGAGTGCTGATTGCAGCTCCCGCCGGGCGTCATCAGGCCTGCCCTGAGCCAGCAATAACTGACCCAGGCGTGACTGCGCACGGGCGGACTGACGGATATTCCCCAATGCCTCAAGGGTCTGGATAGCCTGCTGCTGGCTGCTCAGTGCCTGCCGGTGAGCCCCAGTTTGATACAACAACATGCCCTGCAGGCTGGTTACCACCGCGGCTGAAGCCGGCTGGTTGCTGTTGCTGAAGCTGTCCCGCGCGGTCTCAAATTGATCGTTGGCGAGGCTCATTCTGCCCAAACGCCGGTTGGCATTGGCTAACTGCTGAAAAATATAAGCGCGTTGCTGCTGGTTGCTGCCGACCAGTTCCAAGGCCTGCTGATAATGATTGATGGCACTGTCCAGTTCATCAATTGATGCATACACATTACCCAGCCCGGACATGGCCTGGGCTAACCAGACATCATCGTTTAACCGGGTAAACGCCTCGGCCGCACTGTTCAGATAATCCAGTGCCTGTTCCAGCCGGCCCTGCTCCTGCAGCATTTTGCCCAGATTCAATTCCGCCCGGGCAACATCGACAACACTACCCGCTGACTGAGCTGCATCAATCGCTTTAAGCCATAGCGATTCGGCCTGCTCAGTATCACCGGTAGATGATCTGGCCAAGGCCAGATTATTCAGGGCTTTGGCTATTTCAGCCAGATTGCCGGTTGCAGCCAATTGCTCAATATCAAGCGCAACAATCTGGTCCACGGATAGTTCCACACGCCCGGCAAACAGTGGCAACGCCAGAGAATAGGCCTGACTGGCGGCGGGATAATCATCCAGGTACCAATTGGCCAACGCGATATTATTAAGTGCCTGTGCCTGGTAAAAACGACTGTTGTTAGCCGAGTGCAGGCTTAAGGCTTTATCAAACAACCGCAATGCATGGGTATATTCCCCTAAATGCAGGGCAACCAGACCTAATGCGTTATTGGCGGCAGCTACGCCCTGGGTATTATTTGATAATTGAAAAGCCTTAAGTGACCTTTGGAAATTGATTCTGGCTTTATCCGGCTGGCCCATGCGACGGTGAATAACGCCCAGCTCAAAATAAATATCTGCCCGCCAGTCAGCATAAGCCCCTTTGTTTAATACGGATAGTGCATCCTGATAAGCGGCTATGGCCTGCTTACGGGCTGATTCGGTATGCGCATCAAGCGCACGGTGGTGACCCGCCAGCGCTAATGCACGCAATCCGTTAACTGCATCTGGCCGGCTAAAGTTGCCGTCGGTCTGGCGCAGCCAGATAATGTTTACCTCACCGGGTAAATTGTGGTTTTCCAGGTTCTGAACCTTAATCCTGGCAGCATACCGACCCTGCTCATCGGTCAGCGATAGTAGATAACGACCTTCACGGCCACGCCAGGTTACGGATTGGCTAAGCACGCGGCCCTGTGCATCCAGGGCGCTGGCGATGGTATCAAAGCCTGCATTCCGGACTTCCAGAAACTCCGCCCGCTCGGCAGGCAGTTCCAGCATCCATGTCTCGCCTGCCAGCAGTGTTCTGGACTCCTGTTGAGCAGCAGGCGGCACGGCGGCCGCCTGCGCAACAAAAATGCACAGCAATAATGTCGCTATCGACCACGCTTGCCAATTTCGCCAAGCGGCTGCTGTGATTGCATTGGTGTTCATTAATACATCCTATTATTTAATGCTCATTCGGTCACAATGTTTCCACTGCCACCAACTGCGGTGCCATCTTCGGGTCGGCCGGCAATCCCGCAGACCACGTTAGGGTTATCCACTTCCCGGGATAACCAGCGCATGCTTTTGATACCCGGTTCAGCAACCGGCAGCAGGGCAATCTCCAGTTGCCGGGCAACCTGATCCAGGCCATCCCAGTAATTGCACTGCAACACCAGGTTGTCATCCGCATCAACGGCCAGATAGCCGTTACCCGGGCAAACCGTATGCTGGACTGCCTGGCTAACCGTGCTATTGGGATCTGTACCCGGTGGTTCGACATAAAAATCTACCGACCAGCCCTTGGTCTGGATATTGCACTGAATATCAATAGCATCATTTTCCTTAATATCTATACTACTGCCTAAATCGCATGTTGCGCCGACAATCCAGGTGTCGGCATAACCTGCCTCACAGACGGCCTCAGCCGTCATCGCTATTTCCAAAGCGCTTTGCGCCCTTGCTGTAGTCAGTCCGGCTGTGCAGCACAGCATTGCTGCCAGCATTAAAACGCCAGGAAGTTGGTCGGTTTTACTGGTAATAATGGTACTTTTTTTCATCGTCAGTTCCTTGCTACTGGTTAGGGAATGGAATTGACGCGCAAGCAGTACCCCTACTTACCTACTTCCTTGGTCTGCTGAAACTGAACTCCGGCAACCGCCAGTGAAGACAATCAGCCAGCACTACTAACATCAAGTCACCGTAGTTAAACGGAGATCAAGTCGATAGCAATGCATCCCAGCTCATGTACTCCCTGCGCGGCCAATTTAGTTTGACGAACCGGCGAAGCGGCCGATTCATTTCAATTTCAACTGGGGATACTTGCCCCCGAAACTCAATCTAATGCCTGATATAGCTACCTATATAATGCCACCAGATGCTCATTTCTCTCATTTCGCGAAACCATAAATAATCTGCTGGCGTCAGCTTGCGAGCCAATCCAGGGCATTGATAACACTCTGTTGTTAAGTTTTGACTGGCAGGCTGGATACACCAGCGTACGGCTGGCAGGGAATCTGGTGGGAGAGCAGTTGCTGCGCCGGCCCGGCAAAGCGCTGACTTGCTGCCCTACCAGGGCTGGGATTTACCCTCCCGGCCCGGAACCGCTCAGGCTGTGCCGAGCGGCTTAAGTTAACCGGTTGAAATCAGCCGGTCGAACTATGCTTGGGGCAGGTCAACATAAGCTTCGCCCTGATCAGCCGCCATCCGATTCAAACGGGCGAGTTCTTCATCCAGCAGTCTCTGCAGAGCAGCTTCCTGCGCGGCCAGCGCCTCAGCCAGTTCCGCCTGGACCTCGCGCATGCCCTGGCTGGGCGGACCAGGATGATCAAAGCCGGTGTAATACAGCCAACCCAAGCGGGACAGCAATTTGGCGCCGCCGTCACGGCCCGCCAGAATATCGTAATCAACCCTGGCATCGGGGGTATACAGAGCCTTTTCAATCTGACCGGCCTGGGTAAGAATATCCTTGCCCAGCACCAGCAATGGACTGTCCTCAGCCGTCTCCGGACGGCGCTTATGATGTGCCTGGATCTGTGCCTGGATGGAATCCAGGGTCTGGGCATGCTGCGCGATTCGATTGAGCATATCGCGCAGCTGCAATTGGAAATCAACCTGGGCCTGCAGGTCGTCGAGATCAGTCTCAGCACGCGGGTCGGCCAGCACCGTTAACGGCTGCTCATAGGATTCATCGCCCACCTGCAAGCGCAGGCGGTATTGACCTGGCGCCACCATCGGCCCGGTGCTGACATCACCTACATCGGTGCGTGCGCCCGCAATGCGTTGCGCGCCGGCGTGCCGCAGATCCCAGGCTACACGTTGCAAGCCCTGTTCGGACTTCAGTTCCGGCTTGTTTTCTGAACCGGGCACCCAGTTGGGATGATCTGGCTCGGTGTAGGGTGGCCGGGCTACGCTGCTGAGGGTACGAATCACCTGATCGGAGGCATCCAGCACTTCCAGCGTGAGTTCCACTTCAGCTTCAGCCTCGGCCGCCAGGTAATAACTGATCAGCGCACCGGCCGGTGGATTGGCCGCGGCGCCATCGGTGTAGGCATTGGGCGCCCGGGTATAGGTCCAGCGGGTTGCCGGACGGGGTGCGAACAAATGCGCGGGCTGCTGTTTGATCGCTTCGCTCATCGCCCGGACCGGGGTCAGATCATCCAGTATCCAGGCCGAACGGCCGATGGTGGCGACCACCAGGTCATCGCCCGCCAGGGCCAGATCAGCAATCGCCACGGTCGGCATATTCAACTGCAATGATGTCCAGCTGGCGCCGTCATCGTGCGATACCATCACACCGCGTTCGGTGCCCAGATACAACAGGCCCTGCTGTCGGGTATCTTCGGCGATCACATGCAGATAGACTTCCTCATCCAGATTGCTGCTCAGGTTTTGCCAGCGGCGTCCGTAATCGCTGGTTTTCCACACATACGGTGTTTCATTATCCAGCCGATGCGCATCGGCCACCACGTAGGCGGTCCCGGCGTCAAAGCGGGACGCCACAATGCTGTTCACGGTGCCCCATTCGGGCATGCCGCCGGGTGTGACCGCTGACCAGTCCCGGCCATCATCGCGCGACACATGCACCAGGCCGTCATCGCTGCCGGCCCACAATACCCCGGCTTCCAACGGCGATTCCGCCAGCGCAAAAATGGTGCTGTAAAACTCCACGCCGGTGTTATCCCCGGTAATCGGCCCACCGGCCCATTGCTGCTTGCTCTTATCATCGCGGGTCAGATCGGGACTGATGATCTCCCAGCTCTGACCACCGTCGCGAGTGCGCTGCAGGGTCTGGCTGGCGTGATAAACCAGGTCGGAATCGTGCGGCGAAATCATAATCGGAGCGGTCCACTGGAAACGGTGACGCAGGTCTTTGGCGCCATGACCCGAACCGTTATCCGGGTAAATGCCGACATGCGGCGCGGCGCCGGTGCGCTGATCATAGCGGGAAAAATAACCCAGGTATTCGCCGGCATAGACAATCTCCGGATCAGTCGGATCAGCCACCACATGTCCCGCCTCGCCACCACCTACCGGGTGCCAGTCCCAGAACAATATGCCGCCGCTGTGCAGGCTGTTGCTTGGCCCGGACATGGTGCCCCAGTCCTGAATGCTGCCCATTACCCGGTAGGGCGTGCTGGTATCGGTGGAGATACGGTAGAACTGGGCGGTCGGCAACGGTGGCCGCGTCCAGCTTTTGCCGCCGTCCAGCGATAACGACACCCCGGCATCACTGCCAACCAGCATGCGGTTCGGGTCCTGCGAATCAATCCAGACATCGTGATAATCCCAGCCACCGCCTTTGACCGAACGGACATTCTCGCCACCATCAATGGTTTTCAGCATGCCCACCTGCGGAAACCACACGGTATCGGCATCGCCAGGATCAACGGTCAGCGTTGAGTAATACCAGGCCCGCTGGGTCAGACCGGCCGAATCACTGATCCGTCGCCAGCTGGCGCCGCCATCATCCGAGCGGAACAATCCACCCTGTTCGGCTTCGATCAGTGCATATACCCGCTCTGGTTTGTGCGCGGCAACCCGCACGCCTATTCGACCCAGAATACCGTCCGGCAAGCCTTTACCGGTAAGTTTTTCCCAGCTTTCACCGCCGTCCCTGGATTGATACAGGCCACTACCGGGGCCACCGCTCCGCATGTCCCAGGGAGATCGGCGGGTCTGCCACATGGCGGCAAACAAAATACTCGGGTTAGCGGGATTGAAGGTCACGTCAATGCCGCCGGTATCCTGATCCACAAACAACACCTGCTGCCAGCTATCGCCACCATCGATGGTGCGGTAGATGCCACGCTCCGGGCCGGGTCCGAACGGACTGCCCAACACCGCGGCCAGTACCACGGCCTCATTGTCGGGATGAATCGCCAGCGCACCGATCTGCCCCTCGGCCTGCCACACATGCGACCAATTCTCCCCGCCATCGGTGGAGCGGTAAATACCATTGCCCTCGGCAACATTGCCACGGATATTGGCCTCACCGGAACCCACGTACACTACATTGGGATTGCCGGGCGCCACCGCCACCGAACCGGTCGAGGAAATAGACTGCTCATCAAACACCGGCGACCACTTAAACCCACCATTTTTCGAGCGCCACACCCCACCCGAAGCCGTCGCGGCAAAATAAGTCAACGGATCACCCGCAACCCCCGTTACCCGCGCCACCCGGCCACTGGCCGCCGGACCGATCAAACGGTATTCCAGGCCGGATTCTTCCTCATCTTCCTGGGCCGGTAAACCCAGTGCCAGCAGGCCCATAAGCAACATTAAGATGGTCTTTAACACAAAGAGGCGAGGCAGATTCGTTGGCATGATTGTTATCCTAAAAGCGGTGTGGAATCAGTGTCTGATTATTGCATAATCGATTGTCGTAAAGGCCATAACACCACTGAACAGGCTATCAATATGACAAGGCCATCCGTCAACTCTGGCCAAGTGGTGTGGAGCCTTAGGAACCTCTGATTTAATCTGTCATGAACCGCGCCATTAAACTACCCTGGGATCGAAGTCGTCCAAGACAAGGCGTCGCCGGGCAGTGCAATAGCTGGCCTATTGCCAGGCGGCGCAACGCAGGGTTGGGCGATTTAGAGCATGATCCTTAGGGAGCGGCCTTGTTTGGCGCGTTACAGCGCTTCGCCAGCTTGACGTAGCCCGCTATGCCTGCGCTGACAAAACACCACCCTGTGCTCAAAAAAGGGCCCGCTCGCGGTCATGTCAGATTAAATCAGAAGTTCCCTTAATTGAAGCAGCCGATGGTGCCTGGCCATGCCATCTGGTCAGTTTCTTCACCCGCAATGATTGGTATAGACTGTCGACTCAACGGCACGGAGGCATCAGCCAATGCAGCTTAAAAATATTATTCGCACTTGTGGTCTTTTCCTGATCATTGTTTTTGGGATCGGTATTGCCCAGTCACAGCAACAAACCGGTAACCTGAAAGGAACAGTCTCGGATAACCAAGGGCAGCAGTTACCTGGGGTTCTCATAACGATCACCAGCCCTGTGATGACTGGGGAACGGGTTCAGGTAACTAACGCCGAGGGTCGCTATCGGTTTTTAGAACTCCCGCCTGGAAACTATGAATTGACGGCCGAGCTGGAAGGTTTTGCCACGGTAAAACGCACAAACATTCGAATCCAGTTGGGACAAACTATAACGGTGGATATCGCCATGACAGTTTCGACCATGGAAGAGCTTGAATAGGCCCGATGCCTATTACTCTGGTCGGCGCCTCCACGTGAACCTCTGATAGAAAAATAGCTGAGGTAATAACTTGGCTGCCTCGTTGTGGATCATCGGCTTGCCCATAGGTTCGACCTATGGGCTTCGATAGTAAAACCCGATATTTTGGACCAAGTCATCATCGATCTGGTGGGAATCTGGACATCCATAACTTTACCCTGTGGCCATATCAGTTTTAATTGAAAGCAATGGATGCCCAGGAGAATACAGCAAGAATTACCACACGTTGTAATGTGCAATACGAAATCCGTAATACTCCATTCCCAGATACATGCGACCATCAAAAGTTGTCAAGGCGCATGCTTTGTCGTTTTCTAAGTAAGGAATATCTGCTTTGGCTTGCGACGTCCAGTTAGTTCCATCGAAAGAGGCATAATAAACACCGTCATTACGATAACCATTCCAGGCAGCATATAACTTCTGATGGTACGACGCCAAAGCAGGCGCATGCTTAGTACCCATATCCAACATGGGGTTTTCGGCTATCCAATCGGAACCATTATTGGTAGATGCCAAGTAAATTTTTTCGTCATGTTTCCATCCAGCATACAGCCTGCCTTGATGTGCAGCCAGCGCGGGTGAGGTATCTGTTGTTTTATCGGACGAATATCCAATTTTGGATTGCGAAGTCCACTGCGTTCCATTAAAGGAAGCATAAAAAACGCCGTCATCGTGATACCCACTCCAGGCGGTGTATAACCTCCCGTTAAAGGCCGCGAGCACAGGGGCTGCTCTGGTGGACATGCTCGTTAACGTTGCTTCCATTTCCCAACTCTTACCATCCGCGCTCGAAGCCAGGTAGATATTCTCGTCATGTATCCAGGCACAATACAGCTTACCGTTATAAACGGCCAAAGCAGGCGCTTCTCCACTTCCTGACTGGCTTGACCCCGGTATTTTCAGCTTTTCGCTCCATTGATACCCATCAAAAGAAGCCGCATAAATATCGCCGTTTCCATTGCCTTTCCAAGCCATATGCAAAGCATTATTAAATGCTGTCAATGCAGGTTTTTTATCTGATTCTTTAGCACCTCTAGCTTGTGGAGACCAGTAACTTCCACTGCCTGAAGGAGTATAAGCGGGATGCAGGTATGTTTTAAGACTTACACTACTGCTTTCTTCATGAAAACTGACTGTCTTATCCCCAGCGTTAATGGTTCCTACGTTCATATAGTCAGTGCCAAATTCCACCAATAAAAACCTGTTATATTGAGATGAACCACTAAAAAAGTACGGTACAGTGGTATTGGGAATCACACCCGCATACCCAAAGAATTCATGGCGATGCCCTACAAAAACGGCTATGACATTATTTCCATTTATCGGTGCTGATAATTCCTCTAGATGATTTAAGTGCATGTTAATAACGATTCTTTTGCCTCTAGCCGAGGCCTGCTTTAGATCGTTTTCCAGCCACGCTATGGATGATTTAACAGGAATGTCCTTTTCTGCATAGGTTGGTTTATTGTGCAACTGGACAAAATGGTAATTTCCTATCTCGAACGAGTAGGCGAGACTATCTTTATCAAAGCTCTGAACGACAAAATTATTAAAGGTCTCCACCCTCTGGTGTTCCATTATATCGTCTCTGATATATCTGGTGGCTTGGCGCGCACAATGCATATAGCCATCTTTGAACCAACCCCAAATCGAATCCGCACAACTATTAACGTTATTTTGGTAGTCATGGTTCCCCAGGCCTGGATAGACATGGTACTGGAAGCCTGTGTCGTAATATTTTTGGTATAACTGCTTTTGCCAATCATGCCAATATGCCGTCAGGTCACCATTAATAATGACGCCCAAGGGTTTTGTAATCGAACTACCCTTGCCTCTTGTTAATTGGCTAACGTCGGGCCATTTCCCGACTACTACCCCATTAGAAGATGTGGCTTGATCAATTTTATGCATCGCACCCACCTGCCAGGCATTTGATCTTTTCCCTTGCTCCTCCTCAGAACCAGGGCCGCAATACTCACAGACCCAAACCAACTGCGGGTCTGAAGAAATTATCATTGTGAAACGACTGTAATCATCCTGTTGTGCGTGTACTGTTTGTGCCAATAAAGCAAGTAACACAACCATAAACCACATACACAGCTTTCCATTTTCCATGTTCTATCTCCCAAATGCCAGAACGATTCAAATTATGTCGACGGGGTAAACAATCAGTAGCAGCCTAATTTTTAATGCCGCTCTTATTAGAGATTATTGATTGAGTATGGCCGCTAATATTTTAGTCATTGTATAATGAGCAATCCTGCTGCTTAATCAGTAAATGATTCAATTGTTCTGCGCCCTCCGGCCAGATATTGGCTTGTTCACTGTGCATCAATTGTCGACTCAATGCAATTAACCCGCGGCGAATCTCGGCATGTGTATTAACGGAATGATTGCCGTAGGTCGGTTTAGAGCCAGCGGCTCGTAAACCGACAATGCCATTCTCATCGGAGCTTCTGTGTTTGATTGTTTTACCTGCTGTCGGCTTTGGTGGCCGCGACCCATTCGAGAATCAATTCTTCCAGCAATGCGAGGGGCAGGCTGCCGTTGGCCAGTAGTTGGTCATGGAAGTCGCGAATCTTAAATTCAGTGCCCAGTTCGCGCTCAGCTATGTTGCGCAGTTCGCGTATTTTCAGCTCGCCGATTTTGTATGACAGCGCCTGGGCGGGCCAGGTGATGTAGCGGTCGATCCGGCTTTCTACGTCGGCCACGCTTAAGGCGGTGTTATTGGCCAGGTAGTCGATGGCCTGCCGGCGAGTCCAGCCTTTGGCATGCATGCCGGTATCAACCACCAAACGGCAGGCGCGCCACATTTCATAGGTCAGGCGGCCGAAGTCGCTGTATGGGTCCTGGTAGAAACCCATCTCTTTGCCGAGACTTTCCGAGTACAACCCCCAGCCTTCGCCGTAAGCGGAGTGGTACAGCGTTTTTCTGAATTCGGGGACATCCAGTTCCATGGCGATGGCGCCTTGAAAGTGATGCCCTGGTTCGGCTTCGTGGAAGGTGAGTGCTTCCAGGTTGTAGAGGGGTTGGCTTTTTAGATCGTTGGTATCGAGAAAATACGTACCAGAGGTGGTGCCACTGCCATCATATGCCACATAGTAGGCGCCTCCACCAGGGCTGGATTTGATATCGGAAGTGCCACGCGGCAGCACACCAAACGGGTAGAGTTGGGACGGGTAGAGTTGGGACACCCACTTCTTAGCCATTACACATCCTAGCGGGTAGGGGTAGAGTTGGGACACCCACTTCTTAGCCATTACACATCCTAGAACGGATAGAATTGTGGGTGTCCGAATTCTTCTTGGCGGCCCTGACCGTTCAGCCTGAACCAACCTGCTCAAAGTCGTCGCGGCAGCGTCAATCAACGGAGATAGAGTTGGGACACCCACCTCTTAGCCATTACACATCCTAGAACGGATAAAATTGTGGGTGTCCGAATTCTTCTTCCGAATTCTTCTGGCCCTGACCGTTCAGCCTGAACCAACCTGCTCAAAGCCGTCGCGGCAGCGTCAATCAACGGATGACCCGTAACCCGCGCCACTCGGCCACTGACAGTCGGAGCGATCAAACGGTATTTCAGACCGGCTTTGGACCCTTGTCTAGCTTCCTGAGCTGGTAACACTGGCGTCAACAGACTGGCTGACAGCAGCAAGACAGTCTTCAACACAAACAACCGAGACCGATTCATTAGCATTATCGTTACCCTCAAAACGGCACGAGTGTTTTAGGGAATATTGCATAGTCGGCAACCGAAAAACCAGAACCCTGTTGAATCGCTAACGAAGTGGAGATGCCAATAACACTAACCTATGGCATATGCGCTTAACGGGGAGCGATCGGTGCCAGGATTCGCATAAGAACTGCTTGTCTTGGGCGATTTGGAACCTGGCGCGGCTTGTCCAGGGTAGTTTAATGCCGCGGGCATTTCAGCCTAAATCATAAATTATCCTTTCGAGCCATATCACGAAGGTTAAAGCATCTGCCAAGTGCGAGATATTGGTAGATAACACGTCAGTTATTACTGACACCCGCACACAAGCTGCATCAGCTAAGCATTACCAAAGGGCGACAAAGGAGATTGAAGTATGCAAAGAATAGGCTTTTTTCTGTTCTTTATTATCGGCGCTTTATCAGCGCCCGCATTCGCCAGCAAAGCAGCGCTGTGCGATAACTGCCCCCTCTCTCAGGCACGTCAGTTGGCATTGACAACGGCGGGTTCAGCGACCCGATTTGGTATTACAGTTTACATTGGCGATTTCAACAACAGCCAGCTATACAAGTTTTTCCTGCTTGATAGCGGTAATCCACTAAGCCCGACCGGGGAGCCTCGGGACTTTGGCGATTTGGTGGAGCAGGCAGAAGATTTTCCCAAAATTCTGAATCAAGCGATCATCCATAAGGGCGATACAAGCCGTTCAGGCGTCACGATTGCACAATTGCAGCCATCCGTCGCCGAGCAACGCGATTTTGACGAACTCGACTGGCTGGTGGCCTATCTGGATAGCCGGGGCATACCAACACGCGACAGCATTCGTGCAGGCGGGCCACCAGCCATCTTTGATTGGAATGTCCCTGACGGATTTGGTTTTGATTCTGCATTTGATGTGATGGATTTTGTAGGACTCCAAAGGCAACTAGGAAGAGTAGCCATAGCAGCCAGTCCTTTCATAGCCGATGCCGTCGCCGCGTTATCCTTCAGCACCAACATTGTAGATTTGAAACCCTTTTTCAATCTGGAGTTTTCATACAAATTCCACTTCTCCGATGGTTCTACTGGGTTATTCGTGTTCGACAACCAGGGAGAACTGCAAGGCGTGTCAGGCAGCTGGCGAGATTCGGAGTTAAATGATATTCCCCAAACAGCCGCCGATGTAAATGGAATGTCGTCCTTCTTTGGATCAGGTGGGGGGACTAATTTTAACCGGACTCGTGATCGGGTTATTCAGTTTGCCTATAGCGTTAGTGGTGGCGGTGGCAACGGTAGTAGTGGATGTTCGTTCACATGCAATGAGCAAAGCTGCACAGTCACCTGCCGTACAAACTGACCACAAACTTAAAAATACGTAACCATTGATACACGGACAGGCACCACAGGCTATCTCTATCGAGATGGCTTTTGGGTTCGGTCTGGCGACAGCATGGCTGTCGGGGCTTGCCTGCCTGACTCAAACAGGTCGCCGCTCCGATCCGCACCGCTGCTTTGATTGGTAGCAGCCGATATCCCGGTTAACCATGCATTCCATGGTATGGACCGGTTTATCAGCTCAAGACGGTTGGTGTAGACTATCGACTCGGCGCACGGAGGAATCAGTCAATGACACTTAAAAATATTATCCGCGTTTGTGGGCTTTTTTTGATCATTGTTTCTGGTATCGGTATTGCGCAATCGCAATCAGAAGCCGGTAGCCTGGACGGAATGGTATCGGATAGCCAGGGAGAGCCGTTGCCCGGGGTTGTCTTAACCATCACCAGCCCTGTGCTTGTTGGGGAACGGATCCAGGTGACTAACGCCGCGGGACGCTATCGGTTTTTAGGACTCCCGCCGGGAAACTATGCATTGACGGCCGAGCTGGAAGGCTTTGTTACAGTAGAACGCCCGAACATTACAGTTCGATTGGGGCAGCCGACTGTTGTTAATGTCACCATGACGCTTGCGTCCGTGGAAGAGGTTGAATAGGTCCAAGGCCTAGTAATCCAATCGGATAATCTAATCGGGACCACGCGAACTTCTGATAGAAGCGCCTGTAGTTACGACGTGGCTATCACAGCATAGATTATGAGCATGCCCGCAGGTCTAACCTACGGGTTTCGATAATAAAACCAGATATTCTGAATCAAGCCATCGTCGACCTGGGAAACGGCCACTATTTCCAGCGCAGTTTCCGCAACACCGGTGATGCGCTCCAGATCAATCACCATCGAACCCAGCACGTTTCTGTGCAGCAACTCAGCATGCAGGTTTGGCAGGTTAAAGCGTTTGTTGGCGTAGAACTCGGTCAAAGCGGCTTTGCCGTTTAGCCCCGGCTAGAAAACTGGTCACAGCTCGAGATTGAACAGAACCGAATTTATGATAAAAAATATAAACTAAATTACTAGAATCAAACCACAAAGGAAGACATACCGTAAGACTTGATCACTGATGAAAGATCAAAAACACCCGGAATATGGATTAGGCTAAAGCATTTTTGTGGAATTTAAATACGACTAATTATTTCATTCTTATCGATAAGAATTAACATGCCTTTATATACCGACAGCCCGGAAACTGACTACACCCCCAAAACTCCGCCCCTGTATTACGACCTCGTTTAGCCTTGCGTCGCAACATCTCTGCTCCACACTTGGGACATACCTGGTCAGTCTCCGAACTATGCCGCCGCTGCAAATCCCTAACATGTGCCCAATTAGTAGCCATGCTGGCCTGTAATCGTCCTGATTCTATAGCGATGTTTAGCGCCTGCACTTGCTTATCATTGAATACGACTTCTTCTATGGATTTAATATAGCGAACAAACCCACGCCCCTGGGTTACATAGTCGGGCATAGCGGTTTTGAAGGTGGAGTCGCCTACAAATACAATGACGGAGTGAATGGTGTTTTCGGGGATATCCAGTAGTGCCTGGATGGCTTTGCAGTGTTTATAGTTTTGCCGCAGTGGGTTTTGAAAGGCGAACTTGCTGCGGTAGATTGTCTGTGTCCATTTCGGTTTGTCAGGATCACCGAAAATCCAGCCTTTGTAGTTTTTGGTTTCGACCACAAATACGCCGTAGCGGGATACAAACACATGGTCAATCTGGGTGGTGCCATCCAGTGTCTGTAGGGTGACGTTATGAAAGGCGGTATAAGTGTTTTCGTCAAGTGAGCGGGCGGCCCGTTTAACAATAAACTCGCCAAACCAGCCTTTAAACCAAGCGCTTTTGAAAAACCAGACAGCTACAAGCAGCACCAGTAATGGCCATGCCCCAGCCGTTGCTTTCAACAATATCGCGGAAACATCCATCACCTTTCCTCCTTACCCTCCCAACGCCTACCCAAGCGTCCCATGGCTTAAAGCCACTTTATCTAACCCTTGATCAGCGCGCTCAATCGCTCAGCGCCGCAATCAGCTATCGACACTATACCGTAAAACTTCCGCGCGCATTTTTCAGTGCACGCGACGGTTATAAGTCATCCGATATAGGTCTGGTTAGAGCCGCAGGCTCATATACCGACAACCATATTATCATCGAAACATCTTAGTTCAATTGCTGTGCCTGGTTGTCGTTGAAGGATACGAATAACGTGAAAAGATTCCTCGTCGCTGTGCTCTGTCGGAACGACAGGGGTTTGCTGATCAAATACAGTGGAATATTCTGGGTCAGAGTACGTTACTCGGACCCCGCTCTTTATTGTTGATAAAAGGATACGCTACGGCGTTGTTATTGGTGGCGTGTTACAACCAGCCCTGCGCTGGTTTGGACTTGCAGGGTGCCATAAGCGCAGCGCACCATTGGTGGGTGGCCGTTGCTGCACGATTGATGTAGTTCGGTTTAAAAAATGGGTTCAGAGCAGCTTTTTCTGATCTCATTATTTTTCGGCTAACCATCCGTGCGCCAGTTCAGATCCACACCGGTGTCGCGGGAACCTGATTGCAGGCTGACGTTCCAGTGCTCGGAGAATTCGTAGCGGGCGTTGGCGGTGTTGCCGTTGTCGAACAGGCCCAGGCCATAGCTGACAAACAATTGTGGAAACAGGTAGATACCCAGATTCAGTGCGCCCTGGCCGTTGGCGTGATCAAAGTTGCTGCCGGTAGCAATATACGCCAGGGCACTTTCTTCGCTGGTGGCCGGGTTGGTGAAGACCCGGATATTGGGTTCCTGGGCGGGGCCGGTGATTGCCACGCCGGCTTCTTCCACCTGCGGATCACCGAAGATTTTCCGCACCGCCTGAATCTCCAGCCTGGGGTTATCGGCCGGGGTGTCGTTGTAAACCACCCGGCTTTTTTCCAATGACAGGTTCTGGCCATAGGCCTGCACCCGGCCATCGATCAGACGGATCACACCGGTCGCCAGGGGAATCGGCGCTTTGTCCCAGACCAGGTCCAGTTCTCCGGTCAGATTGGTTTTGGCTTCATCGGCATCCAGTTGCACTGCCCGTCCCAGAATCAGTTTCAGCTGGCCGGTTACCGGCACCGGTTCTGGTTCCTGATCCTGCTCGGCGGCCTGCCCCGCGCCCACCAGCACCACATCATCTGATTCGGTCACGCGCTGGGCTACGCCCTGCGGCGGACTGATCAGGGCAGCCGGGATAGCGAGTTCGCCAGCGATCTGATAACCATCCGGGGAAGCTATCAGGCGCAGATCAGGGCTGATTCTGACCTTCAGCGCCGCGCTGTTGAGCAACTGCACATTCTCGCCCTTCAGATTCAGCGTCGCCACCCGGGTGGCGGGTTCCAGCGTGGCCTGGATGGTGGCCCGACCCTGGCCACCGGTAAAACCGCCATCCATATGCAGTGTTTCACCCGGCTCGCTGTGCCCGGTCAGCTCCAGTTGACGCAGTTGCAGGCCGAGGGGTTGATAAACAACTTCTCCATCGTGTAACTCGATATCCAATGCGATCAGTGGCTGGCGCACCGGACCACTGAGCGTGGCCTGCATCTGCAGTTCCCCGGCGATGCGATCCAGCTCCGGTACCGCTTTGCGCAGCCAGCCCAGATCCGGCATGTCCAGATTGATGGTGCCGGTTAATTGCTCTTCTGCGGCGGTGATCGGACCATAGCGCACATCCGCCGTGATGCTATTGCGATCTTCAATCGTGAGCTGCAACTGGGTGCGCAGACGCTGCTGCTCGGTCAGCGTCAATTGCAGGCGGCCGCCCTGCACCCGCAGCGGGGGCGTGTTGCGGGCCAGCAGGCTGAGTTCGCCGTCACTTAGAATCAACTCGCCATTGAGCTGCCGCAGGCGGTTTTCCCAGCTTGCCGCCAGCTGACCCGATAACAGGTGATCACTGCGCAGTCCGATATTCAGGAATGTTTCGAACATCGCCACCGGCAGGTCTTCCAGATCCACCAGTGCCTGCTTGGACGGCTGCTGCTGGTATTGCAGACACACCCCCGGGGGACGGGCGGCGCTGTCCGCGGCACGCTCGATACACAACCGCTCCAGTTGCATATTGTCAGCGGCGATGATCAATCCGGCCGGTTGCCTCAGCTGCCATTCACCGGTCTGTTGATTGGCGATGGACAGTGTATCGATCCTGCCTTGCCAGCTGTCTGGCGCAGGCCATTGATCCCAGTTACCCGCCAGCTGGATGGCCAGCTCGGTATCCGGATGATCCGCCAGAATGCTCAGGCGCTGCTGGGTCTCGTCACTGTCAATCCGCAGTTCCAGCGTGTCTATCGGCGCCCGGCCGGGCAGTTGCAGCGTGGTGATATTGATGTTGCTTGCCGACACCAGCGCTGACGCGCTCAGGCTGGCCTGACTGTTGATGCGCAGCGATTCCGCGCGAAAATCCTGCCAGCCCAGGTCCGTTCCGATCAGCTCCGTGGTCAGTTTGAGGTTGGTATCGCTGATCGCCCCATCAGCCAGCGCCGTACCCTTGATATCCAGTTCCAGCCGGCCATTGACGGTCGGTATCAATGCGCCCAGTTCAGGAATACTGACCTGCGCCTGAAACGCCTGTGGGTCTCCCTGCAGGTCCAGCTGAGCGTCGCCGGAACGCAACTGCAGGCCGTCGGTGCGGATCGCGCCATTGATGAACTGCACTTCGCCGCTGCCGCTCAGCGGCTGACCCCGCAGGGTGCCATCCAGTTGCTGAATGTTCAGCACCGCCGTTAATGCTGAAGCATTCTGATTACCGGTGCTGGTGGCCTGCAGGTTGATGGAGCCAGGGAACTGCGCCCACTGCCGCCCGGGATTGATGGTTCTGGCGTCGATTGCCAGCTCCCATTCGAGGCCTGATTGCGACCCGGGCTGCGGTCCCGATTGTGACCCGGCCTGCCAGTCGACATTCCCGGCCAGGTCAATTTCACCTTCCAGGGTTTGCACTGCCATCTGATCAAGCACAAAACGGCTTTCCAGCAATTGACCATCAAGCGCAATCGCCGCCGCAGGGATCGTCTGCCCACTGACTTGCGTCTGCAGTGAAACCGCCAGATCAGCCAGGCTACCCTGCGCCTGCAGCTGTCCCTGCTGGCTGGCAAACTCGGCGTTGCTGCCGCTTTGCGGCGGCCAGTTAAGCTGCTGCCAGTTAATATCGGCATTGATGCTTTCATCATCCAGGGCATAACTGCCGGTGCCGGTTAACCGCCAATCGGTATCCGGAACCCGCAGATTGAGTTGTTCCAGGCTGGCCAACTGGTCCACCAGTCGCACCTGCAGGCTACCCGATACACCCGGCAGCTGCGCCAGCTCGGGTTGTTCGAGTGCGGGTTTGATATCACTCAGTTGAACCGCCAGGCTGGCTGTCGGCATATCAGACTGCCAGGCGTAGTCGCCGGTGGCTTCGATGCGCCCCTGCAGCACCGGGCCGGCCAGCTGCTCGATGACCAGTTGCTGCTGATCACCACTGGCGGCCAGTTGCCACTCGCCGCGGATGGCGGCGGGATAATCCAGCGTGGCCTGCAGGCGGGTTTGGTGATCATCCAGATGACCGCTGCTGGTGAGTGAAAAGACATCGGCAATCACTTGCGGCGACGCGTCATCGCCGGGCGGCCAGGTCAACGAGCCGGCGGTATTGCGAGCCGATAATTCCCAGCCCGGATTGTCCAGCAGGTCGCGCAGCGTCGCCTGCAGGGACAATTCCAGTGGTCCACTGGTGGTGATGGCAAGCTCCAGTTCGTCCAATGAACCCTCAGCCTGAATCTCAGCCATCAGACCATGTAATTCCGGCACCCAGGGCGCATTCTGATTATCCAGCTGCAGTTCGAGCTGATGGTTGAACGGCGACGTCAGGCTCGACTCACCCTGGATTTGCGCCTGGATACCGCTGCCGTCAATACTGAACTGCTGCAGGCTGAGCTTATCCGCATACCGCAATTGGGCCTGCAGATTATCAATGCTGATCGGTTCGGCTTCCGGGCTGGTACTGATGGTGGTCTGAGTGATGCGCAGATCCTGCAATATCACCGGCACCGGACTGGCCAGGCTGGGCAGACCTGCCGAGGGTTCAGTTGGCCATTCGGATGGATCGAGCTGGATATCAGCGCCGCGCATATGCAGGCGGCGGATCATCAGTTGTGGACGCGGCAGCAGTTTGAGCTTGACCGCAAGCTGGAGCTGCTGGAGCCGCACCTGCGTACCCGGCGCCTGATACTGCACCTCGTTGAGCGATAAGCCGTCGCCCAGAGTGCCGCGCTGGCTCTCGATCGACAAACCCGAACCCAATAGCTGCTGCGCCTGACGCACGGCAAACTGTGTACCGGCTTCGGTTCCCAATAGCCACCAGCGCGCCACCAGTATCGCCACCACCGCCAATACCAGCAGTGACAACAGCGTATAGATAAAACGTTTCATCCACAGCATGACATTATCCTGATAGGCTCCGAGCGGATCTGATGGCAACCGTTTTGAGCCGGGCTTGAACCATCAGTTTCCGGTCGGCAGATATCTCCAGGCAGCGAGTACTCTTATGCATCACTATAACCGCTCAGGGCCCTCCCAAAAATGGCAGCGAACCGAAGTTGAACAACGGTGAGCCGATGGTCAGATGCAAACGCAGCGGACTGCCATTGTCGTTAAGCGCACTGGCGATATCCAGCCGCACTGGGCCCACCACGGTGTAAAACCGCACCCCCAGGCCGACGCCGATGCGCAGGTCCGGATTGCCGACATCATTAAAGGCATTGCCCGCATCGGTAAATGCGGCAATCGACCAGTTCCTGCCGACCAGATACTCGTATTCCACTTTTCCGGTCAGCAGATGGTTGGAACCATTGCGGTTATTACTCAGGCTTTCAAAGCCATAGCCACGTACACTGGCATCCCCGCCGGCCTGAAAACGATAACGCTCGGGCAGGTCGGTCAAGGAAAAGTCCAGGCTCTGATCACCCAGCATCAGCTGCAGATTGGTGGTGCCCACTTCGGTATAACCCAACTCTCCGGACAGCAGCAGTTTAGAGCGCTCACCCAGACGCAGTTGATGATTGACACCAAAATAGCCCTGCATAAAGCTGGTGTCCGAACCAGCGCCTTCCAGTGAACCCAGCACCCGCAGGTGGGCGCGGGTGCCGCGGATATCAAATCCAGTGCCGCGGATATTCTGCAGATCAAAGGACACCCCGGCCGTGACCAGTTGCTGATCGGTCTCCAGCAGCGGCAGCAAACCCGGGTTGGCATCCAGCAGGGCCTGTTGTTCGAGCCCCAGCGAGCCTCCCAGCGCATCGTAGTTCTCATTCAGAAAGCTCAGAAAATAACGGCGCTCCAGCAACCAGCCGGAATGCCCCCCCAGGCGTGACTGATTGATCAGACCAAAGGTCGCCAGCTGACTGAACCGGTCACCATCCAGCCGCGGAAAGATATCCACTCCGGTGTCGGTGTCTTCGAATTCAAAATCATCGTCCTGGCGCTGCAGGCTGGCGGAAGCAAAATAATAGTCACCGGCGTTGTCGCCACGCGGGCGCAGATAATCAGCGCGCAGGAAAAACTCCTGATCGGCCTGCTGCGCGCCAAAACCCAGCGCCAGACTGTCACCATGCGTATTGAGTTTATGGATATCCCAACCGGCCTGAAAACGTGGCCCCGTATCGGTGCCAAAGCCGATGCCGGCATGATAGGTATTGGGTTGGCGAAGTTCCAGCTTGACGTTCAGACTAATAACCGGCGGCTCACTTTGGCGATCCACCTTTTCGACAATATCAACCGTACTGAAAAAACCACTGGCGGCCAGATCGCTGCGCAACTGATCAACCGCGCTGTCCAGATAGGGATCACCCGGCGAAAACTGCATAAAACGATTCAGGACTTTCTGCCTGAGCGGCACCTCACCGAACTCTATGCCGCCGAATAAAGCCCGCTCGCCGGTCACGTAATGCAGCTGAATATCAGCCTGATTGGACGGCACATCAACCCGAATCCTGGTGGCGGTGTAGCGGCCATTAACATAGCCCAGTGAGCGCGCCAGCCGTGGCAGCGCCTGCTTGGCGCGGGTGTAGTCAGGCTGCAGCAGCCTCTGACCCTGCGGTAACGGCCAATCCTGCAGCCATTGCTGCAGGGCCGGTTGCTCAGCACCCGGACCGGACAGCCTGATATCGGCATCCCTGACCAGGGTCGCCGGACCCGCCTCGACCTGTACCGTAACCACCCAGTCATCGGCGCTGCTGGCCGGTTCGGTCAAGACCACATTGACGGTTGGCTGATAGTAGCCGAAGGGTTTTAGCGCAGCGACGGTTTGAGTCCGGATTTCGTCCCGCAGGGTACGCAGGCGCCAGGCTGACACTTCATCGCTGGCTTGTAAGGTCAGCAGTGCCGGTGAAGTATTGATATTCTCGCGCAGTTCATCATCGACACCCCTGATCTTGATATCCACGCCCGCGGCCAGCGCCGCCAGCGGGAAATACCCGGCCAGCAGGCTGAGTAGAATAAACGGCCTGAAAATGTTCAAGATCAATTTGTTTTAAATCATCAGTCTGTGTGGCGAGCCCGTCACAGTATAGACAATCGTGTTAACAAACTGCTCCCGCTGATTGTAATATCCGATAAAATTCATTTCTCGCCGGCCTGAAAATAAAAATCCCACCCGGGCTGAGGCCCGGGTGGGATGGCTGGTTGCAGATTTTCGCGGCTAGATGTCAGTCATCTCACCATCTTGAATGCGGACCTTCTGACCACTGAACAGGGTCAGTTCAAATCCGTCAAACGTTTCGTTATAGGTCCGGCTGTAATCGCGCAATACACCCAGCGCCTGATTCTCGCCGATAAAGTTACCCCGACCATCCGAGCGCCAATGCATACCGGCGGCATCCCGGGCGTGGGTAATATTGGCCACCAGCTTGTTGAGTTCGCCACCCACCGTCAAAGCCCCTCCTTCATACGGCGTCAGACGGCTGCCGGTGCGGTTGGACTGGACCGGATTGGGAATCTCAAAATCTTCGTTGAAAAATGCTTTCAGCAAAGTAGCGGCGGCGGCGACAAAAGTCGAATGGCCGCCCGGATAAGCCGGATGAGCTGGTGAGCCTTCCGGATAACCCATCGGCAATAACGCTGCATTGGCAGGACCACTGCCAAATTCAGACATGACTCTGGCCAGGCCGTTGGAGTCCAGAATCTCCTGGTGAATGTCGTATTCGCGTAGACCACGCATTTGTACGTTGATGCGGCCGGCATAAACCTCCGGACGCAGGCGCCGGTGCGCCAGCCATTTCTGATACCATGCTCCGGTCAGACCCAGGCGTGGTCCATGCGTGACCAGATGGGTGATATCCGCGGGTCCAAACGTTGCGAAACCCTGCTGGGTGTTGCTGATATTGCTGAGATAAGGATTGCCCGGATTGAATGCAGCTTCTCCATAACCGAGCAGAATAAACGCGGCATACAAACCTGTCTGAACCGGAAAGTCGACGTGCACAAACTCACTCAGCTGACGCATGGTCGCCAGATGCCGGGTCGAGACCTGAAAGTTAGTCGATGCGCTGGGTGCTCCACCGTTCTGAATATTCAGCCACTCGCTGAAATTGGTCATAAAATCATTGCGCCGGCCCTGCCGGGGTGGCCGGAACTGCTGCCCGACCCGTGGGCTTCTGCCTGCCGCGATGGCACTGACTTCGCCTATTTCAAGCCGGCCAATAGAAAATGGCTGCAATAAAAACTGACTGACAAACGGTCCGACTTCAGCACCCGGCAAGGTACCACGGAACAGCGTATCGGGTGTGACCACACCGCCATCCCGCAGAAAAATATCCGCGCGGGAGAAAGCGTTCAGGTCAGCGGCGGCAGCGGAGATATCACCATTGCTGTCATACTCACTGAACGGCACATCACGGGTCAGTGAATACCAGTACAGCTCACCCATTTCCGCGGCCGTTTCCGCACTGGCGAAAGTCGGAGCGGCCAGCATGCGGGGATCGTTGCCATCCACGCCGAACAATTCAAATGCATAGGCGGCCTGCGGGCTGACCAGACGGATGCGGCCGGTTTCATTCGGGTTGCCAACGATAATGTTTTCAAAATCGTCGTTGTCGCCACTTTCCAGCGCATTCAGGAAAGAGTTATAGGAAGCCGGCTCAACCTCACCGACATCATTGTGCAGCAATGACTTGGAAAAACTGCCTCGGAAATCATCGTACAGGCCTTCATCACCGCTCACCGGCTGGACATCCGGCCCGTTTTCCAGCGTTAGATAAGTTTCCGCCGCATCAACCCTTAATTCAAAAGCATCCAGCCGGCGATCAGCCCGTGCTGAACCGAACACCGGATGCATCCCGGAACCGTCCATCGCCATGGCGTTATTGCTGAAACCGGTACTGGCCGCAGCCACTACCGCGGCACTCGCACCGCCTACCAGAACGTCTCTGCGGTTAAACATCAGGCCGCTGTCCTGAGTGGTAACACTGGCGCTATCGGGAAGTGGTGAGTGGTCTATATTGGTGTCTTTAAGTTTATCATCGTGCATGGTTTTACCTCTGTCTGCTTTTATCCATTGTCAGCTTTTATGATGGTCAGCTGTCAGTTGCCACCATTTATTATATCCGCCGGTTTAAGGCGGTTTTTTTATTCAGCGCAGGGAGTGAGCTATCACTTATCAGGGGGCAAACCGCATTTTTACAATCAGACAAAGCGATAGAATAAATAACAGCACATCTTCCCTACTGTTGAAAGTGCTGTCTTACAGCATGCTACTTTAGTCTATTTTTTTTTGCAATCAGCATACTGGCGGCTCAGCAGCATTAAAACCGGCGCCTGCCGTAACAACGGAGACGAAAAAAATCCCGCCTGCGCCAAAGCACAGGCGGGATGATACATGGGAAAATCTTACTCAGATATTGGTCATTACACCATTTTGGATGCGTACCTTTTGACCACTGAATAAAGTCAGCTCAAAACCATCAAACATTTCGTTATAGGTCAGGCTGTAGTCACGCAGAATGCCCAGTGCCTGGGTTTCACCGATAAAATTACCCAGGCCATCTGAACGCCAGTGCATACCAGCACTATCGCGTCCATGGGTAACGTTACCCACCAGTTTATTCAACTCGCCACCTACCGTCAGGGTCCCGTTATAACCAATCAGGCGCGTACCGTTACGATTGGCCTGCACCGGGTTGGGAATTTCGAAATCCTCATTGAAGAAGCCCTTCAGCAGGGTCGCCGCGGCGGCCACAAACGATGAGTGACCCCCTGGATAAGCAGGATGGGCAGGCGAGCCTTCCGGATAAGCCATGGGCAACAAACCGCGGTTGCGGGCCTGGCCGGTTTCATTACGCGCAATCACCCGCGCCAGCGCCTCCGAATCAAGAATTTCCTGATTGATGTCATAATCGCGTAAACCACGTAATTGAACATTAATCCTGCCCGCCATCACTTCAGGACGCAGCCGTCGATGAGCCAGCCATTTCTGATACCAGGCACCGGTCAGCGCCAGCCGTGGTCCGTGCGCAACAATATGGGTAATATCAGCAGGGCCGAAAGAGGCGAAGCCTTGCTGAGTATTGCTGTTGGCACGGGTATACGGGTTATTGGGCGCGATCGCATCTTCGCCGAAACCCAGCAGTACGAATGCCGCTACCAGCCCCGACTGAACCGGAAAATCGACATGCACATACTCACTCAGCTGACGCATGGTAGCGATATGCCTGGGCTGATTTTCAAAACGTGTGGACTCACTGGGAGCGCCGCCGTTCTGGATGTTCAGCCATTCATCAAAATCGGTCATGAAATCGTTGAACGGATCACGCCGGGGCGGTACAAACTCCTGTCCGGTGCGTGGCCGTCTGCCGTTCGCCACGGCCGCCACATCACCCACTTCCAGCCGGCCGAAAGCGTAGGGCTGAAGCAAAAACTGACTGACAAATGGCCCGACATCCGCGCCCGGTATGGTGCCGCGATAGACCGTTTCAGGTGTTACCACACCACCATCCCGCAGGAAAATATCCGAACGGGAAAAAGCATTCAGATCACTGACCACCTCAGCAATGTCACGATTTCTGTCATAGTCCACGAACGGCACATCACGGGTCAGTGAATACCAGTACAGCTCACCCATTTCAGCCGCCGTCTCCGCACTCGCGAAGGCTGGCGCCGCCAACATGCGGTTGTCACCGCCATCCACCCCGAATAATTCAAACGCGTAGCCTGCCTGTGGGCTGACCAGTCGTACCCGGTCAGCATCGCCAGGGTTACCGACTATGATGCTTTCAAAATCCACCGGATCAGCGCTGTCCAGTGCATTCAAAAAAGAGTTATAGGAGGCCGGATCGACTTCGCCGACGTTATTGTGCAGCAGTGTTTTGGAGAAACTGCCACGAAAATCGGCGTACAGACCTTCATCGCCGCTGACCGGTTGCACGTCCGGGCCATTATTCAATGTCAGGTAACTTTCCGCTGCATCCACCCGTAACTCGAATGAATCAAGCCGCCGATCCGCGCGGCTACCGCCAAACACAGGGTGTGAACCAGAACCACCCATGGCTGAAACCGGGGTACTGAAACCAGTACTGGTTGCTGCTACTACCGCGGCACTGGCACCACCCAGCAGGACTTCTCTGCGGTTGAAGCCTAACATTGTCTCAGGGTTGCTGTCTGACTCGCTCTGAAGATTGCTTTCCATCATTTTATTTTCTACGATATTTTTCGTATTGCTATCCATATTTACCTCAATCTAAACTTATAAATCATTTATTTTTTTGCCCCCTCGGGCCGAACGCATCATGCGTTTCCTTACAGAAGATATTTAGAAGTTATATAAAAAAATCTGCGCATTGACCGTAGGATTAAGACGAATGTCTTGTGGCGCGATGTCAGATTGGATAATTAATATATATCAGCAACTGTTTAGATTTTGTAAGTCCTGGATTACATCTTTAGTTGAGGTTTTTTTATCTGCTGATCGAGGTATCAATAAACTTTTGATTATGGAGGGTTTTAATGGATGTTTTTGCCCCACGGTCATTAATGGCGGCCAGTGACCAACCACCCTCGTTCAGCGTCAAAATGCCGCTTTAAGTCGCTTTCAGATCAGGCTGCAACGGCGAGGCTGCCGGCGTCACTCAACCGGCATCGGCGCTGGTCTGGGCAACGATCTGAATCGGCTGGCCCGGCTGCAGGCGTTCTGCACCGCGCACCACGATTTCATCACCGACCTGTAAACCGTTCAGTACTTCTACCAGATTCCCCAGACCCATACCGGTTTCCACATCAATCTGCTCGACATTGTTTGCATCGATCACCCGATACACAAACTGGCGCTCGCCCCGCAACACCAGCGCGTCGCGGGGGATAGTTACATCGGGCGCATAACTGTGCTCCGGCAGGCCTACCTGTACCGGGCTACCGATTCGCCAGGCAGGGTTGTCAGCATGCACGCGCATTTCAAACATGCGCGAATTTTCATCGGCCACCAGCGTGACCGCTTTGATTCGCTCCTGACTTTCCAGCCTGTCAGCACGCATATTGACCGACATGCCTTCCGCGACATTGCCAGCCATCTGCAGAGGCACCTGTACGCGCACTTCGCGATTGTCTATATCCACTAACCGGGCCACTTCGGCGCCTGCGTTGACGTGCTCACCCATCTGTACCATCAGGCTGACCAACTGACCATTGAAGGGGGCCGAAACATTGGTGCGTTCCAGCTGTACTTCGCTTAACTGCAGTTGAATTTCCGCCTGAGCCAATTGTTGACGCACCACTTCAGCCTGTGAGCGGGTTTCTTCCAGTTGACTGGCGGCCACGCTGTTATTGCTGCTCAGGCTTTCCAGACGCTGCAGTTGTCTGTCCTGATAATCCAGCTGCGACCTGAGACTGTCGAGCTGGCTTTGATTGTTGTCACGCTGCAACTGCAGCTCCCGGTCATCCAAACGCGCGATCGGATCGCCCGCCTGGATCATGCTGCCGATATCCGCTATCCAGGTGACGCGGCCGCTTTGCTCGGCGGCAATCCGTGCATCGTGACTGCTGATCACGGTACCCGGCAACCATTGCAGGGCAATCTGTTCGCCGGAACTGGCCCGTGCGGTGGTCACCAAAGCAGGTGGCGGACCCTGCGGCTGTCCCTCCTGGGCAACACTCTGCGCGGCTGCCGGCGGCACGCCACCATCGCCGGATATTGTCCAGATCAGTACCGCTGCCAGCAGCACCAGGCCGCCCGCCGCCGAAGCCGTGAATAAAGTTTTCTTATGCTCTGACATGTTGATTCCTAACAGATGAGACATGCTTGATTAAGGGGCCTCAGGCGGCCGATTCCAGAACCGGGATTGGTGTGTGCGCCGCTTCAACGGCAACCGGTTTGGGTTTGCCCAGGCGCAACAGACTGGGTAACAGCAACAGGGTAAACACCAGACTACAGGCCATGCCACCCACTATGGCGGTGGCCAGGCCACGGTAGATCACACTGCCTTCAGCGGGCAGCAGCAACAACGGCAGCATTCCGAAAATGCTGGTTAACGTGCTCATAAAAATCGGCCGCAGGCGCAACCGCAAAGCCTGTTCGACAGCGGCATCACGGGACAGGCCCTCACGTTCTGCCCGGCGTGTCTGGTCAACCAGTAAAATGGCGTTGTTGACCACCAGGCCGAGCAGAATAATAAAGCCGATCATGGTCAGTAAATCCATCGGCTGGAAACTGAACAGATTCAGCAGGCGCAGAGCAACCACCCCGCCCACGGTTGCCAGCGGGATGGTCAGCACCACCAGCAAACTGTCCTTGGGCGAGCGGAACAGGCCTGACATCAATAGAAACAGGATCACCAGCGCCATCAAAAAATTACGTCCCATGGTGCCGATAGCTGCCTGCAGGCTGTCGGCGCTACCGCCATAAATCAGCGCTCCATCGGCCGGCAGAATCGCACGGATACCGGGTTCCACATCGGCTTGGATGGCCGCCACCGCGGTTTCCAGTGAAACATTATCCGGCGGGGTGAGTGAGACCGTTACCGTGCGCCGGCCTGACACCCGCCGAATCTGGCCCGGGCCGGTGGTATTGACAACTTCCACCAGGTTTCCAAGCGTGGTGAGCGCATTGCCATCCGCCTGACCGGCAGCCGCCAGAGGATTGATCACCGGCATACTGGCCAGCTCTTCAGGCGTTTCCCAACCCCCGACGCGCATGATGATATCCATCCGCCGCTCACCGTCGAAATGCTCGCCCAGCCACTGGCCATTACCAAAACTACGTACCAGGGAAGCCACCCCGGGCCGATCCCAGCCGGATTCCACGATGCGCTCGTCGCGCGGCAACAGGCGGATTTCCGGCTGCCCGCCCTCACTGTTCGGGAACATCTGAACATTGGCGCCGGGGAAAGTCTGCTGCAGTAATTCCCGGGTCCGCAGGGCAGCGTTATTGAGTGCTTCCGGATCCACTGCCTGCAGATGCAGGGCAATATCACGGCCATTGCCAAAACCACCGAAAAGATTGCCCTGTTCGGCAAAGCCCTGGAAATCGGGTATGCCGGCCAGGATTTCATTGCGCATGATGGTTTCCAGTTCCTTGACCCGGCTTTGCTCGACCACCCGCGCCCCGATGGTGCCACCACCCGGCCAGATAATGATGTAGTAATTTTTTAAGGCGGGCTGTTTGGTGCCTGCCATGTAGGGCGCCAGGCGCTCAACAATAGGGTTGACCACCTCACTTTCCACCGTATCAACGTTGGCGCCCGGCGGCATATTCAGAAAAGCATCAACCGCGTCACGTTTAACCGGTGGCAGATAATCCAGTTGCGGCATCAAGATCCAGGCCAGCAGCGCCGGGCCAAGGATCAAACCACCAATCAGGCCCCAGCGCCGCGCTGGAGAACCCGTCACCAGCATCAGGCTTTTGATTATCCGCCGTGACCAGCCAGGCTGGGTAGCGGCATTGTCTTTATCGGTCAGTTTTTTAGGCTTCAGCCAAGTGCTCGCCAGGGCCGGCAAAACGGTCAACGCGACCACCAGGGAGATCACCACGGCAATCGCAATGGTCAGCGCCAGATCAGCAAATAACTGACCTTCAACATCCTCCAGAAATAATACCGGGATGAAGATCGCCACGGTGGTGGCAGTTGAGGCCAGCAGTGCGCCCTGCACCTGTTTAGAGCCCAGCAAGGCTGCCCGGAACGGAACTTCACCCTGTTCTCGATGCCGGACAATGTTTTCCGACACCACGATCGCGGCATCCAATACCATCCCCACGGCAAATGCCAGGCCAGCCAGTGAAATGACGTTCAGGGAACGGTCCGCCAGAAATAGCACCGTCACCGTCGCCAGCAGAGAAATGGGAATGGCGGTGGCAATGACGACCGTGGCCCGGCGATCGCGAAGGAACCACCACAAAACACCAATCGCCAGAATCACGCCCAATATCAAATTGGTCGTCACCATTGCCACCGCACGCTTAATGAATACCGAGGCATCGAATGATTGCCGGATATCCAGGCCGGCCGCCTGCAGCGGGCCGGCACGAATCAAATCAACTTCCGCCTTAACCCGTTCCAGTGAAGCCAGTGCGTTGGCTCCATTGGCTTTTAATACCTGAATCCCGATCGCCGGATTACCATTCTGGATGGAAAATCCCTGACGCTTGCCGCGCGCCACTTCGATATCCGCGATGTCTCCCAGATGCACCGGACTGCCATTGCGCCAGTCCAGCACCATATCGCTGAGTTGCGCAGGGCTATAACGGCCTTCAAACCGCAGCGTGTACTGCCGTCGGCCGACATCCACAAAACCACCGGAGACATCATTGGCGCGACCCGCGCGGGCCGCGATGGTGGGAATGCTGATGCCGTACTGAGCGGCCCGGTAGGGGTCAATGGTAATCTGCAGCTCATCGGCCGCGCCGGCATTGATTTCCACACCGGCAACACCTTCAATCGCCTCCAGACGTGGCCGGATGGTATCGATAAGAAACTGTTGATAATCTTCAATCGGACCCGGCGTGCCGGGTAATAGCTGGACAAAAAACCAGGTCAGTGATTCATTGGCACCGCCGCCACCGCCACCCATGTTGACACGGGGTGGATCAGCATCTGCGGGTAGCGGTGGCAAACGGTTCAAACGACCGATAACATCCATCAAGGTGGTCTGCATATCGGTCCCAATCGTAAACTGCATATTGATCCAGGCGCCGCCGTTGAAGGCATTGGCCTCCATGATCTCCATGCCCGGCAAACCCTGCAGTACGGTCTCAATCGGCTCCAGAATCTGCGCCTCAATCTCTTTGGGTGAGGCGGCCCGCCAGTTGGCATTGATGCTGATCTGCGGGCGTTCGATGTTGGGAAACAGCTGGACCGGCAGATCGCTTAACGCCACCAGACCGAACAGCAATACGATGGCCACGGCGACGCCGATACCGGCAGGACTTTTTAAAGCAGTTTCTGTCAGAGCCATGACTGGTTCCAGGATTGTTTCGAGGTTAGATGCAGAAAATCACAAAACGCTTAATGACAAGCGACAAAAGACCAGTCAGACAAGACTAATGAATCACTTCGTAGTCAGGCCGTTGGATGGATACGGTGAAAAGCTCAACTCACCCGGCAAAGCGTTGCCGGGAGACTGTTATCGTTGCTGCTCCGGACTGATCTTCAGCAGCAACTGATTCCAGTTCAGATTCTGTTCCCCGCCCATTCCACGGCATCCTGATACCGTCCACCGCCCGCTACTGGTGCGCTGAAGGTGGCACCGATAGTGCCCTGGTGCTGGGCGGCTACAGTGCTGTTTCCATCCAGGCGATCAGCACCGGGATGCAGCTGTTCAGCAACGGCCGGTAAGTGTTGCTTGAAGTTTCAGCCGGTCACTATGTGGATTGCACCAGAGCGGTGCCAAAATGACTGATTTGCTTTGCGCCGGAAACTGCTCATCGCTGAGCATGAGCAGTTGATGACCGGCCTGTCAGGCTGAATCAGTGTACATGCCCGTGAGAAATTTCTTCCTCGGTGGCATCCCGTACGCTCTCTACGCTGACGGCAAAATGCAGGCGTTCACCGGCCAGTTCATGATTGGCGTCAATGGTGACGATATCGTCTTCGATGGCGGTCACTTTGATCGGCACGGCGCCGTCCGCGGTTTCGGCCTGCAGCCGCATACCCACCGCCAGATCATCAATACCCTGAAAAGCCGATTTAGGCACCTGCTGAATCGCTTCGGGATGGCTCGCGCCATAGCCTTCTTCCGGTTCCACCACCACCTCCAGCTTGTCGCCGGATGATTTACCTTCCAGCGCCGATTCCAGGCCCTTGATGATGCCGCCACTGCCATGCAGAAAAGCCAGCGGCGCGCCGCCATCTGAACTATCCAGGGTGTCGCCGGCATCATTTTTAAGGGTGTAGTGGATATATACCACTTTGTTATTGGCTATTTGCATAGTTTGTCTCGTTGTTTGAATCGATTTACAGCTTCTATGTGTTGGCGCTGCAGAGCGAAAAAGCAAGTCTGGTGGCTACCAAAGTAGCATTCGGTGAACTGCGCCGGGCTTGAACCCTGGCTGCCGATGACCGCCTGAGTGGGTGCCCGGAGCAATCCGACCGCTGCGGTTCGCAACCTCACCTGAACCTGAGCGAAAGGCTACCGCAGTTACTGCTGCAATTGTTCCAGCTTGTCCCGATAGTGCCGACTTAACTTAACCTGTTTGCCGGTGTCCAGCGTCAGGAAATATTCTCCATTACTGTGCGGTTCCAGGCTTTTAATGCGTTGAATGTTAACGATGGTGGAACGATGCACCCGCTGCAGTACAGCCGGGTCGGCCTCGGTTTCTATTTTCTTCATGGTGGTACGCACCACATGGGTTTCTTCCGCCGTTTGCACACACATATAGTCGCCGGCCGCTTCAATCCAGCGAATATCCTCCTGGGCAATTCGCAGGATGGTATGACCATCCTTGAACACCAGTTTCCTGGGTCGGGTCAGTTTGGCCAGCTGTTCGGCCTGTTGTTCAGGGTTGGCCAGCTCCGATTCGCGCTGCCCGGTCAAACGTGCCAGCAACTGACGCAACTGCTGCTGCTGTTCCGCACGATGCCGTTGTTTAAGCATCTTGCGGGCCCGTTCAATGGCCTCCAGCAAGCGCTCTTCATCGACCGGTTTGAGCAGGTAATCAAGCGCTTCAGCCGCAAATGCCTTGACCGCATACTCATCAAAGGCGGTGACAAAAATAATATAAGGCAGGTTGTTGAGCAAACGCGGATCAGCGCATAACGCCTTGACCACACCCAGGCCGTCAATGCCCGGCATCTGAATATCCATCAGCACCACATCGGGTTTGTGGGTGGCGATACGCTCCAGCGCCTGACGACCGTTCTCCGCCTCACAAACCACGCTGACGCCGTTCAGCTGAGCCAGACGGATGCGCAATCCCTGGCGGGCCAGTGGCTCATCATCCACCAGCATTAAACGCAGCTGATCGCGTGGTGGTGTCTGTCTCGGTGCTTGCTCAATCATCGCTTATCGCTCGTAAGGTATGTTCATACAGACCTGTAAACCGTGCGGTTCACGGTTACACACCTGATAGCTCTGCCGGTCGCCATACAACACCCGCAAACGATTGCGGGTGTTGGTCAGACCAACGCCAAAACCCGGCTGTGGCTGGCTGCTTTCGGCTGTGCTGTCGATGCCGGGACCATCATCGGCAATGCACAACTGCAATTGCTGGTCCCCGGTTACCGTGGCACTAATCACTACCTCGCCGCCAGCTTCGCGTGGGGCAATGGCGTATTTGATGGCATTTTCGATTAATGGTTGCAATAACATACCGGGCACCAGCGCGGGCAGGGCGGCATCATCAATCTGCCATTCAATTTTGAGCCTGTCACCCAGCCGCAACTGTTCAATCGCCAGATACTGCTGCAGGGCTTCCAGTTCATGTTTCAGCGGCAGCTTCTGCATCGGTTCCATTTCCAGGGTATGCCGCAGGAACCGACTCAAGCGCGTAACCATTTTATTGGCGATAGTCATCTCGCCGGCCAGGATCAGAGTGGAAATGGCATTCAGGGTATTGAACAAAAAATGCGGATTGAGCTGATAGCGCAACATTTTTAATTGTGCTTCATGCGCCATGCTGGTGGCTTCCAGCAGTTGCTGCCGCTGTTGCTGGACCTTGCGGTAATACTTGATGCCAAAGTACAGACCGGACCAGGTCAACATCACGTACCAGGACAAAGTGAATTCCTGAAAAGCATGCCACCAGGCCTGTAAATTCCAATCGCTGGGATACAGATTGATGTAGGCCAGCACCCGGCTGGCTTCAAAGATAACCCCGATCAGCAGCGATGCGATGGCGGCCAGAACCAGTATCTGAGCCGGGGGACGATTCCATATCCAGCGGTAAAAATGACGCAGGAACAACGTCAATATAAATCCGCTGATCGCATACACCAGACTGGGCAGGATATAGATAAGCTGCTTCTCATGAATCAGACCCTGCAGAAAATTCATCAACGCATAACCGGTCCAGCCACCGATCTGCAGCAGCCAGAACAAAGCTATGCGCTGGGTTTGTGTTTTCCAGAATGCCATGGGATCAGGTTACCGTATCGCCCTTAAGCGCTGGTTGTTACCGACTTGTCAGTCTGTCAATCTGTCGCGTCGCCCTTATTGTCGGCTGGCTCGGCAACCGGTTCGTGTTGCCGCGGCGGGGCAAAATAGATGACCCTTTGCTCTTTGCGGATGGCCAGATTGACTTCGGGAGATTTCAGATTGACCCGCCCGTTTTTGCCGACCGTACCCAGTAGAATCCATTCTTCACCCAGATCTCTCCGCAGCGTTTCCACGCTGTGCTCCTCGGTGATTCGGGTCAGTTGAATCTCCCAGCCGGCGGCCAGCAACTCATTCAGATGCACGCTGTTGGCCTCCGCTGTCCAGGCAATGTGACCACGCTGTTGACGATCCAGGCGCCGGTTTTTGTTCTGCATGGTATGACTGGCCGGCAGTTGAAACACATTGTGCTGACCAAACTCTCCGGCCAGCGCCTTACACACCAGGGCGTTGTAAAAATGATTGCCGGAAGTACATATCACGGCATTCAGATGATGCAGACTGACCCAGTCTTTGGCGTGTTCGGAAAGCAGCTCGCCATAGTAAAAATCGATGCCCGCCAGGCGCGCCGCCTTCAACGCGGACCACGAGCCGTCGACCAGCTTGACACTGATATTCGCTGCGCCCAGCGCCTGGGCCAGCGCGGTTGAAAAGGCATTGGCGCCGACAATCAGCAAACCGCCGTCGTGTTTAGCCGACAGACCCAGCCGCCGCGCCACACCTTCGATGGTCAAGCCATGCAGAATGACCGTGACCAGAATGACGGCAAAGGTAATCGGCAGTAACTGCTCAGCGTCAGCATAGCCTGCCTCCACCATACCCGGACCAAACAAACCCGCCGTGGCGGCGGCCACGATTCCGCGTGGCGCGATCCAGGCCAGCAGTTTGCGATCTTCGCTACGCATGCCCGAACGCATGGTCGCCAGCCAGATACTGAGTGGGCGCACCAGCAGTAAAAATGCCAGCACCAGCAACCCGGAACGCCAGCTCATCGCCTGCAGCACCTCCAGTTCAAGACTGGCGGTCAGCACGATAAACAGCGCAGACACCAGAATAATGCTGAGATTTTCCTTAAAGCGGCGCAGATCTTCCAAACCACCGAGATTCATATTACCCAGCACCAGCCCCATCAGCGTAACCGCCAGCAGTCCGGCTTCATGCTGGAACAGATTGGCCAGTTCATAAGCCACCAGCACCAGCGCGATCAATAATGGCGGTTTGAGATGTTCGGGCACCAGCCCGCGGGCATAGGTCTTGCCCGTCAGCCAGCCGCCCAGCCCGCCGAACAACAGCGCGGCAAATATCGCCAGACCCAGATCCATGAGCACCTGCACACCCGAGCCGCCATCTCCCGAATAAATAAAATACTGATAGACCAGCACCGCCAGCAACACGCCGGTGGGATCATTGACGATGCCTTCCCACTTAAGCAGCGAAGCACTGTCCTGATTCAATTTGGCATGCCGCAGCAAGGGCTGGATCACGGTCGGGCCGGTCACCACCAGCATCGCACCCAGGACCAATGCAACCGGCCAGCTCAGGCCACCGATGTAATACGCCGCTACCGCACCCAGCAACCAGGCAATCGGCGGCCCAAGCATCACCAGACGACGGATATGTCCGCCGACCCGCCGGAATTCACGCAACTCCAGGTCGAGTCCACCTTCAAACAATACCAGCGCCACACCCAGACCGATCAGGTTCTGAAAGCCTGGCAGGCGGCTGTCGATGTCCAGTAAGCCCCCCCATAATTCGGCCAGTGGTCCCAACAGCAGGCCCAGCACGATCAGGACAATAATCGCCGGTATCCTGATTCGCCAGGATATCCACTGTGCCGCCAGACCCGCGACCACCACAATCAGTGTGGTAAAGCCAATATGCAAACCATGTTCCGCCATTAGCGTTGTTTCCCTGTTGAGGTGTTTCCATCGACCAGCGGTAGCGGATAATCATCCAGTTCAGCGCGCCGCAACGCCCGCTGCCGACGCTGACCGTCGTTATCAGTACTTAAGGCCGGCCAGTGCTGTAAATGCAACTGCAGTATTCCGGCCAGCATATCGATCTGTGCCCTGGAGTCATTCAGGGCGGGAATGTAGTCCAGCTGTTGCCCACCGGCCGCCACGAACAGCTCCTGATTCTCCATCGCTATTTCCTCCAGTGTTTCCAGACAATCCACCGCAAACCCAGGGCAGACCACCTGGACCCGCCGACCGCCGTCGCGGGCAAATTGCTGCAACCATTGATCAGTATATGGCTGCAACCACGGCTCACGCCCCAGGCGGGACTGGAAACTGACCTGCCAGGCGTCCGCGCTCAAGCCCAGCTGTTCAGCGATCAGCCGCGCACTGGCATGACACTGGCAGTAGTACGGATCTCCCTGACGGAAATAACGCTGTGGGATGCCATGAAAAGAAAACAGCAGTTTATCGCCACTGCCATGCACCTGCTGATAGGCACGAATACTCTCGGCCACCGCAGCGGACCATTCCGGATGTTGAAAATATTGATTGACGAACCGCAGTTCCGGCAGCCAGCGCTGGCGCTGCAGCGCGCTGGTAACCGCATCAAATACACTGGCGGTGGTGGTCGCTGAATACTGTGGATATAGCGGCAGCACCAGCAAACGGTCTATACCCTCGCGCTGTAATGCCGCTAACACCTCGGGAATGCCCGGCCTGCCGTAAGTCATCGCCAGTGCAACGCTGGTCCCGCTCAGCCCTGGATGCCTGGCCAGGCCCGCGCTTAACCGCTGACTAAGAACCAGCAAAGGCGAACCGTCCTGGCGCCAGACTTTGGCATAGGCCTTGGCGGAGCGGCCGCTGCGAAACGGTAAAATAATGCCATTGAGCACCAGCCACCATATCCAGCGCGGCACCTCTACCACCCGCCGGTCAGACAGGAACTGCTTGAGATAGGGCCTGACAGCTGCGGCAGTTGGCGCATCCGGAGTACCCAGATTTACCAGCAACACGCCGATGCGCAATACTTGCTGATGATCGTAGCTGGCCTGCTGAAAACGCTCTGCCATGTTTAGGCATCTCCGCTAAATCCGGCATCATAACCGATGCTTGGAATCAGGCCCATCCCGACACATGCTACGGAATGGACGGTATCAGTGAGGTTATACGGCTAAAGTATTGAGGTATCAACACTTTGCAAATGATTCTATGGCTGTTAGCATGGTAGGTTCTCAAGTACGGACGGAATCTGACGGTTACTGCAATGAGTTTTACCCAGGCAAAAATCTGTTGCCACCGGATGATCCGGTACGGTACCGTATTGCTGGCCATCGTCATGACCGGCCTGCTGCTGATAAGCAGCGCCAGCGCGCAGCCGTTCGGCTACTCAGTGAACTCCGACAGCCGTACCGCCAGCGAAGACACCATCGACAATCTGTATCTGATCAACCTTGCCAACGGCGAAGCCACCCGGATCGGTGCAGTGGGCTTTCTGGATGTTGAAGGCCTGGCTTTCAATCCGGATGGCGTATTGTTTGGCGCGGATGATGAAAGTAACTCACTGATCGAGATCAATACGCAGGATGGCGGCGGCTTTGCCCTGGGTGGTCAGACCAATAACCTGCAGCTGAACCCGACAGATTTATTTGATTTCGGGCTGACCTTTCTGTGTGATAACAACCAGGCCATATTGTCCTCTGACAACATGCAGCAATTGCTGATGTCGGATTTGAACGACAATGCCCGCGCTCACGTGATCGGCAATACCAGCAATGTGCCCATCACCGGCCTGGCCAACCGGGTCACGACTGATGGTGAACAGATTTTTGGTCTGGGTTCGGGCAACGCGCCCAGCCTGTACCGGATTGATGTTGAAACCGGAGTGGCCAGTCCGGTCGGACCACTGCAAAACGCTGCTCCCTATACCGATGCCGGACTCGCTTTTGATGAAACAGGCCGGTTATGGGCCATCACTGACCGTTCCAGTATTGCCAGTGAAACCCTACCCAGTCAGATTTTACTGATCGACATCGATACCGGCTCAGCCACCGTGGTGGCGGAGACCATTGACGGCCTGGAGTCGCTCGCCATCACCGCACCTGACTGTGACAGCATTAACGGCACCATTGCCGATCCCACTGTAGAAGTACCGGCTCTCAACCGTTTCGGTTTGTTGCTGCTTATGGTGGTGCTGTTCACACTCGCAGGGTATCATTTACGCAGATCAAGATAGCCGGATTTTATACCCATGCTGCAAAATATCAGTGCCGTACAACTCATTATCCTTCTCGCTATAGTCCTGTTGGTATTTGGCACCAAACGGCTGCGCAACCTGGGCAGCGACCTGGGCACCGCCATTCGCGGCTTCCGCAAAGGCATGAGCGAAGAAGATGAAGATGAATCCAAACAGCCAGAACAGTTAAGCAACAGCGCTGACGACGACTCCATCAACACCAAAAACAATACCCACAAAACGCACTCCGGTTAAATTCCGCCATGTTTGATATCGGCTTCGGTGAACTTGTCATCATCGGCCTTATCGGGCTGTTGGTGCTTGGTCCGGAGCGGCTGCCCGGGGTTGCCAAAACACTGGGTGGTTTTGTCCGCAAGGCACGCCGCACCTGGCATCAGATGCGGGTTGAGCTGGAATCTGAAGTTGATCGTTCCCGGATTCGGGATATCAAGAACGAAATGACCGAAACCCGCAAACAGTTGCGCGAGTCGGTTCAGGCCGCCGACGACTCGTTACGTCAGACGGGTGATAAACTGCAGCAGACCGTTAACGAAGTCAGTCAGCCCACTACCGGTTCCAAAGCCAGTCCCCGTGCCGGCACCGCTGCAACCAGCAATAACGGCTCATCCCCGGATAAACCCTCTGATCAATGAGTACCGACACCGACACTGATCGCGAGCAGACGCTGCTCGAACACCTGCTGGAACTGCGCAACCGGATCATGTGGTCGGTGCTGGCGGTGGTTGGTGCAACGCTGGTATTGCTGCCATTCTCGCAGGAAATCTATTCATTCATGGCGGAGCCGATGCTGCGCCACCTGCCAGCCGGCAGCAGCATGATCGCCATCGATGTGACCACACCTTTTCTGACCCCCTTCAAACTGACTTTGATGTGCGGGCTGGTGGTGGCTATTCCGGTGATCATTTATCAGTTCTGGTCGTTTGTAGCGCCGGGGCTGTATGAGAAGGAAAAGCATCTTGCCAAGCCACTGCTGGTCTCCGCGACACTGCTGTTTTATCTGGGCTGTGCGTTTGCTTACTACGTGGTGTTTCCGGTGGCGTTTGAATTCTTTACCCGCATGGCCCCCGAAGGCGTGGCGGTGTCTACTGATATCAGCAGCTATCTGCAATTCATCCTATCGCTGTTTTTTGCTTTCGGCATCGCCTTTGAGCTGCCCATCGCCATTATTATTCTGGTCGCGCTGGGCGTCACTACGCCGGCCAAACTGGCCACCAAAAGACCTTACATCTTTGTTGGAGCGTTCGCTGCCGGCATGCTGCTGACACCACCGGATATTATCTCCCAGACACTGCTGGCGATTCCCATGTGGATGCTGTTTGAGTTTGGTCTGGTGTTATCACGGGTGCTTGTTACCAAACCCCGCGAGCAGGCTGAAACGGATAGCCCGGACTGATCGCTTTAACGCTTGAGACTGTTCAGCAACGACATCAATTCGCTTTCCGAAGACCAGTCCCGGCGGCAGACGTAGCGGGGCAGAAGCCAGCGATTGCTGGCCGCCGTCACCGGTTCAGGCTCCGTGCTGAAAGCAGCCATCAGACCCGTTTGCTGTTGCCGGCCGGGTAAATAATCATACGCCAGAATATCCGGGCAATCGCCATAAGGATAGGCAAAATAACGGGCTGTACCGGCGCCATTCAGGCTAACCAGATAGGCCTGTGCCTGAGCGATCTGCCAGTCGCATTCCTGGCTATCCCGGAGCTGCTGAAATGATCCATAGTCACTTCCGTAACGCAATCTTTCAGCAACGCCTGGGTGTTTGTGATCCCAGGAGTGATTTTGGATGCTGAACAGACCTTCCGCCTGTGCGATTGGCCACCATTCATCACCCCACCAGCCCTGTCCAATCAGACAGGTCTGGTCCAGACATTCGCGTGCCCGCGGGGAGACGATCACGAAACTGGTGACCAGTCCGGAAACGCCTGAATAAACCGGGTCCGAATGCACAAACTCACGCAGGATACTGGCAAAGCTGCGCTGCATCCCGAACACCGGGTGCTCCAGGTCGTACCAGTCAAAATAACTGCCATCATCGAAGGTGATGGCCAGCGAGCGACGCGGCAGACTATCCATGCGCTGCCGGATGACCGCCTCAACCAGTTGCTTCAGCGTAATGATTGTCCAGCCGCTACGCCTGATTGAGTGCAGATCACTGGCCAGCGCGAGATGATCGTTACTGGCATAATCCAGGCCGTCGACCTGGTTGCTGTGATAGGTCAATACCGGGACGCTCACATGCTGGCCAACAGGCTTTTGCGCAACACTAAAACGCCATCATCAGCGTTCGCTTAGATTGACTCAGCTGCAAGCCAGTCACGCGGGCTGAGACACTTATACAGCTGCGCTTCCTGGCTGTCAGCTTCAGGTTGCCAGTTATATCGCCAGCTGACCAGCGGAGGCAGTGACATCAGAATAGATTCGGTACGGCCATCGGACTGCAGACCAAACAGGGTGCCGCGATCATACAGCAGATTGAATTCCACATAACGGCCGCGCCGATACAATTGAAAGTCCCGCTGCTGCTGGGTGTAAGGCTGCTGTTCACGCTGCTCGACTATGGGTAAATAAGCCGGCAGGTAACTGTCTCCCACCGCCTGCAGGAAATCAAAACTGGTGGCAAACGGCCAATGATTCAGATCATCAAAAAACAATCCGCCCACCCCGCGGGTTTCATCCCGGTGACGCAGGTAAAAATACCGGTCACAATAGGATTTATATTCCGGATAAACCTCCGCCCCGAACGGTTCACAGGCCGATTTTGCGGTCTGGTGCCAGTGCCGGATATCTTCCAGAAAAGGATAATAAGGCGTCAGGTCGTAACCACCGCCAAACCACCAGATCGGTTTTTTATCCGCTGCCTCAGCGATAAACAAGCGTATATTCATATGGCTGGTTGGCGCCAGCGGATTGTTCGGATGGATCACCAGCGAGACGCCCATTGCCTGAAAGCCACAGCCGGCCAGCTCAGGACGCGCCGCGGTGGCGGGTTTGGGTAATTCCGGCCCGTGAATATGTGAAAAGGCCACGCCGGCCTGCTCGAACACTCTGCCGTTACGCAACACCATGGTCACACCGCCACCGCCCTGCTCACGCTGCCAGCTATCGCGCTGGAAGCTGGCCTGACCGTCCAGTTGCTCGAAAGCATCACAGATATGTCGTTGCAGGTTCTGCAGGTAACGCTTGACCGCGGCGATGTCGTTTTCGCCGGGGGTGTCCTGCGGTGAAGAAGATGGTGTGGGTGTATTATTCATCGTAGTATTTTATCGCTAACCAGATCACGAATCTCACTTGGCTGGGCATTTGATCCGCACTCGCCCGCCACAATCAGGTCCAGTTTATCGTTGAAGTAATCAGCAACCTGGGCGGCGCTGACAGCGGGCGCCTGACCGGTGGGATTGGCGCTGGTGGAAATTATCGGCATATCCTCGCACAGCAAGCGGGCCAGTGCGTGGCCCGGACAGCGCAGCGCGATCCGATCAGTGCCGCCGGTTAACCATACCGGCGCCTGCCCGGAGGCAGGAAATAACCACGTAATGGCTGCTGGCCAGCTGTGATCTGCTTTCGGCCACAACGCAGCATAGTTGTTATCCAGCCATGCCGAAACCTGTGATAGATCCTTGACCAGAGTGATCACGCCTTGCCCGGCTGCCCGCTGTTTGAGCTGGCGCACCCGCTGGACGGCAGCCTGATCGGCGGCGGCGCAACCCAGCCCGTATACGGCTTCGGTGGGATAGGCAATGACCTGCCCCGCCGCCAGAGCAACTCTGGCCTGTTTGATATCAGTAGTCGTAACGGTCATTGAATCCAACTCAACAGCAGTTGGCCGAGGGGAGATTTTCAGGCAGCTTCGGCGGTTTCCTGATCTTTTTTGGTCGTGTTTTTAGCAGCCTTTTTCTTGCTCGCGGCGGTTTTCTTTTTGGCCCGTTTTTTGCGGGTTTTTTTCTTACCGGTTTTTTTGGCTGCCTTCTTTTTCGCGCTTTTCTTGGCTGTTTTTTTAGCTGCTTTCTTACCACGCCGACCTTTGCGTTCGGGCGCATTGGCTAACAGTTCGATACACTCTTCCACCGTAAGACTTTCCGGCTCACGGTCCTTGGGTACGCTCAGGTTCTTTTTACCATCGGTGATATACGGCCCGTAGCGACCCCGCAATACCTGAATGCCGGCATCTTCGAAAACATGAATCGTGCGGTTGGCGTCGGCCAGCTTTTTCTCGGCCACCAACTCCAGCGCGCGTTCCCGGCTTACGGTATAAGGATCTTCTTCCTTGGGCAGGGAGGCAAACTTCTTAGCGTAACGAATATACGGCCCGAATCGGCCGATATTGACCACCAGTTCCTCGCCTTCCGGCGTTTCTCCCAGCTCCCGCGGCAGTTTGAATAATTCCAGTGCCTGTTCCAGGGTAATGCTGTTCAGCTTTTGCCCTGGCAACAGACTGGCAAAACGCGGCTTGTCTTCATCCTCGGCGGTGCCGATCTGGGCAAACGGTCCATAGCGCCCGAACCTGACCGATACCGGTTCACCGCTTTTGGGATCGGTTCCCAGCTCCCGGGCCTGACGCGCTTCGGCGCGGCTGACATTTTTTTCAGTGGTTTCAATCTGCGCGATGAACGGTTTCCAGAAATCCTGCAGTACCGGCAGCCATTCCTGTTCGCCGCGCGCAATCGCGTCCAGTTCATCTTCCAAGCGGGCGGTAAAATCGTAGTCGACGTATTGTTCGAAATATTCCGACAGAAATTTCGCTACCACCACGCCGGTATCAGTGGGGGTAAAACGGCGGCGATCCAGCTCCACGTATTCGCGGTCCACTAGTACAGAAATAATGCTGGCATAAGTGGATGGCCGGCCAATACCATATTCTTCCAGCGTTTTGATCAGACTCGCTTCACTGTAACGCGGTGGTGGCTCGGTGAAATGCTGCTCGGCGCGGATATCCGCCAGATTGATGGCATCACCTTCCTGCATGTCCGGCAAACGCACTTCTTTTTGTTGCTTGCCGCCGATCGGTGCTTCTTCATAAACCGCCAGAAAACCGGGCTCCCGGATGGTGGAACCACTGGTGCGGAAACGGCTGTTATTGGCTGCTTCAAACTCCACGGTGACCGTATCCATGATCGCCGGCGTCATCTGACAGGCGATGCTGCGGCTCCAGATCAGGCTGTATATTTTGAATTGATCCTCACTCAGATAACGCTTCAACTTGTCCGGGGTATAACTGGCGTTGGTGGGCCGGATAGCCTCGTGTGCCTCCTGGGCATTGCGTGATTTGGTGTTGTAGAAATTAGGCTTTTCCGGAAGTTTTTCCGGCCCGAACTGGCTGCTGATCTGGCTGCGAATATCGTTGATGGCATCCTGCGCCAGGGCTACCGAATCAGTACGCATGTAAGTGATCAGACCCTGGTTACCACCATCGATGGCAATGCCTTCATACAACTGCTGAGCAATACGCATGATCCGGGCCGCCGGCATGCGCAATTTACGCGAAGCTTCCTGTTGCAGTGTCGAGGTTATGAACGGTGGCGATGGGCGGCGCTTGCGCTGGCGTTTTTTGACTTCAGCAACTGTCAGACTGCCGTTAGCGGCACTGAGCAAGGTGTCACGAACCTGCTCGGCCTGCTCGGTGTTATTGATATCGAACTGCTCAAGCTTGTTGCCTGCCCAACGCACCAGATTGGCGCTGAACTCAAAGCTCTGCTCGTTCAAATCGGCTTCAATGCTCCAGTACTCCTGGGCAATAAAGTTCTCAATTTCTTCTTCGCGTTCAACAATCAGCCGCAATGCCGGTGTCTGTACCCGGCCCGCGGATAACCGGGGCTGCAGCTTTTTCCATAGCAGTGGTGAAAGATTAAAGCCCACCAGATAATCCAACGCGCGGCGCGCCTGCTGGGCATCAACCAGGTCCATGGAGACGCGGCGTGGATTGGACACCGCCTCATTCACCGCCCGTTTGGTGATCTCACTGAATACCACCCGGTACAGTTCCCGGCCGTCCAATAACTGCTTGTCTTTCAGAATTTCCTGGACATGCCAGGCAATCGCTTCACCTTCGCGGTCAAGGTCAGTGGCAAGATAGATGGCCTCGGCCTTTTTGGCGGCCTTGATGATATTGTCGACGTGTTTTTTATTGCGTTCGATTAACTCATAACGCATGGCAAAGTCATTATCAGGTTCTACCGCACCTGACTTGGGTACCAGATCACGCACATGGCCATAGGATGCCAATACATGATAATCACTACCCAGGTATTTATTGATGGTAGTCGCCTTAGCCGGCGACTCGACGATCAGCAGATTTTTAGCCACAGCAGTGTCTGTCCCAAACCATCAACCGAATCATCCTATTAACCATTATCAACAAGCAACAATCAGTGCCGAGCTTCCTGTTCATCATAAAACACCAGATCTTCTATCCAGGCGTAATTGGCTTCCTGCCCGGGTTGGTTAAACAGCACCATTAAAATAACCCATTTCAAATCATCCAGATCGACATCTTCCTGCTCCAGCGCCATACAGCGATCAATCACGACTTCGCGGCAGGCGGCATTGAGCACCCCAAGGTTTTCCAGATGCATCAGGAAACCACGGCATTCAGTATCCAGCCTGAGCTGTTCCTGAGTGCTGAACAGCCTTATCGGGGGGACGCAGTCGTTATCGCTTTTGACCTGCAAACGCTGTTCGGCCAACTCATCCAGCCAGCGAAAAGCTTTGCTGATTTCATTGCTGGTGAAACCGGCCTGGTGCAGACTGTTTTCCAGATCGTCCCTGTCTGGAGTTACCTCGGGTTCATCATAAATATAATTTTCAAACAAATACATTAATACATCGAGTACGTTTTCTTTCATCAACCAACCTCGTGTATTCGGGTCCAGTTTCCGCCGGGTTCAGCAGCCACCTGGCCGCGCAACTCCAACATGAGCAGCATGGAGGAAATGGCCCCCGGCGTCAAATCGGTGGCCTCGACCAGTTCATCCAGGCTTAGGGGATCACCACCCAGGGCCTGCAACAGTTGCTGATAGTCTTCGTCCAAACCCTGCTGTAAGGTTTCGTTATGGTGGTCGGCGGCGGTTGGTTCAATAGACTGTGCAGTCTCCGCGGGCCTGTTCAGATTCGCCGCTGCGTTGATCTGCTGAGCTAATTGGCCGGCCAGCGGGGCGATTTCCTGCAGCACCTGCGAAGCATTTTCGACCAGCCGCGCGCCATCCCGGATCAAGGCGTGGCAGCCACGGCTGGTAGGGTTACGAACCGAGCCCGGCACCGCCAGGATTTCCCGGCCCTGCTCACCAGCCAGCCGTGCGGTAATCAATGAGCCGCTGCGCAAACCGGCTTCAATCACCAGGGTGGCCAGACACAATCCACTGATAATCCGATTGCGTGCCGGGAAGTGACCGGCGCGGGGTTCGGTGCCCAGTGCAAACTCCGAAACCAGCGCTCCCTGTGCGGCAATCCTCTGCGCCAACAGCTTATTGGCGGCCGGGTAAACCCGGTCAACCCCGGTGCCGAGCACAGCTACGCTGGGCTGGCCTGCATCCAGCGCGGACTGGTGCGCCACCGCATCAATGCCCTCCGCCAGCCCGCTGGTAACAATCAGACCTGCGCCAGCCAGCTGGGTAGCCATTTCAGCGGCCAGTAAACGGCCATTGTGACTGGGTGCACGGCTGCCCACCAGCGCGATCTGTGGCTGCCATAAACAATCCGGATTGCCGACCACATACAACAGCATAGGCGCGCCGGCTATGCCGGCCAGCAACTCAGGATAGCGATCACCGCCCAGCAGTAGAATATGATGTTGTGGATGCTCCGCCCATTGCAGATGCTGATCAATACGTTGCCGGTCAGGCGACCGCAGCCATTGGCGGCTGGCGGCTGGCAAGTTGACCTCGCCACTCAGGGCTCCAGCCAGTGCATCCGAGCCAGTATCATAGGCCTGCTTAAGCTGATGCAGGCGCTGGTTCCCCAGGCCTGGCGCAAGTGCTAGCGTGAGCCAGTCACGGACAGCCCGATAATCCTGCAAGTCAGATCTGCCTGCTTATGCCGATCTGCCTGCTTGTGCACACGCAGCGCAGTCACGCACGGGCACGGTCAAACTGTTTCATCCGGGTGCCGCAGAATGTCACCGGCTCTGACCTCACGTTTACCGTCAACCACAATCGCATAACTGATATCGGGATAACTGCGAAATACCATGACCCTTCCCGCCAGTTCGGGCGGCAAGGTTACGTTAGCTTCTTCCGGGGTACTGAAAATCCGCCGGAAGCTGTCGTGCCGGCCCTTGACCGGATCAGGAATTTCCCGGCCGGGTCTGAAGGTGGCAAAGACATGGCCCGGCTGGACGCCATCTTTGCTGCCCACGTCCAGCATCACGATATCGTGATGCGCGGCCCCGGGGGTGACTTCAAACAAATCCATTACATGCGCATTGCCGGGAATCTCAGCCATCGCGCGCGGATAAAAGTTTTCGTCGTAAACGTACTCATCTATCGGCAGGATGTAATGCCCGACATCAATTTCGCGCCGGCCCTGGGTCACTTCCAAAATAGCCACATCGCCGGTTATTTTAAGCACGCGGGCGCGCGAAACCTCAAACAGTTCGTAGCCGATAATCGGATAATCCTTGCTATCCAGTGATTTGATGCCCCGCACCAGCAGCGAATCACTGCGGTACTGAGGACGATGCGTATCGCCGGCATAGCGGGGTATCAACGAGCGGCGCAGATAACGGCCACCATCGACTTCGCGGCGCGAGTCCTGATAAACGAAATTGGGCATGGCCACTACTACCATGCTGCCTTCTGGCGCATCCAGACCGCGGGCATAGAATTTCATGCCGCTGAAAGCAGACATCCGGTCCTCTTCAATACCCACCACGTAAGGCAGCTGGTCGAATTCATCGGCATCGACCATGCGTGGATAGCGTAAGAATCCTTCCAGCGCGCTCAACGGCAGCGCGGTGATGGCGTCTTTTTCATCCAGCACCCGGATTTGTGGCGAGCGCCGCTCCACCATCAATGCCGGGCGACCATTCAGATAGCTCAAATTCAGCACATCGCCCGGGAAAATCAGATGTGGATTGGCGACCTGTGGATTGGCTTGCCAGATGGCCGGCCATTCCCATGGACGGATTAAAAACATCTGCGAGATATCCCACAGAGTGTCACCCGGCTGCACCACATATTCATCGGGATGATCGGAGCGCAACTCCGGACCATTGCCCTGTTGTGCCGCTAACGGCAACCACAACATGCCCAGGCAGGCGAGTACTATAAAAGCGGCAGACAATTGACGTTTCACTGGCGGACTCCTGTATGCTTATACCTTTTTCGGCAAGGTCTTAGGCCAACATTCCATGTGAGCCAAGAATACCTCACTGGTGTGAAAATTCTATTTTAATCGGTATTTTACTATCATAAAGTGATTTAGTGCATTAACTCTATCATCATGGCCCAACTTACCATTCTGGAATTCCCCGATCCGCGCTTGCGAACCGTGGCTGAACCGGTCACCGAATTCACCCCCGCGCTGCGGCAGTTAATCGATGCCATGCGCGCGACCATGTACAGCGCCAAAGGCATTGGACTGGCCGCCACCCAGGTGGATGTTCATCAGCGTTTGCTGGTAATGGACGTCAGTAACGAGCAGGATGATTTTCAGGTTTTCATCAATCCAGAGATTATCCAGCGCAGCGGCGAGCAGATATATGAAGAAGGCTGCCTGTCGGTGCCGAGCATCTATGCCAGTGTCAAACGGGCCGAACAGATTCGCGTGCGTGCGCAGGATGCTGACGGCAACAGCTTTGAAAAGGACCTGGAAGACCTCGCCGCGGTCTGTCTGCAGCATGAGATGGATCACCTGCAGGGCAAACTGTTCGTTGATTATCTGTCACCGCTGAAACAGGCCATGGTCAAGAAAAAACTGGCCAAACAGCGCCGCGAAGCAACCGCTTCGGTTGCCTGAGGTGGCCCCGACTGAAAACCAGCATGCCTTGCGGATCATCTACGCGGGCACACCCGAGTTCGCGGTGCCTGCATTACAACAGCTGCAAGCCGGCGAACACCAGGTGGTGGCCGTTTTAACCCAGCCTGACCGGCCGGCCGGGCGCGGCCGGCAAATGCAGACCAGTCCAGTTAAACAGGCAGCAGCCGCCTCAGCCATACCGGTCTGGCAACCTGCCAGCCTGCGTCAATCGGAAATCCAGGCTGAACTGGCGGCGCTGGCGCCTGATCTGATGATTGTCACGGCCTATGGCCTGTTGCTGCCCGAGCAGGTGCTCAGCCTGCCCCGTTACGGCTGCTGGAACATCCATGCTTCGCTGCTGCCCCGCTGGCGTGGCGCGGCACCGATTCAACGCGCCATCGAAGCCGGTGATGAGACCACCGGAATTACCATTATGCAGATGGATAAGGGCCTGGATACCGGCGATATGCTGCTGCAGGCAGCGCAACCCATCATGGCCACCGATACTTCCGCCACACTGCACGATAAACTGGCCCAGCTGGGTGCGCTGGCATTGCAGCAATGCCTGACCGCCCTGGTAGAGGGGCGGCCCATGCCTGCCACTGCCCAGGATCACGAGCAAGCCACCTATGCGCATCGACTGAGCAAACAGGAAGCGGAAATCGACTGGCGCCAACCAGCTGAACTGATTGCCCGGCGGGTGCGCGCTTTTGATCCGTGGCCGGTCGCCTGGGCTGATCTACTGGGTAAGCGCACCCGAATCTGGCAGGCCAGTGTGGTGGCCGATAATGCCGTTCCGACTGGCGCGGGGCACACACCGGGCGAGCTCAGCGAGCACGCTCAACAATTGCTGGTTGCTTGTGGACGGGATTACCTCGGCATTGAAAAACTGCAGCCCGCCGGCAGCAGAATTATTGCTGCCATTGACTGGCTGAATGCCCATCGCCGACAGTTACCCGGCTGATCCCATACTGACCATGCCCAAACCTCATTCCAATGCCCGTTACTGCGCACTGCAGGTACTCATCGCGGTACTGACGGATGATCTGACCCTGGACCTGGCGCTGACCCAGCAACTGCCACGCTTGAACGAGCAGCGCGATCAGGCGCTGGCGCAAAGACTGGCCTATGGCGTATTGCGCTATTACACCGCCCTGGACGAACTGGCCGACCAGTTGCTGCGCAAACCACTGCGCGACAAACATCCGGATTTGCATCTGGCCATGCTGCTTGGCCTGGAGCAACTCTGGCATATGGATCTGCCTGCGCACGCGGTCATTCACAGCACCGTCGAATTAGCTCGGCTGGCCAAAAAAGACTGGGCCACCGGCATGCTGAATGCGGTGCTGCGGCGTTTCCAGCGCGAGCATGCCAGCCTGTTGCCCCCACTGCAGGCACAACCGACGCTGCGCTACGCCTGTCCGGAGTGGCTGCTGCAGCGTCTCCAAACCGATTGGCCGACACAGTGGGAGACCATCGCCGCGGCTAACCTGCAGCAACCGCCGATGTGGTTGCGGGTCAACCTCAACCGGATCAGCCGTGCTGATTACCTCGACAAACTGAATGCCGGGGAGCTGACCGGCCAGCCCGGCTCAGGGATTGCCGACGTTTGTCTCAGCAGCCCCTGTTCGGTTCAGCAATTGCCCGGCTTCGCGGACGGTGAAGTGTCGGTACAGGACAGCGCCGCACAGTGCGCCGTGCCGTTACTGGATCTGGCGGCCGGACAGCGGGTCCTGGACGCCTGTGCTGCGCCGGGCGGGAAAACCACACAAATTCTGGAGGCCCAGCAGGATCTGGCGCATCTGACGGCGCTGGATATTAAACCCGCCCGGATGCAGAAAATCACTGAGAACCTGACGCGGCTGGGACTGGAATGTGAGCTGATCTGTGCCGATCTGCTGGCCACCGATAACCGTTGGGAGCATCATCACTATGACCGTATCCTGCTGGATGCACCGTGTACCGCCAGCGGCGTTATCCGGCGTCACCCGGATATCAAACACCGACTGGAACCGGCCGGCATCGAACATCTGGCCGCGCTGCAATTACAGATGCTCAAGCGCCTCTGGCCAGCACTGTTGCCCGGCGGTATGCTGGTTTACGTGACCTGTTCAGTCTTCGCCCAGGAAAATCAGCAGGTGGTGCAGCACTTTGTTGCTCAGCACGCCGACGCCAGTGCATTGCCAGTCTACCTGCCGCTGGGCCACCAGAGCGGTGCCGGCTGGCAGATTCTGCCCGGACCGGATAATACCGATGGCCTGTTTTTTGCCCGGCTCCAGAAAAGCGCTTAAGCTGCTGCTGGCCAACCTGCTGTTGGCCAGTCTGCTGATGCTGCTGGGTGGCTGCGGACCTGACCCGCAGACGGCCAACGGGCACCTGGCAGCCAAAAATCTGGCCATGGCGTGGCGGGACTCTTTATGGGTCCAGGCGGGCCTGGAACTGGGCCTGAGTGATGCCAATATTGAGGCTCTGAACAGCGGCGTACCGTTGACCATCAGTGTCGATTTGCGCCTTGGCCGACGCTATCAGGGCTGGGCCCGGGAAGTCCGCACCGAATCTTTCCACTGGCGCATCCGTTATCTGCCATTGAGTGAGCACTACGCGCTGGAAAACCCTATCACCCGTACCACTGAAAACTATCCCCGGCTGCGCACCCTGTTGACCGCCCTGCGCCTGCCCGCCTGGTACTCGACCCAGATCACCGCGGCGGAACTTGGCGACGGCAATTATCAAATGCAGGTGCGCACCCGGCTGAACCGCCTGCAGCTGCCCGCACCGTTGCGTTTGCCCGCCATGTTCTCCAGCCAATGGCGCCTGACCGATCGCTGGCATACGCTGTTGGTCCCGCTGCCAGAACAGCCTGAAACCGGCGGCCCATCGTTATGAGCAAGCGTGGCTGGCTGGATAAACTGACCAATAGCGTTTTGCTCAGCCGGATATTTCCGGTCCTGGCGGTAGGCGCCCTGTTGCTGGCCGCGATGCTGCTGGTCACTGATGTACAGCAGGCGGGCGAGCGCATTTCAGTGCTGAATCTGTGGATTCTGGGCCTGGGAGTATTGGCGCTGCTATTTCTGCTCTCGGCCATAGGCGCACGGCTGTTTAACCTGATGCAGTCGTTGCGGCATGGCACGCCTGGCGCACGTCTGACCCGCCGGCTGGTGCTGATCTTTCTGCTGCTGACGCTGCCGCCGGTGCTGATCGTGTACTTTTTTTCGCTGGAGTTCCTGGAGGAAACCATCGATGGCTGGCTGGACGTGGGTCAGGAACAGGCCTTGTCTGATTCCCTGCAGCTGGGCCGTTTATTTCTCGACCTGCGCACCATGGAAGCACAACGCCAGGTGCGCGATCTGGCGATCAACCTGAGCAGCCAGACTTCCGGCGAAAACGATGTCGACTGGTTCCCGTTGTTGATTGACAAGGTCAGCAGCAACGGTCCGAGTGAATTAAGCGTCCTGGACAACCGGGGCAATGTGCTGGCCACTGCCAGCATCAATGGCATAGAACTGAGTCCCGACCGGCCGAGCGACTTCACCCTGATCCAGATCCTGGACAATGGCCTGTACGCTGCCGCCGAGCCCATTAACACTCGGTCCGGCAGTGGCGCTCCGAATCCGGGCAGCCTGGAATTGACCGATGCACTTAAAATTCGCGCGGCGATGGTGCTGGAACAGCAGCGGGCTCGCCATGAAACCCGGATTTTGCAGGCCATTTATTATTTACCGGAGAGTTTTACCGGGCTGGCCAACCGCATTGAACAGGCTTTTTATCAGAATCAGACGGTCACTTTTCTGCGCCAGGCGTTAAAGGTCAGCTTTGTCATTATTCTGACTCTGGTTCTGTTGCTCAGCGTACTGCTGGCCATTCTGGCCGCGTTGACCGCCGCCCAGCGGCTGGTGCGCCCACTGACCCAGTTGGCGCAGGCCACCGGTGAGGTGGCCGCGGGACGCTACCATCAGGAACTGACCACCGAAAGCGCGGATGAACTGGGTTTTCTGGTGGAGTCTTTTAACCATATGAGCCTGGAATTGGAACGCAGCCGGCTGGAACTGGAAAATCAGCGGCAGTATCTGGAAACAGTCCTCGGTCGATTGTCCGCTGGCGTGCTTTCCATAGATGGCCATGCCCAACTGGTCACCAGCAATGCCAGCGCCAGCGATATTCTGGGCTATGCGCTGAAACCCTGGCATGGCCAGCCACTGCACAACATCGCGCGCCAGGAACCGCGCCTGCGGTTATTGTTTGAACGGCTCGAGGAGCGCCGCCAACAACAGGGCGAATGGCGTGAAGAAATCCAACTGGGAGGAGAAGATAAGCCTTTGGTCCTGATGTGCCGCGGCAGCCAGCTGCCTGGCACGGATGGTGGTCTGGTGGTGGTCTTTGATGACGTCACGGTGCTGACCGAAACCCAGCGCGAAGCAGCCTGGGCCGAGGTTGCGCAGCGGCTGGCGCATGAAGTCAAAAACCCGCTGACGCCAATTCGTTTATCGGCCGAGCGGCTGGGCAGTAAGCTGGCCGCGTCACTGGGGCCGGAACAACAGCAACTGCTGGAGAAATCCACCCGCACGATTGTGCATCAGGTGGAATCACTGCAGGCGCTGGTCAACACTTTTGGTGACTACGCCCGCGAGCCCAGAAGTATCCTGCGGCCGGTTGATATTCATGTGATCATAGAAGACGTGCTGGCACTGTATGAGCCGACCGAAGAAGGGGTGACTTTTGACCGCCAGCTGGCTGCGCAACCGTCTTTGGCTATGGCTGATCCGGACCGGTTGCGGCAGATTCTGCATAATCTTATCCGCAATGCGATCGAAGCACGCGGTGCGGTTGAACAACCACTGCGTATTACCCTGACCACCGGTAATAACAGCAAAAACGAATTGGCCGGTCTATCTCTGACCATCAGTGATAATGGACCCGGTGTCCGAGCCGAGTTGCTGGAGCGTATTTTCGAGCCGTATGTCACCAGCAAGACCCGCGGCACCGGTTTAGGGCTGGCTATTGTTAAACGCATTATCGATCAGCATGGCGGTTCGATCCGGATCGATAATGACGCTGGCGGTGGCGCCAGAGTGGTGGTCTGGTTACCGGCCGCCACCAGCGCCAGGCAGATATAGTCGGCAACCGCCAAGTGTGGTAAATTTACCACAGCTCATTGATACCAAGCCCATGCCGACACCCCACATTCTAGTTGTTGACGACGAACAGGATATTCGTGAACTGATCTCCGATATCCTGATTGACGAAGGCTATGAAGTCAGCACTGCCGGCACCGCCGAGCAGGCCAACCAGCAATACATTGACACCCGCCTGGACCTGGTGCTGCTGGATATCTGGATGCCGGACGCGGATGGCATCAGCGTACTGCAGGACTGGCAGAAAACTCAGCCGTTACTGTGCCCGGTGGTGATGATGTCCGGTCATGGCACGGTCGAAACCGCGGTCCAGGCGACCCGCCTGGGCGCTTTTGATTTTATTGAAAAACCGATTGCGCTGGCCAAGCTGCTGGCGACTGTCAAAAAAACCCTGGAACAGGCCGCGCTGGAACCGGCCGCTAATTCCCAACAGCAGGGCATTAACACACCTATTGCCGAGCCGCAGGGCAAAAGCCCGGTCCGTCAGGCACTGCGCCGACAAATGCGCCAGTTGGCCGAACACCCCCATCATTACTGTATTGTGGGCGCTGCCGGCACTCAGAAAAACCTGATCGCCGGCTGGATCCATCAGCACAGCAGTTTGCACGATCAGCCTTTCATCCAGTATGAAGAGGCCAGCCAGCTGGAAAAACTGATCAAGCACAATAAACTGGCCGGCTGTCTGGTGCTGGACGCACAATATTTACCGGATGCCAGCCAGCAGAACCGGCTGGCGCAATATCTCAAGGAAACCTCCGGGCAGCCTCTGCGGGTCGTGTTATTGAGCGAAATACCGCCACGTGCGCTGCTGGATGATGAACTGCTCAGCGAGCCTTTGTTTTTTGCCTTAAGCGCAGCGGTGCTGACACTGCCATCGCTGAGCCAGCATATTGAGGATGTCCCGGATATGCTGCGGTACTACACGGAATTGTTACCCGATAGCGAGAATCTGCCCTACCGGCATATGTCACTGGCCGGTCAGAACTGTCTGCGCCAATATGCCTGGCCGGGTAATGAACAGGAGTTGGTCAATCTGATCCGGCAATTGCTGTTGCTGGGTAATGAAGGTGAAATCACCCGCGCGGAAGTCGAACAGGTACTGGCCAGCCAGCAGGTAGCGGGCGAACAACGCACTGACGGCAATATTTTTGACCAGCCATTACGTCAGGCTCGCGAGCAGTTTGAGCGCGAATATCTGATTTATCACCTACAACAGGCTGATGGCAGCGTGGGTGCAATGGCTGAGCAGGTCGGCATGGAACGCACCCATCTATACCGCAAACTGCGCGGTCTGGGACTGGACCCTAAACAGGTGACACGGGCCGATTAAGCGGCAATCAGCAGCATTTGCCAGAGCGCTATCGACTGACCAGACAATCACCGCCGGAATGCTCTAAAATTACCCCTAAACTATGAAAATTATTATCCTTGGAGCAGGCCAGGTGGGCGCCGGTTTGGCATTCTCGCTGGTACGTGAAAACAATGACATCACCATCGTTGACACCGATGAATTACGGCTGCGCGAGTTGCAGGACCGCATCGATATCCGCGGAGTGGTGGGCAATGGTTCACACCCACAGGTATTGATGCGCGCCGGTGTTGAGGACGCCGATATGCTGGTGGCGGTGACCAACAGCGATGAAGTCAACATGATTGCCTGCCAGGTCGCTTATACCCTGTTCAACACACCCACCCGCATTGCCCGGGTGCGCGAAGCAGAGTATCTGTCTCATCCCAGTCTGTTTGAACGTCAGCATATTCCAATCGATCTGCTGATCAGTCCAGAGCAGCTGATATGCGATCACATCAAGCATTTGATTGAATATCCGGGCGCCCTGCAAGTACTGGATTTTGCCGACGGCAAAGCCCAGATGGTGGCGGTACGCGCACTCTCCGACGGCCCTCTGGTTGGCCAGGAGCTGCGCGCGCTGAGGGAACATATGCCAGACGGCGTGGATGCCAGAGTGGTAGCCATCTTCCGCGATACAGAAGCCATTATCCCCGAAGGGGACACGATCATCCGGCGTGATGATCTGGTGTTCTTTCTCGCGGCACACCACGACATCCGGACCGTGATGCAGGAGTTGCGGCGACTGGACGATCCGGTCAAACGCATTATGCTGGCCGGCGGTGGCAATATCGGCAGCAAACTTGCCGCTGAACTGGAAGACCATTACCACGTCAAGCTGATCGAGCGCAGTCCCACCAAGGCCCGCAGCATTGCTGAAAACCTGGAAAAAGCCATCGTGCTGGTGGGTGATTGTGCGGATGAAGAGCTGCTTAACGAAGAAGGCATCGACCGTATCGACGTATTTTGTGCCCTGACCAATGACGATGAAGCCAACATTTTGTCTTCCATGCTGGCCAAGCGCCTGGGCGCGGACAAAGTCATGACGCTGATCAATCGCCCAGCCTATGCCGATCTGGTGGAAAGCGACCGTATTGATGTGGCCATTTCGCCCGGGCAGGTCACCATCGGTGCATTACTGACGCGCATCCGGCGGGGTAATGTGGCGCGGGTGCACTCGCTGCGGCGTGGCGCGGCGGAAGCCATGGAAGCCGTGGCCGAAGGCAATATCAATAATTCTCAGGTTGTTGGCCGCAGCATCTCTGAAATTGATTTGCCTTCCGGGACAACCATCGGCGGCGTCGTGCGCGATGATAAAGTGCTGATTGCACATCACGATACCGTGATCGAAACCGGTGACCACGTGATTCTGCTGGTTACCGATAAACGGCATATTCATGAGATTGAGCAACTGTTCGAAGTCTCGGCAACGTTTGTCTGACAGCTGACCCATGACCGCTGCCAATTTACAGCGCCTGTTCGGATTACTGCTGACCATGGCGGGCGTCAGCCAGCTGCCGCCACTGCTGGTCGCCATCATATTCAATGATGCCAGCCGCGAACCTTTTCTGATCAGTGCCTGCGGTGAAATATTAATTGGTCTGGTACTGTTTTTACCGGTTCGGCACGGCCCCATGGAACTGCGTGTGCGTGATGGTTTTCTGGTGGTGGTGATGGCCTGGTTGACCATCGGTATCGGTGGCGCGGTGCCGCTGTGGCTGCTGAAGCAACCGAGCATCAGCCTGGTTGATGGCCTGTTTGAAACCATGTCGGCCTTGACCACCACCGGTGCGACCGTGCTGACCGGCCTGGACACGATGCCACGCGGCCTGTTGTTTCATCGCGCGCAACTGCAATGGCTGGGCGGCATCGGTATTATCGTACTGGCAGTCGCCATTTTGCCGATGCTGCGGATTGGCGGCATGCAGCTGTACCGGGCCGAAACGCCGGGACCGATGAAAGATTCCAAACTGACCCCACGCATCACCGAAACCGCCAAAGCACTGTGGCTGATTTATCTGGCTTTAACGGCGGCCTGCGCACTGGCCTACTGGCTGGCTGGAATGGGGTTTTTTGACGCAGTAACGCATGCTTTTACCACGGTTCCGATCGGCGGGTTTTCCAATTACGACACCAGCATGGCGCACTTTGGCAATCCCTTGATAGAAATGGTGGCAATGCTGTTTATGGTGATCGCCGGGATGAACTTTGCGCTGCACTTCGTGGCCTGGCGCAATGCCAGCATTCAGGCCTATTTTCAGGATGCCGAACTGCGCGCGTACCTGGGTCTGCTGGCTTTTTTCATACTGCTCACAACCCTCGAGATACTGCGCCTGGGCGTTACCCCGAATATTGGCGACGCGCTGCGTCTGGGTGCTTTTCAGACCATCTCAACCCTGACCACCACCGGTTATACCACCGACAGCTTTTATTTATGGCCAGGTTATCTGTCATCACTGTTTTTGATTCTGTGCCTGATCGGCGGCTGCGCCGGCTCTACCGGAGGCGGTATGAAAGTGATTCGGGTAATGCTGTTATATAAACAGATGGTGCGGGAAATCAAGCGTCTGGTGCATCCCAATGCAGTCCTGGCCATCAAGCTGGGCGACCGGGCGGTATCCGATAATGTGATCAGTGCCGTGTGGGCTTTCTTTTTTCTATACGTGGCCAGCATCGTGTGTATCGGCATGCTGCTGCACGCCAGCGGGCTTGACCCGGTCACCGCATTTTCCGCCACCGTTGCCTGTCTGACCAATCTGGGTCCTGCGCTGGGCGAAGCCGGACCGCACTATGGCACCCTGGGCGCCTTTCCAAAGTTGCTGCTGACCTTTGCCATGCTGCTGGGCCGCCTGGAATTGTTTACCCTGCTGGTGTTGTTTACGCCGGGGTTCTGGAAAGACTGAAACGTCACTGCTTGCGGATAATGGATATCAAAGCCCTGGAACAACTGCTCGACGGCCCGCGCGACAACGCCATGCTGCGCCTGACCCTGGCCCGCCAATTGCAGCAGCAGGGGCAAACAGCTGCGGCCATCGAGCACCTGCGGGTGGCGCTCGATCAGCAAAGCGATTACAGCGCGGCCTGGAAACTGCTGGGACAGTGTTACACGCAAACCGGCCAGAATGAACAGGCCAGGGCCGCTTATCAACAGGGTTTGAGCGCGGCCCGCCAGCGCGGTGATAAACAAAGCGAAAAGGAAATGCAGGTGTTTTTACGGCGCCTGGATAAAGCCACCAGCGGCGAATAACGCGGCCAGTCCGGTAGGATAGCCCGACAGGCTCTAGCAGCGAAGATACTACGATTGAATCAGCGGGGCTTTCGCGAACCGGTTATAAGACCATTGATACTGGGGTGGATTCCACTCCGCTACCTGCTCCACTCCCTGATTCAACGCGGCTAATGCGAGACCATCATCATCGGCATCAATGCCAAATGGCGCGGGGATAAAGCGCAGCTTGAAGCTGTGCTTGTCGGCCAATCGCTCGCAGCCGGCAAACACTACCGCGCAGCGGGTTTTACGCACCAGACGGGTCAGCAGCAACATGGTTTGCGCCGGTTGATCGAATAACAGCGCAGCACGGCCCTGTCCCGCCTTGGGACGCTGATCCGGCAGAATGCCGACATAGCCACCACCGCGTAGTATTCGCAGTAAACGGCGGATGCCTGCAGCGGTTGCGGGCACCGCCCGGCCTCCAGTGCGTTCACGATACAGCCGCAATTGCCGGTCTAACTCAGGCTCGGCGGGTGGCTTGTACAGCATCGCGGTATTGGTCAGAGTGGCGCTCAGGTACAGTCCGGTCAATTCCCACTGACCAAAATGCGGCACCGCCACGATCACCCCGCGACCACGTTGCCGGGCTGCCTGCAACACCTCCCGACCTTCAACCACGGTGACCGATGCCAGTATTTTTTCTACCTGGCCATGCCATAGCAGGCCTGTTTCCAGCAGACTCAGCGCACGATGCTGCAGATGCTGTTTCAGCCATTGCCTGTGCTGGGCTGGTGTAAGCGCCGGGAAACAGCGGGCGATATTTTCACTGGCGCGATCACGCCGGCGGTTGGGCAACACCAGCAACAGGCCACTCAGTAATTTTGCCAGTGCAATCCTGGGCCCGGCCGGCAACGCGGCCAGCGCCTTCCCCAGCCAAATCAGATAAGCTATTCGTTTCATGGTCACAGGATAACTGGAGTCACGGGTGATTATACTGCTGCAACGGGTAAGTCAGGCTTCAGTCAGCGTGGCCGGCGAGATGGTGGCCCAGATCGGTCCGGGGTTATTAGCGCTGACTGGCTTTGAACGTGGTGATAGTGACCCTGAATTACAACGTCTGGGCGAGCGCCTGCTGAATTATCGGGTATTCGCTGATGACCAGGGAAAAATGAACCTCAGCCTGCTGGATGTCCAGGGGGGGTTATTGCTGGTTCCACAGTTCACCCTGGCGGCAGATACTCAAAGCGGTAACCGGCCGGGCTTTTCGCATGCTGCACCACCAGCTGCCGGGGAACAATTGTTCCGGCAATTCAGTGCGCAACTGCGGCAGACGCTTCCGGCGCTGGAATGCGGCGTGTTCGGTGCCAATATGCAGGTCAGCCTGATCAACGACGGACCGGTCACATTCTGGTTACAAAGCAGACCCGGGCGCGATAAGCTATCAGGATGTTGATACCGGTTAATATCATCACCGCACTGCCGCCGGTATTGCCTGGGCAGCCAAACGGCATCGCATGATGCACGATCACCACCCCCATACTCACTCGCACAGCAGCGAACGCAGGGTTTTCTGGGCGATGCTGGTAACCGGCTTGTTTATGCTGGTGGAACTGGTTGGCGGGATTCTGTCCGGTTCGCTGGCGCTGCTCGCGGACGCTGGCCACATGCTCAGCGATTTCGCTGCACTGTTGCTGGCGTTTGTGGCCTTCCGCATCAGTCACAAACCGGCTGATGCCAAACGCAGTTACGGTTATGACCGCTTCCAGATTCTGGCCGCATTTATCAATGGACTGGCTTTGATTGTGATCGCGATATGGATTTGCGTGGCCGCGGTACAACGTTTTTACGAACCGGTCCAGGTCCTGGCCACACCGATGCTGATCGTGGCCATCATCGGGCTGCTGGTGAATATCATTGTCTACCGAATTTTGACCACCGAGCAGACCGATAACCTGAACGTGCGTGCCGCCGCGCTGCATGTCATCGGCGATCTGCTGGGTTCGGTAGCGGCGATCGCGGCAGCGGTCATTATCCTGCTCACCGGCTGGATGCCGGCCGATCCGCTGTTATCAATCATTGTGGCCCTGCTGGTATTAAAGGCCGGTGTAAGCGTGACCCGGCGGGCCGGCCATATTTTGCTGGAAGGCACGCCGGATAACCTCCCTCAGGACACCATTCTGGACACTCTGAAAAACATTGAGGGCGTGCAGGATGTGCACCATCTGCATGTCTGGGCGTTGACCGCGGAGCGTCGTCTGGCGACCGTGCACCTGGTCACCGAAGCCGAATATGTGGATCAGGTCCGTATCAGTGCAGTGCGGATTCTGAACGAGCAGTTCAGCATTGCTCATCCCACCGTGCAGGTGGAAATTAAGCCCTGTATTTCCTGACACCAGCTGCTACTGGTACAGCTTCCCGACTTTGGTCAGGGCCTTGGCAGGCGCTGAGTATTCAATCATCTGACGGGCGCCAGAGGGTTTAATTGTTATTAAAGTTGCTGGAATACTGTTTCATGAAAAAAGTCCGCGGCTCAACCTCGGCCAGCACATTACCACGTCGATCAAGCAGTTCGGCGCGTACCGTGTGTGTACCCCGTTCAATACCTTCAATCGTTATCCGCGAACCGCTGATCAGAGCTTCGCGCCGGTCATCAATGTAGACTGCGATGCGCATGCCGCGACGCATCTCAGGCTGCACCTCGAAACTGACCGGCAGGTTTTGTGAAGTACCCCAGAAAGTTTCTTCACTATTGGGACTGAGCATGTTCAATCTCACCGATGGGCCCGATCCATCCCCGTCATTATCACGACGGACCGGTGCCGGGGTGGCCGCCACACTGGGCACCACATTGGCTTGCGGTAGATCCATGGGCTTGGCTTCGGGGGTCGGCGGCTGATCAGAAAACACCACATTGCCGTTTTCATCATAGGATTTGTAAATTTCCGTGGCCAGCAGCGTACCAGCCGACCCAAACCACGCCAGCATGCTCAACAAGCTGATTACCAGAACATTCCGCGCAGATCTAAAACCGTTATTCATACTTGCCGGATACATCGTTTCTGCTCCATCGTTGCTACCCGGCCGACCGGCGGCCGGGTACACCGGTAGTTGTCCGGTAATGACTTGGACAATACCACCACAACGTGAATTCAGGATGAATAATACATTTCGAATTCCAACGGATGGGTGGTCATCCGCATGCGGTTGACTTCGTGCATCTTGAGACTGATGTAGCCATCAATCAGGTCATCGGAAAACACTCCGCCAGCCTTCAGAAACTCACGATCCTGATCCAGCGCCGCGAGCGCCTGATCCAGGCTGTTGGCCACGGTAGCCAGATTCTTCTCTTCCTCAGGCGGCAGATCGTATAAGTCCTTATCCATCGCTGAACCCGGGTCAATCTTATTCAAAATGCCATCTATACCGGCCATCAACATCGCGGCAAAGGTGAGATAACTGCTGCCAACCGCATCGCCGAAACGGATTTCAATGCGCCGCGCCTTGGGGCTGCTGACCCAGGGAATCCGACACGAAGCCGAACGGTTGCGGGCTGAATACGCCAGCGCAACGGGTGCTTCAAACCCCTTCACCAGACGTTTGTAGCTGTTGGTGGTGGAGTTGGAAAAGGCGTTGATGGCATGCGCATGTTTGAAGATGCCGCCAATATAATGCAAAGCGGTATCTGACAGACCACCATAACCATCACCGGCAAAGATATTCTGCCCGCCTTTAGCAATCGACTGATGCACATGCATGCCACTGCCATTATCACTGACCACCGGCTTGGGCATAAAAGTCGCGGTATGCCCAAACTGATGAGCGGTATTGCGGACCACATATTTGAACAGCATCATTTCATCGGCTTTACGGGTCAGAGTGTTGAACCGGGTGCCGATTTCGCACTGTCCGGCAGTGCCTACTTCATGATGATGTACTTCAACCGGAACGCCTACCGTTTCCAGTATCTGACACATGGTGCTGCGCAGGTCGCTCAGCGAGTCCACCGGCGAAACCGGGAAATAGCCGCCTTTGACACCCGGCCGATGGCCGGTATTGCCCTCCGGATAATCCTTATTGGAACTCCAGGCTGCCTCCAGAGAATCGATGGCATAGGATGACCCGCTCATGGCCACCTGCCAGCGCACCGAATCGAACACGAAAAACTCCGGCTCCGGTCCAAAATAGGCGTCTTCGCCGACCCCGCTGGCTTTAAGAAAAGCCTCGGCCCGCTTAGCCAGCGAGCGCGGACAGCGCGCATAGGGTTCCATGGTGCTCGGTTCCAGCACATCACAGCGCAGGATCAAGGTATTCTGCTCGGCGAACGGGTCCATTACTGCCGTACTGTTATCCGGCATCAATACCATGTCGGACTCGCTGATGCCTTTCCAGCCGGAAATCGATGAGCCATCGAACATCTTGCCATCTTCCAGCAATTCCTCATCGACGGCACTGCGAGGGATGGTGATGTGGTGTTCCTTGCCTAAGGTGTCGGCAAAACGCAAATCAACAAAATCGATATCTTCATCAGATAGCTTTTTCAAAATAGCGTCATTATTCATGGTGAATACGAATCCTTGGTGAGTGATTGGCGAAAAGTTAGGCGGCGAAAACTCAGGGAAGCATACTGCTTTGCCCGGCGACAGGTTGATTGTCACCGTGCAATGGATACTTGTCTCGTCGCATGTCGGGCGGTAATGCGGCCATCGCAGACTGAATCAGACGTTCCTGAGCTGTAGAATAGTCATTATAGTGCGGCAGAACAGATTCTGCCGCACTACATCTGACCGATATTTTACCATACTGTACCGTATGTGACCGGCATCAAACCCAGCTGGGCCTAATGCCGGTTGCTTTGTTACTCAGCCGGAGCTTTCAGAAGATGTCCAGCTGGCTAAGGCTATGCCATGCCCTCGTCACAACCGCTCGGAGAACGGGTATTCCGAACATCCCCGGCGCATCAACACCTGCCTGAACCGGCCTTACAACCTGAAGTCAGCCAGCCAGTCATCGACTGCCAACTCGCTTAGATGCTGCTGATCCGCGCACGACTTGACTATGCTTTTAGCCTGCCGGGCCGGATAATGCTGGGCAATCGCACGTTCAAATTTGTCGATCAGCACCGGAATACCCTCATCCCGGCGGCGGCGATGGCCAATCGGATAATCAATGGCCACCCGGTCGGTGCTGCTGCCATCCTTGAAGAACACCTGGATGGCGTTGCCGATGGCGCGCTTGTCCGGGTCAAAATAATCTTTGGTGAAGCTTTCGTTTTCACTGACCTGCATTTTGTCACGCAGCGCATCGATGCGCGGATCATTGGCCACATCATCGTTGTAACTGGCCGCGCTCAATTCGCCGAAAATCATCGGCGCCGCAATCATGTACTGCAGGCAGTGATCGCGATCAGCGTAATTATCCAGCGGGCCGGTCTTATTGATGATCCGGTCGCCGGCTTCCTGGGTTTCAACCACGATCCGATCAATATCTTCCAGCCGCTGTTTAACCTGCGGATGCAGTTGCAGAGCACATTCGACTGCCGTCTGGGCATGGAACTCGGCCGGGAAGGAGATTTTGAACAATATGTTTTCCATCACATAACTGCCGAATTCACGTTGGAACTGGAATGCTTTGCCCTTGAACAGCACGTCGTAGAAACCCCAGGTTTTGGCGGTCAAAGCCGATGGGTAGCCCATTTCACCGCGCAGCGCCAGCAAAGCCAGCGTGACTGCCCGGCGGCAGGCATCACCGGCTGCCCAGCTTTTACGCGACCCGGTATTGGGCGCATGCCGATAAGTGCGCAAAGCGCCGCCGTCGATCCAGGCATTGGATACCGCATTGATCACATCCTGCCGATCACCACCCAACATCCGGGTGACCACTGCCGTGGAGGCCACACGCACCAGCAGCACGTGATCCAGGCCAACCCGGTTATAGCTGTTTTCGAGCGCCAATACACCCTGGATTTCATGCGCCTTGATGGCGGCCGTCAAGACGTCCTGAATGCTTAGCGGGGCCTTGCCCCGGGCGCGATTTTGCCGTGAGATATAATCCGCCACCGCCAGAATAGCGCCCAGGTTATCTGATGGATGACCCCATTCGGCGGCCAGCCAGGTGTCATTAAAGTCCAGATAACGGATCAGCACCCCGATATTGAAGGCGGCCTGCACCGGGTCCAGCTGGTAAGCCGTACCGGGCACCCGCGCACCGCCCTGCATATCGGCGCCAGGCACCAGCGGACCAAGCAGCTTGGTGCATTCCGGAAAACGCATGGCCAGTGCGGCACAGGCCAGACTGTCCATCAGACAATACCGGGCCGTGGTATAGGCCTCTTCGCTATTAATCTGGTAATCGCAGACATAATCAGCAATTTTTTGCAGAACTTCATCGGCAGCTGGGCGCTGGGCGGATTTGGTATCAATATGTGACATGATCAGTGGGTTTCCGTATGGGTCTGTGTTTACAGAGCGCGATTGTAGCGGTTGCGATATGCGGACACAAAAAAAGGGGGGCTGAAACGCCCCCCCAGTCAGGGTTCACGTGGTCGTTATTATCTTAGAAATCGTAACGGGCACCAATCTGGATACGCCACAGTGAGGCCTGGGTCACCAGACGCTCGGTCGACGGGGTATCAAAATTGTTGAAACTGAACTGCCCGTCCTCATTGATGCTGGCATCAACAATCGGATTATTGAACTCAAAACCGATTTGCCTCAGGTCGTTGGCATCACTATCGATCAGGTTCAGGAAGTTCTCGATATCAAAGAACAGCGTGATTCTGTCATCGTTGAAAAATCCTGGCAGTTCCTGTGTGAAGCGGATATCCAGATCGGTAAAAGTGCTGCTGTTGAAGGCATTCCGAGGTGCGATCTGGCCACGGAACTGATCCAGGCCACTTTCCGCCAGAAACGCGTTGAAGCCCGCCAGGTCGAAGTCATCGGCATAAACAACCAGCGGATCATTTTCCAGGGGCACATACAGCAATGAGCGATCTTCGCGTTCACGGCTGTCGCCAAACAGGTTGTTGGAGCTGTTGCCGGTATCGAAGTTATAACTGAATGGACGGCCCGAACGGATGGTCGCAAACAGGTTCAAAGTGGTTTCGTAATCACCGAAGAAGGCTTTTCTCAGCGTACCGCGGAAAATCGCATTGTGCGGAATTTCGTCGTTGGCTGTCGCTACAACCGGGTTATTGAAATCAGCCAGTGACACATTACCGAAGTTACTGGTCGGCACCGAACTGGTTACCGGATGTATATCTTCACTGTCGGTATACGAGTAACCAACCGTCGTTTCAAAGTCGACGCCCGTTCCGCCAATGTCATACCAGGCTTTACTCAATGAGATAGACAGGTTATGCGTGCGTCCGCCACCGCCATTGGTGAGCAGAATATCGTCGGTAAAACGAGCGTCGCAGATACTGGCGTCGCCGGGGTTGGAAGCACAATCGGGGTCCAGGAAATCGACTTCGCGATAAACCGGGCGGCCATCCGGAGCAATATCGACCTGGGCCAGATTCAGACCCTGGAACAGGTAAGGATTTTCCGCATCGGAATAAATATAGTCGAAGGTAACCGTGAAATCGTTCAGGAAGCTGTGGGTGATGCCGAAGTTAGCCCGAAATACAGTCGGCAAATCCAGTTCCGGATCAATCGCCGCCACCTGGCCGTCACCAGCCACCAGTTGGTCAACGGCAAACTGTGGCACGCTGGAACCATTGGCTGAACCTGGGCCCAGCAAATCAGAGTTGTCGTCATCCAACTGTACATTGTCGGTGATCACACCAACATTGCTGAATGAACCCGAGAAAATAACACTCGGATCACCGCCGGAGAACACGCCTACACCACCGCGCAAGGTGGTGAAGCCCCAGGAATTCACCGGCAACTCATAGCTGAAGCCGATTCTAGGCTGCAATGCCTTGAGGCCATCGAATACCTGCTCAGCATTGTCAAAACCATAACGTTGCTGGAAGAAGGCATTGCTGATCGGCCGATCATTGGATTTATAGTAGTCATAACGAAGACCAGCCAGCAAGGTCAGGCCGCCGACCGGATTCCATTCATCCTGCAGATAGAATGTATGGATATCACGTTTGAACTCGGCGGCGGCATCATTAATATTGCCGGTAACCACACCGTTGAATTCAAATTCGGTGGGATCCTGAGCCGCCAGGCCTTCAATGCTGTCAAATACGTATGCACCGGAGGTGGCTGGAAGAAACAGGTTGAATACATCGAATGAATCCAGCTCATAACCGAAAGTCACTTCATGATTGGCGACTTTGTAGTCCGCCTTGAATTTAGCCTGATCGGTCTGCGAACGTAAATCATTGGTCTGGCGGAAGAAGTCAGGTCCGGCGAAGACACTGCCGTCATCCAGATCCACTTCGATTTCAGCAAAACCTAAACCCAGCAAGGGGTCCTGGGTATCTTCGTTATCAAACCGCGATAAGCGGACCTCAGTGGATAACTGATCGGTCCAGTTGGAGAACAGGCGCAACGAGTAAGCGTCGATGTTATTGCCGGAGTTATAAAAATGTGATGAAAATGCCAGGTCACCAAAACTGGCATTATTATCGACCTGGGTGGTGAAATCTTCCCGGGTACGCTGATAGTTAAACGCCAGACGGTGATCATCGGTCAGATTGGCATCGATACGCACCAGAATTCTGCGATTATCATCGGTGGCTGAGCCCAGTGGTAACACGCCTGGGTCATAGTTGTAGGTGTTCAACAGAATATTTCTTATCTGATCAATCTGACCGGCGGAAATACCGTCAACCACGTTGGGCAGGCCAGAACCGGCAGGGCCATCATCGACCGCTTGATCACCGATGGTTTCTTCATAGGAGACAAAGAAGAACAGGCGATCTTTAAGGATCGGGCCACCGATAAAAGCACCGAAGTTGTGCGATTCAAAATCGCCCGACTGGTTAGATGCCAACGCATCACCGCGGTAGTATTCAAACACGCCACCGGTGAACTCATTGGTGCCGGATTTGGTAACCACGTTGATATTACAGCCGCTGAAGTTGCCGTATTCGACGTCAAACGGCGCAAATTCCACTGACACCTGATTGATCGCATCCAGCGGAAACGGCTGAGCTTGACCGGGGAAGGCCACGTTCAAGCCAAAGGTATCATCCTGGCGCACACCGTCAACGGTAAAACTGTTGAAGCGTGAGTTGGCGCCGGCACAACTGACTGCGCCATCCTGGTTGGCCGGATCAATGGTTACGCGTGGATCAACCCGGAACACATCACGAATATCACGCGAAATAGAAGGCAGGTCCTTGATGTCCTGCAGGTCATAAGAGCTGCCGGGACCCAGTGCCCGCTGGTAACCACCGACGTCGGCAATGCCGACAACCTGCAGTGCGCCCAGATCGGCAGATTCGTTTTCCAGGCCAAACGTCAGCGTGGCTGTGTCTGACAAAGTAATAAACACATCGTCAACGCGCTCGTCAACGTACTCGTCGCTGTCGACCTGCACACTGTAGGGCCCACCGACTTCCAGCCCGCGGGCAGTGAACTGTCCGGATGAGGTGGTGACGGTGGTAATCCGGCGATTGGTTCTGGTGTCGGTAACGGTCACGTCGGCATTGACTACAGGATTACCCTGTGGATCCAACACGGTACCCGAAATGGTTGATGTGACCTGCTGCGCCACCGCTGGCTGGACAAATGCCGCGCCCAATAATGCAGTGATAGCACCTGCCAGTACTAGTTTCTTGAAAGACATGGCTAAACCTCTTACTTATTTGCTCTGCTTGAATAAAGAAACCGCTGTGTTTAGCTCACACAACGAGTCTGTCTGGGGTAACCAGGGCCGTGATTGGCCGCTCGGCTTATAGTGGCACATATTAAACCAGTGTTAAATGACACTTTGTTTACCGCGCCAGCAGGGATTCTGGCAACCGGTAAAGTGCGAAAGATATACTATTGTTAGATTTGTAATGTAAGAGCCTGATACGTATGCGTTCAGACTGCCATTGGGCTGCAGTGATGCGGTTTGACAGCCGGTTTATGCAGGGCAGTGTTTTTTAGCTTACCGTTCGGGTTTTTGCTGTCGGCCACTGTGCCCAACGGCTGATCTGCGCGCGAACGGCCAGTCATTGGGATGTCTGACCGACTGATATTGCCCTTGCAACTCTGGTCTTAGCGGCCAGCAGAATGTACCAGTGCCTGTCTCTGGGGGACGATTGAGCACGAATAACCCCGGCGCCTGGCCGGGGTTTGGCGTTGCTGATTAACTGTCGGTGCTACCGACCTTTAGCGAAAACCCGCCACCGTGGCAGCACGCTCGCGATGGACGCGATCGTTATCGCTGAAGCTGGTGGTGCCAAACGGAAAGCCGTTGAAGGTGAAGTCCGGGTTGGAGAAACCACCCACTCGCGGTAAACCGGTGCTGGTGGTGCCCATGATGGTACGGAAGTTACCGGCACTGCTGGCTAAACCATGACCGTATGAAAACGGTGTAGTGGTGGGATCATTCTGGTGGCGGGCGCCAAACAGATGACCGACTTCATGCACGAAAGTGAAATCAGTACAGGTGTATTTGACCACGAAAAAACCGTTGCTCGCACCGCCGCCAATGGCGTTAACAATACCGCAGATGCTGGGGTCGTTGGGCGTGGCCACGATCATACCAACCAGATCCGCGGATATCGAGTTGCGGGTACTGTTGGCCAGCGCATCATTAAAGCCATCGTTTAAATTCTTCAAACCCGAAGCATTGGATTGAGCTGTACTGCGCTCATTATTGGTAGCCCGATACAACCCGGCACTTTGCATATTGATATCGATACCGGTGGCCGAATAAGCCTGATTGGACTGAGAAATAAAGAAGTTCATCCGGTCCACGATCGGACTCACCCCACCGGCCGCATTGATAGCCGTGTTAGAGGCAATCTGCATCACCCGGACGGTGCTGGTCATACGCGTGGCCGCGACCTCTTCAGCAGCTATAGCCAGCTCGGATTTAGGCGTATCATCGGCATAGCCCAACTGAGTGAAGTCTCTTTCCGCCAGTACATGCTGACCGTTCTGCAGGGTGCTGATCTCATAAATTTTATCGGCCAGGCGAATCTGGCCAAACAGCCGGTTCCCGCTGACGACAAAGTTGACCAGGTCGCTTACCACCTCATTGGAACCAGGGCTGCGCGGTACATCAATGCTGCCATTCCAGGAATAATAGCCTCCTTCCATATCATAATTGTGTGTTTGCTGGACGATATAACTGTCGCCGCCGAGATTAAAATTAAACGCCGGAGCATCCTTGCTCAACGCCTGCATATTGACGGCCACAGCTTCAATGAAACTTGAGGACTGGCTTAAATCGGCGATCCCCGGCTGGCTGCTGATATCCACCGGGGCTCTGAGATTGCTCAATAAATTGGGGGCTTGTGTCTGTGCCTGGGTGTTACCGCATAAAGCCGCGGTGATAAACAGCGTCAGGCAGACGCTTTTTTTAATTGACATGATCCATGTCTCCTTTATTTTACTTTCCATAGCGAATGTAACCTTGAGAGCGAGCGAACCCGCTGGAAGTTACTCCTGACTTACAAGTACCACGAAATTTCCATGTTCCGCAAGAGGCAGGACATCGATTAAAGCCTCGCTGAAATGCTTAATGCGCATGCGCTTATGCCAATCAGTTATTACTAACCGCGGTCATGCTCCAGTCGAAACCAGGCATTGCTAATAATTATGGAATATATTCACAAAGCCTTCACGATATATGCCTGTTAAAGCCCAAATAAATATAAATAAAATTGACCTTAGTAGTTAAATTTGAAACTAATTGGCAGGCAATCTCACTATCGTGATTTTTTAAAAAAATAACCGGATAAGACCCATTAATCATCAGAATAAAGCCGCAAATTGACTGCACGCATTCAATTTTGCGCTTACTGCAGTACGGATTCACCAGCAAATGAATCCCAGCAGCACGCCAATCATGCTTGATCTCACCCGTGGATTTACCTTCATCAACGATAAATACTCTGGGATTCCGAGCGGTTATTCTGGCTTCAAATGCCCCGCACCTGGATGCTATGCCAGGTACATTTTGCTGGCTGTATTTTTGCTGATAGCGATTGCCAGCCCGGTAACCACCGCTGACTGACAACCACTGTCAGCTGCTGATTAACTCAGCCCTTCACGTTGCATGGCCTGCTGCACACCTGGATTGGCCAGCATCCTGTCCATATAGGCTTTAATGTTGGGGAAACCATACGCGGAGCTGGCCATATTGCGCGACCAGCGAAATACGGTAAAAGCGTAGGCGTCGGCGATGCTGGGTTTATCACCAGCGGTGTAGGTCTTACCGGCCAGCCAGGTATCACAATGCCGCAGCAATCCCGCCACCAGATTTTCCGCGGCCTGTTTGACGCGGGCGTATTCATCATCATTACCGTTCACAATAAACCGCGGTTGGAAAAAATAGGCGGCGTGGGAGCGGTGCAGATCACTGGTGACAAAGCTCAGCCAGCGGTTGATCTCATACTGCGAACGCGGATCGCCGGGTCCACCAATATCAGACTCTGGATGACTGTCCGCAATAAACCGTAGTATGGCATTGCATTGTGTCAGCACACTGCCATCATCCAGTACCAGGGTTGGTGCCTGTGCAACCGAATTGATCTGACGGTACTGCTCACTGCGCAGATCAGGCTTTTCCAGCTCAAATTCGGCGCCCACCCAGTTCAGGGCAATATGTGGCGCCATTGAGCAGGCTCCCGGCAAATAATACAGTTTCATATCTGACCTCGAATTGATTGCTGAGCCGCTTATAGTAACCTGCTTGCTATAAGCACTGTGCGAAGTTAATTTTTGGGCGGCCAGGGAAAGAAGGCACTGGTGGTGCGCTGATATTCACGATAATCATCTCCCCGGCTTTTTAACGCCTGCTGCTCGGTATAGGGAATACCTGTCAGGCGATATAAAAACAGCAGCATCACCACCGGCCCCAGCAATGCCAGCCACCAGTAGCCACCGCCAACCGCCAACAGGGGATAGCTGCACCAGTGCAGCCACTCAAAAAAATAATTGGGGTGGCGTGAATAACGCCACAGGCCTTCCCGGCAGGTTTTACCCTGACTGTCGGGACGATGTTTGAAACGGGCCAATTGGCGATCAGCAATACTTTCGCCGCTGATCGCGACTAGCCATACAATCACTGCCAGAACAGCCCAGCTACTGAACCCCGCCGGATTATTGGCCGTTACCCAGAATACCCAGCCAAATAACCAGGCCACCAGCGCCTGGGCCAGGAAAAACCATAATAAGTTGGACTGTTGTTTTTCACCCCAGCGCTGGCGCATCGCCTGATAGCGGCCGTCTTCGGGTTCTCCGGCCACCCGTACACCCAGATGCCAGGCCAGCCGCAGCCCCCAGAAACCACCCATCACAGCGGTTAACAGCCGCATGCTTTCAGAGCCGTCACCCAGCCACGCATGGATGATAGCCAGCGCGCCCAGCAATGCCGACCAGACCACATCGACCCAGCCTGCGTTATCAACCCGGCGTTGATACAGCCAGGTAAGGCACATGATAATTGCACTGAAAAGCAGTAACACCAGTTGTATACGCATGTTTTGTCTCTATGTTTTAACTCAAGCTTTTCGTCATCAAGTGTAATATGGATGAGCTAGACTAGTGAACCTCTGATTTAATCTGACATGGTCGCGCCATATAAGATTTACAGGGGGATTGAAATGCTCCAAGACAAGGCGTCTTGCGCAGTGCAATAGCCGGTCTATTGCCAAGCAACGCAACGCAGGATTGGAGCATTTCAGGCGTAACCCCCTGTGGGAGCTGCCTTATTTGGCGCAGTGCAGCCCATAGACAATGGCCAATCTGTCCACTCGACATAGCCAGCTATGCCTGCGTTGACGGATTTATAGATTATGGCACTGCACTGCACCAAATAAGACTCGCTCGCGGCCATGCCAGATTAAATCAGAGATTCCTTAGCACTGTACCGTGCTTCTTAATGGCAATACATCTAGGATAAAACCATGCATAAAACTTTATCAGTTACCTTGGGTTTGCTGACCACATTATCGTTATTGACCACTGCCAACGACAGCCGGGCGGCTGAAATTACCATCCAGGAGTGGCCGGTGCCCTGGGAGAACACCCGTCCGCGGGACCCCTTCGTGGCCCCGGATGGCCGGGTTTGGTTTGTCGGCCAGGCCGGTCATTATGCAGCGGTTTTTGATCCCGGCACTGAAACATTTACCCGCATTGATATGGACGACGGCACTGGCCCGCACAATCTGATCGTCGACGGCGATGGCATCGTCTGGTACGCGGGCAATCGCGCCGCACATATCGGCAGATTGGATCCTGGCGCGCCCGGCGGTGAGCAGATCAAAAAATACCCCACTCCCCAGGACACTGCCGCCGACCCGCATACCCTGATTGAAGCGGACAATGGGATGATCTGGTTTACCGCCCAGCAGAGTAATGGCATCGGATGTTTTGATCCGGCTACCGGTGAGGTACGGATGCTGAGTGTCCCAACCAGTCGCGCCCGCCCCTACGGGATTGATCTGGACGGTCAGGGCAACCCATGGGTAGTTCTGCTGGGCACTAACAAACTGGCTCGGGTAGATGCCGAGGCTTTCACCTTGGAAGAAATCGAAATGCCACGTGCGGCGACCCGTCCGCGCCGAATTGCCATCAGCAGTGACGATCTGATCTGGTATGTCGATTATGCCGAAGGCTACCTGGGCCACTACAATCCGGAAACCAAAACATTCAAGGAATGGCCAACGCCCGGCCGCCAGGCCGAAGGCCTGCGCGGCAGCGGTCCGTATGCCATGGCCATCGATGCTCAGGACAGAATCTGGCTGGTAGAAACCTTTCCCGCCCCTAACCGCCTGGTTGGTTTTGATCCGGCCAGTGAAACATTTATCAGCGAGACCGCCATTCCCAGCGGAGCGGGTTCAGTCCGGCATATGTATTATGATACCCGCACCAATTCAATCTGGTTTGGCACCGATGCCAACACCCTGGGAAAAGCCCAGCTACCAGACTGAATCCGCAAAAAACATAAGAGCCTGAAAACATGCCTATCCAACATGATACCGACAATCAGCGCTACGTCCTTACCGTCGGTGAGGGCCACGATGATAATGCGGTGGTGCTGCGCTACCACCGGCCCGACGCCCGCACCATTGACTTCACTTCTACTTTTACGCCGCCCAGTCTGCGCGGTCAGGGGCTGGCCCGTAAAGTAGTGGAGCATGCTCTGGATAAGGCCGAACAGCAGGATCTAAACATCATTGCCACCTGCTGGTATGTGGCCAAACTGCTTAAAGAAAGGCAGCAGTAACCTTGTTGAGCAGCCGGGTTTATTGCCCGGCTGTTTTAGCGTCACTTACCATCTTGCGCACGTCAGCCAGTAACTGATCGACGTCGAATATGACGCCATCCTTGATGGTGTAACGGATACCGCGCATCCGGCCGGGTGTGCCATCCTCCAGCAGCCGGTAATGACCGGTGCCGTACAACAGTTTGAAGTTGGCCAGCGGGTTTTCCCGCACCACCACCAGATCGGCTTTCTTGCCAATCGCGATAGAACCGATGTCCTCGTCCATGCCCAGCGCTTCGGCGCCATTGAGCGTGGCCGACGTAAGCACTTCCAGGGGGTGAAAGCCGGCTTCCTGCAGTAATTCCAACTCGCGAATATAACCAAAGCCATAGAGTTTGTAGATATAGCCCGAATCAGACCCGGTGGTTACCCGACCGCCATGGTTCTTGTAATCATTCAAAAACGTCATCCAGCGTTCAAAATTGCGCTTCCAGTCGATCTCATGCCGGGTGGTCCAGTCGAACCAGTACGAGCCGTGCGCTTCGGGGCTGGGCTCGAAAAACTTCAGCAATTTCGGATGGGCATATTCTTTGTGCCATTCAGCATTCTGCTCGCGCATCAGATCGCGGCTGGCTTCATAAATGGTCAGCGTTGGATTGATGGTGAAATCCAGCTCAATCAACTCATCACGTACCGCATTCCAGTGCTCGCTGCCCGGTTCAGCGGCCTGCAGCCATAACCGGCCAGCCTCACCGAAGCGATGCTGCTCGTTGTTGTAGTTGTAATCGAGCGGGTAATTCTGAATCACCTGATCGGTAAACAAAGCCTCCGGCAAGCCATACCAGTGTTCCATGGTGGTCAATCCGGCCCGGGCTGAGTCCAATACATTCCAGCGCACTACGTTTAGCTGCGCATGGTGCATGGCGCTACCCAGGTTTTGCTTACCCGCTTCATCAAACGCCGCGCTCATGATGGCCGGGCTGGCGCCAAAGAATTTGATGCCTTTGGCGCCTTGCCGGCGAATGCTTTTAACCCAGTCACGAGCCTGTTGCGGGGTACTGATCGGCTCCTCGGCGCCCATTCCAAAGCCGGCATAAGGCACAATCCTGGGCGCCGTGATGGCCAAAGCCTCACTGCGCTCGACGTGCTCCCGCACCCACTCCAGACCGTTGAAACTGCCTGGCTCACGCACGGTGGTGATGCCATGCGCCAGCCACAGCTTGAGCACATATTCGGCGCTTACGCCCTGCTCATCCCCGCCCAGATGACCATGCATATCGATAAAACCCGGCAACACATACTGACCGCTTAAATCCAGTTCCCGATCATCCGGCCCGGCCTGCGGGCGATTATCCGGGTCAATCTCAGCACCGGGGTTACCCACGCTCTGAATTCGGGTAATCCGATCATTTTCAATCACAATGTCAACCGGCCCTTGAGGCGGAGCGCCCTCACCACTGATCATGATCACACCGCGCAGGATCAGACGCTCGAACGGGCCTTCGCCTTGCTCTCGCTGCGGAGCCGGGGTGGGCGCCGCCAGCGCCAGGGTAACCGTTGCAGCCAGGCAGAGGATCAAAAAAATTCGCAGCCGGTTGTTCATGGTGTTTCCTTGTTAAACTGAACGCAGTATAACGATTCAGCAAGTGTTGAGGCAGTGCGCTTCCGATGGCAAAGATTCTTATTAACTCCATTCCCAAAAGCGGCACCTACCGGGTTGCCGCTTTGCTGCGGCAGGCGGGGGTTCAAGCCAGCGGGCTGCACATCACCGAAGACAAGGTCTGGGACTACACCGGCGTCGATGTAGCCACCGGACGGTCAGATCCTGATTCAACTTTGCAGGCCGGTATGACGCCTGCCCAGGCGCTGCATCAGGTCCCGGATAATCACTTACTGGTCGGCCATTTCGGATTCAGCATTCAGCACAGCCGGTTATTGAAACCATTCACCACTATTTTTTTGATTCGCGATCTGCGCGAAGTGATTGTTTCCTGGTGCCGCTGGCAGGTATTCAGCGGTCAGAGCGAGGGTCTGGCTGAAATTGAAGATAAACAGCAAATGATTGTCAGTTTTCTTAACCTGAGCGCCCGACCCACCGCCCAGATCGTGCTGTCATTGTTACCCTGGTATTTTTATCTCCCCGCCAGGCATATCTTCCAGGTTGCGGATCTACATCAGATGGAAACGCTGGCAAGATTGTTTCAGGTCTGCGAACTAGCACTGACAGATTCCGAAATTGAACACATCCGGCAATCAGTGGATGCACAAAACACCCTGACCAAGGTGCCTGGCGGCACCTTGTTAGATGAATACTGGTCAGAACAGGCTGAACAGTTGTTTGTATCTCATAACCTGGCGCGCATCAATGCAATACTAGGCTATAAAGACTAGCAAAGCCTGTGATTCAGCTGCCTAATAACCGATGGGGTTGGTCAGCTTCTCTAAAAATAGTGTTCCAGTACCATCAGGGTTATCAAAATCAACCGAAAACTGGGACGAGCTTGCTGACCTTGGCGTTTTTAATGGCCCAAATTCTCCCCAAGGTGTTATCACCCGATCGTTCGGGTTATACGCGGGACCAAATACCGGGACTTCCGGCATTCTTGGCTCGTCAATCAGTTCCCATCGGCACCCATTGGCGAAGCAACCCTCTAATTGCCCCAGATAATACCAGGCCTAGTCACCTTGCTGGTTATAAGTTAACCATAACCCGACGATATTCCGTGAGTTGCGATCACTGGTGTCTATCCGAGCAGGCATGAAAATAAAACCTTCACCACTGCGAGATTCATCGAACGATGAATGAAAAATTAACGGCGCGTTCATAAAGCAAAAGTGACACAAAAAAAGCCCCGCAGTGCGGGGCTTTTTACTCGGAATGGATTCGATTAACGCGTTAACAAAGGCGCAATAACCAGGCTGACAATCGCCATCACGTTGATCAGAATGTTCATCGCCGGGCCAGAGGTATCCTTGAATGGATCGCCCACGGTATCACCAACCACTGCCGCCTTATGCACATCTGATCCCTTGCCTCCGTAGTTGCCTTTTTCAACAAACTTCTTGGCGTTGTCCCAGGCGCCACCGGCATTGGCCATGGTCAGCGCGAGCAACACACAGGAAATCAGCGCGCCAGCCAGCAGGCCGCCAAGAGCGTGTGCGCCTAACACGAAACCGACCACAATCGGTGAAAATACCGCCAGCGCGCCGGGCAAAATCATCCGCTGCAAAGCTGCACGCGTGGCGATATCAATGCAACGGGCATTATCCGGTTTACCTGTGCCTTCCAGTAGACCGGGGATTTCTTTGAACTGACGACGAATTTCATGAATCATTTCAAACGCGGCATCACCCACCGCACGCATGGTAATGGCGGATACCAGAAACGGGAAAATACCGCCCAGGAACATCCCCATCAGCACATTCGGATTGCTGATATCCAGCGTGAATCCGGGAATATGAATGGCCACGGTTTTGATAAACGCCGCGATAATCGCCAACGCCGCCAAACCCGCCGCACCAATCGCAAAACCTTTGCCGATCGCAGCCGTGGTATTGCCCACTTCATCCAGGCCATCGGTGATTTTACGGGTTTCCTCGCCCAGACCGGCCATTTCAGCAATCCCGCCGGCGTTATCCGCCACCGGACCATAGGCATCAATGGCCATGGTGATACCGACCGTAGCCAGCATACCTACTGCACTGATACCAACACCGTATACACCGGCGCCTTCCGGCAATAGGAAACTGGTGATAAAAATGATCGCTGCGATAATCAACACCGGCCCAACCACTGATTCCATACCCGTCGCCAGGCCGGAAATCATCACGGTTGCCGGGCCGGTCTGGCCGTCTTTGGCAATATCCCGAACCGGCTTACCGCCAGTGTAGTATTCGGTAATCAGTCCGATGCCAATGCCACCAGCCGCGCCGGTAACCACACACCACCAGACATTTACGCTAACGCCCAGCGCGGAAACAATAAACCAGGCCGCGCCAATAAAGATCACCGCGGCACCAAATGTTCCAAAACGCAAGGCTGCCGCCGGTTCAGCACCAGAGGCCATGCGTACGATCAGAATGCCCAGAATCGAACACAGCAGGCCACCGGACGCCAGTGCCAAAGGTAAAAACATCAGCATCTGCTGCTGCCCCATCACCGTGGTGGCGGCAAAAGTACTGGCAATGGCGATACAGGCGATCATGGAGCCACAATAGGATTCGAAAATATCTGAACCCATACCCGCCACGTCACCCACATTGTCACCGACGTTATCGGCGATCACGCCCGGGTTACGCGGATCATCTTCGGGAATGCCGGCTTCAATTTTACCCACCAGATCAGCGCCCACATCAGCACTCTTGGTGAAGATGCCGCCGCCTACGCGTGAAAACAGCGCTACCGTCGATGCGCCCATGCCAAAGCCATGAATGGCTTCCGCATGCTGTGGGTCACCGCCGAAAAAGTAGTACAGACCGCCCAGACCAAGCAGACCCATCGCGGCTACCGTCAGGCCCATGATCGAACCGCCGTAGAACGCTACCGACAATGCTGCCGCTGGCCCTTCCGTGGCCGCCGCCGTAGTGGTACGCACATTGGCCCGGGTAGCGGTATACATGCCGATATAACCGGCGATCGCTGAGCTGAGCGCACCGGTCACGAAGGCCGCAGCGGTATGCCAGCTAGGGAAAGCAAAGAACAGACCTATCGCCAGCACCAGTGCAAAGATGCCCAGAATAGAATATTCACGCTTCATGAAAACCATGGCGCCATCGTGAATCGCCTCAGCGATTTCCGCCACCTTGCCCTCGCCGGCAGGATAACGTTTGACGACCAGGTATATGATAAACGCTGCCAGCAAACCGAATACGCCCAGTAGTGGCGGTATAAGTGATTGATTCATAGTGTTTTCCGATAGTTCGATGAATACGGCTTCGCCGCCGTGTTATGCGTCGCGGCTGACGGAGTAAACCAACCGGCTATTGTACTAGCAGGCCGCCTGGTTGAGCAATCAATTAGGTTGTTTATTACCGACCTGGGATCCCATATCCGCAAAAAACTGCCCGGCTACCGGCCACATTGACCAGCCGCCCGGTACTTCATCCAGGTTGCGCTGTAACCAGTCCTGCAAATCTGTATAAAGCTCGTCTGCTTGCCGGTAAGCGCCTTTGGATTCCAGCTCCAGAATACGCTGCCCGCTATCCGGGTCGATCATAACCCGGAAGAACAGGGTCTGGATCCGCAGCTTGATGACCATCTCCGCGAGCCCTGAACTGAGCTTGACCGGCTGACCGAAAAGCCGTATTTGCCGACTGGGCTGGTTGGGCGCCGCCGGCACATCCGCCAGCACCAATACTGATCCCTCATGCTGGAAAGCCTTGATCACTTTGCGGGGATAACTGCCCGGGGTGTAACGTTTACCGGGGAACAGCTTCTCCAGGTGCCGGCGCCGCAGACTGACATACCAATAGCGCAGCAACTGCCCGGCGAACTCCGCACGCTCCCGTTTGCGTAAAATATATACCACCTGGTGACCCTTTGCCCGTAACTGATGCAACACCGCAAAACCGGTGTTCCAGTGCGTTCCGATCACCACAAAAGCGCCGGTCTCAGGAAACTCGCCCCGGCGCTTGATCTGGGCGCGCAGCTTCCAGGGCGCCAGCATGGATAGCCAGATATCGACATGATCCAGTAAAATGGTCAGACAGTGATCGGCCCGCCATTGAGCTTCATCGGCAACGCTGGTCAGCTTTTTACAGTTTTCCAAAGCCCGGGCTGACTGCCCGGCATACCACGAGGTATGCCGACACAGTCTTTGCAGCAACGGCCAACTCCACCGCCAGGGAAGCACCACCACTATCATGGGTATGACAAACAAAGTCAGACAATCTTTGCTTTCGGTTCGCAATCTGTTCAGCGTGATGTTGATAAACCGCATCTCGTATCGTTCGTTGTTTCAATAAATCAGCCCATGCCAGACCATCAATTGCCAGCCTTTTTCATTGTCGGCGCCCAGAAATGCGGCACCAGCTGGTTGCATCGGCAGTTGTCCTCGCACCCGCAAGTGTACCTGCCGGAAGACAAGGATCACGAATATTTTTCGTTGCTGCACCCCGATCCCGGACAGGCCCGGCAGGCATGGCAGCAGCGCTTTGCCGGCGCAGCGCCGGGACAACTGATCGGGGATGCCGCGGCCAGTCATTTTCTGACACCGCTGGACCAACCATGGCATATCCGCCCCCGGGATTACAATCCAGCACTATTGTCAGGCATGATTGAGGCGCTGGGCCAGGCATTAAAGATCATCGTACTGCTGCGCGATCCGGTAGCACGCGCCGTTTCGGCCTATCTGCATCATTACGCCATGGGTCAGCTGGATTTGAGCCACGGCATTCTGGAGGCGCCGGATGAGTTGGGTATTGTTTCGATTGGCATGTACGGACAGCACCTGAGCCACTGGCTGGGGGTACTGGATGCCGGCAATATTTATCTGGAAACCCGTCCCATCAGCACATCAGCCGATGACATTCTGACCAGCATCTGCCGGTTTCTCGGGATTACGGACAAACACCCGTTCAGCGGCGTCACACAGCCGGTGTTTCCCGGCATCCAGCGGATTCGGAACGAGCAGGGTATCTGGGTCAAACACCAGCGCCTGCGGCAGGCGCTGCCGGACATCCAGCGCGCCGTACCCAGCATGAGCATTGACGGTGAGGATTATGTGCGGCTGATTCATACCCAGGAACTTGCTAAGCTGCACGCTATCTTCGCTGAAGATCAGCAGTTATTGCAGCAATTGATCGCCACTAACCCTATCTACACTGGAACCTGAGCGAACCCACCATGCAAGTTCCGATTCTCTGCTATCACTCGCATATCATCACCAGTCCTGACTATGCCGGCAACGGGCATCTGGCGCTGGCGCGCGATCTTGAACTGATCATGGAACACGGCAAAACCGTGGTTCCATTGCGTCAGGTTATCGACGCGCTTGGCCGCCAGGACAGGCACGCGCCGGATAACGCCGTGGTGATTACCTTTGATGATGGCTCCAAAGCGGATTTCATGCCGATCGAACATCCGCAGTTTGGCCCGCAGCCAGGGCTGTACCCGATTTTACAGCGGCATGAGCACCGCTATCCGCAAACGGTCGGTGCAGTACACGCCACCAGTTTCGTGATCGCCTGCCCACAGGCACGCCAGCAAATGGATACCGCCTGTTTATTCGGACTGGACTGGATGAGTGATGACTGGTGGGCGCAGGCCGAAGCCAGCGGCACCCTGAGCATTGAATCGCACAGCTGGAACCACAATAACGCGGTATGTGATGACGTGCCGGAGGGCACCGGTGACCAGTTTTATTCAATTGATACCTTTGCCCGGGCAGAGCGGCAGATTCGCGATGCAGCAGCCAGCATCGCCAGAATATCCGGACGCCGTCCGGACATTTTCGCTTATCCTTACGGGCATGTGAGCGATTATCTGGGACATGAGTATTTCCCGCGCTTTCAGCAGCACCACGGCATGCTGGCGGCACTGGCTACCCGGCCTGACTATGTAACTGAAAACACCTCACGCTGGCACCTGCCCCGGTTTGTGCATGGCGAACATTGGCGCGACCCGGAAACATTTATCCAGATTATCAATGGTCAGATGCAGAGCCTATGAAATTACCCAGACTGTTAACGGACAAGCAACGCTGCCTGCTGCGCATCGCTGAGCAGGATAGCTTCATTCCCCATGCCACACTCAATGCCGGGCTGGCGAAATGGCAACAGCAATATCAGAGCGCCCAACCCTTTCCCCATATCTGTCTGGATAATGTGTTTGATCGCGAACTGCTGCAGCACATCGCGCGTGACTTTCCCGACGCCAGCCACCAGCAGGGCTGGGATACCTACCGCAAAGAAAATGAATGGCTGAAAAATGCCACCGGACAGGACGCCCGGATTTCGTTTTTAATCCGGCATTTTCTATATGCCTTAAACTCCCGTTCGTTTCTGGCCTGGCTGGAGCAACTGACCGGTATTAAAGGCTTGATCCCGGATACCGAATTTATCGGCGGCGGTCTGCATGCCACACTGCCGGGAGGCAAACTGGGCATTCATGCTGACTTCAACAAGCATCAGCGCAATGGTCTGGATCGCCGCCTTAATCTGCTGCTGTACCTGAACCAGGGCTGGCAGGAACAATGGGGCGGGGCACTGGAGCTATGGGACCAGGCATTAACCGGCTGCCAGCAAAAAATATTCCCGGTATTCAATCGGATGGTCATTTTTTCCACCACCGACTTCAGTTTCCATGGTCATCCACAGCCCTTAAACTGTCCGGATAACGTTATCCGCAAGTCCATTGCTTTATATTATTATTCCAATGGCCGTCCACAGTCGGAAGTCTCTGAATCACATTTGACTAATTATCAAACTATTTGAACATCATTCTAAAATTTACGCCGGATCATAATTATGGATAACCAATCTCTGTGGGAAAAGATACAGCAGCGTGACTGGTTTTATACCTTTCATCTGCCCTCCGGTGACAGCACCCGCTCTTATCTGCCCGCCGAAGCACAAGCCGTACATGCCACCCGGCTGCAAATGCTGCAAACCTGCCTCAAAGATTATTATGGTGAGTCACCCGCGGATATAACCGCCATTGATCTGGCCTGCCATCAAGGTTTTTTTTCGCATCACCTGGCCGCCGCCGGACACCGCCGGGTTACCGGTATCGATGCCCGGCAGGAACACATTGATGACGCCCGCCTGATCTGCCGCGCGCTGCAGCACGACAACATTGAATTTGCCCAGCGTGACGTGTTTTCGCTGTCACCCGAGCAGGACGGCCAGTTCGATACGGTACTGATGTTTGGTTTGCTCTATCACCTGGAAAACCCGGTTGGAGCGCTGCGGGTAGCCAAATCGCTGTGCAAAAAAGTCTGTCTGGTCGAAACCCAGGTAGGACCGCATATCTCCGGTCAGCTTGACTGGGGTCATTATGAATTTGTGAAGCCCATGATGGGCAGTTTCACGGTGATTGACGAAAGCCACGAAACGCATGGCCCGGAGATGAGTACACTGGGTATTTGTCTGGCGCCTTCAACACAAACGCTGATCTGGATTATGCAGAAAATCGGCTTTGACCGGGTTGAACTGCTAACGCCTCCGGAAGGCGCTTATGAACAGATTCGCTTCGGCAAAAGAGTAATGGTGGCAGGCTATATTGATTAACTTCCGGCGATTAACCGCAGGCAATCTTACCAGCTCCCTGAACATGCCGAACTTTAGCGGAGTCGGGTGATGCATAGCCGTGTACATAACCCGGTACCCGGCCAGTGCCCGGAGTGTCTGGTGTTTCTGGAAGTCAATCAAGCACGCGAGTTGATTGGTGAGCTGTTTGAACGCAAGTTCAACACGCCCTTCAGGGTTGATTACGGGCATCACCAGATAGCCTTCTATAAACGCCACGAGCACCATTACGTACCACTCGGCTATCTGAACATGCTGCCCTATAAACAGGTTATCCTGGTGGGCGGCGGCATGACGGATGGTCGTGCGTTTAAGCATGTTGAGCCACAGCACGCCAGCCAGATCAGTGCCGCCGGCGGGGTTTTATATTGGGGCCTGAAACACGCTTTTTCCTATTATGCCGATCAATGTCTGGCATTCTTCGGCTATGTTGATGATGAGCGCGCGCATGCAGTCGATCTGAAAGCCGGCTTTGCAGATACCGAGCACGATAAGCTGGTGGTTAATTTTCACAAGCCCTTGAGCACTGTTAAGCAACGCAAATTAATCAGGCTGGTGCATCAGCTTGGTCCGTTTTAACCCCTCATCGCCATCAGCGATAAATTCAAGCCTGCGATCTGTTGCTGCGTTTTAACCAGGCGCGGTCCTGCTCCGGGCACTATTGAAAGCCCTTGAATTAATCTTTTCTCAGCACCAGCCTGGCCCAGTCCTCGCAGCTGGCGTGTCCCTCCAGTCTGGCCAGTTTACTGTAAGCGATTTTCAATTCGGTTAACTGAGTATTCAAAACGCCTGAGAGCACGATATATCCAGATGGCCTGGTAAGCCGGCAAAACTCCAGTGACAGTTCGATTAACGGCCCAGCCAGAATATTGGCCAGCAGCACATCCACCGGCTCGCACCTGGCGCTGTCGGGATCACTGATAATCAGCTGACCGGCCACTCCATTAAGTCGCGCATTTTCACCGGTCGCCTGCAGTGCCTGGGGGTCATGATCGATGGCATATACCGTGCCGGCACCTTTTAGAGCACAGGCAATCGCCAGAATACCCGAGCCGCAACCATAATCAATCACCGTTTTACCGGCCAACTCTGTTTGGTCTATCCATTCCAGGCATAAGCGCGTGGTTGGATGGGTTCCGGAACCAAATGCCAGCCCCGGATCCAGTCGGATAATGGTGTGTCCGTCGCCGACAGGCGGTTCAATATGTGATGGGTAAATCCACAGACGCTGACCAAACTGCATGGGCTGATACTGATCCATCCAGACAGTTTCCCATTGCTGGTCATCCAGTTCCGCACTGCTCACGGCCGCTGGAGAAATGCCCGCGGCGGTCAGCTTCAGGAGGATATCAGTTGGCTCGATTTCACCCGGAAACAATCCGGTTACAATAACCCGGTCCCAGATCGGATGGGTGTTGGGATCGGGCTCCAGAACTGGCTGGTCGGCCGCATCCGTGAAGGTAACCGATAGCGCCCCCAGCGCCAGCAGCTGGGTTTCAATGGCGGCACTGTCCGCCCCGTCCGTGCTGACATTAACCTGCAACCAGGCCACGGCGGCGGTCAGTTCTGCTGGTCTTTGGCCAGCAGTTTTTCCAGGTAGTGAATATTCTTGCCGCCTTCCACAAAACCCGGATCTTTAAGCAGGCGCTGATGCAGAGCAACATTGGTTTTAATGCCGTTAACCACCATTTCATCCAGCGCTACCCGCATCCGGGCCATGGCTGTGGCGCGGTCCGGACCATGCGCAATCAGCTTACCGATCATCGAGTCATAATGTGGCGGTACGGTATAACCGTCATAGATGTGACTATCCACCCGGATGCCCGGACCACCGGGGGTGTGCACCGCTTCAATCGTGCCCGGCGAGGGCATAAAGCTGACCGGGTCCTCCGCGTTGATGCGGCATTCGACCGCATGCCCCAGAATACGTATATCAGACTGGGCATAGCGCAGTTTTTCACCTGCTGCGATGCGAATCTGCTCCTGAACCAGATCGACACCGGTAATTCGTTCAGTGACCGGATGTTCGACCTGAATACGGGTATTCATCTCGATGAAATAAAATTCGCCGTTTTCATACAAAAACTCAAAAGTCCCGGCACCCCGGTAGCCAATCCGGTTACAGGCTTCAGTACAGACCTGTCCGATTCGGCTGCGTTCTTCAGCAGTAAGACCAGGCGCGGGAGCTTCTTCAATGACCTTCTGGTGACGTCGCTGCATGGAGCAATCGCGTTCGCCCAGATGTATCGCGTTGCCGTGGGTATCGGACAGCACCTGAATTTCCACATGCCGCGGGTTTTCCAGGTATTTTTCCATATACACGGTTTTATCGCCGAAAGCGCTGCCCGCTTCCTGTTGGGTCAGACTGATGGAATCAATCAGCTTGGCTGGATCATGCACCACCCGCATACCACGGCCACCACCACCGGCTGCCGCCTTGATCAGCACCGGATAACCGATTTTTTCGGCAATCTGACGGCACTGCCCGGCGTCAGCGGGCAATGGACCACCAGAACCCGGCACGCAGGGTACTCCAGCCGCCAGCATGGCTTTGATCGCGGAGACCTTGTCACCCATTAAACGGATGGTTTCCGCACGTGGCCCGATGAAGATAAAACCGCTTTGTTCGACGCGTTCAGCAAAGTCGGCATTTTCCGCCAGAAACCCATAACCCGGATGCACCGCCTGGGCATTGGTGACCTCCATGGCGGCAATGATGACCGGAATGTTGAGGTAACTCTGGGTGGCGGGCGGGGGGCCGATGCAAATCGCTTCATCCGCCATCGCCACATGTTTCAGATTCCGGTCGGCGGTTGAATGCACCGCTACCGTGCGGATACCCATGGCGGCGCAGGCACGCAGCACCCGCAACGCAATCTCACCCCGGTTGGCGATCAGGACTTTATCGATAGCAGCCATAACCAATCGCCTCAGGCAATGATGAAAAGTGGTTGATCGTATTCGACCGGCTGTCCGCTCTCACTCAAGACAGCGACGACCTTGCCGGCTTTATCCGCCTCGATCTGATTAAACATTTTCATCGCTTCGATAATGCATAAGGTATCGCCCGGCTCAACCAGCTGACCAACACTGACAAACGCTTCGGCCTCCGGCGTGGGGGCTGAATAATAAGTCCCCACCATGGGTGAGCGCACCACATGACCATCCGGGAGTTTGCTTTCGTCGTCCGCACTGTCGGCAACAGCCGCAGGTGCTGCCGGTGCAGGCGCAGCCGGGGCCTGAGGCATGGCTGGCATAGCGACCTGCGAGGAGACCATCTGCCGTGACAGGCGAACCGATTCTTCACCTTCATGAATTTCAATCTCACTCAGGTTAGAGTCTTCAAGTAACTCAATCAGTTTTTTTACCTTGCGTATATCCATGTTTATTCCCGAATAATTGACTGGCCGGCTATTGGTACTGGCCTGATATTATGATTTTATTTAATGACAAACCGATTGATCAGCTATTGTCTGACCACCAGCTGTCCGATATTAACTTTTTATCCATCCAGATAGTTGATCAGCGCCTGCAACCCCAACACATAACCATCCGGGCCAAACCCGGCTATGGTGCCGATCGCAATATCACTGAAATAAGAATGCTGCCGGAATGCTTCACGCCCCAGCGGCTGAGAAAGATGCACTTCGACAAAAGGTAATCCGACCGCCAGTAACGCATCACGCAAGGCGATACTGGTATGGGTAAACGCAGCTGGATTGAATACCACGCCGTGGGTGCCATCGCTGGCTGCCGTATGTATCCGCTCCACCAGCTCATGCTCGGCGTTGGTCTGCAGATGACCCAGTTCAAACTCACAGGTGCCGGCAAACTGCTGGCATTCAAGCATGATCTCGTCCAGCGTTTTGGAACCATAGATAGCCTGCTCACGTTGACCAAGCAAATTCAGATTAGGCCCGTTCAATATTAGTAATCTGGCCACGACAGCCACTTTCACCTGTGGATTTTCTTGATATATTAAGTGTGCATCAAGCAGCGGGCTATGTCTACACTAATGATTAAATTATCCGGAATTTGGGCGCAGATAAGCGCATATTTGGCTATTATCGTGACAATTTTCTTACATGTCTAAGTATTCCCGCGACCGTCCGCTGCGTATGGCGGTATGGTCAGGTCCGCGCAATATCTCTACCGCGATGCTGCGATCCTGGGGTAATCGCAGTGATACGGCGATTGTTGATGAACCTTTTTATGCGCATTATCTGGCGGAAACCGGGCTTCAGCATCCCGGCTATGCCGAAGTGCTGGCGCATCAGGAAAACGATTGGGAGCAGGTTAAAAAAACCCTGCTCGGGCCGGTCCCGGACAATCAGCCGATTTTCTATCAAAAGCATATGGCGCATCATCTGCTGCCGCACATGCAGGGCGATTGGCTGCACCGGTTACAGCATGTATTCCTGATCCGACGGCCAGCTGCCATGCTGCTGTCACTGGCTCAGGTACTGTCCCAGCCGGCACTGCCTGATACCGGTCTGCCCCAGCAGCTGGATTTGTTTGAACAGATCAAGCAGCATACCGGCATGACGCCCCTGGTGGTCGATTCGGTGGATTTGCTGCGCCAGCCGGAGCCCATGCTGCGAGCCTGGTGCGCGCACATGGAGGTTGAGTTCACAGCGGCCATGCTCAACTGGCCACCCGGACCACGTGACACTGACGGTATCTGGGCCAAACACTGGTACGCCAGTGTGGAAAAATCGACCGGCTTTATGCCGTATAAAGCACGGCCGGCAGAGCTTCCCGACACACTGCTGGAGCTGCAGCTGGCCTGCGACCCCTATTATCACACCCTGTACGAACAGCGTTTGCAGGTTTAGCCCGAGTTTTTATCATGCTGCAATCTTTTGATTCAAAAAATACCGATCTGCTGGTCAATATTAACGGACAGCTGGTGCATCGCGACCAGGCGGCCATCAGTCCATTTGACAGTGCAGTGCAGGGGGGCGATGCGGTCTGGGAAGGGCTGCGGTTGTATCAGGGAAGGATTTTCGCTTTACAGCAGCATCTGGCCCGCTTGCACAGCTCCGCCAAGGCACTGGCTTTTGATGATATCCCCAGCACCGCGAAAATCACCGCGGAAATCAAACGCACTCTGGCCGCCAACAACATGACTGATGGCGTACACATTCGCCTGACCTTGTCACGCGGTGTCAAAGTCACCTCCGGTATGGACCCGCGTTTGAATCAAACAGGGCCCACTCTGATTATCCTGGCGGAACATAAGCCACCCGTGTATGACAAATCCGGCTTGAGCCTGATCACCAGTAGTATCCGGCGTTTCCCGCCAGACTGCCTTGATCCAAAAATCCATCACGCCAATCTGCTGCAATCCATTCTGGCTAAAATCGAAGCCAATCACGCCGGAGCGGATGACGCGCTGATGCTTGATTATCAGGGCTTTATCGCGGAAACTAACGCCACCCACGTATTTATCGTACATGCCGGCACCGTCTATACTCCACATACCCATGCATGCCCGGAAGGCGTTACCCGTACCACGGTATTGCGCCTGTGCCGGGAACATCAGATCGAACATCAGATCAAGAATCTTTCCCTGACTGAGTTATACCGCTCCGACGAAGTATTCTGCACCGGCACCATGGGTGAAATTGTACCGATAGCCAACGTCGACGGCAGACCCATAGGCGACGGTAACTACCCCATGACCAGCCGAATGGGCGAGCTCTACAGCCAATGCACCGCCAGTGAGGGCGAGCGCGTAGTGTAAACTTGCAACCGGCTTCACCAGTACTAAAAATATATGGCACAAGATTCCAGCAGCAACGCCGGCAATAGCTCAGAGCAGGTCAATCCACAGGTTATTGACGAGCCCGCGAACAACGAACAAACCGCTGATGTCGCCAAGGAGTTTACTGAACGCATTGACAGTCTGCGCGAGTACTTGCCTGAACCGTTGATGGCGGTCTGGGACACCGTTGCGCAGTATCCGATTATCGGCTCCGTGGTGGTCGCGATATTTGGTTATCTGGCGGCCAAAGTGGTGGTCTGGTTGATGCACAAGACGCTCTCGCAACTCAGCCGGCATACCAAGTCAACCACCGACGATAAGCTGATTGCCATGCTGTCACGCCCGGTATTTGTGACCATCCTGTTGTTTTTCCTGGTCCTGGCGGTACGGCCGCTGACCACCGGCGGTGTGTTTTACAATACCTTCGGCAACATCATGGCATCGCTGGTGATTATGACCTGGTTGATGACACTGCTGCCGGCCAGCAAGTTAGTGCTGGAATCACTGGGCCGCAACAATAGCCGCTTCAATCTCATCGAAGAGCGCACCATCCCGCTGTTTAACATTCTATCGATTGTGCTGCTGGTGGGGATGGGAGCGTACGCACTGCTGATTTTGTGGGGCATCAACCCGGCAGCCTGGCTGGCTTCCGCCGGTGTACTGGGTATCGCGATAGGCTTTGCCGCCCGGGACACATTGGCCAACCTGTTTTCCGGGGTCTTTATTGTTGCCGATTCACCTTACAAAATCGGTGATTTTATTAATCTGGACACCGGTGAGCGTGGTCAGGTGACCAGCGTGGGGCTGCGCAGCACCCGGCTGATGACTCGTGACGATGTGGAAATCACTATTCCGAATGCCGTTATTGCCAATGCCAAGATCATCAATGAAAGCGGTGGCCCGTATGAGAAGAGCCGTATTCGCATTAAAGTTGGCGTCGCCTACGGCACTGATGTCGATCAGGTGGTGAGCATCCTGGAGGACGTCGCCAATAATTTCAAAGCGATTTCCGCGTCTCCTTCACCGCGGGTGCGAATGCGTGGGTTCGGTGATTCCAGCGTGGATTTCGAGCTATTGTGCTGGATTGATGCACCGGTGCAACGCGGCAAAATCAGTCACGAGCTGTATATGTCAGTGTATAAACGCTTCGCAGCTGAAAATATCGAGATCCCGTTCCCGCAACAGGACGTTTATATCCGCAGCCTGCCTAAGCAAATGGCTGACTGACAAAACTATTCCGTGAACGGTTGCAATTACTCATGACTCAGACAAAGGCAGGCTGGATGATGCGTTGGGGTTTGTTATTGGCAGCGTTATTGCCGGGTTTTGTTGCCGGCGCCAGCATTTCCGCCGCGCTCGGCGTTGCCGATGGCATGGGTCTGGCCGGTTCCGCGGTGGTACTGGCTTACGGCCTGGCAGGCATGCTGGTCGCCGTTGTCCTGTCAGTGCTGGCCGGCCGCTGGCTGCCACGACAGATAGTGTCCGCATTGCTGTTTATGCTGCTTGGCATAACATTGATGCTGGCACTGATGCTTTATCTGCGGCTTACCCATGATATTAATCGTCAGGGCCTGTTTGGGAGCACGCAACAACTGTCATCGCCGGTAACTGGAGCGGCCGATCAAACGATGCCCCCACCCAGCCCAGCCTCTGAAGCAGTCGCCAAATCCGAACCCGTATCAAGCTTGCATACCGACCCATCCTGTTGGTCACAACCCAGAAATTATCATCAACCGATTGCCGGCACCGAGTGGGCCGAACGGACCCGGTTATTCAGCGGCGCCCGCTCGCAGCCGGAACAAGCGGGGGTATGGGCGCCTAACCAGGCCTATCGTTTCTGGGTTTCCAAGTTACCCGGCAAAGACCTGACCGAAGTGTTGATTGACCATGAGCATGACGGCATGTTGATCCTGCAACTGGTTGAGCCTGCAGGCTCGCCGGAAGTCCGCTGGGTGAATGAAAAACTGCTGTTTGTGCGGGTTGCCTGGGGCCGTGTGCTGTTTTCCGACATGCTGCTTGATGTCGAACAGGCACAGCTTATTTATCACGAATTACTGCAGGATGGCAGCATCGCTTTCCAGCAATATCAGCAAGCCTGCAGCGGCCCTGATGCAGCAGACTGCCAGTGTGTCGATGGCTTTAACAAAGTGCTGGAACCGCCTGTCAGCGCGCTCAACGAGAACTCCATGCTCGGGTTGTTGGCGCTGCCGGGCATATTGACTGATAAAGACACTGACCAGCCTGACGGCACGCTGCCGGCCTATCTGAAAATCAATGGCGATTATCAGCGTATTACCGACAGCCTGGATGCCGGAATACTTGAAACCCGTGAATATGCTTACCAGCAGCCTGGTGCGGTGGTCTATCAACGCGACCGGGACTGGTATGCAGTGCGTACCCTGCCAGCCGGACGGGAGTTATGGATTCAGGCGCAGGCCGGGTTTAATTTTCATCCGGTTGCAGAACTGTTACCACAACGCTTGAATTATTTGAATGAGCATTGGGACGGTTGGCTCTGGTCTGAACCCGGCGGCAGCCAGGCGCGGCAACGCACAATACCTGAATGGCAGCAGAAGCCACATGAAACGCCTGTGGTCATCGAAAGCACGCGCATACTGGATGGCCGCTTGTGGCTCAAAGTTGGCTTTTATTCCGGCCCGATCTGTGCAGGCCCGGAACCGGCGGTAGAAAACGTCGGCTGGGTTCCGGCCTACGCCACTTCTGGCCATCTGGTGGCCTGGTTTTTCTCGCGGGGCTGCTAGGCAGCTGGCCTGGTTTTCCCCACCAGGCTGATAGCAATTCCACCGAGTATCAATCCGCCCGCCATCCATACCCGGATGGGAATAGTTTCAGCCAGTACCAGCACACCTCCGCCAGCGGCCAGTGCCGGCACCATCAGTTGCACCATGCCGGCCTGGCTGGCGCTGAGCGACGGCAATGCCCGGTACCAGCAGACATAACCCAGCCCGGAGGCCAGGGCGCCGGAAATAATCGCCAGCAACAGACCTTGTGGCTGGATATTCCAGTTAAAATTAAACAGCCCGCACAGCACCGCCAATAGCATCACCAAAGGCAAGGCCGCGATAAAATTATTCGCTGTATCCTTAACCGGCTGCACACTGCCGCGGCCGACCCAGGTGTATATCGTCCAGGCAATACCCGCGCCGGCCATCAGACAGGCGGATAGTATTGACGGACGGGAAGCGTCGGGTAGCATCAGCCATACAAATCCAATGTTGGCAACAATCAAAGCCAGCCACTCCCATGCTGTCTGCCGCTGCCGTTGCCAGACCGCCATGCCCAATAAGCCTATCTGCACACTGCCAAACAGTATTAAAGCGCCTGTCGCGGTAGTCAGTTGTAAATAAGCAAAGGAGAACAGGGCGGCATATAAAAACAGCATCGCTGCCGGCAGTATTCGTGGGGAAAAAGCCGTGCCTGTTGACACCGACCGGAACATAATCAACCACAGGATCAGTGCGCCACTCAGCACGCGCGCGGTGGTGAAACTGACCGCATCAATACTACCGGTAGCCAATGCCAACCGGCATAACACCGAATTGGCGGCAAAGCCCAGCATCGCCAATAAGGTATAAAAAATAACCGGCCAGCTCAGCCGCACTGATCACCATAAACTCTGGAAACTGGCGTCAACTTATTTAACCTTAAACAGGCTGCGGCGATGTCGGTGCACCGAAGCGCAGCCGGCATAATTATTAAAACGCCGATTCCAACGCCACACGTCATTCGCCCGTCGCCAGCGACCATGATAAAACTCCATCAGGCAGGCTCCGTCGCTGGTGGTGATAGTCACCAGATCATGCGCCCGGGTGTTTGCATAGGGCGGATAAAATTTGGACTGACCCCAATAGCGCGAGCCTTTGCGACGGGCATAATTTGCCCAGAAGCGGCGTGGGCTGACCCACGAGTTTGCCCGGTTATCCCAAACCACAAAACCATTGTCATGCTGGCGCGCCTGCCCATGTCGAGGTGAGTGATCGCGTTTATTTTGTGCATCAGCCTGCCATGCCGCGCATAGTAATATTATCGCGATACCCGTTCGGAATATCGCATTAACCGGCAGTTGATACATCAATTGACTGCTAAAGCTTTTCTGGCATATTTGTTGTAAGAATTTGCGGCGGCAATCAATATGTCGGGATCCAAACGTGTTTGATAGTTTGGATTAACATACTGGAAATGGATTATCCCATCCGTACCAATAATAAAGGTGCCCGGCACAGGCAGGTAATTGTGCTCCTGACCGGAGGCCTGGCGCAGACTTGAGCCACCCTTGAAGAATTCCTTTAGATCGCCCTGCTCAACCTGATACGCCACTCCGAAACTGCGTGCAGCCTGCATACTGGAGTCTGAATACAGACTATAGCCAATATCCGGCTCCGCCAGGCTTTCATACAGCAGCTCGGGCTTATCGGCACTGATAAACCAGACCTCGAAGCCTTGCTCCAACAATGTTTTTTCAGCTTTACGCAATTCCGCCAGATGCAGATTGCAGTATGGACACCAGCCACCACGGTAAAAAGTGATAACCAATGGCTTTGACAACTGATCGGGGTTGACTTTAAGGGTATTACCGGTCAGTCCGGTGACAGTAAATTCAGGAGCAGCAGTGCCTGGCAATAACGGCTTGACTGAACTTGGGCCAAGCCCGATAGACCCGGTATCGTATTGATAACCAGTGTCACTGCGCCGCAGTTTGGCAAAAATATCACCCTGCTCAATTTCACGCTGCTGATAAGTGATTTTCTCATCGGGTTGCCGGTTGAATTCAAAGCGAAGCTTTTCATCCTGGGCCTGACCGTTCACCACCAGTAGTGTACCGATGACGCCAACAGCAACACCCGCAGCGCGTATTAAATATCGGGAAAACATAATTTGCAGCCTGGCTTTGGTGAAAGGCAGTCAAGCATACCAGAAGCCGGTCTAATCCGCCGACGCTGATCCCGCCGGGCAACTGCCCGGCTTAAGCTCACCGACGCAGGCGCGCCGGTGAGTTGTCAGTGCTTTAATTTCTGAGTTTGATATTGGCCAGTCTGGTACCGGTAAACAACGCCAGTAGCAGGAACAGCAAGGCCATAATAATCATACCGGTAAGGCCGAGGGCGGGCACTGGAACAATCACGCCCACCACAGCCGCGTCTACATTATTACTGGTATCGACATCCACGCCATCGCTGCTGGCGGTGGCCACATTTTCCAGCACGCCTCCGGTGGGAATCGCAATCAGGTTTACGCTGATTTCATAACTGATGCTCTCACCGGGACCAAGATCACCCAACTCACATACCGGGACGCCATCCGGGTCGTTCTGACAGCCGTCCGTGCTGACGAACTCCAGCACCGCCGGCAGGTTATCCGTCACGATCACGTTCGATCCCAATGCCAGACTGATATTGGTCACCGTGATGGTATAGGTAAAGCTATCACCCAGCATGACAAAGTTCTGGCTGGCCACCTTTTCAATCGCCAGATCCAGCTCATTGCCTACGGCCGGGATGTCTTCATCACAATCATTACCGCTACCGCCCACATTGGGACATTCATCCGGCACGGTCACACTGTTGCTGATGGTAGAGACACCATTGTCCAGCGGGTCATCCACCACCACACTGAAGATCAGGGTGGTGACACCCGGATTGACACCGTCATTGGCAGCCACCATCACCGGCGCATTGGTATCACACACCGTACCCGGCATATCACCGGCAATACAATCAAAATCATCACCGCCGGCTGCCGTGGTGTTGGCCGGCACCGTTTCCTGAATCTCTCCAATGGCATAAGTTTGCGCCACCCCACCGGAGTTGGTCAGCGTAATCGTGTAGTCGAGCTGCTCACCGGGCTCGGCCATGCCATTGCCATTCGCATCAGCCACTGTCTTGGTTACCGCGATATCCGGTGCCGCTGCATTGGTAAAAGTGCAGGTGATCGGGCTTTGGGTATTCGGGTTACCGACGTTCAGGTCGGCACCGTCAATGGTTAACGTTGTGCCCATCAGACTGGTCATCACCGTGCTGCCTGCAGCATCCATGCAATCGGCTGATACCAGCGTGAAAAACATCGGTAATGTTTCGCTGATGGTGGCATCCGAACCCAGCATTTCCACAAACACGGGCGGTGCGGATTCCGCTGTACCCACAGTCATGGTAGTAATGCTGACGTTATCCGGATCAGTATTGGTCAAGGCGAAATCGAAAGTGCCGACCGTACCAGTGCTGATCTTCTCGACGATAATCTGGAATGACGGCACCACTACTGTGGCTGCCGCATTCACATTAACCTGCGCGAATAATTCAGATGTGCCGTCAATGCTCACATTGTTGTTAATCTGGCCGTTCATGCGATCCGCCGGCGTGACAGTCAGGCTGGCTTCACAAATCACGGTATCACCGGCCGGCAGATTGCTGCCGACCCCGGCAAACGCTATGCCACCCTGGGTGTTGGCATCACACACAATTGCACTCAGGCCGGGCAATGGATCGTCAATTGAATCAATCACAATATCATCGGTATTGGCATTGGTGATAATGATTGAATAGGTAATCTCATCACCCACGCTGGCAAAACCATCCGGTGTCAGATCATTACTGATCGCCGGCACTTTGGCCGCATTCAGACTGGCCGTTTCAAATAATTGCGGCAGGGCAACAAACAGATCGTCATCAAAAACCGTCTGGCCATTGGCTCCATCCGCGGTCAAGGTAGCCACATTGGTGATGTCGAACTGTGAATTATCATCCGGCACTGTGTAGGTTGAGCTGCATACAAAACTGCTATCCAGAGCCAGAGTGGTTGACGGGCAGACGATGGTAGTACCCAGATCATCAACTACCAGCACATTGTTTAATACCGCGGCCCCGGTATTGATTACCGTAAATGAATAATCAATCGTATCGTTGGTGGTAAACAGAAAATCCCCGTCATTATCGTTATGTACTGCACCAATCAACACCGTGCCAATGGCTTCATCCGCCGGCATTCCTCCAATCAACAGGGTATGCGAGGCTTTGCTGCGAAATCTCTGGCCAGCGCCATCGGTACCCAGCGCTACAATATCCATGGGCAACCTAGCCAGGCCCGGCGGAGCGGTAACCTGCGCCTCACAAGCAATGCTGTCCCCAGCAGCCAGGCTGCCCGCTGAAGTGCTGAATACATTGCCCTGGCTGGTCACTCCGGCACATACAAAACTGTCCAGATGGCTGCTGCTGTTGATCACAATTCCATTGACCGGAACTGAATTCGGGTTGCTCAAACTGTAAGTCAAGCTGTATGCATTACCCGCTGGCGCACTATTGAGCACGACCTGGCTGTCAAGCGTAGCCGCCGTAGCTGATTGCAACATCAGCATCAGCCCAAAGGCAAACATATAATTATGTTTAAGTTTCATAAGCAAAGCCTTGATTTAACGGTATATTTAGAGTGTAACACCAGTCGACCAAAACTGCATTCTTTTATCGACTGGTGCTTCTCCCTGCTCATTTACCGCCTGCGTTAAAGTTACTGAACACCGCCGATGCCCGCGAGGTTACATTCTGCCCGTTACTGCCTGCGCCCAGTACCGTGGCAGTATTGGTTACCCGGCGATTGTCCACATCCTGTTGGGTGATCGTATATTCACCCTGACACGTCGCCACCTCGCCCGGAGCCAGTGGATTGCTCAAAATCAACTCCCCTGCTCCAATCGCGGCGGGCACATCACAGCCGATGAAGGTGCCATCACGGGACTGCAGACGTCGATCAATCAACCGTACGTCACTCAGATCCACGGTTCCGGTATTCTCGATGACGAAGGTGTATTCGATAATTTCACCCACGTCACCAAAACCGTCCTGGTCATTATCGGTCAGCTGCCGGTTGGTCTTTTCCAGATCAATGGCTGCCTGATCGACAGGTATTGGTTCGCAATCATTGGCGTCGGCATCAACAGTGCCTACCATCACCGCTTCATTAAAGAAGCCGCTGCCGGGGCCGCCGGTACAGCTGGTGCTGCCGCCGATGGTAGCCGGATTAACCGCTACCCGAATGGTGACTCGATAGGTATCGCTATCACCGGCCGGCAAGGGCACGTCAAAATCCGATATCTGCAGCGGGGTATTATTCTGCGGCACAAAGTTACCGCCGTTAGATGCCAGCCCTGGTTCCAGCACACCATCAGTGGTACTGGCATTACCTTCAAGCAGATTAATCTGGTTGGCGCCGCCCGGATAACCCAGTTGGTCTTCCAGCGTATAGACTGCGTCCACACCACCCTGATTATTGATGACCAGACTGTAGCTCACCCGGAATACCGTCGCGCTGATCTGAGTCACCGCGGTGATGTCTTTGCTGAGCACGACGTTGAGCACGGGTATGCTGGTTGGGCCACAATCAAGCTGGTCCACCACACCGTCGTTGTTAGTGTCATCATTGCTGTCGATCACGCCATCGCCATTAATATCCGGCAGACCATCGATAAACACCGTACCATCCGGACAACTTGGCAGATTATCGACTGTTGCCTGATTCAGAATCTCGGCAACACCGGCTGGTATCGGATCAACCGCCTGTACGGTGAAGGTCACCGTGATGGTTTCGCCGCCAGCAATATCAATGCTAAATCCGCTGGTACGCAGATCATTGATCGTAGGATTGGCCGGCATGATATCGCTGCCACCCATGATACTCAGCAGTTGTGCTCCATTGATGACCAGATTCGGGTCAGATAATGGATCCATCACCACTGCATCGTTGGCTACCGTGTTACCGGCATTCATGATGCTGATGGTATAAGTCAGTACCTCGCCATCTTCGACAATACCGTTACCACTGGCATCACTGACAGCCTTGGTCGGAATTAGCTGCGGTTCAGCCGGTGTGCTCACTGAGCAGACATTGCCGGTATCGTCATCCGGGTCATTACACTCGTTGGGCACGATTACGCGGTTGATAATGTTATCAATTGAGCTATCCAGCGGATTATCAGCGATCACAATGAATGTCAGCACCACTGTCCCCGCGGCCATGCCATCACTGGCAACCACGGTAAATGGATTGTTGTTGAAACACTGTGTGCCAGCCGGATCACCCGACGTACAGTCAAAGTCATCACCGCCCACCGCCGTGGTGCCAACCGGCACTGTTTCAATAATATCGCCAGCTGCGAAACTGACCGGCTGACTGCCTACATTTTCGAAGGTAATGGTGTAGGTCAATGTTTCGCCATCCTCAACCTGGTTGGCTACCGCACCACTTTCATTGGCCAGCGCTTTGGTGACAATAATATTGCCCGGGGTCGGCAAAGTACTGGTACAGCTCGCCTGAGTACAGGCATTCATACCGCCTTCGTCGGTTACCACCACCAGGTTATCAATACTGATGTCATTAGCAGGGATGGGGTCTACTACCGTCACGCTGTAACTGATAGTCGCGATAGCACCCGCGGCGATATCCAACGTGATACCAGTCTGTAGATCACTGATGGTTGCACTCGCAGGCTGCACGTCAGCGGCATTGGTTATCACCAGCATCTGTGCGCCGTCGACAACCACCGCGGGATCATCAACTGCATCCATAACGTTGACATCATTCGCAACAGTACCGCCTAAGTTGGTAATACTGATGGTGTAAGTCAGCACTTCACCCGGATCAGCGATACCATCGCCACCCGCATCAGCCGCACTCTTATCGGCCACCAGGTCAGCCGGTGTCGGGGTGTCTTCGTCACAGTCATTGCTGCTGCCACCCACGTTCGGACATTCGTTCGGAACCACCACGCTGTTGGCGATACTGGTGACATTGGCCGGAATCGGATCATCCACGGTCACAATAAACGTCAGAGCCGCTACACCCGGGGTCATGCCATTGCTGGCCGCTACGCTGAACGCGTTGGTATTGCTGCAGGCACTGCCCGCGGTCACTGCCGCACAGGTAAAGTCGTCACCACCGGCATGCATGGTGTTGGCTGGAACCACTTCGCCAAT